>NZ_CP107902.1:7880614-9127737 GCF_036013935.1 Streptomyces sp. NBC_00461
TCCCTGAAGGCCCTGGAGTGGCTGCGCGCGCTGCGCCCCCGCACGGTGGTCCCCGGTCACGGCCCGGTCGGCGGCCCGGAGCTGCTGGACTTCACGGAGGCGTACCTGCGTCTGGTCCACCGTCTGGCGGTGCACGGCCTCCGCGACGGCCTGACCCCCCTCCAGGCGGCCGAACGCGCCGACCTGGGAGGGTTCGCGACGCTCGTGGACGCGGAACGCCTCGTGGGCAATCTGCACAGGGCCTACGCGGAACAGCGGGGGCTGTCACCGGGGGAGCGGCTCGACGTGGTGGAGTCGTTCAAGGAGATGGTGGCGTACCAGGGCGGCCTGCCGCAGTGCCACGCATGACGATCCACGCCGGCCGCGGGCACAACTGACGCGCCGGACGGAGGCCATCACAGCCCCCGTCCGGCGCGGCTCTTTTGCCGTCCGTCCCCGCGTCTTCCGTCCTACGCCGGTACGGGCTGATCGCGGTGGATCACCCGCCGCCTGGTGAACAGCACGCCCTCACGACGCACCAGCTCGTCCTCCACCGTGAAGGTGGGCTCGAACACGACGTTGCCCTCGCGGTCGGTCTGGGTGACCAGCGAGTAGTACGAGACGTGCAGGGTGTTCTCGTCGACCGGGTCGGCCTCGATCAGCACGTGGTCGAACCAATGGCGTACGGCGATGTCGCGGTAGCGGGGCAGCGCCGCCCGCATCCCGGCGAGCATCTCCGCCCGCCCGCGCTGCACGGCGCCTCCCGCGTGCACGACCTCCCCGTCCTCGGTGAAGGTCGCGGCGAACCCCTCGATGTCCAGCGCGTCGACCCGGCGCATCTGCCATGCGTAGAACGTCCGGACCTCGGCGTAGACCTCCCCGGAGACCTGCGCGTACGTTTTCTGGACCGCCTGGGACACGGCGTCTCCTCTCAGTGACAACGGCCGCCCGACTCCCGGCGGCGCGACTGCCGCCCACGCTGCCCGGCGCCGCTCCAGGCGCACTGGAGGCCCGGTCAGTCGGCCGCGCTACTGCCGGTATCCGCCCAAGAACCGCCCGATCCGACCGATCGCCGCCTCCAGGTCGTCCGCGTGGGGGAGGGTGAGGATGCGGAAGTGGTCGGGAGCGGGCCAGTTGAAGCCCGTGCCCTGGACCACCTGGATCTTCTCCCGCAGCAGCAGGTCCAGGACGAACCTCTCGTCGTCGTGGATCCGGTGCACCTTGGGGTCGATGCGCGGGAACGCGTACAGCGAGCCCTTCGGCTTCACGCACGACACCCCGGGGATCTCGTTGAGCTTCTCCCAGGCCACGTTGCGCTGTTCGTGCAGCCGCCCGCCCGGGGCGGTCAGTTCGTGGATCGACTGGCGGCCGCCGAGCGCGGCCTGGATGGCGTACTGGGCGGGCGCGTTGGCGCACAGCCGCATGGAGGCCAGCATGGTCAGGCCCTCCAGGTAGTTGCGCGCGTGCTGCTTCGGGCCGGTGACGACCAGCCAGCCGGAGCGGAAGCCGGCCACCCGGTACGTCTTCGACAGGCCGCAGAAGGTGAGGACGACCAGGTCGGGGGCGAGGGCGGCGGCCGAGTGGTGCACGGCGTCGTCGTACAGGATCTGGTCGTAGATCTCGTCGGCGAAGACCATCAGGCCGTGCCGGCGGGCGAGGTCGAGGATGCCCTCGATGATCTCCTTCGGGTAGACCGCGCCGGTGGGGTTGTTCGGGTTGATGATGACCACGGCCTTCGTGCGGTCCGTGATCTTCGACGCCATGTCGTCCAGGTCCGGGTACCACTCGGCCTGTTCGTCGCACAGGTAGTGAACCGCCTTGCCCCCGGCGAGCGTTGTCACCGCCGTCCAGAGCGGGAAGTCGGGGGCCGGGATCAGGATCTCGTCGCCGTCCTCCACCAACGCCTGTACGGCCATCGAGATCAGCTCGGAGATGCCGTTGCCGAGGAAGACGTCGTCGACGTCCACCTCCAGGCCGAGGGTCTGGTAGCGCTGGGCGACGGCCCGGCGGGCCGAGAGGATGCCGCGCGAGTCCGTGTAGCCGTGCGCCTGCGGGAGCATCCGGATCATGTCCTGGAGGATCTCCTCCGGCGCCTCGAAGCCGAACAGCGCGGGGTTGCCGGTGTTGAGGCGCAGCACGCTGTGGCCGGCCTCCTCCAGCGCGTTGGCGTGCTCGATCACCGGGCCGCGGATCTCGTAACAGACCTCGCTGAGCTTGTTCGACTGCCGGAACTCCATGCGCGCTCGCCCCTCCGGTTTCGTGTGTTGCTTGGTTTTACCAAGTAGCCGCTTGGAAAGTCCAACAACTTGTCTAGACTGCGTCGCATGTCACGACGCCGAAGCTACGACCAGTACTGCTCCGCCGCCCGCGCCCTCGACCTCGTCGGCGACCGCTGGACCCTGCTGATCGTCCGGGAGCTGCTGGCCGGTCCCCGCCGCTACACGGACCTGCACGCGGACCTGCCCGGCGTGAGCACGGACGTACTCGCCTCGCGGCTGAAGGACATGGAGCGGGACGGCCTCACGAGCAGGCGCCGGCTGCCGCCGCCCGGCGCGGCCTACGTCTACGAACTGACCGCACGAGGACGCGAGTTGCTGCCCGTGCTGCAGGCGCTGAGCCGGTGGGGCGAGGCCGAGCTGGGTGAGCGGCGGGCCACGGACGCCCTGCGGGCCCACTGGTTCGCGCTGCCGCTGCTGCGCTCGCTGGAGGAAGTCCCGGACGGCGAGGGGCTCGTCGAAGTGCGGCTGGAGGAAGGGGACTTCCATCTGCACGCCGGTGCCGCGGACGGCGCCGTGTACGGGGACGGTCCCGCTCCCGGGGAGCCCGACGCGCGACTGGTCCTGGATGCCGGGACGTGCTCGGCCGTCAGCCGCGGGGAGTTGAGCCTGACCGACGCGGTGCGGGGCGGGCGGGGCACGGTGACCGGCGACGGCAGGCTCGCCAAGGCGCTCCGGGAGGCATGACAGGGCAGAGCAAAGGCCCGCCGCACCCAAGAGCGGCGGGCCTTCGACGTACCGGCGCACCGGGCGTGCCGGCGCACCGTCAGGCTCCCGGAGTCACCCGTGAAGGCCGGCCCGAGCTCCGCGTCAGCGCATACCCGCCGACACCGGCGAGCGCGGCCAGCACACCGCCGATCGCCGTCCACACCCACCTGTCGGACCACCAGCCGGACGCCCAGCCGTCCTCGGGCTCGATGCCGGACAGCACGGCGGCCTGCGCCGAACCCCCGTCACCGTTCCCGGAGCCGGACGTCACCGCGATCCCGGGCACCAGCGGCTTCGCCAGTGAGCCGTCCACCGCCGCCGAGCCGCCGATGTCCTTG
Organism: Streptomyces sp. NBC_00461; assembly: GCF_036013935.1. Classification (NCBI taxonomy): domain Bacteria; kingdom Bacillati; phylum Actinomycetota; class Actinomycetes; order Kitasatosporales; family Streptomycetaceae; genus Streptomyces; species Streptomyces sp. NBC_00461. Next base: position 7,883,916 of record NZ_CP107902.1, read on the forward strand.
GAGTCGACCCGGACCGAGGCGCCGATCGGCTGACCGAGGTCGGCCGTCGCCAGGTTCACCGCCGTCAGCCGGAGGTAGTACGTGCCCGGCAGCGGGTCGTTGGCCCACGACTCCGACCAGGCGCGCACCGTGCGCAGGGTGCAGGCCAGCTCGACCGAGGTGGAGCCCTCGGCCACGGTGCGCGTCTGCGCCCCGTACTGACAGGCCTGGCGGCGGCGCAGGCCGTCGTACACATCGATCTGCCAGGTCTGGGGCGCGTGCGAATCCGGCAGCTTCACCGTCGCCTTGACGGTCGGGCGCTGTCCGGCGTCCGCGGGGAACGACCAGTACAGGTAGTCACCCGTGGACGCGCTCGCGGTCGCCTGCTGCCCCTGGTCGATCTCGGCCGCCGTGCGGAACGACGTGCCCGCGGTGGCAGGCGCCGAGCTGTCGCCCGACGCGCTCGGCGACGGGGAGGAGTCGGCGACGGCCGGCGAGACGGCCAGTCCGAACAGCAGCGCCGTAGCGCTCAACACACGTGTGATCCGCATCAGTTGGTCCTCCAGACCGCGACCCGCCAGCGCGACACCCAGCCCCAGACCAGACCCGCGAGGAAACCGACCAGCACCAGCAGGCCGAGCAGCCACCAGCCGCGACCGAGGCCGAAGGAGGCCACGTCGCCCGAGTGCGAGGGACCGTCCACGACGTCGACGGTCAGCTCCAGCGGCAGGCCAGGTGTGCTCTTCACACCGGAGGCCGCCGAGAATGAGTGGGTGACCTGGAGGCAGACCGTCTCGGCCGGCGCCTCGTCGTCGTCGCTGTCCGCCTTCGGATAGCGCAGACCCGTGGAGACCACGTCCGTGCGGCCGTTGCCCGCCGCCTCGCCGCGGACGATCTCACGGCCGTGCACGGTGACCGCTCTGAGCAGCACGCCGTAGTCAGGGTTGACCGCCCGGTCGGCCGCCACGCTCACCGAGGCCCGCAGCTCCTGGCCGGGGTTCACATCCACGCGGTAGAAGCGCCGCTGCCCGAACTCCTCGCGGTCGGTGTACAGACCGGACTTCAGCGTCGGCGCGTCCGCGCACTGCGCGGCACCCTCGGTGGCGACCGGCGTCACCACCGGGTCGGCCGCCCGGTCCACCAACTGGTTGACCTTGTCGGTGAGTTCGTCGGCGTGCTCGACCGAGGTGTACGTGCCGCCGGTCGCCTCCGCGATGCAGCTGAGCTGCTTGCGCATCTTCGTGTTCGGGACGAGGCCGAGCGTGTCGATGGTCATCCCGATGCCCTTGGCGGCGATCTCGCGGGCCACCTCGCACGGGTCGAGCGGGGCGCAGGTGTCCTCGCCGTCGCTGATCAACACGATCCGCTTGGAGCCGGCACCGCCGGCCAGGTCGTCGGCCGCCTTCAGCAGGGCCGGGCCGATCGGGGTCCAGCCGGTGGGCGAGAGGGTCGCCACCGCCGTCTTCGCCTCGGTGCGGTCCAGCGTGCTGACCGGGTAGAGCTGCGCGGTGTCCTTGCAGCCCGTCTTCTGGTCGTTGCCCGCGTAGTCGGCGCCCAGCGTGCGGATGCCGAGCTGGACCTCCTCGGGTGTCGCGTCGAGGACCTCGTTGAAGGCCTGCTTCGCGGCGGCCATCCGGGTGCCGCCGTCGATGTCCCGGGTCCGCATGGAACCACTGACATCGAGGACGAGGTCCACCTTCGACGTGGCCTCACCCGTGGGTTCACCGGCACTCGCCGCGGCCGGGAAGGCGACCCCGGCCGCCAGGGCGGCGAGCAGGGCGCACACTCCCGCCGCCAGCCGTTGTGTTCTGATCATCGGCGGATCCTATTGATCAGATGCGCCACGCTCCAAAACGAGCGTCAGCGGCCCTTCCACCGCAGAGGGTTGGGCAGCTCGGCCCACTGGTCCCCGGGCGTCCCCGGAGACATCCGCATCAGCGTCAGCGCCTTCGCGGGCAGCGGCTCATCGAGCAGCGCGACCAGGTCGGGGGTGCGCGGCAGATCCCGTACGGCACTCTCCAGTGCCCCGCGCAGGGCCCGCGCCGAACCCGCCGTCCCCGCGAGGGCGCCCGCCACCAGCGAACCGAACAGCTTGCGACGCAGCGCCGGCACGTCGTCCGTGACGATCCGTCCGGACAGATCCGGGACCGGGACGCCGTGCCGGGCCAGCCTCGCCGGGCTCACGCGGATGTCGGCGAGGTCGCGGTAGACCAGGCGCAGGGGGGCACCCGTCGCCGAGAGCACGACCAGGAGGTTCTGGCCGTGCGCCTCCAGGGCCACGCCCAGCTCCAGCAGGCGCAGGCCGACGGTGAGGGTGAGGCGGGTGAATTCGGCGAGCCAGGCCGGGGACTCGGGCAGCGCGGTGGTGGCGAGCGCGGCCACCGGCACCACCCGCTCGCCACGCTCCGTCGAGGCGTACGTCTGCGGCGACTCCCGCAACACGGCGGCGAGATCGGGCGAGTCGGCCGTGGCCGCCCCCAACGTCCGTGTGACGTGCAGCAGTCCGTCCGCACGGGCCGCCAGTGAATCCGCGAAGGCCGACAACGTCGCCGACAGCGAGATCGAGTAGACCGAGATGTCCCGCACCGAGGACGTCAGCCGGGCGCTCAGCGCGGTCTTGACGTGCGGCCCGCCGGGCACCGCGAGCGTGCGCAGGGACATCAACGGGTGCGCGGTGAGCACCTCGTCGCAGGTCCGCTTGAGCACATGCGCGGCCTGCCACGGATGCACCGGCAGCAACAGCCGCCCCCCGTCCCGCATGTCGTCCGGCCACACCCCGGTCACCAGGCACTCCTCCGCCCTGACCGGCAGCATCCCCAGCGCGACCAGCGGCCGGTGCTCGGGTCCGTAGGCGAACTGCTCGGCCACCGAGAACCCGGGCCGGGAACGGCAGCCAGGGTGGTACGGATGCCCGTCGACCACCCGCTGCTCCCATTCCCGGTCACACGCGGGCCATTCGTCCGTGTGACCCTCCTGCCCGGCCCGGGACAGCGCCAACGAGGCGACGCTGTGCGCGAGTTCGACCGCGAAGTCCACGCAGTGCGGCACGGCGAGGTCCGTCATCAGCCGCGCCGGATGCTCGTACGCCACACCGTCGAGGCGTACGACGGTCACGTACGCGGCGGTGGCGTACGGATCGGGGGCCGGCCCGTGCAGCCTCCGGCCGTCCCCGAGGCGCAGCGTCAGCCCCTCACGGCCTTGGTCCCGGTCCGTGATCCACGGCAGCGGCTCATGGGCGAGCGCTCGCCACAGCCGGGTCAGCACCGCGGCGCGGGCGCCCGGCAGCTCGGCCGCGTACCGTGTCAGCAGGGCCGGACGCACGGCGGCCAGCTCCTCGGCGACCTCGGCCTCTGCGGGGTGGGGACGGTGCACGGGCGGACTCCTCGGGTACGGGTAGGGCGTCACGAACCGGGGTGACGGCATACATACTGATCGTCTCCGCCCGAACGGACCTCAGGGAACGAGTGGATCGCGTGGACCTCATGCCCCCGCCCGCAGGCGGCGACGCCGACGCGTACGCGGCCGCGCCGCTCCTGAACTGCCTGCTGCGCGAGGTCGCGGAGCCCGTCGCGCTGCCCGGCACCCACCGCATCCACCGCACCTACCGGCTGCCCGGCGTCGACCGCCTGCTGCGGGTGCGCGGCGAACGGCGGCCGGGAGCGCCCGAGGTGTACACGGCGGGCCACTGGCACCCCATAGGCCACACAGAACTCGTCAAGCTCGTCGCCGAGGAGCTGCGCCGCCATACGGGCCTGTCCAACCACGAGCTGCCCGCCGAGATGATCGACAGCCGCGACGCGGTGGCCGCGCTCCTCGCAGCCCGCGCCCGGGCGACGGTCCCCGAGGACCCGTACCGGCGCTCCGAGCAGTCCCTCATCACCGGCCACCCCTACCACCCCGCCCCCAAGGCACGCGGCGGCGGTCCGGTGGCCGGCTGGCTGCCGTACGCCCCCGAGGCACACACCCGCTTCCCGCTGGTGCTGCTCGCGGTGCGCGCGGACACGGTCGTCGAGGAGGGCGACACCTCGGCGCTGGACACCCTGGGCGAGGCCCCGCCCGGCTACCGCGTGCTGCCCGCGCACCCCTGGCAGCTCGACCTCCTCGACCTCACGGAGGCCTTCGCCGACGGCCGCCTCGTCCGGCTCGGCACGACCGCCTTCGACACCTGGCCCACGGCCGCGGTCCGCACCCTGTACGCCCCCGAGCACGACCTGTTCCTGAAGTTCAGCCTCGATGTCCGCATCACCAACGACATCCGCCGACTGTGGCGCCACGACCTGCTGAAACTCGGCAGGACGGATACGGCGGTGACCGCGGCCTTCGCGGCGTCGAGCGGCCGGGCCGCCTGGCTGAGCGATCACGGCTACCGCACGGCGGACTTCGCGTTCGAGGAGCTCGCGGTCCTCGTCCGCGACGGACTGCACGGCCGGCTGCTGCCCGGCACGACCCCGCTGCTCTCCGCCGGTCTGGTGGAGGGGTTCGAGGGCAACCCCCTGGAGAGCGCCGCCGACCCGGCCGCCTGGTGGGAGGCGTACCTGAGGGCGGTCGTACCGCCCGCGCTGAGCGTCTTCGACCGCTACGGCGTCGTACTCGAAGCGCATCTGCAGAACACGCTGGTCGCGGTCGACGCCGGCGGCATGCCCGTGCAGGCGCTGTTCCGGGACGCCGAGGGCGTGAAGCTGGTGCCCGAGGTGTCCCGGGCCGACGGCTGGGAGCGGCTCGTCTACTGCCTGGTCGTCAACCACCTCACCGAGATCGCCGGTGCCCTGGCCGAACGCCACCCAGGCCTGGACCCCTGGCCCGCAGCCCGCCGCGAACTCGCCCGCCACGACCTCCCCGAGATCACCGGCCTGCTGACCTCACCGACTCTCCCCGGCAAGACGAACCTGCTGCTGCGCTGGACCGGCGCGGACGGCGCCGACGCCCGCTACCTGCCCCTGCCCAACCCACTGGCCGGCCCGGTCCCCGGCGACCCCACCTTCTACAGGTCGTAGTAGTCGGCCGGTAGGCCGGGAGATCGAGTGGGAAGGATTCGAAGGGTGCGCGACCGGAAGAGCGAAGAAGGTGGCGGGGTGACCGGCAGGAGGGCCCGCGGGGAGCTGGAGAGCGCCATTCTGGCCACCTTGTGGGCCGCGGACGAGCCGCTGACCGCACGGCAGGTCCAGGAACGGCTGTCCGGAGACCTCGCCTACACGACGGTGCTGACGATCCTGTCCCGCCTGCACGGCAAGGGCATGCTCCTACGCCACTCCGTGGGCCGCGGAAACGCCTTCGCACCCGTCCGGGACGAGGCGACCGAGACCGCAGTACGGATTCACAGCCTGCTGGAGCGCGGCTCGGACCGGGAGGCCGTGCTGTCCCGCTTCGTGTCCGAACTGTCGCAGGAGGACGAACAGTTGCTGCACCGCCTGCTGGGCAGGCACAACGCCGGGCGCGGCGACGACGGACCGTGAGCCGCGAGCCGTGACGATCAGCGTCTGCATCCCCCTCCTGGTCACCGCCGGCAGCCGGTACGACCGTCTCGGCGGCAGCGCCGGCCGGCGCACCCGCCGCTGAGACCAGCGACGGGTGCGGCCGACCCCGCTCGTTTCGCGGGGACTTCGTGCGCCGGGCTACGGCCGCTCGGTGGCCAGCAGTGCCGGGAACGCCTCGTGCAGGGCCTCGCGCCAGTCGCGGATCGGCTCGACCCGGGCGGCTGCCCAGCGGTCGTGGCCGAGGACGCTGTAGGTGGGTCGGGGGGCCGGGCGGACGTAGGTGGCGCTGGTGGTCGGGCGGACCCGCTCGGGGTCCGCGCCGAGCAGCCGGAAGATTTCCCGGGTGAGGCCGAACCAGGTGGTCTCGCCGCCGCTGGTGCCGTGGTAGATCCCGGCCGGGGCGGCACCGGTCAGCGCGGAGTGCCCGAGGCGGATCAGCCGGTCGGCGAGGTCGACGGTCCAGGTGGGCTGGCCGCGCTGGTCGTCGACCACGTCGAGGGTGTCCTTGACGCTCTCCAGCTTGATCATCGTACGGACGAAGTTGCCGCCGCCCGCGCCGTACAGCCATGCCGTGCGTACCACGTAGCCCGACTCGGGGAGTGCGGTGAGCACCGCCTGTTCGCCGGCCAGTTTGGTGCGGCCGTAGGCGCTCCGCGGAGCAGTGGGGGCGTCTTCGGCGTACGGAGAGGTGCCGTCGCCCGCGAACACGTAGTCCGTGGAGACCTGGAGCAGCCTGGTGCCGGTCTTGGCGCAGGCTGCCGCCAGGTTCCGGGTGCCGTCGCCATTGATCCGCAGAGCCTGGGTCTCTTGGCTTTCCGCGTCGTCGACGGCCGTCCAGGCGGCGCAGTTGATCACCACATCGGGCTGGTGCTCCGCGACGGCCGCGTACACCGCCTCCGGGTCCGTGATGTCGAGGTCTGCCCGGGTCAGGCCGACGCCGTGTTCGCCGTCGGCCGCCAGCCGGGCCAGGAGGTCCTTGCCGAGCATTCCGCCCGCACCGGTGATCAGCCAGGTGGTTGTCACAGTGCCGCACGCTCCTTGAGGGGTTCCCACCAGTCGCGGTTGTCGCGGTACCAGGTGACGGTCTCGGCGAGGCCGGTGGTGAAGTCCTTGCGGGGCTGGTAGCCGAGTTCGGTGCGGATCTTGGTGCAGTCCACGGAGTAGCGGCGGTCGTGGCCCTTGCGGTCGGCGACGTGTTCGACGCTGGTGTCCCAGTCGGCGCCGCAGGCCTCCAGGAGCAGCCCGGTGAGTTCCTTGTTGGACAGTTCGGTGCCGCCGCCGATGTTGTAGACCTCGCCGGGGCGGCCCTGGGTGCGGACCAGGTCGATGCCCTGGACGTGGTCGTCGATGTGCAGCCAGTCGCGGATGTTGCCGCCGTCGCCGTAGAGGGGGACCTTCCTGCCGTCCAGCAGGTTGGTGATGAACAGCGGGATGACCTTCTCGGGGAAGTGGTGGTGGCCGTAGTTGTTGGAGCAGCGGGTGACTCGTACGTCGAGGCCGTGGGTGCGGTGGTAGGACAGGGCGATCAGGTCGCTGGAGGCCTTGGCGGAGGAGTAGGGCGAGTTGGGCTGCAGCGGGTGGGTCTCCGGCCAGGAACCGGAGTCGATGGAGCCGTAGACCTCGTCGGTGGAGATGTGGACGAAGGTCTTGATGCCGGTGCGGTGTGCGGCGTCGATGAGGGTGTGGGTGCCGACCACGTTGGTGCGGACGAACTCGGCGCCGCCGTCGATGGAGCGGTCCACGTGCGACTCGGCGGCGAAGTGGACGACCTGGTCGTGTTCGGCCGTCAGTTTTCCGGCCAGTTGGGGGTCGCAGATGTCGCCCTGGACGAACGCGAAGCCGGGGTGGTCGCGTACCTGGTCGAGGTTGGCCGGGTTGCCGGCGTAGGTGAGCTTGTCCAGCACGGTGATCGCCACATCCCCCGGGCCCTGCGGGCCGAGCAGGGTGCGGACGTAGTGGGAGCCGATGAAACCGGCACCGCCGGTCACCAGGATTCTGGTTGTCATGAGGAGATCTGTACCTTGCTGTGGTCGCCGAGGACGAGCCGGTGGGCTGCGGGATTGCGGGGCGAGGGGGTGACCTCGACGTTTCGGCCGATGAGCGAGGTCTCCACACGCCGTACGCCGGTGATGGAGGAGTCGCGCAGCACGATGGAGTACTCGACCTCGCTGTCGTCGATCCGGCAGTTCTCGGAGATGGAGGTGAAGGGGCCGATGTACGAGTCGCTGATCACCGAGCCGGGGCCGATGACGGCGGGGCCGACGATGCGCGATCCGCGGACCTCGGCGCCGACGTCGATCCGCACACGGCCGACGATCTCGCTCGAATCGTCGACGGTGCCCTCGATGCAGGGCACGAGCGTTTCCAGAACGGAGCGGTTGACCTCCAGCATGTCGGCGACGTTCCCGGTGTCCTTCCAGTACCCGGAGATCGTCGTCGAGCGGACGTCCTTGCGCTGGTCGATCAGCCACTGGAGGGCGTGGGTGATCTCCAGCTCGCCGCGCCACGAGGGCTCGATGCTGCGGACGGCCTCGTGGATCGTGGGCGTGAAGAGATACACACCGACCAGCGCGAGATCGCTCTTGGGCTGTTTCGGCTTCTCCTCCAGGCCCTTGACGCGGCCGCTGTCGTCGAGCTCGGCGACACCGAACGACGTCGGGTTGGGGACCCGGGTCAACAGGATCTGAGCGTCGGGGCGTTCCGCACGGAATTCGTCGACGAGGCCGGTGATGCCGCCGACGATGAAGTTGTCGCCGAGGTACATCACGAAGTCGTCCTCGCCCAGGAACTCACGGGCGATGAGGACGGCGTGGGCCAGGCCCAGCGGCTGGTCCTGGGGGATGTAGGTGACGTTGATGCCGAGCTTCGAGCCGTCACCCACGGCTTCCCGGATCTCTTCGGCGGTGTCACCGACGATGATCCCGACCTCCGTGATGCCGGCATCGGCGATGGCCTCCAGTCCGTAGAACAGCACGGGCTTGTTGGCAACGGGCACCAGTTGCTTGGCCGATGTATGGGTTATCGGACGCAGGCGAGTGCCCGAGCCACCGGAGAGAACAAGAGCCTTCATTCGCGGCATGTTAGGTCCCGTCAAGACATCACTCCGTCTGCTCTGTCATAGTTCGCTGAATCATTGCGGATACTTTGTGATCTTTTGTATGTAAGATTCTGATTTGATATGACATGTAATGTGAGGGTTGTTGGCCGCGCATGCGCCCCCTTGGGGGTCGGTGAGAGGCTCACGGAGTCGGTCACCCGCTGTTTGGCCGGCGTACCGCTGACGGCCTCATCGCGGCCAACCGGCTCGCCGGTAAAGAGGGGTTTGCCGCCCGGGGGGTTCCTTCCTCGGCGGGCGGAGTGGGGCGGCTGCGCTCTACGTCATGTAGTAGGTTGAGTCGCTACGAGGCGGCCGCCGCACAGTCGCTCAGTAACGGAAAGTAACGGAGGCGGAAGAAGACTCGTGCCGATCAAGGTGAGCGTGGTGATCCCGGTCTACAACCCGGGTAGGTACATCGAGGACTGCATCGCCTCTCTTCTGCGTCAGAGCATGCCGGACGACGAGTACGAAGCGATCTTCGTGAACGACGGTTCCACCGACGGGACGCCCCAGCGCCTGGACCGGCTCGCTGCCGAGCACCCCCACATGCGCGTCATTCACCAGGAGGGGTCCGGGTGGTCGGGCAAGCCGCGCAACGTCGGTGTTGCCGCCGCCAAGGGTGAGTTCATCCAGTTCGTGGACAACGACGACTGGCTGGGCGACGACGCCCTTGAGCGCATGTACAACTACGGCGTGGAGAACAACGCCGACGTGATCGTGGGCAAGATGGCCGGAAAGGGCCGCCCGGTCCCGCGGGAGCTGTTCCGCGAGAACCGCCCGCACGCGAACGTCGAGAACGCCCCGCTGATCGACAGCCTCACCCCGCACAAGATGTTCCGCAAGGCGTTCCTGGACAAGCACAACCTCCGCTACATGGAGGGGCGCCGCCGCCTGGAGGACCACGTCTTCGTCACCGAGGCGTACCTGCGGGCCGAGAACGTCGCCGTTCTCAGCGACTACCTGTGCTACTACCACGTCAAGCGCGAGGACGCCTCCAACGCCGGCTTCCAACGCTTCGACCCGGTCGGCTACTTCAAGAACCTCCGTGAGGCCCTCGACGTCGTCGAGAAGCTCACCGAGCCCGGCCCGCTGCGCGACCGGCTCTTCCGCCGCTGGCTGCGCGTCGAGATGGTCGAGCGGATGCGCGGGCAGCGGCTGCTGAAGCTGCCCGTCGACTACCGCCGGGAGCTGTTCGACGAGATGCACAAGGTGGTCGTCGAACGCTTCGGCCCCGGTGTCGCCGCGGGCATGCAGCCCACGCAGCAGATCGTCGCCGGCCTGATCGCGGCCGACCGGCTCGCCGACATCGAGGAGTTCGCCAAGTGGGAGTCGGGGATCAAGCCCTCCGGCGTCCTGGAGAACCTCGGCTGGGAGAACGGCAAGCTGACGATCGGTTTCACCGCCGAGTACACGTCGGCCGGTGTGCCCATCACCTTCCGTGCCGACGGTGAGAAGGACCTGCTCGTTCCGTCGTTGCCCGAGACCAGCCTGGACGCCATCGCCCTGCTCGACGTGAACATCTCCGCCGCGCTGGCCGGCTCCAAGGTGGACCTCGTCGTGAGTGAGCGCGCGACGGCCGCGGAGTTCTTCCAGCCCGTCGAGTTCACGCGGGAGAGAGTCGCCGTGGAGGGCCGGGAGGGACACTTCCGGCAGGTGCTGCGCGCCACCGCGCAGGTCGACCCGCTGTCAGCGGCGAACGGCGCCGCATTGGACAGGGGAATCTGGGACGTCCACATCCGCATCACCTCATGCGGTTGGAGCAAGGGGGTCCGTCTCGGTTCCGTGCGCGGCGACGGGGCGGGGCGCGGGCTCGGTGCCGCCGTCGTCGGCTCCGCGGCTCACTCGGTCCTGCCGTACTGGACCGACCCGCACGGCAACCTCTCGCTGGACGTCGACCAGAAGACCAACAAGATCTCGTACGAGTTCGCCGGTCTCACCGCGGCCGACGTCAGTGTGACAACGGGCCGTGATTCCCTGACCGTTGCCCTGCCGTTCCACGTCCAGGGCGAGTGCATGGTAGGCCTGAAGCTCACGAACGTCGCGACCAGCCGTGCGGTCGACCTCCCCGCCACGCTGACCGCCCGCGGGACCGGCCGGGCCGAGCTGAGCGCCGGGCTTCCGCTCGGTGAGCTGGTGGACGGCCAGTGGCGGCTGGGGCTGATCCTGCCCTCGACCGGGGCCGGCAAGCCGGTCGATCTGCCTTGGGCACTGGATGTCTCCGCGAGTGGTGGTGCCGTGGTCAAACGCCTCGCTGCCTCCGCGAAGGTGCCTGGGTCACGCGGCCTCGCCTCTCGTCTTGTGAAGTCGACGTTCTTGCGCCGGGCGGCGGGCAGGCTCCGCCGGGCCCTGAAGAAGTAACCCAACCACGCGAATCAAGGATCAACACGTGCGACCACTTGGCATTGAGGGCGCTTGGGTGCTGGAGCCCAAGGTCTTCCCAGACGACCGCGGCAGCTTCCACGAGTGGTTCCGCGGCCCCGGGTTCCGCGAGGCGACCGGCCAGGACCTCAACCTGGCGCAGGCCAACTGCTCCGTTTCCAAGCGGGGCACCCTGCGCGGCATCCACTTCGCCGACGTTCCGCCGAGCCAGGCCAAGTACGTCAAGTGTGTGCGCGGTGCGGTCCTCGACGTCATTGTCGACATCCGTGTCGGCTCACCGACGTACAAGCAGTGGGAGGCGGTCCGGCTCGACGACCGGACCCACCACGCCGTCTACCTGTCCGAGGGCCTCGGCCACGCCTTCATCGCGCTGACGGACGACGCGACGGTGGTCTACCTCTGCTCCGAGGGTTACGCCCCTGAGCGCGAGCACGGCATCCACCCGCTGGATCCGGACCTCGCCATCGAGTGGCCGGCCGGCATCGAGCCGCTGCTGTCCCCGAAGGACGAGCAGGCGCCGACGCTCGCCGACGCGGCGGCCCAGGGCCTGCTCCCGGCGTATGAGGACTGCGTCGCCTACCGCAGGAACCTCCGCGGCGAATGACAGCGGCACAGGTGTGTGGATCTGTGGCGGGCCCTTTCGTGGAAACACCGAAGGGCCCGCCCGGGTCTTTATCCCTTTAGCGCCCTTTGGGGAACGCGGAAGGGGATATAGCCCTCCTCCTGGGTGACAGAAACACCACGGGCAAGGAAACCGGGGACTGAGTGGCATGGGTTTGACCAGCGAGACGACCGTGTACGTGATGGCGGCCCTGGCCGCCTTCTGTGTGGCGCTGTTGGTCTGGCTGTGGCCGCGACTCGCCAGGCAGGGGCTGTGGCAGGTGCTCGGACGGCTGGTGGCCGTTGGAATGACCCAGGTGACGATCATCGCGGCCTTGGGGTGCTGGATGAACTCGTCGTACCAGTTCTTCGGCTCGTGGAGCGAGCTCTTCGGCAACGTCGACACCGCTCCCGTCGGTGTGACGCAGGCGTCCGCCCACGACGGGGACGGGGCTGTGACCGACGTCTCCGCCAAAGGGCCGTTGGTGCAGCCAGGCGGCAATCAGCAGTTGAGCCGGGTCAGCGGACTGCCCTCCGGTCCCGCAGCGGTGAACGGGCGCGTCGAGTCCGTGAACGTCATCGGCCGCCGCACGGGCGTCGTCGACCCGGCCTTCGTCTACCTGCCGCCGCAGTACTTCCAGAAGGCGTACCAGAGGCAGCGTTTCCCGGTGATCGTCGCGCTCAGCGGCTACCCCGGCAGCATCTTCAACCTTGCGCAGCACCTGCGGGTGTCACAGACCGCCGGTGAGCTGCAGAAGAGCGGCCAGATGCAGCCGACCATCATGGTGATGATCCGGCCGACGATCGCCCCGCCGCGCGACACCGAGTGCGTGGACGTCCCAGGTGGACCGCAGACCGAGACCTTCCTGGCCAAGGACCTCCCGGACGCCCTGAAGTCCACCTACCGGGTGGGTCACGACGCCAGCGCCTGGGGCGTCATGGGCTACTCCTCCGGCGCCACCTGCGCCCTGCAACTGACGATGCGCAACCCGCACGTGTACACAACGGCCGGCGCCCTTTCGCCCGACTACAAGATCAAGGACGACGCCACGACCGGCAACCTCTTCGGCAGCGGGCTGGGGCGGGTCAACAGGGTCAACGGGCACGATCTGATGTGGCGGCTCAAGCACCTTGCCGTTCCCCAGGTCTCCGTCCTGGTCGCCGACAGCAAGCACGGCGAGAAGGGGTACCCGCAGACACTGGCCTTCATCAAGGCCGTCAAGGCACCGATGCGCGTCGTGTCGATCCTGCCGGACCAAGGCAGTCACAACTTCCCGACCTGGGTACGGGAGATGCCGGCCACCCTGAAGTGGATGAACCAGCAGCTGACCTTCCCCCAGGACGTCGTGCCCCGGCACCACCACAAGCCGGGCCACACGTCGGTGCGGGCCTCGGGCGCCGAACCCTCCGAGGCCGCCACCAAGCGCAGGTGACAGGAGGCCGCCACCGCTCGGTGCGACCCGCTAGAACACGGTGGGGGACGCGGGACGAAGTCTGGCGACGACCCGGTTGGCGGCCGTCTTCTGCAACAACCCGTAGGCGAGCACCGGCAGTAGCAGGTGGGGCTTGTCGGGCAGCGAGGTCGTGAGCAGTACCGCGCCGGCGCTGCCGTTGTTCATGTGTTGTTCATGCCGCAGGCCAGGGTCAGCGACGAGGCCACCGCGGCCTCCAGCCGCAGGAGGCGGGCGGCGAGACGGCCCAGTGCGAAGGACAGCAGGCACACCAGGGCGGCCACGGCGAGGGCGGCGGCGAACAGCAGTGGACGCGGCCTGGCGACGAAGGAGCCGAGCGCAGCGCTGGCGTTGACGTAGGTCAGGACCAGGGACCCGGCCAAGGCCGAGGGCACCGCGGCCCGCAGGAGACGGGCGTGCCACGACGGTGGCAGCACGAGCGCGCACACGAGGCCAGCGGCGCAGGGCAGGACGACGGTGGCGATGGACTGGCAGTGGGAGGCTGCGCCGAGGGACGGTTTCCACGTGCTGCGACACACCTATGCCTCGATCATGCTGGAGGCGGGAGAGTCCGTGGTGACGGTGGCGCGGTGGCTCGGGCACTCCTCGCCGGCGATCAACCTCGTTACTATGCTCACTTCATGCCTGAGGCCGGAGACCGGAAGCAAGGGGCGGACGGCCATTGACGGACTGCTGGGGAGGCAGGGAGATCTGCACGCCAGTCGAAACTCCCCGGATTCAGATTCTCCCCAGGGCTGACGACGGGTATTTCCCGCTGTTGGGCGCCTATGGTGGCTCCGTGGATTGCAAGGTTGAAGAGGTAGGTGACCCGAGCAAATGCTGAGGGAGGTCACCGCGGACCGATACATCGAGCCCCTGCGCTCCGGCGGCTCCGTGCCCGGAGTCGTCGAGGCCGACGACCTGGGCACGTACGTCGTGAAGTTCACCGGCTCCGCCCAGGGCCGCAAGGCGCTGGTCGCCGAGGTGGTCGTCGGCGAGCTGGCCCGCGCCCTCGGACTGCGCTTCCCCGAGCTGGTCCTCGTCCACTTCGACCCGGCGATCGCCGACAGCGAGCCCCACCAGGAGGTGCGGGAACTCCACAGCGCCAGCGCCGGAGTCAACCTCGGCATGGACTTCCTGCCGGGCGCCAAGGACTTCACCCCGGAGCTGGCGAAGAGCTTCCCGGTCGACCCGCTGGAGGCGGGCCGGATCGTCTGGCTCGACGCGCTGACGGTGAACGTGGACCGCACCGTCCACAGCTCGAACCTCATGGTCTGGCCCACGCTCGGCACCGTGCCGCCACGCCTGTGGCTGATCGACCACGGGGCCGCGCTCGTCTTCCACCACCGCTGGGACGGCGCGGATCCCGCCAAGCGGTACGACTTCCGGCATCACGCCCTCGGCCACTACGCCCCCGACGTGACAGCGGCCGACGCCGAACTGGCGGCGAAGGTGACGCGCGAGCTGCTGCGGGACATCGCGGCGGAGGTGCCCGACGCCTGGCTGGCCGGCGAGGAGGGCTTCGCGACCCCGGACGACGTCCGCTCCGCGTACGTGGACTACCTCCACGCGCGCGTGGAGGCCTCCGCGGCCTGGCTTCCCACAGACTTCCCCACCCGGGAGGAACTCGCCGCCGAGGAGGCCCTGCGCGCGGCGAGGACGGAGCAGGGCCGCCCGAAGTGGCTGAAGCGGGTCCCCGACCTGCACGGCGAACCGGCGGCGGAACAGGATTGGTCGGTGCACCTCGGATGAGTCCCGTCGTACAGATCGAGTACTGCACCCAGTGCCGCTGGCTGCCCCGCGCGGCCTGGCTGGCGCAGGAGCTGCTCACCACCTTCGAGACGGAGCTGACCGAGCTGTCGCTCAAGCCCGGCACCGGTGGCGTCTTCGTCGTGCGGGTCGACGACGAGGTGGTCTGGGACCGCCGCGAACAGGGCTTTCCCGAGCCGACGGCCGTGAAGCGCGCCGTACGCGACCGAGTGGCCCCGGAGAAATCCCTGGGCCACTCGGACAAGCCTGCGTCCTGACGGGTCAGCCCCTGAGCTGCTCGTACGCGGGCAGCGTCAGGAAGTCCGCGTAGTCGTCGTCGAGGGAGACCGTCAGCAGCAGGTCGTGGGCCTGCTGCCAGTGGCCGGCCGCGAAGGCCTCCTCGCCGATTTCCTTGCGGATGGTGTCGAGTTCCTCGGCGGCGATCTCGCGGGCCAGCTCCGGGGTGGCCTTCACTGTGCTGCCCGCGTGCTCGAACTCGACGCCCGCGTTGATCCACTGCCAGATCTGCGAGCGGGAGATCTCGGCGGTGGCGGCGTCCTCCATGAGGTTGAAGATGGCGACCGCGCCGAGGCCGCGCAACCAGGCCTCGATGTAGCGGATGCCCACCTGGACGGCGTTGACCAGGCCGTCGTACGTCGGCTTGGCGTCCAGGGAGTCGATCGCGATCAGGTCGGCGGCCTCGACGTGGACGTCCTCGCGCAGGCGGTCCTTCTGGTTCGGCCGGTCACCGAGGACCTTGTCGAAGGACTCCATGGCGATCGGGACCAGGTCGGGGTGGGCGACCCAGGAGCCGTCGAAACCGTCGCCGGCCTCGCGGTCCTTGTCGGCGCGGACCTTCTCGAAGGCCACCTTGTTGACCTCGGCGTCCCGGCGCGAGGGGATGAACGCCGCCATGCCGCCGATCGCGTGCGCGCCGCGCTTGTGGCAGGTGCGGACGAGGAGTTCGGTGTACGCCCGCATGAACGGGGCCGTCATCGTGACCAGGTTGCGGTCCGGCAGGACGAACTTGGCGCCGCCGTCACGGAAGTTCTTGACGATGGAGAACAGGTAGTCCCAGCGGCCCGCGTTCAACCCCGAGGCGTGGTCGCGGAGTTCGTAGAGGATCTCCTCCATCTCGTACGCGGCCGTGATCGTCTCGATCAGGACGGTCGCGCGGATGGTGCCCTGCGGGATGCCGACGTACTCCTGGGCGAAGACGAACACGTCGTTCCACAGGCGCGCTTCGAGGTGCGACTCCGTCTTCGGCAGGTAGAAGTACGGGCCCTTGCCCAGGTCGAGCAGGCGCTGGGCGTTGTGGAAGAAGTAGAGGCCGAAGTCGACGAGGGCGCCCGGGACCTGGGTGCCGTTCGCGTCGACCAGATGCCGCTCGCCGAGGTGCCAGCCGCGCGGGCGCATGACGACCGTGGCGAGTTCGCCGTCGGGGCGCAGGGCGTACGACTTGCCGGACCTCTCGTCCGTGAAGTCGATGCTGCGGGTGTACGCGTCGGCCAGGTTGACCTGACCGAGGACGACGTTCTCCCAGGTCGGCGCCGAGGCGTCCTCGAAGTCCGCGAGCCACACCTTGGCGCCCGAGTTGAGGGCGTTGATGGTCATCTTGCGGTCGGTGGGGCCGGTGATCTCGACCCGGCGGTCGTTCAGGGCCGCAGGGGAGGGGGCCACCCTCCAGGAGTCGTCCGCGCGGATCGCGGCCGTCTCGGGGAGGAAGTCGAGCGTGGAGGTGCGGGCGATCTCGGCGCGGCGCTCCGCTCGACGGGCGAGGAGCTCATCACGCCGGGGCGTGAACCGCCGGTGCAGCTCGGCCACGAAGGCGAGGGCCGGCTCGGTGAGGACCTCCTCCTGCCGCGGCAGGGGCTCGGCGTCGACGATGGCCAGCGGGGACGGCGCTGGTGCGGACATGAGCGGTCACTTCCTTCAGCGGTGGCACCGGGTGCCAGTCGAACCGGGTACGGCGAGAAACGCCCGTAGAGCGGTAGGGCGCTTCTGAACAGTGGATACTAGTTTCCTCATCGTGGAACTTCAATGGTTTGTTGATATCGAGATTCTCCGGGTCGAGGGAAGGTGGCGCTCGGTGCCACCCCGTTCACTCAAGGTGGAGGAGATCGGCCGTCGTGTCGATGTCGTACGGCTGCGCCACGTCCCCGCACTCGACGAGCGTGATCGCCGACTCGTGCGACTTGAGGTAGGCGCGGGCCCCGCGGTCCCCGGTCGCGGTCTCGGTGATGCCCGCCCAGTGGGCGCGGCCGAAGAGGACGGGATGGCCGCGTACGCCGTCGTAGGCGGCCGACACCAGTGAGGTCTCGTCCCGGTGTGCGGCCAGTACCCGCCCGACCGCCTCCGGCCCGATCCCCGGCTGGTCGACGAGGCAGACCACGGCGGCCGCGGCCCCCGTCCCGGCGAGCGAGTCCAGCCCGGCCCGCAACGAGGTACCCATGCCCTGCTCCCACTCCGGGTTCTCCACGAGCACGCACCCCTCCAGTTCCGCCCGCTCCCGTACGGCGTCGGCCAGCGCCCCCAGCACCACGTGGACGCGGGTGCAGCCGGCCGCGCGCAGCACGCCGACGGCATGCTCGACGAGCGGCCGTCCGCGGTGCTGAAGCAGTGCCTTGGGCCGCCCGCCGAGCCGCCGTCCGCCTCCCGCGGCGAGGACCAGCCCGGCCACCTGCTGTTCGTCATCCGTCATGCGTCCTGCTTACCTGACGCAGGGGCGAGTGCCCGGTTTCCGGGGGCTGAATTTCGGTCCGCACAGTGGCGCGCCCGGTATCGGGTGGCGTTTACTGACCCGCGTCCCCCGGCGCCCGACCAACGCCACGGGGGCGCATCGCGGGATCGCGAAGTGGCAGCGCACAAGGACGTGCCTGGGGGAGAGCTGTGTTGCGGAGCTTGGGGCAGAGGCCAGTGACCGGCAGCGACGAGGACCCGAGGGTGGCGGAACTGCGGACCGCGGTGTCCCGGTTGCGCCGCGAACTCGCCGCGCACCCGGCCGAGTTCCCCGACCGCGGCATCGCCGAGGACGAACTCGCCGCGCTCGCCGCGATGACGATCGACGGCGCCCCCGAAATCCCGCGTCTGCGCCGGTCGTTGCTACTGGTCGCCGGCGCGATCGGCTCCGTGAGCGCCTTGGCCCGGGGGCTGTCGGACGTACGCGACGCGGTGGACCTGTTCGCGCAGCCGCCGCGCCGCTGAAGGGTGACCGGACCGGTCGTGCTCAGACCTCGACCACCGGTTCGTGGCGGCCGCTGTGCATGTCCTCGCCGAGGGCGTACACGGCGTCGAGGCGCTCCCGCCTCCGTGTGCGCACCGCACCCCGGACGGAGCGGGCGGGCCGCGCGGTCCGGCTAGGTCGCCGATCCCGAGCTCGCCAGTGCCTCCGAAAGTTCCGACGCCACCTGCTGCAGCACCGGCACGATCTTGTCCGTCGCCGCCTCCGTGACCCGGCCCGCGGGTCCCGAGATCGAAATGGCGGCGGCGGTGGGGGAGTTGGGCACCGAGACCGCGAGGCAGCGGACGCCGATCTCCTGCTCGTTGTCGTCGATCGCGTAGCCGGCCCGGCGTACGTCCGCGAGGGCTGCCAGGAAGCCCTCCGGAGTGGTGATCGTCTTCTCCGTCGCGGCGGGCATGCCGGTGCGGGAGAGCAGAGCGCGCACCTCGTCGTCCGGGGTGTTGGCGAGCAGCGCCTTGCCGACGCCCGTGGAGTGCGGCAGGACGCGTCGGCCGACCTCGGTGAACATGCGCATCGAGTGCTTGGACGGCACCTGGGCGACGTA
Source organism: Streptomyces sp. NBC_00461 (assembly GCF_036013935.1). NCBI lineage: Bacteria > Bacillati > Actinomycetota > Actinomycetes > Kitasatosporales > Streptomycetaceae > Streptomyces > Streptomyces sp. NBC_00461. The sequence goes on from NZ_CP107902.1 coordinate 7,902,430, forward strand.
CACGATCTCGTCGCCGTCGAGCAGCGCCATGTTCGCCGTCTCCCCGGTCTCCTCGACCAGGCGGGCCAGATAGGGGCGCGCCCAGGTGCCCAACAGGCGGGCGGCGGACTCGCCGAGGCGGATCAGCCGCGGGCCGAGCGCATACCGGCGGTTGGCCTGCTGGCGGACGTATCCGCAGGCCACGAGGGTGCGCATCAGGCGGTGGATGGTGGGCAGTGGCAGGCCGCTGCTCGCGGAGAGTTCGCTCAGCCCGACCTCGCCACCCGCATCGGCCATCCGCTCGAGCAGATCGAAGGCGCGCTCAAGGGACTGGACCCCGCCGCCGTTGGATTTGGCGGAGTCGGTGGTGCTGGCGCTGGACGTCGGCACGGCGCGTTCCTTTCGGGCTGGCGGGAAGGGCTGAAGCCTACCCGGCAGTCGGTTGACTCCCTGCTTGTGCGTAACTACATTCTGCTTGCCGGAATTCTAATTCCGTCTTGTGGAAACGTCCAGAGTGGGCGCAGGGGGTGCACTGTGGAGAAGTGTGCCCTTGACGGCACGGAAGCGGGAGTGAAGACTCCTTCAACAGAAAGTTGAATTCCGTTACGCGGAAGTAAACGCGACGGCGGTACTCCGCGGCGGCTGAGAGGGGTTCGGGTGTCCGACGTAGAACTGGTGCTGCGCTCGACGCGCGTCATCACGCCCGAGGGGACGCGTCCCGCCACGGTCGCGGTCGCGGGCGGCAGGATCACGGCCGTACTCCCGCACGACGCCGAGATACCCGCCGGCGCCCGCCTGGAGGACTTCGGCGACGACGTCCTGCTGCCCGGCCTGGTCGACACGCACGTGCACGTCAACGACCCCGGTCGCACCGAGTGGGAGGGCTTCTGGACCGCCACGCGCGCGGCCGCGGCCGGCGGCATCACCACCCTCGTCGACATGCCCCTCAACTCCCTCCCGCCCACGACGACGGTCGACAACCTCCGCACCAAGCGGGACGTCGCCGCCGAGAAGGCGCACATCGACGTCGGCTTCTGGGGCGGCGCGCTGCCCGACAACGTCAAGGACCTGCGCCCGCTGCACGAGTCCGGTGTCTTCGGCTTCAAGGCGTTCCTGTCGCCGTCGGGCGTGGACGAGTTCCCGCACCTGGACCAGGACCGGCTCGCCCAGTCCCTGGCCGAGATCGCCTCCTTCGGCGGCCTGCTGATCGTGCACGCCGAGGACCCGCACCACCTGGACGCGGCCCCGCAGCACGGCGGCCCGAAGTACGCCGACTTCCTGGCGTCCCGGCCGCGCGACGCCGAGGACACGGCGATCGCCCAGCTGATCGCCCAGGCGAAGCGTCTCGACGCCCGCGTGCACGTCCTGCACCTCTCCTCCTCCGACGCGCTCCCGCTGATCGCCGAGGCCAGGGCGGAGGGTGTCCGCGTCACCGTCGAGACCTGTCCGCACTACCTCACGCTCACCGCCGAGGAAGTCCCGGACGGCGCAAGCGAGTTCAAGTGCTGCCCGCCCATCCGGGAGGCGGCCAACCAGGACCTGCTGTGGCAGGCACTGGCGGACGGCACCATCGACTGCGTGGTCACCGACCACTCGCCGTCCACGGCCGACCTCAAGACGGACGACTTCGCCACCGCGTGGGGCGGTATCTCGGGCCTCCAGCTGAGCCTGGCCGCGGTGTGGACCGAGGCCCGCAGGCGCGGCCACGGCCTGGAGGACGTGGTCCGCTGGATGTCCACGCACACGGCGGAACTCGTCGGCCTGGACACTCGCAAGGGCGCCATCGAGGCGGGTCGGGACGCCGACTTCGCGGTCCTCGCGCCCGACGAGACGTTCACCGTGGACCCGGCGGCCCTCCAGCACAGAAACCGCGTCACGGCCTACGCGGGCAAGACCCTGTACGGCGTGGTGAAGTCGACCTGGCTGCGCGGCGAACGCATCGTGGCGGACGGCGAGTTCACCGAACCCAGGGGCCGGCTCCTCACCCGCACCCCCTGACTCCCTCCCGTACCCGCAGCGGTCAACTCCCGAAAGGCACACACCTCGTGACGGCGCATCAGCAATCAGGACTGACTCGTTTCACCGGAGACGCGAACCCCTTCGGAGGCGGTGACCCGTACGCGGACTACCGCACCGCCGACTTCCCCTTCACCCAGTACGCCAACCTCGCCGACCGGCAGCTGGGCGCCGGTGTCATCGCCGCCAACGACGAGTTCTTCGCCCAGCGCGAGAACCTGCTGGTGCCCGAGCCGGCCCACTTCGACCCCGAGCACTTCGGGCACAAGGGCAAGATCATGGACGGCTGGGAGACGCGGCGCCGCCGTGGCGCCTCGGCCGACCACCCGTGGCCGACGGCCGAGGACCACGACTGGGCGCTGGTCCGCCTCGGTGCCGCCGGCGTGATCCGCGGGATCGTCGTCGACACGGCCCACTTCCGCGGCAACTACCCGCAGGCCGTGTCGGTCGAGGGCACGTCGGTGCCGGGCTCCCCGTCGCCGGAGGAACTCCTCGGGGACGACGTGAAGTGGACGACCCTGGTCCCGCGCACCCCGGTCGGCGGCCATGCGGCCAACGGCTTCGCCGTGTCGGTCGAGCAGCGCTTCACCCACCTGCGCGTCAGCCAGCACCCCGACGGCGGCATCGCGCGACTGCGCGTGCACGGCGAGGTCGTCCCGGACCCGAACTGGCTGGAGACGCTGGGTACTTTCGACGTCGTGGCCCTGGAGAACGGCGGCCAGGTCGAGGACGCCTCCAACCTCTTCTACTCCCCGGCCACGAACACCATCCAGCCGGGCCGCTCCCGCAAGATGGACGACGGCTGGGAGACCCGCCGCCGCCGCGACCAGGGCAACGACTGGATCCGCTACCGCCTCACGGCCCAGTCCCTCATCCGCGCCATCGAGATCGACACGGCGTACCTGAAGGGCAACAGCGCGGGCTGGGCGTCCGTGTCGCTGCAGGACGGCGAGAGCGGCGAGTGGACGGAGATCCTCCCCCGCACCCGCCTCCAGCCCGACACCAACCACCGCTTCGTCCTCCCGGCCCCGGCCGTCGGCACCCACGCGCGCGTGGACATCTACCCCGACGGCGGCATCTCCCGCCTGCGGCTGTTCGGTTCGGTGACGGAGCAGGGCGCGTCAGGCCTGGCGGCCAGGCACCAGGAACTGGGCGGCTGACGCAGCTGCCCCTTCCTCCTTCAGCCCGTCCGGTGTTTGAGGACGAGGCCGTTCAGGCCGAAGCGGGGGTCCGGGGGCGGCAGCCCCCAGGGACGGGACGGGCAGGGGCGGCGGGGGCGAGAAACCCCCGCCGGCGTCACGCCGCGAACCCACCGTCCACGGCGAACTCTGCCCCCGTGACGTACTCGGCCCCCGCCAGATGCACCACCATCGCCGCAACCTCCTCCGCCGTCCCGAACCGCCCCAGCGCGGTCATCGCAGCCTGATCCGCCGCATACGGCCCACCCGCCGGGTTCATGTCCGTGTCGATCGGCCCCGGATGCACGATGTTCGCGGTGATCCCCCGCCCGCCCAACTCCCGCGCGAGCGCCTTCGTCAACCCGATCAGCGCCGCCTTGCTCGTCGCGTACAGCGTCCCGCCCGGCCCCGGCACCCGCTGCGTCATACACGTGCCGATGGTCACGATCCGCCCGCCGGGCGGCATCCGCGTCGCCGCCGCCTGCGAGGTCAGGAACACACCGCGCACGTTCACCGCCAGCACCCGGTCGACGTCGGCGAGCGAGAGGCCCTCCACAGGCCCCAGCACTCCCACCCCCGCGTTGTTCACCAGTACATCGAGCCCGCCCAGCGCCTGCGCCGTACGCTCCACCGCGCCCCCGGCCTCCTCCGCGTCCGCGGAGTCCGCGCGCAGGGCCACCGCCCGCCGTCCCAGCGCCTCGATCCGCCGTACGACCTCCTCGGCCGCCTCCTTGCCGTGCACGTAGGTGACGGCCACGTCCGCGCCCTCCCGGGCGAGCCGCAGCGCGATGGCCGCGCCGATACCGCGGCTGCCGCCGGTGACCAGGGCATTCTTGCCGTGCAGGGTTGTGCGATGCGTTGTCATGGGTCCATCCCAGCGCCGACCGCACCGCGCCGCTGGCGGCGAACGGACACCGAGTTCGAGTGACCGGATCGCGTGGCCGGAACTCTTCTCTCCACCTCCCGCGTTCTCCCCACGTGACACTTCAGCAAGAGATCGTCGGCAACGCCATGCAGATGGCGATCGTCAGCCTGCGCCCCGGGCAGACCGTGTACTGCGAGGCGGGCAAGTTCCTGTTCAAGACGACGAACGTGACCATGGACACCCGCCTGTCCGGCCCGTCGGGCGGCGGTGGCCAGGCCCAGGGCGGAGGCGGCGGCATGGGCGGCATGCTGCGCCAGGCCATGGGCACCGCCATGCAGGCCGGGCAGCGCATGCTCGCCGGCGAGTCAATGGCGTTCCAGTACTTCAGCGCCCAGGGCGGCGAGGGCACCGTCGGTTTCGCGGGCGTTCTCCCCGGCGAGATGCGCGCCCTCGAACTCGACGGCACGCGCGCGTGGTTCGCCGAGAAGGACGCCTTCGTGGCCGCCGAGTCCACCGTCGACTTCGGCATCGCCTTCCAGGGCGGCCGCACCGGCATGAGCGGCGGCGAGGGCTTCGTCCTGGAGAAGTTCACCGGGCACGGCACGGTGATCATCGCGGGCGCGGGCAACTTCATCGATCTCAACCCGGCCGACTTCGGCGGCCGCATCGAGGTCGACACGGGCTGCGTCGTCGCCTTCGAGGAGGGCATCCAGTACGGCGTCCAGCGCGTCGGCGGCCTCAACCGCCAGGGGCTCATGAACGCCGTCTTCGGCGGCGAGGGCCTCTCCCTGGCCACCCTGGAGGGCAACGGCCGGGTGATCCTTCAGTCCCTCACCATCGAGAGCCTCGCGAACGCCCTGAGGAAGGCCCAGGGCGGCGACAAGCAAGGACCGACGGGCGGCCTGTTCTCCACCAACGCCGGGTGAGGTACCGCATGACCGACCGATGAGTTGCGGGTGCCAGTGGGGTCTGAGGTGATGACAACAGACCCCACTCCAGGAAGCAGGCACCCGCCATGGGCAAGCTCGTCTCCACCATCTTCGTCACCCTCGACGGCGTCTACCAGGCACCCGGCGGACCCGAGGAGGACACCCGCGACGGCTTCGAGCACGGCGGCTGGAGTTTCCCGTTCGGCGACGACGACTTCGGCCGGTTCATCACCGAGGTCTTCGACCGTCCCGGCGCGTTCCTCCTCGGCCGTCGTACGTACGACATCTTCGCCTCGTTCTGGCCGAAGATGACCGACTCCGCCGACCGGATCGCCTCCCAGCTGAACGCGCTGCCGAAGTACGTCCCCTCGTCCACCCTCTCCGACCCGCAGTGGGCCGGCACCACCGTGATCAGCGGCGATCTGGGCAAGGAGGTCACCGCCCTCAAGGAGCGCACCGACGGCGAGCTCCAGGTGCACGGCAGCGGCGCCCTCGTCCAGTCCCTGCTGGCGCTCGACCTCGTCGACACCCTCCACCTGCTGACGTTCCCGGTGGTGCTCGGCTCCGGCCTCCGCTTCTTCGCCGAGGGCGCACTGCCGACCAAGTTCCGTCACGCCGGCGGACGCGTCACCGCCGCGGGCGTCTCCATCCAGTCGTACGACCTGGCGGGGCGCCCGGACTACGGCTCGTACGCGGAACCGGGGAACGCCTGACCGCGCCCGTTGTGGGGGCCGTGTGTGGTCACGCGCCCCCACGTTAACTCGCGGAAAACTCATCCGACGTGACGGGAAAATCTCCGTTGTTGTCATTGACATGCCACTGTCTACGCGCGTCATCATGAGGTCATGAACTTCCCCCCACGCACCACTCGCATCAGTGCCGCAGCGGCACTCCTGTCCGCCCTCCTCGTGGGCGGCACCGTCTCCGCCACCACGGCGGACGCCGCGGCCGCGTCCGTCGGCAGCATCTGCTACGGCGCCCTGCCCTCCCAGGCGCACGACACCCTCGACCTGATCGCGCAGGGCGGGCCCTACCCGTACTCGCAGGACGGCGTCGTCTTCACCAACCGTGAAGGCGTCCTGCCCAGCCAGTCCTCCGGGTACTACCACGAGTACACGGTCAAGACGCCCGGTTCGCCCACGCGCGGCGCCCGCCGCATCGTCACCGGCGAGGAGACCCAGGAGGACTACTACACCTCCGACCACTACGCCACGTTCGACCTGGTCGACTTCGGCTGTTGATCGACGTCAACCGTTGATCGACGTCGACTGCTGAGCGACTTCCCCCGCTCGGCACGAGGAACGGTGCGACCAGCCGGAGGTCCGGTCCGACCTCATCCGGACTTCCGGCTCTCCGCGGCGGCGAACAGCGCGAACGCCAGCACGACCAGGGCGACGCTCGCGTAGACCCCGTAGCCGTCGAGGACGCCGAGCCGTTGCACGAGGCCCACATGCCAGTGGGTGAACTCGTGCAGCAGGCCCAGCACGCCCTGCAGCAGGGCGATGAATCCGATGACCTCCAGCAACTGCTTCATGGCACGACCCTCGCCCCGCGGTCCCCCCACGCACATCGGCCGCGGGGCGAGCCCTGCCCGACAGAAGTTCCCCGCCCCGCGGGCCGGGTGCGCCAAAAGTCTCAGGTGGTGCGACTTTGGTCGGGGATCCCCCCGGCGAAGGGGTGCCGGCGGCCCGCACTGCGTAGATTTGTCAACCGTGAGTGACGACAGGCAGGCCTCGGCCGCAGTGGGGATCATCGGGCGCAGATGGCTGTTTCCGTCAGCCGTGCTCCACGAACTCGACCCCGACGCCGGTCGGTCGGGCCGGTCCGGGCGTCCCCGGCGCACCGCGCGTGACTGGGTCGTCGACTTCACCTGCTTCCTGCTCGCCGTCGCCCTCGGTCTGGCGGCCGCGGACACCCTCAGCCACGACGGCAACACCCCGCACGCCCTCGCCGCCATCGACCAGTTGCTCGGTGCGCTGTCCTGCGCGGCGGTGTGGCTGCGCCGTCGCTGGCCGCTCGGGCTGGCCGTCGCGATGCTCCTCGTGGGCCTGGTGTCGAACACGGCGGGCGGCGCCGGCATCATCGCCCTCTTCACCCTCGCCGTGCACCGGCCCTTCCGGTACGTCGCCTGCGTCGGCGGTGCGTCCCTCGCGCTGATCCCGCTGATGTTCTGGTTGCGCCCGGACCCCGATCTGCCGTACGCCGGAGCCGTCGCGTTCACCGAGCTGCTGACCCTCACGGTCATCGGCTGGGGCATGTTCGTACGGTCCAAGCGCCAGCTCATGCTGAGCCTGCGCGACCGCGCCCGCCGTGCCGAGACGGAGGCGCAGCTGCGTGCCGAGCAGGCGCAGCGGCTGGCCCGTGAGGCCATCGCCCGGGAGATGCACGACGTCCTCGCACACCGGCTGACGCTGCTGAGCGTGCACGCGGGCGCCCTGGAGTTCCGGCCCGACGCACCGCAGGAGGAGATCGCGCGGGCGGCCGGAGTCATCCGGGAGAGCGCGCACGAGGCCCTCCAGGACCTGCGGGAGATCATCGGCGTCCTGCGCGCGGGCGAGCCCGACGACGCGGGCCGCCCCCAGCCGACGCTCGCCGCACTGGACGCACTGGTCGCCGAGTGCCGCGAGGCCGGCATGAAGGTCACCCTGGCCAGCCGCGTCACCGACCCCGCCGCCGTCCCCGCCTCCGTCGGCCGCACCGCCTATCGCATCGCCCAGGAAGCCCTGACCAACGCCCGCAAACACGCCCCCGGCACGGAGGTCACGGTCAGTGTCACGGGTGCCCCGGGCGACGGCCTCGTCGTCGAGGTCCGCAATCCCGCCCCGGAGGGCGACGTCCCCTCCGTGCCGGGCTCCGGGCAGGGCCTGATCGGCCTGACGGAGCGGGCCACGCTGGCCGGCGGCCGACTGGTGCACGGGGCGGAGCGCGACGGAGGGTTCCGGGTCCGGGCCTGGCTGCCCTGGGGATGACGGGACCCGGGCGCGGGGGACGCGCCCACCATGATTACGTATGGCCCATGACTGCGATCAGACTGCTCCTCGTCGACGACGACCCCCTGGTACGGGCCGGCCTGTCCCTGATGATGGGCGGCGCCGACGACATCGAGATCGTCGGCGAGGCCGCCGACGGCTCCGAGGTCGAGGCGCTCGTCGATCGCACCCGCCCGGACGTGGTCCTCATGGACATCCGGATGCCGTCGGTGGACGGCCTCACGGCCACCGAACGGCTGCGCGGCCGCAAGGACGCCCCGCAGGTCGTCGTCCTCACCACCTTCCACGCCGACGAACAGGTGCTGCGCGCCCTGCGCGCGGGTGCCGCCGGATTCGTCCTCAAGGACACCCCGCCCGCCGAGATCGTCGACGCGGTGCGTCGGGTCGCGGTCGGTGACCCCGTGCTGTCGCCCACCGTCACACGGCAGTTGATGGAGCACGCCGTCGGCGGCGGCGCCGACACCCGGCGCACGCACGCGCGCGTGCGCATCGCCGCCCTCAACGACCGCGAACGCGAGGCCGCCGTGGCGGTCGGCCGCGGTCTGTCCAACGCCGAGATCGCCGCCGCCCTGTTCATGAGCGTCGCCACCGTCAAGACCCATGTGTCCCGGATCCTGGCCAAGCTCGACCTCAACAACCGTGTGCAGATCGCCTTGTTGGCGTACGACGCGGGACTGCTGGAGGAACCGGACGGCGACGGGCACTAGCGGCGCCCGCCGTGCGTTGCCGGTGCAGGGGAGAAGATCCTGACGGGGGACGGGGCAGCACGGGGCGAGCATGGCGGGAGTGATCGACCTGGGGGAGTTCGGCGACGGGTTCCGCACCGACCCGCATCCCGTGTGCGCGCGACTGCGCGAACGCGGCCCGGTGCACCGGGTGCGGCGCCCGTGCCCGACGGGCACCACGAGACCTGGCCGGTCGTCGGCTACGAGGTGGCGCGCACGGCGCTCGCCGACCCGCGGCCGGCCAACGACGCAGGCAGGCGCGGCCTGGCGCCCACGAGTCGTCACAAGCCGAGATGCGTCCAGTGCCGGTCGTCCAGGACCACGGACACTGCGGCGCCCGCGACACGCCTGCTCACCTTCACCTGAACGCCGACTCCACCCGGCCCGGGATCTCGGCGAGGGCCACCATTCTGCGGTCCCGTCTGGAGAGTTCGCAGGCCTCGGCGATCCGCAGTGCCTGCAAGGCCTCGCGCCCGTCGCACGGGTTGGCCCGCTGCCCGAGCACGACCTCGACGAACGCGGACAGTTCGGCCTCGTAGGCGGGACCGAAGCGCTCCAGGAAACCCGACCACGGCTTGTCGGCGGCCGGCGGTCCGGTCGGCTCCGTCGACGCGATCGGCGTACGGTCGTCCAGGCCGACGACGATCTGGTCGAGTTCCCCGGCCAGCTCCATGCGCACGTCGTAGCCGGCGCCGTTCAACCGCGTCGCCGTGGCCGTGGCGAGGGTGCCGTCGTCGAGCGTGAGCACCGCGGCGCCCGTGTCCACGTCGCCGGCCTCCCGGAACATCGGCGGCCCCGCGTCGGACCCGGCCGCGTACACGTCGACGATCTCGTGCCCCGTCACCCAGCGCAGGACGTCGAAGTCGTGGATCAGCGTGTCCCGGTACAGCCCGCCGGACAGCGGGAGCCACCCGGGCGGGGGAGGGGCCTGGTCGGACGTGAGCGCCCGTACGGTGTGCAGCCGCCCGAGCCGGCCCGAGAGCACCGCGTCGCGCGCGCCGGTGTAGCCCGTGTCGAAGCGGCGCTGGAACCCCATCTGCAGAATCGTCCCTGCCGCCTCGACCTCGCTGATGGCGTGCAGCGTGCCGGGCAGGTCGAGGGCGATGGGCTTCTCGCAGAACACCGGGAGGCCCGAGCGCGCTGCCCGACCGATCAGTTCGGCGTGGGCCGACGTGGCCGTGGTGATCACCACGGCGTCCACGCCCCACTTGAAGATCTCGTCCACCCCCGGGGCCGCCGTCTCCCCGAGACGGTGCGCGAGCCCCTGGGCCCGCGCCGGATCCACGTCGGTGAGGATCAGGGACCCCACCTCGCGATTGCGGCTGAGCGTGTTCGCATGAATGGTGCCGATCCGCCCCGTACCGATGACCCCGATGCGCATGGAATCAAAGTGAGGGTTCAGTGTGCACGCTGTCAATGCATATGTCCGGACAATCGAACTACACGACTTCCCGTCAACAACTCGTGGAGCTACGCTCGGCCCGTGCCGAAACCAGAAGTGGACCCGACCGTGTCGCTCGAACTCAGCGTGGACCGGAGCTCTCCCGTGCCGCTGTACTTCCAGCTGTCCCAGCAGCTGGAAGCGGCGATCGAGCACGGAGCGCTCACACCCGGCAGCCTTCTGGGCAACGAGATCGAGCTGGCCGCGCGGCTCGGCCTGTCCCGCCCCACCGTCCGCCAGGCCATCCAGTCGCTCGTCGACAAGGGCCTCCTGGTACGCCGCCGGGGCGTCGGCACGCAGGTCGTGCACAGCCAGGTCAAGCGTCCGCTGGAACTCAGCAGCCTCTACGACGACCTGGAGGCGGCCGGCCAGCGCCCCGCGACCAAGGTGCTCGTCAACACGGTCGTCCCGGCGACCGCCGAGGTCGCGGCCGCTCTCAACGTGGCCGAGGACAGCGATGTGCACCGGGTGGAGCGGCTGCGGCTCGCCCACGGTGAGCCGATGGCCCACCTGTGCAACTTCATCCCGCCCGGCCTGCTCGACCTGAACACCGCGCAGCTGGAGGCCACCGGCCTGTACCGCATGATGCGCGCCGTCGGGATCACGCTGCACAGCGCCCGCCAGACCATCGGCGCCCGTGCGGCCACCGCCGCCGAGGCCGAGCGGCTCTCCGAGCAGGAGGGCGCCCCGCTGCTCACCATGCAGCGCGTCACCTTCGACGACACGGGCCGAGCGGTCGAATACGGCACCCACACGTACCGCCCGACCCGCTACTCCTTCGAGTTCCAGCTGCTCGTACGGTCATGAAGGTCTACGCGGGCGGAATTCCGGCTCGTCGCAATGTCCGGACATTGCAACGCCCTCAAGAGGCGCGGGGAACTGCGCGACCAGCCGCATCGAACCGTCAGACGGCACGCATCGCGCACCCCCTTTGCTCCCCCGCTCGGCACACAGCGTGAGCGTGCGGCAGAATCGGGCCTTGATGAGCACCTACGGCAACTTCAGCGCCCCCATAGGTTCCAGGCGCGCCCCCGCGCTCCGTACCGTCGGCACCCGGGAGCGGCGCTCGCACCTGACCGCGCCGCGCGTGCCGACGGTCGGCATCGACATCGGCGGCACCAAGGTGATGGCGGGCGTCGTCGACGCCGACGGCAACATCCTGGAGAAGCTGCGCGCGGAAACCCCGGACAAGTCCAAGAGCCCCAAGGTCGTCGAGGACACCATCGTCGAACTGGTCCTGGACCTCTCCGACCGGCACGACGTGCACGCGGTCGGCATCGGCGCGGCCGGCTGGGTCGACGCCGACCGCAACCGCGTCCTGTTCGCGCCCCACCTGTCCTGGCGCAACGAGCCGCTCCGCGACCGCCTCGCCGGCCGGCTCGCCGTGCCCGTCCTGGTCGACAACGACGCCAACTCCGCCGCCTGGGCCGAGTGGCGCTTCGGCGCCGGCCGCGGCGAGGACCACCTGGTCATGATCACGCTGGGCACCGGCATCGGCGGCGCGATCCTGGAGGACGGCCAGGTCAAGCGGGGCAAGTACGGCGTCGCGGGTGAGTTCGGTCATATGCAGGTCGTGCCCGGCGGTCACCGCTGCCCGTGCGGCAACCGCGGCTGCTGGGAGCAGTACAGCTCCGGCAACGCGCTGGTGCGCGAGGCCAAGGAGCTGGCCGCCGCCGACTCCCCGGTGGCGTACGGGATCATCGAGCACGTCAAGGGGAACATCGCCGACATCACCGGCCCGATGATCACCGAGCTGGCCCGCGAGGGCGACGCCATGTGCATCGAGCTGCTGCAGGACATCGGCCAGTGGCTGGGCGTCGGCATCGCCAACCTCGCGGCCGCCCTGGACCCGTCCTGCTTCGTCATCGGAGGCGGTGTCTCGGCCGCCGACGACCTGCTGATCGGCCCCGCACGGGACGCCTTCAAGCGTCAACTCACCGGCCGCGGCTACCGCCCCGAGGCCCGTATCGCCCGCGCCCAGCTCGGCCCCGAGGCCGGTATGGTCGGTGCCGCCGACCTCGCCCGCCTGGTCGCCCGCCGCTTCCGCCGCGCCAAGCGCCGCCGGGTCGAGCGGTACGAGCGCTACGAGCGGTACGTACAAACCCGTCGTTCCACCCAGGACACTGCATGACTCCTCCCTCGCTGCCGCGCCAGGCCCCGTCCCCGGACCAGCCGCCCCGGCCGCCAGAGGACCGCCGACACAAGATCCGCCGCAGGGCCCTCACCCTGATCATCATCGTGCTGCTCATCGGGGTCCCGGCCGGCTACCTGGCGATCTCCGCCAGCCAGAGCCGCGACAGCGGCAAGGACAAGGAGGCCAAGTACGCGGCGACCGGCCTGACCAAGGGCTGGCCGTCGAAGGTGCAGCGCCGCCTCTACCAGGTGCCGATGCCGCACCCGTCGGGCAAGGTCGCGTCCTACGAGACCAACAACTGGAAGACCAGCCGCCTCTACGTCCAGTTCCAGACGCCGAAGGCCAACCTGGACGTCTTCCTGGGCGACATGGGCGTCAAGCGGTCCGACCTGAAGAAGGGCGCCATCACCATCAGCGCCCGCGACCAGAAGATCACCGGCTGGGACTTCACCAGCCCGGGCCCCTGGTACGGCCTGGTCCACAAGCAGAAGGCACCGAAGCCCACTCAGTACGTCATGATGAGCCTGGGGAACAAGAACAACCCGTTCTTCTACGTCGTCTCCCGCACGGTTCCGTGACGCGGCAGGCTTCGGCGCGGTCGCCGGAGCCGATTGTCAGACCCCGCCCGTAGAGTCGAAGACATCTGATCCGACACACGGGCGGGAGGTGACAGGTCGTATGGGCGACACGGCTTCGGTGGCCGAGCGAGAGCAGGGAGCGGAGGCATCCGTCCCCGTCCGGCTCGCGGCCGTCTTCCTGCCCGCACCCCTGCCGAGGGACGGCCGGGTCGCCTTCTGGGATCCTGACGGCGGACCGCTGCCCGCCGAGGACACCGAGCTCACCGTCGTACGACGGCACGGCGCGGGAGTGCGCCGCAGGACCGCCCCCGCCGTGTCCCTCCCGGTCGGCGAGGCCCTGCCCCTCCTCGTCCGCGCCCGGCGCGACCCAGCAGCCCACCCCGCCACCGCCTGCTGGGGCGCTGCCGCCCTGCACGCGCTGCGCCTCACCGCGAGGGGGCGCCTGCTGCCCGGTCTGACGGCCACCGGTCACGACGCCTGGCGGGCCGGCCCCCTGGACCCGGACGACATCGCGCACATCCGGGCCGTCGCCGCGGCCCTGCCGTACGAGGGCCATGCGGTCCCGCTGCCCGGACCGGGCCCGCTGCGGCTGCCCGAGCCGGAAGCACTGATGCGCTCCTTCCTCGACGCGGTCGCGGACACCCTCCCGCGCACCCCTGCCGCACCGCACGCCTCCGGCAGGCCCTTCGCCGACCGCCGCCCGCAGCGCCTGCCCGACGCGCACGACTGGGCCGCCGAGGTCGCCGCCGGCATGGACGCGGGCGTGCGCATCTCGCTCCGCCTCGACCTGTCGGCGTACGAGCTGTTCGACCGGGACGAGGGAGTGCGTACGGCGGGCGCCGCGATCGTCCAGGTGCACAGCCTCGCCGACCCCACCCTCATCGCCGACGCGGCGGCCCTGTGGGCGGGCGAGGCCGACGCCGCGTTCGGTCCACGCGCGCGCGTGGACGCGGCCCTCGCGGTGCGGCGCGCCGCCCGCATCTGGCCGCCCCTGGACCGACTCTCCGAGCAGGACGTACCCGACGTCCTGGCGTTGTACGACGAGGAGTTGGGCGACCTGCTCGGCGTGGCGGCGACACGGCTCGCGGCGGCCGGGGTCGCCGTGCACTGGCCCCGTGACCTGGCCCAGGACCTGAGCGCTGCCGCGGTGGTACGCCCCGCGCCGGGCTCCGCGACCGACGGCACCGGCTTCTTCGAGAGCGAGGAACTCCTCCAGTTCCGCTGGCAGTTGGCGCTCGGCGGCGATCCGCTCAGTGACGCCGAGATGGACGCGCTGGCCGAGGCCCATCGTCCGGTGGTGCGCCTGAGGGACCGCTGGATCCTGGTCGACCCCGCCCTGGTCCGCAAGGCCCGCAAGCGCGAACTGGGCCTGCTCGACCCGGTCGACGCGCTCTCGGTGGCGCTCAGCGGCAGCGCGGAGGTCGACGGCGAAACGGTCGAGGCGGTGCCGGTCGGCGCCCTGGCCGCCCTGCGCGACCGCCTCACCACGGGGGTCCGCCCCGCCGAACCTCCGGCCGGCCTTCGCGCCACCCTCCGCGACTACCAACTCCGGGGCCTCGCCTGGCTGGACCTCATGACCTCCCTCGGCCTGGGCGGTTGCCTCGCGGACGACATGGGTCTCGGCAAGACGATCACGGTCATCGCGCTGCACCTGAAGCGGGCCCGCACGGAGCCGACCCTGGTCGTCTGCCCGGCTTCCCTGCTCGGCAACTGGCAGCGGGAGATCACCCGGTTCGCACCAGGCGTCCCCGTCCGTCGCTTCCACGGCCCGGACCGCACCCTGGAGGACGTGACCGACGGCTTCGTCCTCACCACCTACGGCACGATGCGGACCACGGCACCGCGACTGGCCGAACAGCCGTGGGGCATGGTCGTCGCGGACGAGGCACAGCACGTGAAGAACCCGTACTCGGCGACGGCGAAGGCCCTGCGCACCATCCCGTCACCGGCGCGCGTGGCCCTCACCGGCACCCCGGTGGAGAACAACCTCTCCGAACTCTGGGCCCTGCTCGACTGGACGACACCGGGACTCCTCGGCCCACTGAAGTCCTTCCGCGCCCGCCACGCGCGCGCCGTGGAGAACGGCGAGGACGAGGAGGCGGTCACCCGCCTGGCCCGCCTGGTCCGTCCCTTCCTCCTGCGCCGCAAGAAGTCCGACCCCGGCATCGTCCCCGAGCTGCCGCCCAAGACGGAGACGGACCACCCGGTACCGCTCACCCGCGAACAGGCCGCGCTGTACGAGGCGGTGGTGCGGGAGTCCCTGCTGGCCATCGAGACCTCGGAGGGCATCGCGCGCCGGGGCCTGGTGCTCAAGCTCCTGGGCGCGCTGAAGCAGATCTGCGACCACCCCGCGCTGTACCTCAAGGAAGAGGCGCCCCAGGGTGAACGGCTCCTCACCCGCTCCGGCAAACTCGCCCTTCTCGACGAACTGCTGGACACGCTGCTGGCGGAGGACGGCTCGGCACTCGTGTTCACGCAGTACGTCGGGATGGCCCGCCTGATCACCGCGCACCTGGCCTCCCGCGCGGTTCCGGTGGAGCTACTGCACGGCGGCACGCCGGTCCTGGAGCGCGAACGCATGGTGGACCGCTTCCAGAGCGGCTCGACCCCGGTCCTGGTGCTGTCCCTGAAGGCCGCCGGCACCGGCCTGAACCTCACCCGCGCGGGCCACGTCATCCACTTCGACCGCTGGTGGAACCCGGCCGTCGAGGAACAGGCCACCGACCGCGCCTACCGCATCGGCCAGACCCAGCCCGTCCAGGTCCACCGCCTGATCACCGAGGGGACGGTCGAGGACCGCATCGCCGAAATGCTGGAGGCCAAGCGAGCCCTGGCCGACGCCATCCTCGGCTCCGGCGAGTCGGCCCTCACGGAACTGACCGACCGCGAGCTCTCCGACCTCGTATCCCTCCGGAGGCCGACATGACCCCGGGCCCGGCCGACGAAGCCCGCCGAGCCTTGAGGGAGGCTCGGGAGCGAGGGGAACGGAGCGGGGGCGACAGGCGTGGGGGTCGGGGGGCGGGGCGGGAGTCGGGCCAGCGTCCGGGGCGGGAGTTGGGACGGGACTCGGACGCCGGTCAAGGGTTGGTGGCGGAGAGTGGTGCGGAGGAGGAGCCGGCGGTCGGGAGTGGTGCGGAGGGGCAGTCGACGGCTGCAGGGAGTGCACGGCAGGGATCGGTGGCGGGGAGGAGTCAAGGGCAGGGTTCTGCGGAGGAGCGGAGCGCGGGACGTGAGGCGGTGCCGGTGCGAGATCCGGAGCGCCGGCCGCAGACGCCGGAGCGGTGGCCGCTGACGGAGGGGACTCCCGAGTCGGAGCACGCCTCCGACGCGCCGGATGTGCCCGAGACGCGCGGGGGCGGCGGAGCGCGCCCCGCTGATGCCGCACGGGCGGCGCTGCGCCGAGCGATCGCCGAGAGGCGGGGCGTGGGTGCCGCGGACTCTGATGCGACGGCGGGGAGTTCGGGCGGAGATGGCTCGGGCGGTGCGGCTTCCGGCATGGAAGCGGGTACTGATGTGCCGGCTCGGGTGGCAGGCTCCGGTCGACGTGGCGCGGGTGATGGTGCGGTGGGCCGGACCGGGGGTGCGGTGTCCCCTGGTCCGAGGTCTGGGAGTTCGGCACCGGGTGGCTCGGACGGGGACGCCTCGGGCGCTGGGTCATCCGGCGGGGGAGCGGACGCGGAAGGTCCCGCTCGGGCATCCGTCTCGGCTCGGCGTGAGGGAGGCGCGGATGCTGCGGTTGGGATCGCGGACGCCTTGACCCCGGATCCTGTTCCAAACGGCGCCGCGCACGACACCGCTGATGACGCATCGCCGGCGGACACGTCGGGCGGCGTCGCCGACGTGGCAGCGGACGTGGATCGCCCGGGCGAGCGGCCGACGCCTTCCCCGCTGGACGCGTCCGGTGAGGCAGCGCGTTCCGCCTCGCCGGAATCGCCCGGTGAGGCATCGACACCTACTCGCTCGAACTTGCCTGGCGCTGCACCGAGTTCTGCCGTGCAGCACCGCTCCGGTGAGGCACCGAGGTCTGACCTGCTCGCCGCCTCGGGTAAGACGTCGAGTTCTGTTCCGCCGAACCGTCGTGGCCATGCGGAGCAGCCTGCTCCGTCGGGCATGCGGAACGAGGCGCGGACATCCACTCCCGCGAACCGGACCGCTGAGGCTTCTACGCCCGCTCTGCCGGACCGGCCCGGCGCGGAGTCTCCGGCCATCCTGCCGAACCCGCCCACCCAAGCACCGAGTTCCGCCCCGCCCGCCGAGGCGCCGCAGGGGACGGACGTGGGGTCGGATGCCGGGGTGGGGCCTCGGGGTGGGGAAGTCGATGCTGAGGGTGGGCGGCCCGGTGACGTGGCGCGTGAGGCGTTGCGTGCCGCGCGGGTGCGGTCGCGTCAGGCTCGGGACGCCGAGCGTGCCGCGGCCGAGGCAGGGCGGCGGCAGCGGCGTCCGGCGGGAGACAGGGCTCAGGGCGATGCGTCGCGCCGCGCTGCCGGCGTACAGGCGCGTGAGCTGCGGGAGTTGCTCGCCGACGCCTTCCGTATGCCTGCCTCGGCGACCGAGCCGGGAGCGGCGTACGACGACAACGAGGGTGCGGGTAGGGGGAGTTCGGATTCCGAGATGTCGTCCGCGTCCAGTGACCGTCCAGGGCCGGCCGGGCTCACCGAACCCCGTGCCGAAGCCCATCGGCCCGGCACAGCACGCACACCACAGGCAATGGCACCGGCAGTGGCACAGGCAGTGGCACAGGCACCCGCAGAGCTCGACCCTGCCGCCCGCCGCGCCCCCTCCATGGCCGCCCCTTCCCGTGACGGCGAGTTGCGCCGTACGTTCCCCGCGTTCCCGTCCCGCGCTTCGCTCTCCCCGGCCGACGCCCGCTTCGCGGAGACGTGGTGGGGCAATGCGTGGGTCACGGCGCTGGAGGAAGGCGCGCTGGACGCCAAGAGGCTTGCGCGTGGCCGGAGTTACGCCGAGCAGGGCAATGTGGACGCCATCACGGTGACACCCGGACTCGTGCTCGCGTATGTGCAGGGCAGCCGCCCTCGTCCGTACCGCGTACAGGTGCGGCTGCACACCCTGGACGACGCGGACTGGGCACGGTTCCTGGACGCCGCCGCCGAGCGCCCGGGGCACATCGCCGCGTTGCTCGACAAGGAGCTGCCGCAGTCCCTGGCCGACTGCGGAGTGCCGTTGCTGCCGGGCCCGCGCGACCTCGACCCCCACTGCAGCTGCCCCGACCGCGGCCACCCCTGCAAACACGCCGCCGCCCTCTGCTACCAGACGGCACGCCTGCTCGACGCCGACCCCTTCGTACTGCTCCTGTTGCGCGGCCGCGGCGAACGCGACCTGCTGGACGCCCTCTCCCGGCTGAGCGCCGCCCGCGCGGCCCGTGCAGCCCAGGAGCAGGAACCCGCCCCGCTCCCCGGCGTGCGCGCCACCGAAGCCCTCGTGCCCCGCCAACTCCCGCCGCTCCCACTGCCGTTGCCCGCCCCGGCGCACCCCGAGCAGCCCCCGGTCTACCCGGCGGCCCCGGGCGGCCCCGACCCGTTCGCGCTGGACCAGTTGGCGACCGACGCCGCAGCCCGTGCCCATGCGCTCCTCAGCACGGGCCACGACCCGGTGGCGGAACTGACGCTGTGGCAGGACGCGGTCCGACTGGCCGCCGCCCGCCCCGGCTCGGGACTCACCGCCGGCACCCGCGCCCTCTACGCCTCGCTCGCGTCCGCCGCCGACCGCACTCCCGCGGAGCTGGCCCGCGCGGTCGCCGCCTGGCGGCAGGGCGGCCCGGAAGGACTCGCCGTCCTGGAGGACCCCTGGGACCCGCCGGCTGGACGGTTCGACCGCGCCCGCCCCCTCCTCCTCGCCGCCGACCTCCCGGCCTTCCGCCCCTGGCGCAACCACCTCACCCACCCCCGCGGCCACGTCCAACTCCGCCTCGGCCGCGACGGCTTGTGGTACGCCTACGAGTCGGAGCCGGGCCACGACGACTGGTGGCCCCGCGGCACCCCCGACCTCGACCCGGTCGGCGCCCTCACCGGCCTTGGCGCCTCGCCGGACGGCTGACGGGGGCTCACGTTCCGCGGTACGGCTGATACCCGCTGTGGCGTTGGCCGCCCGATGAGCCACTACAATGCCGCGAGGTCACCGCACGACACAGCAACCGGCCGAAAATGAACGGTGGGAGAGGCATGGCTACGGGGGGATGGGGTCCGGGTTCAGGCCCCGGGCAGCCTGGCGGCAACGGACCGGGAGGTCAGGGCTGGGGCGGCGGACCGTACGGACCACCGCAGGGCGGCCCCTACGGCCCTCCGCCACCGCAGCCGGGACCGTACCCGAACCAGCCGCCGTACCCGTACCCGAACCCGCATCCGTACCCCTACGGCCCGCAGCCCACGCCGCGCGTTGCCGCCCGGCGCGGCGGCGGCTGCCTGCGCTATGTCTCGCCGTTCTGGCTCGTCGCCGCCATCCTGCGCTCCGCGCACCGCGTCGCCACCAAGCTGTTCGTGCAGGAGGGCGACGGCCGGATCGAGGACCGCACCGTGGACCGCGTCCAGCTGGCCCGCACGGTCCTCGGTGCCGCCGCCACGGCGGCCCTGGTCTTCGTCTACAACGTGAACCCGGACCGCTGGTCGGACGCGGCGAAGGGCAGCGCCGCCCAGATGCTCGTCGCCCCGCTCCTGCTGCTGATCGCCGGGCCCTTGGTCATCCTCGGATTCATCTACTACGCGCCCTCGCACCTGCGGCCGCTCATGCGCTCCCGGCTGAGCGCTCCGCTCAAGGCGGTCGGCTGGTACGTGCTTTCGATCGTCGCCATGGGCGTGATCCTGTTCCCGGCGTCTCGGATCGGGACCACCGAGCGACCGACCGTGTTGGAGTACGCGCTCCTCATCGCGGCGACGGCTGTGATCGTGTGGGGCATCCCCTTCTTCGTCCTGGCGTCGCTGTACTCGGCCCGCAGCGCCTTCAACACCGCCCAGGTCCATCCGATGCTGCCGCCCGTGATCACCATGGCGCTGGTGTGGGTGTTCGCGATCTTCAACGTGATCGGCGACGGTCTGCCGGAGGGCCCGCCGTTCGTCCAGTACTGCTCGATGCTCGGCGGACCGCTGTCGGTGACCGCCGTGTCGCTGTGGGAGATGCGGCGGATGCGGACCCGGTTCGGGGTCACCCTCCGCGCCTGACCCGGACCGGACGTCGCCGGATGTCACAGGACCCCGGCAGCGCCCATCCGGACCACGGCTAGCCCCCCTCGTCCGGTTCTTCGGACGGCGCCCCTGCGGACGGCGGCCGGATCAGCGTTCCGATGCCGGCGCAGAGCAGATCCAGGCTGCGGGTGAATTTCTCCTCCGGCCCGTGCGCGGCCGCGGCGGCCACCGTCCGGGGGAAGCTCCGGTGGAGGGCGGCGACGTCCTCGGCGGTGATCGGCACCGCGGGTGGATCGCTCTGTTCCTGGAGCACGTAGCCGGTGACGTGGCTGAGCACGGTGTCGGCGGCGGTGCCGCAGTGTTCCGGGGGCACGCCGGCCTCGGCGAGGGTGGCGAGCAGCCGTTCCATCAGCGAGAGCGCGCCGGGGCTGAGAGTCTTCGGGCTGCCGGCGAGCATGATCGCCCCGCCGGGGTGCTGCAGGATGCTCTGCCGCAGGGCGACGGCCTGCGCCGTCACCCGCGCCGGCCAGCCTGCCTGCGCGGGCAGTCCGGCCAGGGCGGCGGTGCCGGCCTCGTACGCCTGCCGGACCACCCGGTCGGCCATCAGCTGGAGCAGCGCGGCCTTGCTGGGCACGTGGTAGTAGAGGCTGCCGGCGTGCACGTCGAGCCGGTCCGCGACCTGACGCACGGAGAAGCCGTGGTAGCCGGTCTGGGCGAACACCGCCATCCCCGCGTCGATGATCCGGTCTGCCGTCAGCTTCACGGCCGCAGTCTAGCGAGCCGCACCAGCTTTCAAACACTGTTTGAAAATCCCCTGGGTCGCGCTAACGTCATGATCGGCAAAATCGCACACGGCTCGGAGGGGGGTGGTGACGATGGGCATCCTGCTGTTCAACGTGACCACGGCGGCACTGATGGTGCTGATGTTCAAGGGCGGTCTGGCCCTGGTCGGCCAGAGAACGCTGGGCCGGCGGAGGATCCCCTGGGCGGCCGTCGGCCTGACCGGGCTCGCGCTCGCCGGGGTGGCCCTCCAGCTCTGCTGGTCGGGGGCGATGGGCGCGCTCGACGCGGACCCGTCGAAGTCCGGCTGGTGGCGCGTGGTCACCTCGGTCTTCATGCAGAACGGCGGCTTCGGCGGGGCGGCCTGGAACATCGCCACGCTTGCCGCCGTCGCGGCCTTCGCCGACTG
Source organism: Streptomyces sp. NBC_00461 (assembly GCF_036013935.1). Classification (NCBI taxonomy): domain Bacteria; kingdom Bacillati; phylum Actinomycetota; class Actinomycetes; order Kitasatosporales; family Streptomycetaceae; genus Streptomyces; species Streptomyces sp. NBC_00461. The sequence goes on from NZ_CP107902.1 coordinate 7,923,590, forward strand.
GTCCTGGGGTGCCCCGCTGACGCTCGTCCTGTTCGCGGCGGGCATCCTGCTGCCGGAGCAGATCGACAAGCTGTGGGGCCAGACCTCCCACAGCACCGACCCCCGCAACTTCGCCGGCAGTTCCGGCGCCACCTACTTCCTGGGCGCGACGCTGGCCGCGGCCCTGCTGCTGCGCGGCGGCGCCGACGAGAACTCGGGCAGGACCTCCGGCCAGGGTGCCCAGCAGGGCTCCGACGACCCGGGCGTGAGCCGCGGCAAGGCCGTCCGCAAGAACCGGCTGCTCGCGCTCGGCGTACCGGTGCTCGGGCTGGCGATGTGGTTCGCGCAGGAGAACGGGCACGGGCTGGTCTCCTGCTACGGCTTCGCCCTCGGCGCAGTCGCCTGGGCCGCGTTCCGCACCGTCCTGCGCCCGGACCGCGACCTCCGGCGGCCGCCGCGCACGACGGTCGCCTCGCTCACCGGGCTCGTCGGCCGGCGGACCCGCAGCGCCGACTAGCCGCCGGCAGGTCCCCGCTCCACCCCACCCGCGCCATTCGACCGTGACCCCGAGGGAGAGGGCATGTCGGAAGACCTGCGCCAGGACGTGTCGAAGCTCGTCGACCAGGAGGTGGCCAAGATCCTGGAACAGACCGACCGGGACCTGGCCCGTACGGTCAACCGTGCGCTGGGCGTGAGCGACGGCGCCCGGCATTCGACACCGCCCGCTGACAGGCCCGGCTCGCACAGCTCCTCGCCGCCCACCACATCCCCGGCGCAGCCCTGGCCGTGCTCGCCGACGGCGAGATCCACGAACTGGCCGCCGGCGTCCTGCACACCGGCACCGGCGTCACGGTGACCCCGGACTCCGTGTTCCAGATCGGCTCCGTCAGCAAGGGCTACACCGCCGCCATGGTGGTCCTGCTCGCCGACGCCGGGAAACTGGACCTCGATGCGCCGGTCGCCGACGTCCTGCCGGACTTCACGGTCGCCGACGCCGGGGCCAGCCGGACGATCACGCCACGCCAACTGCTCAACCAAGGGCTTCCTCATGACCATCGCCGACGGCGACGGCGGCCCGGGGGCGCTACGGCTGAAATGCGAGGGCGCGGACGGCCTGACGGGCACGTTCGACCCGCTGGTCTGGCACCTGACCCCGGTCTCGCACACGCCGACGAAGACGGTGTTCGCCGGCCGTCGCAACGAGAAGGACGCCTGGATACCCGTCGTGTTCTACGCCCTCACCGACGGCAGCCGGTACATCCACTTCGGCGTCCGGGCGACGGCCAAGTCCGCCTAGGCATCTCGGGGCGTGTGTCCGGGGCAGGCGCGCCTGTTGCTGGAGGCACGCCGCCAAAATCGCCAACAGCATCCACCGGATCGCCGTCTCCATGGTGCTGGTGCTGGTGCTGCGATGTGGAAAGCCCCGAACCCGCCCTCGCCGCCTCGGATCTGCACGTGGTGATGTGCTGTGCGATGTGCACCGTTACCTGTACGCAGTGCTGAGCTGCACGGTCAATTGGGGAGTCGAACCCCCGCGTTGCTCTTCACGCGCCAGGAGTGGGCTGGAAAACCGCCGGCCCTCGGTGTGTGCACGCCTCCGAAGCTGCTACCTGCTCCACATCAACCCAGCCTGCTGGACTACTCAGTCCAGCAGATCGACCTCCCAGTTCGTACGCTGAATCCGCACATCGACCTCGCGGATCTCCCGGGCGAGGGTATCCGCCTGACCGCGCAGCTCAGCGACCGGAAGCGCGGAAAGCATCATCAGCTCGGACCGAAGCTGCCGGCCGTATCCCCGCTCGCCCTTACCCGCCGCAGCGTCCGCCGCCGCGGTGACCACAGAGTGACGCAACCGCAGGACATCCCGACGTGCGAGGGCATCGGTGAGCGTGCCGTCCGGACCCATCTCCACGGTGGCATTGGTCCGGTTGATCCGCCGGATCAACGTTTCCAGGGCGTCCAGCACCTCACCGGCTTCAGCCAACAGCTGAGCCGCATCCTCGGCGGGCGTCTCCCCTTCCTGATACCGCGCACTGCTGACGACACGCGCTCGCAGCTGCTCCACTCGGCGCGTCGCCTCCGCACGTTCTGCCAGTGCCTCAGCAAGCTTCACTGTCCCCACCTCCCTCTCCATGAGCCCGCACGAGTATACGAACGCGAACCGGCTCATACGCACCTGGATTTTGATCCACCGCAGCCCTGACCAGTGACTGGAGTGCGAGCGGAGGAGTGAGGCGTCCTTCGCCGCGCTGTGCGGGGGCAGCCCTGTCGAGCGTTCCTCGGGCGGTCGGCGTCGGAGGTGCGCACTCCATCCTGGCCTCCACAGCCGATGTGCTGCAGCACCGTCGCGCTAAAGGAAACGAGGCGGGCGATGCCCACCCTGTTGCGAAGCATTCGCCGAGCGCGCGGAGATCGAGACTCTGTTCCGCCTCCGAGGTGTCCTGAAAACGGCACCCACCCGTCCTCTTCTGGGGCGTCAAACGTGGCCGTCCCGTGCGGATTCGACAGTCGGAAACGGAGAACGAACACGCCAGCTGATCCGCGCGTCGATGGTCGACCCGAGGGCGAATCTCGGGAGCAGGTTTAGAATTCCGTGGGCAGCTTTCCCGCTCCATGCGCAGTCGCGACCCCGGACCGTCGCCTAAGCGGCCGTTTCCAGTCCAGTTGGCGCCGGGATGCCGGACGGCTGCCAGATGGGCGGGACTTCCGTGGCCACGGCGTGCTCCGCCCCGTGCGGGATGAAGTAGACCATGTACAGCACGACGGGAACGTCGCCCCGGTTGCACCCGGCGTGAACGTGTTCCGGCCCGGCTGGTTCGATGATGCTTTCGCCAGGTCCCGACACTTCGCTCGATCCGTCGCAGAACATCCGGGTCAGGACGCCGGATTTGACCACGACGGCGACGGGGCCGGGATGGTAGTGCCATCCGGTGAAGCCGGATGGCTGGAGCGAGACGCGCCTGTAGGTGATCTCGGTGGGGCCGGTGGCTGTGATCGACAACCCGTTCCGGATTTTCCCCGTTGCCAGCAGTTCGGCCTGTAAACCTGCGGTGGCTTCAGCGGACAGCATGAATGCACGGTAGTCAGGATCCGATGTTCTGAATAGGTGCAGTGGAATCGCTTCCCGGATCGCAGTGGGGTCCCCGACCCTGGTTGCGTGCGCCGGAGCGCGGAATGTGAAGTTCATGAATGAATTGGCTGTATTGATTGTGTGTGGCCCCCAATCGTTCATCCGGCTGTCAATGGCTGAAAGGGCAGTTCCTGTGTGCGTCAACGGTGGACCCGCCCCTTCTTGCGCCGGGGTGAGTGGGTGACCAAGCGAAGGTTATGAGGGTCAGCGAAGACGGAATATCACTGTGTGGCTTTGCCCTGATCCGCTTTCTCCGGCTCCGGCTCCCGCTCCGCCTCGTCCTCCTGGACGCCAACGGGTCCTCGTCCGCACCCCAGCAGTCCACGGATGTACTCACGCATCCTGCGACGCGGCTGGACGAGCCGCGATCGATGGGTGGCCCAGGAAGGGGCCTCCGCCTTGATATGCCGCCGTACCCCGCGGTGCAGATCCGCCCGCCGCGCAGGTCAGCGCCGGCGATACGCAGTTCGTCGGTCTGTGGGAACGAACCGATGGTCGCCGTGGGCAGCAGCGCAGCCCGAGATGGGCGAGCTCGCGCGGAAGGCGAGGGTCGGCGCGGTTGGAGGCCAGCTCGGCAGTGATGGCCTCCGCGCCCTGGGCGAGGGTAACGATCCCGGCGGTCTTCTGTTCAGCGAAGGCCGGCCGGCGCCCCCATCCTCGGAATGACCAAATCAGGGTCGGCGTCTCAGCGGAAAGAGTGACGACCCACCTGGCTGTGCGTGGGCGCCGACCCGGCCGAGGTCGCCCAGGGCTGGGAACCGCGTGGAGGTTCTCGTGTCCCCGCACGCGATGTGTCTCTATGGTCGGCGCAGCACGGCGTTCAGTATTGCTCGGTCTCCACGAAACCCGCGTCCGCGTCGTTGTTCGCGCCGAAGGCGTCGGCGGCGGCGGTCGGGTCGAATCCGGGCGGGCTGTCCTTCAGGCCCAGGCCCATGCCGGCCAGCTTCGCCTTGACCTCGTCGATGGACTTCGCACCGAAGTTGCGGATGTCCATGAGGTCGGCCTCGGAACGAGCCACGAGCTCACCCACGGAGTGGACGCCCTCGCGCTTGAGGCAGTTGTAGGAGCGGACCGTGAGCTCCAGCTCCTCGATCGGCAGTACCAGGTCGGCGGCGAGGGCGGCGTCCGTGGGGGACGGGCCCATGTCGATGCCCTCGGCGTCGATGTTCAGCTCGCGGGCGAGACCGAACAGCTCGACCAGGGTCTTACCGGCCGAAGCCATGGCGTCACGCGGACGCATCGCCTGCTTGGTCTCGACGTCGACGATCAGCTTGTCGAAGTCGGTGCGCTGCTCGACACGGGTCGCCTCGACCTTGTACGTGACCTTCAGCACGGGGCTGTAGATGGAGTCGACCGGGATACGGCCGATCTCCTGGCCCACCTGCTTGTTCTGCACGGCGGAGACATAACCGCGGCCACGCTCGACCGTCAGCTCCATCTCCAGCTTGCCCTTGCCGTTGAGCGTGGCGAGGACCAGGTCGGGGTTGTGCACCTCGACACCGGCCGGCGGCGCGATGTCGGCGGCGGTGACCAGACCCGGGCCCTGCTTGCGCAGGTACATCACGACAGGCTCGTCCTGCTCGCTGCTCACGACGAGCTGCTTGATGTTGAGGATCAGGTCGGTGACGTCCTCCTTGACGCCCGGCACGGTGGTGAACTCGTGCAGGACACCGTCGATGCGGACGGACGTGACCGCCGCACCCGGGATCGAGGAGAGGAGCGTACGGCGCAGGGAGTTGCCGAGGGTGTAGCCGAAGCCCGGCTCCAGCGGCTCGATCACGAACCGGGAGCGGAACTCGTCGACGACTTCTTCGGTCAGGGACGGACGCTGAGCAATGAGCACGAGGTGTTGCCTCCAGAGGTTCGGCGCCCGCTATGTGACGCCGTGGACACCATGAAGGGTACGGGTGATTCGGGCGAGAGGGTCTCCGTAGAGGCCGAACCGCCCGATTGCCCAACCCGGCGAGGACGTGTCGGGCCTCCCTTCGGCCCGCCGTACCACGGCCGTTTCTGCTTTGCCCGCATCCAGCCCCTGGCTCGCATGTCTGCCTTGCCGCGACACGGCACTGCCGGGGCGTTCGATGCATCTCCAGTGCAGCGTGCCCTGCTCGCCCTGCGTTTGCACATGTGCTGCTTCGCCAGCTCGGGTTGCCGCACTGGCAGTACGGCCTCGCCTTCGCCGCCCCCTGCCGCGGCGGACTCATCGGCCCGCGGCTGGCCCGCCGTGTCGTGGCCCGCTTCGGCCGGCACTGGGTCTTCCGGACCGTCGGCACCTTGCGCGCCATCCGGCTGATCGGCCAGCAGGCGTCCATCGCCCTCCCCACCGCGCTCGCCGGGCTGCTCGCCGACGTCACCAGCCAACCAGCCCACGCACCGCTCTGACGGTCGCGGGACCGCTCATCCTGATCACCTCGCTCCTGCTTCCCCGGCCGGACCAGACGTCGTCGCACGAGCCGGAACCGTCCCGTGGCCACTCACGAGGGCACCACGACTCACATCGGGCGTCCAGTCGCTGTCGGCGGGCGGCCCCGTCGGCCGCAGTGCCGTGGTCGATCGGGGCTCGGGCGAGTGGTTCCCGGGAGCGGTGCGGGAACACCAGCCCGATCAGCCGACCCGCCGCGGGAAGGCACTCCCCGATGCGAAATACTCTCCCGATGAGCTCACGCACTTCCCCGATCAGCCAGCCGATCACGATACGGAGGGCAGTCGCGCGGGATGCCAAACGGCTCACGCGGCTCGTGCGTGGCTCAGGCGCCTACGAGGGCAAGTACGCATCCGCAGTGGCGGGCTACCGGGTCGGTCCTGACTACATCGAGGCCCACCGCGCCTTCGTGGCCGTCGGCGCCGACGAGCATGACGGCCGCGTCCTCGGGTTCTACTCGCTCGTCCTCGCTCCACCGGAACTCGACCTGCTGTTCGTCGCCGACGGAGCGCAAGGACGTGGTATTGGACGGCTGCTCGTCGCGCACATGCAGTCCGAGGCCCGTGCCGCCGGGCTCGACCGTGTCAGGGTCGTGTCTCATCTTCCCGCCGAGGACTTCTACCACCGCGTCGGTGCGGTGCGGACCGGGACCGCGCTCGCGAACCCGCCCGCCGTGCCGTGGGACCGTCCCGAATTCGAGTTTCGCATTCCTTCGGAATGACGCGGTGTGCCGGTTGGACGCCGCGCGCTCCGGGTGTGCCGTCGTCTTTGGCCTGGCGTGCCGGCGCACTGCAGCATCTCCAGGCGGGACTGCCGGCCCCTCCGGCGCTACGGCGTGGGGGGCCGCTGTGGGGAGCGGAGCACGAGCAGGGTGATCTCGCTGGGGGCGAAGACGCGGAAGGGCGGGCCCCAGAAGCCGGTGCCGCGGCTGGTGTAGAGGAGGGTGCGGGTGCCGTGGTGGCTGAGGCCGGCGAGGGCGGGCTGGTCGAGGCGGACCAGGTGGTGGAAGGGCCAGATCTGGCCGCCGTGGGTGTGCCCGGAGAGCTGGAGGTCGACGCCGCCGGCTGCCGCCCGGTCGACGAACTTGGGCTGGTGGGCCAGGAGCAGGACGGGGTGGTCGGGGTCGGCGCCGTGCAGGGCTCCGGCGAGGTGGGCGCCGTGGCCGGCGAGGCCGGAGGACTCGGCGGTGACGTCATCCACGCCGGCGACCACGAGGGTGTCGCCACCGCGTTCGAGCAGCAGATGGCGGTTGCGCAGCGGCTCCCAGCCCAGCTCGTCCATCAGGTCGACCCAGCCCTGGGCCTCGCTGTAGTACTCGTGGTTGCCGGTGACGTAGACCCGGGCCCGGGTGGCCTGCACGGTGCCGAGTGGGGCGGCCTGTGCGCGGCGGCGTTCGGCCGTGCCGTCCGCGATGTCCCCGGTGTGGCAGACCAGGTCGGCCTTCAGCGTGTTGACCGTCTCGCAGACCCGCGCCGACCAGCGGGCGCGGTTGAGCGGGCCGTAGTGGGTGTCGGTGATGAGGACGACGCGCGTGCCGTCCAACCCGGCCCCCAGGCGCGGAAGTTGCACGTCCAGGCGGCGTACCCGTGGTACCCGGCGGGCCTCGGCGAACCCCCAGGTGAGCAGCACGGCGGCGGTGCCGAGGACCGCCCAGGTGACGATCCGGGCCCGGTCCTGGCCGTCGCCCCCGCCGGTCACGGTCAGGGCGAGCCGCAGTAGGACGCCGAACACGACGGACCAGGTGAACAGGACCCAGATGCTGCCCAGCAGGGTGTCCCCGATGATCGCCGCCCAGTCCTGCTGGCGTCGGCCGTGGCCGCGCACCATCGCGAGCGGCATACCGACCAGGCCGAGGGCGAACAGGGCGGTGCCGACGAGCGTGACAGGGAGCGGCCAGTGCTGGCCGGTGTGGAGCAGCAGCCAGCAGGGCACCGTCCACAGCAGGACGGGGGCGATCAGGGGGAGGAAGCGCATCAGGCGGAGCAGTCGGCTCTGCTGAGTCGCATGCGCTGCGCTGTCGGCGGATCGGGTTTCGCTGGTGTCGGTCACGCTTCCCCTCCTAGAGCAACCAGGCTGCCGTCGCGCGCACTGTATCCGGCCGTCCCGGGTCGGACGGACGGGGTGCTCATGATGGGCAGCCCCATGTGGAGCCGTGAGGCTGCCCACGAGGCCTTCCACCTGCTCGGACAGCTACAGCCAGGACCCCGCTCATGGGGGCTGTGATCCGCCTGTGATCGCTTGTGATCGTTCGTGACATGTGAGGCCCCCCTTTGGCTTGCTCCGGCAGGGGTCCTGCGCAGACGGGGACCTGATACGACGACGCCCCGTCGGCTTGCTGCGGCGGGGCGACCTGCACCAGACCCTTCGGCCCCGGCCGCGCGAAGGTGACCGGGGCCGGAACTTGAACGGTGGCTTTGGGCGTGGCTTGTGAGGCGGTCAGCTCTGGGGCATTCAGCGGCTGATGTCGTTCAGCTCGGTCAAGTCCTTGTGAGAGAGGGAGAGTCCCGCGCCGGCGATGTTCTGGCGCAGGTGTGCCGTCGATGACGTGCCGGGGATGAGCAGGATGTTCGGTGATCGCTGCAGCAGCCAGGCCAGTGCGACGGACATCTGTGTCGCCTCCAGTCGAGCGGCGACCGCCGAGAGCGCCGAGGACTGAAGCGGGGTAAAGCCCCCGAGGGGGAAGAAGGGCACGTACGCGACGCCGTCGGTGGCGAGCCGGTCGATGAGCTTGTCGTCGTGGCGGTGGGCGAGGTTGTACATGTTCTGCACGCACACGATCGGCGCGATGCTCTGTGCCTCGGTGACCTGCTCCTCGGTGGCGTTGCTGATCCCGAGGTGGCGGATCAGGCCCTGCTGCTGGAGTTCGACGAGTGTCTCGAACGCCTCTGCGAGCGAGCCGGGCTGGGGACCTTCGGCGTTGCCGAGTCGGAGGTTGACCAGGTCGAGTACGTCGAGCCGGAGGGACTCGAGATTGTCGTGGACCTGGCGGCGCAGATCTTCGGGTCGCCGGGCTGTAGGCCAGCCGCCCTGTTCGTCGCGGGTCGCGCCCACCTTGGTCACGATGTGCAGCGACTCGGGATAGGGGTGCAGTGCCTCGTGGATCAACTCGTTGGTGACGCGCGGCCCGTAGGCGTCGCTGGTGTCGATGTGTGTGATACCGAGGGCGACCGCTTCACGCAGCACGGCCAGGGCACCCTTGCGATCGGCGGGCGGCCCCATGACCCACGGGCCGGCCAGTTGCATGGCGCCGTAGCCGAACCGGGTGACGGTCAGGTCACCCAGAGCCCAGGTGCCGCCGGGAAGAGAGAGGGAGGGTGTGCTCATCTTGTTGCCCTTCGTCGCGCAGTTGGGGGGTGGCACCTGCTGCCTCCCTGCATCAGCATTGGAGAGAAACTTCCTGTCGGGAAGTAGGCACTTGGGAGTGCGTAACCCATCCATTGGTGAGAGGTGCGATCAGTGACGACGACGAAGGCGGCCCAGAAGAGGGCTCAGGCCAAGGTGGAGTACAACGCGTTCCTGGCAGGGTGCCCCAGCCGACAACTGCTCGACCGAATCTCGGACAAGTGGGTCGTCCTGATCCTGTGTGCGCTGGGCGGCGACAACAGCCCTGGCCGGCCCGGTGCAGCACACGCAGACGCTCCGAAGGCGATGCGCTACTCCGAGATCTCTCGTCTTCTGGCCGGGGTCAGCCAGAAGATGCTGACCCAGACGCTACGGTCGCTGGAGCACGATGGTCTGCTCACCCGTACCGTGACGCCAACCGTCCCTGTCACCGTCTCCTACGAGCTGACCGACCTCGGCCTCTCGCTCCACCACATGACGCGCGGGCTCAGAAACTGGGCGCAGACACACATGGCCGAGGTCCTCGCAAACCGCGAGAATTACGACGCTCGCACCCCCTGACGACTCACATCCAACCGTCCAACAGCTCTACATTCTCGGCCTACACCCTCAACTGCGAAGAGCCAGATCGGGTCTCCGCGCTGGGGCAGGGAAAGCGCATTTGCGTGGCAGAGCAGCACCGTCACATCTTCAGTTCTCGCCAGGCTGTCCACCTCGGGTGGGATCACCCAGGCCCGTCAGCGGCTGGGCGGGGAGCCGTTGCGGCCCTCCGCCACTGATCATCGACCGGCTCGCCCAGCCGATGTGAAGGCCGGGGTGCCCCTCACCCGGCCGAGGCGAGGTGAGGAGCGCCCTCACGACGTGCGCCGCCCGGCTCCCTCAGGTTGAGTTCATTACCGGGCCCCGCGCCGGACATCCCCGTCAGCGTCCCGTCAGCTACGGCCGCGCGGCAGCATGAGGGCCGCGGCCGTGGTGGCTATCAGCATCACAGCCGCGACGCACAAGGCGACCCGCAGACCCACAATGAACTCACCCCGGTCCGCGACCAAGGCTCCGAAGACGGCCACGGCGAGCGCGCCGCCCGTCTGCCGGAAGGAGTTCAGGATCCCGGCGGCCATTCCGGCCCGATCTGCGGCGATGTCGTTCAGCAGGATGGCGGTCAGGGAAGGTACGCAGAAACCCAGGCCGAGGCCGACCGGGATGAGCATCGCCGCGATCACTGGTCTGCTGGTGCCCTCGTCGATCCAGAGCAGGCCGAACATCGCCAGCGCGAGGATCGCTTGTCCCATGGCGATCGGCATCCGCGGCCCAAAGCGTGCCGCAGCACTGGCCGAGGCCAGGTTGGCTCCGGCGATCACGGCCATCATCGGTAGGAACATCAACCCCGCGGCCATGACGGACAGGTTCAGAACGTCCTGAAAGAACAGGCTCAGCACGAACACCAGCCCGTAGAACGCGGCATTGACGACGAAGCCGATCGCGACCGAAACCGTCACCGTGCGCGAACGGAAGAGGTCGAGCGGGACCAACGGCGCGGCGGTACGTGCCTCGATCATGAGGAACGCGGCCGTCGCCACTGCGGCGAGCCCCAGACAGCCCAGCACCACGGGCTCGCCGAAGCCGTTCTCCCCTCCGTCGATCACCGCGAAGGTGAGCGCCGCGAGCGCGACGATCGCCGTGAGCTGGCCGTACGGATCGAGCGGCGTGGCACGGCGCGGCGAGCGCTCCGCGCGGGTCAACACCGCGAGGGTGGCGATGCCGACGGGCAGGTTGACGACGAAGATCGCCCGCCAGCTCAGAGTGCTGGACAGCACCCCGCCGGCCACCGGGCCGGCGGCAACCGCGACGGCTCCGCCAACGGTCCACAGCGCGATGGCCCGTGCCCGTTCGGCCGCGTCCGGGAAGGCCTGCCGGACGAGCGCCAGCGAGGAGGGCAGCATGATCGCCGCCGCGCTCCCCTGGATCAGGCGGGCGGCGATCAGCTCGCCCAGCCCCGGCGCCAGTCCGCAGGCCGCCGAGGCGACCGTGAAGACCGCGACGCCGGCGCCGAACGCGCGGCTCGCCCCGATGCGGTCGGAGAGCGTGCCCGCGGAAAGCAGGAGTGCGGCGAACATCAGCGTGTAGGCGTCCACGATCCATTGCAGTCCCGCCGTGCTGCCGCCGAAGGTCCGCCCGATCCCGGGCAGCGCCACGTTCATCGCCATGGTGTTGAGGTTGAGCAGAAAGATGCCCATGAACGTGGTCGCCAGGATCAGCTTCGGTGCGGCCGTGCGTTGCCGGGCATCCTGTGACGCGCGGGCTGGTTCAAGAGTGGTCATCCGTCCAGACTGGTGAGGCTCGCGAGGGCGAGGCAGACCGTGATCTTCCGGGGTGCGCCATAGGTGGGTGCAACAGGGCCAGGCTCCGGGCCGGCCCCCTGATCACACGCTGGCAGAATGACGGCATGACCGAGTTCGGGAAGTTTCTGCGGGCCCGCCGTGGCGAAGTACGCCCTGCAGACGTCGGACTGCCCGCCGGAACCGGCACGCGCCGTACACCGGGTCTGCGCCGGGAAGAGCTGGCGGCGCTGGCCGGTGTGAGCATCGACTACTACATACGTCTGGAACGCGGCAAGGAGACCCATCCGAGCCCCTCCGTGGTCGAGGCGCTGGCCGACGCGCTCCGCCTCAACCAGGAGGAGAGCGGCTTCCTGCAGGAGTTGGCGGCGCGGGCGGCGCGGCGTGCGCCCGAGCCCCGTCCCCTGCCGTCACGGCGGGTCCGTCCGACCGTCACGCAGCTTCTGGAGACGCTCCGGCCCAACCCGGCGTACGTCGTGAGCCGCACCAACGACCTGCTGGCGGCCAATCCCGGCGGGCTGCGGCTGCTCCACGGCATCGCCGACTGGCCGGAGCGGCAGCGGAACACCGTCCGGTACACCTTCCTGCACCCAGCTGCCCGCGAGCTGTGGGCGGACTGGGAACAGAAGGCCAAGGGGTGCGTCGCCCAGTTGCGGGCGATCGCCGGCACCGATCCGGATGCCCCGGATCTCGCCGCACTCGTAGGTGAGCTAATCGTCAAGAGCCCCGACTTCAACCGGCTCTGGGAGCGGTACGAGGTGCACACGATCGGCGACGGCGAGAAGACGCTCCGACACCCGGAGGTCGGCACGATGACGCTCTCGCACGAAGGGCTGTCCCTCAACCGCGCACAAGGCCAGCGCCTCGTCATCTACATGGCGCCGCCCGGCAGCCCGGACCACGACAAGATGACGCTCCTCGACCTCGCCGCCTCCGGCCCGTCCGTCGGTTCCGGCGAGACGGCGCCCGTCTCACCCTCCCGGAGACAGGGCTAGGCGCTTACGAAATCCCGATCGACAAAATGTTGTCTATCCGCAGGCGATGCCCAGTTCGGTGAACATGGCCGTCATCCCCGAGCGGAGGGTCTGGCAGTGCTGGCCCGGCCAGGTCCAGCCACACGTCCGCGAAGTCGACCTCGGCTTCCTCACTTGGCCGCTTCTCCTGGGGCACCGTCCCCTCCAGATGCCGGCGCCCTTCCTTGGCCTCCAGCGAGATCTCCGGCCGCCGCTTGCGCACGTAGTCACGGACCGTGGAGTATGACGCGCCTGCTCGAAATCGTGCTCGCCCGCCACACGCTCAAGAATCCGCTCAACGGTGTGCTTCTGCCTATTCCACGTCGAGGTCCTCGCGCAGCATCGCGTCGACGAAGCCCTTCACCGGCTCCAGCAGACTCTTGCGCGGCGACGGCTTCTTCCGCCCAGCGGATGCCGTCGGTTGTCGGACTGCTGGAACAGCACGAGCTCGCAGCTCGCTGTCGGGTCGACGGGCTGCGTGAGGAGGCCGACCGTATCCAGGCCGAGCTGGCAGTGGCCGAGCTGGAATGGCAGGAGTGGGTGATCGCCCGTAGGCGGGTCGATGCGGTGCTGGCTCCGGACTGCGGCTGCACCGCCGACACGGAGGACGTCGCGGATCCGCGGGCTGCGGGCGGGCCGCCGGCGTCCCGGGATGCGGCGAAGCCGAAGTCGCAGGTGCCGGTGTGGCGTGAGGGGCTGGCCTGGGCGGTGCTGTCGGTGGACTACCAGCGCATCCTCACCGCGCTCGCGGATCGGGCCCGACTCCATCAAGGGCCGCTGACCTGCCAGGAGTTGGCCGTGCTGTTCGGTCTGGACGCGGTGCGGTTGCCCGGCGCCCGCGGGCCACCGGCAGCCCGGCGGCCGACGGGGGCAGCCGGTCCCGCCACGTGCGGATCATCGCGCCAAGTCCGGTTCCGGGTGTCGTCGGCATGGTCTCTATGTTCCTGCGTCCCTGGTGGTGCGTGTGGGCGCGAGGGTGGTACTGGTCTTCCTACCGTCGAAGCGTCCCTGGTCCGCCTCCCTCGTCGAGACGAGTATCGAACGCATGACGATCACCTTCATCACCGGAGCCAACAAGGGCCTCGGCCGCGAGACCGCCCGCCGCCTGATCGAGTGTGGCCACACCCTGCTCGTCGGAGCGCGCGACCGCGAGCAGGGCGAGGAGACCGCCGCCGCGCTCGGCGCACGCTACGTCCCCATCGACGTGACCGACGACGCGTCCGTGGCCGCCGCGGCCGCGAATATCGCCGAACACGAGGGCAGGATCGACGTCCTGATCAACAATGCCGGTGTGCACGGCCCCGTCGGTGATCCCAGCGACCTCACCGCCGCCGACGCCCGATCCGTCCTCGACGTCAACGTCATCGGCGTCGTCCGCACCACCACCGCGTTCTTGCCGCTGCTGCGCCGCTCGGACGACCCTGTGATCGTCAACGTCAGCAGCGGCATGGGCTCCCTCGCCCTCACCCACGACCCCGCCCGGCCCGAGTCGCATGTCGTCGCGCCGCTGTACACCTCCTCGAAGGCGGCGCTGACGATGTTGACCACGCAGTACGCCAAGGGGCTCAAGGGCATCCGCGTCAACGCCGCCGACCCTGGCTACACCGCGACCGACCTCAACGGTCACAGTGGCCCCCAAACCGTCACCGAGGGCACGGACGCGATCGTCGCCCTCGCCACCGAGGAGCCCGGCGCCGGCAGCGGACGCTTCATCTCCCGCCATGGCGAGATCGCCTGGTCGTGAATCCAGCCGTGCCGAGGTCTCACCGGTAACGCTGTCGACAGGTGAGCGCGGATGTTCCTGAACCCCCGGCGGACCCGGGCCGGGGTGAGTCGGTTGGAGGTGGTGGGTTTCTCCCAGGGTCGACGGAGGCCCGTGGCGAGGGGACGGGTGAACTTGTCCTTCGACAGGTGTTCGACCTGCGTTGGCCGAGCCGCCGGGCACCGGGTCGATGGACGGGAAGCGCCCGGTGGTCGGGTCGTAGAGGCGCACGCCCATCAGGGTGGCGCCGGTGACCGTAGCCGGATGTAGAAGATCTTCGCGGAGCCGCCACCACTTGGGTTGGCCTGTACGGGGGTGCGGCGGTGGGGTAAGCGTGAGCCACGCGGACTATCAGCCGAGCGACTTGCGAGCCGTATGGCCAGCAGGATTGGGGCGAGGTGGATTCGCAGTCCGCTTGCTGGTTTTGGACCGGTGGCTGCAACGGAGAGCATCCGGCTACGGCCAAGCCTTCCACCAAGCCTTCACCATGTGGTGTTCAAGCTGCTGTTGGGCGGGATTCCGGAAGGTTTCCAGGTGAGTCACGCCGAGCTTCGTCCGTGCCACCACACTCGATGCTGCAACCCGAACCGCCTGGAGGCCGTGATCAAAGAGGAAAGCGTGGCTCGTAGCGGCTGAAGGAGGGCACGCGCCCGGAGGGCCCGCTGCCGACGCAGTCACGAGTACATGCCGGAGAACGCATACCTGGGTTCACGTCGGTAGGTTCGGCAGTGCCGGAGCGTGGCACGCCCGCCAGGTCCACCCCGGCGATGTGACATCTCGTGACAGATGAGAGGGTCAGACGGGTGAGCGAGACACCACCGAACACCCTGCAATACCGCTTTGACGGGCCAGAAGACGCTCCTGTCCTGATCTTGGGTCCCTCACTGGGAACCACATGGCACATGTGGGATCGCCAGGTGCCCGAGCTGGCCAAGCAGTGGCGTGTCTTCCGTTTCGACCTGCCGGGGCACGGCGGTGCGCCGGCATACCCGGTGGGCGCGGTGGACGAGATCGCCACCCGGCTGCTGGCCACGCTGGACGCGCTCGGCGTGCAGCGCTTCGGTTACGCGGGCTGTGCGCTCGGCGGCGCGATCGGCCTCGAACTGGCGCTGCGCCACCCGGAGCGGATCGCCTCGCTCACGCTGATCGCCGCATCGCCCCGCTTCGGGACGGCGGACGAGTTCCGGCAGCGCGGTGTGATAGTGCGGACGAACGGGCTCGACCCCATCGCCCGTACGTCTCCGGACCGCTGGTTCACCGGCGGTTTCGCCGCCGCGCAGCCCGCGATCACCGAGTGGGCGGTGCAGATGGTGCGCACCACGGACCCCGGCTGCTACATCTCCGCCTGTGAGGCGCTGGCCTCGTTCGACGTACGGGCCGAGCTCGCCAGGGTCGGTGTGCCGACCCTGGTCCTGGTCGGCTCCGAGGACCGCGTCACCGGACCTGCCGAGGCCCGCACCCTGGTCGCCGGCATCCCCGACGCCCGTCTCGCCGTCGTGCCCGGCGCCTCCCACCTGGTGCCGGTCGAGCAGCCCGCGGCCGTCACCGATCTGCTCGTCCGGCACTTCTCCACGGCCTGGCAGCCGGCGTTCGACTCGACAACCGGCCAGATCGCCATCCCCGCGGCACCGGTCAAACCGGCCCTGGCCGCGCTGGTGCAGCCTGCCCCCATGGCCGGCCCCATCGCCGAGATCGCGCCCGCCGTTGCCGTACCCGTGCAGATGACGGGACGGCCAGACCCCTACGACGCAGGGCTCAAGGTGCGCCGTGAGGTGCTCGGTGACGCGCATGTCGACCGGGCGCTGGCACAGGCGGACGAGTTCTCCGGGGACTTCCAGGAGTTCGTCACCCGGTATGCCTGGGGCGAGATCTGGGACCGCCCCGGCCTCGACCGGCGCTCACGCAGTTGTGTGACCCTGACCGCCCTGGTCGCGAGCGGGCACCTGGAGGAACTCGCCTCCCACACGCGCGCCGCTCTGCGCAACGGCCTCACCCCCGGCGAGATCAAGGAGGTGCTGCTGCAGGCGGCCGTCTACTGCGGCGTACCGGCGGCGAACAGCGCCTTCAAGGTGGCCCAGCAGGTCATACGAGAGGAGACGACCCCCACGGAGTGATCGTCAGCCGGGCAGTGGAAGCACCCGTCTCAGCCGCCCGGGTTCCCGTGGATCGCGGCAGGATGGAGCCATGAAGCTCACGAAGAAGTCGCACGCCTGCGTCCGCATCGAGAAGGACGGCCGGACCCTCGTCCTCGATCCCGGCGGATTCAGCGAGGAGGACGCCGCCGTCGGCGCGGACGCCATCCTCGTCACGCACGAGCACCCCGACCACTTCGACGAGGGACGACTGCGGGCGGCCATGGAGGCCGACCCGGCCACCGAGATCTGGACCCTCGCATCCGTCGCGGAGCAGCTCTCGGCCGCCTTCCCGGGCCGCGTGCACACCGTCGGCCACGGCGACACGTTCACCGCCGCGGGCTTCGACATCCAGGTCCACGGCGAGCTGCACGCCGTCATCCACCCGGACATTCCCCGCATCACGAACGTCGGCTACCTCGTCGACGGCGGCAAGGTCTTCCACCCCGGCGACGCGCTCACCGTCCCCGACCAGCCGGTCGAGACGCTGATGCTCCCGGTCATGGCCCCCTGGAACAAGATCTCCGAGGTCATCGAGTACGTCCGCGAGGTCAAGCCGCAACGCGCCTACGACATCCACGACGCCCTGTTGACCGACCTCGCCCGCCCGATCTACGACCGCCAGATCGGCTCGCTCGGCGGCTCGCAGCACCTGCGCCTGACCCCGGGGGAGTCGGCGGAGGTCTGAGCGACCCGGGCGGGACCGGGTTGTCAGACCCGCCCGGTAGGTTGTGAGACATGCGCATCGCGACCTGGAACGTGAACTCGATCACCGCCCGCCTGCCCAGGCTCCTGGCCTGGCTGGAGAGCAGCGGCACGGACGTGCTCTGCCTCCAGGAGGCCAAGCTGGCCGAGGAGCAGTTCCCGTTCGACCAACTGCGCGAACTGGGCTACGAGGCGGCGGTGAACGCGACAGGCAGGTGGAACGGCGTGGCGGTGCTCTCCCGCGTCGGCCTGAAGGACGTGGTCAAGGGCCTGCCCGGCGATCCCGGATATGAGGGCAGCGAGGAGCCCCGCGCCATCTCGGCGACCTGCGGCCCGGTCCGCGTCTGGTCGGTGTACGTGCCCAACGGGCGCGAGGTGGGCCACCCCCACTACGGCTACAAGCTCCAGTGGTTCGAGGCTCTCAAGACGGCCGTCGCGGGCGACGCGGCCGGCGGCCGCCCGTTCGCGATCCTGGGCGACTACAACGTGGCGCCGACGGACGACGACGTCTACGACACGGCCGCCTTCGAGGGCCTCACCCACGTGACCCCGGCCGAGCGCGCCGCCCTGGCGTCCCTGCGCGAGGCCGGCCTCTCGGACGTCGTCCCGCGCCCCCTGAAGTACGACCACCCCTTCACGTACTGGGACTACCGCCAGCTCGGCTTCCCCAAGAACCGCGGCATGCGCATCGACCTGGTGTACGGGAACGAACCGTTCGCCAAGGCGGTCACCGACGCATACGTGGACCGCGAGGAGCGCAAGGGCAAGGGCGCCTCGGACCACGCACCCGTAGTGGTGGATCTGGACGTGTAGCGAACTCAGCCCGTCCGGCGTTCGAGGACGAGGCCGAAGGCCGACGGGGGTCTGGGGGCGCAGCCCCCAGGGGCTCACGGCACCAGCATCCGCAGATCCACCGACCCGGCCATCGCGGCAAGCCCCACGTCACCGGGATGCAGATGGTCCCCGCTGTCGTACCTGGGCAGCATCCGCGTCGGGTGAGCGGGGTCGCGCACCACGCTGTCGAAGTCGAGCACCCCGTCGAACACCCCACCGCTCCGGATCCACGCGTTCACCGCGGAGCGCTCCGTGTCGACGGCAGCCGTGCAGCGTGCCTCGCCCTCGCAGGGCAGGATCGTCGCGGCCAGCATCCGAAGGCCCCGCGCGTGCCCGCGGTCCGCGATCTCCCGCAGCCCCGCGATGACCCGCTCCGCCGTGTTCTGCCACCGCACGTCGTTCACGCCTTCGAGGACGATCACCGTATGCGCCGAGGTCTGGGCGAGGACATCGCGGTCGAGCCGGTGCGGGGCGCTCACACCGGCGGTGTTCGTGGACACCCCGTCACCGGGGTAGGCGTCGGTGACCACCTGGTTGCCCGAGATGCCCTGGTTGAGCACGCCGTAGCGCGGGACCGCGTCCTGCCGCAGAAGGCGGGTGGCCAGCGCGTTGGGCCATCGTCGGTTCGCGTCCTGCGTCGACATGGTGCCGTCGGTGATCGAGTCCCCGAGCACCACCACCGACCCCGGCCCGCCTCCCACGTCCACACCGGTCAGCAGCGGCCAGCTCGTCAGGGTCCTGGTGTACGCCGCCGAGGAGCCGTCGGCCGCATGGTCGCCCGGCTCGCTCACGTACGACCGCTGCACCGCGAGCCGGTGCATGGGCGCCGCCGCCACCGTGTCCGGCAGATGGAAACTCACCAGCAGGTTCGTGTCCGCGGGCACCGCGAAGGTGAGCGGATCGCTGAACGCCTCGGCCCCCGCCGGGATCTCCACACCCGCCGCGCCCCCGAACGACAGCGGCACCGGCACGTCCCGCGCCGTCGCCCCCGCTTCCTGCACGGCCACCGTCGCGCTCCCGATCCGCACCGGCGTCGCCGCGAAGGTGTTGCCGAACCGCAGCCGCACCCGTGGCCCGCCCACCGACGTGTGCACCACCAGCCGCAACGTCCGGTCGCTCCAGGGCCCCACGGTCGCATGACCCGCGGTCGACGCGGCCCAACTGCCGCTCCAGCCCCGGGCCGGCCCCCGTACGGCCAGCGCGAACACATGCAGACCGGCGGCTCGTGGCAGCCGCACCGAGGCGACCTGGCGCCCCGGGGTGAGCGGCACCGTCACGACGTACAGCTTGGCCTGCTCGGCGAGGCGGCCGGTGGGGGTGTTGATGTGGGGCAGCGCCACCGCCTTCATGGCGAGCGAGCCGGTGCGCCAGTCGGGGGCGGTCAGCCGGTATGCGGACCGGGTGCCGTTCAGGTACGACACCGAGCCGGTGCCGCTCACATCGGCGCCGCCGGTGCCCGCCACCAGGAAGGCGAGCGCGTCACCGCGCCCGCCGACGCGCACGGTCTGTCCGGCGGCCCGTACGTTGTCCGGCTGGCCCGGCTGCCGGTGCGGCCAGGTCAGCCGGGCCCCCTGCACGGTGACGGCGCGGCCGGAGGTCCAGCCCGCGGCGTTGAGGTCCTGAGCCGAGAGGGAGGCACCGGATCCGTCGAAGTCCGCGGCGCCCGGACGGGCGTCGTCGCTGATGGCCGTGTTGTCGAAGAGCCGCTCCAGCGGCGGTGGTTGCCCTCTGCCGCCGGCGCCGGCCCGTGCCGATGCGGCCGGCGCCAGGAACGCCAACGAGACGACGACAACCGCGAATCCCCGGACCTGTCGACGCACGGCCGACTCCTCCCGCTCACCGGTGGGACGAAAGACGCATCGCGAAGCTAGAGAGACGGCAGGGACTCGTCAACGAGCCATGCGCGGGGTGGGCGCGAAATCGACCCGAAGTGACCGCCCGCGCGCCTGTGGTGCGCACGGTGGTGCGAATGACACGCTGGGAGGTATGAAGATCCCTTTTCTGGGCCACCGGCATGAGAAGCACGGCATCCCCGACCCGGAGGGCATCGCCGAACTTCTTTCCGAGTGTGAACTGCTCCGTTCCCAGGCGTCCCGGGCGGGCGTCCAACTCGACGACTCCGCCGCCTCGTTGGAGGCGCTCGACCAGTTGCTGCCGCGCTGGCGGGACGACCCCGAGGTGCTGCACTGGCTCGGCAACGACGCGGGCCTCTACCTGGGAACCGTCATCGTGCGTACCGTGCCCGGGGCCGCCTGGGAGATCTGGCCGAGCGGTCAGCCCGTCGTACGGCTGGCCTCCGGCCGTGAGTTCGACGTGGTGACCTCCGGACACGAGTGGGCCACCAGCGGGGTGCCGGAACTCTCGCAGCTGTACGGCGAGGTCGCGGAGGTGTGAGGCCCGGGACCTAAGATCGACGTAAATACGGCTTATGCCCGAAAAGTGCGTGTCGTGCCGTAAGTGCACTCTCGCCCGGATAGTTTTCGGCAACCGACACAGCTGAGAGTGAGTAGGGCTGCGTATGGCCGTCGATTCGTTGATCGAACTGCGTGACGTCAACAAGTACTACGGGGAGTTGCATGTCCTGCAGGATGTCGACCTCACCGTCGGCAAGGGGGAGGTGGTCGTGGTCATCGGCCCGTCCGGGTCGGGAAAGTCGACACTGTGCAGGACGATCAACCGGCTGGAGACCATCCGTTCCGGCACGATCCTGCTCGACGGACAGCCGCTGCCCGAGGAGGGCAGGGCCCTCGCACGACTCCGCGCCGACGTCGGCATGGTCTTCCAGTCGTTCAACCTGTTCGCCCACAAGACCGTCCTGCAGAACGTCTCGCTGGGGCAGATCAAGGTCCGAGGACGCAAGAAGGAGGAGGCCGACAGGCGCTCGCTCCGGCTTCTCGACCGCGTCGGACTCGCCGACCAGGCGCCCAAGTTCCCGGCGCAGCTCTCCGGCGGCCAGCAGCAGCGCGTGGCCATCGCCCGCGCCCTCGCCATGGAGCCCAAGGCGCTCCTGTTCGACGAGCCCACCTCCGCCCTCGACCCGGAGATGATCAACGAGGTTCTCGAGGTGATGCGGCAACTGGCCCGCGACGGCATGACGATGGTCGTCGTCACTCACGAGATGGGCTTCGCCCGCTCCGCCGCGAACCGAGTCGTCTTCATGTCCGACGGCCGGATCGTCGAGGACCGCGCCCCCGACGAGTTCTTCACCGACCCGCGCAGCGAGCGCGCCAAGGACTTCCTGTCCAAGATCCTCAAGCACTGAGCCGCAGAGCCAAACCCGCCCGGCGGCAGCCGGAGATCACTGCTTGCGCAGCGGAATCGACACGTACGACGGGTCGTTCGCCGGCGAGGAGAAGGTCAGCTGAGCGCCGGACGGGTTGTGCTCGATGTAGAGCGGGTCGACCGTGTCGACCACCAGGGCGAGCCGATGCCCTGCCGGGACGTCGTAGGCCGTGGAGAACAGGTCCAGGCCGAGGTTGAACGGCTTTCCGGGCGTGAGCCCATGGAAGGTGTACGGCGCGTTGCTGACCAGCTTGCCGAGGCCGAGCGGCCCCACGTCGTAGAGGTAGGCGACGAGGGTGCCGCTCTCCTTGGTCGGCGTGACCGTGGTGTGCAACTCGGCCGTACCGCGGATCTGTTGGGCCGTGGCGTACTTCTCCGACTGCCATACGGCGGCCCAGCGGCGGGGCAGCAGGGGGATCGAGGCGACCGGGGGCAGCTGGGCCACCTGGTCGAGGATGCTGGACAGGAAGACGATGCCGCCGTCCGCCCCCGAGTCGACGTTCGTGTGGATCGTGGTCGTGCCGGCGAGGGCGATCTTCCGCTCGGTCGCGGCGACCGACTTCCAGTCCGGGTAGCCCTCGTAGCCGCCCGTGGAACGGGGCTTGAGCTGGACCGGCTCCTCACGGTCGATGCCGTTGTCCTCGCCCTTGAGGTAGTGGTCGAACCAGCGCTCGGTGTCCGTCCAGACGTCGTTGGGCAGGCCGAACAGCCCGGGCAGCTCGGCGGTCGCGTGATCGCCGGGGCGGAACTCCAGTCGCTTCGGGCCGGTCAGCTTCTCGTAGAAGTCCGCGTACTGGTTGGGCGGGAAGACCGTGTCGCCCCAGGCGTTGGCCATCATGACCGCGGCGCCGTTCTTGTTGAGTTGGTCCACGTATGTAGCGGCCGAACGTTTCTTCCCCCAGTTGATGAGGTCCTGCTCCTTGGTCAGGTTGGAGGCGTAGAAGTCGTTGAAGACCTGGCGGGACTCGGGGCTCTGGCGGCCGGTGACCAGGCTCGCGGCGTCCAGCACTGCCGCCGCCTGGACGTGCTGGGTGCGGCCGGAGTAGATCGAGCCGATCAGGTCGGCCCAGCCGCTGAGGGACGCGACCGCCTTGATGCGCTTGTCGTGCGCGGCGGTGATCAGGCTGATGCCGGCGCCGTACGAGACGCCCGCCATGCCGATGTGCTGCGCGTCCGCCGGGGTGTTGGCCAGCGCCCAGTCGATGACCTTGGAGGCGTCGGCCGTGTCGGGCGGTCCCGCCACTTCTATCTCGCCGCCGGACTGCCAGAATCCGCGCACGTTGTAACTGACCACGATGTAACCGGAGTTGGCGAGTTTCTGGGCCTGGGCCAGATACTCGACCTGGGGCAGGCCCCAGCTCGTGGGGAGGACGAGCAGCGGGTAGCGGTGCGTGCCGTCGGCGCCCGCGGGCGTGATGACGTTCGCCTTGAGGGTGATGCCGCCGTCGCCGGTGATGTCGACGAAGCGGACGGCGCTCGCCGCCTGCGCCGTGGGCGTGAGCCCGAGGATGCCGCCGGCGACCAGGGTCGCGGAGACGGCGCCCACGGCAGTCGTACGCAGGGCCTTGCGATGGTGTCCCACAGGTCACTCCTCACTCGTGTCAGTGCAAAGTGACCGAACGGTAACCTCGGCCGCTTACCGGAAGTAACCCGTCGGTAAGTTACGTGGCAGTAACGATTGTTGTGGTGTGAATGAATTCAGGAGGCGCGGTGGGAGTTGCGCGCGGCTGTGGTGGTCGCAGGCAACTCCGTCTGCGCCGTCCGCGTCACGTCCGCGACCAGCTCGACCACATCCGGGCCGTACGCCTGCGAGTTGACGATTTTCAGCAGCAGGACGAAGGAGTTGTTGCCGTGCTTGCGGGCCAGACGCTCGTGGTTGCGGGCGAGGTAGCGGGTCGCGGCCTGGTTGGTGATCGCGGTCTGGCCGCAGAAGAGGAAGACGGGCCGGGCGTTCGGGCTCTGATCGACCGTCAGCCGGGCGAGGAGCGCGTACTCCTCCCTGCCCTGTTCCACGCGGTGGCGCTCGGTGCCGATCTGGAGGGCGCCGCGGTCGGGGCCGGGCTCCGCGTCCACGTTCACCCGCACCCCCGGCAGCAGCGAGGCCAGATGCGCCGTCATGCGCCGGTTGGACGCCGGGCCACCCACGCAGAACTCGGTGCGCTCGCCGAAGCCCTGACGGGCCGCGTCGTGCGGGAGTATCTGCGCGTGAGCATTGCAGTCCTTGATCAGGGCGGCCAGTTCGAGCAGCGCGAACACGTCGTACCGCATCACCGTGAGCTCGGGTCCGCCGGCGCCCCGGTTCACCACCAACAGTGACTCGGAGTTGTCCGGCAGTCCGAAGAAGGCCTGCTTGCGCCGTAGTTTGCGCCGCCACAGATAGGTGCGGGCCACCCAGCCAAGCCCAGCACTGATCCCGGCCGCGACCAGCCCCAGGACGATGTTGCGCACGTCGTCATTCATGGGCGCGCATGCTAGCGGGCCATGGGAAACCCGTGTTCGAGTCGTTCCTGACGGGAACATGCCGTTGGATTAAGCTGCGCGGACGGTCCCCCCACTGGAGGTGCGCATGCGTCGTCCCGCCGCACGGAAACTGTCGGTTCTGGCCGTCTCGGTCGCCGTCGTGTCAGTGGCCGCTGCGGCGCCGCCCGGTGCCGCGGCCAGACCCGTCGACAAGACCCCCGTCGCCGTCGGCTACGGCGGCGCGGTCGCGAGCGTCGACGCGGACGCCTCCGCCGCCGGAATCGAGGTCCTGAAGAAGGGCGGCAACGCGGTCGACGCTGCCGTCGCCACCGCTGCGGCTCTCGGCGTCACCGAGCCCTACTCGTCCGGTGTCGGCGGAGGCGGCTACTTCGTCTACTACGACGCCAAGTCCCGTACGGTGCACACCATCGACGGCCGGGAGACCGCGCCCCTGAGCGCCGACTCCAACCTCTTCGTCGAGAACGGCAAGCCGCTCGCCTTCGCCGACGCCGTCAGCAGCGGTCTCAGCGTCGGCACGCCGGGCACGCCCGCCACCTGGCAGACCGCGCTCGACACCTGGGGGAGCAGAGGTCTCGGTTCGGTCCTCAAGCCCGCCGAGCGAATCGCCCGCGACGGCTTCACCGTCGACGACACCTTCCGCTCGCAGACGGCCTCGAACGAGACCCGGTTCCGCTACTTCCCCGACACGGCCAAGCTGTTCCTGCCCGGCGGGCAGCTGCCGACGGTCGGCTCCACCTTCAAGAACCCCGATCTCGCCCGCACCTACGAGGAGTTGGCCAAGAAGGGCGTAGGCGCGATCTACCACGGGGATCTGGGCAAGGACATCGTCCACACCGTGAACAAGCCGCCCGTGGACGCGAGTTCGGGCTGGAACGCCCGCCCGGGAAAGCTGTCCGACAAGGATCTCGCGGCCTACCGCGCGCGGCTCCAGGCGCCCACCAGGACCTCGTACCGCGGTCTCGGCGTCTACTCCATCGCGCCCTCCTCCTCCGGTGGCACGACCGTTGGCGAGGCGCTCAACATCCTGGAGAGGACGGACCTCTCGAAGGCGAGCGAGGTCCAGTACCTGCACCACTACCTGGAGGCCAGCCGCATCGCGTTCGCGGACCGCGGGCGCTGGGTCGGCGACCCGGCCTTCGAGGACGTACCGACGAAGGAACTGCTGTCGCAGAAGTACGCCGACTCGCGGGCGTGCCTCATCAAGGACGACGCGGTCCTCACCAGCCCGGTCGCGCCCGGTGACCCCCGGCATCCCGCGGCCTGCAACTCGGGTGGCACGGCGGCCCCGACGACGTACGAGGGTGAGAACACGACGCATCTCACGGTCGCCGACAAATGGGGGAACGTGGTCTCCTACACGCTCACCATCGAGCAGACCGGCGGCAGCGCGATCACCGTGCCCGGCCGCGGGTTCATCCTCAACAACGAGCTGACCGACTTCTCCTTCACCCCGGCGAACCCGGCCGTGCACGACCCGAACCTGCCCGGGCCGGGGAAGCGGCCGCGGTCGTCGATCTCACCGACGATCGTGCTCGACCAGCACAACAAGCCTGTGGTGGCGCTCGGTTCGCCCGGTGGCGCGACCATCATCACCACCGTGCTGCAGACGCTCACCGAGTTCCTCGACCGTCACCTGCCGCTCGTCGACGCGATCGCCGCGCCGCGCGCCAGCCAGCGCAACGCGGCCAAGACGGAACTCGAACCCGCGCTCTACAACGACACCGGCGCGAGCGGCCTGAGGGCCCAGCTGGAGGCCATCGGGCACTCCTTCAGCCTCAACCCCGAGATCGGCGCGGCCACGGGCGTCCAGCGGCTGCCCAACGGGAAGTGGCTGGCCGCCGCGGAGAAGGTACGACGGGGCGGCGGATCGGCGATGGTGGTGCACCCGGCTCCGTGATCAGAGTTCGGGGGCGGTCGGCAGGTCCTCCGTGCGGAAGGCCAGCCGGCCGTCCTCGACGTCCACCGTCACCCGGCCGCCCTCGCCGACCCGGCCGTCGAGCAGCAGCCGCGACAGCCGGTTGTCGACCTCGCGCTGGATGGTGCGGCGCAGCGGGCGGGCACCGTACTCGGGCTGGTAGCCGCGCTCGGCGAGCCAGTCGACAGCCGGGTCCGTGAACTCCACCGTGACGCCCTGTGCCTGCAGCAGACGGCGGGTCCTCTCCAGCAACAGGTTGGTGATCCGGCGCAGTTGGTCGCCGGTGAGCTGGCGGAAGACGACGATCTCGTCGATGCGGTTGAGGAACTCGGGCCGGAAGTGCTCGCGCAGGGGGCGGAGGATCTGCTCGCGCCGCGCCTCCTCGTCGGCGTCGGCGCCGCCCGCTCCGAAGCCGATGCCGGCGCCGCGCCGGGTGATCGCCTCGGAGCCGAGGTTGCTGGTCATCACGATGACCGTGTTGGTGAAGTCGACCGTGCGGCCCTGGGAGTCGGTGAGCCGCCCGTCGTCGAGCACCTGGAGCAGGATGTTGAAGACGTCCGGGTGCGCCTTCTCGACCTCGTCGAGCAGGAGGAGCGAGTACGGGTGGCGTCGTACGACCTCGGTGAGCTGGCCGGCCTCCTCGTGGCCGACGTAGCCGGGCGGGGCGCCGACCAGCCGGCTGACGGTGTGCCGTTCCTGGTACTCGCTCATGTCCAGGCGGACCATGCGCTCCTCGCTGCCGAACAGGGCCTCGGCGAGTGCGCGGGCCAGCTCGGTCTTGCCGACGCCGGTCGGACCGAGGAAGAGGAAGCTGCCGATCGGCCGGTCGGGGCTCGCGAGCCCGGCGCGGGAGCGCATGACCGCCTCGGCGACCACGTCGACGGCCTCCTCCTGTCCGACGACCCGCTCGTGCAGGTGCTCCGCCAGGCGAAGCAGCTTCTCCTTCTCCTCCTGGGTGAGGCTGCTGACCGGGATGCCCGTCTGCCGGGACACCACCTCGGCGATCGCCTCGGCGGTCACCTCCAACTGCCCCTCGTCGGCCTCGTCACCACCCGAGGTGTCCGCGATCCGCACCTTCAACTCGGCGATACGATCGCGCAGTTGAGTCGCCGTCTCGTACTTCTCGTCGGCGACCGCCTGGTCCTTGTCGCAGGTCAGCTGCTCGATCTCGCGCTCCAGGGCCCGTACGTCCGTGCCCTTCGTGCGTGCCCGCAGCCGTACCCGGGCTCCGGCCTGGTCGATCAGGTCGATGGCCTTGTCGGGCAGCCGGCGGTCGGTGAGGTAGCGGTCGGACAGCTCGACCGCGGCCACCAGGGCCTCGTCGGCGTAGCGGACCTGGTGGTGGGCCTCGTAGCGGTCGCGCAGCCCGCGCAGGATCTCGATGGTGTCCGGCACGGACGGTTCGGGCACCAGGATCGGCTGGAAGCGGCGGGCCAGCGCCGCGTCCTTCTCGATCCGGCGGAACTCCTCCAGCGTGGTGGCGCCGACGATGTGCAGCTCGCCGCGGGCGAGGGCCGGCTTCAGGATGTTCCCGGCGTCCATCGCCCCGCCCTCGCCACCGCCTCCGGCGCCGACGACGGTGTGCACCTCGTCGATGAAGACGATCAACTGGTCGGAGTGGGCCCGGATTTCACCGACGATGTTGTTCAGACGTTCCTCGAAGTCACCCCGGTAGCGGGTGCCGGCGACGACCCCCGTCAGGTCGAGGGCGACGACCCGCCGCCCGATCAGCACGTCGGGCACGTCCCCGTCGGCGATGCGCTGCGCGAGCCCCTCCACGATGGCGGTCTTGCCGACGCCCGCGTCGCCGATGAGCACCGGGTTGTTCTTGCCGCGTCGCGACAGCACCTCGATGGTCTGCTCGATCTCCTCGTCCCGCCCGATCACCGGGTCGATACGGCCCTGCCGGGCCAGCTCGGTGAGGTCGCGACCGTACTTGTCCAGGGTGGGCGTGCCCGTGGCGCGGGAGTGCTCGGCCCGGCTCTGGGCGGTGTCCGCCGCCTCGGGCGGCCCGGTGGGCGCGAAACGGGCCGAGTTGAGGATGTGCCCGGCGGCCGAGTCGGGGTTCGCGGCCAGGGCGCTGAGGACGTGCTCGGGGCCGATGTAGCCGGCTCCGCTCGCCCGCGCCAGGTCGTGGGCGTCGAGGAGGGCACGCTTGACCGCGGGGGTTAGGGAGAGCGAGGTGGGCGCAGGCGCCTCCTCCGGCGTGTGCTGGGCAGGGCCGGAGCGCTCGTCGATCTCCGACGCCAGTGAGTCGGGGTCTGCGCCGGCCCGGCTGAGCAGACTCCGGGTCGGCTCGCTGGAGAGCGCGGCACGCAGCAGATGCTGGGTGTCGAGGTCCCGGCTGCCGTGCTCGGCCGCATACTGGGCGGCGCCGCGGACCAGTTCCCGGGCGGGCTGGCTCAGCAGCCTCCCTATGTCGATCTGGCGGGGGCCCTGACGCGGGCCGCCGAAGAAGCGGGCGAGGAATTCTCCGAAGGCGTCATAGCCTTCTGGTCCGCTGAAGCCGCTGGTCATGGCGTTCCCATCCGGCGTCCCTGCGCGGGCCGGGGACGCCCTCGCTGATCGACGTGCCGGGGTCGGGTAACCCGGGCGGGAGCCGGTTACACCCGGAGGCGCGCGTTCGTAGAACACCTTCGCACGGATGGGGGAGGGGAGCACCTTCGGCGACCGTCCGGCAGCGGGGGTTCGTGGAGCGCCCTGCGCGCACGCACGGCCGTCGGCGGTCGCGGGCCCGGTCCCGGATCAGCGGGCCGTCAGGATGCGTGGTCCTGTCTCCGTGATCGCCACCGTGTGTTCCTCGTGGGCGGCGTGTGAGCCGTCGTTCGGTTGGGGGAGGGGAGCATTTTCGGCGACCGTCCGGCAGCGGGGGTTCGTGGAGCGCCCTGCGCGCACGCACGGCCGTCGGCGGTCGCGGGCCCGGTCCCGGATCAGCGGGCCGTCAGGATGCGTGGTCCTGTCTCCGTGATCGCCACCGTGTGTTCCACGTGGGCCGCGCGTGAGCCGTCGTTCGTGCGCAGGGTCCAGCCGTCCGCCGCCGCGTGGTAGTCGTCCCTGCCGCCGGCCAGCAGCATCGGCTCGATGGCCAGCACCATGCCGTGCCGCAGGGCGAGGCCGCGTCCCGGGCGGCCCTCGTTCGGGACCGGCGGGTCCTCGTGCATACGGCGCCCGATGCCGTGGCCCCCGAAATCGTCCATGATGCCGTACCCCGCCGCGCGGCAGACCGAGCCGATCGCATGCGCGATGTCGCCGATGCGGTTGCCGACGACCGCGGCCTCGATGCCGGCCGCCAGCGCATGCTCGGCCGCCTCGATGAGCCGTACGTCGGCCGGGCGCGGCTCGCCCACGATGAAGCTGATCGCCGAGTCGCCGGCCCAGCCGCCCAGTTCGGCGCCGAAGTCGGCGGAGACCAGGTCGCCGTCGCGCAGCCGGTAGCTCGTCGGGATGCCGTGCACGATCGCGTCGTTCACCGAGATGCAGACGACGGCCGGGAAGGGGACCGGGGCGAAGGAGGGACGGTAGCCGAGGAAGGGGGAGGACGCCCCCGCCGCGCGCAGCACCCCGTGTGCCACCTCGTCCAGCTCCAGCAGCGAAACGCCCACGTCGGCCGCCTGCCGTACGGCCGTCAGGGCCTGTCCGACCACCTGTCCGGCCTCGTACATGGCGTCGATCGATGTGTCTGTCTTCAGTTCCACCATGCCAATTATTATACCGGTATTAGAATGACGGCATGGTGCGCACCCCTCTCACCCCGGAAGAACGCGAACGCGGCGAGCGGCTCGGCCGGCTCCTTCGCGAGGCCCGCGGCGTACGGAGCATGGCGGACGTCGCGGCTCAGGCGGGCATCTCCGCGGAGACGCTCCGCAAGATCGAGACGGGGCGTGCCCCGACCCCGGCCTTCTTCACCGTCGCCGCGCTCGCCCGGGCGCTCGGCCTGTCGATGGACGAACTGGTCGAACTCTGCGCCGCGGCGCCCGTGTGACGCCCATCGGTCAAGATCGCGCAATGAGCAGTCCGCATGCCCGTCGAAAACTCTTCGTAGCGCGTCCGTAACACGACTGGTGTTGCCTACGGAACCGGAGTGCTCCGGTCTGGCGGGAGTTGAGCGATGGCTGTGGATCAACTCCCGGGCAGGGTACGGGAGTTCGCGAACTACCTGAACGGACTGCTGGCGCGCCTGGACCAGGGCGGCGGCTGGTGCGCGGTGTTCTGGCAGCGCGACCCCGACGGGATGCGGGCCTGTCTTGAGGGGCGTGAAGTGCCGCCCTGGGACGTGGTGGAGGCGGTCCTTCAGGACCTCGCCGCCGTGGCCGGTCCGGCTGCCGCGCATCAGGAGAAGGAGCGGGTCCGCGGGATGCACGCAGCCGCGCTCGCCGCGTACGACGCCCGGCCGGGCGGCCGGGACGCCCTCGGCGACCGGCTCGACGTCATGCTCCGCGAACAGCGGTACGCCGCCGAACGCCAGGCGGAACTGAGCCGGCTGCTCGCCCTCGCCGCCACCCAGCAGGAGGCCGACGCCTGCCGCCTCGACCTGGCCTGGGCCCGCGACGACCATGACCGCGCGACGGCCCGGTGCGCCGAACTGCGTTCACGCATGGCCGAGTTGGACCGCCGCGAGACAGGCGCCCAGGCGGCGGCGGTCCGCCGGGGCCGCGTCGGGGACGGGTCTGTGTTCCGCACCGACAGGACCGACAGGACCGACAGGACAGACAGGGGAGACGCCGGATTCCTGCAGCGGCAGGGGCAGGGCCAGTACGACCCTGCGGCCATGGGTGCTCAGCAGGGTGCGTACGAGGCACGGGTGCCCGGCGTGCAGCAGCCGGGCGACTCCTACGGCCGCGAAGACGACGGCTTCCCCGCGGCCCCGGGCACCGCGCTGAGCCGTGCCGGGTTCGATGCCGCGGGCCCGAGAGCATCCACGCGGGAACAGGCTGCCCCGGCATGGACCGCCGCCGAGTGGCAGGCCGCTACCCCCGAAACTGCCGAACCTCCCGCCCCCGAACCTTCCGCCCCCAAACAGCGCAAGCGCCGTCGGGGCAGTGCCCGTTTCGCCGGGATGGCCGAGGAGGAGGCCGCGCCCATCGTCGTACCGACGACCGCCGCGCCGCCCCTGCCCGCGCCGACCGCTGCCGGTGGCCGCACCCCGCGCGGCGCCCGGTTCGCCGGAGGGGCCGAGGAGGCTCAGCGGCCGCAGGAACCGAAGGGCGAGCCGCTGGACGCGGCAGGGGTGCGCGAGGTCGCCGGGGCCGTCGAGGGGCTCGTACGGCTGCGTGCCGAGGGCCGCAGCGGCGAGGCGCACGCGCTGCTCGTCGAAGCGGCCCACTGGCCCGCCGACCGTTTCCCGTCGCTCGCCGCGGAGCTGCAGCGCGCCGGGCTCGGCGCCGACTGGGCGAGCCTGCTGTGGGAGGCCGCCTCGCTGCCCGCCCCACGGCTGGTCGCGGCGGCGGACGCACTGGTCGCCGCCGGGCGCGGGTCCGACGGGGAGCAGATCCTGCGCCAGGGGGTCGCCCGGCCCGCCACCGAGATAGGGCAGGCCGTCCTGGCGCTGGCCGCGGAGGGCCGTCGCCGGGAGGTGCGGGCCCTGCTCGACGCGTACGTCCGCGTCCGTACCCCAGAGGAGGCGGCCCGCAGCGCCGAGCCGGACCCGCAGGCGCTCGTACCGCTCCTGCTGGAGGCTGCGCAGGGCGTCTCGGACGAGCGACACTGGGATCTGGTGCACGCCCTCCGGGTAGCCGGTTTCACCGCCTGACGAAACTCCCCCACTCGCCCCTCGCCTCCCTCCCACCGGCCGCTCCGCTCACCCACAGGAGTGCGAAACGTGATCGACTCCGCGGGTTAACGGCGATGGTCTTGGCAAGGCTCTCCCGGAGGCTTACGTTCATCCCTCTACGGCCTCATCTACGGGCGTAGAGGCTCTGACGTCCCGCCGAAGGAGCAGCTCATGGCCAACGTCGTACGCGCCGCTCTGGTCCAGGCCACCTGGACCGGCGACACCGAGTCCATGGTGGTGAAACACGAGGAGCACGCCCGCGAGGCGGCCCGCCAGGGTGCGAAGGTCATCGGATTCCAGGAAGTCTTCAACGCGCCCTACTTCTGTCAGGTCCAGGAACCGGAGCACTACCGCTGGGCCGAGCCGGTGCCCGAGGGCCCGACCGTGAGTCGTATGCAGGAGCTCGCGCGGGAAACCGGCATGGTGATCGTCGTGCCGGTCTTCGAGGTCGAGCAGTCCGGCTTCTACTACAACACGGCGGCCGTGATCGACGCCGACGGTACCTATCTCGGCAAGTACCGCAAACACCACATCCCGCAGGTCAAGGGCTTCTGGGAGAAGTACTACTTCAAGCCCGGCAACGTCGGATGGCCCGTCTTCGACACCGCGGTCGGCAAGGTCGGCGTCTACATCTGCTACGACCGCCACTTCCCGGAGGGCTGGCGTCAACTCGGCCTCAACGGCGCCCAGTTGGTCTACAATCCGTCGGCCACCCACCGCGGACTCTCCTCCTACCTCTGGCGGCTGGAGCAGCCCGCCGCCGCCGTCGCCAACGAGTACTTCATCGCCGCGATCAACCGCGTCGGCCAGGAGGAGTACGGCGACAACGACTTCTACGGGACCTCGTACTTCGTCGACCCGCGCGGCCAGTTCGTCGGCGAGACCGCCAGCGACAGCAAAGAGGAACTCGTGGTCCGCGACCTCGACTTCGACGTGATCGAGGAAGTGCGGCAACAGTGGGCGTTCTACCGGGACCGACGACCCGACGCCTACGAAGGGCTGGTGCAGCCGTGACCGACCTCTACGCCCGCCACAGGTCGGTACTGCCCGACTGGCTCGCCCTCTACTACGAGGACCCGCTGGAGATCACCCACGGCGAGGGCCGGCACGTCTGGGACGCGGACGGCAACAAGTACCTCGACTTCTTCGGCGGCATCCTGACGACGATGACCGCGCACGCGCTGCCCGAGGTCACCAAGGCGGTGAGCGAGCAGGCCGGGCGGATCCTCCACTCGTCCACGCTCTACCTCAACCGGCCGATGGTCGAACTCGCCGAGCGCATCGCCCAGCTGAGCGGCATCCCGGACGCCCGGGTCTTCTTCACCACCTCCGGCACCGAGGCCAACGACACCGCCCTGCTGCTCGCCACCACCTACCGGCAGAGCAACACGGTCCTGGCGATGCGCAACAGCTACCACGGCCGCTCCTTCAGCGCGGTCGGCATCACCGGCAACCGCGGCTGGTCGCCCACCTCCCTGTCGCCGCTGCAGACCCTGTACGTCCACGGGGGCGTCCGCACCCGCGGCCCGTACGCCTCGCTCAGCGACGACGACTTCATCGCGGCCTGCGTCGAGGACCTGAAGGACCTCCTCGGCCACACCCGCCCGCCCGCGGCCCTGATCGCGGAGCCGATCCAGGGCGTCGGCGGCTTCACCTCCGGGCCGGACGGCCTCTACGCCGCCTTCCGCGAGGTACTCGCCGAGCGCGGCATCCTCTGGATCGCCGACGAGGTGCAGACCGGCTGGGGCCGCACCGGGGACAACTTCTGGGGCTGGCAGGCACACGGCGCGGCCGGCCCTCCCGACCTGCTCACCTTCGCCAAGGGCATCGGCAACGGCAGCTCCATCGGCGGTGTCGTCGCCCGTGCCGAGATCATGAACTGCCTCGACTCCAACAGCATCTCGACCTTCGGCGGCACCCAGATCACCATGGCCGCCGGCCTCGCCAACCTCAACTACCTGCTGGAACACGACCTCCAGGGCAACGCCCGACGCGTCGGCGGACTGCTCATCGAGCGGCTGAGGGCGGTCGCCGCGCAGGTGCCGCACGTGCGGGAG
Organism: Streptomyces sp. NBC_00461; assembly: GCF_036013935.1. Taxonomy (NCBI): domain Bacteria; kingdom Bacillati; phylum Actinomycetota; class Actinomycetes; order Kitasatosporales; family Streptomycetaceae; genus Streptomyces; species Streptomyces sp. NBC_00461. The sequence goes on from NZ_CP107902.1 coordinate 7,956,750, forward strand.
GTGCGCGGGCGTGGCCTGATGCTCGGCGTCGAGCTGGTCAAGCCGGGGACCGACGAAGCCGATCCGGAGGCGGCGAGCGCCGTGCTGGAGGCGACCCGCGCGGACGGACTGCTCATCGGCAAGGGCGGCGGCCACAACACCAGCGCGCTGCGCGTCGCCCCACCGCTGTCCCTCACGGTCGCGGAGGCCGAGGAGGGCGCCGCGATCCTCGAACGCGCTCTGAGAAGCCTCACGTAGCAGCCGGCCCAGCAAGGGAAGTCCGCATGACCACCACCTTCGGGACCTTCGAACCCGCCCTGTCGGTGCGCCAGGTTTTGAGCCTGGAACGGGTCCTCGCAGGGGAGCCCGAGGTGGTGGCCGGAGCGAGCCAGCTCGACCGGCCGGTGCGCTGGGTGCATGTGGCCGAGGCACCCGACGTGGGCGTGATGCTCACCGGCGGCGAGATGGTGCTCACCACCGGCGTGCTGCTCGCAGGCGACGAGGAGAAGCAGGCCGAGTACATCCGGTCGCTGCACCGCGCGGAGGCCGCGGCCGTCGTGCTCGGCCTCGGGCGGGCCTTTCCGTCCCCGCCGGACGCGATGCGCCGGGCCGCCGAGCGGTGCGGTCTGCCCATGGTGGTCCTCCACCGGCCCTTCCCCTTCGCGGAGTTGACCGAAGAGGTGCAAGCCCGGCTGGTACGGCGGAAGTTCGCCGCCGTCAGCCTCTCCGAGTCCGTGCGCACGGCCCTGACCGGGCTCATCACCGTGGGCGCCCCGCTGCAGAGCCTCCTCGACGAAATCGCCCAGCACGGTGCCTGTCCGGTCGTCGTCACCAACCTCGCGCACCGCGTCCTCGCCACGGCGGGGGAGCGGCCGGCCGTGGACGACGTGCTGCGCGACTGGGAGCGCATCTCCCGGCAGGCCGGGGGCAACGAGGGCGACGGCTGGATCCGCGCCGAGCTCGGCGGGCGTGGCGAGCGGTGGGGCCAGATCATGCTGTGCGGCTACCGCGGTGACACGGCCACCGGGCGCCTGCTCGCCGACCGGGCCGCCGAGGCCCTCGTCCTGCACCGCATGCTCGGCGGCAACTCGGCCCACACCTGGGAGGAGCAGTCCGCCCAGAGCCTGCTCACCGACCTGGCCAGCGGGGTCGTACCGGCACGGCAGCTGCTGCCCCGCGCGCGGGCCGCCGGACTGCCCGTCAACCGGCGGACGTTCGTGCCCCTGGTCGTGCGGGCCGGCGAGCCGGCCCAACTGGACCGTGTGTTGCGGCTGGTGGGCCTGCCCGGTCTCGTCGCCGAGCTGGCCGACGGCGCCACCGCCGTACTGCTGAGCCTCGCCCGCGACCAGGACGCCGCCTCGCTCACCGCACACTTCGCGGCCAGGCTCCGTACCGAGTCCGGGTCGCCGAAGACCGTCGTGGCCGCCGCCGACCCGCGCATCGCCTGGGACGACGTGCCGGCCGGGCTCCGTGAGGCCCAGCACGTCGCCGACGCGGTCGCGGACTCCTCGGCCGTCCTCGACCTCCCGGCCGTCGTACGCCTCAAGGACGTACATCTGCGCGGTCTGATCCGGCTGTTGCGGGACGATCCGCAGGTGCAGTCCTTCGCCGAGCGGGAGCTGGACGGGCTGCTGTGCGCGGCCGACGAGGACCTGCTGTCCGTGCTGCGCACCTACCTCGCCACCGGCCGCAACAAGTCCCGTACCGCCCAGCTCCACCATGTCTCGCGGCCCGCGCTGTATCGCCGCCTGGAGGCCATACAGGGCCGGCTCGGGGTCGACCTCGACGACTTCGAACAAGCCGCCTCGGTACACATCGCACTCCTCGCGCATGACGCGCAACAGGGCTGAAACATGCCACGACCTGGGAAAACGGTGGTGAAACATGGGTCTGGGACAGGGTGACACCGTGGCACGCCGGATGCCCGTATGCGTGACACCGTGCAACTCAAAGCCGGTTTTCGGACTTCCTAGGCTGCTCGAATACCGAGCGACCGGAGGTCCCGATGAGCCGAGTGATTCGTGCCGCCCTGTTCCAGACCGCGTGGACGGGCGACAAGGAGTCGATGATCCAGGTGCACGAGCAGGCGGCCCGCGACGCGGCCGCGCAGGGTGCTCAGGTCCTGTGCTTCCAGGAGCTGTTCTACGGGCCCTACTTCTGCCAGGTCCAGGACAAGGCGTTCTACGAGTACGCCGAGCAGATCCCGGACGGCCCCATCGTCAAGCGCTTCCAGGCGCTGGCCAAGGAACTGGGCATCGTCCTGATCCTGCCGATGTACGAGGAGGAGCAGCCCGGCGTCCTCTACAACACGGCCGCCGTGATCGACGCGGACGGCTCGTACCTCGGCAAGTACCGCAAGCACCACATCCCCCAAGTACCCGGATTCTGGGAGAAGTTCTACTTCCGCCCGGGCAACGCCGGCTGGCCCGTCTTCAACACGGCCGTCGGCAGGATCGGCGTCTACATCTGCTACGACCGCCACTTCCCGGAGGGCTGGCGGGCGTTGGGGCTGGAGGGCGCCGAGATCGTCTTCAACCCGTCGGCCACCTCCAGGGGTCTGTCCGGCTACCTCTGGCAGCTGGAGCAGCCCGCGGCGGCCGTCGCCAACGAGTACTTCGTCGGCGCGATCAACCGGGTCGGGGTCGAGGAGCTGGGCGACAACGACTTCTACGGGACCTCGTACTTCGTGGACCCGGAGGCCCAGTTCGTGGGCGAGGTGGCCAGCGACAAGGAGACCGAGCTCGTCGTCCGCGACCTGGACCTGGCCAAGCTGCGGGAGGTCCGCGACCGCTGGCAGTTCTTCCGCGACCGCCGTCCGGACGCGTACTCCCCGCTGACCGCTCCGTAGCCGGGGGGTGGTGTACCGCGCCCTCAAGGGGCGCGGGGAACCGCGCGACCAGCCACACACGACCCGCACCTTTGGACCGTTCCCCCCAGCGGAGCGCAAACGTAGGAGAGGGAGTATGAGCAGCCGTACTGTCATCCGTGGTGGCCTCGTCATCACCGCGTCCGACGAGATCCACGCCGACGTCCTGATCGAGGACGGTCGCATCGCCGCCCTCGCTGCCGCAGGCACTTCCGCCGCCGAGGCATGGACTGCCGAGCGGACCATCGACGCCACCGGGAAGTACGTCATCCCCGGTGGCGTCGACGCCCACACCCACATGGAGCTGCCGTTCGGCGGCACCTTCGCCTCCGACACCTTCGAGACCGGCACCCGGGCGGCCGCCTGGGGCGGTACGACGACGATCGTCGACTTCGCGGTGCAGAGCGTCGGCCACTCGCTGCGCGAGGGCCTCGACGCCTGGCACGCCAAGGCGGAGGGCAACTGCGCGATCGACTACGGCTTCCACATGATCGTCTCCGATGTGAACGAGGGGACGCTCAAGGAGATGGACCACCTCGTCGAGGAAGGCGTCACCTCCTTCAAGCAGTTCATGGCCTATCCCGGCGTCTTCTACTCCGACGACGGCCAGATCCTGCGCGCCATGCAGCGCTCCGCCGAGAACGGCGGCCTGATCATGATGCACGCCGAGAACGGCATCGCGATCGACGTACTGGTGGAGCAGGCACTGGCGCGCGGGGAGACCGATCCGCGCTACCACGGCGAGGTCCGCAAGGCCCTGCTGGAGGCCGAGGCCACCCACCGCGCCATCAGGCTCGCCCAGGTCGCGGGAGCGCCGCTCTACGTCGTGCACGTCTCGGCGATGGAGGCGGTCGCCGAGCTGGCGCGGGCGCGCGACGAGGGGCTCCCCGTCTTCGGCGAGACCTGCCCGCAGTACCTGTTCCTGTCCACCGACAACCTCGCCGAGCCGGACTTCGAGGGCTCGAAGTACGTGTGCAGCACGCCGCTTCGCCCCAAGGAGCACCAGGCCAAGCTGTGGCAGGGGCTCAGGACGAACGATCTCCAGGTCGTCTCCACCGACCACTGCCCCTTCTGCTTCGTGGGCCAGAAGGAACTGGGGCGAGGGGACTTCTCGAAGATCCCCAACGGCCTCCCGGGCGTCGAGAACCGTATGGACCTGCTCCACCAGGCCGTCGTCGACGGGCACATCTCGCGCCGCCGCTGGATCGAGATCGCCTGCGCGGCCCCGGCCCGGATGTTCGGCATGTACCCGAAGAAGGGCACCATCGCCCCGGGCGCCGACGCCGACGTCGTCATCTACGACCCGAACGCCGAGCAGGTCATGTCCGTGGAGACGCACCACATGAACGTCGACTACTCGGCCTACGAGGGCAAGCGCACCATCGGCCGCGTCGAGACGGTCCTCTCGCGCGGCGAAGTCGTCATCAACGAGCGGGAGTACACCGGACGCGCCGGCCACGGCGTGTACACCCCGCGCTCCACCTGTCAGTACCTCAACTAGGAGTGGCGCCAATGGACTTCGGACTCGTCCTGCAGACCGACCCGCCGGCCTCGAAGGTCGTCAGCCTGATGAAGCGGGCCGAGCGCAACGGCTTCACGTACGGCTGGACCTTCGACTCCGCCGTGCTCTGGCAGGAGCCGTTCGTGATCTACAGTCAGATCCTGTCGAACACCACGAAGTTGACGGTCGGCCCGATGGTCACCAACCCGGGCACCCGAACCTGGGAGGTCACCGCCTCCACCTTCGCCACCCTGAACGACATGTTCGGCAACCGCACCGTCTGCGGCATCGGCCGCGGCGACTCCGCGATGCGTGTCGCGGGCCGCAAGCCCAACACGCTGGCCCGCATCAGCGACGCGATGAGGGTGATCCGCGCCCTCGGCCGCGGCGACGAGGCCGACCTCGGCGGCGGCACGGTCGTCAGGTTCCCGTGGATCAGGCCGGGCGCCGAACTCCCCGTATGGATGGCGGCGTACGGCCCCAAGGCCCTGAAGATGACCGGCGAGGAGGCCGACGGCTTCATCCTCCAGCTGTCCGACCCCTACCTCACCGAGTACATGGTCAAGGCGGTCAAGGAGGCGGCCGTCGCCGCCGGACGCAACCCCGACGACGTCAAGATCTGCGTCGCCGCCCCCGCCTACGTCACCGAGGACGACTCGCCCGAGGCGCTGGCGCACGCCCGTGACCAGTGCCGCTGGTTCGGCGGCATGGTCGGAAACCACGTCGCCGACCTCGTCTCCAAGTACGGCGAGCACTCCGCCCAGGTCCCCGAGGAACTCACCGACTACATCAAGGCCCGCGAGGGGTACGACTACTCCCACCACGGGCGCGCGGACAACCCCGACACCCAGTTCGTGCCCGACGAGATCGTCGACCGGTTCTGTGTCATCGGGCCGGTCGAGAAGCACGTGGAGAAGCTGAACGCGCTGCGCGAGCTGGGCGTCGACCAGTTCGCCGTGTACGACATGCACGACGCGCAGGAGGCCGTGATCGACGCGTACGGCGCGAAGGTCATCCCTGCGGTCAACTCCTGACCCTCACCGCCCAGTCCCCTCCCCACCCCCCACTCCAGTTCTCCCCTCCCCTCCCCGGGGAGGGGCCGGAGACCCCGCACGGCCTTTCCGGACCCACCCTTCATTGATTGGCCTGCCCATGACCGACACCGCTCCCACGGCCATACCGCCGACAGCCCAAGTCACTCTCACCGACGGGCGCGTGGAGATCGCGCCGGGGTCTCCGCTGCCCAGCGGGCCGTACGCCAACGAGGACCTGCTCCCGGTCCCCGTCGAGAAGCGCACCTGGACCACGTACAACTTCTCCGCCCTGTGGGTCGGCATGGCCCACAACACGGCTTCCTGGACGCTCGCCTCCGGTCTGATCGCCGTCGGCATGGACTGGAAGCAGGCGGTGTTCACCATCGGCCTGGCCAATCTGATCGTGCTGGTCCCGATGCTGCTCACCGGGCACGCGGGGCCGAAGTACGGCATCCCCTTCCCGGTCTTCGCCCGGGCCTCCTTCGGCATCCGGGGCGCCAACCTCCCCGCTGTCGTACGCGCGTTGGTGGCGTGCGGCTGGTTCGGCATCCAGACGTGGATCGGCGGTGAGGCGATCTACTTCCTGGCCGGCAAGCTCATCGGCGACAGCTGGGCCAACGCCTCGCACGTGGGCGGCTACGCCTGGACGATGTGGCTGTCGTTCGCGATCTTCTGGGTGATCCAGGTCGCCATCATCTACCGGGGCATGGAGACGATCCGCCGCTTCGAGAACTGGGCGGCGCCCTTCGTCATCGTCGGCGCGATCGTGATGCTGATCTGGATGAGCAACAAGGCCGGCGGCTTCGGCCCGCTGCTCGACCAGCCCTCCAAGCTCGGCTGGGGCGGCGACTTCTGGAAGCTGTTCTGGCCCTCCCTCATGGGCATGATCGGCTTCTGGTCCACGCTGTCACTGAACATTCCCGACTTCACCCGCTACGGGAAGTCCCAGAAGGCGCAGACGTGGGGGCAGGCCCTGGGCCTTCCCACCACCATGACGTTGTTCGCGCTGCTGTCCGTGCTCGTCACCTCCGGTTCGCAGGCCGTGTACGGCGAGACGGTCTGGGACCCGGTACAGCTCGCCGCCAAGACGGACAACGTCTTCGGGCTGCTGTTCGCGCTGGTGACCGTGCTGGTGGCGACGCTGTCCGTGAACATCGCGGCCAATCTGGTCTCGCCCGCCTTCGACTTCTCCAACATCGCGCCCCGGAAGGTCAGTTTCCGCGCCGGAGCCCTCGTCACCTGCGTCCTCGGCGTGCTGATCTTCCCGTGGAAGCTGTACTCCGACCCGCAGGGCTACATCTTCACCTGGCTCGGACTGGTCGGCGGTCTGCTGGGCACGGTCGCAGGCATCCTCATCGCGGACTACTGGATCCTGCGGCGCGGCAAGCTGGACCTGGTCGACCTGTACCGCCCGGGGGGCCGCTACTGGTACGCGGGCGGCTGGAACTGGCGGGCCGTCGTCGCCTTCGTGGCCGGCGGTGTCCTGGCCGTCGGCGGCGCCACCTTCAAGCCGCTGGTCGACGGGCGGCCGATCCCGGCGCTGAAGCCGCTCGCCGACTACGGCTGGGCGGTCGGCCTCGGCACCTCGATGGTGCTGTACGTGGTGCTGATGCTGCTGCGCGGCAAGGACCGCATCGAGGCCTGAGCGGATCCTGGCAGGGCGGGAGGACGGTCAGCTCTTCTGGCCGTCCTCCAAGGCCGCCACCGCTTCCTTCGCGGCCTTGATGGCACCCTTGTTGATCTCGTCCGTGCCGGGCGCCTTCTTCGACTCGAAGTCGCTGCCGTTGTAGGTGATGACCACCAGCACATTGGACGCCTGGGCGATCACCACCCCCTCGCGCGTCTGCTGCTTGTCCTCGGTGGTGAGATTCACGACGGAGTAGGCCGCGTCACCGAGTCCGGGAACGGCCCCTCCGCCACTCTTATCCGTAATTCGATCCTTGTACGACTTCTGTGCCGCTGTGTCCGAGTTCATCACTTCGAAGGACACGTCGAGCCAGCGGTAGTCGTAGCCCTTGAGCGCGTTCCACGAGCAGGTGCGGCGGAGCTTCGCGTCCGTCGACCTGATCTCCTTGCCCGCCGTCTTGGCGCCCGGAACGAGCGAGTTGAGCGTCTTCACGACGATGCTGCCGCACGGCGCGGGGGCTGCGGCGTACGACTTGGACTCCGCGGTCGTCGAGGGGGCGGTGGCCGACTGGGTGTCGGTCTTCGGCGCCTCCTTGTGCCCGGCATCCGATGTCGCCGCGGGACCGGACGACAGCGCCCAGCCGGCCGCGGCCAGCACGACGACCGGGGACAGACGCGCGGTCAGAGCGAGCGGCAGAGGAAAATCGCGCACGGCACACTTTTCGGTGGGGGACGGTGTGCGGAGGAGGTCCGCACTGCGGACGGGGCGCCAGTCTCACATGAGTCCCTGTGAGACGGAAGTGTCAACTCGCTCCGTGCCCGCGCGGTTACCGGACGCGGGGCCGACGAGCCGTGGGCGCGGCCGGTTCGCGGTGACGACCCAGACGACGCGGAAGCCCCGCACGCGCAGCCGCACACCCTGCTTCGACCCGTACGGGCGAGCGCAGGGAGTCCTGGGAAGCCCGGCGGGGACGGGTGCGCCGGGTCCGCGGCGCCGTCGTCCTCGACTCGTATTGTCCCCCCGGTCCCCCCGGTCCCCCCGGTCCCCCCGGTCCCCCCGGTCCCCCCGGTCCCCCGGCCCCCCGGACAGCCCGGTCCCCCGGGACCCGGGCCCCGCGCGCGGAGGGCGGCTTCGCTCTACGGCCGGACTGCCGCTCGGGGAGGCACGACGGCCGGGGTGGGCCTCGTCGACGGCCCAGACGCTGATGCGCGCCGGCTTGAGTTCGGCGTCCGCGACCGGACCCAACTGGTGCTGTACGCCCACGAGTCGGGGCTGGTGGCCCCGCGCCGGGCATAACCGGTTGCACGCGGCGTGCACGGTTCAGCAGCCTGGGATCATGACGGAGACGACGCGCTCGCAGAGCCCCGCCCTGCATGAGAACAGCCGTCGAAGGCGATGTTCGAGGGTGATGTCGAAGGCGTTCAGCACGGTCTTCCAGCGCGTGGTCCAGCGGGCCTGGCCCTTGCCGGTGGGGTCCGAGCGACATGACCGCCATGTCGGCCCGGGCCCGGCCCGCCAACTCGTCAGATCAACTGGTCGTCCACGGCATTCGTGGACTCGACAGCCTCGGACTCGGACACGTTCTCCCTGGTCATCGATCGAACGTGTTCCACGAGGTCCAGCCCATCGGCGCCGGGGGCACCGCGATCTGGTTGGACGTCACCGCGACCGGTTCCGCCCGGTCCGGTCCGGTGGCCTGTTGGTGCTGTAGGCCGACCAGGGCATTGGCGGCCATCGCGGGCGGGGCCCGTCGTACGTCGACGGCTCCTCCGGCGACTCCGTCAACTCCACGACCCACGGCGCCCGGAAGTACATCACCATCACCGACTGAACCCGCGTCCTTCGCGTCAGCTCGGCTTGAGGATGATCGCCTGGCCGCCCGCGGGAGCCATCGCCACGTTCAGCGTGGTGGCCGAGGTGACCGTCCGGGTGCTGACCACGACCGGCGTCTGGTACGCGCTGGTGCCCGGGGTGCCGTCGGCGTAGACGGTCGCCGTGTATGTTCCGCCGCCCAGGAACGTCAGCGGGAGCGACAGGGTCCGGGACGTCTCGTTGGTCATCGCCCCGAGGAACCAGGTGTCGCCGTGGCGGCGGGCGACGGCGGCGTACTGGCCGATCGACCCGGCGAGGGCGTGGCTCTGGTCCCAGGTGGTGGGGATGGCGTCGAACCATGGCAGCCCCGGCCAGTTGGACGTGTTGGCGAACTTGGACGGCGAGTCGTACCAGTACAGGAAGTTCAGCGGCTGGTAGAAGACCGCCGCCATGGCCATCTGGTGGACGTTGGTGGTCCGGTCCCGCGATTGGCCGTAGCAGATGGTGTAGTCCATCGGGCCGCCGATGTTCCGGGCGAACGGCAGGGTCACGTTGTGGCTCGCGGTCGGGAAGTTCTCGTTGCCGCGCACGCCCTCCATGCTGACCCAGTTCGGGTACGTCCGTTCGTAGCCGAACGGCCGCATGTCGTCGTGCATGTCGATCAGCAGGTGGTACGTGGCTGCCGTCCTGGCCCAGTTCGTGATCTGGTTGGTCATCGCCTGGGTGCCGTCGTCGACGAATCCGAGCTTGACCCCTGCGACGCCCCAGCTCTTGTAGAGGCTGAACAGGCTGTCGGGGTTGCCCGCCGCTCTGCGGTCGACGTAGAGGATGACGCCGATGCCCTTGCTCGTGGCGTAGGAGATGACCGAGGGCAGGTCGATGGCCGCTATCGGCTTCGTCGCGTCGGTGCTGCTGACGTCGCCGTACCAGCCGCCGTCGTACTCAATGAACTGCAGGCCGCGAGCCACGGCGAAGTCGACGCCCGCCATCCCGGCGGCGGTGGTCAGCTGTACACGGAAGGCCTTGCCGGGCTTGATCCACGAGGTGTCGGCCAACGCGTTCGCGGGGGCCAGGTTGAGCACCAGCTCGGCGTTGTCGACCAGTTCGGCGTGGGTGGAGCCGGTCACTACCGCCCGCCAGGGCGTGGCGAACGGCGTGGTGACCGTCGAGGTCGTCTGGACCGTGTCCGAACCGCGGGCGGTGTGCTCCATCAGGTAGGCGGCGAGGGTGCCCGGCTGCCCGGACACGGAGCTGAGCATCAGGCGCGGGAAGTTGAGACGGGAGGATTCGCAGATGCAGGCGATCAGGCTGCCGCCGGCGTAGGTGGCGGTCAGCGGCAGGTCGGTCAGCGGGCCGTTGTCCGTGGTCGAGGTGCCCGTGGAGGGGATCGAGCCGGGCGCGACCGGGTTGTAGAGGTCCTCGTCACGCGCGCTGTAGACCAGGGTGCTGTCGGGGAAGGCGAACGTGGTCAGCTCGTCGGCGACGGTGGCGGTGCCCTTGCCGAGCAGCACGTACCGGAAGGCGACGCCGGTCGGGTAGGCGCGGATCTGGATACTGAAGTTGATCAGCGAGGCGGTGTCCTGGAGGTTCCAGCGCATCTCCTGGTACCGGTCGCGGACGGTCGCGTTGCGGCCGTACACCGGAGTCCAGGTGTTGTCGGTGGTCCAGTGCTGGTAGTTGGTGATCACCGTGCCGGCGGCGCCGAGCACCGTCCCGTCGCTCAGCTTGAGGCCGAGAGTCGAAGTGTCGACCACCGTCGCGCCTTTTCGCTTCGCCGACCAGCTGAGCGCGCCCGAAGTCAGCGACATCGTGATGGTGTTGCTGCCGTCGGGGGCCGTCGCGGTGACCGAGGCGTCGGCCGCCGCGGCCGTCCCGGCGGCGCCGGCACCCAGCGCCGCGGCTCCCATGGTGACGGCGGCGCCCTGGAGGAGTCGACGCCGCGAGAGCCGTCCCGGGGCGCCGGTCGACGGCTGTTCAGGTATGGCGCGGTTCGCTGAATCTGCCATGACTCGTGCACCTCTCCGTTGCATGCATTTCGATTTGAACACGGACAAACAAGGTCAAACGTGCCTGGTCGCAGGCGTAGTTGGGCACGCGCGGGGTTCCGTCCTCAAGCTGGAGCCGCTCACAGCAGGGGTGTCAGGACAGGAATGCTTCCAGGACGAGGGTCGCCGCGCCGAGGCTGACCGGGTTGCGGTCGATGGGGCAGAGACTGATCTCGGTGCCTTCCCAGGGTTCGGCGAGTGCGTAGCGGGCGGCGGTGTCGCGTACGTGCGGGAGCACGGCGCTTCCCAGACTGTCGGCGACCCAGCCGGTGAGCACGATGATCTGCGGGTTGCACAGGTTGATCAGGTTGGCGATGGCGATGCCGAGGTACTGACCGGTCGTGGCGATCACCCGTTGTGCGGCGGGGTCGCCGGCCGCGTGGGCGGTGGCCAGGGCGTGGATGGTCGCCGTCTGGTCGTCCGGGTGCAGGAGCGGGCTGTCCGGGTCGGTCTCCGCGAGATGCTGCATGATGCCGGGTGCGCCGACGTAGGTCTCCACGCATCCGACGCATCCGCGGCGGCACTTGCGGCCGTCGATGACGAGGTTGGTGTGGCCCCATTCGCCGGCCGTGTTCGTGGCTCCGCGGTAGAGCGCCCCCTGGACGGCCAGGCCCGCGCCGACGCCGGTTCCCAGGGTGAGGACGGCGACGTCGTCGTGGCCGCGGGCGGCACCGAACCACAGTTCGGCGACGGTGCTCGCACGCAACGGGTTGTCGAGGATGATCGGCACATCAGGGAGCCGCTCGGTGAGCAGGGCCGGCAGTGGCACGTCGTTCCACCGCCAGTTCGGGGCGAAGACGGAGGCCGTGCCGTCCGGCCGTACTTGGCCGGGAATGCTGACGCCGACCCCGAGAATCCTGCCGCGATCCACCTGCGCCTGCGCGATCGCGTCGTCGATGCCGCGGACGATCCGGTCCACGACGTAGTCCGGCGAGTTGGTGTGCGGGTGCAGTTCGCACTCGGCTCTGGCCAGAACCCGCAGAGCGGGGTCGAAGACCTCGGCATGGACGTAGGTCTCGGCGATGTCGACGCCGATGATCCGGGGGCCCTCGGGGTTGGGGGCGAGAAGGTTCCGCGGGCGTCCGCCGCCCGAGGCCTGCTGTCCGATCTCGGCCAGAAGCCCGAACTCGTGCAACTCGTTGACGATGTCGGAGGCGGTGGCCACCGACAGGCCCGTGGCCGCGGCGATGTCGCGCCTGACGACGGGCGCCGAGGCGATGAGATGCCGCATCACGGCGAAACGGTTGGTCCGGCGAATGTCCTGGTACGTCCGCTTCAACGACGTCGTCCTGTGCTCGATGCGGCTGGGGCGCCTGATCGTATCCACGCGCTGCACGCCGTTGGAACTGCCGTGCACGGACTTTTTCTGGCTTGTTGACGAAGGGGTGTAGCGCGCATAACCTGCGTCTCGCTCCGCTCGCTGCAACCCCGTCAGCGGCAGGAATTCCCCCTCCGATTGTGTGCCCACCACCCCGCGGGCTTCGCGTCGCGCTCATCCCGGCCGCACTCCGCGGCCGTCCACAGCACCATCACCCGCCGTCGCGGCCCCGTCCCCAAGCCCCGGACCCACACCCGTACTTCACAGCAGAGGTGGCCATGTCCCCTGAGCAGAACCCCAGCAGATCGTTCGGCCGCAGGTCCTTCCTGCGCGCCTCCGGCACCGTGGCGGCGGCGGGATTCCTCGCCGCGTGCGGTGGGAACACCGGTCGCGGCGCCGGCTCCGGCGGTAAGGCGGCGATCAGCCAGTGGTACCACCAGTACGGCGAGGCGGGCACCCAGCAGGCGGCGCTGCGTTACGCGAAGGCGTACACCAAGGCCGACGTGTCGGTGCAGTGGATCCCCGGTGACTTCGCCTCCAAGCTCTCCAGCGGCCTGGTCTCCAGCAGCGGCCCCGACGTCTTCGAGTTCCACCCCGACGTCCAGATGGCCAAGTCCGGGCAGATCGTGCCGCTGGACGACATCATCGCGGACGTGAAGTCCGACTTCACGGAGAAGGACCTGGCCGCCAACTCGGTGGACGGCAAGGTCTACGGCATCCGCATGATCGACGACCCGCAGTTCCTGTACTACCGCAAGAGCCTGCTGGAGAAGGCGGGCGTCCAGCCCCCGACCACCTTCGACGAGCTGATAGAGGTCTCCCGCAAGCTCGACAAGGGCGGGGTCAAGGGCCTGTACCTTGGCCTGAAGGGGGGCAGCGACATCCTGGCCAGTCCACTGGTCTGGGCCACCGGCAGTGAACTGCTGACCGCCGACCACAAGGTCGCCTTCGACACCCCGGCGACGGTCGAGGGCCTGAAGAAGATGCGCGAGCTGTACACGAGCAAGTCGCTGCTGCTCGGCGCGCCCACCGACTGGTTCGACCCGTCGGCGTTCATCCAAGGCCTGACGGCGATGCAATGGTGCGGCTTGTGGGCGATGCCCGGCATCAAGAAGGCGTTGGGCGACGACTTCGGCATCGTCCCGCTGCCCGGCATGGGAAGCGCCGGCCGCCCAGTGGTCTACAACGGCGGCTGGTCCACGTACGTCAGCGCCAAGGCCAAGGACGTCGACGCGGCCAAGGCGTTCGTGAAGTGGCTGTGGATCGAGCAGACGAAGCTCCAGGAGGACTGGTGCACCTCCTACGGCTTCCACATCCCCCCGCGCAAGAGCCTGGCGGCGAAGGCCACCAAGCTGCAGAGCGGCACCGCCGCCGAGGCGGTGAAGCTCTTCGGGACCAACGGGCACTACGACGACCCGTACTGGACCCAGGGCATGATGACGATTTCCCAGGACATGGTGAACAACGCCGTGGTCAGCGGAAAGAACCCCGAGTCCGAGGTGGCCAAGGCCCGTACCCGGGTCGAGGCCGAACTCAAGAAGATCGCCTGAGGGGCCCTGACAGGCATGACAACCACCACCACCCGTGGCGCCCGTCCGGGCGCCACCGCGCCACCCGGCGCCGCAGCGAAGGCGAAACGTGACAGGCACGGGACGCGAGGCAGCACCCGCACCTTCTGGCTCTTCGCGGGTCCCTTCCTGGCCGGTCTCCTGCTGTTCGTCTACGTGCCGGTCGGCTGGAGCTTCTACCTGAGCCTCTTCCAGGCCCAGAACACGGTCACCCCGACGAAGTTCGTCGGCCTGGGCAACTACGCGGACATCCTCACCGAAGGGCCGTTCACCGACAGCCTGTGGACCTTCACGCTCTTCGCGTTGATCGTCGTCCCTCTCACCTACGTCCTGGCTCTGGCGCTCGCGCTGCTCGTCCACCGCATCCGCGTCGCCCGTGCCTTCTTCCGGTCGGTGTTCTTCATACCCACCGCGTGCTCCTACGTCGTGGCCTCGATGGTGTGGAAGCTGTCGATCTTCAACGGGGTGCGCTTCGGTCTCGCCAACACCGTCCTGGGCTGGTTCGGGATCGAACCCGTCGCCTGGATCGGCACCGTCTCCCCGCCCTGGTACTGGATGGTGCTGGTCACCCTACGGCTCTGGCTCCAGCTGGGCTTCTACATGATCCTCTTCCTGGCCGCCCTCCAGCAGATCCCCAAGGAACTGTACGAAGCGGCCTGGACGGACGGCGCCCGACCCGGCTGGCAGACCTTCCGGCACATCACCCTGCCGCAGCTGCGCACCACCTCGGTCGCCGTGGTGCTCCTCATGCTGATCGCGGCCTACCAGGCGTTCGACGAGTTCTACAACCTGCTGCCCAACACCCCCTACGCACGGCCGCCGTTGGTCTACCTCTACTACACGGCCCTCGGGCAGGGTCAGGACTTCGGCCACGGCAGCGCCGGGGCGCTGGTGCTGTCGGCACTCATCACGATGGTGACGCTGCTGCAGGGCAGGATCTTCGGCTTCGGAAAGGCGGACAGCTGATGGCCACCTCCTCCACCACCCCGGTCCGCGGCCGTCCACGTGCGGTGCGCGGACGGGCCGGCAGCATCGCCGTCTATGCCGTCGCGGTCGTCGCGGCGCTGCTGTTCCTGGTCCCGTTCTATCTGCTGATCCGCAACAGTCTGGCCACCGACGCCGACCTCACCGGCGTGCACTGGAAGTTCTTCCCGACCGTGCTGCACTGGGAGAACATCTCCGAGCTGTTCAACGACCCCGCGGTTCCCATGGCGCACAGCATGTGGAACTCGCTCGTCGTCGGGGTGCTCGGCACCGCCGGGCAGCTGCTGGTCTGCTCCCTGGCCGGCTACGCGCTGGCCCGCGTCCCGTACCGGCACGCCAACAAGATCTTCTACGCGGTGCTGGCCACCCTCATGATCCCCAGCGCGGTCACCTTCGTGCCCAGCTTCGTCCTCGTGTCGTCACTGGGCTGGGTCTCCAGCCTGCAAGGTCTGATCGTGCCCGGCCTGTTCAGCGGCTTCACCGCCTTCCTCTTCCGGCAGTACTTCCTCGGCTTCCCCAAGGAACTGGAGGAGGCCGCCCGGATCGACGGTCTCGGCAGCTGGGGCACGTACTGGCGGATCGTCGTCCCCAACTCGACTGGTTTCTTCTCGGCGATCGCGGTGATCACCTTCATCACCAACTGGAACGCCTTCCTGTGGCCGCTGGTCATCGGCCAGGACCAGTCCAGCTGGACGGTGCAGGTGGCCCTGTCGACCTTCACCACCGCGCAGACCGTCAACATCCACGAGCTGTTCCTCGCCGCCACCGTGTCCATCCTGCCGCTGGTGCTCGTCTTCCTCTTCCTGCAGCGATACCTGGTCGAAGGCGTCGCGCACACCGGCATCAAGGGCTGACCGCAGAGCACCCCGGCAACCGCACAGAACGCCACTCTTCGCACCGACCCATCCCGGAGTGACCCATGACCAAACCCGCCGGCCACCCGCCGCTCGCAGCGGCCGTACATCTGGACCCCAACTTCACCGTCGGCGAGGTGCATCCGCGGCTGTTCGGATCCTTCGTCGAGCACCTCGGCCGCTGCGTCTACACCGGCGTCTTCGAACCGGACCACCCGAGCGCCGACGAGGACGGACTGCGCACCGACGTCCTGGCCCTGATCCGGGAACTGGGCGTCACCATGGTCCGCTACCCCGGCGGCAACTTCGTCTCCGGCTACCGCTGGGAAGACGGAGTCGGCCCGGTGGAGCAGCGGCCCCGCCGGCTCGACGGCGCCTGGCGGACCGTCGAGACGAACCAGTTCGGGCTGAACGAGTTCATGCGCTTCGCGGCAAGGGCCGACGTCGAGCCGATGCAGGCCGTCAACCTCGGCACCCGCGGCCTCCAGGAGGCACTCGACCTCCTGGAGTACACCAACCACCCCGGCGGCACGGCCTTCTCCGAGCTGCGCCGCTCGCACGGCGTGGACAAGCCGCACGGCATCCGGCTGTGGTGCCTGGGCAACGAGATGGACGGCCCCTGGCAGCTCGGCCACAAGAGCGCCGACGAATACGGCCGCCTCGCCGCCGTCACCGCCAAGGCCATGCGCGATGTCGACCCCGGTCTGGAACTGGTCGCCTGCGGAAGCTCCAACCGCTCCATGCCGACCTTCGGCGCCTGGGAGGCGACGGTCCTGGAGCACACGTACGACCTCGTCGACTTCATCTCCTGCCACGCCTACTACGAGGAAAGTGACGGCGACGTCGACAGCTTCCTCGCCTCGGCCGCCGACATGGAGGCCTTCATCGACGGGGTGGTCGCCACCGCCGACCACATCGGGGCCAAGCGCCACTCGAGCAAGCGGATCAACCTCTCCTTCGACGAGTGGAACGTCTGGTACCAGAGCCGGCCGGTCAACAACACCGACACCCCGGACTGGAGCGTGGCCCCGCGCCAGCTCGAGGACGTCTACAACGTCACCGACGCCGTCGTGGTCGGCAGCCTGCTGATCACCCTGCTGCGCCACTGCGACCGCGTCACCGCGGCCTGCCTCGCCCAGCTGGTGAACGTGATCGCACCCATCATGACCGAGCCCGGCGGCCCGGCCTGGCGACAGACCATCTATTACCCCTTCGCCGACGCGGCCCGCCACGGTGGCGGCCAGGTGCTCCGGCTCGCCCTGGACAGCCCCGTCCACGACACCGCCCGCTACGGCGAGGTGCCCCTGCTGCACGCGACCGCGGTCCAGCAGGAGGACGGGACGCTCACAGTCTTCGCCGTCAACCGGGACACCGCGCGGCCGCTCGAACTCACCGCCGACCTGCGGGCGTTCAACCCGGTGGCCGGGCAGGTGACGCACACCGCCCTGGCCGACCCCGACCGCCACGCGGCCAACACGCTCCGGCATCAGGACCGCGTGACCCCGAAGCCGGTGACCGGCACCGTCACGGACGGCGGACGGCTGAGCGCCCTGCTGCCGCCGATGTCCTGGAACACCATCACCATCCCGCTCGCCCCCTGAGCGGCCCCAGGATCCCACCGCTCGACCCGTACCCCTGCACCCTCCGCGGACCTCAATGGAGAGGCGACCCCATGCCCGACACCACATCGCACCGCACACCGCCACCGCGCGCCCGGTGGCGGACCACCCTCGTCACGCTCCTGACTCTGCTCGGCGGCCTCGCCGCCCTGCTCGTACCCGCCACACCGGCACAAGCGGCCTCGGTGACGTTCACGACGGGTGCCGACCGGACCGACCAGAACGGCAACACCCTGCAGTTGCACGGCCTGGGCATCATCAAGGTGGGCAGCACCTGGTACGGCTTCGGCGAGGACAAGACCGGCAGGACGTCGGGGGACACGTCGTTCCAGGACATCACCTGCTACTCCTCGACCGACCTGGCGAACTGGACCTACCGCGGTCAGGCCCTGAGCCGGCAGGCCAGCGGTGACCTGGGCCCCAGCCGCATCGTGGAGCGGCCGAAGGTCATATACAACGCGTCGACCAGCACGTACGTGATGTACATGCACATCGACAGCACCAACTACTCCGAGGCCAAGGTCGGTGTGGCCACGAGCAGCACGCCGTGCGGCCCGTACACCTACCGGGGAAGCTTCCGCCCGCTGGGCAACCTCAGCCGTGACCTCGGCCTGTTCCAGGACACCGACGGCACCGCCTACCTGCTGAGCGAGGACCGCAACAACGGCCTGCGCATCGACAAGCTGTCCGCCGACTACCTCTCCGTGGACAGCGCGGTGGCGGTGCTGGGCAGCGGCGGCAGCAGTGGCAGCGTCGAGGCACCCGCCATGGTGAAGATCAACGGCATGTACTACGTCTTCGGCTCCCACCTGACCGGCTGGAGCCTGAACGACAACGTCTACGCCACCGCCACCTCGCTGAGCGGCCCGTGGTCGGCGTTCCGCGATTTCGCCGCCCCCGGCACCAAGACCTACGGCAGCCAGACGGCGAACGTCATCACGGTCCAGGGCACCTCCGGCACCACGTACATCTACGCCGGTGACCGCTGGGACACCTCCAACCTGGGCGGGTCGAAGCTGATCTGGCTGCCGCTGACCATCCGGGGTACGACGGTGAACCTCGGTCAGTACCCGACCTGGTCCCTCGACGCGGCCGTGGGCACCTGGACGGCCGGCAGCGGGATCCCGTCGGAGGGCGTCCACACGCTGAAGAACCTCAGCAGCTCGATGCTGATGGACGTCTCCAACGGCTCCACCGCGACCGGCGCCAAGATCATCCAGTGGCCGTCCGCCGGCGGTACCAACCAGCAGTGGACCCTCACCCGGGTGGCGGACAACATCTACACGCTCAAGAGCGTCAAGAGTGGCCTGTGCCTGGACGTCCCGAGCAAGTCGACCACTGCCGGCGTCCAGTTGCACCAGTGGACCTGCAACGGTGGGGCGAACCAGCAGTGGGCCCTCGACCTGACCGGCAGCTACACCGGCAGCAACTACATGCTGGTGGGCGTCGGCAGCGGCCTGCACATCGGCGTCGCGGGCTCCACCACCCAGGGAGCAGCGGTGGACCAGGAGCTCGGCGGCAGCGCGAGCGCCAACAGCGAGACCTGGACTCTCTCCTGACCGCGTGCCCCGGCGACCCCGCCACCGAGCGGGCCGCCGGGGCACGTCCCATACGGGGGATCACCTCACGGGGCCGATGCGGACCGGGACGTTGTCCGCTCGTCCGCCAATGACTCCCCACACATCCCAACTCCCGCATTCCACACAGCCCGCAGCAGACAACGGAGTTTGCGCAATGGACCACTCATTGGATCGCAGACGCTTCCTGACCGCTGCCGCACTGACCGCCGGAGCGGCCGCCCTCCCCGGCGGTTTCCTCTCGGGGAAGGCCGCGGCCGCCGTCCTGCCGCAGATCACCGTCCCCCACCGCGGCATCTACGACACCTCCCCGCCTCCTCCTGGACCGACGGCTTCCTCACCGGCAACGGCGAGTACGGAGCCATCCTCCACGGGGCGGCCACGCTGGAGAAGGTGGTCTTCAACTACCACCGACTGGTGCTGCCGAACGGCACCCGCACCGTGAAGCCACCCGTGATCGCCGGCCGCCTGGAGGGCGTACGCGACAAGGCACTTGCCGGGAACTACTCCGGCGCCAACAGCGACTTCGCCTCCGGCTGGTCACTGCGCTGGACGCAGACCTACCATCCCGCGTACGAACTGCGCATCGCCACCCCGGGCATGACCACGGTCAACGACTACGGCAGGGTCGACGACTTCCGCACCGGCGAGGTCAGCTCCAGCTGGACCGACCAGTACGGCACCTGGACCCGCAGGGCCTTCGTCTCCCGCACCGCCACCCTGTCCATCACCTCCGCCGTCAACCAGGACGTCACCCTCATCAGCCGCCGCGGCATGACATCGGTGACCACGTCGGCGACCGTGGTCTCCTCTCCCCTGGGCACCCACGCGCGCAAGGTCACGCTGGCCGCCGGGCAGCGCACGGACATCACCGTCTCCCTGCTCGGCGGCTGGTTCCGGCTGGTCAACCGGCGCAGCGGCAAGGCCCTGGACGTCTCCGGCGCCAGCACGGCCGACGGCGGGAAGATCATCCAGTACACCTCGTCGGGCGCCATCAACCAGCAGTGGCGGTTCCTGCCCAACGCCGACGGCTCCTTCCGCCTCGCCGCCCGCCACAGCGGCAAGGTCCTCGACAGCCCCGGCGGCTCCGCCCAGGGCACCCAGCTCGTCCAGTGGCAGGACACGGGCGGCGACGACCAGCGGTGGAAGCTCGTCGACGCGGGCGGCGCCTACCACCGGCTCGTCAACGTCGGCAACGGCTGGTGCGTGGACGTCGCAGACGGCTCCACGGCCGACAACGCCCGCGTCGTCCAGTGGCCGGCCGGTACCGGCACCAACCAGCAGTGGCAGCTCGACGCCCTGTGACGGAACGGTGCGGTGCGGAATTCCCCGGCCGCACCGAGGCCCGTCGCACGCCCTCGGTCCGCGCGCGGAGGGCGTCCTCGGCAGCGACCTGGCGCGCAGATCAGGTCGAGGGTGAACCCGGCTTCAACCCGATGGGCACCGGTGAGCCGACCGTCGGCGCGGACGGCACCACCCGCGGCGACACCTGCCACCTGGACGTCGTCGACCGCTGGGGCAACATGGTCGCGGCCACGCCCAGCGGCGGCTGGCTGCAGTCCAACCCGGTCGTGCCCGAACTGGGCTTCCTGCTCGGCACCCGCCTGCAGATGACCTGGCTGGAGGAGGGCCTGCCGAACTCGCTGACGCCCGGCCGCCGGCCCCGCACCACCCTCACGCCCTCCCTCGCCCTGCGCGACGGAGTCCCCGTCATGGCCTTCGGTACACCCGGCGGGGACCAGCAGGACCAGTGGCAGCTGCACTTCTTCCCGGCCGTCGCCCTGCGCGCACGGGTCCGCGGCGGCCTCGACCTCCAGGGCGCGATCGACGCCCCGAACTGGCACAACGACAGCTTCCCGGGCTCGTTCCACCCACGCGGCATGCGGCCGGGGAGCGTGACCGTAGAGGCCCGCATGTGCCCCGATGTCGTCGAAGAGCTGCGGCGCCGAGGCCACGACGTGACCGTGGGCGCCGCCTGGTCGGAAGGCCGGCTGTGCGCGGTCGCCCGGGACCCGGAGACCGGCGTCCTGTCGGCGGCCGCGAACCCGCGGGGCATGCAGGGATACGCGGTCGGACGCTGATGGCGCGCCCCTGGCGGACGCTGATCGCGCGCGCCGAGCCGTGATCGTCGAGTACTCGGAGTTCATCCCGATTCCACCGGCGAGCCACCGGCTCGGCGCGGATTGTCAGTGGCGCATGCTCTCATGGGCGCATGATCGAAGACACGGAAACCATCGACGAGTTTCTCGCCCGCCACTCGGCCGACGTGGGGGAGGCGGTCCGCACGGCCGCCGCGGCCGAGATCATGCCCCGCTTCCGCCGGCTCGCCGCACACGAGGTCGACCAGAAGGCCGGACCGTACGACCTGGTGACCGACGCCGACCGCCTCGCCGAGCGGTACCTCACCAAAACCCTCGGCGCCCTGCTGCCCGGTTCCGTCGTCGTCGGCGAGGAGGCGGTGCACGCCGACCCGACGACGTACGAGGCGATACAGGGCGACGCACCGGTCTGGATCGTCGACCCGGTCGACGGGACCCGTCAGTTCGTGCACGGCGACTCCGGCTTCTGCACGCTGGTCGCGCTCGCCCGGCACGGAGTCCTGCTCGCCTCATGGACGTACGCACCGGCCCGCGCCCAACTCGCCGTCGCCATGAGGGGCCGGGGCGCCTTCCTCAACGACGAGCGGCTGCACGCCGGGTCACCCGCCCCCGGCCGCGATCTCCAAGTGGCCACCTCCCACCCGGACTACACCACCGACGAGCAGAAGAGCGAGCTGCTCGGCCTGTGGACCGACGGCGTCGCGCCCCGGCCCTGCGGCTCGGCGGGCCTGGAGTATCTCGCCATAGCGCGCGGCGAGTTGGACGCCACGGCCTTCACCTGGGAGGCCGCCTGGGATCACGCGGCCGGCATCCTGCTGGTCGAGGAGGCGGGCGGCGCCCACCTGACGCGCACGGGGGAGCCGTTCCGCATCACCGGAGGCAATGCCCTGCCGTTCACCGCGGCCCGCGACGCGGCCACGGCCCGCCGGGTGGCCGGACTGCTGTAGGGCACCGCACGGCCTCGCCGGCCGTCGGCCGGGCTGCACCCGCGGCCGGAGACTGTCGGAGCCCCGTCATATCCTGATCTCAGTGGCCGTCTGGTTGACGAAGGGGTCCGAGGTGCCGTCGATGCTCGATGCTGTCGTGGTGGGTGCGGGGCCGAACGGGCTGACGGCCGCCGTGGAGCTGGCCCGTCGCGGCTTCTCCGTGGCCGTCTTCGAGGCCCGTGACACCGTCGGCGGGGGAGCCCGCACCGAAGAGCTCACCCTGCCCGGCTTCCGGCACGACCCGTGCTCCGCGGCCCACCCGCTCGGCATCAACTCGCCGGCGTTCCGTGCCCTGCCCCTGGAGCGGTACGGCCTTGAGTGGCTGCACGCCGAGCTGCCCATGGCGCACCCCTTCCCCGACGGCAGCGCCGCCGTGCTGTCCCGGTCCGTCGCCGAGACGGCCGCCTCCTTCGGCCCCCGGGACGCGGGCGCGTACCGCAGGCTGGTCGAGCCCTTCCTCCCCAAGTGGGACACCCTGGCCCGCGACTTCATGTCCCTGCCGCTCACCGCGCTCCCGCGCGACCCGGTGACACTCGCCCGCTTCGGCCTGGTCGGCCTGCCGCCGTCGACCTGGCTGACGCGCCGCTTCCGCGACGAGCCGGCCAAGGCCCTGTTCGCCGGTCTCGTCGCGCATGTGATGGCCCCGCTCAGCGGCTTGGCGACGGGCGCGATCGGCCTGGTCTTCGCCCTCGCCGCCCACGCCCGCGGCTGGCCCGTGGCCCGCGGCGGCTCCCAGTCCATCTCCGACGCGCTCACCGCGTATCTCAAGGACCTGGGCGGCCAGGTCCACACGGACTACGAGGTCAAGCGCCTCGACGACCTGCCACCCGCGCGCGCGTACGTCTTCGACACCTCACCCACCGCCCTGGCCCGCATCGCGGGCTTCGGCCGCTACTACGAGGGCTTCAAGTACGGCCCCGGAGTCTTCAAGGTCGACTACGCGCTGGACGGCCCGGTGCCGTGGACAGCCGAGGAGGCCCGCGCCGCCGGCACCGTCCAGATCGGCGCGGACAGCGCGGAGATCGGCGCCGCCCTGCGCGCGGCCTCCCGCCAGGGCCGTGCCCCCGACAAGCCGTTCATGATCACGGTCCAGCCCAGTGTCGTCGACCCCACCCGCGCACCCGAGGGCAAGCACGTCTTCTGGGCCTACGGCCATGTCCCCAGCGGCTGGACCGGAGACCTCACGGATGTCATGGAGCGCCAACTGGAGCGCTTCGCACCGGGGTTCCGCGACCGCGTCCTCGCCCGCGCTACAGCCGGCCCACTGGAACTCGCCGCCCGCAACGCCAACTACGTCGGCGGCGACATCGGCACCGGCGCGGTCTGCGGACTCCAGACCCTGCTGCGCCCCAAACTCTCCCTCTCCCCGTACACCACCCCTCACCCCGCGGTCTTCATCTGCTCGTCGGCCACCCCGCCGGGCCCCGGAGTGCACGGCATGTCGGGGCACAACGCGGCGAAGGCCGTCTGGAAGAGGCTGCGACAGACATGACGACCACCCTCACCCTCACCCAGGGCGACATCACCCGCGAAAGCGCCGACGCGATCGTCAACGCGGCGAACTCCTCCCTGCTCGGCGGCGGAGGCGTCGACGGCGCCATCCACCGCCGCGGCGGCCCCGCGATCCTCGACGAGTGCCGCAGGCTCCGCGCCTCGCACCATGGCAAGGGCCTGCCCGCCGGCCAGGCGGTCGCCACCACGGCGGGCAACCTGGACGCACAGTGGGTGATCCACACGGTCGGCCCGGTCTGGTCATCCACCGAGGACCGCTCCGAACTCCTCGCCTCCTGCTACCGGGAGTCGCTGCGCGTCGCCGACGAGCTGGGTGCCCGGACGGTCGCTTTCCCCGCGATCTCCACCGGCGTGTACCGGTGGCCGATGGAGGACGCGGCGCGTATCGCGGTGGAGTCGGTACGGGGCACATCGACGGACGTCGACGAGGTGCGGTTCGTCCTCTTCGACGACAGGGCGTACGAAGTGTTCGCCCGGCGACTCGGCTGACCCGAGGAACTCACACCCGGCTGGCCCAGCACGAGAACGTGCGCGATGAGGCCCCAGGTCCATCAAGCCCGGGTCACGCCTCCTGCCCGGCGTGGGCGGGGAGTTCGCCCGAGCCTCGGATGATCAGCCGGGTGGGGACGGTGATGGTGCGGGCGCGGGAGCGGTCGCCGTCGAGGCGGGCCAGGGCCACGGTCGCCGCTGTTGTGCCGATCTCCTCCGGATCCTGGGCGACGACGGTGAGGGCCGGTTCCAGGGCCTCGGCGAGCGGCACGTCGTCAAAGCTGACGACGGCGATGTCCTTGCGTCCGCTGCGGGCGAGTTCGGCGACTATGCCCATGGCGACGATGTTGTTGCCGGCGAAGATTGCGGTGGGGGGATCCTTCACGTCGAGGAGTCGGGTGGTGGCGACGGAGGCCCCGTGCGGGTCGTGGGCGCTGGCGAGCAGGGAGCGGTCGTAGGGGATGTCGGCACTCTGCAGGGCCGCGCGGTAGCCGGCGAGGCGCTCACGGCGGGTGTGGAGCGTGGTGGGCAGGTCGCCGAGGAAGCCGATGCGCCGGTGGCCGTGGGCGATGAGGTGGGCGACGCCGTCCTGGGCGCCCGTGCGGTTGGAGCTGACGACGCTGTCCGCGGCCAGTCCCGTTCCCGGGCGGTCGAGGAAGATGACGGGCAGGCCCGCGGTGCGGTGGGTCTTGAGGTGGGAGTGGTCGGCGCCGACGGACGGCACGACCATCAGGATGCTGACGCGGCGGGCCAGGAACTTGTCGGTCAGGGCGCGTTCGCGGTCGGGATCGTCCGTGGAGGAGCCCATCAGCAGGGTCAGTCCGCGGTCGCGGACGGTGTCCTCGATACTGCGGGCCACCGCTCCGAAGAAGGGGTTGCCGAGGTCGGGGATGACCAGTCCGATGGTGGTGTCGGGTCCGCCGACCCGGATGTTGCGGGCCATGAGGTTCGGCTGGAAGCCGAGCTTGGCGACTGCGGCGAGCACCTGTTCTCTGGTCCGGGCCGAGGCCGGCCCGTCCTCGTTGAGGACTCGGGAGACCGTCTTGGCGCTGACACCCACTTCGCGTGCGACGTCTGCCAGGGTGGGGCGGCGGTTCGCTGCCATGGAGGAAGCCGTCTCCTGTGCTCGTCGGTTCCGGCCGCGGCCTCGGCCGGATCCCGTCGAGTGTCGAGTGGTGGTGGTCAGGTGGCCTGGACTCCCGCGGCCTTCGCCGCCGCGGAATCCGCCACGACAGTATCTCCGGCCTCGTCGAGGGTGAGTGCGCCGGTCATGATGGCGACGACCTCCGCCATCGAGTAGTCGGACGGCCTGATCACAGCGGCGCGCCGGCCGAGGCGGTGGACGTGGATCCGGTCGGCGATCTCGAAGACGTGCGGCATGTTGTGGCTGATCAGGACGACCGGCATGCCCTTGTCCCGGACCCGGCGGATGAGATCCAGGACCTGCCCGGACTCCTTGACCCCGAGGGCGGCGGTCGGCTCGTCCATGACGACGACACTGCTGGCCCAGGCGACGGAACGGGCCACCGCGACCGCCTGCCGCTGTCCGCCGGAGAGCGTCTCGACCGACTGCGTCAGCGAGCGCAGACCGATCTTGAGGTCGGCCATGTGCTCGGCGGCCTCCTGGCGCATCCGCTTCTTGTCCAGCATGCGGAAGACACTGCCGAGGACACCGGGACGGCGGAGCTCGCGCCCCAGGAACATGTTCGAGGCGATGTCCATGGAGGCGGCCACGGCGAGATCCTGGTAGACCGTCTCGATGCCGTGGGCGCGTGCGCTCTGCGGGCCGGCGAAGGTGATGGGCTCGCCGTTGAGACGTATCTCGCCCGCGTCGGGGGCCACCGCGCCGGTGAGCGCCTTGATCAGGCTGGTCTTGCCGGCGCCGTTGTCGCCGATGACGGCGAGCACCTCGCCGGGCAGCAGGTCGAAGTCGGCGCCGTCGATCGCGGTGACATGGCCGTAGCGCTTGACCAGACCGCGGGCCTGCAGCACGGGTGTGGGGGCGGATGTGGCGGTCATCGGGCCTTCTTCCGGGAGATCTGGTCGACGGTCACCGCGAGGATCACCAGGACTCCGGTGATCAGCGTCTGGTAGATGGACGCGACGCCCATCAGCTGCAGACCGTTGCGGAAGACGCCGACGATGAGGACGCCGATGAAGGTGCCCAGGACCGATCCGCGTCCGCCGAAGAGGCTGGTGCCGCCGAGGACCACGGCCGTGATGCTGTCGAGGTTGTCCGTCTGGCCGGCCTGCGGGTCGCCGACCCCCGTGCGGGAGATGAGCAGCAGGGCCGCGATGCCGTACAGCAGGCCCGCCACGGTGTAGATGCCGATCGTCAGCCGGGAGGTGCGGATGCCGTTCAGGCGCGCCGCTTCCTGGCTGTTGCCCAGCGCGTAGACGTGCCGGCCCCAGCCGGTGCTGCTCAGCGCGTAGGCGAGGAGGAGGAACAGGGCGATGGTGACGAGGGAGCCGTAGGTGATGTCGGTGTGGCCGAGCGGGAAGGTCTGCCCGAGCGCCGTCAACGGTCCGGGCAGGTTGGTGACCGTCTGCTCCGCGGAGTAGATGTGCGTGAGCGCGAACGCCACGTTCAGCATGCCCAGGGTGACGATGAACGGCGGCAGCGGGATCTTCTGCACCAGCAGCCCGTTGACCAGCCCGAAGCCGCCGCAGACGGCGATGCCCAGCGCGATGGCGAGGAGCGGCGGCAGGGAACCCTCGGCGGCCATCTTGGCGATCACGATGCTGCCGAAGGCCATCACGGCACCGCACGACAGGTCGATGCCCGCCGTGAGGATGATCAGCGTCTGCCCGATGGCGAGCGTGCCGACGACCATGACCTGCTGCACGATCAGCGAGAAGTTGCCGCCGGTGAGGAACTGGTCGGATGAGAAGGAGAAGAAGGCGCAGGCCAGAAGCAGCGCGGCCAGCGGACCGGTGGTCGGTGCCGTGAGCAGTCTGCGGGCCGTGGTCGGCGCTTTGAGCCCGGCGTACGGCGATGACGTACTCGGGGGCGTGGACGTGGCGGTCATGCGAAGTCCTTGTCGGAAGACAGCAGTTCTCGTCGGAAGACAGAAGTCCTTGTCGGTCCCACTCGCTCCCTCTCGGTCCATGCCGGACGCGAGGGGAACGAAGGGCGGCCGTCCCCGGTCGGGGAGGAGTGGCCGGTGCCGGCCGCCCCGTGGGGAGAGCAGGGACGTCGTCGTACGGTCCCGGGGGAGGGGCCGGCTCAGCCCCAGCAGTTCTGCAGGCCGAACCCGGTGTCCTTGGACGTCACTCCGCTCTCGGGCTTGTCCGTGATCAGGTTGACGCCCGTGTCGGTGTAACCGGACGCCTTCTTGCCGTCCTTGGCGTACGTCACGACGGCCTTGACACCCTGGGCGGCCATCTTCAGCGGGTACTGCTGGGACGTGGCGGCGATCTTGCCGTCCTTGACCGCCTGCGTCCCGGTGCAGCCGCCGTCGACGGAGACGATCAGGACGTCCTTCTCCCGGCCCTTGGCCTTGAGTGCGGTGTACGCGCCCAGCGCGGCCGGCTCGTTGATGGTGTAGACGAGGTTGATGCCGGGGTTCTTCTGGAGGCAGTTCTCCATGGCGGTCTGGCCCTTGGCCTGGTCGCCGCCGGTGTCCTGGGCGCACAGGACATCCTTGTCGGTGGCGCCGAAGCCCTTCAGGAAGCCGCTGTGCCGCTGCACGCCCACGGAGACGCCCGGCGCCAGGTCGAGGGTGGCTATCTTCGCGGCCTTGCCCTTCATGGCGGCCTTGGCGTACTCACCGATCAGCTCGCCGGCGTTCACGTTGTTCGTGGCGAAGAGGGCGTCGACCGCGCTCTGCGGCTCCGTCGGCGTGTCCAGGGCGATGACCAGGACGCCCTTGGCGCGCGCCTTCGCGATCGCCGGCACGATCGCCTTGGAGTCGCTCGGGGTGATCAGGATGCCCTTCACGCCGGAGGCGACCATGTTCTCGATGGCGGTGACCTGACCGGCGTTGTCGCCGTCGAACTTGCCCGCGGCGGTGACCAGTTGGGCGCCGTTCTCCTTGGCGGCCTTCTGCGCGCCTTCCTTCATCTTCACGAAGAACGGGTTGGTGTCGGTCTTGGTGATCAGGCCGACCTTGACGCTGCCCGAACTTGACCCGGCGGTGCCCGTTCCGGCGCCGGATCCACAGGCCGTCAGCGTGAGGGCTGCCAGGCCGGTGCACGCGGCGGCTCGGAGGAGGGCCGAGGGCAGACGAGGGGTGCGAGACATGAACGACTCCTGCGGGATAGCGGGCGGTGCGGCGGCATCGGAGCATGCCGTCCCGGGATGTCATCGTTGACTTATGTCATCGTTGACACCGCATGGCGAGGATGATGGACTCCGTCTCCCGGAAACGTCAATGCCCTGCACCCGTCACAAATCGGCAACGTCCGCGGCCGCCGTCCGCCCGTTGCCGTGTGAAAGCGGCCCGTGACGTGCCCGCCTCGTCCGTACATCCGTACGTCCGCCAGAGAAGAGCAGCTCATGAGCCCGCGTCAGATCACCGTCCTGGGAGAGTGCGTCGCGGACGCCTTCGCCACACCCGCGAGTGCCTCGAACGAACTCGCCCTGCGGGTCCTGCCGGGTGGCGGACCTGCGAACACGGCGGTTGCACTGGCCCGCCTCGGCACCCCTGCCCGCTTCCTCGCCCGTCTGTCCGGCGACGTCTTCGGCCGCCTGTTCCGTGCCCACCTGGAGGCATCCGGGGTGGACCTCTCAAGCGCCGTCTCGGCGGCCGAGCCCAGCACCCTGGCCGTGGCGGAGCTGGACGCACAGGGGCAGGCCGGGTTCTCCTTCCATGCGCAGAACACGGCCGACTGGCAGTGGACGGCAGAGGAGCTGGCGCGGGTCGACCTGTCCGACAGCGCCTGCGTGCATACCGGGTCCCTGGCCCTGGTCCGCCAACCCGGCGCGGCGGTGGTGGAGGACTTCCTGGCGGCGGCCGCCCCCCGGGCGACCATCAGCATCGACCCCAACGTCCGGCCGCTGCTCGTGCACCCCGACGTCTACCGCGCCCGGCTGGCGCACTGGTGCGGCCTCGCCGACGTGCTGCGGCTGAGCGAGGACGACCTGGAGCTGCTGCTGCCGGAGACCCCTCCTGAGCAGGCGTGCGACATCTGGCACGCGGCCGGGGCACGGCTCGTCGTCATCACCCGCGGTGCCGACGGCGCCCTCGCCTCGCTCGACGGCGCACGGGTGCGGGTGCCGGCGGTGGCGACACGGGTCGTCGACACGGTCGGGGCCGGGGACTCCTTCACCGCCGGCCTGCTGCACCACCTCGGCGCCCACGGCCTTCTCGGCGGCCGGCTGACGGACCTGCGCCTTGACGAGGTCGCCGAAGCGTGTGTGTTCGGCGCCCAGGTCGCCGCGCTGACCTGCTCGGTCACCGGACCCAACCCGCCGTACGCGGGGCAGCTGGCGCAGCTCGCGGCCGCCGGCGGCGCCTGACGGGCTGCGGGGCCGCACCGGCGCGATCGCATGGCGACCGTTGACGAGGCAGCCGGAAGGCCCTCATCATCGGGCCACCCGCTATGTCATCGATGACATAGGCCGACGGCGCCACGCCTGGCCGGCGCCACACCTGGTCGGCGGCGCGGATAACGAGCCCCGGCTCCCCGGCACGTCGGCCCCTGACGCGACTGATCTCTGACCGACACCGACCACAAGGACACCGCACCATGAACAAGACCCTGCTCGCCGAGTTCACCGCACGTGAGGGAGCGCAGGACGAGGTCGCCCGCCTGCTGGGCGAGTACGCCCTCAAGGTGCGCGAGGAGGAGGGCAACCTCGCCTTTGACGTCTACACGAAGACGTCCCACCCCCGCGCCTACTGGATCTTCGAGGTGTACCGCGACGAGGAGGCCTTCCAGGCGCACCTGAAGGCTCCGTACGGCGGCCCGTTCAACGCCGAGCTCACCCCGCTGATCGAGGAGGACGCCTCCGTTCTGACGTTCCTCGACCCGGTGCGCTGACATACGGCCGGGCTCTTCGACGTGCGGGCCTGCGAGGCGTTCGCCGCGCAGGCCCACTGACGGTGCGTCATATCGGCCTGGTTCAGCCGTCGATGCGGTGTGTGCTCCAGAACGAGGTCAGGTCCGTGGTCGTGGCGGCCTGGGCCGCGGCCTTGAACTCGGAGGTGGTCGAGACGCCGTACCAGTGCGAAGTCGCGTAGTCCTTCAGCAACTTGGTCATGACGGTGTCGCCGAGCACCCGCCGCAGGTCGTGCAGGGCGCACTTGCCGTAGCCGTAGACGACGGTGGAGTAGCGGGACGAGTGGGTGTCCCAGTAGGCCATGGAGTTGGTGATCTTCTCCGTGGAGGAGGCCCACGAGACGCTGTTCCAGCAGTTGCTGCCGGTCTTGCCCAGGGCCAGGTCGGTGGAGTAGTCGGTGAACGCCTCGTCGAGCCAGGGGCTGTTGTACTCGTCGTCGCCGACGATGCCGTACCACCACTGGTGACCGATCTCGTGGGTGAGCGCGGTGGTGCTCACGAGGTCGAGGACGAACCCCGGGTACTCCATGCCGCCGAACCAGTAGTTGTTGTCGATGACGGCGTCCAACTCGCCGTAGGGGTACGCGCCGAAGCGTGCCGCGTGGGCGTCGACGGCGGTCTTGGCGGTGCTGAGCATCGACTGCGCGTCGGAGGAGCTGATGTCCGAGACGGAGTAGACGTTGATCGCGGTTCCGGCGGCAGAGGTGCCCGAGATCTTGCTGAACGGTCCGGCCGCCCAGGCGAAGTCACGGACCTTGGACGCGGTGGCGGTGGTGACCGTGCGGCCGCTGGAGCCGGGGGTGTCGGCCGAGGTGCCGGTGGCCGGTACCAGCAGGGTGCTGGGGTGGTCGAGGGTCACCTTGAAGTCGGCGGCCAGGGAGTAGAACGACTCGCCGTTGTTCGTGTACGGGTCCAGGTGCCAGCCCGAGCCGTCCCTGACCGCGAGGACGGGCAGCGCGTTGCCGACGAAGCTGAACGCTCCGTCGTGGCCGAAGCGGTCGGCCCCGCTGGGCACGGTGATACCGAGGTCGAAGCCGATCGTGGCGGACTGTCCCTGGGCCAGGGGCGCCGGCAGGGTGATCTGCAGGGCCGTGCACGCGACCGACGGCGAACCCGCCGTGCCGCCGCTGACGTTGGTGACCGTGATCGGCATCGACGAGCAGCTGCCGTGGTAGTTGTCCCAGAGCCTCAGGTACACCTCGCTGAGCGCGGTGGCGGAGGCGTTGGTGAAGGTCGCGCTCTCATGGCCGGTCCAGACGGTACCGCTGGTGTTGCTGGTGAGACTGACGGTGTACGAGGGAGCGGCCGGTGTGCGCGTGGAGTCCGCCGGCGGGGTGGTGCCGCCGGAGGTGTCGAGGGCGATGTCGTCGAGGACGAAGCTCGTCCTGAGGCTGGAGTCCTCGGTGCCGGTGAAGGCGAGGCTGACGGTCTGGCCCGCGAACGCCGACACGTCGAGCGACTTGCGCACGTACCCGGTGTTCTTGTCGAGGTTCGAGTACGTCGCCAGGGTCGTACCGCCGACCTTCGCCGTCAGCTTGTCGTAGGCGACGGACGAGGTCGTCTCGGCGGTGTCGGTGTGGAGCCAGAAGGACAGGGTGGCGGTGCCGCACCCGGCCGGGATCGTGACGCTCTGCGAGAGGGTGTCGGTGTGTGTGCTGCCCACCCCGTCCAGCCAGGCGTAGGCGGTGCCGCCGTGGGCGGTCTGGCCGGAGCGGCTGGTGATGACGCTCGTCGACGACTGGGTCCACGGCGAAGTGCCGCTCTCGAAGCCGCCGTTGGTGACCACCTGACTCGGGGTGCAGGCAGCGTCGGCCGACTGGGCGGAGGACGGCGCCGCGGCCGCCGGGGTGACGGGGATGAGGGACAGGGCGGCCAGCGCGGCGACGGCGAGTGCGCGCGTGGCGATGGTTCTGTGGGGGGTCGATCTCACACGAAACTCCTTTGCGGCGGCCGGGATTCCGGCCTGCTCGGCGACTGCCGGGTCGGCTGGGGTGCGCCGGGGGCGGTCGTGGGCTGCGTGTATCGGTTGACCGGAGCATGCCACAAGACCGGATGTGAAGGGGCCGGGTGTGAGGGACTGGGCGTTGAGGCGCGGGCGTAAGGGCGGGGAAATGGCGAGGTGGTGACGAACCCTCAGGACCGAACAGAGTCCGACAGGATCATTGCTTCGTCTTTGCCTTGGACCTAGGGTGCAACTGCTCCGTAGTCACCGCGTCACCGTCAGCTCTCGTCCGCCCCGACAGTAACTCCCTTATCCCAACAGCATCCGACAAGATCTGACGCGCCCTCAGTACGCGTACCCGCACCGTCGTCCCGAGGAAGGCAACGATCATGCCGCACCCGTCCCTCGCCGACCGGCTCGTCAGCCGTCGCCGCCTCCTCGAAGGAGGCGCCGCGGCCCTCGGTGCGCTCGCGCTGTCCACGCCCTCGGCCACCGCACACGCGGCCGGCCCGGGCGCGGCGGCCGGCGGCACGCCCGAGTGGAACGGCGCCATCGACGTCTTCAAGGTGGGCACCGAGCCGCCGCACACCACGCTGATGCCCTACGCGGACCTCAAGCAGGCCCTGGCCGCCGACCGCACGCGCTCGCCGTACCGGCTGAGCCTGGACGGCACCTGGAAGTTCGCGTACGCCGACCGGCCCGACGACCGTGACACCGACTTCCACCGCACCGACCTCGACGACAGCGGCTGGGAGACCATCCCGGTGCCGTCCGCCTGGCAACTGCACGGCCACGACCGCCCGATCTACATCAACATCACCTACCCGTGGTGGGGCCCCAACGGTCTGGGCGAGGACGCGCAACCGCCGGCCGCGCCCACCCGGTACAACCCCGTGGGCCAGTACCGCCGCACGTTCACGGTCCCGCGCGACTGGACCGGACGGCGGACGTTTCTCCACTTCGAGGGAGTCAAGTCCGCCCACTACGTCTGGATCAACGGGGAGTTGGTCGGCTACCACGAGTCCTCCTACGACCCGGCCGAGTACGACATCACCCCGCACCTCAGACCGGGCACCAACCAGATCGCCGTCGAGGTCTACCGCTACTCCGACGGCGACTGGCTGGAGGACCAGGACATGATCCGGCTGAGCGGCATCTTCCGCTCGGTCTACCTGTACTCCACCCCGGTCGTGCACCTGCGCGACTTCCGCCTCGACACCCCGCTGGGCGACGACTACAGGACGGCCGAGCTGTCTGTCACCGCAAGCGTGCGGGACTACGGCGGCAAGGGCGGCGGCCAGTACTCCGTCGAGACCCAGCTGTACGACGCGGGCGGGCACCCGGTGTGGCCCAGACCCCTGCAGCAGACCGTCGCTGTCGACGCCGGCGGCGAGAAGACCGTACGGGCCGCGAAGGCCGTGCCCGCTCCGCGCCTGTGGTCGGCCGAACACCCGTACCTCCACACCGCCGTGCTCCGCCTGCGCGACCCGGGCGGAAAGGTGGTCGAAACCCTCTCCCACCGCGTCGGCCTGCGCGAATTCGCGCTCAAGGACGGGCTGATGCGCATCAACGGACAGCCGATCTCCCTTCGGGGCACCAACCGCCACGAGATGCACCCGGTGCGCGGCTCGGCGCTCACCCGCGCCGACCTGGTCGAGGACATCGGCATCATCAAGCGGCTGAACATCAACACCGTGCGCACCTCCCACTACCCCAACAACCCGCTGTGGCTGGAGCTCGCCGACGAGTACGGCCTCTACCTCGTGGACGAGACCAACCTGGAGACCCACGGCATCCGCGGCCAGTACCCCGGCGACCACCCCGAGTGGACCGCAGCGTGCGTCGCCCGCGCGCAGAACATGGTCCACCGCGACAAGAACCACGCCTCGGCGGTGATCTGGTCGCTCGGCAACGAAGCGGGCGGCGGCAGCACCTTCACCGCCATGCACGACTGGATCCGCTCCTACGACACCACCCGCGTCATCCAGTACGAAGGCGACGACCGCCCCGGGATCAGCGACATCCGCTCCGAGATGTACGACGGCCCCTCCCGCGTCGAGCAGCATGCGCGGGACACAGCCGACACCCGGCCGTACGTCATGATCGAGTACGCCCACTCGATGGGTAACTCCACCGGCAACCTCAAGAAGTACTGGGACGTGGTCCGCGGTCACGACGTGCTGCAGGGCGGTTGGATCTGGGACTTCGTCGACCAGGCCCTCAGCTGGCCCACCCCGACGCGCAAACTGTTCACCGAGACCGGCCCCGCCGCGCTGGCCGGAGAGGTCATCGCCCCGGCCGGCACCTTCAGCCGTGACAAGGGTGTGCACGGCGGAACCGTCTTCGCCCGCGACGCACGCCTCGACCTCACCGGGTCGCTGACGCTGGAAGCCTGGATCACCCCGGGGCCGACCGGCTACGACCAGCCGATCCTCGTCAAGGGCGACACCCAGTACTCACTCAAGCAGTCGGGTCGGAACCTGGAGTTCTTCATCCACGGCGGCGGCCAGTGGATCACCGCGACCTGGGCACTGCCCGCCGACTGGACGGGCCGCGAACACCACGTCGCCGGCGTCCTCGACACGGCCGCGGGCACACTGACGCTCCACGTGGACGGTGAGGTGCGGGCCACCCGGACCACCACCCGGCGCCCCGACAACAACACCGCGTCCCTGTCCCTGGCCACCGACGTCGACAACCCGACCCGGGAGTTCAGCGGCACGATCCGGGCCGCCCGCGTCTACGCCCGCGCGCTGAGCGCCGGCGAACTCGCCTCCGGCGGCCGGGGTCCCGGCGACGACGGCGTGCGGTTCTGGTTCGACGCCGCCACCGTCGGCCTGACCGAGAAGCGGCCCCGAGAGAAGACGTTCTACGCCTACGGGGGCGACTGGGGCGACAGCCCCAACGACGGCGCCTTCTCCGGGGACGGCATCGTCACCGCCGACCGCGGGCACACCGGCAAGGCCGCCGAGGTCAAGCGGATCTACCAGGCCGTCCAGGCCGGTTCGGGCTCCTCGCCGGGCGCGGTCACGCTCACCAACGAGTACCTGTTCACCAACCTCCGCGAGTTCGACGGACGGTGGGAGCTCGTCGGCGACGGAAAGGTGGTGCGGCGGGGCAGGCTCAGCCGAGCCCAGCTGGACGTGGCGCCCCTGTCCAGCAAGGACATCACGGTGCCGTTCACGCTGCCGCGCGATCCGGCGCCGGGAGCCGAGTACTTCCTCCAACTGTCCTTCACCACAAGGGAGAACACGAAGTGGGCGAAGGCCGGCCACGAGGTGGCCCGGCACCAGCTCCCCCTCGACGCCGGCAGCCCCGCGATCACCCCCGTACCACTCGACGGCGTCCCGGCGCTCCGCCACGAGGACGGCGCGCGGTCCGTCACCGTCACGGGCCGGGGCTTCTCGGTCACCGTCGACAAGAAGACCGGCGTCATCACCTCGTACCGGGCCGACGGCGCCGAACTGATCTCCTCCGGGCCGGCGCCGAACTTCTGGCGGGCCCCCACCGACAACGACCGCGGCAACGGCCAGCACACCCGCAACCAGACCTGGCGCGACGCGGGCACCCACCGCAGGGTGACCGACGTCGGCGTGCGTGCCCTGCGCGACAGGGCCGTGGAGATCAAGGTCGCCGGCACGCTGCCGACGACGGTCGAGTCGACGTACACCACCACCTACACGGTCTTCGGCAACGGTGAGATCAAGGTCGACAACACGCTGCACCCGGGTGCGGCCTCCCTGCCCTACATCCCCGAGGTCGGCACCCTGCTCTTCCTGCCCGGCCGACTTGAGCACCTGCACTACTACGGCCGCGGCCCCGAGGAGAACCACTGGGACCGCAACGACGCCACCGACGTCGGCCTGTACTCCGGCATCGTCTCCGGCCAGTGGACCCCCTATCTGCGGCCGCAGGAGAACGGGAACAAGACGGACGTCCGCTGGGTCGCGCTGACGGACGGACGCGGGAGGGGCCTGCTCGTCTCCGGCGAACCGCTCCTGGAGGTCAACGCCTCGCACCTCACCCCCGAGGACCTCTCGGTCGGGGCCCGCCACGACTACCAGCTCACGCCTCGCGAGGCGGTCGTCCTGCGCCTGAACCACCGGCAGATGGGCATCGGCGGCGACAACAGCTGGGGCGCGCACACGCACGACGAGTACAAGCTCTTCGCGAACCGGGACTACGCGTACACCTACCGGCTGCGCCCGCTCACCGACGTGTCCGGCGCGACGGCAGCCGCACGGCGGCCCACGGCGACGGAGTTCTCCGGGTAGCCGGGTCAGTGGCCCCCGCCGGGCACGGGTGCCTGCTCCCCCTGGGCGATCTCGATGCCCGTGTGCAGGTCGGTGGCCGCGTCCAGGGTTGCCGTCGCCGACAGGGCCACGCAGCACAGGAGCAGGCAGGTCAGAGCCCGGGGGAGCAGACGGGAGCGGGGTGCGGGCGCGCTCAGGAGGGCGGTGACGCGGCGGGGGACCGGGCCCGCCGTGGCCGTCAGCGACAGGCGGGGGCGGGGAGCGGAGCCCGCCTCATGGGCCGCGAGGGCGGCGCGGCCGACGGCGCGGGCGGTGAGCGCGCGGTCGCCCGTCGCGCGCGCGGCGGACTCGTCGGCGCAGCGCTCCAGGGCGTACGACACCGGGGCGCGCAGGCCGCGCAGGGCGGGGTGCAGCGCCGCGGCGAGTTCGGCGGCCGCGAGGAAGAGGTGGTGGCGGCCGGTGAGGTGGGCCCGTTCGTGGGCGAACAGCACCTCGCGTTCCTGTGCGCCGAGGGCGCGCAGCATTCCGGTGGTCACCACGACGCGGCCCGGCCGCCCGGGCAGGGCGTACGCGTCGGGCCGGTCGTCCTGCCGCACGCAGAGGTCGCCGGCGCTC
This sequence comes from Streptomyces sp. NBC_00461, assembly GCF_036013935.1. Taxonomy (NCBI): domain Bacteria; kingdom Bacillati; phylum Actinomycetota; class Actinomycetes; order Kitasatosporales; family Streptomycetaceae; genus Streptomyces; species Streptomyces sp. NBC_00461. The sequence continues at coordinate 7,993,433 of NZ_CP107902.1, forward strand.
GCCTTCCCCCGCAACTGCCGCTGGGCGGCGCGCAGTTCGAGCAGATGACGACGGGTCCGGCCGAGCGCCAGGGCACCGAGGCCCGCCAGTGCGACGGCGGCCAGGACCGCGGCCGGCACGGTGGCGGGCGAGCCGTCGCCCAGCAACCGCGGGGAGAGGTGGCCGATCCGGGCGACGAACGGCAGATGCAGGGCGCCGGCGAGAGCGAGCAGCGCCAGCGAAGCCGTACCGGCCAGGGCGAGGATCAGCGCGAGAGCGGTCAGCGCCCAGGCCGCCGATCGCGGCGACAGCTGCCCGGCACCACGCCGGGCGACGGGCACGGCGAGGAACGGCATCAGCAGCGGGAGCCACACGGCGTAGATCACGGCGCCCCTTCCGCCGTCCCCGGGCCGCCCTCCAGGAGGGACCGCAGGAGCTTTTCGTCCGCTGGGCTCAGGTCGGAGACGAAACGGGCGAGAACGGTGGTGCGGTCCTCGTCCTTGTCGAGTTCGGCATGCATACGGCGGGCGGTCAGGCCGGGGGAGTCCTGGGCCGGGGCGTAGGCGTAGCCACGGCCCGAGCGCGCGCGGGTGACCGCTCCCTTGGCGTGCAGGCGCGTGAGGATCGTGGTGACGGTGGTACGGGCGAGATCGCCGCCGAGTTCCCGCTGGACCGCGCCCGGCGTGAGCGATCCGCCGGCGGCCCACAGCGCGGCCAGCACGCTCGCCTCCAGCTCACCGGCCGGCCGACGGTCCGCCCGCCCTCCGCCCGGCTCGTCATTCTGCACCTCGGGCATGGACCGCTCCTCGGCTCTTCTTCGCCATTCGCCATTCGCCATTCGCCATTCGGCTGTCGTCCGGCAGCGGCGCGGCAGCCTGTCTACGTGACTGTAGTCGCCCGGCGAGGGTCCGTGACGGTCGGCGGCCCCGGGGACGGGTGCCACGTGGTGACCGCCGAACCCCACGCACCGTAAGGTAGTGGCCATGGCAGGCACGACCCCTCACGGCAGGGCGACGCGACGCCTTTCCGGTGAGCTGGAGAGCGAGATCCTCACCACCCTGTGGGCGACGGAGCTGCCCCTCACACCTGCCGAGGTCCAGGCCGGCCTCGGCGGCGGTCTCGCCTACAACACCGTGCACACGATCCTGCGTCGCCTGCACGACAAGGGTCTCGTCCTGCGGGACGCCGACGGCCGGCGCGGCGCCTACCGACCCGCGAAGAACGCGGCCCAGCTGACCGCCGAGGCCATGCACAAGGCGCTGGACCGCGGCCCCGACCCGATCGCCGCGCTCCGGCATTTCGTGACGGGCCTGAGCCCCGCACAGGAGGCCGCGCTGCGGGAGCTCCTCGGCGAGAGCGGTGCGTGAGCCGGCGACCCTCACCCGGTCGACGCACTCGGGATGGCGCCCCACCCACGCTGCTTGAAGGCTCGGACTCAGCCGACAGCGGCGCCGCCGAAGGGACCACCGCCCATGAGCCAGCACGCAGCCCAGCCGTCCGGAGACCCGCACGGCGAGATCGGCCGAGCCTGGACCGCGGCCCCCCAGCGCCCTCCTGGGGACCAGGGCCACAGCTGGATGACCGGCGGTGCCGTGTTCGCCGGTGTGCTGATGCTGTGCGGCGGCGTCCTCGCCGTCCTCCAGGGCATCGCGGCGATCGCCGGCGACGACGTCTACGGCCGCATCGGCGACTACGTGTACGAGCTCGACCTCACCGGCTGGGGCTGGATCCACGTCATCGTGGGCGCCCTGGTGGCGGTCACCGGCTTGGGCGTGCTCAAGGGCATGGCCTGGGCCCGCTTCGCCGGCATCCTCCTCGCCTCGCTCAGCCTGATCTCCCAGTTCCTGTTCCTTCCGTACGCCCCGCTCTGGTCCGTCGTCATGATGGCGATCGACGTGTTCGTGATCTGGTCACTGGCCGCACAGCAGGAGGCGGCGGGGCGGGGGGCGGCATGAGTCCCGGGCGCCGACCCGTGACGAGGTGAGGCCGAGTGATCCGGACCGGTCCAGTACACGCGAGGTTGATGTCGGATTCTCGCCAGCCCCCACTCGCCCCATCGCCGATGCTGGACACATGCAGAACGGGATGCACACCGACCGAGAGCGCTGTGTACGCGCCGTCCAGTCCAAGGACGCCCGCTTCGACGGGTGGTTCTTCACGGCGGTCCTGACGACCCGCATCTACTGCCGGCCCAGTTGCCCTGTCGTACCCCCCAAGCAAGAGAACATGACCTTCTACCCGAGCGCGGCCGCCTGTCAGCAGGCCGGCTTCCGGGCCTGCAAGCGATGCCGCCCCGACACCAGCCCGGGCTCCCCGGAATGGAACCAGCGCGCCGACCTCGTGGCCCGGGCGATGCGCCTGATCGCCGACGGCGTCGTGGACCGCGACGGCGTACCCGGCCTCGCCACCCGCCTCGGCTACAGCACCCGGCAGATCGAACGCCAGCTCCTCGCCGAACTCGGCGCCGGCCCCCTGGCGCTGGCCCGCGCCCAACGCGCCCAGACAGCCCGCCTGTTGATCGAGACGACCACCCTGCCCATGGCGGAGATCGCCTTCGCGGCCGGCTTCTCCTCGATCCGCACCTTCAACGACACCGTGCGCGAGGTCTTCGCCCTGGCCCCGAGCGAACTGCGGGCCCGGCTGCCGAAGAAGAAGACACAGGCCGCCACCCCGGGCGCGCTCACCCTCCGCCTGCCCTTCCGCACCCCGCTCAACCCCGACAACCTCTTCGGCCACCTCGCGGCGACCGCCGTACCCGGCGTGGAGGAGTGGCGGGACGGCGCCTACCGCCGCACCCTCCGCCTGCCCTACGGCCACGGCATCGCGACCCTGGCCCCCAAGCCCGACCACATCGCCTGCCGGCTCGTCCTCAGCGACCTGCGCGACCTGCCCGTCGCCATCAGCCGCTGCCGCCGCATGCTCGACCTGGACGCCGACCCGGTCGCCATCGACGACCAGCTCCGCACGGATCCGCTGCTCGCCCCGCTGGTGGACAAGGCGCCTGGCCGACGCGTACCGCGCACGGTCGACGAGGCGGAGTTCGCCGTACGTGCCGTGCTCGGCCAGCAGGTCTCCACGGCGGCCGCCCGAACGCACGCGTCCCGTCTGGTCACGACGTACGGCGACCCCCTGGACGACCCGGGCGGCGGCCTCACCCACCTCTTCCCCACCCCCGAGGCACTCGCCGCACTCGACCCCGATTCCCTGGCGATGCCCCGCACCCGCCGCACCACGTTCACCACCCTCGTACGCCAACTCGCCGACAGAACACTCCACTTGGGCCCGGAGAGCGACTGGTCCGAAACCCGCACCCGACTCCTCGCCCTGCCCGGCTTCGGCCCCTGGACCGTCGACGTCATCGCCATGCGCGCCCTCGGCGACCCCGACGCCTTCCTGCCGACAGACCTCGGAATCCGCCGCGCGGCACAGGAGTTGGGCCTCCCGTCCACTCCGGCGGCCCTCACCGCCCGCGCGGCGGCCTGGCGCCCCTGGCGGGCGTACGCGGTCCAGTACCTGTGGGCGACCGACAGCCACCCGATCAACTTCCTCCCGGTATAAGGACGTAGGGACCTTCACCATGAGCACCGGCCCCACCAAGCAGCACACCGTGATCGACAGCCCGTACGGCCCCCTCACCCTCGTGGCGGACGACGGTGTCCTGAGCGGCCTCTACATGACCGGACAACGCCACCGCCCACCGCAGGAGACGTTCGGCGCACACGACGACACGCTCTTCGGCGAGATCGAGGAGCAACTGCAGGCCTATTTCGCAGGCGAGTTGAAGACCTTCACGCTGAAGCTCCGCCTGAACGGAACGCCGTTCCAGCGCACGGTCTGGGCCCAGCTCCAGCGCATCCCCTACGGCGAGACCCGCTCCTACGGCGAACTCGCCGAAGCCCTTGGCAATCCGTCCGCCTCCCGTGCCGTCGGCCTCGCCAACGGCAAGAACCCGATCGGCATCATCGTCCCCTGCCACCGCGTCGTCGGCGCCAACGGCAGCCTCACGGGCTACGGCGGCGGCCTGGACCGCAAGCAGCGCCTGCTGGACTTCGAGAGCGGAACGGCCCTGTTCTAGCTGCTGAGCGTGCTCAGCAGTGCGGGCAGCGTGGTGCCGATGGGCTCGCGTATGACTTCGTCGGCCTGTTCGTCGTACGGCGTCGGACTGCCGGCTCATCGGCAGTGGCGGTCCGATCCGACCAGTGGCCATGGCCCGTATGGCGCACCGCGGTCTTCCTCCCGAGTGACCCCGGTGGCGCGAGTCCCCGGATCGCTGGTCTCTGTACCAAGGAGGACCAGGCGGAAAGCGGGAGACCATGGAGCCAAAGCACGAGCACCTCGCGACACCCTGGGCCGCCGGGGTGGCCGGGGTGGTGTTCGCGATCCTGATGGCCGCGGCGATCGTCCTGATGCGCATCGCACTGCCCAGCGGCGGCGGCGACGCAGCCGTCGACGCCGGACAGCGCAGCGCCGTGCGGACGGCGCTGGCGCTGCTCCCGTTCGCCGGGATCGCCTTCCTCTGGTTCATGGGCGCCCTGCGCGAGCAGGCCGGCGAGGGCGAGGACCGGTTCTTCGCCACCGTGTTCCTGGGCAGCGGCCTGGTCTTCGTCGCCACCCTGTTCGGCGCTGCCGCGGCGGCCGGAACCGTGCTCGCCGAGAGTCAGCAGCACCCTCCGTTCGGCCGGCACTTCGCCTACGCCCTGCTGACCACGTACGCGATGCGGATGGCGGCGGTGTTCATCATCACGACTTCGACCATCGGCCGCCGACGCGGTGCCCTCCCGCGCCCGCTCATCGCGCTCGGCTATCTGGCCGGCCTCACGCTGCTCATGGTGGGAGCGAGTGTGCCCTGGTCCGAACTGGTCTTCCCGGCCTGGGCGTTGCTCCTCAGCCTGAACATCCTGTGGGGCCGGCGTCCCGCCCGGCCACGGCCCGCCACATCGACGTGAGCCGACCGCACCGCTCACCCGAACGGTCTGCTTCTCGTCGCCGCATCCCGTCCGGCCACCGAGGGTGATCGCAGGGGGCCGACCGGGCCGTTGGAGAGGACCGATCCCGTGGTGAGGATTGCCGTCGACCTGAACCGCTGTCAGGGGTATGCGCAGTGCGCGTTCCTCGCGCCCGAGATCTTCGCCATGCACGGCGAGGAGGCGCTGCTGTACGACCCGGACGCCGACGAGGCACAGCGCGCGAAGCTGGCCCAGGCCGTCGCGGCCTGCCCGGTCCAGGCCATCCTCGTCGATGCCGTGGACGTACCGGCCGAGGCGGTGTCCGGTGCTCGGTGACGGATCCCTGGAACGGCTCAAACGCGAGGGCCGCATCGTCGTCGTAGGAGCCTCACTGGCCGGGCTGCGCGCTGCCGAAACCCTGCGGGCCGAGGGCTTCGCGGGCTCCCTGACCATGATCGGCGACGAGCCCCACGAACCGTACGACCGGCCCCCGCTCTCCAAGCAGGTGCTGCTGGGCAGGGCCGGCGCCGACCGCACCGCACTGCCCAGGCTCCGATCCGTCGACGCGACCTGGCGGCTCGGCGTTCCGGCCACCGGCCTGGAGATGGCCGCCAGGCTGGTGCGGCTGGCCGACGGCGACGAGGTGCCGTACGACCGGCTGCTGATCGCCACGGGGGTGCGGGCGCGACCGTGGCCGCGCGCGGCCGAGGCGGAACTCGACGGCGTTCTCGTGCTGCGGGGTCGCGACGACGGTGCCGCGCTCGCCCGGCGGCTCGCAGCGGGACCCAAGCGGGTCCTCGTCATCGGGGCCGGGTTCACCGGCTCGGAGATCGCCTCCGCCTGCCGCGAACGCGGCCTTCCCGTCACCGTCGCCGAGCGCGGCGCGGCGCCCCTGGTCGGCGCTCTCGGCGGGGTGGTCGGCGCGGTCGCCGCCCGGATGCAGCGCGAACACGGTGTGGACCTGCGGTGCGGGGTCATGGTGACAGCTCTGGAGGGCGACGCCTCGGGACGAGTGCGCGCCGCGCATCTGTCCGACGGTTCCACCGTGGAGACCGACGTGGTGATCGTCTCGCTCGGCGCCACCCGCAACACCGAATGGCTCGCCGGATCCGGCCTCGGGGCGGGCCCCCGCGGCATCGCCTGCGACGCCGGCTGCCGCGCCTTCGACATCCGCGGAATCGTCACCGACGACATCTACGCGGCGGGCGACGTCGCACGCTGCCCGCACCCCCTGTTCGGCTACCAGTTCCTGTCTTTGGAGCACTGGGGCAACGCCGTCTCCCAGGCACGGATCGCGGCGCACAACATGATCAGCGAGAGCACCGAGCGCATCCCCCACATGGAGGTGCCGGCTTTCTGGTCCTCGCAGTTCGGAGTCAACATCAAGTCGGTCGGGGTGCCGTCGCTGGGGACGGAGATCACCATCTCGCAGGGCGCACTCGACAGTCACCGGTTCATCGGCGTCTACGGGTACCAGGGGCGCGTCATCGGCGCGGTCGCCTTCGACCATGCCCGCTGGCTGCCGTTCTACCAGGAGCTGATCGAGACCACTGCGCCGTTCCCGCCGGCGTTCCCCACGGTCGACCGGCGCTCGGACGGACAGCGGCCGGTCGACGCCGACTTCCCCGACCCTTCGGTCCCCACCCACGGTCCCACCGTGACCGTCGGCGGATACGCGCCGGCCGACCGCCGGATGACGTTCACCCCCGCGCACTGACCCGTTCGGCCACGAGGACTCGCCATGACGCAATCCTTGCTGCACCAGATCCTGGACTACGCCAACCGCGCCAACCCGTACCCGATCTACGAACAGCTGCGGAAGACGCCGGTACACCACGAGGACGGCGGACCGTACGTCATCAGCACCTACTACGAGATCCGCAGCCTCCTGCACGATCCCCGGATCAGCTCCGACGCCCGCAATCTGGGCTCGACCGCCCGCGACCCGCTGGCCGAGCCGGCCGGGGAGGAGAGCGCGCTGCCGCCCGGGTTCCTGCGGCTCGACCCACCGGAACACGACCGGCTGCGACGTATGACGAACCGGCCCTTCGGCCCGCCGCACTCCCCCCACCGGGTCGACGGGATGCGTGGAGAGCTCCACGACATCGTCTCCGGCCTCATCGACGGCATCGGCGACCCGGGCCGGATCGACCTGGTGGAGCAGTTCTCGTACCCCTTCCCGGTAACGGTGATCTGCCGGCTGCTCGGGGTGCCACGCGAGGACGAGGCGCGCTTCCACACCTGGGCGGACACCCTCGCAGCGAGCCTGGACCCCGACCCGGACGCGGATCCCACCGAGCGGGGCAAGGGTTCCCACGACGCCCGGATGCAGTTGGGCATGTACCTGGCCGGCCTGATCGAGGAACGCCGCAAGAATCCCGGCGACGACATGCTCTCCCAACTGGCCACGGCCAAGGGCGAGGACGGCCCGATGACCACGATGGAACTGCTCAGCACCGCCGCGCTTCTGCTGATCGCGGGGCACGAGACCACCGTCAATCTCATCACCAACGGAATGCTGACCCTGCTGCGCCATCCCGACGTCCTGCAGCGGCTGCGCGAGGACTCGCGGCTGGCGGTGCCGCTCGTCGAGGAGCTGCTGCGCTTCGAGCCGCCGGTGCAACTGGTGCCACAGCGCACCACCCTGGCCGACATCGAGCTCCGCGGGGTCACCATCCCCAAGGGCGCCTCCCTCTGGCTGGTTCTGGCGTCCGGCAACCGTGACCCCCAGCGCTTCGAGGACCCGGACCGCTTCGACCCGGACCGCCGGGACATCCAGCACCTCGGCCTGGGCAGCGGCATCCACAGCTGCTTCGGCGCACCACTCGCCCGGCTGGAGACCCAGTTCGCCCTGTCGGAACTGGCCCGGAGGCTGGAAAACCCACGTCTGCTGGAGGACCCGCCCCCGTACCGGCAGAACGCCGTGCTGCGCGGGCCTCGGCATCTGCACATCTCCTGCGACGGGATCCGCTCCTAGAGCCCGTCCCTGCCCGGCGGATCAGCTCGGCGTCGCGGGCCCTGGCACGCACTTCCTCACTGCCCTGACGGCGTGGGGGACCCCCAGCGGCGTTGTCGTCGGTCGCCGACGCTCCGCGTCGCCCGCCGCGGCAGCCCCTGATCGACACGGTTCCTCCGCCTTGCAGCTGCACACCGCCTGCCGCCGCCGACCTGATCCGCCGGACAGGCCCTCAGGGGTGCGCCCCGCCGAGTTGGCGCAGCAGCTTCGGCAGCGCGGTGCCGATGGGCTCGCGGACGACCTCCTCGGCCTGTTCGTCGTACGGCGTCGGCTCGGCGTTGACGATGACGAGCCGGGCGCCGTGGTCGGCGGCGACGCCGGCGAGCCCGGCGGCGGGCTGTACCTGCAGGCTGCTGCCGACGGCGATGAACACCTGGCAGGCCTTGCTGATGGCGAGCGCCTCACCCAGCACCATCGGATCGAGCCGCTCGCCGAACATCACGGTCGCCGGTTTGAGGATCCCCCCGCACTCCCGGCACGGCGGATCCGCCTCCCCGGCCTCTACCCGCGCGAGCGCGTCCTGCATCGCCCCCCGAACGGCACACCCGGTGCACACGAAACTCCGTGCGGAGCCGTGCAGTTCGAGCACCTTGCGGGCGGGCATCCCGGCGAGCTGATGCAGCCCGTCCACGTTCTGCGTGATCACCCGCACGGGCACCCCGGACCTCTCCAGCTCCGCCACGGCCCGGTGCGCGCCGTTCGGCTCGGCCTTGAGCGCGTGAGTCTTCACGCGCATCTGCCACGAGCGGCTCCGGATCTCCCGGTCGCCCATGTAGTACTCGTACGTCACCAGCTTCTCGGCCTCGGGATCCTCGCGCCACAGCCCGTTGGGACCGCGGTAGTCGGGGATGCCGGAGTCGGTCGAGATACCCGCCCCGGTGAGGAGGGCGACAAGGGGCTTGGCCATGGCGCCGAGGGTAGGGCGGCGGTGCGAGCCGGGCGAATGGATATTCGTGCGCGCCTTCGGGTGCTAGCGTCGCGCCATGGCCAAGGTCACCGTCTCGCTCGATGCCGAACTCGTCGTGGAAGTGATGGTTCTCGCGGGTGCCGGCAACTCCCAGGACGCCATCGAGCTAGTCGTCCGTGACTACATCGAGCGCGGCCACCGCACCGAGGCGCGGGTCGCGGCACGGGACGACGCGCTGCGCGACGTGGACGTCAAGCCCCGCGAGCCCGAGGGCTGAGTGGGCCGAGCCCGCGCCGGTCATGCCACCCGACGGCCGTTCTCCAGCTCGGCCGTCCCCGAGCCCTCCGCCAGGACGTCCAACGCGACCAGAACCCGCGGGCCGAGCGTGCCCAGCAGGTGGTCGGCGAGTTCCTCGCGGGGGACGAGGCGCCAGGAGAGCAGTTCCTCCTCCTGGAGGCGGATCGCCTTGAGGTCGTCCTCGCTCAGCACTCCGCCGTCGTACAGATACGCCACGAGCGGCGGCCAGCTCGGCTTGTACACCCAGTCCACCGCGAGCAGTCGGCCCAGTTCGCGGTCGAGCCCGATCTCCTCCAAGGTCTCGCGACGGGCACCCTGGCGCGGGGTCTCGCCGTCGTCGGACTCGATCGTGCCGCCCGGAAGGGCCCAGCCCTCACGGTAGTTGGGCTCGACGAGCAGCACCCGGCCCTCGGCGTCGCGGAAGAGGGCGGCGGCCCCGGCGAGGATGCGGGGGAGTCCGGCGATGTACGTGGCGAAGTCTGGAGTGGTGGTCATCCAGGAAGGGTAACCAGCCTGCACCGATGCCCCGCCGGCTCGGGCCGCTGGGGTCCGTTGTGAAGTGGCGTCTGCCGCGCGACGCCCGGCACGCTCCCCCGCTGCCTCAAGCCACTGCCTCAAGGGCGTGGGCGGTACCCCCGTACGAGGGCTTCCGGACGGCACTCCCCGCAGCCTCCGGCCGGGGGGACCAAGAGCACGCACCGGACGCCGCGCGGCCGCGCTCCGGGCGACGACGCCACTGTCCCGACAGACCCTAGGGCTCGGCCTCCGCGAGCTGTACCGTCCGCTCCGCCAGCTCGCTGATCCGTGCGCCGTCGAAGCCGAACACCGCGCTGCGGACGGTGTCCTCCAGCGGCTGGGTCCACTGCGCCGGGATCGCGTCCGCGCCGGTCAGTACGCCGGCCACCGAGCCCGCGGTCGCGCCGTTGGAGTCGGTGTCCAGGCCGCCTCGGACGGTGAGGGTGATGGTGCGGGTGAAGTCGCCGTCGCCGTACAGCAGCCCGGCGGTGAGGACCGCGGCGTTCGGGATGGTGTGGATCCAGCCGAGCCCCGCGGTCTCCTCGGCGACCGTGGTGAGCGTGTCCTCCCACGTCATCCGGGTGTCATGGAGCGAGACGACCCGGCGAACGGTCCGGGCGAGCCGGCAGCCGGCCGGGATGACGGCCAGCGCCTGGTCCACCGCGTGCCGCACCGTCGGTGCCGTGAAGGCGGCCGCGATCAGCGCCGCCGCCCACATCGCGCCGTACACGCCGTTGCCGGTGTGGGACAGCACGGCGTCCCGGCGGGCCAGGGAGGCGGCGCGGCGCGGGAGCCCCGGGCAGGTCCAGCCGAAGATGTCGGCGCGGATCAGGGCGCCGATCCACTCCTGGTACGGGTTGTCGTACGTGGCCGTCAGCGGCGGCTTGAGCCCGTTGGCGAGGTTGCGGTACGTGGCCCGCTCCGCGGTGAAGGTCTGCCGGTACGGCAGCCTCAGCAGCCACAGGTCGCCGACCTGTTCGGTACTGAAAGTGAAGCCGTGGGTCTCCAGGAGGTCCAGGCCGAGGATCGCGTAGTCGACGTCGTCGTCGCGGCAGCTGCCGTGGATACGGCCGCGCACGCACTGGCGCCACTCGGGGCGCAGCTCGAAGCCGTCGCTCTCGTCGGCGGGCTCGGGGAGGTAGTCGGTCAGGGGCAGGGCGGCGGCCTGCCGCAGGTAGCGGTCGATGCGGTCCCGCGTCCACAGGTCGCCCTGCTCGACCGGCTTGCCGAGCATGTTGCCCGCGATCCGGCCCAGCCAGCCCCCGAGGACGCGGTCGGCGAGCTCTGGCTCTGTGCCCACAGGGGTCATAGCTCCGGTCTACCCAATTCCGGCGTCGCCTGCGCGGGGTTTCACAAGGGTGCACGGCAGGCGCCCTGTGGCGTCCCAGGCTCCGGTCGGTGCATGGCGGCGAGGGCGTCCTACGGTTAAGGTCACAGCGGCGCGACTGGCCTTGACATGCGTGAGGCCCGGAGAGCAAGGGGAAACAGGTGACACAGCGCGTGCTCATCGCCGCGGACAAGTTCAAGGGGTCGCTGACGGCCGTGCAGGTCGCCGAGCGGGTGACCGCCGGGCTGCGCAACGTCGTACCGGACGCGCAGGTGGAGGCCCTGCCCGTGGCCGACGGCGGCGACGGAACGGTGGACGCGGCGGTCGCGGCCGGCTTCGAGCGGCGCGAGGTGCGGGTCGCGGGACCGCTCGGACACGAGGTGACGGCGGCGTTCGCGCTGCGCGGCGGCACGGCGGTCGTGGAGATGGCGGAGGCGAGCGGTCTGCAGCGGCTGCCGGCCGGCGTCTTCGCACCCCTCACGGCGTCCACGTACGGCTCAGGGGAACTGCTGCGCGCCGCGCTGGACGCGGGCGCGCGGACCGTCGTCTTCGGGGTCGGCGGCAGTGCGACCACCGATGGCGGCGCCGGAATGCTGTCCGCGCTCGGCGCGCGGTTCCTGGACGCGGACGGGGAGCCGGTTCCCCCGGGCGGCGGCGGTCTGAGCGAGCTCGCCTCCGCCGACCTGTCGGGCCTGGACCCGCGCCTCGGCTCCGTCGAGCTGGTACTGGCGAGCGACGTCGACAACCCGCTGACCGGTCCGAAGGGCGCGCCGGCCGTCTACGGCCCGCAGAAGGGCGCCTCCCCGGACGACGTGTCGGCCCTGGACGCGGCCCTCGCGCACTACGCGAAGGTCCTGGAGGAAGCGGTCGGCGCGAAGGCGGCGGAGAACGCCGCGTCGCCGGGCGCGGGCGCTGCGGGCGGCATCGGCTACGGCGCCCTCCTCCTCGGGGCCCGATTCCGTCCCGGTATCGAGGTGATGCTCGAAGTGCTCGGCTTCGCGCCGGCACTGGAGTGGGCGGAACTGGTGATCACGGGCGAGGGCTCCCTGGACGAGCAGACCCTGCACGGCAAGGCCCCCGCGGGAGTCGCCGCTGCCGCGCGCGCCGCGGACAAGGAGGTCGTCGCGGTGTGCGGTCGGCTCGCGCTGCTGCCGGAGGCGTTGGGGCGGGCAGGGATCCGTCGGGCGTACCCGTTGACGTCGGTCGAGCCGGATGTGGCGAAGTGCATCTCGGACGCGGGGCCGATCCTGGAGCGGGTGGCGGAACAGATCGCGCGGGACTTCCTGAACTGAGGCCGGGCTTCTCCCGCCCCCGCCGCTCCTACCCAGGGGCTCCGCCCCCGGACCCCCGCTCCTCAAACGCCGGAGGGCTGAAGATTCAGCCCGTCCGGCGTTTGAGGACGAGGCCGAAGGCCGATGGGGGGTCTGGGGGGCACAGCCCCCAGGGACGGTCGGCGAAACGCCGGGCGCTCGAAAAGCGAAGGGCCCCGAACCCAACCGGGTCCGGGGCCCAAGCCAACGCAGTGCTACGGCTGAGCCGCCCGCGCCTCACGACGGTTGTCGCGGAAGTTGTTCACCCGGCGAGCCGTGGCGAACAGGGGGATCACCGCGCCCGTGACCAGCTGCAGCGCGCAACCCGTCTGAAGGAGCAGCTGCCCGCTGGGGGCGTCGAAGGCCCAGGCCGCCAGCAGGCCCATCGACACGACGATCCAGGACAGCATCGCCACCGCGAGGCGACCGCGCGGCTTCGGGTACTCGACCCGGCTCACCATCAGCCAGGCCGTGCCCAGAATCGCCAGCAGCGTCGCCACGAAGGGCAGTTCCAGCAGGACGATCGAGACGACCGTCAGGGCACCGAACGGCGAGGGCATGCCCTGGAACATGCCGTTCGGGACGGTCACGCACGAGAAGCGCGCCAGGCGCAGTACGACGGCCAGGAGCACCACGATTGCCCCGACCGCAGCCACTCTCTGGTGCGCGTCGTCCGCGACCATGCCGTACACGAGGACGAAGTACGCCGGCGCCAGGCCGAAGCTGATCAGGTCCGAGAGGTTGTCCAGTTCCGCGCCCATGGGGGAGGAGCGGAGCTTGCGTGCCACCAGTCCGTCGAACAGGTCGAAGACCGCCGCGCACAGCATCAGGATCACCGCGGTGGCCGCACTGTGGCGGGCCATGCCGGTCTCCTGGTCGCCCGTGAGGTGCGGGATCAGGATCCCGGTGGTGGTGAAGTACACCGCCATGAAGCCGCACGTCGCGTTGCCGAGGGTGAGGGTGTCCGCTATTGAGAGGCGGAGAGAGAGGGGCATCTCCTCCTCTTCGTCCACCTCGTCGGCCTCGGGCACCCAGCCCGCCTGAGTCTCAGGATCAATCACGGTCAATGCGAGTCACCCCAGCCACGGTCTTCTGACCGACCTCGACCGCGACCTCCACGCCCTCGGGCAGGTAGATGTCGACGCGCGAGCCGAAGCGGATCAGCCCGATGCGGTCACCCTGCTCCACCTTCGTGCCCTGCGGGATGTAGGGGACGATGCGGCGGGCCACGGCGCCGGCGATCTGGATCATCTCGATGTCGCCGAGTTCGGTGTCGAAATGCCAGACTACGCGCTCGTTGTTCTCGCTCTCCTTGTTGAAGGCCGGAACGAACCCGCCGGGGATGTGCTCGACGGACGTCACCGTCCCCGAGAGCGGCGCGCGGTTGACGTGGACGTTGAGCGGGCTCATGAAGATCGCGACGCGGGTGCGGCCGTCCTTCCACGGCATGATGCTCTGCACCACACCGTCGGCGGGCGAGATGACCCGGCCCTGGGCGATCTCGCGCTCGGGGTCGCGGAAGAACCACAGCATGCCCGCCGCGAGCGCGGTGGCGGGCACGGCCACGGCCTTGGCGGCGCCGGAGCGGCGCGCACGGGCCAGGCTGAGGGCTGCGGTGGCGACGGTCGGGAGAAGCCACGGCGATGCTCCGCGCGCAAGACGTACGCCTGCCAGGCTGTCGCGTGGTGCAGAGGTTTGGCTGTGGGGCATGGATGACCTTCGTAGCGGATGATGCCGCGCTGTAACGGGGGACGGCGGCTTTCCCGGGATGGTACCGGTCGCGGGCCACAACTGGGCAAGCCAGGAAGCCGAGTCGGAGACCGAGGAATGTTGACGGGGTGTGATCTTCTTCTCCAAGAAAACACCCCGTATCCGGACATCTAGCCCTGGAACCGATACTCTTCGAGCAGCCTGCGACCAATGATCATTTTCTGGATTTCGGCAGTGCCTTCACCGATCAGCAGCATCGGGGCCTCGCGGTAGAGGCGCTCGATCTCGTACTCCTTGGAGAAGCCGTAGCCGCCGTGGATCCGGAAGGCGTCCTCCACGACCTCCTTGCAGTACTCGGAGGCGAGGTACTTCGCCATACCGGCCTCAAGGTCGTTTCGTTCGCCAGAATCCTTTTTGCGCGCCGCGTTCACCATCATCGCATGGGCGGCCTCGACCTTGGTGGCCATCTCGGCCAGCTTGAACTGAATGGCCTGGTGCTGAGCGATCGGCTTGCCGAACGTGTGACGCTGCTGGGCGTACTGCACGCCCAGCTCGAAGGCACGCTGAGCGACTCCGCAGCCACGCGCCGCCACGTTGACGCGGCCGACCTCTACTCCGTCCATCATTTGGTAAAAACCTCGGCCGGTGACGCCGCCGAGCACCCGATCGGCCGGAAGCCGCAGGCCATCCATGATCAGCTCGGTGGTGTCGACACCCTTGTACCCCATCTTGTCGATCTTCCCGGGGATGGTGAGGCCGGGGCGGACCTCTCCGAAGCCGGGCTCCTTCTCGATCAGGAAGGTGGTCATCGACTTGTGGGGCGCGGTGCCCTCAGGGTGTCCTTCGTCACTTCGGACGAGAACGGCGACCAGGCTTGACGTGCCGCCGTTCGTCAGCCACATCTTCTGGCCGTTGAGGACGTACTCTTCGCCGTCCTTCACCGCCTTCGAGGTGATGGCCGACACGTCCGAGCCGAGGCCCGGCTCCGACATCGAGAAGGCGCCGCGGATGTCGCCGGCCGCCATGCGCGGCAGGAAGTGGTCCTTCTGCTCCTGCGTGCCGTGCTGCTTGAGCATGTACGCCACGATGAAGTGGGTGTTGATGATGCCGGAAACCGACATCCAGCCACGGGCGATCTCCTCGACGCACAGGGCGTAGGTGAGGAGCGACTCGCCCAGACCCCCGTACTCCTCGGGGATCATCAGGCCGAACAGACCCAACTCCTTGAGACCGTCGACGATCTGCTGCGGGTACTCGTCGCGGTGCTCCAGCTCGGTGGCGACCGGGATGATCTCCTTGTCCACGAAGTCGCGGACGGTGGAGAGGATCTCCTGCTGGATGTCGGTCAGACCGGCGGTCTGGGCGAGTCGCGCCATGGCTACTTCTCCTGCTGCTTCGGTTCCGGACGGCCGGGCTGCTCGCCGCCGCGCTCCTTGATGTACGTCTCGGTCGGCACCATCACCTTGCGGCGGAACACGCAGACCAGCGTGCCGTCCTGCTTGTAGCCCTTGGTCTCGACGTAGACGATCCCGCGGTCGTTCTTCGACTTGGACGGCCACTTGTCCAGCACGGTCGTCTCGCCGTAGATCGTGTCGCCGTGAAAGGTCGGCGCCACGTGCTTCAGCGACTCGATCTCCAGGTTGGCGATCGCCTTTCCGGAGACGTCCGGCACGGACATGCCGAGCAGGAGGGAGTAGATGTAGTTCCCGACCACGACGTTCTTGCCGAAGTCCGTCGTCTTCTCGGCGTAGTTGACGTCCATGTGGAGCGGGTGGTGGTTCATGGTGAGAAGACAGAAGAGGTGGTCGTCGTACTCCGTGACCGTCTTCCCGGGCCAGTGCTTGTAGACCGCCCCGACCTCGAACTCCTCGTAGGTGCGTCCGAACTGCATCGCGATCAGCCCTCCGGGATCTCGAACTTGGAGGTGCGCTGCATGCCGGCCGCACGTCCCTTGCCGGAGATGACCAGCGCCATCTTGCGGCTGGCCTCGTCGATCATCTCGTCGCCGATCATCGCCGAGCCCTTCTTGCCGCCCGCCTCGGACGTGAAGTACTCGTACGCGTCCAGGATCAGTTCGGCGTGGTCGTAGTCCTCCTGCGAGGGCGAGAAGATCTCGTTGGACGCCTCGACCTGGCCCGGGTGCAGCACCCACTTGCCGTCGAAACCGAGCGCGGCGGCGCGCTGGGCGACCTCGCGGTAGCCGTCGACGTTGCGGATCTGCAGGTAGGGGCCGTCGATCGCCTGGAGGTTGTTGGCGCGGGCGGCCATCAGGATCTTCATCAGGATGTAGTGGTAGGCGTCCGCCGGGTAGCCGGGCGGCTGCTCGCCCACGACCAGCGACTTCATGTTGATCGACGCCATGAAGTCGGCCGGGCCGAAGATGATCGTCTCGACGCGCTGGGAGGCCGTCGCGATCTCGTTGACGTTGTTGAGGCCCTGGGCGTTCTCGATCTGCGCCTCGATGCCGATCCTGCCGACCTCGAAGCCCATGGTCTTCTCGATCTGGGTCAGCAGGAGGTCGAGCGCGACGACCTGCTGGGCGGTCTGCACCTTCGGCAGCATGATGCAGTCGAGGTTCTGGCCGGCCCCCTCGACGACCGTGACGACATCGCGGTACGTCCACTCGGTCGTCCAGTCGTTGACGCGCACGACCCGCGTCTTGCCCGTCCAGTCACCCTCGTTGAGGAACTTGACGATGGTGTGCCGCGCCTCGGGCTTGGCGAGCGGCGCGCACGCGTCCTCGAGGTCGAGGAAGACCTGGTCGGCGGGGAGTCCCTGTGCCTTCTCCAGGAAGCGGGGGTTGCTCCCGGGGACCGCGAGGCAGGAGCGTCGCGGACGAAGCCGGTTCACGGGGGCGGGCGTGGTCATGCGGGGACCTCCAGGGGGTCGAGCTTGTTCGCTTTCCGGATCTCGTCGACGATGCGGCCGATGATTCCGGTGATGTCGAAGTCCTTCGGGGTGAAGACGGCGGCCACTCCGGCGGCCCGAAGCTGTTCGGCGTCACCATTCGGGATGATGCCACCGGCGATCAGCGGTATATCTGTGGCACCGGCCACACGAAGCCGTTCCAGCACGTCAGGGACCAGCTGGGCGTGGGATCCGGAGAGGATCGACAGACCGACCGCGTGCACGTCCTCCGCGAGCGCGGCGTCCACGATCTGCTCGGGCGTCAGGCGGATGCCCTGGTAGACCACCTCGAAGCCGGCGTCACGGGCCCGCACGGCGATCTGCTCGGCGCCGTTGGAGTGCCCGTCCAGGCCCGGCTTGCCCACCAGGAAGCGGAGATTGCCGACACCGAGGTCCTTGGCGGTCAGGTTGACCTTGCGGCGGACCTCGGACATGGCCGAGCCCTCCTCGGCGGGAACCGCCACCGGAGCGGACGAGACACCCGTCGGCGCGCGGAACTCACCGAACACCTCACGCAGGGCCCCGGCCCACTCACCGGTCGTGGCCCCCGCACGGGCGCATTCCAGGGTGGCCTCCATGAGGTTGCCGGTGCCCTTGGCCGCTTCCTTCAGCTTCTCCAGCGCCTTGCACGGGCGCGGGTGGTTGAAGGGCGGCTGGTAGCGGGTGTCCCGCCAGTTCTGCAGCGAGCCGATGACACGGGCCTCGACAGCTGGATCAACTGTCTGGATGGCTGTATCGAGATCGGCGGTCAATGGATTGGGCTCGGTCGTCTCGAAGATGTTGACGCCCACGATCTTCTCTTGACCGGACTCAATACGAGCCCGCCGCTCGGCGTGCGAGGAGACGAGCTGCGACTTGAGGTAGCCGGACTCGACGGCGGCCATCGCGCCGCCCATCCCCTGGATCCGGTCGATCTCGGCGAGGGACTCCTCGACCAGCTTCGCGACCTTCGCCTCGACGACGTGCGAGCCCTCGAAGATGTCCGCGTACTCCAGCAGGTCGCTCTCGTATGCCAGCACCTGCTGCATGCGCAGTGACCACTGCTGGTCCCAGGGGCGGGGCAGACCCAGCGCCTCGTTCCAGGCGGGCAGCTGCACGGCACGCGCGCGTGCGTCCTTCGACAGGGTCACGGCCAGCATCTCCAGCACGATCCGCTGGATGTTGTTCTCCGGTTGGGCCTCGGTCAGTCCGAGGGAGTTGACCTGGACGCCGTACCGGAAACGGCGCTGCTTGGCGTTCTCGATGCCGTAGCGCTCGCGGGTGACCTTGTCCCAGATGCGGCCGAAGGCGCGCATCTTGCACATCTCCTCGACGAACCGGACGCCGGCGTTCACGAAGAAGGAGATGCGCGCGACGACGTCACCGAACTTCTCGGCGGGCACCTGGCCGGAATCCCGGACGGCGTCCAGGACCGCGATCGCCGTCGACATCGCGTACGCGATCTCCTGGACCGGTGTGGCGCCCGCCTCCTGCAGGTGGTAGCTGCAGATGTTGATCGGGTTCCACTTCGGGATGTGGGAGACCGTGTACGCGATCATGTCCGTCGTCAGCCGGAGGGAAGGACCCGGCGGGAAGACATGCGTCCCCCGCGACAGGTACTCCTTGACGATGTCGTTCTGGGTCGTGCCCTGGAGCTTGGTGATGTCCA
Organism: Streptomyces sp. NBC_00461; assembly: GCF_036013935.1. NCBI lineage: Bacteria > Bacillati > Actinomycetota > Actinomycetes > Kitasatosporales > Streptomycetaceae > Streptomyces > Streptomyces sp. NBC_00461. The sequence goes on from NZ_CP107902.1 coordinate 8,011,996, forward strand.
CACCCTGCTCCTCGGCGACGACCTGGTAGAGCGCCAGCAGCCACATGGCGGTGGCGTTGATCGTCATCGAGGTGTTCATCTGGTCCAGGGGGATGTCCTGGAACAGCCTGCGCATGTCACCGAGGTGCGCGATCGGCACGCCGACCCGGCCGACCTCGCCGCGGGCGAGGATGTGGTCGGAGTCGTATCCGGTCTGCGTCGGCAGGTCGAACGCGACCGACAGGCCGGTCTGTCCCTTGGCGAGGTTGCGCCGGTACAGCTCGTTGGACGCCTCGGCCGTGGAGTGACCGGCGTACGTGCGCATGAGCCACGGCCGGTCCTTCTCCCTTGCCCCGTCGGCGTTCTGACGCTCAGTCATCTATGACCCCGGGTGTCTCAGATGTTGCGGAAGCGGTTGATGGCGTCGAGGTGCTTGGCGCGCATCTCCTCGTCGCGCACGCCGAGGCCCTCCTCGGGAGCGAGGCACAGCACGCCGACCTTGCCCTGGTGGAGGTTGCGGTGCACGTCGTACGCGGCCTGCCCGGTCTCCTCCAGGGAGTAGACCTTCGACAGCGTCGGGTGGATCTTGCCCTTCGCGATCAGCCGGTTGGCCTCCCAGGCCTCGCGGTAGTTGGCGAAGTGCGAGCCGATGATCCGCTTCAGGGACATCCACAGGTAGCGGTTGTCGTACTCGTGGTTGAAGCCCGAGGTCGAGGCGCAGGTGACGATCGTGCCGCCCTTGCGGGTGACGTAGACCGAGGCGCCGAACGTCTCGCGGCCGGGGTGCTCGAAGACGATGTCGACGTCCTCGCCGCCGGTCAGCTCGCGGATGCGCTTGCCGAAGCGCTTCCACTCCCGCGGGTCCTGCTCGTGCTCGTTCTTCCAGAACTTGTAGCCCTCGGCGTTGCGGTCGATGACCGCCTCGGCGCCCATCGCCCGGCAGATGTCCGCCTTCTCCGGGCTGGAGACGACACAGATCGGCGTGGCGCCGCCGGCCAGCGCGAACTGGGTCGCGTACGAGCCGAGTCCGCCGCTCGCGCCCCAGATCAGGACGTTGTCGCCCTGCTTCATGCCGGCGCCGTTGCGGGAGACCAGCTGGCGGTAGGCGGTGGAGTTGACGAGCCCGGGGGCCGCCGCCTCCTCCCACGAGAGGTGGTCCGGCTTCGGCATCAGCTGGTTGGACTTGACGAGCGCGACCTCGGCGAGGCCGCCGAAGTTGGTCTCGAAGCCCCAGATGCGCTGCTCGGGGTCGAGCATCGTGTCGTTGTGCCCGTCCGAGCTCTCCAGCTCCACACTCAGGCAGTGCGCGACGACCTCGTCACCGGGGTGCCAGGCGTTCACACCCGGTCCGGTGCGCAGGACGACGCCCGCGAGGTCGGAGCCGATGATGTGGTACGGCAGGTCGTGGCGCTTGGTCAGCTCGGAGAGCTTGCCGTAGCGCTCCAGGAACCCGAAGGTAGACAGCGGCTCGAAGATCGAGGTCCAGACCGAGTTGTAGTTGACCGAGGAGGCCATCACGGCCACCAGGGCCTCGCCCGGGCCGAGCTCGGGCAGCGCCACCTCGTCGAGGTGGATCGACTTGCGCGGGTCCTTGTCGCGGGTCTCCAGACCCGCGAACATCTCCGTCTCGTCCTTGTGCACGGTGATCGCACGGTACGACTCGGGGAGCGGCAGAGCGGCGAAGTCGGCCGGCGTCGAGTCCGGCGACTGGATCGCGTCCAGGATGTCCTTCACGGTCACGGTATTGCCTCCGGCGATACGCACCCTGAGGGAGGGGTGCTGAGGGTTACGTCGGTGTGCTGCTGAGGGTTTTGGGAGGTGCCGTCGGTTCGGCTGTGATGCTGTTCGGCAGCGCTTTGTGGCGCGGAGGTTGCCTGTGACGCAGGCGTCCGGGCGCGCAGGCCGTGAGCTTGCGGGGACAGCCGGCGTACGAAAGGTCGCTGCACGCCGGCCGCCCGGACTCCTTCAACGTATGACACCGCGTGTCACCCTGCAAGGCACTGAGTGCCAGAGATTGCTCTCAGGTGAAATCTTTACGTAACAAATGAGCGATGATCGATCGAACGGGGCGTGAAAGATGCCTGAAAAGGGGCTCCGACATGCCAAAACGGCCACCCCGAAGGGTGGCCGCCATCACAGCTCGACGGAACGCCTCAGCGGACCTTGAGCGCCTCCTCGATGGTCCGCATGACCTCGTCCAGCGGGGCGTCGACGCGGGCGACGGTGACCAGGACCTCGCCGTGGGCGGACACCGTCGCGGGCGCGGCCGCCGGCTTCGGCGCCGTCGAGCGGCCGGCCCCGATGCCCGTCCCGAACGTCTTGCGCACGATGGCGAAGGCGTGGTCCAGCTGCGCCTCCACGTCCCCCTGCCCGCCGGCCCGCAGCCAGCGCCGCAGGACGTGGTTGTGGGCCGTGACGACGGCGGACGCGGCGACCTCCGCCAGCAGCGGGTCGTCGTTGGCGTCGTCGTCGTGCGCGTGCTCGTCGAAGTGGCCGAGCAGGTAGCGGGTGAAGAGCCGCTCGTAGCGGGCCACCGACGCGATCTCCGCCTCGCGCAGGGTGGGCACCTCACGGGTCAGCTTGTAGCGGGCGACCGAGATCTCCGGCCGGGCCGCGTACATCCGCATGACTTCCTTGATGCCGCGGCACACCGTGTCGAGCGGGTGTTCGTGCGGGGGAGCCGCGTTGAGCACGGCCTCCGCACGGATCAAGGTGTCGTCGTGGTCGGGGAAGATCGCCTCTTCCTTGGAGCGGAAGTGGCGGAAGAAGGTGCGGCGCGCGACCCCGGCCGCGGCCGCGATCTCGTCGACGGTGGTCGCCTCGTACCCCTTGGTCGCGAACAGCTCCATCGCCGCCGCCGCCAGCTCGCGGCGCATCTTGAGCCGCTGGGCGGCCGCGCGACTGCCTGCGGCACTTTCCGGCGCGTCGGGCGTAGCTGGTGTACGTGAGGACTTGGCGGGCTGGGACATGACCCGAACGTACTGCATGTGCGCAGCTTGTTGCGCCTGTACGGGGGTTCCCCCGCCCTGTGCGGGCGGGGGAACGCCGAGTCCGTGGGCCGGGGGATGACTGCCCGGGTCGAGCAGCCCGCCCCAGTCCGTCTCGCCTCCGAACCAGTCGCCGTCGCGCTCAGCGCCGGGCATATTCGCGGAAGCCGCGGCCCGTCTTGCGGCCGAGGCAGCCCGCGGCCACCAGGTGCTCCAGAAGCGGCGCGGGCGCCAGGCCCGGGTCGCGGAACTCGCGGTGCAGGACCTTCTCGATCGCAAGGGAGACGTCGAGCCCGACGACGTCCAGGAGCTCGAAGGGGCCCATCGGGTAACCGCCGCCCAGCTTCATCGCCGAGTCAATGTCGTCAAGAGACGCATAGTGCTCCTGCACCATCTTGATCGCGTTGTTGAGGTACGGGAAAAGCAGGGCGTTCACGATGAAGCCTGCACGGTCTCCACAGTCGACCGCGTGCTTCTTGATCCGTCCACACACCTCGCGGACCGTCGAGTGGACGTCGTCGGCGGTCAACACCGTACGGACGACCTCGACCAGCTTCATCGCCGGCGCCGGGTTGAAGAAGTGCATGCCGATCACGTCCTGCGGGCGCGAGGTGGCGCGGGCGCAGGCGACGACGGGCAGCGAGGAGGTCGTGGTGGCCAGGACGGCGCCCGGCTTGCAAACCTTGTCCAGCGTCGCGAACAACTGCTGCTTGATCTCCAGGTCCTCGGCCACCGCCTCGACGGCCAGGTCGACCTCGGCGAAGGAGTCGTAGGAACCCGCCGCGGTGATCCGGTCCAGGGTCTGCGCGGCGGCCTCGGCGGTCATCCGCCCCTTGTCGACGGAGCGCGAGAGCGACTTGCCGATACGGGCCTTGGCGACCTGTGCCTTCTCCTCACTGCGCGCGGCGAGGACGACCTCGTACCCGGCCTTGGCGAAGACCTCGGCGATGCCGGACGCCATGGTGCCGGAGCCGGCGACACCGACCGAGCGGACCTCGCGGCCCGGGGTGAGCGCGTCGCCCTCCGGAGGCGTCAGCGCGTCCCGAACGACGGTGGCGCTGCCCGGAGCCTCGTACGTGTAGAAGCCACGGCCCGACTTACGGCCCGTCAGGCCCGCCTCGCTGAGCTGCTTGAGGATCGGGGCGGGGGCGTGCAGCCGGTCGTGGGACTCGGCGTACATGGCCTCCAGGACAGTACGGGCCGTGTCGACGCCTATCAGGTCGAGCAGGGCGAGGGGGCCCATCGGCAGACCGCAGCCGAGCCGCATCGCCGCGTCGATGTCCTCGCGGGAGGCGTACTTGGCCTCGTACATCGCGGCGGCCTGGTTGAGGTAGCCGAACAGCAGCCCGTCGGCGACGAAACCGGGCCGGTCGCCGACCGCGACGGGCTCCTTGCCGAGGTCCAGGGCGAGATTGGTGACCGCGGTGACGGCCGTCGGCGCGGTCAGCACGGAGGAGACGACCTCGACGAGCTTCATCGCCGGTGCCGGGTTGAAGAAGTGCAGGCCGAGCACGCGCTCCGGGCGGGCCGAGTCGGCGGCCAGGCGGGTCACGGACAGGGCGTTGGTGCCGGTCGCCAGGATCGTCTCCGGGCGCACGATGCCGTCGAGTTCGCGGAAGATCTGGTGCTTGATCTCGTACGACTCCGGGGCCACCTCGATGACGAGGTCGGCGTCGGCCGCGTCCCGCAGGTCGGTGGAGGTGCGGACGCGGGCGAGGGCGTCGGCGCGCTCCTGCTCGGTGAGCCGGCCCCGCTCCACTGCGCGGGCGGTGGCGGCCTCCAGGGTGGCGAGGGCCTTGGCGGTGGCGGCCTCGCTGACGTCGATGCCGACGACCTTGCGGCCGGCCTTGGCGAGGACCTCGGTGATACCGGTGCCCATCGTGCCGAGGCCGACGACGGCAATGGTCGTGAGCGCGGAGGAAGAGGTGTGGGACAGGGGAGTGGCCATCGCGGGACTCCAGGAATGAGGGTGACGACTGGGAGCGCGCCCGGGTGCGCCGAGTCAGGTCCGTCGAAGGCGGACCATGGCGCACCGGGTGCGTGGATGAGTGCGGGTGTTGCCGGGCTGCATGCGCACACGCCCGGTGCCGTCGCCATGGGCGTGCACACGCCTGGAGCGAACGGTGGAGATGTGGAGATCCGACCGGCCCTGTCCCGTGGCCGGGTCGTGCTGCGGTACGTGAGGTACCGAACCGACTGCTCTCACAACGGCTGCGTCACCAGGCCGTCGTAAGCAGGTGTGCGAGTGGGTAACTCGCTCTTCTGAGCTTAACCGGCGGGTAACGAGCGCGCTAGTCCTTGTCCTTGTAAGTGTTTGTGATGTACGTCCCGAGCGATCGACGGCCCTCTAATCTCGGTGGCATGGACGAAGAGTTGCGATCACTCACGGAGCGTTTACGTACGGAGTCGGGATCGGCTCCCGCATGCGACCGTCTCGTGGCGACCGGGGATCCCGACGAGCTGGCAGGTGTGCTCACCGAACCCGGGCAGCCGATGTGGGCCAGGGAGCTGGCCGCGTTCCGGCTGGGGCTCGCGGGCGATCGGCGTGCCTTCGAGTCCCTCGTCCTGTTCCTCAACCACCGTGATCCGCAGCGCTGCGCCTCCGCCGCGTACGCCCTCGCCCGCCTCGACGACCCGCGCACCGCCCGCGCCGCCGCCGCCCTCGCCACCAACGAACTCCGTGTCGCCTACGCCCTCCACCCGGTGCGCCTCCTGGCCGAGCTGCGCGCCCCCGAGTCCGTCCCGGCACTGATCACCACTCTGGAGCGGAGACTGCGCCCGCACGACCCGTACCGCCGCGTGGCCCTCGCCTGCGTGGAGGGGCTCGGCAGCCTGGAGGACTCCCGAGCCCAGCCCGTGCTGAACGAGGCCCTGGCCCACCCCGCACTGGCGGAGGCGGCGGTACGGGCGCTCGCGCGGATCCCGAAGCAGAGGTGACATCGCGTCAGGCCACGATCGGATCCGGGTGTGTTCTCTCGCACCCGGGGCACGCTCATCCGCCCACGACCGCGAACGCCTCGATCTCCATCAGGAACTCGGGTCGGACCAGCGCGGCGACCTGTACGGCCGAGGAAGCGGGGAGGCGGTCGTCGGGCAGGTGGGTGGTGCGGGCCGTGCGGATGGCGGGCAGGTGGGCCATGTCCGTGACGAAGTAGGTGAGTTTGACGACGTCGTCGAAGCTCGCGCCGGCGGCGGCCAGGCAGCGGCGGAGGTTCTCGAAGACCTGGTGGGCCTGGGCCTCGGGGTCGCCCTCGCCGACGATCCTGCCGCCCTCGTCCAGCGCGAGCTGGCCGGCGATCGCGACGAAACGGCCGGTGCCCATGACGACATGGCTGTACTGGGCGGCGGGAAAGACCCCGTCGGGGGCGGGAATCCTGGTCAGCTCACTCATGCGTCCATCGTGGACCATGGGTCTGACAACGCCCCCGACGGGACCCCTGCTCGCCAGGTGCGTCAGCCGCGGAAGCCCAGGATGCCGTGCAGCTCCGAGCCGCCGGCGGACTTCGACGCCGCCTTCGTGCTCAGCGGTGTGGGATCGGGCACCTTGGGGCAGACCGCGTCGACCTTGCCGCCGCGCGGCACCGCGCCGGTGGACAGGTAGTTCGCGAGGTACTTGTCCAGGCAGGCGTTCCCGCTCAGCGTGATGCCGTGGTTCCCGCCGCCCTGCTCGACCACGAGGCTCGACCGGGCCAGCAGTCGGTGGACCGTCACGCCGCCCTGGTACGGGGTGGCCGCGTCGTTGGTCGCCTGGAACAGCAGCGTCGGCGGCAGCTTGTCGTTGGCGATGTGCACCGGCTTCAGCGTGTCCGTCGGCCAGAAGGCACACGGCGCATTGTACCAGGCGTTGTTCCATGCCATGAACGGCGCCTTGTCGTACACCGCCCAGTTGTCCTTGCGCCACTGGTTCCAGTCGCGCGGCCAGGAGGCGTCACGGCACTGCACCGAGGTGTAGACGCTGTAGCCGTTGTCCCCGGACGCGTCGACTGCGGCGAAGTTCTCGTAGGCCTCGACCAGCGGGTCGGGGTTCTTGTCGTTCACGTACGCCGCGAACGCCTCGGCCAGGTAGGGCCAGTAGCCGTTGTAGTAACCGCCGGGGATGAAGGTGTCCTCCAGTTCGGAGGCTCCCACCTTGCCGCCGGCAGGCTTCTTGGCGAGCGCCCCCCGCATCGCGTACCACTTCGCCGCGATCTTGGCCGGGTCGGTGCCGAGCTTGTACGTCGCGTTGTACTTGGCGATCCAGGCCATCAGGGCCTTCTGGCGGGCGTCGAAGGCGTAGTCCTGCCCGATGTTGTCGTCGTACCACACGCCTGTGGGGTCGACGATCGAGTCCAGGACCAGGCGCTTCACGCGCTGCGGGAAGAGCTTGGCGTAGACGGCGCCGAGGTAGGTGCCGTACGAGTAGCCGAAGTAGCTGGTCTTCTCGGCGCCCAGGGCCGCACGGATGGAGTCCATGTCCTGCACGGCCTGGATCGTGTTGATGTACGGCAGCAGGCTCGCGTACTTCTGGCCGCAGGCGGCGGCGAAGGACTTGGCGCGCTGGAGATTGGCCTTCTCGATGGCCGGCGTGCTCGGCACGGAGTCGGGGCGCACCGGGTTGAAGTGGCCCGGCTTGCAGTCGAGGGCGGGTGAGCTCTTGCCCACCCCGCGCGGGTCGAAGCCGATGACGTCGTACTGGGCCGCGACCGCCTTGGGCAGCGAGGACGCGACGAATCCGGCAAGCGTGAGGCCACTGCCACCCGGACCGCCGGGGTTGACCAGCAGGGGTCCCTGGCTCTTCGTCGCGGTGTGCTGCACCCGCGAGAGCGCGAGCGTGATCTGCTTCCCGTGCGGGTTCCGGTGGTCGAGCGGCACCTTGAGCGACGCGCACTGCAGCGTCGGATAGTCGCTGGTGGCGCAGTTCTTCCAGGTGAGTTTCGCGGCGGGGGCTGCTTGCGGGGTCCGTGCGGTGTTCGCGTCGGCGGGGAGGGCCGTGAAGGTCCCGGCCACGACGACTGCGGCGCCGCACAGCACGGCTGCGCGTTTTCTCATGGAGTCCTCCCAGGACGGAGGGTTTCGGGCCGCGAGTCTCACGGTCCTCGCCGCATCGTCCCGGAAAGCAGCCCCGGAAGAACTCGTTCTGGCAAGACTTGACCCAATTGGGCTGCCGGATGCGCTCGTATGCTCTCAAATCAGCGAAAGTTGGGTTGATTTGGGCATCGGCGGCTCGGGCGGCTGCGGCGGCCCGAGCCGGCGTGGCATCCCCGCGCGCGTGGGGCCGATCCCGTACTCCTGGGCCAGGTCGTGGACCTGACGGGTGATCCGGCGCTGGTACCACTTCGGGGCGTAGGCGCCGTCCGCGTACAGGCGCTCGTAGCGGCGCACCAGGTGTGGGTGGTGGTGGGTCAGCCAGGCCATGAACCACTCGCGGGCGCCGGGGCGCAGATGCAGCACCAGGGGGGTGACGGAGGTGGCTCCGGCGGCCGCGATCGCCCGTACGGTGGCGCGCAGTTGGGCGGGCTGGTCGCTGAGGAAGGGGATCACCGGGGCCATCAGGACCCCGCACCCGATGCCGTGCTCGGCGAGCGTGCGGACGACGTCCAGACGGCGCTCGGGGGCGGGGGTGCCCGGCTCCACCGTGCGCCACAGTTCGGGGTCGGTGAAGCCGACCGACACCGAGATGCCGACGTCCGTCACCTGTGCCGACTGCACCAGAAGATCGAGGTCGCGCAGGATCAGCGTGCCCTTCGTCAGGATCGAGAAGGGGTTCGCGTGATCGCGCAGCGCGGCCAGGATGCCCGGCATCAGGCGGTAGCGACCCTCGGCGCGCTGGTAGCAGTCGACGTTCGTGCCCATCGCGATGTGCTCGCCCTGCCAGCGGCGTGAGCCGAGCTGGCGGGCCAGCAGCTCCGGGGCGTTGACCTTGACCACGATCTGCGAGTCGAAGTCGATCCCCGAGTCGAGGTCCAGGTAGGTGTGCGTCTTGCGGGCGAAGCAGTACACGCACGCGTGCGAGCAGCCCCGATAGGGGTTGACCGTCCACTCGAAGGGCATGCGCGAGGCGCCCGGCACCCGGTTGATGATCGAGCGGGCCCGCACCTCGTGGAAGGTGATCCCGCGGAATTCGGGCGTGTCGAAAGTACGGCTGACCACGGCGTCCGCGCCGAACAGTGCGGCGTCGGCCGCCCGGCTGTGGCCGCCGGACTCCAGTGTGAGGTTCTCCCAGCGCATGACGCCTCCTCGGTAGCCCTGCCCCCAGAGTGAAACACTTGTTCGAATACCTGTGCAAGTGCTGTTCCTGATCGCTTCACCGCGTGAGGGGCCACCCCGATTTGGGTGGCCGTGGGCGGGGGTGGTTGGCTTGCCCCAATCCCGAGAACGCAAGTCCTGGAGGAACCCAATGGCGCAGGTCGAGGCCACTACCGAGCGGGTCGTCGCGGCAGACGCGGAGAAGGTGTTCGACGCCCTCGCCGACTACAGCGGCACGCGCGCGAAGCTGCTGCCCGAGCAGTTCAGCGAGTACGAGGTGCGCGAGGGGGGCGACGGCGAGGGCACCCTCGTCCACTGGAAGCTCCAGGCCACCAGCAAGCGGATCCGCGACTGCCTCCTGGAGGTCGGCGAGCCCACCGACGGCGAGCTCGTCGAGAAGGACCGCAACTCCTCGATGGTCACCACCTGGCGGGTCACCCCGGCCGGCGAGGGCAAGTCCCGCGTCGTCGTGACCACCGTCTGGAACGGCGCGGGCGGCATCGGCGGCTTCTTCGAGAAGACGTTCGCACCCAAGGGGCTCGGCCGGATCTACGACGCCGTGCTCGCCAGGCTCGCCACCGAGGTCGAGAAGTAAGTCCCCGGTGAGCGGGGGCTGTTGGCCCCCCTCACCGGTTCGAGTGGATCTCCGAACGCCGCACCGGTCCGCCGTAACTCGTCGCGCTTGCTCGTAGTTGTCGCCTTAAGCGGGAACTGTGTGGCAGCGCGACGAGGGGAGCGATACGTGGGCGGGACCACTCTGACGCAGGGCGAACTGCAGGGCGAACTGCGGGACGAACCGGCCGTGGCGCCCCCGCCGTCCCCCGCCGCCGCTCCGGCCGGGACGGCCGAACTGGGCCCGCGCCGGGTGCGGTTGGTCTTCCTCGGCCTGATGCTGGCGCTGCTGCTCGCCGCCCTGGAGCAGATGATCGTCGCCACCGCGCTCCCGAAGATCGTCGGCGAGCTGCACGGCCTGGACAGGATGTCCTGGGCGATCACCGCCTACCTGCTGACGGCCACCGTCGGACTTCCGGTCTACGGCAAGCTCGGCGACCTGCTCGGCCGCAAGGGCGTCTTCCAGTTCGCCATCGTCGTCTTCGTGATCGGCGCCGCGCTCGCGGGCCGGGCCCAGAGCATGGACCAGCTGATCGCCTTCCGCGCGGTCCAGGGCGTCGGCGCGGGCGGCCTCATGATCGGTGTGCAGGCGATCATCGCCGACATCGTGCCGCCCCGGCAGCGGGGCCGCTTCATGGGGCTGATCGGGGCCGCGTTCGGCCTCGCCTCCGTGGCCGGACCCCTGTTGGGCGGCTACTTCACGGACCACCTCTCCTGGCGCTGGTGCTTCTACTTCAACGTCCCCTTCGGCCTGCTCACCCTGGCCGTCGTCACCGTCGTACTGAAGCTCCCGAAGCCGAAGGGCAAGCCGCGGTTCGACGTCCTGGGCGCCCTGCTGCTGGCCGCCGCCTCAACCTGCCTCGTCCTGCTGACCAGTTGGGGCGGCACCGAGTACCCGTGGGGCTCGCGGACGATCCTCGGCCTCGGCGCGGGCGCCGCGGCCGCCACCGTCCTCTTCGTCGTCGCCGAGCGCTTCGCCGCCGAACCCCTCATCCCGCTCAGGCTGTTCAGGGACTCCGTCTTCACCGTCACCGGCCTGGTGGGGCTTGTGATCGGAGTCGCGCTGTTCGGGGCCGCCAGCTATCTGCCGACCTTCCTGCAGATGGTCGACGGGGCCTCCGCCACCGAGTCGGGGCTGCTGATGCTGCCCATGATGGGCGGGATCGTCGGCGCCTCGATCGTCTCAGGACAACTCATCAGCCACACCGGGCGCTACAAGCTCTACCCGGTCCTCGGCAGCGCCGTCTCCGTCCTCGGCATGTGGCTGCTGTCCCGCCTCCAGGTCGACACGCCCCGGCTGCAGTACAGCATCTGGATGGCCGTCCTCGGTGCCGGCATCGGCATGGTGATGCCGGTCCTGGTCCTCGCCGTGCAGAACTCCGTGCGCCCCGCCGACCTCGGCACGGCGACGAGTGCCAACAACTACTTCCGGCAGATCGGCGGCAGCGTCGGCGCGGCGATCTTCGGGACCCTCTTCGCCGACCGGCTCACCGACGCCCTCGCGAAACGGCTCCCCACGCGCGCGGGTGCACAGCTGCCCGACCCGGAGTCGATCACCCCGCAGCTCGTCCACGCGCTGCCCGCGCCGCTGCGCGACGACTACATCCGGGCCTACGCCGACGCGATGCCCCGGATCTTCCTCTACCTCGTCCCGGTGCTCGCCGTCGGCCTGGTCATCGCCTGCTTCCTCAAGGAGAAACCCCTGGTGTCCCACAGCGCCGCCGAAACGGAGTCCGCTCCCGTGAACACCCCCATCCCACAGGCCCGTTCGTCCTACGCCGCCGGAATCCCCGTCTGCGGCACCGTGCAGCACCCCGACGGGACCGTCGTCCCCCGCGCGGCGCTCACGCTCATCGACGTGGCCGGACAGCAGATCGGGCGGGGCGCGAGCGGCGAGGACGGGCGGTATGCGCTGTCCACGCCCGGCTCGGGCTCGTACGTCCTCATCGCCGCCGCGGCAGGCCACCAGCCGCAGGCCGTCTCCGTCACCGTCGGCGAGCGCCCCGTCGAGCTGGACGTCGTCCTCGGCGGCGCCGGACGCCTCGCCGGCCGCGTGCTCACCGCCGACGCCACGCCCGTACGGGACGCCATCGTCACCCTCACCAACGTGCACGGCGAGGTCGTGGCCACCACCCGCAGCGGGCGCGAGGGCGGCTACGTCATCACCGAGCTGGTGGCCGGCGAGTACACGCTCGCGGCCGGCGCCCCCGCGTTCCGCCCGGCCGCGCTCCCCGTCACCGTCCAGGCCTCCCGGGAGACCCGTCAGGACGTCGAACTCGCGGGCGGCGCCGTGCTGCGCGGCACCGTGCGGGCAGGCGGGGGCCGGCCCGTCGAGGACGCGCGCGTGACGCTGCTCGACGCGGCGGGCAACGTCGTGGACACGCTCACCACCGGACCCGACGGAACGTTCCGGTTCGTCGACCTGTCCTCCGGCGAGTACACCGTCATCGCCGCGGGCTACCCGCCCGTCGCCACCGTGCTGCAGGTGGCCGGAGGCGGACGGACCGAGCGGGACCTGCAACTGGGCCACGAGGACTGACCATTCACCCTCGGCCGGTCATCCTTGTGTACTCGGGAGTCACTTCGGTGGGGCCAATTCCCGTATTGGCGCACATCGCAGCCGGCCGTCGCCGTACCGTGGTGGGGACGACGCAGATCTTGCGGAGCCGTGGGAAGAAAGGGCCTGGGGCATGGACCATGGCACCGAAGTGGGCGTGGACCCCGGCCGCGGAGCCGGAAAGGGCGCGGACTCCGGACGCGAGACCGGGGAGGGCGCCGCGGTACGGCATGCCGCGACCGGGCGCATTCCGCTGGCCGTGGTCGTCGTGGACCGAGAGGGCCTGGTCTCCCACTGGAGCGCGGGCGCGCGGCGGCTGTTCGGCGCCGCCAGGGAGGACGCGCTGGGGCGCCCCGCCGTCGACCTGCTCCCGGTCTCCGGCGCCCTCGGCGAAGGCTTCGACGGCCTCGACGCGGAGCCCGTGCTCGACGCCTACGGCCCCCATGACGTGTACGACGAGCTGGGCCCCGGCCTGGAGGCCTCCCTGGGCGGCGGCGCCGGGTACCCGGCGGCCGGCCGCGCCCGGGTCGACGGCCCGCGGCACGAGCGGCTCGACATCCTGTGGTGGGCCTACCCCCTGGTCGGACCCGGACCCGCGCGGCTGCTGGTCCTCGCCGCCGACGCGGCCCGCCTCCAGGCCGAGCGGGGCTACGACGACGACGTCGTCGAGCGCATCGGCCCCGGCTTCGCCCGCTACACCGAACTCCCGGACCCGGACGAGCTGGCCAAGCGGCTGCCGGAGATCCTGCCGAACATGGGACCGGAGCCGAGCAGCCGCATCGTCTCCCAGATCCTCGAACTGGGCTATCCCGTGCTGGAGTTCAGTCAGTTCGACCGCGTGCCCGTCACCCCCGACTGGGGTGTCCCGCGCCGCGCCGGTCGCCGGCGGGCACCGGCCACGGCGCAGGATGCGGCGCACGCTTTCGTGCCGGTCGGCGCCGAGCACGACCTGGAGTACGCGGCCGTACGCGAGCGGCTGGAGTTCCTCAACGAGGTCAGCACCGGCATCGGCACCTCACTCGACCTCGGCGAGACCATCCGCGAGGTCACCAGCGCCGCCGTACCCCGCTTCGCGGACTTCGCCGGGACCCATCTGCGCGCCGCCGTGCTCGCCGGCGAGGGCTTCCCGGACGGGCCGCCGGACGTCACGACCGTATGGCACCGCGTATGGGTCGAGCACAACGACGAACCGGGACGCTGGGACGACACCGTCCCCGTCGGCGAGGCCATCGCGTTTCCCGAACACACGCCGTTCTTCCAGTGCATGAGCACCGGAGAGCCCGTCCTCATCCCGCGGCTCAGCGAGGAGCTGGGCAACCGCATCGCCGGGGAGTTCGAGAAGCGCGACCTGCGGCCCCTCATCAACGGCCGCTCCCTGCTGATCGTCCCGCTGAAGGCGCGCAACGTGGTGCTCGGCTTCATGGTGCTGATGCGCCGGCCGGACCGCGAGGCCTTCGACGACATGGACCGCACCACCGGCACCGAACTCGCCGCCCGCGCGGGCCTGGTGCTCGACAACGCCCGCATGTACACCTACCAGGAGAACGTCGCCGAGACGCTCCAGGACAGCATGCTGCCCCAGGTCGCCCCGCGCATGGCGGGCTGCGACATCGCGACGCGCTATCTGCCCGGTGCCCGCCTCGGCCGGGTCGGCGGCGACTGGTTCGACACCATCAAACTGCCCGGCTCGCGTACGGCGATGGTGGTCGGCGACGTCATGGGCCACGGACTCAACTCGGCAGCGATGATGGGCCAGTTGCGTACGGCCGTACAGACCATGGCCACCATGGAGACCCCGCCCGCCCAACTGCTGCGCAACCTCGACGACCTGGCCCGGCGGCTCGGCGAGAACTACCTCGCCACCTGTCTGTACGCGGTGTACGACCCGATCCGCGGCGAACTGCAGCTCTCCAACGCAGGACACATCCCGCCGGTACTGGTGCACGCCGCGGACGGCCGCAGCGAACTGCTCCACCTGCCGACCGGTGCGCCCATAGGAGTGGGCGGTGTTCCGTTCGAGACCGCTCTGGTGCGGGTCGCGCCCGGTGACCGGCTCGTACTGTGCACCGACGGCCTCGTCGAGGTGCGCGGAGCCGATATCGGCGACGGTCTGGCCGCCCTGTGCGAATCCGCGGCGCACCCCGCGGCCTCCATGGACGACGCCTGCGACACCATCATCCGGGCCCTGAACACCCACGGCGGACGCAAGGACGACGTCGCCCTGCTCATGGCCCGGCTCAACGGCATCCCCACCGAGGACGTCGCCGAGTGGCAGCTCTCCCGGGAGCCGGCCGAGGTGGCGCGGGCCCGCCGGCTGGTCCGCGCCCGGCTGCTCGACTGGGGGCTGCCCGACGCCGTGGAGACGGCGGAGCTGCTGGTCAGCGAGGTCGTCACCAATGCCGTACGGCATGCCACGGGCGAGAGCCTCGGGCTGCGGCTGGTGCGCACCGACGCGCTGCTGTGCGAGGTCACGGACGACGAGCCGACTCTGCCCGCACTGCTGAGCGCCGGTGTGTACGAAGAGTCGGGCCGCGGGCTGTGCGTGGTCAGCCGCCTCGCACACGAATGGGGTGCGAGCGCCACCGGACACCACAAGACGGTGTGGTTCGAACAGGTTTTGACGCCTCGTCAGCGGACACTGTGACGGGCGCGGAAAGCACCCACAGTCGCTCAGGGGTGCGCGCCGGATCGAACATCCCGTGAAAACCTGCGCCTCCACCTTGCCGTGCACCCGCTGACCGCGATATCCCCGATCATGACGTCGACCACTGCTGGGGAGGACGCATGAACGTGTCGGAGGACTACCGCAATGCTTGGGAAAGCTACTGGCAGGCGACCTCCGACGCGCCGGGCGAGGCGATCTGGGACTCGGACCCGTCGCTGACCGCCGTACCGCACAGCGAACTGCTGCTGCCGCACGCCGATTCCGGCCGCACCATCGTCGATCTGGGCTGCGGCAACGGCACCCAGACGCGCTGTCTCGCCACGCGGTTCGCGCGCGCCGTCGGCGTGGACCTGTCGCACGCCGCCATCGAGCACGCCCGGCGGGCCGGCGACGGTGCGGCGGGGGCCTTCGAGTTCCAGCAGCTCGACCTGACCGACACCGCGGCGGTGGGCGCCCTGCACGCCCGGCTCGGCGACAGCCACGTCTATATGCGGGCCGTCATCCACCAGAGCGAACCGCACGCCCGTGCCGCCGTGGCCGCGGCCGTCGCGGGGATCATCGGCGGTCAGGGGCGGGCCTTCGTCGTGGAACTGACCGCCGAGTCGCGCGAGGTGCTGCGGCGGGCGGCCGGGGGGCCAGAGGGACCGCCGCCCAAGCTGCGCCGGGTCTTCGAGCACGGCCTCAAGCCCGCCGACGCCGAGGACGCGGAGATCCCGCAGCTGCTGCGGGAGGCCGGGCTGACAATCCTCGCCGACGGCGACACGACACTGCCGCAGACCGAGCACACGGCGGACGGCAGCCGCATCGACCTGCCCGCACGCTGGTTCGTCCTGGCGGGGAGTGGCGCGACCGGGTGAGGAGTTGTCCACAGGCCCGCCCGTCGCTCGCCGGATGCGCGTACGGTTTCGTGGCATGAAGATCCTGATCAGCGCCGACATGGAGGGCGCCACGGGGGTGACGTGGCCGGCCGACGTGCTGCCCGGGACACCGCAGTGGGAGCGGTGCCGCTCGATGTTCACCTCGGACGTCAACGCCGCCGTGCTGGGATTCTTCGACGGCGGCGCCGACGAGGTCCTCGTCAACGAAGCCCACTGGACCATGCGCAATCTGCTCCTTGAGCAGCTGGACGAGCGCACCGAGATGCTCACCGGGCGGCACAAGTCCCTCTCCATGGTGGAGGGCGTGCAGCACGGGGACGTGGACGGCATCGCCTTCGTCGGCTATCACGCCGGCGCCGGCATGGAGGGCGTCCTCGCCCACACCTACCTCGCCAACTCCATCACCGGGGTCTGGCTGAACGACGTGCGCGCCAGCGAGGGCCTGCTCAACGCGCGGGTCGTCGCCGAGTACGGGGTCCCCGTCGTCCTGGTCACCGGCGACGACGTGGCCTGCGAGGACGCCCTCGGGTACGCGCCCGAGGCGCTGAAGGTCGCGGTCAAGGACCATGTGTCGCGGTACGCGGCGGTGTGCCGGACGCCGTCCAGGACCGCGTCCGACATCCGCGCCGCGGCGAAGGAGGCCGCCCGGCTGGCGGTCCGTCACCAACCGGTCCGGGAAGGGCCGTTCACCGTCGCCCTCGAGTTCGACGCCGAGCACCTCGCCCTGGCCGCCACCGTCGTGCCCGGCGTCGGCCGGATCGGGGAGCGGAAGGTGGCCTACACCAGCGAGACCATGTACGAGGGGATCCGCGCCTTCAAGGCCGTCACGACGATCGTCTCGGCCGCCGTGGAGGAGCAGTATGGCTGACCAGCAGGCCCTGGACGAGGTCGTCGAGTTCACCTCCGACCTCATCCGCATCGACACCACCAACCGCGGCGGCGGAGACTGCCAGGAGCGGCCCGCCGCCGAGTACGCCGCCGAGCAGCTGACCGGAGCGGGCCTGGAGCCCACCCTTGTGGAGCGCACCAAGGGCCGTACGAACGTCGTCGCCCGCATTCAGGGCACGGACTCGTCCGCCGACGCGCTGCTCGTCCACGGTCATCTGGACGTCGTGCCCGCGCAGGCCGACGACTGGAGCGTGCACCCCTTCTCCGGGGAGGTCCGCGACGGGGTCGTGTGGGGGCGCGGCGCGGTCGACATGAAGAACATGGACGCGATGATCCTCGCCGTCGTGCGCGGTTGGGCGCGCGAGGGCGTCAGGCCGCGGCGTGACATCGTCATCGCCTTCACCGCCGACGAGGAGGACAGCGCCAGGGACGGCTCCGGATTCCTCGCCGACCAGCACCCGGAACTCTTCGAGGGCTGCACCGAGGGCGTCAGCGAGTCGGGGGCGTTCACCTTCCACGACGGCAGCGGACGGCAGCTCTACCCGATCGCGGCCGGTGAGCGCGGCACGGGCTGGCTGAAGCTCACCGCGCGCGGACGGGCCGGGCACGGCTCCAAGGTCAACAAGGAGAACGCGGTCACCCGCCTCGCCGCCGCCGTCACCCGCATCGGCGAGTACGAGTGGCCGCTCAGACTGACCCCGACCGTGCGGGCCGCACTGACCGAACTCGCCGCGCTCTACGGCATCGAGACCGCCCTGGACGACGTGGACGGGCTGCTGGAGAAGCTCGGCCCGGCCGCGAAGCTGGTCGAGGCGACCGTCCGCAACAGCGCCAACCCGACCATGCTGGACGCCGGTTACAAGGTCAATGTGATTCCGGGTGAGGCCGTCGCCTATGTCGACGGGCGGCATCTGCCGGGTGGCGAGGACGAGTTCCGCACGACCCTCGACCGGCTCACCGGCCCCGACGTGGGCTGGGAGTTCCACCACCGCTCGGAGGCCCTCCAGGCGCCGCTCGACTCGCCGACGTACGCGAAGATGCGTGCCGCCGTCGAGGAGTTCGCGCCCGAGGGGCACGTGGTGCCGTACAGCATGACGGGCGGCACGGACGCCAAGCAGTTCTCCCGGCTCGGCATCACCGGGTACGGGTTCACACCGCTGAAGCTCCCGGAGGGGTACGACTACCAGGCCATGTTCCACGGGGTTGACGAGCGCGTCCCGGTCGAGGCACTGCATTTCGGCGTGCGGGTACTCGACCGGTTCCTGCGGACGGCCTAGGCCAGTTGGGGGAGAACGTGCAGACCCTGCCGTACGGTTCCTGGCCCTCGCCCATCGACGCGGCGCTCGCCGCCGCGCACGACGGGCACCCCGAGTACGTCGGCTTCGTCGGCGACGAGGCGTGGTGGACCGAGCCACGGCCCGCCGAGGGCGGCCGCCGTACCCTGGTGCGGCGGCGCGCCGACGGCGAGGAGGAGCCGGTACTGCCCGCCCCGTGGAACGTCCGCAGCCGCGTCATCGAGTACGGCGGACAGCCCTGGGCCGGCACCGCGCGGGACGGCCGGCCGCTCGTGGTGTTCGTGAACTTCGACGACCAGCGGCTCTACCGGTACGAGCCCGGAAGCGACCCGCGTCCCCTCACGCCCGTGTCCCTCGTGGGCGGCGGACTGCGCTGGGCGGATCCGCAGTTGCACCCCGAGCGCGGTGAAGTGTGGTGTGTGCTGGAGGAGTTCACCGGCGACGGCCCCACCGATGTACGCCGGGTCCTGGCCGCGGTGCCGCTGGACGGCTCGGCGGCCCAGGACCGCGACGCCGTGCGCGAACTCACCGACGACCGGCACCGGTTCGTCACCGGACCCCGCCTCTCGCCCGACGGGCGGCGCGCGGCCTGGCTGGCCTGGGACCATCCCCGCATGCCGTGGGACGGCACGGAGCTGATCGTCGCCGACGTCGGTGACGACGGCACCTTCCGGCACGCGCGTGCGGTCGCCGGCGGACCGGACGAATCGATCGCCCAGGCGGACTGGGCACCCGACGGATCCCTCCTGCACACGAGCGACCGCACCGGCTGGTGGAACCTCTACCGCGACGGCGCCCCGCTCTGTCCGCGCGAGGAGGAGTTCGGCGGCCCGTTGTGGAAGCTCGGCCAACGCTGGTTCGCCCCGCTGGACAGCGGACTGATCGCCGTCGTGCACGGCCGCGGCGCCACCGCGCTCGGGATACTGGACCCCGAGACCGGCGAGGTCGTCGACGCGGCCGGCCCCTGGACCGAGTTCGCGTCCACGCTCGCGGTGCACGGCGAGCGGGTCGTCGCCGTCGGAGCCAGCCCGCGCAGCGCCTACGAGATGGTGGAGCTGGACACTCGTACCGGCCGTGCCCGCGTGATCGGCGCCGAGCACGAGGACGCCGTCGACCCCGCCCACTACCCCGAGCCCCAGATCCGCACCTTCACGGGACCGGCCGGGCGCGACATCCACGCCCACATCTACCCGCCGCACGCCCCCGGCTGTGTCGCGCCGGGCGACGAGCTGCCGCCCTACGTCGTGTGGGCGCACGGCGGCCCCACCAGCCGGGCGCCCCTCGTCCTCGACCTGGAGATCGCCTACTTCACCTCGCGGGGCATCGGCGTCGCCGAGGTCAACTACGGCGGCTCGACCGGGCACGGACGTGAGTACCGCAACCGGCTGCGTGAGCAGTGGGGTGTCGTCGACGTCGAGGACTGCGCGGCCGTCGCCCTCGCGCTCGCGGACGAGGGCACCGCCGACCGCGGCCGGCTCGCGATCCGCGGCGGCAGCGCGGGCGGCTGGACCGCGGCCGCTTCCCTCGCCGCCACCGACGTCTACGCCTGCGGAACGATCATCTACCCCATCCTCGACCTCGTCGGCTGGGGCGTGGGGGAGACCCACGACTTCGAGTCGCGGTACCTGGAGACGCTGGTCGGGCCGCTCGCCGAGGTGCCCGGACGGTACGCGGAGCGGTCGCCCACCGAGCACGCCGACCGGATCACCGCGCCCTTCCTGCTGTTGCAGGGCCTGGACGACGTGATCTGTCCGCCCGCGCAGTGCGAACGATTCCTGGCACGCATGGCGGGCAGGCGGGTGCCGCACGCGTACATCGCGTTCGAGGGGGAGGGGCACGGGTTCCGGCGGGCCGACACCATGATCCGGGTCCTGGAGTCCGAACTCTCGCTGTACGCCCAGGTCTTCGGGCTGAACCCGCACGGCGTCCCGACACTGGAACTGTCCAAGTGAGAGAGCGAATGAGCGAGCAGGCGAGAGACCTTCTGCGACCGTCCCGACTTGCCCCCGGCGCCCGCGTGGCCGTCGTGGCACCCAGCGGACCCGTGCCCGAGGAGCGGCTGCAGGCGGGGCTGGACGTGCTGCGCGGCTGGGACCTCGACCCGGTGGTGGCGCCCCATGTGCTGGACCGGCACGGCGAGTTCGGCTACCTGGCCGGCACGGACGCGGACCGGGCCGCCGATCTGCAGGACGCCTGGTGCGACCCGTCGGTGGCCGCGGTGCTGTGCGCGCGGGGCGGGTACGGAGCACAGCGGATGATCGATCTGCTCGACTGGGAGGCGATGCGGGCCGCCGGACCCAAGGTCTTCGTGGGCTTCAGCGACGTCACGGCACTGCACCAGGCCTTCGCCACCCGGCTGGGCCTGGTCACCCTGTACGGACCGGCGGCCGCCGGTGTCGACTTCATCAAGAACACCCGGTCGCAGGAACACCTCAGGGCCACCCTGTTCGCTCCGGAGAGCGTCCGCACCATCGCATCCGGCGGTGCCGCCCTGGTGGCCGGACGGGCCCGGGGCGTCACGCTGGGCGGGTGCCTGAGCCTGCTCGCCTCCGACCTCGGGACCCCGCACGCCCGGGCCGGCGCCCGGGGCGGGCTGCTGATGATCGAGGACGTCGGCGAACGGGCGTACCGCATCGACCGGACGCTGACCCAGCTGCTGCGCAGCGGCTGGCTCGACGGCCTCACCGGGATCGCGCTCGGGTCGTGGGACCAGTGCGGCCCGTACGCCGAACTGCGCCCGGTTCTCGTCGACCGGCTCGCCGGGCTCGGCGTCCCCGTCATCGAGGAGTTCGGATTCGGGCACTGCGCGGGCGCGTCGACCGTCCCCCTTGGTGTGGCGGCCGAACTGGACACGGAGGCAGGTACTCTGACGCTCGATCAGCCAGCCCTTCGCTGAGCGGCTTCGCTGAGCCTCTGCGCTGAGCCCTTGCGTCGATCCGTTTCGCTGATCATCCGTCAACAACACTCGTCTGGGCGATTGACCCCCGTCTGACACGTGTCACACCATGACAACCGGCCGGTAGCTACTGGTCGGTAAGCAGGGCTGCCCTGAGTGTGGAGGTCTCAGTGTCCCGACGCGTGTCCAGATCCCGAGTTCCCCTCGCCCTCGCCCTGGGCGCGGCGCTCACCGTCCCTCTCGCGTTCACCGCCCCCGCCTCCGCCGCCCCTTCCGGCCGATACACCGTCACGGCACTGAAGTTCACGGTCCAGGCGGGCGGCCACCCCTGCACGGTCGATGCCGACCTGTACCGGCCGACGGGCGTCGACAAGGCTCACCCGGCCCCGGCCGTGCTCGCCACGAACGGCTTCGGCGGCAGCAAGTCCGACGGCTCGACCGACGCGATCGGCAAGGCCTTCGCCGAGCGCGGCTATGTCTCCCTGATCTACTCCGGGCTCGGCTTCGGTGCGTCCGGCTGTCTGATCTCGCTGGACGACCCGGGCGTGGACGGCAGGGCCGCCTCGGGGCTGATCGACTTCCTGGGCGGCAAGCGCGCCGCCGACGACGGCACCAAAGCCGACTTCGTCACCCTCGACGCCGTCGGCGACCCGCGGGTCGGCATGGTCGGTGGCTCGTACGGAGGGGCGATCCAGTTGGCGACGGCCGCCGTCGACCACCGCGTCGACGCGCTCGTCCCGCTGATCACATGGAACGACCTCGTCTACGCGCTCGACCCGAACAACGCCTCCGCCACCGTCCCCGGCGCCTACAAATGGCAGTGGGCCAACGGGTTCTACCTCATCGGCGAGAGCCAGCCGCTGACGAAGCCGAACCTCGACCCGTCCCGGATCAACTCCCTCACCTGTCTGCACTTCGTGGCCAAGGCCTGCGACACCATCCACACCCTGAACTCCGGAAGCTATCGCGCCGCACCGACCGCCGCGCTGGTCTCCTACGCCCGCAGCGTCTCCCCGGTGTCCTACCTGAGCCGGGTCAAGGCGCCCACCCTGCTGATCCAGGGGCAGGCCGACAGCCTCTTCAACCTCAACGAGGCGACCGCGACGTACAAGACGCTCAGGGCCCAGGGCACGACCGCCAGGATGATCTGGCAGTCCTGGGGGCACAGCGGGGGCGTCACCGACCCGGCCAGCGGTGAACTCAACCTCAACCAGGGCAACCTGGAGTCCAGCTACGTCGGCAAACGGATCCTCTCCTGGTTCGACCGCTACCTGCGCGGGCAGCGGGAGACCGACACCGGACCGGCCTTCGCCTACTACCGCGACTGGATCGCAGACCCGGGCCGTACCTACGCCACCGCCGCCCGGCTCCCCGCTCTCAGCCGGACGTTCTACCTCTCCGGCGACGGCAAGCTCGTCGACAACCGCAAGAAGGTGGCGCGCGGCAGCCGTACGTACGCCAACGGGCTGACGCCCACCAGCCATTCGGAGAGCTCGCTGTCCGGACTCGCCGGGCTGCCGGACCCGGGGCCGTACGACACCGCGGGCACCTACCTCGGCTGGACCAGCGCACCGCTCACCCGCACCGCGGACGTCGTCGGCGCGCCCAGGGCCACGTTCAGGGTCGTCTCACCTACGGCGGCGAGGGTCCAGAACTCCGGCAACGCCGCCGACCGGCTCGTCCTGTTCGCCAAGCTGTACGACATCGCGCCCGACGGCACCAAGACGCTGGTGCACCGGTTGATCGCGCCGGTCCGGGTGCCGGACGTGACCAAGAACGTCACCGTGACCCTGCCGGGCATCGTGCACCGCTACGAGAAGGGGCACCGGCTGCGGTTCGTGATCGCGGCGAGCGACGACGCGTACTTCGGCAACCGGGGCATCAAGCCGGTGACCGTGGTCAGCGCGCCCCGGGACACGGGCGTGCTGCAGCTGCCCGTGGTCGGCGGATGAGGCCGGCCGAGCCGTCCGGGGGGCGTATTTCACGAGGTGGCGCGGCCGGGCGGTCGTAGGGTGGCGGGATGCCGCACACCGCATCCCGCTACCTCGCCGAAGGCCCCCGCGTGGGCATACGTCACTTCACCTACGAGGACGGTGCCGAGTTCACCGCCCGCGCCCGCGAGAGCAAGGACCTGCATCAGCCCTGGCTGTTCCCGCCGGACGCCACGAACGCGTACACCGCGTACGCGAGCCGGCTGATCGAGGACCCGGCGAAGGCCGGGTTCCTGGTCTGCGAGAAGGACGGCGAGCAGGGCGACGGGGCCATCGCCGGGTTCATCAACATCAACAACATCATCGAGGGCGGCTTCCAGTGCGGTGCGCTCGGCTACGGCGCCTTCGCGCACGCCGCCGGGCGCGGGCTGATGCGAGAGGGCCTTGACCTGGTGGTGGGGTACGCGTTCGGGCCGATGCGGCTGCACCGGCTGGAGATCAACGCGCAGCCCCAGAACACCGCCTCGATCGCACTGGCCCGCTCCTGCGGCTTCCGCCTGGAGGGCTTCTCGCCGAATATGATCTTCATCGACGGGGCCTGGCGGGACCACGAGCGCTGGGCGATCACCGCCGAGATGCGGGCTTGAAGTTGATCTTCATGGTGTCGAGGTCCGTCACGGTGGACTTCAGGTCCCGGAAGCCGTAGCCCAGCACCCGGAGCGTCTCCTGCGCGCGGTCCTCGGCGATCGCACCCGCCATCTCCTCGCCGTCCGCCGCGTCCGACACCACCACGTACCGCATCGAGAAGTGCTTGAGCGGCGCCGGCTCGTACGACAGCGAGCCCTCCTCGGTGAACTTCATGCTGGTCAGGCCGTGGTCGGCCGCCTCGGCGAGCAGCCGCTGCCGGGCCTCGTCGCTCAGCGCGTCCCACGTGCCTCGCACGATCACCCGGTACGTGTGCTGCTCGCTCATCGGTCTGCTCCCGCGTCGAATTCCGTTGAAGGGCCGACTGTATGTCGGCGAGGATGCACCGCATGGGGAATTTCGTCGTGCTCGACGCACCCTCCAACCTGGGTCTGCGCCCGCCCGCCCCCGGCACCGGGCCCGGCTGCCACAAGCTCGCCGGCGCCTTGCGGGAACAGCGGATCGTGCAGCGGTTGGGAGCCCTGGAGGGCGGGGTGGTCGTGCCGCCGCGTTACGACCGAGGTGACTGGCAGGAGGGCGACGGCGTCTTCAACGCGGCCGCCCTCGCCTCGTACACCCGCAGGCTCGCCGACCGCATCGAGCGGCACCTGCGCGCGGGGGACTTCCCCGTCGTCCTCGGTGGCGACTGCTCCATCCAGCTCGGCGCCTCGCTCGCCATGCGCCGGCTCGGCCGGTACGGGCCGGCCGCCGTGGACGCCTCACCGGACTTCCGTCACCCGGGCAACTCCGACGGGATCGGCGAGGAGGTGGCCCTGGCGACGGGGCGCGGCCAGGAGGACCTGACGGATCTGGAGGGGCTGAAGCCCTATCTGCGCGACGAGGACGTGCGGTTCTTCGGCATCCGCGACTGCTTCGAGGACGACCGGACCGAGCTCGCCGCCCTGAAGATCCCGGTGGTGACGGTCGGGGACATCAGGGAGTGGGGTGCCGACGCGCTCGCCCGAGCCACCGCCCAGGCCTTCGAGGTACCCCAACTCGACGGATTCTGAGTGCACTTGGACGCGAACGTGCTCGACCCGTCCGTCATGCCGGCCGTCGACAGCCCCGACCCCGACGGGCTGCTTCCCGACGAACTCGTGGCCCTGCTGCGTCCGTTGCTCGCCTCCCCGCACTGCGTCGGCCTCAACATCACCATCTACGACCCGGACCTGGACCCGGAGGGGACGGCGGGCGCGCTGCTCACGGACACGGTCGTGGCGGCCTTTGCGGAATCCTGACCGGTAGCTCCCCTGGTCAGCTCACCGGCGAGCGGCTTCCATGGTGATCGTGACGACCATCCGACGTGAGGTACTCACCCTGCCCGCCGCCGAGGCGGGTCCGGACAACCCGCTGCCGCCGTTGCGGATGCTCCACGAGGTGCACCGCATCGAGGACCGGGACCGGGACGAGCTGCCGCGGGACATGGCCCGGCAGGTCGGCCTCGCACCACTGCACAGCCTGCTGCCGGTACGCGTGCGGGACGGATACGGGCGGGCGCGCGAACCCCGGGAGATCGACGCCCTGGTGATCGAGAACGACCGGCTGCGCGCCACCGTACTGCCCGGACTCGGGGGCCGCGTCGCCTCTCTCCTGCACAAGCCGACCGGCCGCGAACTCCTTTACCGCAACCCGGTGTTCCAGCCCGCCAACTTCGCCCTCAACGGCGCCTGGTACTCCGGCGGCATCGAATGGAACATCGGCGCCACCGGCCACACCACCCTCTCCTGCTCCCCGCTGCACGCGGCCCGCGTCCCCGCCCCCGACGGCGGCGAGATGCTCCGCCTGTGGGAGTGGGAACGCCTGCGCGACCTGCCCTTCCAGGTCGACCTCTGGCTGCCGGAGCACTCCGACTTCCTGTACGTCGGTGTCCGCATCCGCAATCCGCACGAGCGGGCCGTGCCGACCTACTGGTGGTCCAACATCGCAGTTCCGGAGGAGCGCCGAGTGCTGGCGCCGGCGCGGGAGGCCTGGCACTTCGGATACGAGCGGCGTCTGCGCCGGGTACCCGTGCCGTCGTACGAGGGAGTCGACCGCAGCTACCCGCTCAACAGCCCTTACGCCGCTGACTACTTCTACGAGCTGCCCGACGTCCGGCGCCGCTGGATCGCCGCCCTCGACGCCGACGGGCGCGGGCTGGTGCAGACGTCCACCGACGTGCTGCGCGGCCGGAAGCTGTTCGTGTGGGGAACCGGCAGTGGCGGCCGGCGCTGGCAGGAGTGGCTCACCGAGCCGGACACCGACGGGTACTGCGAGATCCAAGCCGGGCTCGCGCGCACCCAGCTGGAGCACGTGCTGATGGACGCGGAGAGCGAGGTGAGCTGGCTTGAGGCGTATGGCCCGTTGGAGTCACCGGAGGCAGGGGGGTGGGACACCGTGGTGCGCGAGGCGGAGACACGGCTGGAGACCGTGCTTCCGCGCGCCGACGTCGACGCCGCCCACGCCGCCTGGAAACCGTACGCGGACACCGACCCCGGCGAGATCCTCGCCACCGGCTCCGGCTGGGGCGCACTCGAAGTACTGCGCGGCGACTGGAAGTTGCCCGGCACCCCCTTCGACGAGGGCACGCTCGGCGAGGCCCAGAAGCCCTGGCTGCAGCTCCTGCGCGCCGGCACCCTCCCCGAGCCGCGCCGGGTGCGGCCGCCCGGCGAGACGCTGGTCGCCCCGCACTGGCGGGACATGCTGGAGACCGCTCCGGCGACCCCGCTCACCGAGTACCACCTGGGCGTCGCCCAGTGGCACGCCGGCGACCGGGCGCAGGCGGTGCGCAGTTGGGAGCGGGCCCTCGAACTCGCCCCGTCCCTCTGGCCGTTGCTCCGCTGCCTCGCCGTCGCCGACCAGGAGGCCGGCAACCACGAGCGGGCCGCGGACCGGTACGCCGACGCCTTCGACGACCTGTGCCACGAGCGGCGCGACAACGGGGAGTCGTGGACGGCGGCCACGGCCGCGCTGGGCCGCGAGGCCATCGAGGCGCTGCTCGCCGTACGCCGCACGGCTCAGGCGCGCGGCGTACGGGAGCGGCTGCACCCGGCGATCCGGGGGCAGGGCCGGTTCCGGCTGATCGACGCTCAGCTGCTGCTCGCGGAGGGCCGGCCCGACGAGGCGCGGGCCGTCTTCGCCGCGGGCTTCGAGGTCGCCGACCTGCGCGAGGGCGCGGAGGCCGTCGGCCGCCTGTGGGCGAGGCTCAGCGACGAGCCGCTCCCGCCGCACTTCGACTTCCGGATGCGGCCGCCGGAGTCCTGAGTTCCGGAGCCTCACGACTCTGTGGTCTTGAGACTCCGGACTTCTGAGAACACGGGTGCGATTTCCATCGGGTGGAACCGAGTTCGCACACTCCTTCGTCGCCGCACACATGTGCGGCACATGTGAGGGGTGGGGACGTATGCCGGAAGCGACGACCGAGCAGGTCTGTCCACAGTGCGGGACGGGAATGCCCGTCCACGAGGGGTATCGGGTGTGGTGCGCGGGCTGCGACTGGAACGTGGCGCCCGAGCTGTTCGTGTACGGAGTCGGTGGCACCGCCGAACGGCGGCGTGAGTTCGCCGGACGGCACGGTACGGCGACCTTCGAGGAACTGGCCCGCGAGGGCACGCAAGGGCTGCGGGCACGGCTCACGCCCTCGTCCGTGCTGGCGCGTGTGCTGGCGCTGCTGGTGCACGGACTGTCGTTCGTGCTGCTCGGCGTGGGGGCGTGGCTGCTGGTGGCGGGCTGGGGCAACCCCTTCGCTGTGGCGTTCGGGGCGCTGCTGGTGCTGACGTTCCTCGTGCTGCGCCCCCGCTTCCCCAGGCTCGGCGGAACGGCACCACAGCTCGGGCGCGCCGACGCGCCCCGGCTGTTCGCGTTGGTCGACTCCGTGGCCGCCGAGATGGACACGCGCAGCGTCGACGCGATCGTGGTGGAGCCGTACGTCAACGCGGCGGTGACGACGTACGGTCTGCGGCGGCGCGTCCTGCACCTAGGGCGCTTCTGATGGATCTCCGCGGCGTCGCGACGCCCGGCACGCACCCTCGCCGCACGGCGCAAAGGGACAGGTGGCTCCGCCACATGACCCTTCACACCGCACGCCGAGCGCACGCACCGAACGCCGCTCCTTCTCCCACGGAGATCCATCAGAAGCGCCCTAAGCCTCGGTCTGTGGGCCGTCCTCACCCCGCAGCAGAAGGTCGCCCTGCTCGGGCACGAGCTCGGCCACTTCGCGAACGGCGACACACGGCACGGCAGCCTGGTCGGCAGCGCCCTGCACACGCTCCGGCTGTGGGTCGCGGTGCTCACCCCGGACCCCTGGGACGGGCGGCTCACGCATCTGCTGGTGATCGGCATGATGCGGATCCCGTACTACGCGGCCCAGAGCGGGCTGACCCTGCTGGAGAAGGTCTCCCTGCGCGGACTGCCGCGCCGCGAGTACCTCGCCGACGACCTGGCCGCCGAGGTCGCCTCCACCGAGGCTGCCCGGGACCTCATGGAGACGCTGCTGCACGCCGACCGGATCGACTCCGAACTGCGCCGGCTGTCCAACGAGGCGGCGGCCTTCGCGAGCCGCCAGGACGCGCCCCGCATGGACGAGACCCTGTGGCCGCGGCTCGCCGAGCACCTGGCGTCGGTGCCGCCGCGTGAACGCGAACGGCTGCGCAGGGTCAGCGCGTTGGACTGGCACCAGCAGGACTCCACGCACCCGCCGACCCATCTGCGCATCGAACTCCTCGACCGGCGCGGCCCGTCGGTCGCGAAGGTCGTCCTCGACGAGCGGACCGAGAGCGCCGTGGAACGTGAACTGCGGCCCGCCGCGAAGAAGGTGGCACGGACCGTCGCCCGGGACATGTGAGCGGGCGGCTACGAGTTTCGGTCCACGTACTCGTACACCGTCCCGTCCGGATGCATCGCGAGCAGAGTGCGGCCCGCCGGTGACGGTACCGGGCCCGCGAGGATGTGCGCGCCGAGCTCGGTGAGCACCTCGTGGGCCTCCGCGACGTCCTTGACGGCGATCGTCGCCGAGACCTTGCGCAACAGATCCAGCTCCTGCGCGGGCCCGCTCATCAGCAGGAAGCAGCCGACGGCGGCCACCTGCACGCCCCCGCGCTCGAAGCGGAGGGCTCTGCCGCCGGCGAGGCGTTCGTAGAAGGGGACCGCGGTCTCCAGGTCGTCGACGCATACGCGCAGCGTGGCTCCCAGAATATCCATGGGGACGAGCCTAGTTGGGGCACCCGGGTGAGGAGATCCATTCCGGTGATCATCTCGGTTCCGGGTCCACGCACCCGGGCGGCGGCCATGGCGTTACGCGGCGGTGACCGAGGGTACCCGGCGGTCATGGAAGGCTTGGATCATCTGGAGCACCTGGACAAACACCTGGTCGACGAGCTGGCGCAGGTGGCGCGCGAGACCGTGCGCGACGAACTGCGCGAACAGACTCGCAAGCAGCGGCGGACGGCCACGTTGTACGCCGCGTCCGGAGCCGTCGCCCTGTACGCGGGCGCGGCCCTCGCACTCGCGGTGGGACTGGCCCTGGCCCTCGGGCTGCCCGACTGGGCCGCCGCGCTGATCACCGCGGCGATCCTGGGCGCCGTCGCCTACCTCCTGCGTGGCGCGGCCCGGCCCTCGGCATCCCGGCCCACGGCCGCACACGAGGCCGGCCTCGCCGCCGGCCAGGGCGACCCTGTCACCGGCGACCGGGCCCCCGTGACACCGCCCACCGGCCTCGGCATGCCCATTCCGCCGAAGCCGCCGGTCGCACCCGGCGAGACGGGCGCACCGACCGGCGTGCCCGCGGCACCGAGCGCCGACGGAATCGACCCCGAGCCGCCGCACCACAGGGCGTGACGAGGAGTGCGTATGCGTTGGGGCGGATCCGAGCCGCCGCGCCGCAGGACCGTTGTGGTGACCGGGGCCAGTGGCGGCGTGGGACGGGCCACGGCCCTGGCCTTCGCCGCCCGGGGCGACCGGGTCGCCCTGCTGGCCCGGGGACGCGAGGGCCTCGCCGCGGCCGCTGACGACGTGCAGCGCGCCGGGGGCGAGGCCCTCGTCGTCACCGTCGACATGGCCGACGCCAAGGCGGTCGACGACGCGGCCCAGCAGGTCGCCGACATGTTCGGGCACATCGACGTGTGGGTCAACAACGCCTTCGCCGGGGTCTTCGCGCCGTTCACCGAGATCACCGCGGACGAGTTCCGCCGGGTCACCGAAGTGACGTACCTGGGCTGTGTGTTCGGCACCCGGGCCGCGCTGCACCACATGCTGCCGCGCGACCGGGGCACGATCGTGCAGGTCGGCTCCGCGCTCGCCTACCGGGGGATTCCCCTGCAGTCGGCGTACTGCGGGGCCAAACACGCGATCCAGGGGTTCAACGAGTCGCTGCGCTGCGAACTGCTGCACACGGGCAGTGGTGTCCGTACGACGATGGTGCAGCTGCCGGCGGTCAACACCCCGCAGTTCGACTGGGTGTTGAGTCGGATGCCGGGCAAGGCGCGGCCGGTGGCGCCGGTGTTCCAGCCGGAGGTCGCGGCACGGGCGATCGTGCACGCGGCTGCCCACGGGCGGCGGCGCGAGTACTGGGTCGGAGGATCGACGGCGGCCACCCTCATCGCCAACGCGGTGGCTCCCGGAGCACTCGACCGCTATCTCGCCCGCACCGGCTTCGACTCCCAGCAGGACGAGGGCGAGCACGACGAGACCGCCAACCTGTGGAGCCCGGCGGACGGACCGCACGGACGGGACTTCGGGGCACACGGGCGGTTCGACGACGAGGCGGTCGAGGACAGCCCGCAGGACTGGGTCTCCAGGAACCGGGGCCGGTTCGGGAAGGCCCTCACTCTCGGCGCGGGCCTCCTGGTGGCGGGCAAAGCGGTGGGCGAACTGAGCCGCAGGGCCCGCGGTTAGAGAACAGGCCGTCAGAGACTCAGGCCGTGGGAGATCAGGCCGTGGGAGAGCCGGGCTCGCCGTCAGGCGACCCGGTACTCCTCCACCTCCTCCGTCCGCAGCGCCAGCCCGTGTCCGATCCCGCCCAGCGGCCGCACCGTGCCGTCCGTCGGATCCAGCGCCCCGTCGAAGAACATGTCCTCGATGCGCACATGGTCGTGGAACCACTCCATGTGGCGGATGTTGGGCAGCGAGGCGGCCGCCGCGGCGTGGACGTGCGGGGCGCAGTGCGTGGAGATCTCCAGGCCGTGGCAGTGAGCCAGCGCCGCCGCGCGCAGGAACTCCGTGATGCCGCCGCAGCGGGTCGCGTCGATCTGCAGGCAGTCGACCGCGCCCGCCGCGATCATGCGGGCGAAGTACGGCAGGTCGTAGCCGTACTCACCCGCCGTCACATCGCACACCAGGGCGTCGCGGACCAGCCGCAGGCCCGTCAGATCGTCCGAGGACACCGGCTCCTCGAACCAGCCCACGCCGTGCTCGGCGAGGGCCCGGCCGACCCGTACCGCCTGCTTGCGGGTGTAGGCGCCGTTCGCGTCGACGTACAACTCGGCCTCGGCGCCGATCACTTGGCGTGCCGCGTGGACACGGGCCAGATCCCGGGAGACGTCCCGGCCCCAGCCCTCACCGATCTTGATCTTGACGCGCGGGATGTGCTGCCCGTGCACCCAGCCGTTCAGCTGGGCGGCCAGGTGGGTGTCGTGATACGTCGTGAAGCCGCCGCTGCCGTACACCGGGACCCGCTCCCGGCAGACGCCGAGGAGCCGGGCCAGGGGGAGTTCGAGGAGGCGGGCCTTGAGGTCCCACAGGGCGATGTCGAGTGCCGATATCGCACAGGCCGCGATCCCGGGGCGGCCCGCTTTGCGCACGGAGCGGCACATCGCGTCGTGCGTGGCGGGGATGTCGAGGGCGTCGCGGCCCTCCACCAGCGGGGCGAGATGGCCGCTGACGAAGTCGCCGACCGCCGCAGGGCCGTACGTCCAGCCCGTGCCGGTCTCGTCGCCCGCCGCCACCTCGGCGATCACCATGGTCGTGGAGTCCCAGGCCAGCGTGCCGTCGGCCTCGGGGGCGTCGGTCGGCACCGTGTAGACGGAGACGACGGGACGGTGGAGTTTCGTCATCGTCGCCCCTCAGCCCTGCTGGACCTGCGGCAGCACCTTCGTACGGTAGAAGTCGAAGAAGCCGCGCTGGTCGGGGCCGATCTGGTTGACGTACACCCGGTCGAAGCCGGCGTCGGCGAAGGCGGTCAGGGCCGAGACGTGCTCGTCGACGTCGTCCCCGCAGACCGACTTCTCGCGCACCGTCTCCTGAGTGATCAGCGGCTCCAACTGCTCGAAGTGGCTGGGCGAGGGCAGGATCTGGCCCATCTCGCCCGGCAGGAACTGGTTGGACCACCGCTCGCGCACCGTCCGTACGGCCTCGTCGCGGTCGGTGCCGTAGCAGACCTTCGTGCCGCCGCTCACCGGCTTGCCGCCCCCGCCTCCCTTGCGGAACTGCTCCACCATCGGGGCGTCCGGCATCATCGTGATGTAGCCGTCGCCCACACGCGCCGCGAGCTTCGTGGCCGCCGGGCCGAAGCCGGAGATGTCGATCTGGACGGGCTCGTCGGGCACCGTGTAGAGGCGGGCGTTCTCCACCTTGTAGTGGGTGCCGTAGTGGCTGACCTCCTCGCCGGTGAACAGCCGGCGCATGATCTGGATCGCCTCCTCCAGCATCTCCATCCGCACGTGCGCGGGCGGCCAGACATGGCCGAGGATGTGCTCGTTGAGGGCCTCGCCGGTGCCGACCCCCAGCCGGAAGCGGCCGTTCGTCATCACCGCCGAGGTCGCCGCCGCCTGCGCCACCACTGCCGGGTGGATCCGCACGGTCGGGCAGGTCACCGCCGTCTCGACGGGCAGCGACACCGCCTCCGAAAGGGCGCCGATCACCGACCACACGAACGGGCTCTGGCCCTGCGAGCCGTTCCACGGGTGGTAGTGGTCGGAGATCCACAGCGACCGGAATCCCGCCTGCTCGGCCATCCTCGCCTGCTCGACGAGATCCGCGGGACCGAACTCCTCACAGGAGAGGAAGTAGCCGTACTCGGGCATGGGGAGTACCTCCGATGGCTGGTGACGCAAGGGGTGGTTCGCCGTCCGGGTACCCGGCGCCCGGGGCGGAAACCGGTGCACGTTCGGGCGCTCCGACCAGTTTGGGTGCTCTGACCAGGGGGACGCGGAAGGCTCACGTACGAGGTTCGCGACAGCGCCGGAGGCCCACCGTGAGTCGACCCCGCATCGTGATCGTCGGTGCCGGCTTCGCCGGCTACCGGACCGCCCGCACCCTGTCCCGGCTGGTCCGGCACCAGGCCGACATCACCCTGCTGAACCCCACCGACTACTTCCTGTATCTGCCCCTGCTGCCCCAGGTCGCCGCCGGCATCCTGGAACCCCGCCGGGTGGCCGTCTCCCTGTCCGGCACCCTGCCGCACGTACGGCTGGTGCTCGGCGAGGCCGACGGTATCGATCTCGACGGGCGGAGCGTGCACTACATCGACCCCGAGGGCGGGGGCGGCACGCTCGCCTACGACCGGCTGGTGCTCGCCGTCGGCAGTGTCAACAAGCTGCTTCCCATCCCCGGGGTCGCCGAGCACGCGCACGGCTTCCGGGGGCTGCCCGAGGCGCTGTACCTGCGCGACCACGTCACGCGGCAGGTGGAACTCGCCGCCGCCGCCGACGACCCGAAGAGCTGCGCCGCGCGCTGTACGTTCGTGGTGGTCGGCGCCGGATACACGGGGACCGAGGTCGCCGCCCAGGGCCGGCGGTACACGGACGCACAGGTCCGCAGGCGTCCGCTGCCGGGCGGTGTACGGCCGCGCTGGCTGCTGCTCGACATCGCGCCGCGGGTCCTGCCCGAGCTGGACGAACGGCTCTCGCGCACCGCGGACCGGGTGCTGCGGGAGCGGGGCGTCGAGGTGCGCATGGGGACTTCCGTGCAGGAGGCCACGCACGACGGAGTCCTGCTGACCGACGGCGAGTTCGTGGACAGCCGCACGCTCGTGTGGTGCGTCGGCGTACGGCCGGATCCGCTCGTCGAGAGCACCGGGCAGCCGCTGGAACGCGGCCGCCTCCTCGTCGACCCGCACCTTCAGGTACCGGGCCGCCCCGAGGTGTTCGCATGCGGCGACGCGGCCGCGGTGCCGGATCTGAACGACCCCGGGAAGTACACCCCGATGACCGCGCAGCACGCCTGGCGGCACGGCAAGGTCGTGGCCCACAACGTCGCCGCGTCCCTCGGCACCGGTGAGCGGCGCACCTACCGCCACCGCGACCTCGGCTTCGTCGTGGATCTGGGCGGCGCCCAGGCCGCCGCCAACCCGCTCGGGATCCCCCTGGCCGGCCCGCTGGCCGGCGCGGTCGCCCGCGGCTACCACATCGCGGCGATGCCCGGCAACCGCGTCAGGGTCGCCGCCGACTGGCTCCTGGATGCCGTACTGCCGCGCCAGGCCGTCCAGTTGGGCCTCGTCCGCTCCTGGTCGGTACCGCTGGACACCGCGTCCCCGGAACTGGCGCGGGTGGCGGGCAGGCCGTGGGCGGCAGCCGAGACCCGCTCGGGCTCCGGAGCGGCAACGACACGGGACACCGACCTCAACACCGACACCGAGTCGGCCGCTTTCGAGGCGACGAACAACCAACCGGGCGGTGGGGCCGCGGAAGCTGCCGGTCCCGTCAAGCGCCCCGACACCCCCGCGGAGGGAGATTCATGAACACCGCCGAACTCGTCGAGCTCGCCCAGCAGTTGCGTGTGGACAGCGTGCGCGCATCGGACGCTGCGGGGTCCGGGCATCCGACGTCCTCGATGTCCGCCGCCGAGCTGATGGCCGTACTCCTCGCCAACCACTTCCGGTACGACTTCGACCGGCCCGCACACCCCGGCAACGACCGCTTCGTCCTGTCAAAGGGACACGCGTCGCCGCTTCTCTACTCCGCCTACAAGGCGGCCGGGGCCATCGACGACGCCGAACTGCTCACCTTCCGCAAGCTGGGCAGCCGCCTCGAAGGGCATCCGACGCCGCGCCGGCTGCCGTGGGTCGAGACGGCCACCGGCTCGCTCGGCCAGGGGCTGCCCGTCGGCGTCGGCATCGCGCTGTCCGGCAAGCGGCTGGACCGCACCGGCTACCGCGTGTGGGTGCTGTGCGGGGACAGCGAGCTGGCCGAGGGCTCGATCTGGGAGGCCGCCGAGCACGCGTCGTACGAGCATCTGGACAACCTCACCGCGATCGTCGACGTGAACCGGCTGGGGCAGCGCGGGCCGACCCGGCACGGGCACGACCTCGACGCCTACGCCCGTCGCTTCCAGGGATTCGGCTGGCACACCATCGAGGTCGACGGACACGACGTGGACGCCGTCGACCGGGCGTACGGCGAGGCGGTCTCGACGACCGGGCAGCCGACCGTGATCCTCGCCCGCACCCTCAAGGGCAAGGGCGTCGCGTCCGTCCAGGACCGCGAGGGACTGCACGGCAAACCGCTGCCCGACGCCGACGAGGCGATCGCCGAACTCGGCGGCCGCCGCGACCTCCGCGTCCAGGTCCACGAGCCGGCCGCCGCCCGCATCCTGCACGCCGTACGCGCCGGACACCTCGAACTGCCCCGCTGGGACAAGGGGAACGACGGAAAGGGAGTCGCGACACGGAACGCGTACGGGCAGGCGCTCGCCGCACTCGGCACCGGTCGCTCAGACGTCGTCGCCCTCGACGGCGAGGTCGGCGACTCCACCCGGACGGAGTTCTTCGCCAAGGAGCACCCCGACCGCTACTTCGAGTGCTACATCGCCGAGCAGCAGATGGTCGCGACGGCGGTGGGGCTCGCGGCACGCGGCTGGGTGCCGTACGCCGGCACGTTCGCGGCATTCCTGACGCGCGCGTACGATTTCGTGCGCATGGCGTCCGTCAGCGGCGCCGGCATCAACCTCGTCGGCTCGCACGCGGGCGTCGCCATCGGCCAGGACGGGCCCTCCCAGATGGGCCTGGAGGACCTGGCGATGATGCGGGCGGTGCACGGTTCGACCGTGCTGTACCCGTGCGACGCCAACCAGACCGCCCAGCTCGTCGCCGCCATGGCGGGCTGCGACGGGGTTCGGTACCTGCGCACCTCACGCGGCGAGAGCGAGGTCATCTACGGCCCCGACGAGGAGTTCCCCATCGGCGGCAGCAAGGTGCTGCGCTCCTCCGCGCACGACCGGCTGACCCTCGTCGCGGCGGGCGTCACCGTGGCCGAGGCGCTGGCCGCCGCCGACGCACTGGACCGCGACGGCATCCAGGTCCGCGTCATCGACCTGTACTCGGTCAAGCCCGTCGACCGGGAGACCCTGCGGCGGGCCGCCGAGGACACCGGCTGCCTCGTCACCGTGGAGGACCACCACGAGGAGGGCGGAATCGGCGACGCGGTCCTCGACGCGTTCCTCGACGGGCGGGCCGTGCCGCGGCTGGTGCGCCTCGCCGTCCGCGGCATGCCCGGCTCGGCCTCCCCGGACGAGCAGCTGCACGCCGCGGGCATCGACGCCGAGTCGATCGCCGCGGCCGGGAAGCTGCTGGTGGAGGAGGCGGTCGTGCGGTGAGCGACGGCGACGTGCGCACCGTACGGGCCGGGCGCCGCACGGTGGAGGTGCACCGGGCCGGCAAGGTGCTCTTCCCCGGTGAGGGCCGTGCGAAGGAGTACACCAAGGGCGACCTGGTGGACTACTACCGGTCCGCCGCGCCGTTCCTGCTGCCCCATCTGCGTGGCCGTCCGCTGATGCTGGAACGGCATCCGGACGGCATCGACGGGCCCCGTTTCATGCAGAAGAACACCCCGGAGAACTATCCGGAGTGGATCACCCGTGTCGAGGTGCCCAAGGAGGGCGGCACCGTCTGCCACACCGTGTGCGACGACTCCGCCACCCTCCTCTACCTCGCCGACCAGGCCGCCGTCACGCTGCACCGCTGGCTGTCCCGGACCGGCGGCATCGGCTTCCCCGACCGGCTGGTCTTCGACCTGGACCCGGCCGGGGACGACTTCCCGGCGGTGCGCGAGGCGGCCGGGCTGCTCGGGGAACTGCTCGACGAGCTGAAGCTCCCCTCGGCGCTGATGACCACCGGCTCGCGCGGACTGCACGTGGTCGTGCCGCTCAACGGCCACCACGGCTTCGACGAGGTCCGCGCGTTCGCCCACGACGTGGCCGGCACCCTCGCCGAGGCCCACCCCGACCGGCTCACCACCGCCGCACGCAAGAAGGAGCGCGGCGAGAGGCTCTACCTCGACGTGGGCCGCAACGCCTACGCGCAGACCGCCGTCGCACCCCTCACCGTCCGCGCCCGGCCCGGGGCCCCCGTGGCCACCCCGATCACCTGGGCCCAGCTGGACGACCCGGCCCTGCACGCCCGCCGCTGGACCATCGAGGACGCCGTCGACCAGGCCCGCACCGAACCCTGGGCCGGTGTCACGAGCAAGGCACGCGCCCTGGGACCCGCCAGGCGCAGGCTCGACGCGTTGCGCGGCTTGTAAAGGTTTGTTCTGTGGCCATGGGGCCACCCGGAGCCAGAGGTGCCCATGGCGAACACAAGAAGCACGCAAGAGTCACAAAGTTCACGGAACGCGGACTCGCAGAAGAAGACAGACAAGGAAAGCAGCGTGGCGGACAAGAGGCCGAGCCCCATGGAGGTGCTGCGCAATGCGTGTGCCCAGCTCGCGGAGCTCACCGGCATGGCCGTCGAGGGCGCTTCGGCCTTCGAGCAGACGGAGGACGGCTGGTCGCTGGAGGTCGAGGTGCTGGAGCTGGAAAGGGTGCCCGACACGATGAGCCTGCTGGCCAGCTACCAGGTCGAAGTCGACTCCGAGGGGCAGCTCACCGGCTATCGGCGCGTTCGCCGTTACGAACGCGGGCGGTCCGATCCGCACCGCGGCCGGTAGGCCGCCCACGTGAAACACACGTCCGTACACCAGTCCACAGACAAGGAGGCATGGTCGGCATGACGGTTGTCCCGGCACAACAGAGCGGCGGAGGGGGCGGCAGCAGTGGCCTTTACGACGTCCTGGAGCTCGTCCTCGACAGGGGTCTGGTCATAGACGCGTTCGTACGGGTCTCCCTGGTCGGCATCGAGATCCTGAAGATCGACGTACGTGTCGTCGTGGCCAGCGTCGACACCTATCTGCGTTTCGCCGAGGCGTGCAACCGCCTCGACCTGGAGGCAGGGCCGCGCAAGGACCCGGGTCTGCCCGACCTCGTGGGCGAGATGACCGAGTCCGGCGCGCGCGGCAAGTCCAAGGGCGCGCTCTCCGGGGCCGCCGAAACCATCTCCGACGCTTTCAAGCAGGCACGTGACGAGGGTGGCCGCGAGCGGGAGACCGAGTCCCGGCCGCGCGCCCGCAAGGCCACGTCCTCGCGCAGGAAGGAGGAGCAGGAATGAGCACGTACGTGTACGGCATCGCCGCGAGCTCGTATCCCGCGCTCCCCAAGGGCATGAGCGGCGTCGGCGATCCGCCCCTCCCGGTCCGCGTCCTCACGGAGGGCGAGCTCGCGGCCGTCGTGAGCGACGCCCCCGAGGGGCTGCGGCCCAAGCGCAAGGACCTGCTCGCCCACCAGGCCGTGCTCGCCGAAGTGGGCGCGGAGGGCGCCGTGCTGCCCATGAGGTTCGGCAGCGTCGCCCCGGACGACGACACGGTCACCTCCGTGCTCGCCGAACGCGCCGACCACTACAAGGAGCGCCTGCACGCCCTGGACGGCAAGGTCGAGTACAACGTCAAGGCCACGCACCAGGAAGACGCCGTCCTGCACCGCGTGATGTCCGAGAACCCGGAGATCCGCGCCATGAGCGAGGCCAACCGGCAGGCGGGCGGCGGCAGTTACGACCAGCGGCTGCAGCTCGGCGAGATGGTCGTGGCCGCCGTCCAGGCGCGGGAGGCCGAGGACGCGTCCGACGTGCAGCGCGCCCTGGAGCAGGTGGCCGCCGATGTGAACGCGGGCCCGGAGTCCAGCGGCTGGCTGGTCAACCTGTCCTTCCTCGTGGACCGCGACTCCGCCGAGACGTTCCTGGCGGCGGTCGAGCAGGTTCGCAAGGACTATCCGCACATCGAGCTGCGCGTCAACGGCCCGCTGCCGCCGTACAGCTTCGTCGAGCCCGGTCCCGCCGAGCACGCGGGCAGTACCGCCGGCCCGGGAATCGCCCAGGAGTGAGGCCGTGGGACTGATCAGTGAGCTGGTCCTGCTGCCCTTCGCCCCGGTGCGCGGGAGCGGGTGGGTGATCGGGCAGGTGCTGCGCGAGGCGGAACGGATCTACTACGACCCGGCCACCGTCAGGGCCGAACTCGCCAAGCTCGAGGAGCAGTTGGAGGCGGGCGAGATCGACGAGGAGGAGTTCGACCGACAGGAGGACGAGCTTCTGGACCGGCTGGAAATCGGCCTGCGCGGTGGCGCGGCCCCGGGGAACTGGACGACACAATGAACCGAGTGGGACTCGGCCTCGCGATAGGGGCCGGATACGTCCTCGGACGTACCAAGAAGATGAAACTGGCGTTCGCGGTCGGCACCATGGTGGCGGGCAAGCGGATGCATCTGAGCCCGCGGGCGCTTGCGGACATGGCGTCCCAGCAACTGCAGAACAATCCGCAGTTCAAGGAGATCGGGGACCAGCTGCGCGAGGACCTGCGCGGCGTCGGCAAGGCAGCCTCGGGCGCGATGGTCGAGCGGCAGATCGACGCCCTCGCCGACCGCCTCCACGGACGCACCGCCCAGGTCCGCGACGAGCTCACGGGCATGACGGACGGGGCGACGGACCTCCTCGAGGACGACGACGAGGACGAGGAGTCGGAGGAGAACGAGGGCGAGGAGCCCCAGGAGGAATACGAGGACGACGAAGCGGAGAGCGACGAGCCGGAGAACGAGGAGCCCGAGGACTCGGAGCCTGAGGACGAAGAGAGGGACGACGAGTCGGAGGCCGAGGAGGAGCCTCCGGCGAAGAAGACCGCCAAGAAGGCCGCGAAGAAGGCGCCGGCCAGGAAGACGGCCGCGAAGCGGGCTCCTGCCAAGAAGGCTCCTGCCAAGAAGACCGCGACGAAGCAGACACCGGCGAAGAAGACCGCCAAGAAGACGGCCGCCCGCAAGACGGCCGCCGCCAGGGGCGGCGCCCGTTCAGCCCGGGCCCGTCTGCCGAAGGGAGGCGGTGAGCGATGACCGAGACCCGGGAATCCGCGACCTCGGCGGCGCGCGGCGCCAAAGGAGCGACCGCCCCGCTGACAGACATGGCGAAGAGCGAGGCCGCCGAGCGGCTCAAGGCCGAACTGCAGGAGTACCTCGCCGCACAGACCACGCGGCTGCTCGTCGGCGTCGGCCGCAAACTCGGCGAGACCACCGGCAAGCTGAACGACATCGCCGAGGGCAACAGCCCGGGCTTCGCCAAGCTCGCCCTCGACGGCGGCCGCAAGTTCGCCGAGGGCAAGGGCCCCCTGCGCACCGCGCTGGAGGTCGGCGCCACGCGTGCCAAGGACAACGTCGTCGGTGCCTTCAAGAACCTCGGCGGCGGCAAGGGCAAGCGCAAGGGCGGGGCGGGCAAGAAGCCCACCGTCATCCTCGAGTACGTCGACGTCGGCGTGCCGCTGCGCACGGCCTACGACCAGTGGACCCAGTACCAGGACTTCAGCACCTTCGCGAAGGGGGTCAAGAGCGCCAACCGCGCCGACGACACCCAGTCGGACTGGCAGCTGAAGGTCTTCTGGTCCAACCGCAGCTGGAAGGCGAAGACCACCGAGCAGGTGCCGGACGACCGGATCTCCTGGACCTCGGAGGGCGCCAAGGGCACCACGAAGGGTGTCGTCTCCTTCCACACGCTCGACGACAGCCTCACCCGCATCGTGCTGGTCATCGAGTACTACCCCACGGGCCTGTTCGAGAAGACCGGCAACATCTGGCGCGCCCAGGGCCGCCGGGCCCGGCTCGACCTCAAGAACTACGCCCGCTTCGTCACCCTCAAGGGAGAGGCGGCGGACAGCTGGCGCGGCGAGATCCGCGACGGAGAGGTCGTCCAGAGCCACGAGGACGCCATCGCCGAGGAGGAATCCGCCCAGGAGGACGACGAGTCGTACGAGGGCGAGGACGGCGGCGAGGAAGAGAGCGGCGAGTACGACGAGGAGCCCGAGGACGAGTACGAGTACGAGGAGGAGGGCGAGGAAGAGCCCGAGTACGAGTACGCCGACGGTGGGAGCCGTCGATGAGTATGGCCGGCCGGATGCCCGAACCCTACGGACAGGGTTCGGGCGCCAACCTTGCCGACATCCTGGAGCGCGTGCTCGACAAGGGCATCGTGATCGCCGGCGACATACGGATCAACCTCCTCGACATCGAACTCCTCACGATCAAGCTCCGGCTCATCGTCTGCTCGGTGGACAAGGCGAAGGAGATGGGGATCGACTGGTGGGAGACCGACCCCGCCCTGTCCTCCGGTGCCCGCCGCAACGAACTCGCCCAGGAGAACGCCGAGTTGCGTGAGCGGCTGGCTCGGCTGGAGCAGCTTGAGCCCGGCCGTGAAGTCCGCGACGTGAAGGAGGCACCATGACCGGACTGCGGTACGTCTACGCCGTCTGCCGCCCTTTCGGCGCGCCGCTGCAGGCCCAGTTGAAAGGCGTGGCGGGCGATCCGCCCCGGCTGCTGACCCATCACGGCCTGATCGCCGTGGTGAGCCATGTGCCGGAGCGGGACTTCGCCCAGGAGCCGCTTCACCGGCGGCTGGAGGACCTGGACTGGCTGACCGAGACCGCACGCGCCCACCAGAGCGTGATCGACGCGCTCACCGTCGTCACCACGCCGCTGCCCCTCAGGATGGCCACCGTCTTCCGGGACGACAGCGGTGTCCGCGTGATGATGGAGGCGCGTGAGGACGACTTCCGGCGCACCCTCGACCGACTGGAGGGGCGGGTGGAATGGGGCGTGAAGGTCTTCGCCGAGGCCGAGACCGAGGCCGAGACCGGGGCCGAAGCCGGGGCCGGGGGCGGGAAAACCGGAGAAGGTGAAGCGCCGCCCGCGCGGAAGGCGGCGTCGGGCCGGGACTATCTGCGGCAGCGGCGTATGCGGATGCGGGCGACCGAGGACACGTGGAAGCGGACCGAAGAATTCGCGGACGAGCTGCACGCGGCGCTTTCCGGGTACGCGGAGGATTCCCGGCTGCACGCCCCGCAGAATCCCGCCCTGTCCGGAGTGTCCGGCCGGAACGTTCTGAACGCTGCCTATCTCGTACCCCGTAATCATTCCGAGGAATTCGTGGAAATGGTGGACCGCACCAAGGGCGAAACAAAGGCGGACAGCCCGGCAATACGGGTCGAACTCACCGGTCCATGGGCTGCCTACTCCTTTGCGGGAGAAGAGATCGCGGGAGAAGCGGCTGCGGGAGAAGCGGCCGCAGGGGAGGGGGCATGACCGTCGTCGAACGCCGGGAGATCGCCCTCGTGGACCTGCTCGACCGGCTGCTCGCCGGCGGAGTCGTCATCACGGGGGACATCACACTGCGCATCGCGGACGTCGACCTGGTCCGCATCGACCTGAACGCACTGATCAGCTCGGTCAACGAGCAGGTGCCGTCGCCCTGGGGGGACTGACGTGACCGAACGCCGCAACCGGCTCGACCTGGAACCCGACACCGTCGAACGCGACCTGGTCAAACTCGTGCTGACCGTCGTCGAGCTGCTGCGCCAGCTCATGGAACGCCAGGCGCTGCGCCGCTTCGACACGGGAGATCTCAGTGAGGACCAGGAAGAGCGGATCGGGCTCACGCTCATGCTCCTCGACGACCGTATGACCGAACTGCGTGAGCGGTACGGACTGGGGCCCGAGGACCTGAATCTGGACCTCGGGCCGCTCGGACCGCTGCTTCCCAGGGAATGAACCCCGGGAGTCACTGCTACTGACTCAAATGCTACTGACTCAGCCGCGCACCAGGAATTCCAGTAGCCACAGCGCGACAACCGCAAGTGAATTCAGGCGCCCTTGCGGCACAGAATCTCCGCGTGCAGGACGGCGAACCAGGCCTCCTCGTGTGCACCCCATTCCCGCCAGGCGTCCGATACGGCTCGCAGCTGTTCCACGGTGGCGTGGCCGCCTTCGGTGGCCCGCTCCGCGTACGCCGACGCCAGCGTCCGGTCCGCCCACAGCGCGCTCCACCATGCCCGCTCGTCGGGCGTGGCGAAGGTCCAGGTGCTGGAGGTCGCCGTGATGTCGGACAGACCCGCCCGCAGCGCCCAGGACTTCAGCCGCCGCCCGGCGTCCGGCTCGCCGCCGTTGGCGCGGGCCACCCGTCGGTACAGGTCCAGCCAGTCGTCCATCCCCTGGGACGCCGGGTACCAGGTCATGGCCGCGTAGTCCGAGTCGCGCACCGCGATGAACCCGCCCGGCCTGGTCACCCGCCTCATCTCGCGCAGCGCCTGCACCGGATCGCCGACGTGCTGCAGCACCTGGTGGGCGTGGACGACGCAGAACGTGTCGTCCGGGTAGTCCAAAGCGTGCACGTCCGCGACCGCGAACCCGACGTTCGTCAGGCCTCGTTCGGCGGCCGTGGCCCGGGCCTGATCCAGGATCCCCGGCGCGTGGTCGACGCCGGTGACGTGACCATCGGGGACCAGTGCCGCCAGGTCGGCGGTGATGGTGCCCGGGCCGCAGCCGATGTCCAGGATCTTCATGTGCGGCTTCAGGGAGCCGAGCAGATACGCCGCGGAGTTGGCGGCGGTCCGCCAGGTGTGGGAACGCAGCACCGACTCGTGGTGCCCGTGCGTGTAGACGGCGGTCTCCTGCGGCTTCGACATGGCTGAACTCCCCTGTTCGACGTCCTGTCGGTACGCAACACCGTACGCCCGCATGTCGAATGGTGAGACCCTGGTATTGCTATATGGACTGATGGGGCGTCAGTAAAGAGGTTCCGGTCACCCGGTCAGGTCAGAGGTCGATTGCCCGGTCAGGGGCCGGCGCACCGTCAGCGCCTCGGGAAGCTTCTCCGGCGTCACTTCGCCGTCCGCCTCGGTGACTTCGCCGTCATGGGCAAGGAGTGTGCCGGGGGAAGGGGGCGACGCCCGCCAGGCGCAGGCTGCCCACCCGGACCGCCGCGGGGGCGGGGGAGCACGACGGCGGTCCCGCCAGGGTGGCCGCGAGCAGCCGCAGCGCACGTGGTGTGCGGCTCGCCGCCATGGCGGTCGCCGCCGCGAACCACGGCACACCGGTTCGCGCTCCGGATCAGCCGCGCGGCACGGGCTCGGCGGCGGGCTGGTTCCGCTCGGCGGTGAACTCGAAGAGACGGCTGTCCGGCCCGAGCAGTCGCATGCGCAGCGGGTGGAGGCCCGGGTTCGGGAGGGTGAGGGCCACGTCGGGGCTCATGTCGTGCCGGGTACCCTGAAGTGCCCGTTTCCTGTCCCGCGGGCGCTGACCGACACCCGGAGGGCCTCTGCATGCGTCTGCTCCTCGTACGCCACGGCCAGACCCCCTCGAACGTCGACTTCCTGCTTGACACCGCCGTCCCGGGACCGGGCCTGACCGCGCTCGGCGAGCGGCAGGCGGCCGCGCTGCCCGAGGCGCTCGCCGACGAGGACATCGAGGCCCTGTACGCCTCCACCCTCGTACGCACACAGCTCACCGCCGCCCCGCTGGCGACCGCCCGCCGCCTGGACGTCCTGGTCCGGGACGGTATCCGCGAGCTCACGGCGGGTGACCTGGAGATGCTGCCCGGCGACACGGAGCAGGGCGCCCTCTACATGAAGACGGTGTTCGCCTGGGCGGCCGGGGACACCGCGCTCCGGATGCCCGGCGGGGAGAGCGGCGCCGAGGCCCTCGCGCGCTACGACGCCGTGGTCGCCGAGGCCGCGGGCAGCGGCGCCGGTACGGTCGCGATGGTCAGCCACGGCGCGGCGATCCGCATGTGGACGGCGGCCCGCGCCGACAACGTCGACGTCGCCTTCGCCGCGGCCCGCCCCCTCGACAACACCGGCGTGGTGATCCTGG
The DNA here is from genome assembly GCF_036013935.1 of Streptomyces sp. NBC_00461. Taxonomy (NCBI): domain Bacteria; kingdom Bacillati; phylum Actinomycetota; class Actinomycetes; order Kitasatosporales; family Streptomycetaceae; genus Streptomyces; species Streptomyces sp. NBC_00461. The sequence continues at coordinate 8,056,485 of NZ_CP107902.1, forward strand.
AGGGCTCGCCGGCGGACGGCTGGAAGGCCCTCACCTGGGCGGGCGCGACAGTGGCCGCCAGCGGTGACAGCGGACCCGCGGGGCGCCCTGTGGGCGAGCCGGCTTGACCCCGACCGGACCTGATAAGCGTTTGCCCGACCACGCGGACCGCCCGCAGAATGCGACCTCATGGGACATCTGGAAGCCGCACACCTCGAGTACTACCTCCCCGACGGGAGGGCGCTGCTCGGCGATGTGTCCTTCCGGGTGGGCGAAGGGGCCGCCGTGGCCCTGGTCGGGCCCAACGGCGCGGGCAAGACGACCCTGCTGCGGCTGATCTCCGGTGAGCTGAAACCGCACGGCGGCACCGTCACCGTCAGTGGCGGCCTGGGTGTGATGCGGCAGTTCGTGGGGTCGGTACGGGACGAGACGACCGTGCGGGACCTGCTCGTGTCGGTCGCGCCGCCCCGCATCCGGGAGGCCGCCGAGGCCGTCGACAGGGCCGAGCACCTCATCATGACCGTCGACGACGAGGCGGCCCAGCTGAAGTACGCGCAGGCGCTCTCCGACTGGGCCGAGGCGCGCGGGTACGAGGCGGAGACGCTGTGGGACATGTGCACCACGGCCGCGCTCGGGGTGCCGTACGAGAAGGCGCAGTTCCGGCAGGTGCGCACGCTGTCCGGCGGTGAGCAGAAGCGGCTCGTGCTGGAGGCGCTGCTGCGCGGCACCGACGAGGTGCTGCTCCTCGACGAGCCGGACAACTATCTCGACGTGCCCGGCAAGCGGTGGCTGGAGGAGCGGCTGAAGGAGACCCGCAAGACGGTCCTCTTCGTCTCCCACGACCGCGAACTCCTCGCCCGGGCCGCGGAGAAGATCGTCTCCGTGGAGCCCTCGCCCGCCGGCGCCGACGCCTGGGTGCACGGCGGCGGCTTCGCCACGTACCACGACGCCCGGCGTGAACGCTTCGCCCGTTTCGAGGAGTTGCGCAGGCGCTGGGACGAGAAGCACGCCCAGCTGAAGAAGCTGGTCCTGAATCTCCGTCAGGCGGCCAGCATCAGCCACGAGTTGGCGTCCCGCTACCAGGCCGCGCAGACCCGGCTGCGCAAGTTCGAGGAGGCCGGGCCGCCGCCCGAGCCGCCGCGCGAGCAGGACATCCGGATGCGGCTCAAGGGCGGCCGCACCGGCGTAAGGGCCGTCACCTGCAAGGGACTTGAGCTCACCGGTCTGATGAAGCCCTTCGACCTGGAGGTCTTCTACGGCGAACGCGTCGCCGTCCTCGGTTCGAACGGCTCCGGCAAGTCGCACTTCCTGCGGCTGCTGGCCGGCGGCGAGGTGGCGCACACGGGGGAGTGGAAGCTCGGCGCGCGGGTGGTGCCCGGGCACTTCGCCCAGACGCACGCCCACCCCGAGCTCCAGGGCCGCACGCTGCTCGACATCCTGTGGAAGGAGCACGCCCAGGACCGGGGCGCGGCGATGTCGCGCCTGCGCCGCTACGAGCTCACCGGCCAGGCCGAGCAGACCTTCGACCGGCTCTCCGGCGGTCAGCAGGCCCGCTTCCAGATCCTGCTGCTGGAACTGGAGGGCGTCACCGCCCTGCTCCTCGACGAGCCGACCGACAACCTCGACCTGGAGTCCGCGGAGGCGCTCCAGGAGGGCCTGGAGGCCTTCGACGGCACGGTGCTCGCGGTCACGCACGACCGCTGGTTCGCCCGCTCCTTCGACCGCTACCTGGTCTTCGGCAGCGACGGCCGCGTCCGCGAGAGTGTCGAGCCGGTCTGGGACGAGCGCCGCGTGGAGCGGGCGCGGTAGCCGCCGGACGGGCGTACACGGAGGCCCGGGGGCCGGGATGTTCGTAGAGTGGAGGCAGGAAGGCGAGATCCATGGCCCCCGCCCGGGCGCCGCTTGGGACTGTTGCCACCGGACGGGTACCCGGACCGCAGGGACGAACACGACGAGCGGGGTAACACCATGACCGGAGTCGACCCCAGCCGGCTGGACGACCAGCAGCTCATGAAGGAGCTGGAGACGATCCACCGCACGCGCCACGACACGCTGCTCTACGCCTCCACCGACGCGCTGCGGGCCCACAACGATCGTATGGCCCAGCTGGAGGGCGAGTATCTGCGCCGCAACCCGCGGCGCATGGTGGCGGCGGGCCGTACCCGCGAAGGCGCCCGGGACCGCCAGTGCGGGGAGTCGGCGACTCCCCGCGGCTGACCCGCCGTGTCCGACGGCACCCGTTCAGCGACGAGCCGGCGGCCGGTCCGGGTCGGGCCCGCGTTCGCCGGCGGCCGGCGGGTCGTCGGCGTGGAAGGACTCGCGCTGTTCCTGCGTGCGGTCGGCGGGGGAGGTCATCGGCCGGCCTCCGCGGAGAACACGTGCAGGAACGCGTCGCAGAACGCCTTCAGATCGTCCGGCTTGCGGCTGGTGACCAGCTTGCCGGCGCCGTGGTCGCAGATCTTGACCTGCTCGTCGACCCAGGTGCCGCCCGCGTTGCGGATGTCCGTCCGCAGGCTCGGCCAGGAGGTGAGCACCCGGCCGCGTACGACATCGGCCTCGACCAGCGTCCACGGGGCGTGGCAGATCGCGGCGACCGGCAGGCCCTGCTCGAAGAAGTCCTTCACGAACGCCACGGCCTTCTCGTCCATGCGCAGGGCGTCGGGGTTGGCCACGCCGCCCGGCAGGACCAGCCCGCCGAAGGAACCGGCCGAGGTCTCACCCACGACCTCGTCGACGGGGAAGGTGTCCGCCTTGTCGAGATGGTCGAAGGCCTGGATCTCACCGGCTTCGGTCGACACCAGCACGGGCTCGTGGCCCGCGTCCTTCGCCGCCTGCCACGGATCGGTGAGCTCGATCTGTTCGACGCCTTCGGGTGCGGTCAGGAATGCGATACGCATGTGGTTCAACGTCCTTTCGTAGCACGCCAGTTGACTTCGTCACCAGTGGCGCGTTTCCTCTCGCGCCGCGCCGCGCGTACACAGCGCAACAGTTCCTCGCCGTACGGCAGCGCGACACAGGTGCCGATCGCGACGGCGATGCCCGCGAGACAGCCGCGCGACAGCGGCCGCCGCCGCGGCACCGGACGCCAGGCGTCGGGGTGGCCGCCGCCACCGCACAGCAGGGCCTTGACCTGGTCGGCGTGCAGACACATCAGCGCGGACAGCGCACCGAACGGCAGCGACTCCAGGAAGCTGTGGACGTGCTGCTCCAGTGGTGTGACCTCGCGGTCGCCTCGTGCACCGCGGCGCCGCCCAACTGCACGGAAAGCAGAAGGGGGTTGACCTCGTAGCGCAGGATCAGCGCGATGGGGATGCCGACCTCGGTCATCATCAGAGCGTGGATCAGGGACTCCTTGGTGCCCGCGGTGTCCTCGATGCGGCTGCGCCGGTGCATCGCCCAGTCGGCGAGACCGGGCACGAACCGGCTGGGTAACAGCCCGTACAGGAGATAGCGGGTCGTCGCCTCACCGACGTTGACGGTGCCCCCGCCGGTGCTGATCCCCGCTGGCTGGTCCCGGCTCATACGGGGCCCCGGCCGTCCGGCACGGCCCGGCTGATCTCGGCGAGCGTCGAGTCCGGGTCCTGCACCTCGGCGAGATCGCCGAGGGTCACCATCCCGACCGGCAGCCCGTCCTCCACTACCGGCAGCCGGCGTACGGCGTGTGTGCGCATGAGTGCCACGGCGGCCGCGACCGGGTCGTCCGGGGCGAGCAGCACCGGATCCGGAGTGCACACGGACTGTGCGCTCACCGTCAGCGGATCGAGGCCTTCCGCAACCGCCCGCACCGTGATGTCGCGATCGGTGAGCACGCCGACGACCTCCTGTCCGTCGGCCACCAGGACATCGCCGATGTCCTGCACCCGCATCAGTTGCGCCGCCTCGACGAGTGACGCGTCCGGGCGGACGGCGACCACGCCCGGCGTCATGACCTCCCTGACGAAATCAGCCTTCACTGTGGGTCATTCCTCCGTTCCCCGGCCGATGGGGGCGCCGTGGCCGGCCTCGGCATGACGCAAGCCCGCAGTACGCAGCCCGCAGTACCCCTGAGCCGAAGGCTCATGCGGGCCGGTCCTCTGGGCGGTGGGTACCTCGTCCCGCGCACCTCGTCCCGCCGGAAGGCGCGTCGGGATTCGGCGGTCCGGACCGGCGGGCCGGTGATGCGGTTGCCGCCGATCCTTCGTGGCCCGTGCCGAGCGCACCCGGTCTACGCCGGCCGCTTCTGCCCGGCTTCGACGAGTGCCTCCGCCAGTTGCTGGACGGTGGTGAAGCGCGTCGCGCGCGGCAGGTGCTCCACCGGCTCGATGAGGGCGTCGGGGGCGTAGGCCCGGCGCAGTGTGCGGGCCAGCTCGCGCGGGCCCGCGGGGAACGCGTGACGGCTCAGGTACCGGGTCAGCTCCGTACGGACCGCCGAAAGGGAGGCCCGGGAGCGCCCGGGTGCGATGGGGCCGCCCGCGATTTCGGGGTCGTCGTCGGCGGTGGGTTCCGGGTCGTGCCACTCCTCGGTCCGCGTGGGATGCCCGGACCGGAGCAGACCTTGCAGTTCGTGCTTCATCTCCTCGTCGCGGTGGGCGCTCATCCGGTCACTGCCTCGCTGCATGACTCCCTCCAGATCTTCGGGGGTGGGCCACCGCGTACCCGAAGAACGGAACCCGACACGGGTTTGCACAGGGAAACGGGGGAGACCCGATGAGAGCCCCCCACCCCATTCCCCGGGAGGGAACGGCCATGATGTTCCTCGCTGTGCTCATCCCCCTCCTCATGCTCGGCGTGGTGCTGGCGCTCGGCCGCTATGAGGAACTGCTGCTGCCCAAGGAGAAGACCGCCAAGAGCGAGGACGCCCTGGCCGGTCCGCAAGGAACCTAGTGCCCCGGCAGGCAACGTTCGCCCCGTCACGACGCCCGGCACGCTCCCCACTGCCTCACGGGCGTGGGAGGTGCCCCCTCGCCGCACCGGGCACAGACCCAAGTACGTCCAGCACGAGGGCCCGCACCCGGCACTCGCACCCGGCACTCCCCCAGTCTCCGGCCGGGGGGACGGACCCCCAGGGCACGCACCGGACGCCGCTTCTTTGCGGGCAAACGTTGCCTGCCGAGGCACCAGGGCTGTTCCACTCCGGCTTCGGCTCGGAAACCTTCGCCGGTGTTTGTGCCCGGGGCGCGGGGGCAGGCGCAGTCCGAGTGCTTCGGACAGGAGGCACGTCCGTGGGAGTAGCCCCGAGCCGCCCCGGCCGAGCCTGTCCCGAAAGCACGGCCGCGCTCCCACGGTGACCGTCCAACCCAGAGCACAATCAAGGGAGTTGCGACGCACCATGCCCACCAAAGTGAGCGTGAAGCACCACCCGCACGACGACGCCCCCGACACCGCCGAGTCCTTCCGCAAACTCGCCACGCTGCCCGCCGGCCAGCAGCGCGACACCCTGCGCGAGCAGGTCGTCGAGGCCTGGCTGCCGATGGCCGACCGGATCGCGGGACGGTTCCGCAACCGCGGCGAGAGCATCGACGACCTGCGGCAGGTCGCGGCCCTCGGCCTGGTCAAGGCCGTCGACCGTTACGACCCCGCACTCGGCAACGCCTTCGAGAGTTACGCCGTACCCACCATCACCGGCGAGATCAAGCGGCACTTCCGCGACCACATGTGGACCCTGCACGTACCGCGCCGGGTCCAGGACCTGCGCAACCGCGTCCGGTTCGCCACACAGGACCTCTCCCAGACCATTTCGGGCCGCGGGCCCACCACCGCGGAGATCGCCGAGCACGCGAACCTGACCGAGGAGGACGTCCGGGCCGGCCTGGAGGCGCTGGAGAGCTTCACCGCGCTCTCGCTCGACGCCGAACTGCCCGGCAGCGCGGACGGCTACTCCCTGAGCGACGCCCTCGGCTCCGCGGACCCCGCGCTGGACACTGTCGTGGACCGCGAGTCGGTCAAGCCCCGGCTGGCCGCGCTGCCCGAACGCGAGCGGACCATCCTGTACATGCGGTTCTTCGGCGGCATGACGCAGAGCCGCATCGCCGACGAGCTCGGGATCTCCCAGATGCACGTGTCGCGGCTGATCAGCCGGTGCTGCGCCCGGATGCGGGACCAGATCATGCGCGAGGCCGCATAGCCAGCGCCAGATGGCGGGACACCATGTCCATCGCCTGCGCCTCCGCCATCGAGAACGCCGGGCGGGGCCCGCAACGGAACAGGGTGAGCACCCCGCGCAGGGAGCCTTCGGCCTTCAGCGGCACGCACAGCAGTGACGTGACGTTCGCCTGTACGAGGACGGGGGAGCCCGTGGCGGTCCGGCCGAAGGCGTCCGGGTCCGGCGGACGTATCTGCAGCGCCGGGGACCCGGTCCGGGCCGTCTCGACGACAAGCGGGCAGGTGGCCGGATCCTGCGCTTCCAGCGCCGCCGCGTCCTCGTCCGGCGGGGCCAGCACAGCCGTACGCGACAGGCCGCCCGGGCCGGCGTCGGCGATCACCCAGTCGGCGAACCCCTCGTGCAGCACTCGCGCCGCCGCCTGAAGGGCGGCCTCCCGGTCCGCGGTCAGCAGGGCCGTGGTCACCGCGTCCAGCAGGTCCAGCACGGACGCGTGCCGGGTGGCCTCGGCGAGGTCGGGGATCTGTCCCGTCGGCGGATCCGGCGGTGTGGCGGGCGTGCCGAGCCCGCCGGGCTGGAGCACGACCACAACCGTCGTGCCCGGCTCGCCGCTCGGGTGCACGGCTGCCAGTGTGGCGTGCACCGGGACGGTGGGCTGCTGCTGGAGGCGGACGGTGAGGCTGCGGTCGCCCTCGCCGCGGGCCACCGCCGCGGCCTGGGAGCGGAACGCCGCCCGGTCGGCGTGGGTGAGGAACCCGGTCAGCGGCCGGCCCGTCGCATGGCCGGCGCGCACGCCGGTGAAGGCACTCGCGGCGCCGTTCACCCGCCGCACCACCGTCTCCTTGTCGATCAGCGCCACCGGGAGTGGGAGGCGCTGGAACACGGTGCGCAGCAGGTGCCGCTCCTGCCGGTCCGCAAAGTCACCGCTTCGGGCCGCGCCCGCCGCCGACAGCTGTTCGTACCAGGGCTCCAACTGGCCTACCACATGGTCGAGTTCGAAGATCGCCGCATCCAGCACCGTGGGCAGATCCCGGCCGGACACGGATCTCGCGGCCTTCAACTCCGCTACGCGGCGCACGAAATCTTCAAGTTCTTCACCGAATTCGTCCGTCTGCGTCATGCGTCGAACCTAGCGCGACTCCCGTCCCCTGCCGCTGTTTTCGGTCCCGGCGAGGGGGAAGGCGGGCGGGGAGCGGAGGAGTTCACCATGCCGGAAACCGGGCAGCACGCCCGCCGTTGGGGTACGGAGCCCGCCGAGCCCGCTCTTGTGGGGCGGCGACTGTCGGAACTGGTCGAGGAGGCCGTGCGCTGCACCGTCGACTGCTGCGGAGCGAGCGGCCTGGTGGCCGAGGGCGGCAGCGAACGGCCCGCCGCCGTCAGCCATCCCGACCTCGCCCCGCTCGTCGCCGTACAGCTCCAGTCCGGGGACGGACCCATCCCGGCCGCCCTGGAACACGGGGAGCCCGCCCGGTCCCCGGACCTGCTGCGCGAGGACCGCTGGCCGGACTACCGTGCCCTGGCGCTCGACTCGGGGGTGCGCTCCAGCGTCACGCTGCCCTTCCGGCGGGCCGGCCTCGCGGTGACCCTCAGCCTCTACAGCTTCCGGCCCGGCGCCCTGGAGGACGCCCCGCACGGAGCTGTCCGGGCGCTCGGCGACCTCGCCATGACATGTATCGTCCGCGACCGTTCCTACCGGGCCGCGCTCACCGAACTCGACCAGCTCGGTACGGCCCTGCGCTCCCGTCCCCTCATCGACCAGGCCTGCGGCATCGTCATGCATGTGCTGGGCTGCGACGCGGACGACGCCTTCGGGGTGCTGCGCCGCATCTCGCAGGTCAGCAACCGCAAGCTGTCCGACGTGGCGTCGGCGGTGGTCGAGCGGCGGGGCAGGGGGCTGGAACGAGACCTGGCCGCGCTGATGAACTGACGGCCCGCGTCCCAACCGTGTCACCCACTCGGGTGCGCCTGTCGCGCGAATGGGGCTCGGCCGCGCGCGCCTCGCGACCGCGCGGGCTGTGATGGGCTACGGGGCACGATCACCGTGCTCCCGAGAAGTCGCCCGTCGAAGGAGCCTTCCCCATGCGTTCCACCGCCCGTGTCCTGTCCGTCGCGGCCCTGGCCAGTGCCACGCTCGGCTTCGCCGCCTCGGCCGCCCTTGCGGACCCGGCCGCGGAGGTCAGTCCGAGCACCGTCTCCCCAGGGGGCAGTGTCACCGTCTCGGTCTCCTGCGAAGCGACCGGCGGCCAGGCGCCCGCCACCATCGACGCCACCTCCGAGGCCTTCGACGAGGGCACCGTCCAGCTGCAACGCGTCCCCGGCAACGACGAGGGGACGGCAGGCCCCGCCTACCGCGGCACCGCCCGTATCTCCTCGGCCGAGGACTTCGCGGCCGACGGCCCCGAAGAGGCGGCCCAGGACTCCGCGTGGGCCGTCGACGGCACCTGCCCGGGCGCACCCGGCGGAAAAGGCAAGCCGTGGAGAGCCACGTTCCAGGGGAACCACGGTGATGGAGGCGGCGGCGGTGGCGGTGCTGTCGACGGCAGTGGCGTAGGCGGTGGCAGTGGCGTCGGCGGTGGCGGCGTCGTAGGCGGTGGTGGCGGGTTCGTGGGCGATGGCGGCGTAGGTGGTGGAGGGACCGCCGGCGATGGTGTCGTCGGCGGTGGCGAGAGCCGGCCCTGCCCCGAGCCGAACAGCGACTCCTGCGGCAGCGCACCGGTCCAGCACGGGGTGGAGGCGGGCGAGGGCGGCACCTTCACCGACTCCGTGCCCGCCCTGGTCATGGGCGGCATCCTGATCGCGGGCGCGATGGGCGCGGCCGCGTACCGGCTGTGGCACAGGGGCACCGCCCTGCGCGGCTGACCCGTCGTGTGACGGGCGCAACTCCAGCGAAAGCCCATGGGCCGGCGGCACCCTGGGTACCCAGAGCCCGACGGCACGACTGCGCGGAGGTACGCATGCGGCGGACGGACCCGGAAGGCCACGGCCCCGTCCGGTACGGGCCGCCGTTGCCCGAGGACGGGCTGCCCGTACTGCCCGCACTGGCCGACGTACTCGCCGGGGCCGCCGCCCGCGCCGAGGGGGAGCCGATCGGTGGCGGACCGGAGCTGATCGAGGCCGCGGGCGGCTACTGGCGGCGGCGCGGTCTGGCCACCGAGCCGGGCCTCGTGGCCGCCGGTCCCGGGGCACACTCGCTGCTGCTCGCGCTGACCGCCGCGCTCGGCGGCGACGTCCTGGTGCCGAGACCCTGCGCGGCCTGGTGGGCGCCGTACGCACGCCTGTTGGGAAGACCCGTCTTCCATGTCGCGACGCCGGCCGAGTGCGGTGGCGTCCCGGATCCTTACGCGCTCCTGGAGACCGTGCGCAGAGTGCGCGCCGAGGGCGGGGACCCGCGACTGCTCGTCCTGTCGGTCGCGGACGACCCCACCGCCACCGTCGCCCCGCCCGAGGTGCTGCACGAGTGCGTCGAGGCCGCCGCCGGGGAGGGCCTGCACCTGGTCAGCGACGAGACCTGGCGCGACACCCTGCACCATCCGCACGACACCGTGCTGCTCAGCCCCGCCGAGATGCTGCCCGACCGGGTCACCGTCGTCACCGATCTGGCGGGCGCGCTGCTGCCGACGGCCTGGCCGGCCGCGGTGGCCCGTTTCCCGGCCGGCGAGGCGGGCCGTGACCTCCACGCGCGCGTGCTCGACGTGCTGACCGCGCTCGGCGCCCACGTCGCCGGCCCGGTCGCCGCCCCCGCCGCACACGCGCTGCGAGAGCCCGAGCCGGTCACCGCGCGGGTGACCGCCGCCGTGCGCCTGCACGCACGCGTGGCCGCCGCGGTGCACGCGGCCGTCGTCGCGGCGGGCGCCCTGTCCCTGCCCCCGCAGGCGGGCCGCCACCTGTACGCCGACCTCGGCCCGCTCCGCCCAGCGCTCACCGCACACGGTGTCGGCGACGCGCAGGAACTGGAGGACTTCCTCACCACCCGGCTCGGCATGCCCGCGCCGGGCGGCCACCGCTTCGGCGACGAACTCGGCGCGCTGCGCGTACGGCTGTCCACCGGCCCGCTGCTGGGCCGTACGGACGAGGAACGCGCGGAATGCCTCAGCTCACCCGCGCCGTTGGAACTGCCACACGTGCAACGCGCGTTGAGTCATGTGAAGTCGGTCTTCGACGATCTCCGCGACGACGCTCAGCGATGGGAGCCTCCTCGATGACGCAACAGACCGAGTCGACCACCACCACGAGCAGGACCAGTTCGAGCGGCACCAGCACGAGCAGCATCACTTCGAGCAGCATCAGTACGAGTACGACGACACGTACGAGTACGACGACACGTACGACCGCCGGGGAGGTCGGCGATCCGGCGTGCGCAGCCCCGTTCGCGCCCCCGTTCCCGCCGCTCGCCGAACCCCGCCCGCTGGGCGAGCCCCGGGTGTGGCCGCGAACCTTCCACGACCGCCTGACCGCCCCGCTGCCCAGTCTCAAGTCCATGGCCCGCTTCGCCCGCGAGGGCTCCGTCCGCCCCGGGCGCGAGGGCCTCGCCGACATCCCCAGGCTTCCCTTCGCACCCGCGCCGCTGCCCCGCGTCGACGCCCGTACCGTCGCCGTCTCCTGGGCGGGACACGCCAGTTGGGTGGTCCGGATCGGCGGACTGACCGTCCTCACCGATCCCGTCTGGTCCCGCCGCATCCTCGGCACGCCCGCCCGCATCACCCCGGTCGGCATCCCCTGGAACACCCTGCCGCGCGTCGACGCCGTCGTCATCAGCCACAACCACTACGACCACCTGGACGCCCCCACACTGCGCCGACTCCCGCGCGACACCCCGGTGTTCGTGCCGGCGGGACTGGGCGGCTGGTTCCGCCGCCGCCGCTTCACCACCATCACGGAACTGGACTGGTGGGAGGCGGCCGAACTGAACGGCGTCCGCTTCGACTTCGTCCCCGCCCACCACTGGTCCAAGCGCACCCTCACCGACACCTGCCGCACCCTGTGGGGCGGTTGGGTCCTCACCGACTCCGACGGTCGGCGCGTCCACTTCGCGGGCGACACGGGGTACGGCCACTGGTTCGCCCGCATCGGCGAGCGCTACCCGGGCATCGACCTCGCCCTCCTCCCGATCGGCGCCTACGACCCACGCTGGTGGCTCAGCGACGTCCACTGCGACCCGGAGGAGGCGGTACGGGCGGCCCAGGACCTCGGTGCGAGAAGGGTGGCGCCCATGCACTGGGCGACGTTCGTCCTGTCCGCCGAGCCGGTCCTGGAACCGCTCACACGCGTGCGTGCGGCCTGGGAGAAGGCGGGCCTGGACCGAGAGGACCTGTGGGACCTGCCGGTAGGAGGATCCCGGGTTCTTGACTAGCTGACGATCAGGGGACGCGCCCCAAGGGGCGCGGGGCTGTGTCGATATGCGGCTCCGCCGCGTGAACGCGATCAACCACAACAGACCCGCGCCCCGCAACGCACCGTCACTCGGCAGATCGAACCCGTTTCCACACACTCGGCACCACGCTGATGACCACGGTCAGCGCAACCGCAGCCGCCACGCCCTCCCAAGGCTCCGGGAACAGGGAACCACCCAGAATCCCGATCAGTTGGTACGTCACGGCCCATGCCAGGCACGCCGGCAGGTTGCCCCGAGCGAACCGCCGCAACGGCCAGTCGGCCATAAGGCAAGCCAGCATCACCGGGATACGCCCAGCCGGCACCAGCCGGGACAACACCAGTACCGCAATCCCGTGTTCGGCCAATTTCCCCTGAGCCTGCGACAGCCGCTCCTCCGGCGCCCGCGCCCGGATCGCCTCCAGCCACCGCGACCCGTTCTTCGACCCCATCCCGCGCCGCCCGAGCCAGTACAGCGCCGCATCCCCGAGGAACGCGGCCAACGACGCCGTCACGAACACCAGCGCCAGCGAGAACGGTGCCGTCTGATGAAACGCCACCACTGCCGCCGAACTCACCAGCGCCCCCGTCGGAATCACCGGCACGAGCGCCCCGAACAGCACCAGCAGGAACAGCGACGGATAACCGAGCGCCTGCTGGGTGGACTCCGGCGGCACGACCGTCGCCGTGGCGGCCAGCCACGTCACCTCGCGACCTCCAGCCGCACGCTCTCCCCGTGCCCGAGCCGGTGCACCGCGACCTCGGGCGCGTACTCGGCCGCGAGGCGCACGAACTCGTCGCCGGGCGCGTGGAATTCGTGCGGGCGCACGGCGTCCATCCCGATCGGCCAGTACGTGCCGTAGTGCACCGGCACCGCAATGCGCGGAGCCAGCCGGGCCAGCGCCTGGGCCGCCCGTCCCGCGTCCAGATGCCCCTCGCCGAGATACGGTCCCCAGCCGCCCACCGGCAGCAGCGCCACGTCGACCGGCCCGACCTCGCCTGCCATGTCGTCGAACAACCCGGTGTCCCCGGCGAAGTACGTCCGCGCCTGGCCCTCGATGACGTAGCCGAGGGCGGGGGAGCGATGCGGTCCCAGCGGCAGCCGCCGCCCGTCGTGCCGCGCGGGAACGACCCGTACGACCACCTCGCCGACCGTCACCCGGTCCCCGGGCGCCACTTCGCTCACCCTGAGATGAGTGAGCCGGCGCAGCCCCGGCACCGCCCGGGGTGCGCCCCGGGGCACCAGCAGGCGCGTGCCCTCGGCGAGCCGCTCCAGAGAGGGAACGTGCAGGTGGTCGGCGTGCAGATGGGACACAAGCGCCACGTCCGCGCGCCACGCTCCGGGCGGCGGCAGCGCCCCGCGACGGCGGCGGAGATGGGCGAGGCGCTGGGCGAACAGAGGGTCGGTGAGCAGGCGTATGTCCGAATCCGCGACCGTGCAGGTCGCATGACCCCACCAGGTGATCTCCACCGGCACCTCTTTGCCTCCTTCGCGCGACTCCCCCGAAGCCTACGGGCAGGAGTAGGGTCGGCGCCGAAACCCAGAGGTGAGGGGGACGCCATGGGAGCGGTGCGTGTCACGGCGATCGCGAGTCTGACGCCGCTGGAGGAACTGGAAGCCGATCCCTTCCTGGTGGACTCCCGCAGCCAGCACGCGATGTGCGCGCGCTGGGCCGCCGAGCGGGGCTACATGGTCAGCCGGGAGCTCCTGGTACGTGGGCTGCGGGCCGACCACTGCGTGCTGTGGGACGGCGTCCGGCCGGGGATCGACCTGTTCGTGGCGCCCAGCCGCAGGGTGCTGGAGAGCGCGCTGTCGTCGGTCGAGGAGTTCGCCGAGGAGTGCGCCCGGCGCGGGGTGCGGGTGGAGACGGTGGGCTCCGCCGAGCCCCGCTACGACGCACAGATGAAGGCACGGGTGCACCGGCGCCTGTCGATGCCGACAGCCGGATACGACGGCCGCTGAAACAGCCCCGCCCCGGTCAAGGACCGTGTTGTCCGACCCTTGTGACAGTCTGAGAGGAAGCCCGCACCGACGACGGGCCAGGACGTGAGGTGGGCTGGGCGTGCGTGGCGTGCGTTGGCGGCGGGTCGCCAGTCAGGTGGGGCGGAGCGTCACGGTGTGGGCGGTGTCCACGGTCACCATGCTCGTCCTCGCCGGGATCCTGCCGGACTTCCGTCTCCAGTCCCCCGACGGCGAGAGCGCCACCCACATCGCCGTCACCGCCGCCGTCGGCGCCGGCGCCTTCGGTGTGCTGTCCGCCCTCGCCTGGCCACTGCTCGTACGACTGCTGCTGCTCGTGCCCGCGCTCGTACTGGGACTTCTCGTCTTCGTCCTGAACGGATCGCTGCTGCTGGTCGCCCTGCGGCTCAATCCGTCCGGCAATGCCGAGGCGGCCCCCGAGACGGCCGTCGTCGTGGCCGCCGTGATGTCCGCCGTGGCCTCCGCGACCGGCGCCGCCCTGGCCGTGCGCGACGACGACGCCTACCGGCGCCGCCTCTACCGCCTCGCCGACCGCCGCCGCAGAAGGGGGCCGGCGGGCCCGTCCACCCCGGGCACGGTGTTCCTGCAACTCGACGGCGTCGGCCACGACGTACTCGTGGCAGCCGTCGCAAAGGGCCTGATGCCCACCGTCGCCGGGTGGCTGGAGGGCAGCCACCGGCTCACCGGCTGGCGCACCGACTGGTCCAGCCAGACCGGCGCCAGCCAACTCGGCATCCTGCACGGCAGCAACCACGACGTCCCGGCGTTCCGCTGGTACGAGAAGGACAGCCGCGAGGTGATGGTCTGCAACCGGCCGACCAGCGCCGCCGAACTCCAGCGCCGTGCTGTCGAGCGCACCGGTGACGGCGGCCTCCTCACCGCCGACGGCGCCAGCCGCGGCAACCTCTTCAGCGGCGGCGCCGATGAGCAGGCCCTGGTGCTCTCCATCGCCACCCGCCGACGCGGCCGGGAGAACCGGTCCCGTGCGGGCTACTTCGCGTACTTCGCCGACCCGGCCAACGCGGTGCGCACCGCCATGTCCTTCGTCGCCGAGGTCGGCCGCGAGACAGGCCAGTCCATCCGGGCCCGCGCCAGGAAGCAGCGCCCGCGCGTCGCACGCGGCGGCCTCTATCCCCTGGTCCGCGCCTTCGCCACGGTCGTCGAGCGGGACGTCGTCGTCACCGCTGTCATGGGCGACATGCTCGCCGGGCGCACCGCCGTCTACGCCGACCTGGTGGCGTACGACGAAGTGGCGCACCACTCCGGGCCGACGAGCCGGGACGCCGAGAAGGTCCTGGAGCGCCTCGACCGCTCGCTGGCGCTGATCGCGAACGTCGCCGAGCACGCCCCGCGGCCGTACCGCATCGTCGTCCTGTCCGACCACGGACAGAGCCCCGGCGAGACCTTCCGCGCCCGCTACGGCCTGGGCCTCGGCGACCTGGTGCGGGCCGGCTGCGGGCTGCCCGTACCGCGCAGGGCGCGGCGCACCCACAGCGGCGCCGAGGCCCGCGCGGCCGTGCGTGCGGCGCTGCGCCGGCCCGTGGAGGAGGGCGACGACCAGTACCGCCCTTCCCGCCGCTCGGAGCCGATCGTGCTGGCCTCCGGCAACCTCGGCCTGGTCTCCTTCCCGGACGTGCCGCACCGGATGAGCAAGGAGGAGATCGACGCCCGGCACCCGGCGCTGCTGACGACGCTCGCCAACCATCCCGGCATCGGCTTCCTGCTGGTGCGCAGCGAGGAGCACGGCGGGGTCGTGCTCGGCGCGTACGGCGCCGAGATCCCGCTGGACCGGCTCGACGAGGACCCGGGCCCGCTGGCCGCCTTCGGGCCCGGTGCCGCCGACACCGTCCGCCGCACGCACTCCTTCCCTCACACTGCCGACATCATGGTCAACTCCTTCCATGACCCGGCCGACGGCGAGGTCCTCGCCTTCGAGGAGCAGATCGGCTCGCACGGCGGGCTCGGCGGCCCGCAGGGCAGACCCTTCCTGCTCTCCCCGACCGCCTTCTCCGAGCCGGTCGAGGACGGGCGGGAACTCGTCGGCGCGGAGGCGATCCACCGCGTGCTGCGGCGCTGGCTGCGGGAGACGGACGGCCCCCAGATACCCCTGGACGCGGAGCCGGAGGAACGGGCCGCCTGAAAATCGGCTGCGCCCGACAGGCCGGGGGCACACACTGTTCGAGTCGCAAACCCCTCGAACACCCCCAAGGAGCCCCTGCGTTGCAGGCTGCCGTCAGCGTCACTCCCGCCCGTGTCCCCGAACTGCTGCTGGGCCTGGCCACCGTGCGGCCGGTCTTCCTCTGGGGTGCCCCAGGCATCGGAAAGTCCTCCCTCGTCAGGGACTTCGCCGAGTCTTTGGGGCTTACGTGTGTGAGCCTGCTCGGTACCCAGCTCGCGCCCGAGGACCTCATCGGAGTGCCCCAGATCCGGAACGGGCGCTCGGTGTTCTGCCCGCCGGAGGCCATCGCCCGCGACGAGCCGTACTGCCTGTTCCTGGACGAGCTGAACGCCGCCACACCGGATGTGCAGAAGGCGTTCTACTCCCTGATCCTCGACCGCCGTATCGGCAGCTACGAACTGCCGAAGGGCTCGATCGTCATCGGCGCCGGAAACCGGTCGACGGACAACGCGCTCGCCCGGCCCATCGCCTCCGCTCTCGTCAACCGCCTCACCCACGTCCACCTGGAGGCGTCCGCCAAGGACTGGCTGACCTGGGCCGCGAACAACGCCATCCACCCCTGGATCCTCGACCACCTCACCGACCGGCCCGACCACCTGTGGTCCAAGCCGCCGAAGACCGAGGAACCCTTCTCCACACCCCGCTCCTGGCACATGCTCTCCGACGCGCTGCACTCCTTCGGCCAGGGGCTCGGCGAGGAGACCCTGAAGGTCCTCGCGCACGGCACGCTGACACCCCGGCACGCCACCGCGTTCTGCGGCTACGTCAAGATCGTGCGCAGCCAGTTCGGCATCGAGGCGATCATCAAGGGCGACGCCCGCTGGCCGAACAGCCTCGCGGACCGCGACCTGCTCTACTACCTCGCCGACTCCTTCCGCGGCCGCCTGATCAAGGAGCTGCCGGTCAGCAAGGAGCACATGTCGGCGAACGGCCGGCAGACCGCGTACCGCGCCAAGTCGCTGCTCGTGCAGCTCGCGGAGATCTCCGTCGAGGTCGCCCAGACCGTCATCGCCTCCGACGCCGACGGCAACCCCGTCCTGCCGGCGTGGTTCCTCATCGAGGCCGCCCGGGACATGCCCCGGCTGGTGGAGGCGCGCCGGTGAGCAGGACCCGCGGCAAGGGGCAGAAGAAGCGGGACCTCGCGGCCGAGGCCTTCGCCGAGGGGATGCGCCTGGTGAAGGCCAACCCGGCGCTGGCGGCCGTCGACTTCGCCGTCTGCAGGCAGGAGGAGTGCCGGTGCGCGCCCCGCGACCACCTCGTGGTCGTCGACTCCAACGGCGACCTGCACGTCCACCCGAGACGCCTGGCCGAACCCGCCGCCTGGGCCTGGGCCCTCGCGCACGCCGTGCTGCACCTCGGCTTCGGACACGTCCCGGCGGTGAAGGGCCCGCAGCCGCGCGAACAGCCCGACCGGTACGACCTCGCCGCGCGCTGCGTCGTCGTCAACCGCTTCCTGCTGAACTTCACCATCGGCACCACCCCCGAGGAACTCCCCGCGTCCTATCCTGACGGCGACGAGGAGCAACTCGCCGCGCGCTGGCGGCGGGACGGGATCCCGCCCGCGTACGAGCGCTGCGGAACGGCGGGCGACGAGCCCGACCTGCTGCTCCTGCCGTGGGCGGGCTGGATGCAGCCCCCGGACCACCAACTGGCGTTCGCCACCGCCCTGACCCGGACCGTGTCGGCGGCGATGGACATGGCGGGCGGCCGCCGCGACTCCCTCACCGGCGAAGTGGCCCCACAGCGCCCCTGGCAGCAGGCCCTGAGCTGGTTCATCTCCTCCTACCCGCTGCTCGGCGGCATCGCGGCCGGCATCACCCTCGTCGCCGACGCCGAACTCACCCGCGCCCACGGCATCTCCGTCGCCGCGGTGAACCCGGAGTCCGGCGAGATCTACATCAACCCCCTGCGCCGGTTCGACGGCGAGGAATGGCGGTTCATCCTCGCCCACGAGATGCTGCACGCCGCCCTGCGCCACGGCGACCGCTGCGGCACCCGCGACCCCTACCTGTTCAACATCGCCTGCGACTACGTCATCAACGGCTGGCTGTGCGAGATGCAGGTCGGCACCATGCCGGACGGCCTGCTGTACGACCCCGCCCTCGCCGGTCTCTCCTCCGAGGAGGTCTACGACCGCCTCGCCGGCGACCTGCGCCGGATGCGCCGCCTCGCCACCCTGCGCGGCAAGGGCCTCGGCGACGTCCTGGGCGCCCCGCTGGGCCCGCCCGGCGACTACGTCGACCTCGACGAGTTCTACCGCCGCGGCCTCCACCAGGGCCTGGACCTGCACCAGCAGCAGGAGCGCGGCCTCCTGCCGGGCGGCCTGGTCGAGGAGATCCGCGCGCTCAGCCACCCGCCGCTGCCCTGGGACGCCCAACTGGCCCGCTGGTTCGACGAGTTCGTGCCCAGCCCGCAGCCCGTACGGTCGTACGCGCGCCCCTCCCGGCGCCAGTCCTCCACCCCGGACATCCCGCGCGCGGGCCGCTACTTCCCGCCCGAGGAGATCGCCCGCTGCACCTTCGGCGTGGTCCTCGACACCTCGGGCTCGATGGAGCGCACGCTGCTGGGCAAGGCCCTCGGCGCCATCGCCTCCTACGCAGGCGCCCGCGACGTACCGGCCGCCCGCGTCGTCTTCTGCGACGCGGCCCCGCATGACGCGGGCTATGTGCCGGTCACCGAGATCGCCGGCCGGGTCCGGGTCCACGGCCGCGGGGGCACGGCCCTGCAGCCCGGCATCGACCTGCTGCACCGCGCGGACGACTTCCCGCCGGGCGCCCCCGTCCTCGTCATCACGGACGGCTGGTGCGACGTGCTGCGGATGCGGCGCGAGCACGCGTATCTGATCCCGCAGGGCGCACGCCTGCCGTTCACCGCGCGTGGGCCCGTGTTTCGGGTGCAGTAGGCAGGAATGTGATCGGATGGCGTCGCAAGGAACAATCGGAATTCGGAAGGACTCACCGTGGCAACCACGCGCTCCGCACACACCGTCTGGGAAGGCAGCCTGATCGAGGGCAGCGGTGTCGTCAATTTCGACTCCTCCGGTGCCATCGAGGCACAGCCGGTCACGTGGGCCTCGCGCTCCCAGGACGCCAACGGCAAGACCAGCCCCGAGGAGCTGATCGCCGCCGCGCACTCCAGCTGCTTCTCCATGGCGCTGTCGCACGCCCTGAACGGCGCCGGCACCCCGCCCACCAAGCTCGTCACCTCGGCGGACGTGAACTTCCAGCCGGGTGAGGGCATCACCGGCATCCACCTCACCGTCGAGGGCACGGTCCCCGGCATCGACAACGACGCCTTCGTCGCCGCCGCCGAGGACGCCAAGAAGAACTGCCCGGTCAGCCAGGCCCTGACCGGCACGACGATCACCCTGTCGGCCAAGCTCGCCTGACACCCGTAGGGCCTGTACGGCCTTCGATGCCGCGCCCCGCCGGTCCGGGGGCGCGGCACCGTCGTTTCCGGGGTACCCGGCGTACGTGGGGTACGCGGCATTGACAACAGCCCACTCAAGTTTTGTGCTGGAGTCTGGAAGCGCCCTGGCGGAAGGGGACGGAGATGGCACGTGCGGTCGGGATCGATCTCGGGACCACGAACTCGGTGGTGGCCGTCCTGGAAGGCGGCGAACCCACGGTCGTCGCCAACGCGGAGGGAGCCCGGACCACACCGTCCGTCGTGGCCTTCGCCAAGAACGGGGAGGTGCTGGTCGGCGAGGTCGCCAAGCGGCAGGCCGTGACGAACGTCGAGCGGACCGCGCGCTCGGTGAAGCGGCACATGGGCGACGCGCAGTGGCGCTTCCCCGACGAGGGCTCCGTGGACGGTACGCGCTACCGGGCGCAGGAGCTGTCCGCGCGGGTCCTGCAGAAGCTGAAGCGCGACGCGGAGTCCTACCTCGGCGAGGACGTCACGGACGCGGTGATCACCGTTCCGGCGTACTTCGACGACTCGCAGCGGCAGGCCACCAAGGAGGCCGGGGAGATCGCGGGACTGAAGGTCCTGCGGATCATCAACGAGCCCACGGCCGCCGCCCTCGCCTACGGCCTGGACCGGGGCGAGGAGCAGACCGTGCTGGTCTTCGACCTCGGCGGCGGCACCTTCGACGTGTCACTGCTGGAGATCGGGGACGGCGTCATCGAGGTGAAGGCCACCAACGGCGACACCCACCTCGGCGGCGACGACTGGGACCAGCGGATCGTCGAGCACCTGGTCAAGAAGTTCAGGGGCCAGTACGGCATCGACCTCGGCAAGGACAAGATGGCGCTGCAACGGCTGCGGGAGGGCGCCGAGAAGGCGAAGATCGAACTGTCCAGCTCGTCCGAGACGACGATCAACCTGCCCTACATCACGGCCTCCGCCGAGGGCCCGCTGCACCTCGACGAGAAGATGACCCGCGCCCAGTTCCAGGAGCTCACCGCGGACCTCCTCGACCGCTGCAAGACCCCCTTCCACCAGGCGGTCAAGGACGCCGGCATCAAACTGTCCGCGGTCGACCACGTCATCCTCGTCGGCGGCTCCACCCGGATGCCCGCGGTCACCGACCTGGTCAAGGACCTCACCGGCAAGGACCCGCACAAGGGCGTCAACCCCGACGAGGTCGTGGCCGTCGGCGCGGCCCTGCAGGCCGGTGTCATCCGCGGCGACGTCAAGGACGTCCTGCTGCTCGACGTATCACCGCTGTCCCTGGGCATCGAGACCAAGGGCGGCATCATGACGAAGCTGATCGAGCGCAACACGACGATCCCGACCCGGCGTTCGGAGATCTTCACGACGGCCACCGACAACCAGCCCTCGGTGGGCATCCAGGTCTACCAGGGCGAGCGGGAGATCGCCGCGTACAACAAGAAGCTGGGTGTCTTCGACCTGACCGGGCTGCCGCCCGCCCCGCGCGGGATCCCACAGATCGAGGTCGCCTTCGACATCGACGCCAACGGCATCATGCACGTGTCGGCCAAGGACCTGGCGACGGGCCGGGAACAGAAGATGACGGTGACCGGCGGTTCCGCCCTCCCCAAGGACGACATCGACCGCATGATGCGGGAGGCCGAGCAGTACGCCGAGGAGGACCGCGGCCGCCGCGAGGCCGCCGAGACCCGCAACCAGGCCGAGCAACTCGTCTACCAGACCGAGAAGTTCATACGGGACAACGAGGAGCGCATCCCCGCGGACACCAGGACGGAGGTCCAGGAAGCCGTCACGGAACTGAAGGGCCTGCTGGAACGGAACGCGGAGACGGGCGAGTTGCGCACCGGCGTCGAGAAACTCGCCACCGTCAGCCAGAAGATGGGCCAGGCCATGTACGCCCAGGCCGACCGGCCCCCCACCGACACCGACACCGACACCGACACCGACACCGGCACCGAACAGCACACCGCACCGCCGGAGCAGGACGGCGTGGTCGACGCCGAGATCGTCGACGAGGACGACCGCGACACCAAGGGCGGCGCCGCTTAGGGCGCCTCTGTGCGGCCGAGGGGGAGGACGGCGCACACGGCATCCAGGACAGACGCGTACGGAGTGCCGAAATCGGTGAGCCGGCACCGGAGTTGATCCAGGCCGGCGCGGTGCTCCGTGAGCAGGTCCGTGTCGCCGGTGCGCGCCGCGAACTCCAGCACCGCGGGCAGGAAGTCGGGCCGCTCCTCGCCGCTGAACTCCAGGCCGGCGGCGTGGTAGACCTCCTTGAAGCGGGCCGGCGACATGCCGCGCCGCTGGGTGTCCCCGTCCCGCCACCAGCTCAGACAGAGGCTGTGGCGGTTCTTGAAGCCGAAGACCTGGACGTAGTGCTCGGCCAGTTCCTGGGGCGGTGTGACGGCCGCGTGGTCCACGAACTCCCGCAGCTGCGGGGCCGCTTCGCGCAGCAGCGGCAGCCGGGCCCGGAAGTCCTTGTCGGGATAGGTCAGGCAGAGTGCTGCCGCCTGGTACAGCACGGCGTCCGAGGGCATCAGGTCTCCTTCACGTCGACCGACAGGGCCGTCTCCTCCAGCCGACGGCGGCCGTGACCGCCACGTCGGCTTCCTCGCCGAGGCTGACCGCGCGCATGCGGGCGCGCATCGCGGCGAGCTTCTCCGGGCCGGCCCGCACCGGCGCGATGCCGCCCGCGGTGAACAGCTCGACCAGGTACTCCAGGGGAATGCGGAGGTATCCGCGTGTCGGCCACGTGCGTCGCTCCCTTGCTCGCCCTGGCCTACGACGCTAGGCGCAAGCGGGGGGAACGCACCTGTTCACGGCAGCCGTACGGGTCAGGGCTTGCGGGCGACTCCCGCGTACACCGGCACGACGCCCTCCGCCTGCACCGCCACGTCCTCGGCCTCCGGGCGCCACCCGGTCACCGGGATCACACCCGGGCCGAGCAGCTCCAGGCCCTCGAAGAAGCGCTGGAACTCGGTGATCGACCGGGGGTGGAAGGGCGTGCCACCGGCCCGGAAGGCGCCGGCCGCCTTCGCGACGGCCTCCGGATTCAGATCGGGGGTGACCTGCGACAGGATCAGACAGCTGCCCGGGGCCAGCGCCGCGACGTACTTCCGCACCATCCCGTAGACGTCATCGCCGTCGGCCTCGTCGCCCAGGTAGTGGGTCAGCGCGACCAGCGACAGTGCGACCGGCCGCGTGAAGTCCAGGGACTCCTCAGCCCGCGCCAGCAGCGATCCGACGTCCCGCGCGTCCGCGTGCACGTAGTCCGTGCTGCCCTCGGCGGAGCCGTGCAGCAGCGCCTGGGCGTGCCGCAGCACGATCGGGTCGTTGTCCGCGTACACCACCCTGGCCTGAGGTGCCACGCCCTGCGCCACCTGGTGCAGGTTGGGCTCGGTGGGGATGCCCGTGCCGATGTCCAGGAACTGGCGTATCCCCGCCTCGGCGACCGTGCGGACGGCCCGGTGCATGAACCTCCGGTTGGCCCGCGCCCCGCGTACCGCGGTGTTGTCCAGGGCGAGAATCCTGCGCGCCAGTTCCTCGTCCACCGGGTAGTTGTCCTTGCCGCCCAGCCACCAGTCGTACACGCGGGCGGGATGCGGCCTGCTGGTGTCGATCCGCGGTGCGGCGTCGGAACCGGTCATGCGGTGTCTGCTCCAGGGTTTCGTGGCTGAGACTGACTCAGAAGTCCCTGCGGCACTCCCGCAGGAGCTTCTTCGTGCGCTGGGCCGACGCGGCCCGCGCCGTCATGTGGTCGAGGACCTCCAGGTGTGCGGAGACCTCCGTGCGCGAGTCGAGGTACAGGGCCCCGGTCAGGTACTCGGTGAAGACCATGTCGGGCAGCTCCGGTTCGCCGAAGCGGAACAGCGTGAAGGGCGCGTACGTCCCCGGGTGCGGGCCGTCCTTGAACTCGGCGATCTGCAGCGTGACCCGGTCGCGCTCGGCGAAGTCCAGCAGCTTGTCCAGCTGTTCGCGCATCACTTCGCCGCGGATGCTCACCGGCCGTCGCAAAACCGTTTCGTCCATGATCACCCACAGGTGGGGCGGATCCGGGCGCTCCAGGAGCCGCTGGCGGGCCATCCGCAGGGACACATGCCGCTCGATGGTCTCCGGTCCGGTCTGCCCGACCGTTCCCGCCTCCATCACGGCATGCGCGTACGCCTGGGTCTGCAGCAGTCCGGGTACGAAGTGCGGCTCGTAGGAGCGGACGATGGTCGCGGCGCCCTCAAGGCTCACGTAGAGGCTGAACCAGTCCGGCAGCACGTCGTGGAACCGCTGCCACCAGCCAGGCCGGTTCGCTTCTTCGGCGAGGGCTACGAACGCGGCCGCCTCGTCGTCCGGGACGCCGTACGTCTCCAGCAGCACCTGGACGTACGGGATCTTCAGGGCGACCTCGGCCATCTCCATCCGCCGTACGGTCGCGGGGGCCACCCGCAGGACGCGAGCGGCCTCCTCACGTTTGAGCCGGGCCGTCTCCCGCAGCTCCTGCAGTCGCTTGCCGAGGACCACCTGACCGACGGTGGGCGCGGGACGCCGCTCGCTCACGCCACGCCTCCCCTACGCGCCGAAGTATGCGCGAGCAGTGTGCCATGTTCCGGTGCCGGTCTCACGGGATAGATGGTGAGGCGCTCGCCACGTGGGCGTCGGCGGGGGCCGGCCGGTGCCCAATTGCCCTCGGGATTACCCCTCGGGTAATCGACCGTCGCGGCGAGGGGCGGGATGGTGGTGGCACCGGGTTCCGGGGCGGCGCACTCCGGTCCGGAACCCGGGTCCCGGCTGCCACGACCCGTCTCGACTGCTCGGTGTCGGCTCGCGAGGGCACGTCAGGGCAGCAGTGACTGGAGGTACTTGACCGTCGCGGGGTCGGCCGGGAGGAACGTCTCGATGGCCAGCTCGGCGACCGTCACGTCCATGGGGGTGTTGAAGGTGGAGATGGAGGAGATGAAGGACAGCGTCCGGCCCTCGTGCTCGACCTGCATCGGCAGGGCGAAGTGGGGGACAGGATCCGCCGGTTCGTGCTCGTGCTCCGCCTCTCGCACCGGGTAGGCCGCCACCTCCTCGTACAGCGCACGCAACGGCTCCGAGCGGTGCAGCGCGATCTGACGCTCCATCTGCGCGAGCAGATGGCCGCGCCACTCACGGAGGTTGCGGATACGGGGTGCCAGGCCCTCGGGGTGCAGCGTCAGCCGCATGGCGTTCAACGGCGGTTCGAGCAGGGACTCCGGGACGCCCTCCAGCAGCATCATGATGCCCCGGTTGGCCGCGACGACGTTGTACACCGCGTCGACCACCAGCGCGGGGTAGGGCTCGTAGCCCTGGATGAGGCGTTCCATGCCCTGGCGGAGGGCGTCCAACGCGGGCGAGTCCAGCGGGGTCTCCGGATAGTGCGGGGCGTAACCGGCCGCCAGCAGCAGGGAGTTGCGCTCGCGCACTGGGACATCCAGGTGTTCGGCCAGCCTGAGCACCATCTCCTCGCTCGGCCGGGAACGCCCCGTCTCGATGAAGCTGATGTGCCGCGCCGAGGAGTCGGCACGCAGTGCCAGCTCCAGCTGGCTGACCCGCCGCCGCTCCCGCCAGGCCCGCAGCAGGGGACCGACCCTTTTGCCGTCGGAGGTGGCTGCGGATGCCGGGTGTCCGGTCGCGACAGTGGTCATACGTACGACCGTAGCCGAGGAGCGGGTGCGGATCTCCCGGCTCGCCTGTGCCCGCTCGCCTCTCCCCGCCCGCCGACGATCTCGGTGCCGTGCGTGTCCGCAGCCCCGTCATCGGGCACCCCCTTACTGACCAGGGCCGTCGTGGGACGGCTGTGGCAGGCTGAGGACATACCCCCAGGAAGGAGCGATGTCATGGCCGTCGAACCGCTGTCGCAGAAGGAGATCGAGGACCGGCTCGCCGAGCTGCCGGGCTGGTCCCTCGACGGGGACCGCATCACCCGCTCCTACCGGCTCGGCACGCACTTCGCCGCGACGGCGATGGTCGTGCACATCGCCCGGATCCAGGAGGAGCTCGGCCATCACAGCGACCTCACCCTCGGCTACAACACCGTGTCCCTTTCCGTGAACACGCACAGTGCGGGCGGCAAGGTCACCGAGCTCGACTTCGGGCTGGCCCGCAAGGTCGAGGATCTGGCTCAGGGCCACGGCGCACACTGACCCGCGTGCTCGACTACGACAAGGAAGCCGACGCGTACGACGTCACGCGAGGCGGCGAGCCCAGGGCCGCGGCCGCCGCAGACGCTGTGCTGCGCCTGGTCCCCGCCGACGCGGGCCGGCTCCTCGACCTCGCCTGCGGCACCGGGATCGTCACCAGGCGGCTCGCGGCCGCGCGGCCCGCCACCCGGGTGACGGGCGCCGACCTGACGTACGGCATGGCACGGATGGCGGCCGCCCGCCTGCCGGGCGCGGTCCTGCTGGCCGACGGCCGCCGGCTGCCGTTCCCGGATTCGACGTTCGACGCGGTCACCACCGTGTGGCTGCTGCATCTGCTCGACGAACCCGAGGACGTGCGGGCCGCGGTCGCCGAGTGCGCCCGCGTACTGCGGCCCGGCGGTGTGTACGTCACCACCGTCGACAAGGCCGCCGCACACGACGTCGGCAGCGACATCGACGCCGTCCTCGCACCGCGCCCGCGCCGCCCGGCCCGGGACGCCGGACCGCTCGTGGAGACGTACGCCGCCGCACACCGCCTGTGCCCGGCCGGGCAGGCCCGCTTCCCGGGCCACGGCCAGGGCCGCAGCCCCCGGCGCACCACCGCGGACCTGCGGCGCGGCTGGTTCACGGTGTTGCCGCCCGGCGACCCGGTCACCGAGCGCTTCGTGGCGCGGATCCAGGCGCTGCCCGACCAGGACCGGCCGCGCGCCGACCCGGAGTTCACCCTGCGTGCCTTCAGGAAGCCGACGGCCGGCTGAAGTCCATCGTCCAGTTGGTCAGCCAGGTCTGCCCGTCGTCGACGGAGAAGGCCTGCTCCCATCGTGCGGAGACCGGCGATACGCCCGCCCACACGTACCTCACCCGTACGTCCTTGCCGTCGTGGGTGTCGTCGCCGTGGAACAGGCCATGATCGCCGTCGAAGCGCCCGAGGACCGGCGGGAACAGCCGGCCGCTGCGGCTCGACGACCAGCTCAGCGACCACTCCTTCGTCTCCACGTCGAAGAGCCGGAGCGTGAGCCCCTTCGCGCCCAGGTGCGGCATGTCGATCTCGTCCACGTTCGCGGCCCCGTCGAACAACGGCCGGCACCAGTGCGTCGCCGGGAACTCCTCCCAGCCGCTGTCCGAGTCGAGGAAGTCGGTGCGGCGGCGGTTCACGACCTGCCACTCGCCGTGCAGGAAGTCGAAGTCGTGCGGGCTGCTCATGAGCGGTCTCCAGTGGTTCCTTCGGGCAGGGAATCGGCCAAGTAGGCGTCGAGGTCCGGGACTTCGGGGGTGAGCAGGTGCCGTACCCAGGCGTCCCGTTCGTGCAGGACCGGCGGCAGTTCGAAGACGCAGCCGATCCAGGGCAGTTCGGGCCTGACGAAGTGCGTCGGGTCGTGGTCGGGGCAGCCGATCACCGGCTGACCCGCCGCCGCGTTCGCGTAGTGCAGGACGTTGTCCCACACCCAGCTGTACGCGTTGATGTAGGCGCCGTCGTCGTTTCCCCTGTGCACGACGACGAAGGTCGCGGGCGGAGTGCCGTCCGGCTCCGGCAGCAGCTCCGGAAGGAACGCGTACGCCGCCTTCTCGACGTCCGGTGCGAGGCCGGCCGGGTCGGCGGTGACGTGATAGCGCTTGACGCGCCGCCCCGCCACCTCGATCGGCGGCGGCACGGTCAGGAGTTTTTCCTTGAAGGCCATGAAGGGAAGCTAGGCCGACTTCACTGACATCCTGTGTCAGTGAAGTCCAGCCGACTCGTCTCGATCCTGCTGCTGCTCCAGACCCGGGGCCGGATGACCGCCGCCCAGCTCGCCGAGGAGCTGGAGGTCTCCGTCCGCACGGTCTACCGGGACGTGGACGCGCTGAGCGCGGCCGGCGTCCCGCTGTACGGGGACGCGGGCCACGCCGGCGGCTACCGCCTGCTCGACGGTTACCGCACCCGGCTCACGGGCCTCACCACGGAGGAGGCGGAGGCCCTCTTTCTCGCCGGTGCCCCCGGTCCGGCCGCCGAGCTGGGTCTCGGCTCGGTCCTGGCCGCGGCCCAGCTCAAGGTCCGCGCAGCGCTGCCGCCGGAGCTGCGCGCGCACGCCGACCGGATCAGCGGCCGCTTCCACCTGGACACGCCCGGCTGGTACGCGGACGCCGAACCGACGCCGTTTCTGCCCGCGGTCGCCGACGCGGTGTGGAACAGCCGCGCGCTCGACGTCCTGTACCGGCGCTGGGCCGAACCCACCGATGTGGAGCGCCGCCTGGAGCCGTACGGACTGGTGCTGAAGGCCGGCCGCTGGTACGTCGTCGCGGGCCCGGGGCCGCGCACGTTCCGCGTCGACCAGATCCTCCGACTCGCCCCGGCCGGAGAGGAGTTCACCCGCCCGGACGACTTCGACCTGGCCGCGTACTGGACGGCGTACCAGCGAGACTTCCACGACCGGCTGTACCGCGGCGAGGCGCTGGTGCGGGTGGCACCGGGCGTGAAGCCGGTGAGGGCGGTGGACAGCCGTACGGACGACGACGGCTGGACCCTCGCCCGGGTCCCCATCGAGTCCGTCGAGCACGCGCATGGCGAGTTCCTGCGTCTGGGCGCGGACATCGAGGTGCTTCAGCCGCCCGAGCTGCGCGCGCGCATCGCCCGTACGGTGGCCGAACTGGCCGGAAGATACGGCAGCTTGCCGGAAACCGGCGGCGACTGAGCGTACTGAGAGTGCGGAATCCGTCCGTCCTCGA
This sequence comes from Streptomyces sp. NBC_00461, assembly GCF_036013935.1. NCBI lineage: Bacteria > Bacillati > Actinomycetota > Actinomycetes > Kitasatosporales > Streptomycetaceae > Streptomyces > Streptomyces sp. NBC_00461. The sequence continues at coordinate 8,084,324 of NZ_CP107902.1, forward strand.
CCTGTGAAACACCGGTACGGCCGGCGCTCGGCCGGGGGCTGCCCGAGGCGGGATCAACGCCCCTGATGCTGCTGCTCCGCCTGCTCACGAAGGGCTTGGATGAGCGTGGTGACGTGGGGCCGGTCGCTGCGGCTGATTGCGGCGACGCCGATGTGCCGGATCGGCCCCGGCTGCTTGATCGGGACGGTGCGCAGGCCAGGGATCTCCGGGGCGAGCGCGACTGAGGGGATCAGGGAGACTCCCATGCCTGCCGCGACGAGCGAACGGGCGAAGAAGTAGTCCGTGGTGGTGCCCCGCACTTCCGGATCGAAGCCGGCCCGCTCGGCGTAGCGGCGCAGGTAGGCCTCGGTTTTCAGGCAGCCGAGCACCCAGGGCTCGGCCGCCAGCTCGGCGAGGTCGAGCTCGCTGCGGTTGGCGAGCCGGTGACCTTGCGGCAGGACGACATACAGGGGGTCTTCCAGAAGCGGGGTCCACTCCAGGCCGGAGCTGCGGCCCGGACCGACGGGCAGCGGGCCGTCGAAGTGGTAGGCGAGTGCGAGGTCCACGGCGCCCTGGCGGACGAGCGGCAGGGTGTCCTCGGGCTCGCCCTCCCTGACGTGGAGCACGGTGTGGGGATGGGCTGCCATGAGCCGGGGCAGGGCGCCGGGCAGCAGAAGCCTGCCGCCGCTGGTGAAGGTGGCGACGGTGAGCTGTATGCGGCCGGTGCTGAGACGCTCGACCTGCTGTTTTGCGTGTTCGAGTTCGGCGGTGACGGATTCGGCGGCGCCCACCATGATCCGGCCGGCCGGGGTGAGGGTGACGCCGCGGGTGCTGCGGGCGACGACCCGGGCGCCGAGGCTGCGCTCCAGGACGGCCACGTGCTGGGAGACGGCCGAGGGGGTGAGGCGGAGGGCCGCGGCCGCCTGGTTGAAGCTGCCGTGCTCCGCCACCGCACGCAGGACGCGGAGCCGCTGCACATCGATCAACAGTTTTCCTTAATACGTTTCCAGTAAGTCAGCACTTCTGCTGATGACAGTAGGCGTCCACGATGGGGGCATGCAAAGCATCTGCGTCATCGGCGGAAGCCGGTACTTCGGAAAGCTCCTGGTCAAGCGCCTGCGGGCCGCGGGGCATCAGGTCACCGTAATCAACCGCGGTTCCACCCGGCCGCCCGCCGGTGTCGAGCACCTCGTGGTCGACCGCAACGACGAGGCAGCTCTGACGGCCGCGCTCGGTTCCCGCACCTTCGACGTGGTTGTCGACCAGGTCTGCTACACCCCCGTGCAGGCCGCCATCGCCGCCCGCGCCTTCGCCGGTCGCGCCCGGCGCTACGTCATGACCTCCACGATCGAGGTCTACGACCCGGCGACCGCCGCGCTGCCCGCTGTGCCGGCAGGCACGCCGGTACCGGAGGAGACCGTGGACCCGGCCACCTGGCGGGTGGCCACGGATCTGCCCTGGCACGACGACGCGTACCTGGAGGCGCACTACGCCGAGGGCAAGCGCCAGGCGGAGGCCGTCTTCACCGGCGCCGGCGGCTTCGAGTTCGCCTCGGTGCGCAGCGCCCACGTGCTCGGCGGCGGCGCGCAGGAATTCACCGGCCGGCTCGCGCACTACGCCGAGCGCATCGCCCAGGGCGAAGAGATCACCGTGCACGCGAAGGCACTGCCCACCGTCTTCATCCACTACGAGGAGCTGGCGGACCTGCTGCTGTGGGCGACCACGGCGACCTTCACCGGCCCGGTCAACGCCTGCTCCGATGGCGCGCTCGACGTGCACGACCTCGCCGAGATCGTCGCCGCGCAGGCCCGCCGGGAGCCCGTCCACCGGACGGTGGAGGCGGGGGAGGCGGCTTCGCCGTTCTCGTTCGACCGCCACTACGCCATGAGCAACGCCCGCGCGAAGGCGCTGGGCTTCTCCTTCTCCCGCACCACCGAGTGGCTGCCCGGTGCCGTCGCCGAAGCCCTCACCACCGAGCCGTCCCCCACCTCCTGAGGAACGGAGACCCACCATGCGGTACCGCACTGTCGCAGACACCACGGTCAGCGCCATCGGCCTGGGGGCCATGCCACTGTCCATCGAGCACCGCCCGGACGAGGCGCGGGCCATCGCCACCATCCACGCCGCCCTCGACGCCGGTGTCACGCTCATCGACACCGCCGACAGTTACCACTGGCACGCCGGCGAGGCCGGCCACAACGAGCTGCTGATCGCCCGCGCGCTGGCCCGCTACGGCGGCGACACCTCCGGCGTCCTGGTGGCCACCAAGGGTGGCCGCGGCCGCCCCGGCGACGGCAGTTGGACCGTCACCGCCACCCCCGCCCACCTCAAGCGCGCCGCCGAGGCATCCGCCAAGCGCCTGGGCGTCGACGCGATCGGCCTGTATCAACTGCACAAGCCGGACCCGGCCGTGCCCTGGGCGGAGTCCGTCGGCGCACTGCGCGAACTGCTCGACGCCGGCACGATCCGCGCCGCCGGGATCTCCAACGTCACCACGGTCCAGATCCGCGAGGCGCACGCCATCCTCGGCGACAGACTCGTCTCCGTGCAGAACCGGTACTCGCCGGCCGTGCGCAACAGCGAGCCCGAGCTGCGGCTGAGCACGCAGCTGGGTCTGGCCTTTCTGCCCTGGAGCCCCTTGGGCGGCATCTCGCGCAGCTCACTCGACGGCCCCACCGCCCCGACCTCGACGGTCACCGCCTTCCACCGCATCGCGCAGGACCGCGGTGTCAGCCCGCAACAGATCGCCCTGGCCTGGCTGCTCGCCCACTCCCCGGCAGTGATCCCGGTACCGGGAGCCAGCCGCCGGACCTCCATCACCGACTCGGCCCAAGCCGCCGACCTCACACTGACCACGGAGGAACTGACCCGGCTTGAGGACGCCCTGCCGGGCTGAGGCGGGTCACGGGTCGCCGCTTGCCGAAGTTGACCGAGGACGGCTGGGACCTGGTGCCTCGATCCGCCGACGGTCTGCATGCCGTGACGGAAGGTGGTCGCCCGCAGGCTGCGGGCGACCAGCTCGCCGGTCGGTCAGAGGCCGCCCAGCAGGCCGCCCAGGAGACCGGTCACGATGCCCAGGAGGCCGCCCAGTAGGTCGCCCGAGGAGCTGTCGTCGTCCGACGGAGTGAGACAGGCCTCGTGACCGAGGAGGGACACGTGGGTCGTTCCGGCGCACGTGCTCGGGGTGTCGGTCGTCGGAGCCGCAGAGGCGCTCGGCGCCATCAGGGTCAGAGCGAGTACGGGAGCGGCGAGGACGGCCGCGACGCGGGCGCGGGTCGACTTGCGGGTGCGCTGCGACATAAGTGACCTTTCGCAGGTATGGGAAATCTTCCTCGATCAGGCTCACGCGGTTGGCTGCACTCCGCAACTCGGACGTCGCTCACAGTGACCGCGGCCTGGTCAGGCACAGTTTCCCGGGAAGCCGTAGGCACTCGCCGCCGCCCTTCCGAAGCCAATCCTCCTTCCGAAGCCGATCCTCCTTCCATGGAGGAGCGTGCGAGTGCCGGGCGACCCCCAGAGCTGGTAGGGGTCGCCCGGCCGGTGGGTCCCGCCGTCAGGTGGCGGGACCACGGACGCGGAGCCTTCAAGCGCTTCCGCGGAGCCGCGACGGACCTGCGGTCACGTAACGGCCCAAGCCGCGGAGCGCTCGGCGGGGGCTATTCGAGAAGCTCCGCGTACGAGCCCATGGCCATGGCGATGTCCGCCTGGGCCCAGAACCGGTGATACGTGAACGACGGTGCGGCCCCGCCCGCCAGGTACGCCTCGATCTTCGACCAGGCAGGGTCGTTCTTGTAGAAGGACCGCAGTGAGGCGAACGTCGACGACGAGTTGATCGCGTCCCCGTTCGGCATCTTGCCGCTCCAGCCGTTCGGCACGTACACCGTGTCGTTGAAGCGGTTGTAGTCGGCGCGGGTCTCCGGCACGGCGATGCCGAGTCCGTCCTGGTAGTTGTTCCACATGCCGTCCAAAAGCGCCTTCGCTGTCGTCTTCGCCTCCGTGTCACCGGACTTGGCGCCGTAGTACGTCAGGGTCTTGGCGAACGCGGCCGCCACACCGACGTCATTGGTGTAGTCGGCGACGGTGACGTGAAGTCCACTGTTGGCACCGGGACTTGACGCGTTCCAGGTGTCGGGCCGGCCCGACCACTGAAGCGTCGACGGGATCTGGTAAGTGCCGTCCGGGTGGATCGTGGTCTTGGACAGCGCCCAGTCGACCCACTTGTCGAGGACCGCCTTGGCCTGCGCGTTGCCCGTCTGCTGGTAGTACTCGGCGACCCGCTCCATGGACCACGCCTGGAAGCCGAACCACTGGTTGGACGGCGGGTCGTGGTAGACGGGCTGCTGGTCGTAGTACATGCCGTAGAAGGTCGGCGTACCGGCCGGCGGGCTCGCGTAGCGCCCGGCCCAGCTGTTGGTCGCGCCGCCCGCGATGGCGCCCTCGTCCGACTGCAGCCAGCGGTAGAACTCCAGCTGCCGGGTGAGCGAGGTGCCCCAATCGGCGGCCCCTGTCGAGGACTTGGGCTTCAGGTCGGCGTACGAGCTGAGCGCGTACGCCGCCAGGGGGTTCTGGTAGCCGCCGTGGACGTGGCTGGAGCCGATACGCCAGGACCAGCCCCCGTTGGTGTCGGTCGCGCCGCCCCAGGCGTAGTACCAGGACAGCAGATAGGCCGAGGCGTCCTTGCCGGTGCCCGCCGCACACGTCGACGGCCCCACGCAGTTGCCGATTTTCTTGAAGTACTTGTCGTACATGGCGTAGCGCAGATAGTCGCCCATCTTCGCGGCCTTGCCGACGGTGGCGGAGACGTCGCTGCCCTTGCCCTGCCCCTTCGCCCACACGTCGGCCCAGTACGCGGCCTGCACCGCACGCGCGTCGGCGTCCGGGGCGTCCGTGTACTTCCACTGCTTGGCGTAGGAGGAGTCGCCGGTGAACAGGTCCAGGTACCCGTTCGTCCCGCCGTACTTGAAGGCGTCGCAGGTCGGCTGCGGCACCGTCTCCCACACCGACTCGTGCGGACCGCGCTGGAAGGTGTTGATGTACGACGGCCCGGTCTTCGTCGGCCCGCCCTCGCAGGTTCCGCCGGGGGTGTTGCCGTAGCCGTAGACGTTGTCGACGTCCTGCAGCCAGTGCATGCCGTAGACGTCGTCGGTGCCGTAGGCGGACTTCAGCTCACCCGCGATGGGATCCGAACCGACCGGGACCGACTGGTCCAGCTTCGCCGGATACTCGTTCGGGGTGTCCAGCTCGGGCGCGTACGTCGCCGGCTTCGAGGCGTTGTAGAAGGAGGTGGTGGGCTGGTCGGCGTGGGTCGGGATCATGTATTTCTCCATGAGGGCCCAGGCGCCGTTGAACTTGGACCAGTCACCGGTGACCTTGCCGTACATCGCCTGCAGCCAGAGAAGGTAGCTGTAGGCCTCCGACGTGGTCTCGTGGCCCTGGTCAGGGGCCTCGACGATCAGCGTCTCGACCGAGTGGTAGGGGATGCCCTCGGGCGAGAAGTAGCCGTTCGCCGGGTTGGTGATCTTGCCGTACATGTCCAGGAAGCGGGCGTCGTACGCCTTGGCGGCCGCCAGCTCCGTCACCGTGACCGAGGCCTTGGCGTGGCCCGTCGCCGTCGACTCGAAGGTCGCCGAACCGGTGCCGGAGGCGTCGGCGGTGACGGTCACCTTCTGCGCGGTGCTCCAGTTGGAGGGCGTGAAGGTGAGCGAGGCACCGGCGGTGACCGACAGGCCCGAGGCGCCGCTCGCGCGGGCTGTCGTGACGGTCACGTTCGACGCGGGCTTCGTCGACAGTTTGATGTCATACGTGCCCGACTTGCCCTGCTGGACGCCCAGTTGGGTCGGCGAGGCGACCACGGCGGGACCCGAGGCGACCGTGATGCCGACGGGAGTCGACTCCGCGGACGCACCCAGGCTGTCGTACGCCTTCGCCACCAGCGAATGACTGCCCACGGTCAAACCGGAGGCCGAGAGTGTGAAGGGCGAGCTGGTGTCCGTGCCCAGCAGGGTCGTGTCGTCGTAGAACTCGACCTTGCTGATCGTCGCGTTGTCGGCCGCGGCGGCGGTGGCCGCGAGCGGGACCGCGTCGCCCTGTGTGTAGACCGCGCCCGCGGCGGGGCTGGTCAGCACGGCCATCGGCGGCTGGTGTGCGCCGGCGCAGGCGGTGCCGTTGACCGCGAAGGCCGTGGGGGAGGCGTTGGTGCCGCTGTAGGTGAACTGCGCACCGGTCGAGACGGCGGCGCCCGCGGCGATCTTCGCGTTGTACCCGGCGTCCTTCACGCTGATCGACTGGCCGGACTGGGACCAGGTGCCGCTCCAGCCGTTGGTGAGCTTCTGGTTGCCTCCGTACGCGTAGGTGAGGGTCCAGCCGTCGATGGCGTCGGTGCCGCGGTTGGTGATGGTCAGATCCGCGGTGAAGCCGGATCCCCAGTCGTTCGTCTTGTAGTCGACGCTGCACTGAACTGCCGCCGCCTGGGCGGGAGTTGTGCCGGTGCCGAGCATCGTGAGCGGAAGAGCGAGAGCAGCCACGGCAGCGGTCCACAACCGCCGCGTGGCGCGGCGTCTCCGTCTGGAGTGCATGTGCTGGTTCCTCCTTGCGGCTCGGAAAACAGTGGGGGAAGGGAGGAGCGACAAGCCTTGAACCAGTGGGAGCGCTCCCATAGTGAGGAAGGGGGTGGGGGCGGTCAAGGTGGTTGAAGAGTCGAAAAGATTCGACGTGCTTTGGCGCAAGTGAGTTGAGGGAAAGTCAGCGAATGTCTGCAACTCCCCTGTCCTTTGCTGTCACTTGGCGCTAGCTTCGTTGACACCAGTGGGAGCGATTCCATCAGTCGACGCGTCCGTCACGGCGCGCCCGAACTGCAAGGAGTCGCTCATGCGACACCCCCCGCGTTCATGTCTTTTAGCCGTTGCCGCTGCCGTGGCCCTGGTGGGCACGGCGGTCGCACCGGTCGTCTCGGCACAGGGAGCCACGCCTTCCTGCTCGGTGGAGTACTCCGTCACCGGCCAGTGGGACTCCGGCTTCCAGGGTGCCGTGAAAATCACCAACAACACGGCGGCCGTGAGCAGTTGGAGCCTCGGCTTCGACTTCGCGGACGGCCAGAAGGTCAGTCAGGGCTGGAACGCCAAGTGGTCCCAGTCCGACAGGACGGTCACCGCGACCAACGAGAGCTACAACGGCACGCTGGCCACCGGCGCGAGCGTCAGCGCCGGGTTCCTCGCCTCCCGGTCGGGGAGTAATACCGTACCGACGTCGTTCACGCTCAACGGGACCGCGTGCAACGTCGATTCGGAGCCGACGCCGACCGAGCCGCCGGGCTCGGGCGACGCGGCGGCACCCGCCCTGCACGTCTCGGGGAACAAGCTCGTGGACGCCGCGGGCGCGCCCCGACGGCTGCTCGGCGTCAACCGCTCCGGCGGCGAGTTCATGTGCGTGCAGGGCCGCGGCATCTTCGACGGGCCGGTCGACGACGCCGCGATCCGGGCGATCGCCGACTGGAAGGCGAACACCGTCCGCATCCCGCTCAACGAGGAGTGCTGGCTGGGACTCTCCAACATCCAGTCGCAGTACGGCGGCGCCCACTACATCGACGCGGTCAAGGACCTGGTGGCTCGCGTCGAGGCGCACGGCATGACACCGATCGTCGAACTGCACTGGACCTACGGCCAGTACACCGGCAACTCGGCGGGCTGCTCCGACGTGCACGCCACCTGCCAGAAGCCGATGCCCGACATGCAGTACACCCCGTCCTTCTGGTCCTCGGTGGCCGGTACCTTCAAGAACGACCCCGCGGTCGCCTTCGACCTGTTCAACGAGCCCTACCCGGACCGTGCCACCTCCACGACCACCCAGGCGTGGCAGTGCTGGCGCGACGGCGGCACCTGCCCCGGCATCGGGTACGAGGTCGCCGGAATGCAGGATCTCGTCGACGCCGTGCGAGGCACGGGCGCCCGGAACGTCATCCTGGCCGGCGGCCTGGCGTACTCGAACGACCTGACTCAATGGCTCACGTACAAGCCCGCCGACCCGACGGGCAATCTCGTCGCCGCCTTCCACGTCTACAACTTCAACACCTGCGCGAGTGAGAGCTGCTGGAACTCCACCCTGGCTCCGGTGGCGGCCCAAGTGCCGCTGGTGGCAGGGGAGATCGGCGAGAACACCTGCTCGCACCCCTTCGTCGACCGGGTCATGAAGTGGTTCGACGACCGGAGCCTGTCCTACCTCGGCTGGACCTGGAACACCTGGGACTGCTCCTCCGGCCCCTCGCTCATCTCCGACTACGACGGCACTCCCACGTCGTACGGCATCGGGCTGCGCGACCACCTGCGCGCCCTGAACGGATAGTCCTCGACAAGCCTCATCGAGCCCCATCAATCCCCATCAATCCCCTTCAAGCCCCGACAAGAAGGCAGGAACCCGCACTCATGAGTCGTACCAGAACAGCATTACTCGCTTCCCTGGCGCTGGTCGCCTCGGCCGCCGGAACCGCGACGGCCGTCGTCCCCGGAGACGCCGGCGTGGCCGCCGTCCCCTGCACCGTCGACTACAAGGTGCAGAACCAGTGGGACACCGGCTTCACCGCCGCCGTGACGGTCACCAACAACGGTGCCGCCAAGAGCAGTTGGTCGGTGAAGTGGTCGTACGCCGGAAACCAGAAGGTCACCAGCGGCTGGAACGCGAAGGTCAGCCAGAGCGGTGCCGACGTCACCGCGGCCAACGAGACCTACAACGCGGCCCTGACGACCGGAGGTTCGGTCAGCTTCGGGTTCCAGGGCACCTACAGCGGCTCCAACGCGATCCCGGCCACCTTCAAGCTCGACGGTGTGACCTGCAACGTCGACTCCACCGGCCCTACGGACCCGACTGATCCGACCGACCCGCCGGGACCGGGCACCAAGGTCGACAACCCGTACTCCGGCGCCAAGGTGTACGTGAACCCCGAGTGGTCCGCGAACGCCGCCGCCGAACCGGGCGGCTCCCGTGTCTCCAACCAGCCCACCGGCGTATGGCTCGACCGCATCGCCGCCATCGGCGGCGCGAACGGCCGCATGGGGCTGCGCGCCCACCTCGACGCGGCCCTCGCCCAGAAGGGCAGCGGCGAGGAGGTCGTCCAGCTGGTCGTCTACGACCTGCCCGGACGTGACTGCTCGGCCCTCGCCTCCAACGGTGAGCTCGGCCCGACGGAGATCGACAAGTACAAGACGCAGTTCATCGACCCGATCGCGGCGATCCTGTCCGACAGCAAGTACAGCTCGCTGCGGATCGTCACCACCATCGAGATCGACTCGGTGCCCAACCTGGTCACCAACACCGGCAGCCGCGCCACCGCCACCCCGCAGTGCGACACGATGCTCGCCAACGGCAACTACCAGAAGGGCGTCGGTTACGCGCTCGCCAAGCTCGGCGCGATCCCCAACGTCTACAACTACATCGACGCCGGCCACCACGGCTGGCTCGGCTGGGACGACAACTTCGGCCCCTCCGCCGCGCTGCTCCACCAGGCGGCCACCAGCGAGGGCGCGACCGTCGACGACGTGCAGGGCTTCATCACCAACACGGCGAACTTCAGCGCCCTGAAGGAGAACAACTTCGCCATCGGCGACTCGGTCAACGGCACGTCCGTGCGCCAGTCCAAGTGGGTCGACTGGAACCGGTACGTCGACGAGCTGTCGTACGCCCAGGCCTTCCGCAACCAGGCGGTCTCCGCCGGTTTCAACCCCGGCATCGGCATGCTGATCGACACCTCCCGCAACGGCTGGGGCGGTACCGCCCGGCCCGCCGGACCGGGTGCCAAGACCAGCGTGGACACCTACGTCGAGGGCGGCCGCTACGACCGCCGCATCCATGTCGGCAACTGGTGCAACCAGTCCGGCGCCGGCCTCGGCGAGCGTCCGCAGGCGAACCCGGCCGCCGGGATCGACGCGTATGTGTGGATGAAGCCGCCGGGTGAGTCCGACGGCGCCAGCTCGGCGATCCCGAACGACGAGGGCAAGGGCTTCGACCGCATGTGCGACCCGACGTACACGGGTAACGCCCGCAACGGGAACAACATGTCGGGTGCGCTGCCGAACGCTCCGCTCGCCGGGCACTGGTTCTCGGCGCAGTTCCAGCAGCTGATGACGAACGCGTATCCGCCGCTCTAGGCTCCGGCGGTTGCGCTGCGTCCGCCGGGGTCAGGCCTCGTGGGTCAGGCCCCGGCGGATGGCGAACTCCACCGGTGAGTAGTCGCCGTCCGGGCGCTGTAGGTCATAGGGAACCGCGGGGTGCAGCGGCGGCTGTGCCATGAAGCGGGGACGTGTGCCGTGATGCGGCTGGGCGGCGTGCACCAGGAACGGGTGGCAGAGGTACACGTCGCCCGGGCGACCGGTGGCGTAGGCGAGAGGGCGGTCGGCCGAGGCCGCGTCGACCTTCGGGCCGAGCTCCAGGAACGACGCGCCCTCGTCGCCGTACGGCTCAAGGACCGAGGGCACGTCGAGGTGCGAGCCCACCCGGACGCGGGTCGGGGCGTCGGCCTCGGTGACCTCGCTGAAGAGGAACAGCATGAGCAGGGCCCGCTCCCTGGACCGCAGGTTGGTGTGCCACAGGGTGGCGCCTTCGGGGAGGTAGCTCCCTTCGATGTGCCAGCCCGTGTCCTCGGGTTCCTCCTCGTGCGGGAACCGGAGCGGGAAGGTGCCGAGCGAGTAGCGCGGCGCCCAGCGGCGCTCGCCCACCAGCAGGTCGAACGCCTCATGCAGAACAGGGGAGTTGACCGCGGCCGCGAACGGTCCCTGTGCCATCCCGGCCACCCGCACCACCGGGTCCTTCCAGGTGCCGGGGTCCTCGGGGTCGTATCCCGTCTCCCGCCACAGCAGCCGCGCACAGTCCTCGGCGACCCTCGGCGGAAACGCTCCCTCGATCTTCACGAACCCGTCCTCGAGGAAGTTCTCCACCAGCCTGTCATCCATCGGGCCATCGTCGGCGACCGGCCTCCGACCACGCACCTCATTTTCCGGCGTGCTCCATCCCCGCGTTTCTTGCCGTGGTTTTTTGCTGCCTCGGCAATGGCACTGGCCGCGCCCCGGTGCGTCGGCGCACGCTGGGCCGGACGCGGACGAGAGGCTGACCACCATGGCGCACGGACACCACCACGGACACGGCGAGCACGACCACACCGACATCGACTGGGTCGAGATGGCCCCGTTGCTGGAGTCGCAGGCCGAGCTCATGACGTCCCTGTACGAACGGGCCATGGCCTGGCTGACCGACAAGCAGACCGAACCGGGGCTGATCGTCGACGCCGGCAGCGGGCCCGGCGTCGTCGCCTGTCTGCTCGCCGAGGCGTTCCCGGGTGCGCGGGTCGTCGCGGTCGACAGCTCCGAGCCGCTCCTGGAGCGGGCCCGCACGCGAGCCGACCGGCTCGGCGTCGGGGACCGCTTCGGCACGCTCGCCGGTGAACTGCCGGGCGCGCTGGACGAGTTGGCATACCCGGCGGATCTGCTGTGGGCCAGCCGCAGCCTGCACCACCTCGGCGACCAGCGGGCCGCCCTCGCCGCCTTCGCCGCACGGCTGGCACCCGGCGGCACGCTGGCGATCATGGAGGGCGGTCTGCCCGCGCGCTTCCTGCCCCGTGACATCGGGATCGGCCGCCCGGGCCTGCAGGCCCGCCTCGACGTGCTGGAGGAGGAGTGGTTCGCGCAGATGCGGGAGAGCCTGCCCGGCGCGGTCGCCGAGACCGAGGACTGGCCGGCCCTGATGACGGCCGCGGGCCTCAGGTCCACCGGCACCCGCACCTTCCTGCTCGACCTGCCCGCACCGGCCAAGGACCGTGCGCGTGCCCATGTCGCCGCGACCCTCTCCCGTATCCGCGAGGGCTTCGGCGACCAGCTCGACCCCGAGGACCGCACCACCCTCGATCGCCTCCTCGATCCCGACGACAAGGCGAGCGTCCACCACCGGCCGGACGTGTTCGTGCTCGCGGCACACACCGTGCATACGGCGGCGCACGCGATGTGAGCCGTGCCGTACCGCGGCACCCGCGGCTCTTGACTTCGAGAAGGCTCCAACTGATCTACTCCCACCGTCGGTCCGGGACACCGGGTCGAGACACGAGGACGAGACACCGGGGGTAGTCATGTCCAACAGCACCGAATCTCCCGTCGCCCTGATCACCGGCGGGGCCACCGGCATCGGCGCCGCCGCCGCGCGGCAGCTGCTCGGCGCCGGGCACCGGGTGGCCGTCACCGGGCGCCGAAAGGAGCGGCTGGACGCGCTCGCCGAGGAACTCGGCGGTCCCGAAGGGCTGTTGACGATCGTCGGCAACGCGTCCGAGTACGCGGATGTGCAGGCGGCGGTCGACAGTACGCTCAAGGCATTCGGCCGACTGGACACGGTCGTGGCCAACGCCGGCGTCGCGACTCACGACACCGTCGCCGACGGTGACCCGGCCGGCTGGACCGAGATGGTGCTGACCAACGTCCTCGGCCCGGCCCTCCTCGTCCGCGCCTCCGTCGACGCGCTGAAGGAGACGCGGGGCCGGATCGTCCTGGTCGGCAGTGTCGCCGGTTTCGTGAACGGGCCGGGCAACATCTACGGGGCGACCAAGTGGGCGGTGACCGGCCTCGCCGAGAACACCCGCCGTCAGGTGACGGAGTTCGGCATCGGCGTCACGCTGATCGCGCCGGGCCGGGTCGAGACCCCGTTCTGGGACGGCATGGGCAGCCTGCCGCCCGGCCATCTGCTGACGGCCGACCAGCTTGCCGAGTCGATCGTCTGGGCCATCCGGCAGCCGGAGGGCGTCGACGTCAACACCGTCGTCGTACGGCCGATCGGGCAGCCCAACTGACCCCGCCGCAAAGGCCGGTCGGGCCGCCCGAAGCCCTCCCCGGGCGGTTCTAGTTGTTCTGCAGGAACTGTTTGGCCAGCTTGTCGCCCAGCGTGACTGCCGCGCTGTGGCTCTCGATGGGGGAGACCTGCGAGTTCTTGAACACGATGTAGGTCACGCCGGAGTCGGTGCCACCGGTCTCGGGGTTGGAGTCGATACCGAGGGCCTGGGCGGTGGCGTAGGACGCCTCGCCGATGATCTTCGTCGGTCCGGTGTCGCCGACCACGGCGTACTCGACCTTGTTGTTGTAGATGACCGCGACCACGCCGCCGCCCTTGATGCCGGCTCCGGAGTAGTTCCAGATGCTGCTGGAGCTCGGCACGACCACGTACGGCAGTGAATCGGCCTTGAGCGGCTTGCCGTTGGACTGGTGGAACGCCGTGTCGTCCTGATACCAGGGGTCGGTGTCCTCGTTGCACTTCGAGGTGCGCTGACCGTCGCAGTCGATGTCCATGTCGGCCTTCCAGAACACCGCGCCGTTCTTCCCGCACACGGGGATGCCGGCCGACGTCTCGTCGTCCGTCTTGTACTTGCCGTTCGAGATCTGCTGACACGACGTCACCTTGGCGAGCAGGTCGGCCGCGCTGACCGAGCCCTCCTGGGTGGACGCGGGTCCTGCCGTTCCGGAGGCGCTGGCGGGGAGCACTCCGGCGGCGAGCAGGGCGGCCCCGGAGGCCGCGGCGAGGGTCAGTGTTCGTATGCGCACTGTGGGGGACCCTTCTGTTAGGAAAGTTTCCTTACTCGGGTGCCGTACAAGGTGGCCCCCTTTGCATGCGCTCGTCAACCCCCCTGGTCCAGACTTCTGTAACCCACCCTGATTGCAGTGATTTGCCCGGAGGGGAAGACTGGCCATATCGAACATTCCAGATATGTGGCCACTTCTGGGAGGCGAGGCGTCATGTTCGTTCGCACCGTGTACGCGACCGGAGATCCCTCGAAGGTCGAAACGGCCCTCAGGGCGTTGAACTCGCAGGGGCGGGACCTCCTGGAGGAGCGCCCGGGATACCGCGGGTCGGGCATCTTCGTGGACCGTGAGCTCGGCAAACTGCTGGCGGTGAGCTGGTGGGAGTCCGAGGACACCCGGCGCAACAGCGACGAGGTCATGCGTGAGCGGCGGGCGTCGCTCCTGGAGCCGTTCGCGGCCACGACCGCCGTCGACAACTACGAGGCGGTGGTCTTCCATCAGGTCCGGCAGCCCGCGGCCGGCGGCGGACTGCGGCTCACCAGGCTGGAGTTCGACCCCATGGACGCGGACCTGCTCGCAGAGACCTTCCGCGCGTCGGTGGTCCCCAGGCTGGAGACCCTGGCCGGCCTGGCCAGGGCGTCCCTGCTGGTCGACCGGGAGCGTGGGCGCGGCCTGGTGGGCGCGCTGTTCACGGACCGCCACTCCCTCACCGCGTCCCGCGGGGCCCAGGCGGCGGCCCGGCACGAGGGCGCGGCCAAGGCGCATGTGACCGTGACCTCGCTGGAGGAGTTCGAGGTCGTCTTCACGGACGTGCGAGGCGGCTGACGCATGTCGGGCGTGACTGCGACCCACCGTCCGGCGTGACGGCGACCCACGTCCGGTCTGACGGCGAACTACGTCCGGTCTGACGGCGGAACGCGTCCGGCCCAGCGACTGACGCACATCCGGCCTGACGGTGAGACACGTCCGCCCCGCCGCGCGGGAGTCGCGTGGCGGGGCGGACGCCTGTGCGGGCCGGGCGTAGGTGTCGGTGTCAGCCCATGTTGAAGGTGGTCGGGTCGGGGCCCAGGCGCCGGTCCTCGTTCAGTGCGCTGATCGCCGCCAGGTCCTCGGTGTCCAGGCTGAAGTCGAAGACCTCGATGTTCTCCTTGATCCGGGACGGCGTCACGGACTTGGGGATCACGACGTTGCCGAGCTGGAGGTGCCAGCGCAGCACGACCTGGGCCGGGGTGCGGCCGTGCTTCTGGGCGATGGCGACCACGGCCGGGACCTCCAGGAGGCCCTTGCCCTGGCCCAGCGGCGACCAGGCCTCGGTGGCGATGCCCTGCTCCGCGTGGTACTCGCGGGCCGCGTGCTGCTGCAGGTGCGGGTGCAGCTCGATCTGGTCGACGGCCGGGATGACCGACGTCTCGTCGATGAGCCGCCGCAGGTGGTCCGGCTCGAAGTTGGAGACACCGATCGCGCGGATACGGCCGTCGGCGTGCAGCTTCTCGAACGCCTTGTACGTGTCGACGTACTTGTCCCGCTGCGGGGTCGGCCAGTGGATCAGGTACAGGTCGACGTACTCGAGGCCGAGCTTCTCCAGCGACGTGTCGAACGCGCGCAGCGTGGAGTCGTACCCCTGGTCGGAGTTCCAGAGCTTGGTGGTGACGAAGATGTCCTCGCGGGGGACACCGGAGGTGGCGATCGCCTTGCCGGTGCCCTCTTCATTGCCGTAGATCGCCGCTGTGTCGATGCTGCGGTACCCGGACTCCAGCGCGGTGGCGACCGCCCGCTCCGCCTCGTTGTCCGGCACCTGCCAGACGCCGAAGCCCAGCTGGGGCATCTCGACGCCGTTGTTGAGGATGATCGGGGGGACCTTGCTGCTCACGAGCTTTTGATCCTTACGGTTGTCGTCAGGTGGCACTCCCATCGTCAACGATCACGGGCCGTGATGCATTCCTGACGGGAGAATCCACAGAGGATCCACTGAGATTCCACCGGAACTGACCCGTGAGTCAGTGCCCCGCGGTCGAGGTTGGCCGGAAATGCATCCGACGTCTTCGGTCCGGACCATTGACCGCCACCCCTTTCTCCAGCAACTCTGGATCGCGCCACCGAACGAGTTCATGAACTTGGTGCATGCATGTGAACGCCTCGCGCCTGTCTGGGCATCTGAGACGCATTTGAGACCCCCCACCCCTCAGGGAAGCAGGTACAGCCACATGAACGAGACGCTTCTTCACGCCCTCCGGACGGACCAGCCCGCCCTGGAATCGCCGGAGACATCGGATGAAAAGGTCTGGCGAAGCCCCGGTTACATGGTCGTGGAGACCGCACTTGAGGTGACCGCCTACGCCCTCGGCGACCGCTGACCGGCCGTACGGCGACCGCGCCATGACCGCCACACCCGTGCTTGCCGACGGCGCCACCGCCCGGGGGACCGCCGAGTTCCCCGAGCGGCTGCGCGCCGTCGCCGCGGAGCGCTACCACCACCGTCACCCCTTCAACCTGCGGATGCATCGCGGTGAACTGAGCCCTGCCGAGCTGCGCCGCTGGATCGCCAACCGCTTCCACTACCAGCGCCACATCCCCGTCAAGGACGCCCTGATCCTTGCCAAGCTGGACCGGCCGGAGCTGCGCAGATCGTGGTTGCGCCGTATCCAGGACCACGACGGTACGGCCGAGGGGGAGGGCGGGATCGAGCGCTGGCTGCGGCTCGGCGAAGCGGCCGGCCTGCGCCGCGACGAGCTGTGGGACGGCTCCCGGGTGCTGCCCGGAGTGCGCCTCGCCGTCGACGGATACGTCAACTTCTGCCGTCTGCGTCCGGCGCTGGACGCGATCGCCGCCTCCCTGACCGAGCTGTCCGCACCCGACCTGATGCGCACCCGCATCGCCGCCTTCGAGCGCCACTACAACTGGATCGACCCCGACGGCCTCGCCTACTTCCGCACGCGCATCGGACAGGGCGGCCGCGACGGAGCCGAGGCCCTGGCCCTGGTCCTCGACCTCGCCCGCACCCACGAGCAGCAACAACGCGCCCTGGCTGCACTTGAGTTCAAGTGCGACGTGCTGTGGTCGCTGCTGGACGCGATGGACGGTTCCGACGTGGTGCACGGGAGCGGGCCATGAGGTGGCTCCCGGCGCTCTCCCGCGGCGTCGTCCTGCGCCACGACCGCGTGCGGGGCACCGATCTGCTGCTGCTCCCCGAGCGCGTGGTCGTGCTGCGCGGCAGCGCCGGCCCTGTCGTCCGCCTCTGCGACGGGACACGCGCGGTGGACGACATCGTCACCGAACTCGGCGAGCGGTACCCCGGCGCGCCCGTCGCCGGCGAAGTCCCCGGCTTCCTCACGGCGTTGAGAAAGGAGGGCTGGCTGACATGACCGTGGAGGCCCCCTGGGCGCTGCTCGCCGAACTCACGCACGGCTGTCCACTGCGCTGCGGATATTGCTCCAATCCCGTCGAACTGGTCGGTCGGTCAAAAGAGTTGGACTCTGGTCAGTGGTCCGACGTGTTCCGGCAGGCTGCCGACCTCGGCGTCGTACAGACACACCTGTCCGGCGGCGAACCCCTGCTCAGACGCGACCTGCCCCGCATCGTCACGGCCGCGGACGGCGCCGGCCTCTACACCCAGCTGGTCACCAGCGGGGTGGGGCTGAGCGAGCGGCGCATGTCGGAACTCGCCGAGGCCGGCCTGCGCAGCGTCCAGCTCTCGGTGCAGCACGCCGATCCGCGGGTCTCCGAACGCATCGCGGGCGCCCGCTCGTTCGCGGCCAAGGAGCGCGCCGCCCGGCTGATCCGCGCCTCCGGACTCCCCTTCGGCCTCAACATCGTGCTGCACCGCGCCAACCTCGACGCCCTGGACGACCTGATCGACCTCGGTCTGCGGTGGGGCGCCGGCCGTATCGAACTCGCGCACACCCAGTTCCACGGCTGGGCGCTGCGCAACCGCGCCGCCTTGCTGCCGACCCGCGAACAGGTCGAGCAGGCCCGGGCCTCGGTCGCACATCGGCGTGAACTCCTCGACGGATCGGTGGAGTTGGTGTGGGTCGCTCCCGACTGGGTGGACGCCACGGCGAAACCCTGCATGGGCGGCTGGGGTGCGCTCTCGCTCACCGTCACCCCGGACGGCACGGTCCTGCCCTGCCCTGCCGCGGCAGCGCTGCCGGACCTCGACCAGCCCAACGTGCGCGACAGTCGACTCGCCTGGATCTGGCGGGAGTCGAAGGCCTTCAACGCCTACCGCGGCGAGTCCTGGATGCCGGACCCCTGCCGCGGCTGCGCGCTCCGCTCCACCGACCACGGCGGCTGCCGCTGCCAGGCCCACGCGCTCACCGGCGACGCGACCCGCACCGACCCCGCCTGCCGGCACGCCCCCGACCACCATCTCGTACGTGAACTCGTGCAGGGGCCGCGCGGCGGCCTCGCGTACGCCTACCGAAAGGGAGGAACATGAGACGCAGTCGTCTGCGGACGGCACTGACGACCCTCACTCTCGTCACCGCCGGCCTGGTCACCCTGCCGGCGGCCGTCCCACCTCCGGCCGCCTCCGCGTCCGTCGTCCCAGCGCACCGTCCGGCCGCCGCCCCCGACTGGTCCGTGGCGATGGTCGACTCCACCATGGCCCGCTACACGTCGAGCACCATCGGCGGCTGGTCCTATCCCGTGGGCCTCTACCTCTACGGCCAGTACCTCACCTACCGGCGCACCCACGACGCCCGCTACCTGACGTACATCAAGAGCTACGTCGACCGGTTCGTGAGGAGCGACGGCTCCATCGACCAGTCCTTCAACAGCCTGGACAGCATGCAGGCCGGCCGACTGCTGGTGATCCTGCACCACGAGACGGGCCAGGACCGCTACCGCAAGGCGGCGAAGAAGATCCTCGACCGCCTGCGCACCTACCCGCGCACGGATGACGGCGGCTTCTGGCACGCGGACACCTCCAGCCGCGCCCACCAACTCTGGGCGGACGGCGTCTACATGGTCAACCCGTTCCTGGTCGAGTACGGCAAGGAGTTCCGCAACGGCGGGTACACGGATGACGAGGCGACGAATCAGCTCTCCGTGTACGGCAGCCACCTACAGGTCGCGAACGGGCTGCTCAAGCACGCCTACGACGAGTCGAAGAGCGTGAGCTGGGCCGACCCGCAGACCGGGCTCGCCCCCGAGCACTGGTGCCGCGCGGTCGGCTGGTACTCCATGGCGATCGTGAACGTCCTCGACGCCGTCCCGGCCGATCAGCCCCGCCGACCCCAACTGCTCACGATATTGCGCAAGTTGGCGGTCGGTCTGGAGAAGTACCAGGATCCGGCGACCGGACGCTGGTTCCAGGTGATGGACAAGGGCGGCCGCAGCGACAACTGGACCGAGACCTCCTGCTCCAGCATGTTCACCTACGCCCTCTCGCGCGGCGTCCAGCAGGGCTATCTCGATCCGCACTACGCGGCCGTGGCCCGTCGCGGCTACCAGGGTGTGCTGGCGAAGCTGTCGGTCGGCTCCGACGGCCGGACGAACCTCGCCGACATCACGATCGGCACGAACGTCGGCGACTACGCGTACTACATCGACCGCACCCGGGCCACCAACGACTTCCACGGCCTGGGCGCCTTTCTGATCATGAACGAACAGCTGCGAGGTGACTAGTGTCATGAACGCATCCAGAAGGGTGCTGCTGGGCGCAGCCCTGGGCGGAGCCGCCACCGCGGCCGTCGGGCTGCCCGCGACCACCGCCCACGCCGCATCCTGGCAGCAGAAGTGGTCCCCGTCCGCGAGCGGTGACGGGCTCGGCGCCTTCGAGACGATCGAGGACGACCGCGCCGGCTCGCATCCCGCCGGCCATCCGCACATCCTCGCCACCGGGAACAACTGGCGCTTCAACATGCACACCGTCGACCGCGACACGTCGACCGACCGCCAGCGCCAGGAGGTCACCGGCCTGCGCAACGGCAGCGGCAGCAACTACCTGAAGTGGACCCAGGGCCAGACCTGGCGGCTCACCTACTCCATGTACATCCCGAGCTCGCTGAAGGCGACCACCACCTTCACCCACATCATGCAGATGAAGCAGCCCGGTACCGGCTCCTCGCCGATCGTCGTGCAGTCGCTCCGCAGGGTGAACGGCAAGCAGACCATCGAGCTGAGGCTGGCCATCGAGGACATCCTCGTCGGCCGCACCGACCTGGACCCACTGCACGACAAGTGGACGGACGTCGACTTCCAGATCAAGGTCGGCAACGGCTCGGCCGGCTCGATCCGCTGGATCCTCAAGTCCGGCGGCTCCACCGTCATCGACGCCTCGAAGACCGGCGTCGACACCTTCCTGGCCGACCGCGTGCGCCCGAAGTGGGGCATCTACCGATCCCTCGGCGACACCTCCGGGTCCCTTCAGGACACCTACCTCCTGCTCACCGGTCTCCGGGGCTACCAGCTCGTGTGAGGAGCAGTCCACATGAAACCCCCCACCGTTCCACGACACAGAGCGGCGGCCGTCGTCCTGTTCGTCCTCGCGGTCGTCCTCGGACTCACCCACCCCGCGGCCGTCGCGGGGCCACAGCGCGCCCCACGTGCCGCCGCCGTCTTCGACGTACGCGACTACGGCGCAAAGGGAGACGGCTCCGCCAACGACACGCCGGCCATCAACAAGGCGATCACGGCAGCGAGTTCGGCCAGTGGCGGCGGCACCGTCCGCTTCCCCGCCGGCAGCTACAAGTCCAGGAACACCATCCACATGAAGAGCCATGTGACGCTCCAGGTCGACAAGGGCGCCACGATCCAGGGCTCCAGCGCGGACACCTACGACAAGGCCGAGTCCAACCCGTACGACGCCTACCAGGACTACGGGCACAGCCACTTCCACGACGCCATGATCTACGGCGACAAGCTGACCGACATCGGCTTCGTCGGACAGGGCGCGATCGACGGCATGGGCAACCTGATCACCGGCAACCCGAAGTCCGGCGAGGCCGACAAGATCATCTCGCTGACCCGCTGTGACGGCCTCCGCATCGGGGACGGGCTCACGCTCCGCCGCGGCGGCCACTTCGCGGCCCTCGTCAACGGCTGCGAGAACGTGACGTCGGACCACCTCACCATCGACACGGCGAGCGACCGCGACGGCTGGAACGTCATCTCCACCACGGACGTCACGATCACCAACGCCCACATCGAGGCCAACGACGACGCGCTGGTCTTCAAGAGCGACTACGCCCTCGGCGCCAAGCTCGCCAGCGGCCACGTACGCGTCAACGACTCCTATCTGTCGGCCCGTTGCTGCAACGCCCTGATGTTCGGCTCCGAGACCTGCGGCGACTTCTCCGACTACCGCTTCGAGAACATCCGCATCGACGGCGCCGAGAAGTCAGGGCTCGGCATGGTGTCGATGGACGGCGCGAAGATCTCCGACGTCCACTACCGCGACATCACGATGACGAACGTCCACTCGCCGATCATGCAGAAGATCGGCACCCGAAAGCGATGCGGGAACAGTCCCGGCATCGGATCGATCAGTGACATCACGTACGACAACATCACGGCCACCGGCAGCGGCCCCTCCTTCAGTCCGACCCTGTGGGGCGAGACCGGCCACCGCATCGACGGCGTCAGCTTCAACAACGTCAACATCACGGTCCCGGGCGGCAACGGCACCCTGTCCACCGCGGTGCCGGGCAACGACCCGAACGACTACAACCCCAAGAGCATCGGCACCCGGCCGGCGTACGGCTGGTATCTGCACAACGCCGACAACGTCCACTTCACCGACAGCTCGGTGAAGTTCGCGGCGAACGACGGCCGGCCGGCCGTCATCGCCAACGCGGCGAGCGGCATCCGTCTCACCCGGTTCACCGCGCAGAAGGGCAGCAACTCGCCGCACGACGTGGGCTTCCAGAACGTCACGGGCTACTGCCTGAGCGACAGCCACACCACCTCCGGCGGTGCGCTGCGGGTGTCGAGCAGCGGGTCGAGCGAGGACTGCGGTGCCGGTCCGGCCGTGAAGCCGCTCGACCTCGACAACCCCCGCCAGGACTTCCTCCGCGCCTCCGTCGGCGGCCTCTTCCTGCACTGGGGCCTGCGCACGGCGTCCGCCCACACCAGCTGCTCCGCCTGGGAGAACGACGTCACCAGCAGCGGCTGGACACCCGACTACTGGGTGGACGAGGCCCAGAAACTCCACACCCAGTACCTGGTCCTCGCCACCTTCCACAGCCGCCTCGGCTACGCCCGCCCCTGGCCCTCCAAGATCCCCGGCTCCTGCTCCACCAAGCGGGACTTCCTCGGCGAGCTGATCACTGCGGCCAAGGCCAAGGGCATGAAGGTCATCCTCTACATGACCGACGACCCCCAGTGGCACGACGAGGGCGGTCACGAGTGGCTCGACTCGGCCGCCTACTCCGCCCACAAGGGCAAGAACGTCGACCTGACCACCCGCGACGGCTTCGGGCAGTTCAGCTACGACAACTTCTTCGAGGTCATGGACCGCTATCCCGACCTCGGCGGCTTCTGGATCGACAACGACAACGCGTACTGGGAGAGCCACGACCTCTACCAGCAGATCTACCAGAAGCGCCCGAACTACACGCTCAGCAACAACAACGAAGACACGCCGATCATGGACATGATCAGCAACGAGCAGAAGACGGGAATGACCCCCGCCTACGACTACCCGCAGGCGATCTACACCGCCCAACCCCGCCTGACCGAGGCCGACTTCAAGCTGCCCTCGACCGGCGCCTGGTGGTACGACGGCTCCGACCCGGCCGTCGACAAGAAGCTCACCCTCGGCCGGCTGATCACCAACGCGGGCTCCTCCGTGAAGGCACTGATGGCCGAGACCGCCCAGGTCAACGGCCGCTTCCCCAGCAACCAGGCCTCCTTCAACACCTTCGCGAACTCCTATCTCGCCCCCATCTGGGAGTCCCTGCACGGCACCGAGGGCGGCGGCTACATGTACGGCGGCCTCAAGCCCGGCTTCTGGAACGACGGTGCGCACGGTGTCACGACGATCAGCAAGACGGACCCGAACCGGCAGTACGTGCACGTCCTGACCCCGCCCGGCACCAGCACCCTGCGTATCCGCGACAACGGCTACCGCATCGCCTCGGTCACCAACCTCCGTACGGGAGCGGCGGTTTCATGGTCGCAGTCGGGCGGCGTGCTGACGCTGACCGGACTCGGCGGCTGGGACCCGTACGACACCGTGTTCAAGGTCATCACCGCCGGACGGCAGGGCATCCTCACCGGCGTCGACGCGACCGCGAGCACCTCCGCGAGCGGCCACGCAGGGTCGGCCGCGAGCGACGGCGACCACCTCACCTACTGGGACAACAACAAGAAGCTGCCCGCGAACCTCACCTTCGACCTCGGCTCGGCCAAGAAGGTCCAGTACATCGGGCTCAACCAGCGCGAGGACTCCGTCGCCTACGCCCGCTCGGACACCGAGCAGTCGGCGCGGATCAAGGACTACAAGGTGTACCTGAGCAACGACGGCTCGACCTGGGGGAGCGCCGTCAAGACAGGGCAGCTCCCAAGTCGCCGTGGAATCCAGGGCATTGACCTCACCGCGGCCGATGCCCGCTACGTCCGCCTGGAGGTCGACACCACCTGGGCCGGGTCCGGCGACACCACGCG
Organism: Streptomyces sp. NBC_00461; assembly: GCF_036013935.1. Classification (NCBI taxonomy): domain Bacteria; kingdom Bacillati; phylum Actinomycetota; class Actinomycetes; order Kitasatosporales; family Streptomycetaceae; genus Streptomyces; species Streptomyces sp. NBC_00461. Next base: position 8,107,447 of record NZ_CP107902.1, read on the forward strand.
CTACAAGCGGCTGCGGATCGACGAGGCATGGATCGGCACCAGCTACGCGACGCCCGTGAACGGGGGACATTCATGATCCGGATCAGATCACTCGCGGCGACCGTGGCCGGCCTGCTCGTCGCCGCCGCCGTGCCGCTCATGGGCACCGCGCACACGGCGGCCGCCTCCGACAACGGCCAGTCGGTCCGCCCCGCCATGGGCTGGAGCAGCTGGAGTTTCGTGCGTCGCACGCCGACCGAGGCGAAGATCAGGGCCCAGGCGGACGCGCTCGTGTCGAGCGGCCTCAAGGACCACGGTTTCGTCTACGTCAACCTCGACGACTTCTGGCAGAAGTGCGACTCGAACGGCTTCGTCGTCGACAACTACGGCCGCTGGACGGCCGATTCGGCCAAGTTCCCGGCCGGCATCAAGGCACTGGCCGACTACGTCCACTCCAAGGGCCTGAAGTTCGGCTTCTACGTGACGCCCGGCATCGCCAAGAACGCCGTCACCAGGAACACGCCGATCGAGGGGACCTCGTACCACGCGAAGGACATCGCGGACACCTCGAAGACCGAGAAGAACTACAACTGCAAGAACATGTACTACATCGACTACTCCAAGCCGGGAGCGCAGGAGTTCGTGAACTCGTGGGCCAGGCAGTTCGCCTCCTGGGGAGTCGACTACCTGAAGATCGACGGCGTAGGCAGCCAGGACGTCCCCGACGTGCAGGCCTGGGACAAGGCCCTGCGGGCGAGCGGACGGCCCATCAACTTCGCGCTCTCCAACAACCTGCCGATCGCCGACGCCACCACCTGGCGCAAGCTCGCGAACAGTTGGCGTACCCAAGGTGACGTCGAGTGCTACTGCGGCCCCGGCTCCAACGGCAGCGGCTATCCGCTCACCGACTGGTCTCATGTCTCGGCCCGCTTCAACACGGCCGCGTCCTGGCAGCCGCACGCAGGTCCGGGCGGCTGGAACGACCTGGACTCGCTGGAGGTCGGCAACGGCGATCAGGTGGGCCTCACAGCCGATCAGCGCCGCTCCCACTTCACGCTGTGGGCGATGGCAGCCTCGCCGTTGCTGCTGGGCACCGACCTCACCCACCTCGACTCCGTCGACAAGGCGATGCTCACCAACGACCGGCTGACAGGCGTGGACCAGGATGGGGTCGCCGCGAAACGGGTTGTGAACAGTGGTGTCAAGCAGGTCTTCAGTAAACGGGAGAACAGCGGCGAGTACGTGGTCGCGCTGTTCAACACCGGGACGTCCGGCAATGCCACGGTCAGTGTGAACTGGTCGCAGGTCGGCTTCACCGGTTCCGGCGACGTCACCGACCTGTGGTCCGGCGCGCACAAGGGCGTGATCGCGGACTCGTACAGCGCAACGCTGCGACCGGGTGAAACACGACTTGTGCGTGTGAAGCCGGTTAACAGCGACAACGTTTCTGCAGCCTCGGTGACCACCGCAGCCGCCCCCGGCATGGCCGTCGCCCCCTACGAATACCTCGGCTGGGGCAACCCGCAGAACCCCACCTCCGTGATGTCCGCGACCGGCGTCAAGTGGTTCACCCTGGCCTTCGTCCTCTCCGACGGCACCTGCAACCCGAAGTGGGACGGTTCCCGTCCGCTGACGAGCGGCAGCGACCAGTCCACGATCAACGCGATCAGAGGGGCAGGCGGTGACGTCGTCGTGTCCGTCGGCGGCTGGAGCGGCGCGAAGCTCGGCGAGAAGTGCTCCAGCGCCGCCAAGCTCGCCGGCGCCTACCAGAAGGTGATCGACGCCTACAGGCTGAAGGTCCTCGACATCGACATCGAGAACACCGAGTGGTCCAACGCCACCGTCCGTCAACGTGTCGTCGACGCGCTGAAGACGGTCAAGGCGGACAACCCGGGCCTCAAGACGGTCATCACCTTCGGCACGACCACCAGCGGCCCCGACTCCACCGGCGTCGACATGATCAAGCGAGCGGCCAACTCCGGTCTGGCGAACGATGTCTGGTGCATCATGCCGTTCGACTTCGGCGGCGGCTCGACCACCATGGGCACGCTCACCACCCGGGCCATGGAAGGCCTCAAGGCCAGGGTCAAGTCGGCATACGGCTACAGCGACGCCAGTGCCTACGCGCACATCGGCCTGTCGTCGATGAACGGCAGGACCGACGACTCCGGCGAGCGCGTCCGGGTCGCCGACTTCAAGACCATGCTCGCCTATGCCCAACAGCACCACATCGGGCGCCTCACGTACTGGTCCGTCAACCGCGACCGCGCCTGCGGCTCCGGCACCGACGGCGACTCCTGCAGCGGTGTCCCGCAGCAGCCCTACGACTACCTCAAGGTCTTCACCCAGTACACGGGTTGAGGGGAACACCCATGAATCTGAAGAGAGTCCTGCCGTACGGCGTGGCCGCGGCCCTCGCCCTGCCCCTCGCGGGCCTGAGCCAGGGCACCGCGCTCGCCGCCACCGACTACCAGGCCGAGAACGCCCAGATCTCGCAGGGCACCGTGGCCACCAACCACACCGGATACACGGGCACCGGCTTCGTCGACTACACCAACGTCAAGGGTTCCTCCGTGGAGTTCACGGTGAGCGCGGCCGCCGCGGGCACCTCGGCGGTGACCTTCCGGTACGCCAACGGCACGTCAGTGGACCGCCCGATGGACATCTCGGTGGGCGGCACGGTCGTCGCCTCCGCTGTGTCCTTCCCGGCCACAGCCGACTGGAACACCTGGACCACGAAGACCGTCAACGTCCCGCTCACCGCCGGCTCCGACAAGATCCGCGCGACCGCCACCACCGCGAACGGCGGCCCCAACCTGGACCGGATCAGCGTCGACGCGGCGGCCGACGCCCAGGCTCCGACCCGCCCCGGCCCGCCCAGTTGCTCCGACATCGGGGAAGACACGCTCACCCTGGCCTGGGGTGCCTCGACGGACAACGTGGCCGTGACGGCGTACGACCTGTACGAGCACGGCAACAAGATCGGTGAGGTGCCGGGGAGTTCGACCTCCAGGACGCTGACCGGGCTGACCCCGAACACCACCTACGACCTCACCGTCATCGCCCGCGACGCGGCGGGCAACACCTCCTCCGCCAGCCCCGTCGTCGACTGCACCACCAAGCCCAGCTCCGACACCACCGCGCCGACCAGGCCGGGCACCCTGTCCGCCGCCGGCGTCACGGCGAACAGCGCCGACCTGACGTGGGGTGCCTCCACGGACGACCGGGCCGTCGTCGCCTACGACGTGCGCAGCGCCGGCACCGTCTACAAGACCGTTACCTCCGGCACGTCCACGACGCTCACCGGGCTCGCCTGCAACAGCCCGTACTCGCTGAACGTGGCAGCCCGCGACGCAGCGGGCAATGTCTCACCGGAGAGCAACACGGTGAGTTTCACGACCAAGGCGTGCGCGACGGACGGCGGCGTCCCGTCCTCCGTCTCCACCCTCTCCACCGGCTGGACCATCCCCTGGGGCACCTACTGGATGCCCGACGGGAAGACCGCGCTGGTCACCGAGCGGGACGACTTCCGGGTCTGGAAGGTGACCAAGGACGGCACGCGGACCCAGGTCGGCACGGTCCCCAACGCCGTCACCACCAACGGCGAGGGCGGTCTGCTCGGCGTGGCGGCCGACCCCAGGTGGGACACCAACCACTACGTCTACTTCATGCACACCGCGTCCGAAGGCAACCGCGTGGTCCGCATGACCTACGACGGCACGAGTCTCAGCGACTACAAGGTCCTGCTCCAGGGCATCAAGAAGAACCGCTACCACAACGGCGGCCGCCTCCTCTTCGGCCCCGACGGCTACCTGTACGTCTCCACCGGCGAGGCCCAGACGCCCGACCTCGCGCAGGACAAGAACTCCCTCAACGGCAAGATCCTGCGCATGACGACGGACGGGAAGGCGGCCCCCGGCAACCCGTTCGGCAACTACGTCTACAGCCTCGGCCACCGCAACCCGCAGGGCCTCGCCTTCGACCGCAACGGCCGCCTGTGGGAAGCGGAGTTCGGCAACAGCTCCAAGGACGAACTGAACCTCATCAAGCCGGGCGCCAACTACGGCTGGCCCACCTGCGAGGGCAACTGCAGCGTCTCCGGGATGACCAACCCGAAGGCCACCTGGAACGTCTCCGAGGCCTCGCCCAGCGGCATCGCGATCGTCCGCAACGTCGTCTACATGGCCTCGCTGCGCGGCGAACGGCTGTGGCGGATCCCGATCAACGGCGACAACGAGAGCGTCGGCACACCGACGGCGTACTACGTGGGAACGTACGGCCGTCTGCGGACCGTGACCAAGGTGCCGGGCTCCGACCAGCTGTGGCTGTCGACCACCAACTGCGACAACAACGGAAACGAGCCGGACGGATCGGACAAGCTCTTCCGGGTGAACATCAGCTGAGTGAACATCAGCTGAGCGAACGTCGCCTGACGGGACGTCAGGCCCGGTAGAGCGCCTCGACCTCGTTGGCGTAGGCGTTCTCGATGGCCTTCCGCTTCAGCTTCAGGGACGGGGTCAGCAGACCGTGTTCCTCGGTGAACGGCTGGGCCAGTATGCGGAAGGTGCGGATCGACTCGGCCTGGGAGACGAGGGTGTTGGCGGCGACCACCGCGCGCCGCACCTCCGTCTCCAGGTCGGCGTCGCGCACCAGCTGGGCCGGTGACATCTGCGGCTTGCCACGCATCGTCAGCCAGTGCTCGACGGCCTCCTGGTCGAGGGTGACCAGGGCGGCGATGTACGGGCGGTCGTTGCCGACGACTATGCACTGGTTGACCAGCGGATGGTCGCGGACACGCTCCTCCAGCACCGCCGGGGAGACGCTCTTGCCGCCGGAGGTCACGAGGATCTCCTTCTTGCGGCCGGTGATGGTGAGGTAGCCGTCCTCGTCGAGGGCGCCCAGGTCACCGGTGGCGAGCCAGCCGTCGTGCAGGGTCGCGTCGGTGGCCTTCTGGTTGTTCAGGTAGCCCTGGAAGATGTTGGCGCCGTGCAACCAGATCTCGCTGTCGTCCCCGATGTGCACGGTGACGCCCGGGATGGGCTGCCCGACGGTGCCGTAACGAGTGCGCCCCGGCGGGTTGGCGGTCGCGGCCGCCGTCGACTCCGTGAGGCCGTAGCCCTCGTAGATCTGCACACCCGCGCCCGCGAAGAACAGGCCGAGCCGCCGGTCCATCGCCGAGCCGCCCGAGATGGCGTTGCGGAGGCGGCCGCCCATGGCGGCCCGGACCTTGGAGTACACGAGCTTGTCGAACAGCTGGTGCTGCATGCGCAGACCCGCCGACGGGCCCGGACCGATGCCCCAGGCCTTCGCCTCGACGGCGTCCGCGTACTTCACGGCGACGTCGACGGCCTTCTCGAACGGCCCCGCCTTGCCCTCCTTCTCGGCCTTGCGGCGGGAGGCGTTGAAGACCTTCTCGAAGATGTACGGCACCGCGAGGATGAACGTCGGCTTGAACACCTGCAGGTCCGGCAGCAGTGCGGCGGCGTTCAGCTGCGGCTGGTGGCCGAAGCGGATCCCGTGGCGGATCGCGGTGACCTGCACCATCCGCCCGAAGACGTGCGCGAGCGGCAGGAACAGCAGGGTCGCCGCCTCGTCGCCCTTCTTGGAGTGGAACACCGGCCCCATGTGCTCGGCGACCGTGTCCGCCTCGTACATGAAGCTGGCGTGCGTGATGACACAGCCCTTGGGGCGGCCCGTGGTGCCCGAGGTGTAGATGACCGTCGCGGTCGAGTCGGGCGTGACCGCCTGACGGTGCCGGTGGACCACGTCGTCGTCGATGTACGCGCCGGCGTCGTACAGCTCCTGCACGGCGTCGGAGTCGAGCTGCCACAGCTGGTGCAGGTGCGGCAGCCGGTCGATGACGGTGGCGATCGTCATCGCGTGGTCCTCGTGCTCCACGACCGCCGCCGTGCACTCGGCGTCGTACAGCGCCCAGAAGCACTGCTCGGCCGACGAGGTGGGGTAGATCGGCACCACCTGCGCGCCGATCGTCCACAGCGCGAAGTCGAAGAGGGTCCACTCGTAGCGGGTACGGGACATGATCGCGACGCGGTCGCCGAACCGGATGCCGCGGGCGAGCAGCCCCTTGGCGAGGGCCAGCACCTCGTCCCGGAACTCGGCCGAGGTCACGTCACGCCACTGTTCCTGCTCGTCCTTGCGGCCGAGAGCGATGTGCAGCGGGTCGTCCTGGGCACGCTCGAAGACGACGTCGGCCAGGCCGCCCACCGGCGGTGACAACGCCAACGGAGGGTTGGTGAACTCGCGCAAACCCCGCTCCCCGCTCCTCAGCGCCCTGTAATGAGTGACACTCCGTGCAGCGCCGTGAAAGCTACCCCACACGGGGAGAGGGCGGGAGGGGGGTCGAAGCCGGGCGGTGGCCTCGTGCGTGCTGGTCACGGCCCGGAAAATGCGCTCACATCGGTAAGGGTCGGACAGAAACCTGACGGTTGAGTAAGTTTCGGTCCCCTAATCTCCACCGAATCTGTACGACCTTGCCGCGGCCCCCGCCGCACGTCAGCGGCCTCATCCGCGGGCCCCGGTCCTCTCCCCCGTCAGCGCAGGAACGGCGGATTCCGTCACACCCTTCCGGGGCGCCCGCACCGTCCTGACCAGCGTGGCCACGAGGGCTCCCGCGGCCGTCGCGGTCAGTCCCGCCACCACCGCCGCCGAGTTGAGCCCCGAGGCGAACGCGGCCCGCAGCGTGTGTTCGGAGAAGGTGCCGCGCAGTGCGCCGGCCGCGCCGCCCGCCAGGGCGTGGGCCGCGTCGTGCGGCAAGGTGCCTTGCATACGCGATGTCACCACGGTTCCGTAGACCGCGATGCCGAGCGCATAGCCGAGCTGGCGGAAGGTGTTGACCGCGCCGCCCGCCATCCCCGACCGCTCCGGCTCCACGGCGGCCAGCGCCGCACCCGCTATACCGGGTGAGACCAGCCCCGTACCGACACCGACCAGTACCAGTCCCGGCACCAGCGCTGTCGCCGTCGACTCCGCGCCCAGGACGGTCGTGCAGAACTGCCCGGTGCCGACCAGCAGCAGCCCTCCGCCGACGGTGATCCGGGCCGGCACACCGTGCAGCAGCCGTCCGCCGACCCCGGCCACCACGAAGGCCGGCACGGACATCCAAAACTCAAGCTAGCCGGTGCGCCGGCGCTGCAGCCGGTCCCCGCCCGCCAGGATCACTCCCGCGAGGGCGTCCGCCGCGCCCTGTGCCGAGGCGCGGCGGCGGCCGTGGACGAGGACGAAGTCGACGCGGCCCAGCTCGGGGAGGCCGGAGCGTTCGGGGACGCGGACCAGGCCCGGCGGGACCAGACCCCGGGAGTGGGCCATCACACCCAGGCCCGCGCGGGCCGCGGCGATCAGCCCGTTGAGGCTGCCGCTCGTGCACGCGATGCGCCACTGCCGCCCCTGGCGCTCCAACGCCTCCAGGGCGAGGGCACGCGTGATGCCCGGCGGCGGATACACGATCAGCGGCACCGGGCGGTCGGCGTCCAGACGCAGCCGTTCCGCGCCGATCCACACCAGCTCGTCGTGCCAGACCAGCTCGCCCCTCGGCTCCTCGGGGCGCCGCTTGGCCAGCACCAGGTCCAGCTTCCCGGCGGCGAGCTGCTCGTGCAGGGTGCCCGACAGCTCGACCGTCAGCTCCAGGTCGACCTCGGGATGATCGTGCCGGAAGCCCTCCAGGATCTCCGGCAACCGGGTCAGCACGAAGTCCTCGGAGGCGCCGAAGCGCAGCCGACCGCGCAGCCGGGTGCCCGTGAAGAACGCCGACGCCTGCTCCTGCACCTCCAGGATCCTGCGCGCGAACCCGAGCATCGCCTCGCCGTCCTCCGTCAGCTCCACGGAGTGGGTGTCCCGGGTGAACAACTGCCGCCCGGTGGCGTCCTCAAGCCGCCGCACATGCTGGCTCACCGTCGACTGGCGCAGCCCGAGCCGCCGGGCGGCCTGCGTGAAGCTCAGGGTCTGGGCGACCGCCAGGAAGGTACGCAGGTGAGAGGGGTCGTACATACCGACAACGGTAGCCGCTTATCGCGGAACGCGATGACAGTCAGAGCGGTATGACGGATTCCCGATCAGCTGCCGGAGGAGGACGATGAACAGGGGCCCTGCGGGCCTCGGACAGCGACCAGCAATCAGCAAGTGGAGCACCGTGAAACGCCTGCAATGGCCGGCTTGGATGCCGATCGACCCGTACATCCTGCTGCTGCTCGGGACGGTGGGTCTCGCGGCCCTCCTCCCGGCGCGCGGGGCCGCGGCCGACGTGGCCTCCGGCGCCTCCACGGCAGCGATCGCCTTCCTCTTCTTCCTGTACGGCGCACGGCTCTCGACCCGTGAGGCGATGGACGGGCTCAAGCACTGGCGGCTCCACGTCACCGTTCTGGCCTGTACGTTCGTGATCTTCCCGCTGCTGGGCCTGGCCGCCCGCGGTCTCGTCCCGGTCCTGCTGACCCAACCGCTCTACCAGGGCCTGCTCTTCCTCACGCTCGTCCCGTCGACCATCCAGTCCTCGATCGCCTTCACGTCGATGGCCCGCGGAAACGTGCCCGCCGCGATCTGCGCGGGCTCCTTCTCCTCCCTGGTCGGCATCGTCATCACCCCGCTCCTGGCGGCCGCCGTGCTCGGCAACAGCGCCGGCGGGTTCTCCACCGACTCGCTCGTCCAGATCGTGCTGCAGCTGCTGGTGCCGTTCCTGGCGGGACAGCTGCTGCGCCGCTGGATCGGCGGGTTCGTCGCCCGGCACAAGAAGGTCCTCGGCCTGGTCGACCGCGGCTCGATACTCCTCGTCGTCTACACGGCGTTCAGCGAGGGCATGGTCCAGGGCATCTGGCACCAGGTGAGCCCTGCCAGGCTGGGCGGTCTGCTGGTCGTCGAGGCCGTGCTGCTCGCCGTGATGCTCGCCCTGACCTGGTACGGCGGCAGGGCACTGCGGTTCAACCGGGAGGACCGGATCGCCATCCAGTTCGCCGGCTCCAAGAAGTCCCTCGCCTCCGGACTGCCCATGGCGAGCGTCCTGTTCGGCGCGCACGCCTCACTGGCCGTGCTGCCGCTGATGCTCTTCCACCAGATGCAGCTGATGGTGTGCGCGGTGATCGCCAAGCGCCGCTCGCACGATCCCGTTGAGGAGAACGCGCAGGTCACCGGGTCCGCGCCAGCCGCACCGTCACGAACCGCGGTCGGTACAGGGTCACGTTCGCGTTGATGCTCGCCGAAGCGCCGCCCGTCTCCAGCCAGTTGACGTCGTAGCTCAGCACCAGACGTCCGTCGCCGCTCAGTTCGGGATGCACCTGCGGGTTGTACGCGGCGACTCCCGCACCGGGCAGCGAGGGGCTGAAGTCCTTCGCCGGGCCGTGCCACGGCCCGGTGGGGGAGCAGGACCAGTACGAGGTCACCGTGGTCAGCCCCGCGGTGCCGGCGGCCATCGTGAACAGCACGTACGTACCGCCCTCCCGCACCACCGAGAAGGCGCTGCCCACCCCGGTGCGCCGTCCGTCGCCGAGCACCGCGCGCGGGCGCGCACCGGTCGCCCACCCGGAACCGTTCCAGTACTGCCAGGCGGCCGGCTCCCCGAGCCGCCCCCTGGGCACCCGCGCCACATACGCCGACGAGGCCGGCCGGGACGCGGCCTGCCCGTCGTCACCGCCGAACACATACGTCCAGCCGCCCTTCGCGACCAGCGTCGTGCCGAACAGGACCCGCCGCGAGGGATCGGCGACCAGGCTCTGGTCGAGCACCCTCACCACCGACTCGACCCGCAGACCGGGCAGCGAGAGGGTGGCCACCTCGGTGGCGGTCGGCACCCCGTAGATCCACGGCGGCTGCCCGGCGGCCCGCACCCACAGCAGCACCCGGACGACCTGCTCCGAGGAGCCGGGGGAGCGGGGCTCGACCCGGGCCGCCACGGGCCAACGCCACTGGCCCGGGGCGGGGTCGGGGAAGAGCGGGGCGGGAAGCGTGCGCTTCAGCCGGCCCCCGCCGTCCATCACCACGGCCGAGTTGCGCACCAGCGGAGCCGTCGCGTCCCGCCAGGCGGATGACTCGCCGACCGGGCCGGGCGGGCCGTGCACCCGGCCGAGATAGGTGTCGGAGAACAGCCACAGCAGCCGCCCGTCCGGCAGCCGCACCGAGTGGGTGCCGTCGCCGCCGGTCCAGTCGTCGCTGCGGCCGGCGTCGTCGCCGTAGCGGGAGAACTCGTCGGTGAGGCGGTCGTCCGCCGACCACGCGGCGACCGTGTGCGGGGTGCAACCGCCCTCCCGTTCACCGTCGTCCGGGAGGGCGGTGAGCAGCACGGCCCCGAGAACCAGGGCCAGCAGCAGGCCGAGGCCGGTTCCCGTCCGCTGTCGTGCTCGTACGTCGTCGGGCACCCACGGGACGTTAGTGGCTGCCGCTCACATGGTCCATGGGCAGCCACAGGACGGTGTCCCGCCTGGAGGAGTCACGGCCGGCGAGTTCCTCGTCGCTCAGCGCCCGGTCCCACACGCGGACGTCGTCGATCGCACCGGTGAAGAAGGCCCGGCTGTCCATGCGCTGCCCGATGTGCACGCCGAACGGCGAGTTGCGGCTGACCGACCCCGGTACGTCCGCGGCGCTCGACTGCACCCCGTCGACGGCGATCGTCAATTGGCCCCCGCCGCGCCGCAACGTCAGGTGGTGCCACCGGCCGTCATTGTGGGCGCCGGCCGCGCGGACGGACACCGACCGCGGGGCCGAAGCGCCGTCGCGCACGGTGATCAGGCCCTGGATACGGTCGCTCGCGGGTTCGCCGCGCAGCCAGACCTGGGGCTGAGTGGTGCCGATCCCGCCCATCCACAGCAGCGGCTGCTCACCGCCGGCAGCCGTGTACCGGAACCACAGCGATGCCGTGAAGTCCTTGGTACCGAGCGGGAGTTCATCGCGATACGGCAGCCGTACGGCGTCGTCGGCACCGTCGAACTCCAGCGCCCCGCCGAACACGCCGTCCGTCCTGCGGGCGCCGCCCAGCACGGCCGCGGGCTCGGCGTGCGGAGCGCGGTCCACTGTGGTCGGATCGGGACCGCGGCGCGGCTGCAGCCAGTCCTCGGTGAAGCGGGCGAAGCGGATCTCGTCGCGCGCGTCGACGGCACCGCCCTCGTACATCAGCCCCACCATGTCGTGGTCGATACGCACCATGTCGGAGTAGCCGGACCAGTCGGCGGTGACGACCGTGCCGCGGTCCACGCTGTCCCAGGTGCGTCCGCCGTCGTAGGAGGAGCGGATCATCATGGTGCGGCGGCGGTCGGGGTCGCCGGGGCAGGACAGCAGGATGCGCTTGCCCAGGCGGAGCGTCGCGCCCTGCACCTGCGGCGCGTAGAGGTCCGGCAGACCGCGGAAGGGGGCGGCGAAGCTGTCGCCGCCGTCGCGGCTGACCGTCTGGGTGCGGTGCCCGAGATCGGTACCGTCCTGTTCGCGGCCGCTGATCAGGATCGAGCCGTCGGTGCGCTCGGTGACCGTGACCTCCGAGGGCTTCTGCCGGAAGGTGCCGTCGTCGGCGATCGGCCAGGAGTCCGTGGCGCCGATCCGCCAGTGGTCGCCGCCGTCGTCGCTGACGATCAGCGCCGCATGGTTGGCGGTGACCCGACTCCCCTCCCAGGTCTCGGTGTTGACCCCGAGGACCAGCCGGCCGGCGTGCCTGCCGCGGGTGAGCTGGATGCCGTGCACGGGTCCGGTGGCGTACCAGGAGTTCCAGTTCGCGGGCAGGATCTCGGAGCGCAGGTCGCGGGGCCGGGACCAGGTGAGCCCGTCGTCGTCGCTGTACTGCAGGTGCGGGGTGCGGTCGCAGGGCACCGTGCAACTCGCGCCGTCCGTACGGCCCGTGTTGTACGTCTCGGCCAGCAGGATGCGGCCGGTGTCGCGGTCCACGACCGGTGCGGGGTTCCCGTGGGTGTCGCCGTCTCCGCGGGTGACGACCTGGAGCGGGCCCCAGGTGCGGCCGTCGTCCGTGGAGCGCTTGACGACGATGTCTATGTCGGCGGCGTCCCCGCAGTTGAGGACCCGCCCTTCGGCGAACGCCAGCAGAGTGCCCTCGGTGGTCCTCACCACCGCCGGGATGCGGAAGCAGGCGTAACCGGGGTCCTGGGAGGCCTTGAAGAGGACCTGCTGCTCGAAGTCGGGTGCGGGGGTGGGAGGTTGGGCGTGTGCCGTACTCGGCAGCGTGAGCAGTGCGGCCGTGGTGAACACGGCGGTGAGGGTTGCTCTCAGACGTGCGCGAAGACGTGACGGCATGGTGCGAACCTGCCCTTCAGAGGTCTGGACATCTGGACATCCCACGTCCAACGTCCGTGTCACAGAGGCTAGTTGGGGTCTCGGGAGCCTCACAAGAAGCGTGCGGCTACTCGACGGGATCGCGGCGGCGCAGTACCGGCAGGACCGGGAGTACGGCCGCGGGAGCGGGAGTCGGCGCCGGTGCGCCCGCGCCCGCCTTGCGGCAGACCAGGGCGTCCGGGTCGGTGGCGGGAACCTGGAGGCTGTAGCCGTCGGGGCAGGCGGGGCCGGGGTCGCCCTTCGGGCCGGGTTCCCCCTTCTCCCCTCTGGGGCCTTGGACGCCCTGGGTGCCATCGCTGCCCGAGCGGCCCTCGGGACCGGCGGCACCGGTGAAACCGTCGGCCCCCGCGGGACCGGGATCACCGGGCGGCCCGGACGGACCCGGGGAGCCCTCCGGCCCGTCCTGGCCCTCGGGTCCGGGTGGCCCAGACGGGCCGGGCTCGCCGCGCGGTCCCGACGCACCGCCGGCCCCGGCCGCGCCGCCCGAGCCCGTGGCCCCGCGCTCGCCCTTCTCGCCGCGCGCGCCGGGCAGGGCCGCGGGCACCCGGATCCTGTCGAGCAGGTCGTCGACCGCCTCGGAGGGATCGGGGGCCGCCGGGGTGCCGCCACCGGCCCGGACCTGGGCACGCAGGGCCCGCACGTCTCGGGCGAGCGTGGACACGGCCTTGCCGCGCCGGTCCACCTCGTCCTGCATCTGGTCGGCGCGGCGGTCGCCGGCATCGATGCGCGCCCAGAGGATCACGGCGACGCCGCAGAGCGTGATCAGCACGCAGACGAGGAAGACGCTGCGCCATCGCGGGGCGAGCAGCCGCTCGAATCGGGACCTCACGGCGCACCTCCCAGTCGGTGGATGTCCAGCCTGAGCCGCGCGATCTCCGACTGGTCGGCCGCGTGCAGCGTGGACAACTCGCTGATGCGCGTGTCCCGTTCGGCGACCTGGCGTTCCAGGCGGTCGCGCTCGGTCTGCAGCTTGTCGGTCAGGCTGGAGTAGCCGCTCAGTGCGTTCTCCCCGCGCTTGCCCAGGTACGCCACGGCGGCTGCCCCCAGCACGCCCGCGGCTGCCAGTAACGAGCCGAGCAGGGTGGTGCCGGCATCCAAGTGACTGCCTCCTACTTGGACGACGGGTCGCACCGGTCGCGACCCGCAGAACTCACCACACACAACGAGCCACTCGCCAGCGGGGTGTGCCGCGCCTGTGGACTACGCCGCACGGGTGGTGACGGGGCGTCAGGGCTGACGCATAGATGCAGGTTTCGGCATGATCTGGCGCGGAACCCAACCAGGGGCTTCTCCTCTGCCGGGCGTGCGGGGTCGTTGCCCACGCCGACCGGAACGCTTCCCACAACATCGCCACCCGTGGCGAGAGCGTGTGCAATGCGGGGCGTGAGCACGCGTCCCTGCCATCCCATAACGGGGTGTCTGGACGCAGGAGTCCACCCCAGCAGCCAGCTGGGCACTACCTCCAAGCCCGGTCCTTCAGGGCCTGGTCAAGTTGACGGGCGCAGGACCACCTTGCCCAGGTTGCTCCGCGATTCGATCACCGCGTGCGCCTTGGCCGCGTCCTCCAGCGCGAACTCCTCGTGCACGGCGGGCTTCAGCGAGCCCTCGGAGAACAGCCGCCACAGCTCCTGACGCCATCGCTCGTACACCTCCGGCTTTCCGCGGGCGATCCGCGCCATCTGGAAGCCGATCACGGACTTCGCGCCGACGAGAAGGTCGTACGCGTGGATCGTCCCGCCGCCCGAGCTGTACGCCACCAGGCGGCCGCCCGGAGCGAGCGCGGCGACGGCCGGGGTGAGCAGGTCGCCGCCGACCGCGTCGAGTGCGTAGTCGACGGGATCTCCCCAGCCCGGCTCGGCGTACGTGACGACCTCGTCGGCGCCGAGGGCCCGGACGAAGTCGGCCTTGCCCGGATCGGAGACGGCGCCCACCACGCGGGCCGCACCCCGTAGCCCGGCCAGCTGCACGGCGAGGTGGCCGACTCCGCTCGCGGCGGCTGTGACCAGCGCCGTCTCGCCCGGTTCGGGGCGCGCCGCCTCCAGGGCCCCGAGGGCGACGAGGCCGCTGCGGACGAGGGTGACCGCGTCGACCGCGGAGGCACCTTCCGGTATCGGGGAGGCCATGTCTTCCCGCAGGGGCGCGAAGTCGGCGTAGCCGTGCCCGAAGCACAGTCCGGTCACGCGGTCGCCCGCGCGGAAGCGGGTGGCGCCGTCGCCGACGGCCACGACCTCCCCGGCGATCTCGCCGCCGAGCGGGATCGGCTCAGCGGCCTCGGTGACCTTGCGGACGACGGGGAGCGTCACGCCCACCGCGTCGCAGCGTACGAGGAGCTCGCCCGGGCCGGGCTCCGGCACCGGGACGTCCTCCGGGAACAAGGGGCCGCCGGTGGACTCGTAGCGGACTCGGCGCATGGCACCTCCAGGGGTCGTGGGAATGGATCCCCGCTGAAGCCGGCTGGATTCATTGGGGATCCCAACGGTATTGCGTTTTCATTGGGAAGTCCAACGATTTCTCGCTAGGCTGCGGCCATGTCCGAAGCCCCGAAAGCCCCGGAAGCCCCCCTTGCCGAGATCCGTTCCCTGCCCAGCTGGCTGCTCGGGCGCGCCGCCGCCCGTGGCCGGGACCTGGTGGCCGAGGCGCTGGCCGTGGAGGGGCTGAAGATGTGGCACCACGTGGTGCTCTCCGCCGTCCGCGACCTCGCCCCCGTCGCCCAGGCCGACCTCGGACGCGGCGTGCGGCTCGACCCCAAGGACCTGGTCGGCATCCTCAACGACCTGCAGTCCGCGGGCCTCGCCGTGCGCGAACCGGACCCCGCGGACCGGCGCAAGAACGCGGTGTCACTCACCGAGCCGGGTGCGCGACTGCTGAAGCGCTGCGAGCGGGCGGCGCGCACGGCCAACGACGAGTTGCTCGCGCCGCTCTCGGCGGCCGAACGCGACCAGTTCATGGACCTGTTGATCCGGATCTCCGGTACGGAGGGCTCATGACGGATAACGTTCCGTCATGACCGCACCCCTGGCCCTCGATCCCGCACGCAGCGCCCTCGTCCTCGTCGATCTGATGGACCGGATCGTCGCGCTGCCCCTGGAGCCCCGCAAGGGCACCGAAGTCCTGTCCGCCGCCGAGGAGTTGGCGACCGCCTTCCGTACGGCGGGTGCGACCGTCGTCCTCGTTCGGGTCGAACGCCCCGGCGTCGCCGAACAGCCGCCAGGCAGCGGCCTCGCGGCCGGACTCGCCCAGGACGGCGACCTGGAGGTGGTGAAGCGCACGATCGGCGCATTCCAGGGCACCGGCCTCGACGGTCTCCTGCGCGAACGCGGCGTCACGACCCTCGTGTTCGGGGGCATCGCCACCAACCTCGGAGTCGAGTCCACCGCCCGCGCCGCCAAGGACCTCGGCTACGACCTGGTCTTCGCCGAGGACGCCATGGCCGCGTTCACGGCCGCCGAGCACGACGCGTCGGTACGGCTGGACTTCCCACGGCTCGGCACGGTGGTGACGGTGGGCGAGGTGCGGTTCGTGGCGGGCTGACACCCAGGCGGGCGCAGAAGGGCTTCGCACAGCCAGGCCTGCCACAGTCAGGCCTGGCACAGCAAGGCCTGGCGCAGCAAGGCCGATCCCCGCGGCCGGTCGAACAAGCTGAGGCGGGGCCCCTGCGGCGCAGGGGGCGCTCCCCGCCGGCCGGGGCCCCGCCGCCGTGTCGCGGAGAGCCGGTCACCCCTGGGCGGCCGCGGTCCGCAGAGCGATGCGGTCCTCGCCCGCGTACACGTTCATGGAGCTGCCCCGCAGGAAGCCCACCAGGGTCAGCCCGGTCTCGGCGGCCAGGTCCACGGCCAGCGACGAGGGCGCCGAGACCGCCGCCAGGAGCGGGATCCCGGCCATGACCGCCTTCTGCGCCAGCTCGAAGGAGGCGCGGCCCGAGACCAGGAGGATCGTGCGGGACAGCGGCAGGTCGCCGTTCTGCAGGGCGCGGCCCACGAGCTTGTCGACCGCGTTGTGCCGGCCCACGTCCTCCCGTATGTCGAGCAGTTCGCCGTCCTCGGTGAACAGGGCCGCCGCGTGCAGACCCCCGGTCCGGTCGAAGACCCGCTGGGCCGCACGGAGCCGGTCGGGGAGGCTCGCCAGCAGCTCGGGTTCGACGCGGACCGGGGGAGTGTCGGCGATCGGCCAGCGCGCTGTCGTACGCACCGCGTCCAGGCTCGCCTTGCCGCACAGGCCGCAGGACGAGGTGGTGTAGACGTTCCGCTCCAGCGTGATGTCGGGGATCACGACTCCCGGCGCGGTCCGTACGTCCACCACGTTGTAGGTGTTCGAGCCGTCGACCGTCGCGCCCGCGCAGTACACGATGTTCTGCAGGTCGCTCTGCTCGGCGAGTACGCCCTCGCTGACCAGGAAGCCCGCGGCCAGCGCGAAGTCGTCGCCCGGAGTGCGCATGGTGATGGCGAGGGGCTTGCCGTTGAGCCTGATCTCCAGGGGCTCCTCGGCGACGAGCGTGTCGGGGCGGGTGGAGACGACCCCGTCCCGGATGCGGATCACCTTGCGTCGTTCCGTGACTCGTCCCATGTGTCTCAGTCCCGGTTCTGTACGTGCTGGTAGCCGAAGCGGCCCTTGATGCAGAGGTTGCCGTGGGTCACCGGGTTGTCGTGTGGCGAGGTGACCTTCACGATCTCATTGTCCTGCACGTGGAGAGTGAGGTTGCAGCCCACTCCGCAGTACGCGCACACCGTCGTCGTCTCCGTCTGCGCCGACTCGTCCCAGGTACCCGCCGCGCGCATGTCGAACTCCGACTTGAACGACAGCGCTCCCGTGGGGCACACCTCGATGCAGTTGCCGCAGTACACGCACGCCGAGTCGGTGAGCGGGGCATCGTGCTCGACGGCGATACGGGCGTCGAATCCGCGGCCGGAGACCGAGATCGCGAACGAGTTCTGCCACTGGTCGCCGCAGGCGTCCACGCACTTGTAGCAGAGGATGCACTTGTCGTAGTCGCGCACATACAGATCGTTGTCGACCCTGGGTTCCTCGTCCAGGCGGGCCGCGTCCGGGCCGAAGCGGTCCGGTTTCGCCTCGTACTCCTTGATCCATCCGGCGGCTTGCGGAGTCGTCGACAAGTCGACCGAGGAGGCGAGGAGTTCGAGGACGATCTTGCGGCTGTGGCGGGCCCGTTCCGTGCCGGTGCGGACCTCCATGCCGGGCTCGGCCCTGCGGGAGCAGGCCGGGACCAGGGTGCGCGAGCCCTCGACCTCGACGACGCACACACGGCAGGCGTTCTTGGGCGTGAGCGTGTCGCCCTGGCAGAGGGTCGGCACGTCCTTTCCGGCCGCCCGGCAGGCGTCGAGGATCGTCGAACCCTCGGGCGCCCGCACCGGCTCCCCGTCGATCGTGAACTCCAGCAGCCGGCGCGGGATCCCCAGCGGTGTCACGGTCATTCGTACGCCCCCAGACGGTCGATGGCGGATTCCACGGCATTCCACGCGGTCTGGCCCAGGCCGCAGATCGAGGCGTCCCGCATCGCGCGGCCGACCTCCCTGAGGAGGGCGATGTCGTCGGCGGCGGCCGCGCCCGTGCGCTCCGCGATCCGGTGCAGCGCCTCCTGTTGCCGCACGGTCCCGACCCGGCACGGCACGCACTGCCCGCACGACTCGTCGCGGAAGAACTCGGCGATGCGCAGGAGGAGCCGGGGGAGCGGGACCGTGTCGTCGAAGGCCATGACGACGCCGGAGCCGAGCGTGGTGCCCGCCTCCCGGGTGCCTTCGAAGGTCAGCGGAATGTCCAGTTCGTCCGGCCGTACGAAGCCGCCGGCCGCCCCGCCGAGGAGCACCGCCCGCAGCCGCGGCCGCACCCCGGACAGCTCCAGCAGGTCGCCGAGCGTGGCGCCGAACGGCAGCTCGTAGATCCCCGGGCGGTCCACGCTCCCCGACACGCAGAACAGCTTCGGCCCGGTGGAGCGGCCGGTCCCGATCGCCGCGTACGCGGGGGCGCCCATGGTCAGGATCGGCAGGACGTTGACCAGGGTCTCCACGTTGTTCTCGACAGTGGGCTTGCCGAACAGGCCCTTCTCCACCGGGAAGGGCGGCTTGGAGCGCGGTTCACCCCGATAGCCCTCGATGGAGTTGAACAGGGCCGTCTCCTCGCCACAGATGTAGGCGCCCGCACCGCGCCGGATCTCGATGTCGAAGGCGTAACCCTGGCCGAGGACGTCGTCGCCGAGGAAGCCACGCGCGCGTGCCTGCGTGATCGCGTGCTCCAGGCGGCGCAGGGCCCGCGGATACTCGCCGCGCAGATACACGTGGCCGTGGTGGGCGCCGGTCGCGTACGCGGCGATCGTCATCGCCTCCACCAGCGCGTACGGGTCGCCCTCCAGGATCACGCGGTCCTTGAAGGTGCCCGGCTCGGACTCGTCGGCGTTGCACACCAGGTAGTGGGGCCGGTCGGGCTGGGACGCCGTGGCCTGCCATTTGCGGCCGGTGGGGAAGGCGGCACCGCCACGCCCGACCAGGCCGGAGTCGGTGACCTCGCGGATGACTCCGGCGGGGCCGAGCTCGAAGGCCCGGCGCAGGGCGGTGTAACCGCCGTGGGCGCGATAGTCGTCGAGGGACGACGGGTCCACGACACCGACACGGCTCAGCAGCACCAGGCCGTCCTGTCCTGCCTGCGGTACGGCCGCCCCGGCCGGCGGTTCCTCCGGCGCCGAGTCGGGCGCGCTCGCAGCGACAACGGCCTCCCGCACGGTCGACGGCGCCGACACCGCCGTACGCACCGGATCGCCCGACCTGATCGCGAGCGCCGCCGGAGCCCGCTCGCACAGGCCGAGGCAGGGGCTGCGCTCGACACTCACCCCGCTGCCGGGGCCCAGCCGTGCCTCGACCCCCGCACACAGCTCGGACGCCCCGGCCGCCGTGCACGCCAGGTCCGTGCACACGTGGAGGACGGTGGTGGGGCGCGGGGCGACCGAGAACATCGCGTAGAAGGTGGCGACCCCGTACGCCTCTGCCGGTGGCACGGTCAGCCGCCGGCACAGGTAGCCGAGGGCGCCCTCGCTGATCCAGCCGACCCGGTCGTTGATCGCGTGCAACCCCGGTAACAGCAGGTCACGCCGGTTCCGGGCGGCCCGGCCGCCGCGCGCCCACCTCAGATCGGCGTCGGAGCGGTCAGCACCCTCCCACGAGGACTCCGGGAGGCCCAACAGGGCGTCCACAGCGGCCCGTTCGTCGTCCGTCGGCTTGCTGTCGCCGAAGTGCAGGTCCACCACATCACCTCACGATGGTCGCGACCGGGAGCTTCTCGATCCGGATCGCCGACGCCTTGAACTCCGCCGTCCCCGCGATCGGACAGTTCGCCTCGATCGTCAGCTGGTTGGTGTCCACCTCGTCGGGAAAGTGCATGGTCATGAAGGCGAGCCCGGGCCTGAGCGCCGTGTCGATCCAGACGGGCGCCACGACCGCGCCCCGCCGCGAGGACACCTGGACCTCCTCGCCGACGACGACCCCGTAGCGTTCGGCGTCCTCGGGGCACAGCTCGATGTACTCGCCGCGCCGCAGCGGGGAGGCGTAACCGCCGCTCTGCACACCGGTGTTGTAGGAGTCGAGGCGCCGCCCCGTGGTCAGCCGGATCGGGTAATCCTCGTCCGTGAGGTCCACGGGCGGATCGTGCTGCACGATCCCGAAGGGCGCCGGCATTCCGCGCCGTGCGGGGTCCTTCTCCCACAACCGGCCGTGCAGATACGTCGGTTCGAGCCCGTCGGTGCTCGGGCACGGCCACTGGATGCCCTGGTGCTGCGCCAGGCGTTCGTACGTCATCCCGTAGTGGTCCGGCGAGACGGACCTCAGCTCGTTCCACACGGCCTCGGCGTCGGCGTACTTCCAGTCGTGGCCGAGACGCGCCGCCAGTTCACAGAGGATGTCGATGTCCTCGCGGGCCTCACCGGGCGGGGTCACCGCGGCCCGCACCCGCTGAACCCGCCGCTCGCTGTTGGTCGTTGTGCCGTCGGTCTCCGCCCAGCCGGCGGTCGCCGGCAGCACCACGTCCGCCAGCTCGGCCGTCCTGGTGAGGAAGATGTCCTGCACGACGAGGAAGTCGAGGGCCTGGAAACGTCGTACGGCCTGCTCGCTGTCCGCCTCCGACTGCGCCGGGTTCTCGCCGATGCAGTAGACCGCACCGAGCGTGCCTTCCTCCATCGCCTCGAACATCTCCGTCAGGGTCAGCCCGTAGTGGGGCTGGATGACGGTGTCCCAGGCCGACTCGAACTTCAGCCGGGTGTCGGGGTCGAGGATGTCCTGGAAGCCGGGCAGGCGGTTGGGGATCGCGCCCATGTCGCCGCCGCCCTGCACGTTGTTCTGGCCGCGCAGCGGCTGTAACCCGGCGCCGTACCGGCCCACCTGACCGGTCAGCAGTGACAGGTTGATCAGCGCGCGGACGTTGTCCGTGCCGTTGTGGTGCTCGGTGATGCCGAGGGTCCAGCACAGCTGGGCGCGTTCGGCGCGGGCGTAGGTGTGCGCCAACTCCCTTATGGCGCTCGCCGGTACGCCCGTCACCTTCTCGGCGAGGGACAGCGTCCACGGCTCGACCAGTGCCCTGTACTCCTCGAAGCCGGTGGTGGCCCGCTCGATGAAGGCATGGTTGGCCAGGCCCGCGTGGATGATCTCGCGGCCGATCGCGTGCGCCATCGGGATGTCGGTGCCGACGTTGATGCCGAGCCAGCTCTCCGCCCACTCGGCGGTGGAGGTGCGGCGCGGGTCGACGGCGTAGAGCCGGGCGCCGTTGTGGATGCCCTTGAGCACGTGCTGGAAGAAGATCGGGTGGGCGAAGCGGGCGTTGGAGCCCCACATCACGATGACGTCGGTGTGCTCGATCTCCTCGTACGAGGAGGTGCCGCCGCCCGAGCCGAAGGCCGCCGACAGGCCCGCCACGCTCGGGGCGTGGCAGGTGCGGTTGCAGGAGTCGACGTTGTTGGTGCCCATGACGACGCGGGCGAACTTCTGCGCCACGTAGTTCATCTCGTTGGTCGCCCGGGCGCAGGAGAACATGCCGAACGCACCGCGGTTGCGCTCCAGGCCCCGGGCCGCCCGGTCCAGTGCTTCCTCCCAACTCGCCTGCCGGAATGGCTCGTTGCGGGAGTCCCGCACCAGCGGGTGGGTCAGCCGGGTGTAGGTCTTCGGTTGCCGTTTCCTCATGCGGCGCTCCTCAGTGCGAGCAGGTCCGAGATGGCGTGCACGGTGCGCAGGGTGGGCACCTCGACGCCGGTGATCTCCGCCAACTCGACGACGGCGGCGAGCAGTACGTCGAGTTCGAGCGGTTTGCCGCGCTCCAGGTCCTGGAGTGTGGAGGTGCGGTGGTCGCCGACGCGTTCGGCCCCGGCGAGACGGCGTTCGATGGAGACGCCGACCTCGCAGCCGAGCGCCTGGGCGACGGCGAGCGTCTCGGCCATCATCGTCTCGATGACCTTGCGGGTGCCGCCGTGCAGGCACATCTGCCGCATCGTGGCGCGGGCCAGCGCGCTGATCGGGTTGAAGGAGATGTTGCCGAGCAGCTTGAGCCAGACGTCGTTGCGCAGGTCCGGTTCGACGGGGCACTTCAGCCCGCCGGCCTGCATGGCCTCGCTGAGGTCCAGACAGCGCTTCGACACGCTGCGGTCGGGCTCGCCGATGGAGAACCGGGTGCCTTCCAAGTGCCGTACGACTCCTGGTCCTTCGAGCTCGGTCGCCGCGTAGACGACACAACCGAGGGCCCGTTCCGGCGCGATCACCGCACTGACCGCGCCGTCCGGGTCCACGCTCTCGACGCGGTGGCCGTCGTAGGGGCCGCCGTGTCGGTGGAAGTACCACCAGGGGATGCCGTTCTGGGCCGCCACGACCGCCGTGGTGTCGTGCAGGAGCGGCTCGATCAGCGGCCCGCACGCCGCGTACGAGTTGGCCTTCAGACCCAGGAAGACGTAGTCGGCCGGGCCGATCTCGGCCGGATCGTCGGTGGCATGGGCGTGCGCGGTGAAGTCGCCGCGCGGGGAGAGCACCCGTACTCCGTGCTGCCTCAGGGCCGCGAGGTGCGGTCCACGGGCTACGAGATGCACATCGGCGCCTGCGCGATGGAGCGCGGCACCGACGTAGGCGCCGATCGCACCGGCGCCGAGGACTGCGACTTTCATGACGGGGGAGCTCCGTTCGGTCGAGGGATACCGCGGAGATGGCTGCACTGCCGAACTCTGGCGAGCGCGGTCGAACGAAACGCACTGTCGACTGAATATTGTCTACAGTATGGCGATGGGGGCAGCAAGGGTTCGCGCACGGTTCGGAAAACCGGTCGGTCCGACCGTTCGGCGCGTCCTGGACGCCGTTCATCGCATACGGTCGACGCGGCGCCTTCTCAACTCCCGTGGTACTCCCTAACGTTCGGGATCATGAGTCCCCCTGTCGCGCCGGCCGGCTGGAGCCGCTGGCTCGTTCCCCCCGCCGCACTCTCCGTCCATCTCTCCATCGGCCAGGCCTACGCCTGGAGCGTGTTCAAGCCGCCTCTCGAGTCGGCGCTGGGCCTCAGCGGCACGCAGAGCGCGCTGCCCTTCCAGCTCGCCATCGTCATGCTCGGCCTGTCCGCCGCGTTCGGCGGCACGCTGGTCGAGCGCAACGGGCCGCGCTGGGCGATGACCGTCGCCCTGATCTGCTTCTCGTCCGGCTTCCTGATCTCCGCTGTCGGCGCGGCCACCGAGCAGTACTGGCTGATCGTCCTCGGCTACGGCTTCGTCGGCGGCATCGGCCTCGGCATCGGCTACATCTCCCCCGTGTCCACGCTGATCAAGTGGTTCCCGGACCGGCCCGGCATGGCCACCGGCATCGCCATCATGGGCTTCGGCGGCGGCGCGCTCATCGCCTCTCCCTGGTCCGCCCAGATGCTGGAGTCGTTCGGCTCCGACCACTCGGGGATCGCGCTCGCGTTCCTCGTGCACGGACTCGCCTACGCCGTCTTCATGTCGCTGGGCGTGCTGCTGGTGCGGGTCCCGCGCGCCGACGAGCGCAAAAGCACCGAGGGCGCACCGAGCGCCGTCCAGGGCCCGCAGGTCTCCGCCAACAGCGCCGTGCGCACTCCGCAGTTCTGGTGTCTGTGGGTCGTGCTCTGCATGAACGTGACCGCCGGCATCGGTATCCTGGAGAAGGCCGCCCCGATGATCACGGACTTCTTCAAGGACACCTCGACCCCGGTGTCGGTCTCGGCCGCCGCCGGCTTCGTCGCCCTGCTGTCCGCAGCCAACATGGCGGGCCGCATCGGCTGGTCGTCGACCTCCGACCTGATCGGCCGCAAGAACATCTACCGGGTCTACCTGGGCGTCGGCGCGGTGATGTACGCGCTGATCGCACTGTTCGGCGACTCGTCCAAGCCGCTGTTCGTCCTGTGCGCGCTGGTGATCCTCTCCTTCTACGGCGGCGGTTTCGCGACGGTCCCCGCCTACCTCAAGGACCTCTTCGGCACCTACCAGGTCGGCGCGATCCACGGGCGGCTGCTCACCGCCTGGTCCACGGCCGGCGTCCTCGGCCCGCTGATCGTCAACTGGATCGCCGACCGGCAGGAGGGCGCGGGCAAGCACGGCTCCGCCCTGTACACCATGTCCTTCGTCATCATGATCGGGCTGCTCGTGGTCGGCTTCGTCGCCAACGAACTCGTCCGCCCCGTCCACACCCGCCACCACATCCCCGCCCCGCGGGAGGAGACCGTCGATGTCGAACGACAGCAGCCAGAGTCCGCCTGACCGACGCCCGCTGATCGCCTTCGCCTGGCTGTGGGTGGGGGCACCGCTCGCCTACGGGCTCTACGAACTCGTACAGAAGGCGACCCAGCTGTTCACCGGGTGACGTCCGCGCACACCGGGTGACCGTTCGGGAGGTGTCCGGGCGTCCGATCGTCTGACAGAAGCCGACAACGCGGGCGCCCGTTTCCTGTCGCCTTACCTGCCGTCGTACCCGCGAGTCACTGATCAGACTGGTGGATCCCGCAACCCAAGGCAAGGCAACGAGGGGACCCCCCAATGAACGGCTCGCGCATCGCCGCCGTCGGCCACTACCAGCCCGCGAAGGTGCTCACCAACGCGGACCTGGCGGCCCTGGTCGACACCAGTGACGAGTGGATCACGTCCCGGGTGGGAATTCGCACGCGCCACATCGCCGGGCCCGACGAGCCTGTCGACGAGCTGGCCGCCCACGCCGCCGCCAAGGCCCTCGCGGCGGCGGGCCTGGCTCCCGGCGACATCGACCTCGTCCTGGTCGCCACCTCCACCGCCGTCGACCGCTCGCCCAACATGGCCGCCCGCGTCGCCGCCCGGCTCGGCATCCCCTCGCCCGCCGCGATGGACCTCAACGTCGTGTGTGCGGGGTTCACGCATGCGCTGGCGACAGCCGATCACGCGGTCCGTGCGGGCGGATCCACCCGTGCCCTGGTCGTCGGCGCCGACAAGATGTCCGAGGTGACGGACTGGACCGACCGCACGACCTGTGTCCTCGTCGGCGACGGGGCGGGGGCCGCCGTGGTCGAGGCCTCGGACGAGTCCGGCATCGGACCCGTGCTGTGGGGCTCGGTGCCCGAGATGGGGCACGCCGTGCGGATCGAGGGCACGCCCCCGCGGTTCGCCCAGGAGGGGCAGAGCGTCTACCGGTGGGCGACCACGCAACTGCCGCCCATCGCACGCAAGGCCTGCGAGCGCGCCGGGCTGGAGCCGGCCGACCTCGCCGGAGTCGTCCTGCACCAGGCCAACCTGCGCATCATCGAGCCCCTCGCCGAGAAGATCGGCGCCGTGAACGCCGTCGTCGCGCGCGACGTCACCGAGTCCGGCAACACCTCGGCGGCGAGCATTCCGCTCGCGTTCTCCAAGCTCGTCGAACGGGGCGCGATCACCACCGGTGACCCGGTCCTGCTGTTCGGCTTCGGAGGGAACCTGTCGTACGCCGGACAGGTCGTCCGCTGCCCGTGACCTGCGCGTACGTCCCGGTGTGACGCAGACGACCCGCCGAACCACTGGTCACTGTGCGCCGTAGACTGTAGACGAAAGACAATTCATACTGGCTTTCCGGCTGCAGTTGCTCCACGCTGCCCATGAGGGGGACCGACCGATGCTGTCGACAGGACTGCCACAGGGCGCGGTACCCAAGCTCGAACGGCCCGGCCCGCTGCGCGACCGCGTCTACGAGGCGCTGCTCGAACTCATCACCACCCGCGCCCTCCAGCCCGGCCAGCATCTCGTCGAGAGTGAACTCGCGGGCCACCTGGGCGTCTCGCGTCAGCCGGTGCGGGAGGCGTTGCAGCGGCTGAACACCGAGGGATGGGTCGATCTGCGGCCCGCTCAGGGCGCGTTCGTGCACGAGCCGACGGAACAGGAGGCCGACCAGCTCCTCACGGTCCGTACGCTCCTGGAGGCCGAGGCCGCCCGGCTCGCCGCCGCCAACGCGGGCAGCGCCGGCATCACGGTGCTCGAAGAGCTGTGCGCCGAGGGCGAGAAGGCCGTCGCCGCCGACGACGTGGACGTCGCGGTCGGCATGAACGCCCGCTTCCACACGAAGATCATGGAACTGGCCGGCAACGCGGTCCTCGCCGAACTCGCCGCACAGGTGGACCGCCGGGTGCGCTGGTACTACACACCGGTCGCCCGGCAGCGCGGACAGCAGTCCTGGATCGAACACCGCGCGCTGATCGCGGCGATCGCGGACCGGGACGAGCAGCGTGCCACGCAGCTGATGCGCGAGCACACCGAGCACACGCGGCGGTCGTATCACGACCGGGCGAAGGACTGAACTTCCTTCACGCTGCCGCATGAACGGGCCTCGACCGTCAGCATGACCACCAACACCCCCACCAGGGCGAGGAGTTCGGCGACCGCCGAGACACGGACGCCGAGCAGGGTGGTGGCCAGGGCCACCGGAGCGGCGGCCGCCCGGAACCGCACCGGGTTCAGGCGCAGGACCGCCCGGAACGCCACGTCCCCCACGAGGAACAGCGCCACACCGCCCGCCAACGCAAGTGCCGGGCCCGTGTGCACATGTTCCGTGAGGTGGCCCAGCGTCTTCTTCACGCCCGTCGCCAGGTAGGCGATGCCGAGCAGCATCGGCAGGAAGGCGTAGTAGTACGCGTTCATCGCCAGACGCCAG
The DNA here is from genome assembly GCF_036013935.1 of Streptomyces sp. NBC_00461. Classification (NCBI taxonomy): domain Bacteria; kingdom Bacillati; phylum Actinomycetota; class Actinomycetes; order Kitasatosporales; family Streptomycetaceae; genus Streptomyces; species Streptomyces sp. NBC_00461. The sequence continues at coordinate 8,133,819 of NZ_CP107902.1, forward strand.
CGATCCGGCGCCGGCGTCGCGTCGAACACCGCCTCGGCGCCCTCCTCGTCGCGCACGAAGTACGTCCACCACAGGGCGACCGCGAGCGCCAGCGAGAGGAACGCCCCGCCGAACAGACCAGGTGTGAGCGGCAGTTGGCCGACACCGGTGCCGATCGCGATGACGGACTCGCCGAACGCGACGATCAGCAGCAGGCCATGGCGCTCCACGAAGTGCGCCGGGTCCAGACTGCCCAGCTGGACGCGCATGACGGCGGCCGACCGCTGTCCGTCCGCCCTGCCCGGCCCGTGCTCGGCGAAGAACGGCGTCACGAACTGGAGGAGGAGCGCGAGCAGCCAGAGGCCGTCCGCCGCGAGCCCGTCGAAGAAGCCCGCCGCCGTGACGGAGAGGGCGGCCAGTGCGTTCGGGACGCCGTACCAGACGGAGTCCCGGCCGTGACTGCGGGTGTAGAGCGCGGTGTGCACGAGGACGACGGCCAGGAAGCCGAGACCGAAGACCACTCCGGTGTCGTCGAAGACACGCGGGATGGCGAGCGCGCAGACAAGGAACGCGCCCATGCCCAGCATCAGCAGGAGACGGCGGGAGAGGCGGTCCGGCGGTACCTGGTTGGTGAGGTACGCGTAGGCGCCGTACATCCAGAACAGCACCACGAAGATCAGCGCGACCCTGCCCGCCGTGGCGAACGTCAGGTCGCCGGCGAGCAGAACGGTGAGCTGGGTGAGGGTGAAGACGAAGACGAGATCGAAGAAGAGCTCAAGGGTCGTGACTCTGCGGCCCGGATTCTCCGCCGTTGCGCTGTTCATATGTGTCCCCCTGGACCGATGCTGACCAGATCGTATGGGGTGGCCCGGCGCCGGGCGCGCGGGTGTCCTTTGTCCTGCCAGTGGAGAAAGTCGACGGCAATCCGTGCACGGCTTCTTCTCAGCCTCGCGGTTCGCTGCTACGTTCCCCTCGAAAGCCCGAACACAGTTGGCCGATTGAGGCGGGGAGGGGCTCGTGAGACGCATGACCGCACGACCCGGGAACGCTCATCAGGCCAAGCTGCTCAAGCTGTTGCGCGACGAAGGCCCCAACTCCCGTGCCCAGCTGGGCGATCAGGTCGACCTGTCACGGTCCAAGCTGGCCGTGGAGGTGGACCGGCTGCTGGAGACGGGCCTGGTCGTGGCCGACGGACTCGCCGCCTCGCGCGGCGGCCGCCGCTCCCACAACGTCCGGCTCAATCCGCAACTGCGCTTCCTCGGCGTGGACATCGGCGCGACCTCGGTCGACGTCGCCGTCACCAACGCCGAACTGGAGATCCTCGGACACCTCAACCAGCCCATGGACGTACGCGAGGGCCCGGTCGCGGTCTTCGAGCAAGTCCTGTCCATGGCGGCGAAGTTGAAGGCCTCCGCGCTCGCGGAGGGGTACGACGGCGCCGGCATCGGCGTACCGGGACCGGTGCGCTTCCCCGAGGGTGTGCCGGTGGCTCCGCCGATCATGCCGGGCTGGGACGGCTTCCCCGTACGGGAGGCGCTCAGCCAGGAACTCGGCTGCCCCGTCATGGTCGACAACGACGTGAACCTGATGGCGATGGGGGAGATGCACGCGGGCGTGGCACGCTCCGTGGGCGACTTCCTCTGCGTCAAGATCGGCACCGGTATCGGCTGCGGGATCGTCGCCGGCGGTGAGGTCCACCGCGGGGTGACCGGCAGCGCCGGCGACATCGGGCACATCCAGGCCGTGCCCGACGGACGTCCGTGCGCCTGCGGCAACCGGGGCTGCCTGGAAGCCCACTTCAGCGGGGCCGCCCTCGCCCGGGACGCCGTGGAAGCGGCCCAGCAGGGGCTGTCCGAGGAACTCGCCTCACGCCTGGCGGCGAGCGGCACCCTGACCGCCGTCGACGTCGCCGCGGCAGCCGCCGCGGGCGACCCCACCGCCCTCGACCTGATCCGCGAGGGCGGCAACCGCACCGGCCAGGTCATCGCCGGCCTGGTCTCCTTCTTCAACCCGGGCCTGGTGGTGATCGGCGGCGGTGTGACCGGCCTCGGCCACACCCTGCTCGCCGCGATCCGCACCCAGGTCTACCGTCAGTCGTTGCCCCTCGCTACGGGCAACCTGCCCATCGTGCTGGGGGAGTTGGGGCCGACCTCCGGCGTCATCGGCGCCGCCCGGCTCATCAGCGACCACCTGTTCTCACCCGCGTAAGCACCGACGTCAGCACGGATCACATCAGTTCGGCGCCCTGCCTCGCCCTGCCCTGAAACCGGCCCGCACGCCCGCCAAGGGGAACCTCATGGCACCAGAACCACCGCTGCTCAGCATGTCCGGCATCACCAAGTCGTTCCCCGGAGTCCGGGCCCTCGACGGCGTCGACCTCGACGTCCAGGCCGGTGAAGTGCACTGTCTGCTCGGCCAGAACGGGGCAGGCAAGTCCACCCTGATCAAGGTCCTGTCCGGTGCCCACCAGCCCGACACCGGCTCCATCCGCTGGCGCGGCGAGGAGGCCACCCTCCGCTCGCCGATCGCCGCCATGCGCCTGGGCATCGCCACCATCTACCAGGAACTCGACCTGGTGGAGCACCTGTCCGTGGCCGAGAACGTCCACCTGGGCCATGAGCCGACGGCCGCCGGATTCGTCGTACGGAAGAAGGCCGCGAAGGCCTCAACAGCCAAGCTGCTCAAGCGACTTGGCCACCCGGAAATCGATCCCGCCCGTCTCGTCGGCGAGTTGTCGGCGGCCCAGCAGCAGATCGTGTCCATGGCCCGGGCACTCTCCCACGACGTACGACTCATCGTGATGGACGAGCCGTCCGCCGCCCTCGACCCGGACGAGGTCGACAACCTCTTCCGGATCGTCGGCGGCCTGACCGCCGAGGGCGTCGCCGTTGTCTACATCTCCCACCGGCTGGAGGAGATCAGGCGCATCGGCGACCGCGTGACCGTCCTGAAGGACGGACGGGCCGTCGCGGGCGGGCTGCCCGCGAAGTCGACACCGACGCGCGAGGTCGTGGCACTCATGACGGGCCGGAACGTCGAGTACGTCTTCCCCGAGCGGCCGGCGTCGGCTCCCAGTGGGGCTCCGGTGCTGCAGGTCCAGGGGCTCGCCAGGCAGGGCGAGTTCGAACCCCTCGACCTGGAGCTCCAGCCAGGTGAGATCGTCGGTCTCGCCGGACTGGTCGGCTCCGGGCGCTCCGAGATCCTGGAGACGATCTACGGCGCCCGCAAGCCCACCGCCGGTCACGTCCGCGTCGACGGACGGGCGTTGCGGCCCGGAAGCGTACGCGCTGCCGTTCGCGCCGGGCTCGGACTCGCCCCCGAGGAACGCAAGGCGCAGGCCCTGCTGATGCTGGAAACCGTCACCCGCAACGTCTCGGTGTCCTCCATGTCCCGCTTCTCACACGGAGGGTGGCTCGACCGGGGAGCCGAACTGGGGGCGGCGCGGGCCGCCACCCGCGAACTCTCGCTGCGGCCCGACGACCCGTCCGTGCCCGTGCGCACCCTGTCCGGCGGCAACCAGCAGAAGGCCGTACTCGCGCGCTGGCTGCTGCGCGGCTGCCGGGTGCTGCTCCTCGACGAGCCGACCCGCGGCGTCGACGTCGGCGCCCGCGCCGAGCTGTACGCGGTGATCCGCCGCCTCGCCGACGAGGGCCTGGCCGTGCTGCTGGTCTCCAGCGAGGTCCCCGAGGTGCTCGGCCTCGCCGACCGCGTGCTGGTCCTCCGCGAGGGCCGCGTCGTACACACCGCGCCCGCCCGCGAACTCGACGAACACCGCGTACTGGACCTCGTCATGGAAGGAAGTCCGGCGTCATGACGCAGCATGCCTCCCCGCCACGGGACAACACCGACAAGGTGCCGTCGGTGGGCCAACCCCCCGTGTGGCGCGGTCTGTTCGCCCGCACCGACGTCCGCACCCTCTCCCTGCTGGGCGTCCTCGCCGCGCTGATCCTCATCGGCGGGATCACCAAACCCGACGAATTCCTCGACACCCGCAACCTCCAACTCGTCCTCACCCAGGCCTCGGTGATCGGCGTCGTCACCGTCGGCATGACCTTCGTCATCACCTCCGGCGGCATTGACCTGTCGGTCGGCGCGATCGTCGCCCTCTCCTCCGTGTGGGCGACGACGGTGGCCACCCAGGAGTACGGCTTCGCGGGCATCCTCTTCACCGCGGTGCTCGTCGGCGTCGGCTGCGGCCTGGTCAACGGGCTGCTCGTCGCCTACGGCGGAATGGTGCCGTTCATCGCCACGCTCGCCATGCTGGCCTCGGCGCGCGGCCTCGCGCTGCAGATCACCGACGGCAAGACGCAGATCGTCACCATCACCGGCGTCCTCGACCTCGGTGAGCGCGACGCGTACGTGCTCGGCGTCCCGCCGCTCGTCATCGTCTTCGCGGTCGTGACGATCATCGGCTGGCTGATCCTCAACCGCACCACCTTCGGCCGCCGCACCGTCGCCGTCGGCGGCAACGCGGAGGCCGCCCGGCTCGCCGGCATCGACGTACGCCGCCAGCGCCTCTACCTCTACCTGCTGTCCGGGCTCTGCTGCGGCATCGCCGCCTTCCTGTTGATCATCCTGTCCGGCTCCGGCCAGAACACCAACGGCAACCTCTACGAACTCGACGCCATCGCCGCCGCGATCATCGGCGGCACGCTGCTCACCGGGGGGCGCGGCACCATCACCGGCTCCGTGCTCGGCGTCCTGATCTTCACCACGATCACCAACATCTTCGCCCTGAACAACCTGCAGAGCGACGTCCAGCAGATCGCCAAGGGCGCGATCATCGTGGCCGCCGTGCTGGTCCAGCGCCGTACCGCGAGCACGACCTGAGGAAAGGGTCAGTCCCCATGTCACATTCCACCGGTAGCGCCATGTCGCCCACCACTCGTGGTGCCATGTCGCATTCCACAAGTCGCCGAGGGCTGCTCTTCGGGACCGCAGCCGTCTCTGCCACCGCCTTCCTCGCAGGTTGCACGAGTAACGACGCCAAGGACGAGAAGCCGGCCGCGGGCGACCAGTCGGCCGCCGACGACAAGCCGGGCAAGCACGTCACCATCGGCTTCGCCGGCCCGCAGGCCGACCACGGCTGGCTCAACGCGATCAACGACAACGCCAGGAGCCGCGCAAAGAAGTACTCCGACGTCACCCTGGAGAGCACCGAGGGCTCGAACGACACGGCCGCGCAGATCGGCCAGATCGAGACCCTCATCAACAAGAAGGTCGACGTCCTGGTCGTGCTGCCCGCCGACGGCAAGGCTCTCACCCAGGTCGGACTCAAGGCGATGCGCGCCGGCATCCCCGTCGTCAACCTCGACCGGATCTTCAACTCCCCGCAGGCGTACCGCTGCTGGATCGGCGGCGACAACTACGGCATGGGTCTCAACGCCGGCACGTACATCGGCGAGAAGCTCAAGGACAAGAAGGGCGCCAAGGTCATCGAACTGGCCGGCCTCGACAACCTGGAGCTGACCAAGCAGCGCACCCAGGGCTTCGACGACGCCCTGAAGAACTACCCCAACATCAAGAAGGTGGCCCGTCAGGCGGCCGAGTTCACCGTCGAGTCGGGGCAGGCCAAGATGGCCCAACTCCTCCAGGCGCAACCCACGTTCGACGCCCTGTGGAACCACGACGACGACCAGGGCGTGGGCGCGCTGCGCGCCATCGAGCAGGCCGGCCGCGACGGCTTCCTGATGGTCGGCGGCGCGGGCGCGCTGTCCGCGTTCCAGGCCATCAAGCAGGACAACGGCGTCCTGAAGGCGACCGTCCTGTACCCGCCGTCGATGGCCGCCTCCGCGATCGACCTCGCCCGGGCGCTCGGCCAGAGCAAGGGGATCAGCGGCCTCGCCGAGTTCGAGATCCCCGGCTCGCTGACCCTCTATTCAGCCGTCGTCGACAAGGACAACGTCGACCAGTACATGCCGACGGGCTTCCGCTGACAGATCCCGCCCCGCACCCCCCACGGCGCCAACACGACCAGGACGAGGAGGACATCCGCATGGGACAGCCCCAGCAGTCGGACGGATCGGAGGGCGGGAAGCCGCCACTGCGCGTCGGCATGGTCGGCTACGCCTTCATGGGCGCCGCCCACTCCCAGGGCTGGCGCACCGTGGGCCGCGCCTTCGACCTGCCACTCCGCCCGGTCCTCGCCGCGATCTGCGGACGTGACGCGGACGCCGTGCGCCGGGCCGCCGTCCGGCACGGGTGGGCGGCGACCGAGACCGACTGGCGGGCCCTGATCGAACGGGACGACGTCGACCTCGTCGACATCTGCACCCCCGGCGACAGTCACGCGGAGATCGCCCTCGCCGCGCTCGCCGCCGGCAAGCACGTACTGTGCGAGAAGCCTCTGGCCAACACGGTCGACGAGGCCGCGGCGATGACCGAGGCTGCCGAAGTCGCTTATCGACGTGGCCAGTTGGCAATGGTCGGCTTCAACTACCGGCGCCTGCCCGCCACCGCGCTGGCCCGGAACATGGTCGCCGAGGGCAGGCTCGGCCCCCTGCGGCACGTGAGGGTGACGTACCTTCAGGACTGGCTCGTGGACCCGCAGTTCCCGCTCACCTGGCGACTGCGCAAGGAACTGGCCGGCTCGGGCTCGCTCGGGGACCTGGGCGCACACATCGTCGACCTCGCGCAGTACCTGGCGGGGGAGACGCTGACGGGGGTCTCCGCCCTGACGGAGACCTTCGTACGGGAACGCCCCCTGCCCGTCGGCGCCACCAGCGGCCTGTCCGCCGTCTCGTCCGCCGGCACCGGACCGGTCACCGTCGACGACGCCGCCCTGTTCACCGGCCGCTTCACCTCCGGCGCCCTGGCCTCCTTCGAGGCGACGCGCTACGCGACCGGCCGCAAGAACGCCCTGCGCATCGAACTCAACGGCGAGCACGGCTCGTTGGCCTTCGATCTGGAGCGCCTCAACGAACTGTCGTACCACGACGGTACGGAGCCCGGAACGCACGCCGGCTTCCGCCGCATCCTCGTCACCGAACCCGACCACCCGTACATGGACGCCTGGTGGCCGCCGGGGCACGGTCTCGGCTACGAGCACAGCTTCGTCCACCAAGCCCGCGACCTGGTCCACGCGATCGCCGAGGGCGGGCAACCGGAACCCTCCTTCGCGGACGGGCTGCAGGTGCAGCGCGTGCTGGCCGCGGTGGAGGAGAGCGCCGAGAAGAACTCCGTGTACACGCCCATAACCGTCTGAGGAGGGTTCAGGAGAATGCCGCGTCAGTTCACGCTCTTCACCGGCCAGTGGGCCGACCTGCCACTCGAAGAAGTCTGCCGCCTGGCCCGCGACTTCGGCTACGACGGCCTCGAACTCGCCTGCTGGGGAGACCACTTCGAGGTCGACAAGGCGCTCGCGGACCCTGCGTACATCGACTCCAGGAAGCAACTGCTGGACAAGTACGGCCTCAAGTGCTGGGCCGTCTCCAACCACCTGACCGGCCAGGCGGTGTGCGACGCGATCATCGACGAACGCCATCAGGCCATCCTGCCGGGCGAGGTGTGGGGCGACGGAGACCCGGAAGGAGTCCGGCGACGGGCGGCACAGCGCATGCAGGACACCGCGCGGGCCGCGGCCGCCTTCGGTGTCGACACCGTCATCGGCTTCACCGGCTCCGCCATCTGGCACCTGGTCGCCATGTTCCCGCCCGCCCCCCAGGCGATGATCGAGCGCGGCTACGAGGACTTCGCGGAACGCTGGAACCCGATCCTGGACGTCTTCGACCAGGAGGGCGTGCGGTTCGCCCACGAGGTCCACCCGAGCGAGATCGCCTACGACTACTGGACAACTCACCGCGCCCTGGAGGCAGTTGGCGGCCGCCCCGCCTTCGGTCTGAACTTCGACCCCTCGCACTTCGTGTGGCAGGACCTCGACCCGGTCGGCTTCCTGTGGGACTTCCGCGACCGGATCTACCACGTGGACTGCAAGGAGGCCCGCAAGCGTCTCGACGGCCGCAACGGCCGTCTCGGCTCCCACCTGCCGTGGGGCGACCCGCGCCGGGGCTGGGACTTCGTGTCCGCGGGACACGGTGACGTCCCCTGGGAGGACGTCTTCCGGATGCTGCGGTCCATCGACTACCAGGGCCCCGTCTCCGTGGAGTGGGAGGACGCCGGCATGGACCGGCTCCAGGGCGCCCCCGAAGCCCTCACCCGCCTGAAGGCGTACGACTTCGAGCCGCCGTCGGCCTCCTTCGACGCCGCGTTCGGCAACTGATCTTCCTGGACCGGTAACTGATCTTCCTGGACCGGCAACTCGTCTTTCAGGAGCGGCAAGGGATCTTCCTGGCGATATGTGACTGTTCGTCAGTTCTCCGGGATGACGGCGCATCCCGGCGCACCGCACCCGCCCGTACAACCGGCCCCTTACTGGAGGCATTCGTGCACGGGAACACCAGCAACACCAGCACCGACAGAATCGAGACCCACAGACGCCGCTTCCGCAGAGCCGTCGCCCTCCTCGGCGGCGCGCTCCTCGCGGGCGCATCCCTCACCTTCACGGCGCCTCAGGCCGGCGCAGCCGTCGCCGACCCGGGAGCCGCACCGGCGGCAGCCGCCGCCGAGGACTTCCAGCAGGTCACCCTCGCCAAGGGCGAACCGGAGGTCGGCGAGCCCATGTCGCTCGCAGTCCTCCCCGACCGCTCGGTCCTGCACACCTCGCGGGACGGCGAACTCCGGCTGACGGACGCCGCGGGCAACACGCGGCTGATCGGCAAGCTGAACGTCTACTCCCACGACGAGGAGGGCCTCCAAGGGGTCGGCGTCGACCCGGACTTCGCGACCAACCGCGCCATCTACCTCTACTACGCGCCCCCGTTGGACACCCCCGCCGGTGACGCCCCGGAGACCGGCAGCCGGGCCGACTTCGCGCCCTTCGACGGCGTCAACCGTCTCTCCCGCTTCGTCCTGAAGGCCGACGGCACCCTCGACGCGGCGAGCGAGAGGAAGGTCCTGGACATTCCGGCCTCCCGCGGGCTGTGCTGCCACGTCGGCGGCGACATCGACTTCGACGCGGCGGGCAACCTGTACCTGTCGACGGGCGACGACACCAACCCCTTCCAGTCGGACGGCTACAGCCCCCTAGACGAACGCGCCGAGCGCAACCCCGCCTTCGACGCCCAGCGTTCGGCCGGCAACACCAACGACCTGCGCGGCAAGATCCTGCGTATCAAGGTCGGCGCCGACGGCTCGTACAGCGTCCCCGACGGCAACCTCTTCGCGCCCGGCACGGACAGGACGCGGCCCGAGATCTACGCGATGGGCTTCCGCAACCCGTTCCGCTTCAGCGTCGACAAGAAGACCGGCATCCTCTACGTCGGTGACTATGGCCCCGACGCCGGCGCCGCCGACCCTGCCCGCGGACCCGCCGGCCAGGTCGAGTTCGCGCGGGTGACCGGCCCCGGCAACTTCGGCTGGCCGTACTGCACCGGCGCCAACGACGCCTACGTGGACTACGACTTCGCGACCAAGACGTCCGGCGACTCGTTCGACTGCAGCGCGCCGAAGAACAACTCCCCGCACAACACCGGCCTCACCGACCTGCCCCCGGCCCAGCCCGCCTGGATCCCCTACAACGGCCCGTCCGTACCGGAGTTCGGCGACGGCTCCGAGTCCCCGATGGGCGGCCCGGTCTACCACTACGACGCCTCGCTCGACTCGCCGGTCAAGTTCCCCGAGGCCTACGACGGCAACTTCTTCGCCGGAGAGTTCGGCCGCCGCTGGATCAAGCGGATCGCCGCCGACGGCAGCGGAAACGTCCAGTCGATCAACGCCTTCCCCTGGACCGGCACCCAGGTGATGGACATGGCCTTCGGCCCCGACGGCGCGCTGTACGTCCTCGACTACGGCACCGCGTGGTTCGGCGGCGACGAGCACTCGGGCCTGTACCGCATCGAGAACGCGACCGACGGCCACTCGCCGGTTCCGCAGGCGGCGGCGAGCAGGACCTCCGGGCAGGCCCCGCTGAAGGTGCAGTTCTCCTCCGAGGGCTCGACCGACCAGGACGGCGACGCCCTCACCTACAGCTGGGACTTCGGCGACGGCGGCAGGTCGACGGCGGCTGACCCGACGTACAAGTACAAGAAGAACGGCACCTACACGGCGACCCTGACCGCCAAGGACCCCACCGGCCGCACCGGCAGCGCGAGCGTGCAGATCGTCGTCGGCAACACCGCGCCCAAGGTGATGCTCGAACTCCCCAAGGACGGGCAGCTGTTCAGCTTCGGCGACGCCGTCCCGTTCAAGGTACGGGTTACCGACCCCGAGGACGGCACGGCCGTCGACTGCTCCAAGGTCAAGGTCAACTTCATCCTCGGCCACGACACCCACGGCCACCCGCAGACCTCCGCGAGCGGCTGCACCGGCACCATCCAGACGAGCGCCGACGGCGGCCACGACGAGGACGCCAACATCTTCGGAGTCCTCGACGCCGAGTACACCGACAGCGGAGGCGGCGGCCAGGCCCCGCTCACCTCGCACGACCAGAGCGTCCTCGAACCCAGGCACCGCCAGGCCGAGCACTTCGGCAACGGCTCCGGCGTCTCCGTCATCACCAAGGACACCGCGCACGGCGGCAGGACCGTCGGCGACATCGACAACGGCGACTGGATCTCCTTCACGCCGTACGTGTTGAGCAACGCGAAGAAGATCACCGCGCGCATCGCGTCGGGCGGCGCGGGCGGCACCCTGGAAGTCCGGGCGGGCTCGTCCACCGGCACCCTGCTGGGCAAGGCGACCGTCCCCGTGACCGGCGGCTGGGAGACCTTCCAGGACGTCAGGGCCGACCTGTCCCGCGCACCGAGGGGCACGACCACCCTCTACCTGGTGTTCAAGGGCGGATCCGGCGCGCTCTTCGACGTGGACGACTTCACCTTCACGACCGGCTGAGAGGAGGGAACGTGATGCGCTCAACCAACCGACTGGCAACCGCCGTTGTGGGTGCCGCGCTGCTCCTCGGCTGTGTCTCGGGGCCCGCCTCCTCACACACCGGCGGGCACCCCGCCGACGACGGGAAGCGGGTTCTGGTCTTCTCCCGGACGGCCGGCTTCCGGCACGACTCCATCCCGGTCGGCGTCGAGACGGTGAAGCAGCTGGGCGAGAGCGGCGGCTTCGCGGTCGACGCGACGGAGGACGCGGGCGCGTTCACCGCGAAGAACCTGCGCCGCTACGACGCCGTCGTGTTCCTGTCGACGACGGGAGATGTGCTCGACGCGACCCAACAGAGCGCCTTCGAGGGCTACATCCGGCACGGCGGCGGCTACGTCGGCATCCACGCCGCCGCGGACACCGAGTACGACTGGGCGTTCTACGGCGGCCTCGCCGGCGCCTACTTCCAGTCGCACCCGGCGATCCAGCCCGCGACGGTCGACGTCGAGGACCGCTCCCACCCGGCGACGTCGGCACTGGCGCGGACCTGGAACCGCACCGACGAGTGGTACAACTACCGCTCGAATCCACGAGAGCGCGCCCATGTCCTGGCCTCGCTCGACGAGTCCTCGTACACCGGCGGCACCATGAACGGCGACCATCCGATTGCCTGGTGCCAGAACTACCAGGGCGGCCGCGCCTTCTACACCGGCCTCGGCCACACCAAGGAGTCGTACGCCGAACCCGCCTTCCGACAGCACCTGTCGGGCGGAATCCGCTGGGCGATCGGCGACGCACAGGCCGACTGCCGGCCGGAGAACGGCTACCGGCCGCTCTTCGACGGTTCCGCCGCGTCCCTGGCCGGCTGGAAACAGGCGGGCCCCGGCTCCTTCACCCTCGACGACGACGGCACGCTGACGTCGTCGGGCGGCATGGGCCTGCTCTGGTACTCCGCGTCGCGCTTCACCTCGTACTCACTGAAGCTCGACTGGAGGATGACCGGCGCCGACGGTGACGACAACTCCGGCGTGTTCGTGGGCTTTCCGCCCTCGGACGACCCGTGGTCGGCCGTGGACAACGGCTACGAGATCCAGATCGACGCCACCGACGTACCCGAGAAGACGACAGGGTCCGTCTACGGCTTCCGATCCGCCGACCTGAAGAAGCGCGACCGTGCGCTGAACCCGCCGGGGGAGTGGAACACGTACGAGATCCGGGTGGAGGGCGAACACCTCCGCATCTGGCTCAACGGCGTGAAGATCAACGATTTCACCAACACCGATCCGGCCCGGAGCCTCGCCGACGGACACATCGGCCTCCAGAACCACGGAGCCGACGACCAGGTGTCCTTCCGCGACGTCCGCATCAAGGAACTGCCCGGCAAGGGCAATTGAGCGACGACGGGCGGGGGACGCCGGACCCCCGCCCGCCGTCTTCCAGCCCGGTATCTCGTCCAGCACCGATAGCCCGTCTCGGGGGCGTGCACGAGGCACAGGACGCGCTCGACAAGGAGGCTGCCCATGTCCGCGTCTGTTTCCGATTCCGATTCCGATCACGTTTCTGATTCTGATTCCGGTTCCACGCCGCGCGTCGGCGTTTGGCTGATCGGGGCGCGTGGCTCCGTGGCGACCACCGTCGTTGCGGGCTGCGCCGCCCTGGCCGCGGGCCTGCAACCGCCCACCGGTCTGGTCACCGAGACACCCGTCTTCGCAGGGGCCGGACTGCCGCCGCTCGCCTCCCTCGTCTTCGGCGGACACGACACCCTGGACTGCCCCCTGCCCAAACGCGCGGAGGCACTCGCGGCAGGCGGTGTCCTTCCCGTCGGCCTCCCCACGGCAGTGGCGGCCGAACTGGCCGCCGCCGACGGGGAGATCAGACCGGGCGGACCGACCCCCGGCGACACACGGAGCGAAGAGGAACTGATCGCCGCCTTCGCCGCGGACATGACCGACTTCGTACGGCGAGGCAGCCTGGCGTGTGCCGTGGTGGTGAACGTGGCCTCCACCGAGCCCCCGGCCACGGGCTCTGCCCTCCCGCCCAGCTCCCTCTATGCGGCGGCGGCCCTGCGCGCGGGCTGCCCGTACGTCAACTTCACCCCGTCGACCGGTCTGCACCACCCCGCTCTGGCGGACGCGGCGGCATCGAGCGGCCTGCCGTACGCGGGACGCGACGGCAAGACAGGCCAGACGCTGCTGCGTTCCGTCCTCGGCCCGATGTTCACCCAGCGGGCCCTCGCGGTTCGCGCCTGGTCCGGCACCAATCTGCTCGGTGGAGGCGACGGCGCCGCCCTGGCCGACCCGGCAGCCGCCGCGGCGAAGAACGCCGGCAAGGAACGCGTCCTCGCCGACACCCTCGCCGCCACCCCCGAGGGCGAGGTCCACATCGACGACGTGCCCGCGCTCGGCGACTGGAAGACCGCGTGGGACCACGTCGCCTTCGACGGGTTCCTCGGCACCCGCATGGTTCTCCAGACCATCTGGCAGGGCTGTGACTCGGCCCTGGCGGCCCCCCTGGTACTCGACCTGGCGCGGCTGCTCGCCCGAGCCGACGAAGCCGGGCTGTCCGGCCCGCTCGCTGAGCTCGGCTTCTACTTCAAGGACCCGGTGGGGGAGGGACCTTCGGCGCTGGGAGAGCAGTACACGGCTGTGACCGGGTTCGCGGGGCGGCTGTCGGGTTCTCGGAGCGGTGGCGAGGTTGCTGGAGGAGGGGGACGAGGAGGGGGAGGGAGAGAGGACGGGAACGGGGGCGGGCGGGGTGTCGGTTCCGGTCGTGCCGGCGGTTCCGGTGGTTTCGGCCGAGCCGACGGTTCCGGTCGTACCGGTCGGCGGCTGGGGGAGTTGTGGTGAGCCCGGCGCGGAGAAGCGCCCACCGCCTGAACCGCGGCCGTGCCTGGGCCGAACTGCTGCGTCTCCCGGCCCTGTTCACGGTTCCGGGCGACGCTCTCGCCGGAGCGGCGGCTGCCGGCGCGGCCCCGAACTCGCGCACCCTGCTCGCCATCGGCTCCTCCCTGTGCCTCTACGAAGCCGGCATGGCCCTCAACGACTGGGCGGACCGCGAGGAGGACGCCGCCGAACGCCCCCACCGCCCCCTGCCCTCAGGCCGCATCCACCCGGCCGCCGCCCTGTCGACGGCCTGCGCTCTCACCGGAACGGGATTCGCCCTCGCGGCCCGAGCGGGCCGCCCCGCTCTCACCGTCGCCGTACCCCTAGCGGCCACGGTCTGGGCATACGACCTGACCCTGAAGCACACCCCGACAGGACCCGTCGCCATGGCCGCGGCCAGGGCACTGGACCTCCTCCTCGGCGCCGCCGCCACAACGGGCCGCACCCGCGAGGCGCTGGGTTCCGCGGCACTGCTCGGCACCCACACCCTCGCGGTGACGGTCGTATCCCGTCAGGAGACGAGATTCGGCTCACCGCTGGCACCCTTGGCGGCCCTCGCCGCCACCGGGGTGCTGGCCCGGCTGGTCGCGCGCCGTACTCACCGCCCCCCGGCAGGCCCGCAGGAAGCAGCCACCCGCGGCCTGCCGGGAACCGGAGCGGAGGTCTTCGCAGCCGGCATGACCCGACACCGCCGGATCGGGCGCGGCATTGGGCGCGGTCCGGCAGAACCGGACGCAGCCGCGACCAGTCCGCACGGCTCGTTCGGTGCGCAGGGTGCGCAGGGTGCGCAGGGTGCGCAGGGTGCGCAGGGTGTGCGGGGTGCGCCGGGTGTGCATGGTGCGCCGGGTGTGCGGGGTGTTCGGGGTGCTCCGGCTGTTCCCTGCGGCACCAACGCCCCGTCAGAGGCGGCCACTTGGCGTCGGTTCACCGCTCAGGGAGCCAATCGGGCCCATCAAACCGTGCTGTCGCAGCAAGCAGCCGCCACTGCCCTGCGCCTGGCCCTCGCCGCCGCCTACGCGGCAACCCCCGCCCGCTCCTACTTCCACGCCACCCTCAACCCTTCACCCCCACTCACCCAACGAGCCGTCACCGGCGGCATCCGCGCCACGATCCCCCTCCAGGCCGCACTCACCGCCCGCTCCGGCGCCGGTGCCACCGCCCTGCTCGTCGCAGCTTTCGCCCCGCTCGGCAGAAGGTTCGCGAGGAAGGTGAGCGTCACATGAGCCACCCGCAGGCCCGGCGCCCGAGGAGCAGCGACCGCAACCCAGAGTCGGTTGATCGCGAGGCGCATGGCCACCTCCGCCGCAGCGCTCCCGCCACCTCCCTCCGTTTCGGCTACGGCACCAACGGGCTCGCCGACCTCCGTCTCGACGACGCCCTCGCCCTGCTCGCCGACCTCGGCTACGACGGCGTCGGGCTGACCCTCGACCACATGCACCTCGACCCGCTGGCCCCCGACCTCACCGCCCGCACCCACCGGCTGGCCGGGCGGCTCGGCGCGCTCGGTCTGGGCGTGACCGTGGAGACGGGCGCCCGCTACGTGCTCGATCCGCGGCGCAAGCACGGCCCCTCGCTGCTGGACCCGGATCCGGACGACCGGGCCCGACGCGTCGGCCTGCTGATCCGCGCCGTCCAGGTCGCCGCCGACCTCGGTGCCCACGCGGTGCACTGCTTCAGCGGGATCACACCGGCAGGGACGGACACCGACACGGCGTGGAAGCGCCTGGCCGAGGCGCTCACCCCCGTCCTGGACGTCGCCGCCACCGCCGGCGTCCCCCTCGCCATCGAGCCCGAACCGGGCCACCTCCTTGCCGCACTCGCCGACTTCCACCGACTCCGCGCCCTCCTCGGCGACCCCCAGGACCTGGGTCTGACCCTCGACATCGGCCACTGCCAGTGCCTCGAACCGCTCTCTCCCGCCGGATGCGTACGCGCCGCTGCCCCCTGGTTGCGGCACGTCCAGATCGAGGACATGCGCCGCGGCGTCCACGAACACCTCCCTTTTGGAGACGGCGAGATCGACTTCCCGCCCGTCCTCGCGGCCCTGGCAGCGACCGGCTACCAAGGCCTGACCGTCGTCGAACTGCCCCGCCACTCGCACGCGGGCCCCCACTTCGCCGAGCACTCCCTCCCGTTCCTCCGCCGCGCGGCCGAAACAGCCGTCGCCCTCCCCGACACCGCCCCCTCCCCCTGAGATCCCTCCGCCACCCCCTCTCACGGCGATCCCTCCGCCACCCCCGAAGGGAGCAGCACCGCATGACGCACCCGAACACCACCTGGGACACCCCCGCGGCAGACCTTCCGGGCACCACCCCCGCCCTCACCTCGCCGACCGACCTGCACGAGCACCTGACGGCCCACCTCGGCGGAGCCGCCCGCGCCTGGCTCGACCAGGCCCTCGACGAGGCCGCAGCCCATCCCGGCATCCACGGGCCCATCTCCGTGTGGGAGCTGCGCGTCGCCGAAGCCGGACGCCGGTGCGGACCCGAACACGCCGACGCCGCCCGCGTGCTGATCCTGCACGCAGCCCGCGCCGGCACCGGCGCCCTCACCCGTGTCTACTTCCAGGGCACCGCCGCCGAACGCCGCTCCGTCCTGCACGCCCTGCCCCACCTGGTCGATGGCCCCGACGCCCTACCGCTGGTCGAGGACGCCCTGCGCACCAACGACACCCGCATCCTCACCGCCGCCGTCGGCCCGTACGCAGCCCGGCACCTCGCTCCCCACCACTGGCGTCACGCCGTCCTGAAGTGCCTCTTCACCGGCGTGGCCGTCGACGAGGTCGCCGACCTGGAGCGCCGCGCCCACGCCGACTCGGAACTCGCCCGCATGCTTCGCGACTGCGCCACCGAACGCACCGCTGCGGGCCGTCCCGTGCCCGAAGACCTGCACCGCGTCCTGACCCTGACCGACCCTACGGCCACCCCACCCACGCACGCCGTCCGGCACGGCGTGCGCGGCACCGACGGCAAGGAGTCCTGATGCGCATCTTCGACCCCCACATCCACATGACGTCACGGACCACCGACGACTACCAGGCCATGCACGCCGCGGGCGTCCGTGCCGTCGTCGAACCGGCCTTCTGGCTCGGTCAGCCCCGCACCTCACCCGCCTCCTTCTTCGACTACTTCGACTCCCTTCTGGGCTGGGAGCCCTTCCGCGCCGCCCAGCACGGCATCGCCCACCACTGCACGCTCGCCCTCAACCCCAAGGAGGCGAACGATCCGCGCTGCGTGCCCGTCCTCGACGAACTGCCCCGCTATCTCGTCAAGGACCAGGTCGTGGCCGTGGGCGAGATCGGCTACGACTCGATGACCCCCGCCGAGGACACCGCCCTCGCCGCCCAGCTCCAGCTCGCCGCCGACCACGAACTGCCCGCGCTCGTGCACACCCCGCACCGGGACAAGCTCGCCGGACTGCGCCGCACCCTCGACGTCGTGAAGGAGTCCGCGCTCGCCCCGGACCGCGTCCTGGTCGACCACCTCAACGAGACCACCGTCAAGGAAGCCAAGGACAGCGGCTGCTGGCTCGGATTCTCCGTCTATCCCGACACCAAGATGGACGAGGAGCGGATGATCACGATCCTGCGCTCCCACGGGACCGAGCAGGTGCTCGTGAACTCCGCCGCCGACTGGGGGCGCAGCGATCCCCTCAAGACCCGCAGCGTCGGCGACCTGATGCTGGCCGAGGGCTTCACGGAGGACGAGGTCGACCTGGTGCTCTGGCGCAACCCCGTGGCCTTCTACGGACTCAGCGGCCGTCTGAACCTCGACATCGCCGCCACGGAGGCCACCCACGAGGGCAACTCCGTCCTGCGCGGCGGTGCGTGAGCCATGCGATTCCGCCACCCCGACGGCACCACCGTCCACCTCGCCTACTGCACCAACGTCCACCCGGCCGAAACCCTCGACGGTGTCCTCGCGCAACTCCGTGACCACTGCGAACCCGTCCGCCGCCGCCTCGGCCGCGACCGCCTCGGCATCGGCCTGTGGCTCGCCAAGGACGCCGCACACGCCCTCGTCACCGACCCCTCCGCCCTGCGCGGCCTGCGCACCGAACTCGACCGGCGCGGCCTCGAGGTCGTCACGCTCAACGGCTTCCCCTATGAGGGCTTCGGCGCCGAGGAGGTCAAGTACCGCGTGTACAGGCCGGACTGGGCCGACCCCGAGCGCCTCGACCACACCACCGCCCTGGCCCGCGTCCTCGCCGGACTCCTCCCCGACGACGTCACCGAGGGCACCATCTCCACCCTGCCGCTCGCCTGGCGCACCGCCTATGACGAAGGCCGCGCCGAGAAGGCCCATGCGGCCCTCCTCACCCTCGCCGAACGCCTCGACGCCCTCGACGAACTGACCGGCCGCTCCATCCGCGTCGGCCTCGAACCCGAACCCGGCTGCATCGTCGAAACCACCGGCGACGCCCTCGCCCCGCTCACCGCGATCTCCCACCGGCGCATCGGGATCTGCGTCGACACCTGCCACCTCGCCACCTCCTTCGAAGACCCGCACACCGCCCTGGACGCACTCACCGAGGCCCGTGTCCCCATCGTCAAATCCCAGCTCTCAGCTGCCCTGCACGCCGAGCAGCCCCATCTCCCCGAGGTCCGCGCAGCCCTCGCCGCCTTCGACGAACCCCGCTTCCTGCACCAGACCCGCATGTCTCCCCCTCTCCACTCCGCGCGAACGGGAGCGACCCCCACCGCCGCCGGTCCGCGTGGCACCGACGACCTCGGCGAGGCCCTCGCGGCCGACGCCCTGCCCGACGAGGCACCCTGGCGCGCCCACTTCCACGTCCCGCTGCATTCGGCCCCCGCCGCGCCCCTCACCTCCACGCTCCCCGTACTCCAATCCGCGCTGACCCGGCTCGTGGGCGGCCCGCATCCGCTCACCCACCACCTCGAAGTGGAGACCTACACCTGGCAGGCGCTGCCACCCGGCCTGCGGCCCCGCGGCCGCGCCCAGCTCGCCGACGGCATCGCCGCCGAACTCACCCTCGCCCGCGACCTGTTGACGGACCTCGGTCTGAAGGAACTCCCATGAGCACCCACCGGGCCGGCCCGGACCCCACCCCGCTCCTCGTCCTTGACGTCGTCGGCCTCACCCCCCGCCTCCTCGACCACATGCCTCACCTCAAGACGCTCGCCCAGTCCGGTTCCCGGGCCCCACTCGGCACCGTCCTGCCCGCCGTCACCTGCGCCGCCCAGTCCACCTTCCTCACCGGCACCCACCCCTGCGAACACGGCATCGTCGGCAACGGCTGGTACTTCCGCGAGCTCGGCGACGTACTCCTGTGGCGGCAGCACAACGGACTGGTCGCCGGAGACAAACTCTGGGACGCGGCCCGCCGAGCCCACCCCGGTTACACGGTCGCCAACATCTGCTGGTGGTACGCCATGGGCGCCGACACCGACATCACCGTCACCCCCCGTCCGGTCTACTACGCCGACGGCCGCAAGGAACCCGACTGCTACACCCGACCCACGGCCCTGCACGACGAACTCACCGAGAAACTGGGCACGTTCCCCCTCTTCCACTTCTGGGGCCCCGGCGCCGACCTCGTGTCCAGCCAGTGGATCATCGACGCGACCCGCCACATCATGGGCACCCGGCACCCGGACCTGACGCTCTGCTACCTCCCCCACCTCGACTACGACCTGCAGCGCTTCGGCCCCGACGACCCGCGCTCCCTCAAGGCGGCCGCCGACCTGGACTCCGCCCTGGCCCCGCTCCTGGACGACGCCCGCACCGAGGGCCGTACCGTCGTCGCGCTGTCCGAGTACGGCATCACCCGCGCGGACCGCCCCATCGACATCAACCGGGCCCTGCGCCGCGCCGGACTGCTGGAAGTGCACACGCAGGACGGCATGGAGTACCTCGACCCGATGGCGTCCCGCGCCTTCGCGGTCGCCGACCACCAGATCGCCCACGTCTACGTGCGCCGCCCCGAGGACCTCGAAGCCACCCGCGTGGCACTGTCCGACCTGCCCGGAATCGAGCAACTCCTCGACGACGAGGGCAAGAAGACCCATCACCTCGACCATCCGCGCTCCGGCGAGCTGGTCGCCGTGGCGGAGCCGGACGCCTGGTTCACGTACTACTACTGGCTCGACGACGCCCGTGCGCCCGACTTCGCGCAGCTCGTCGAGATCCATCGCAAGCCCGGCTACGACCCGGTCGAGTTGTTCATGGATCCGCTCGACCCCTACGTCAAGGTCAAGGCGGCTACGGCGCTCGCCCGCAAGAAGCTGGGCCTGCGCTACCGGATGGCGGTCGTGCCCCTCGACCCATCACCTATTCGAGGCAGCCACGGACGCCTCCCTGCGAGCGACGACGACGGTCCGCTGCTCATCTGCTCCACCCCCCGCGCTGTCGGCGACCGCGTCGCGGCCACCGATGTGAAGTCACTGCTGCTCCAACTCGCCGGTCTCACCTGACAGACCGGCCTCACCGGCCCGTCCGATCCAGGGGATCCGACTGGTCACAAGTGAAGCACTCACCTCTGACAACGCCCTCCGACACCGAGGAGTTCCAGGCATGAGCCGCATCAACCAGACGGATCCCGAACTCGCCCACCGCCTCACCAGACGAGGCATGCTAGGCGTTGCCGCGGGCGCCACCGCCGCCGCGCTGCTGGGCGCCGCCGCGTCCCCCGCCACCGCGTCTGCCGCCACTGCGGCCGACGCCTCCACCGGCGGCCGCGGACGTCCCGTCCTGCCGCCCGGGCGTCTCGGCATCCAGCTGTACAGCCTGCGCGACAAGGTCTCCACGCTGGGCTTCGCACCCGTCTTCGCCGAACTGGAGAAGTACGGGTACGACGAGGTCGAGTTCGCCGGATACACCCAGGGCTCCGCGGGCCCCATCACCCTCGCCCAGCTCAGGCGGCTGGCGAGGAACCACGGCCTCAACCCGATCGGCAGCCACGTCGGCTACTACGCCGCCGACCCCAACGCCTACACCTTCGCCCAGAACCTCACCCAGGTCCTGGACGACGCCGAGGCCCTCGGCCTCAAGCACATCGGCACCGCATCCGGTCCGGGCCGCTACGGCAACACCGTCGACGGCTGGAAGCGAGCCGCCGAGGAATTCAACACCTACGGCGCCGCGGCCAAGGCGCGCGGCATGAAGTTCTACCAGCACAACCACTCCGACGAGTTCGGCTTCGCCACCGACAACCCCAAGGTCCGCCTCTACGACGTGCTGCTCGCCGAGACCGACCCCCGTCTCGTGTACCTGGAGATGGACATCTTCTGGGCGTACGCGGGCCAGTTCCGTTTCTCGACGCGGCCCGACGGCAGCCCCGCGCCCTTCGAACCCCTCGACTACGTACTCAAGCAGCCCCACCGCTACCCGCTCTTCCACGTCAAGGACGGAGTGAGCGACCCGGCCAACGAGTTCGGCTACCGCATGGTCGACGTCGGCGACGGCGACATCGACTACCAGAAGTTCATCTCCGCGGTGACCCGACTGCGCGGCGAGCGCCTCGCCCACCACTGGCAGACCGAACACGACCAGCCCACCGAGTCGTTCACCTTCGCCCGCCGCTCCAGCGCGTACCTGCACTCCCTGTGCGAGAAGTGCTGAGCCGCACGGTGCCCCATGGACATGGGGCACCAGAGGCGTAAGGACGACCCATAGACGTGAGGAGGCCCTCCCCACAGCCGGGGAGGGCCTCCTCACGCGCGCGCGTGCCGTCAACCCGCGGGCTGCGGCTGCGGAGTCAACGCGTCCGCGCTGCTGTGCCCCGGCTGCCGCAGCAGCAGCGCGATCGCCGCCGCGACCATCGAGACGCCGCCGGCCAGCGCGTACGCACCGTTGTAGCCCCAGGCCGCGACCACCATGGAGCCGAGTCCGCCGCCGAACAGGCCGCTGACCAGCTTGCCGCTGTACACCAGCCCGTAGTTGGTGGCGTTGTAGTTCTCCCCGAAGTAGTCCGGAGTGAGCGCCGCGAACATCGGGTAGAACGCGCCGCCGCCGAAGCCGGAGAGGAAGGCGAAGAACAGGAACATCCACTCGCTCTTCATCTCGCCGGCCAGGATCACGCCGAACTGGGCGAGCCCCAGGACGACGATGACGAACACCAGGGTCGACTTGCGGCCCCACTTGTCGGACAGCCAGCCGACCACGCCGCGTCCGACGCCGTTGATGACCGCCATGACACCCATCGAGGAGGCGGCCACGAGCGGGCCGAAGCCGACGTCCTTGGCGTAGTCGACCTGGAAGGAGATACCGAAGATCGACACACCGGCGGTCATCACGATGGCCACCCACATCAGGGGCAGCATGCCCGTCCTGATGGCCTCCTTGGGCGTGAACTGCCGTACCGCCGGAGGGTTCTTGGCCAGGCTGTCAGCGTTCTTCCGGCTGCCGGAGAACGTCAGCGGGTCGATGTCCGCGGGCCACCAGTTCTTCGGCGGGTCCTTGAAGACGAACGCGCACCCGATGACGACGATCATCACGTAGCAGCCGATCAGGTCCAGCACGCGGTGGTAGTTCGCGGTGTCGAAGGCGTAGTTGAAGATGAAGATGAACGGCAGCGATCCGTAGGCGAAGCCGCCGTTGACGAAGCCGGTCCTGGCGCCGCGCCGCTCGGGGAACCACTTGCCGACCATGTTGATGCAGGTCGCGTAGACGAAACCGGAGCCCAGGCCGCCCACCACTCCGAAGCCGAGGATCGCCAGCCACACGTTGCCCAGGTGCGACAGGGAGAGGAAGCCGATCAGGCACATCCCTGAACCGAGGTACATGGCGTTGCGCGCCGTCAGGATGCCCTTCTCGCGCATCCAGCCCGCCGGGAAGGCGATGCCCGCCTGGAAGAACACCCAGACGCTGAGGATCCAGAAGGTGTTGCTCTGCGTCCAGCCGTGCGCGTGGGACAGGGTGTCCTCCGCGGAACCGTACGCGTATTCGGAGACGCTGATGGCCATCATGGCGATCCACGGGAGATAGACCATGAACGTGCGGGAGTGGCCGAGGATGTCGCGGTCGCTCTCGCCGACGCGATAGACGCGGCCGTGGGAGTCGGTCACTTCACGGTAGGAACGGTGTGCGGCGTCGGGGTCTGCCGACGAACTGCCGGCTGCGATGGGGTCCGCGGTCATGTCAGGCCATCTCCTCGCCGAGCGGGTGCGGGTTGGGGACGATGCGCCGGGCCTTCGGCCTGCCCGGGGACTTCAGGAAGAGCGCCAGTACCGCCGAGGCCAGGCCGATCGAACCGGCCAGCACGAACGCGCCGTGGTAGTCCCACGCGCCGACGACGACCGCGCCCATACCGGAGCCGACGAGCCCGGAGATCAGCTTCGAGCTGTAGACGATTCCGTAGTTGGTGGCGTTGTTGTTCTCGCCGAAGTAGTCGGCCGTCATCGCGGCGAACAGCGGGAAGATCGCCCCGCCGCCGAAGCCGGAGATCATGGAGCAGAACAGGAAGAACGGCATGCTCCCCGTCTGGCCGGAGACCAGCACGCCGAACTGCGCCGAGCCGAGCACGATGCACACGATGATCAGCGTGTTGCGGCGCCCGTAGCGGTCGGAGATCCAGCCGACGACACCGCGTCCGGTGCCGTTGACGACGGCCTTCAGGGACATCGCAGTGGCCACGATCCCGCCCGCGAATCCCATGTCCTTGCCGAACGGCACCTGGAAGGCGATGCCGAAGATGTTGATGCCGGCCGTGCACAGCAGACAGAACCACATCATCCACAGGACGGGTGTGCGGGCGGCCTCCTTCGGGGTGTACTGCTTGACCGCCGGCGGGTTCTTCTCCAGCGCCCGGCGGATCTTCGGGTCGTCGGTCATCTTCAGCGGGTCGACGTGCGGGGGCCACCAGTTCTTCGGCGGATCCCTGAAGACCCAGCCGGCCGCGGCCACCACCAGGCACAGTCCGATGCCCACACAGACGAGCACGGTCCGGTAGTTGCCCAGGTCCATGTACGAGGTGAACAGGAAGACGAAGGGCACGGACCCGTAGGCGAAGCCGCCGTTGACGAAGCCCGTCTTGCCGCCCTTGCGCTCCGGATACCACTTGCCGACCATGTTCACGCAGGTCGCGTAGACGAGACCGGCACCGATGCCGCTGCACATGCCGAAGCCGAAGTAGGCCACGGCCGCATTCGGCGCGTACGCCAGCGCCAGATAGCCCAGCAGCGTGCCGGCGGCGCCGATCAGCATCGCCGTACGGGCGGGCAGTTTGCCGCTCTCCCGCAGCCGCCCGGCGGGGAAGGCCACGGCCGCCTGGAAGAACACCCAGACGCCCATCAGCCAGAAGATGTGTCCGCTGCTCCACAGATGAGCCTCGCGGAGCGTGTCCTCCGCCGAGGTGAACGCGTACTCCGCGGAGCTGATGCCCATCATGCCCACCCAGGGCAGGATGACCATCCACTTGCGTGTTCGGCCCATGATGTCCGTATCGGACTCGCCGATCCGGTACGTGCGGCCGTTGCGATCCGTCACCTCCCTGTAGAGGACGGACGTCGAGTAGTCGGTGGTTGTCATCGCTCAGTGCCCCTTGCGTCGAAAGCTCTGGCCAGCGCCCCCTGTCCAATGCCTTTCGCGTGCGCACGGGTCCCCGGGCCGGCCGACCGCACTGCCGGCCGGCCCCGTGTTCGCTCACCTCATGAACCGCCCCCCAACCGCACCGCCGCCCGCGCCCAGCGATACTTCGCGCCGAGCACGGCCACCGGCTTCTCGGTCGTGTACGGGTACGCCACGACCCCTCGCTCGTAGAGGTACTGGCAGGCCTCCTCGACCTCGACGTCGCCCGCGAGTGACGCCACGACGGGCTTCTCGATGCCTCGCTCCCGGAACTCGGCCACCACGCGCGCGGTGAGCTCCGCGAAGACCATCGGGGGAGTGACGATGGTGTGCCAGTAGCCGAGGACGAGCGCGTGGATGCGCGGGTCCTCCAGGCCCAGCCGGATCGTCGCCTCGTACGTCGACGGCGGCTCTCCGCCGGTGATGTCGACCGGGTTGCCGGCCGCCCCGAAGGGCGGGATGAACTTCCGGAACGCCTCGTCCAGGTCCGGCGGGATCTCCATCAGGGACAGTCCGTTGTCGGTCACCGCGTCGGACAGCAGTACGCCGCTGCCGCCGGCCCCGGTGATGATCACGACGTTGTCGCCCTGAGGGGCGGGAAGCACCGGCAACGCGCGCGCGTACTCGAGCATTTCGTTCAGCCCGGGCGCCCGGATGACACCGGCCTGCTTCAGGATGTCGTCGTACACGGCGTCGTCGCCCGCGAGCGCCCCGGTGTGCGAGCCGGCCGCCCTGGCACCAGCCGCCGTACGACCGGCCTTGAGTACCACGACCGGCTTCTTCGGCACGGTCGCCTGCGCGGCCGCCACGAAGGCCCGCCCGTCCTTGAGGTCCTCCAGGTGCATGGCGATGCACTGGGTGTGCGGGTCCTCGCCGAACCAGGTCAGCAGGTCGTCCTCGTCCAGGTCCGACTTGTTGCCGAGGCCCACGATCGCCGACACACCCGTCTTCGTGGTGCGGGCGAAGCCGAGGATGGCCATCCCGATGCCACCGGACTGCGAGGTCAGGGCGACACCGCCCTTGACGTCGTACGGCGTGCAGAACGTGGCGCACAGGTCCTGCCACGTCGAGTAGTAGCCGTAGATGTTGGGGCCGAGGAGGCGGACGCCGTGCCGCTCGGCGATCGCGACGATCTCCTCCTGGAGTTCGTGCTCGCCGGTCTCCGCGAAGCCGGAGGGGATCAGCACGGCGTTGGGGATGTTCTTGCGTCCCACCTCCTCAAGGGACGAGGCCACGAACTTGGCGGGGATAGCGAAGACCGCCACATCCACCTCACCGGGAACGTCCGTGACGCTCTTGTACGCCTTGCGGCCCAGAATGTCATCGGCCTTGGGGTTCACCGGATGGATCTCCCCGGCGAAGCCGCCGTCGATGAGGTTGCGCATCACCGAATTGCCGATCTTGCCCTGCTCGTTGGAGGCACCGATGACGGCGACCGACGAGGGCTGCATCAGCCGGCGCATCGAGGTGAGGATCTCCTCGCGCGTGTACGTGCGCCGGGGCTTCGGCACCGAGTCGGCGAGGATCACGCGGATGTCCGCCGCCACGGCGCCCTCAGGGGTGGCGATCACCGGGTTGAGGTCGACCTCCGCGATCTCCGGGAAGTCCGCGACCAGTTGGGACACCCGGCGGATCTGCTCGGCGATCGCCCACCGGTCCACGCCCGCCCGGCCGCGCACACCGCGCAGGATCTCCGCCGCCCTGATCGAGTCCAGCATGGACAGCGCCTCGTCGGCACTCACGGGCGCCAGCCGGAACGTGACGTCCTTGAGGACCTCGACGAGCACCCCGCCGAGCCCGAACGCGACGACCTTCCCGAACGTCGGGTCCGTCACCGCGCCGACGATGACCTCCTGCCCCTGCGGGAGCAACTCCTGGACCTGTACGCCTTCAATGCGCGCGGACGCGGCGTACGCGCGCGCGTTCTCGATGATCTTGTGGAACGCGGCCCGCACGTCCGCAGCGCCCTCGACGCCGACGATCACCCCGCCCGCGTCGGTCTTGTGCAGGATGTCCGGAGAGACGATCTTCATCACGACGGGCCCGCCGAACCGCGCCGCGTACGACACGGCCTCGTCGACGTCGGTCGCCAACTCCTCCCCGGGGACGGCGATCCCGTACGCGTCGGCGATCACCTTGCCCTCGGGCGCGGTGAGCGCGGTCCGCCCCTCGGCCCGCACAGCGTCGAGGAGCGACTGCACCCTCAGCTCCCGGTCTTCGGCCATCACGTCAGATCACTCCGTTCGACTTGAGCAGGCGCAGTTCCTCGTCGCCGAGGCCGAGTTCGCCGATGTAGACCTCTGCGTTGTGCTCGCCGAGCAGGGGTGAACCGGTCACCTGCACGGGGGAGTCGGAGAGCTTGAGGGGGCTGCCCACCGTCACGAACTCGCCCCGCTCGGGGTGCGGCACGGTGACGACCATCTCGTTGGCGACCAGCGAGGCGTCCTCGATGATCTCCCTGGTGGACAGGATCGGCCCGCACGGGATGTTGTGGGCGTTGAGCCGCTCCAGCACCTCCCACTTGGGCAGCGTCGAGGACCACTCCTCGATCAGCTGGAACATCTTGTTGAGCTTGGGCAGCCGGGCCGCGGGCGTCGCCCACTCGGGGTCCTCCGCCAGCTCCGGCCGGCCGATGAGCTCGCTCAGCGGCTTCCAGCCGACGGGCTGCACGATGACGTACACGTAGTCGTTGGGGCCGCCCGGCGCGCACTTGACCGCCCAGCCGGGCTGGCCCCCGCCGGACGCGTTTCCGGACCTGGGAACCTCGGTGCCGAAGTCGTCGTTGGGATATTCAGCGAGTGGGCCGTGGACCAGACGCTGCTGATCGCGCAGCTTCACCCGGCAGAGGTTGAGCACAGCGTGCTGCATGGCCACGTTCACCCGCTGACCACGCCCGGTGTGCTCACGCTGGAACAGCGCCGCGAGTATCCCCGCCACGGCGTGGACGCCCGTGCCCGAGTCCCCGATCTGGGCCCCCGTCGCCAGCGGCGGCCCGTCCTCGAAACCGGTGGTCGACATCGACCCGCCCATGGCCTGTGCGACGACCTCGTACGCCTTGAAGTTGGTGTACGGGCCCTCGCCGAACCCCTTGATGGAGGCATAGACGATTCGCGGATTGATCTCCTGGATGCGGTCCCAGGTGAAGCCCATACGGTCGACCGCGCCCGGTCCGAAGTTCTCGACCATGACGTCCGAGCGCCGGATCAGCTCGGTGAGGATCTCCTTGCCGCGCTCGGTCTTGGTGTTGAGGGTGATGCTCCGCTTGTTGCAGTTGAGCATCGTGAAGTAGAGGGAGTCGACGTCCGGGAGGTCGCGCAACTGCCCGCGCGTGATGTCACCGGTCGGCGCCTCCAGTTTGACGACGTCCGCGCCGAGCCAGGCGAGCAGCTGGGTCGCGGACGGCCCGGACTGGACGTGGGTCATGTCGAGGACGCGGATGCCTGCGAGGGCCTTGGTGGGCGTTCCAGTCATGCGGGCCACCTCACTTGTACATGGTCTGGTTCATGGTTCCGGGGGCGTATGCGTCCGGGTCGACCCAGACGTTGATCAGCGACGGCTTGCCCGACTCGCGGGCACGCCGCAGCGCCGGGCCGATGTCGGCGGGGTCGCGGACCTCCTCGCCGTAACCGCCCAGCATCTGGGCGAACTTGTCGTAGTGGACGTCGCCGAGGGTGTTGCCGATCCGCTCGCGCTCCAGGCCGTACTTCTGGGCCTGGCCGTAGCGGATCTGGTTCATGGAGGAGTTGTTGCCGACGATGCCGACGAAGGGGAGGTCGTAGCGGACGAGAGTCTCGAAGTCCCAGCCGGTGAGGGAGAAGGCGCCGTCGCCGAAGAGGGCCACCACCTCCTTGTCGGGGCGGGCCTGCTTGGCCGCGAGCACGAAGGGGACGCCGACGCCGAGGGTGCCGAGCGGGCCCGGGTCCATCCAGTGCCCGGGTGACTTGGGCTGGACGACCTGTCCGGAGAAGGTGACGATGTCGCCGCCGTCGCCGATGTAGATGGAGTCCTCGGTGAGGAAGTCGTTGATCTCGCTGACCAGGCGGTACGGGTGGATCGGTGAGGCGTCCGACCTCAGGCTCGGCAGCCGCTTCTCGATGGCGCTCTGCTCGGCCGCGCGCAGCTCGTCGATCCACTCCTTGCGCCTGGACGCACCGCCGTTGATGCGCCCCGAAGCGGCGTCGGCGACCGACTTGAGGACGAGTCCCGCGTCGCCGACGATCCCGAGGTCGATGTCGCGGTTCTTGCCCACCGTCCGGTAGTCGAGGTCGATCTGCACGACGGTCGCCTCCGGCGACAGCCGCTTGCCGTAGCCCATGCGGAAGTCGAAGGGCGTGCCGACGATGACGATGACATCGGCGTTGGAGAAGGCGTAGCGGCGCGACAGCTGGAAGTGGTGCGGGTCGCCGGGTGGGAGGGTGCCGCGGCCGGCACCGTTCATGTAGGCCGGGATGTTCAGGGCCCGTACGAGGTCGATGGCGGCTTCGGTGCCCCTGGTCGTCCAGACCTGGCTGCCGAGCAGGATGGCCGGTTTCTCGGCGTGCACGAGCAGGTCGGCGAGCTTCTCGACTGCCTCGGGGTCGCCGGCCGAGCGGGTCGAGGCGCGGTAGGCGCCCTGCTTCGGCACCCGCGCCTTGCTCACCGGCACCTTGGCGTCCAGCACGTCGCGCGGGATCTCCAGGAAGGAGGGCCCGGGCGCACCGTGATAGCACTCGCGGAACGCCATCGACACCATGTCGGCGGCGCGGGCCGTGTCCGGCACGGCCGCCGCGAACTTGGTGATCGGCGTCATCATGTCGACGTGCGGCAGGTCCTGCAGGGACCCCATCTTGTGCTGGGTGAGGGCGCCCTGGCCGCCGATCAGCAGCATCGGGGACTCCGCGCGGAAGGCGTTGGCGACACCGGTGACGGCGTCCGTCGTGCCAGGACCCGCGGTGACGACCGCGCAGCCGGGTTTGCCGGTGAGGCGGGCGTAACCGTCGGCGGCATGGGCGGCGACCTGCTCGTGGCGGACGTCGACGACCTCTATGCCCTCGTCGACGCAGCCGTCGTAGATGTCGATGATGTGGCCGCCGCACAGCGTGTAGATGCGGTCGACCCCCTCGGCCTTGAGTGCCTTGGCAACGAGATGACCACCGGAAATCACGTCCTGGGTGTCGTCGGGCATGGCGAAGTCCTGTCCCTTCGTAGGGGGTTGGAACGCTCTCTCGTACATTGCATACAGTCGACGAATACTGTATGAAGCTTGTTATCCCGCATCCGGTGGGTGGTGTCCAGGGGGCGTGCGGCACTTTTCGGGGACCTGGGGTCGGCCCCCGGAAGATCCAACAGACAGGAGCCGGAATGGACCTGTACGAACACCAGGCAAGGGAACTCTTCGAGGAACACGGCATCGTGGTGCCGAGGGCCGAGGTCACCGACTCGCCCAGGGAGGCACGCGAGATCGCCCGCAGGCTGGGCGGGCGAGTAGTGGTGAAAGCCCAGGTGAAGACCGGTGGGCGGGGCAAAGCGGGCGGCGTGAAGCTCGCTGCCGACCCGGCCGCCGCGGAGCTCACGGCACGCCAGATCCTCGGCATGGACATCAAGGGCCACACGGTCGGCAAGGTGATGCTGGCCCAGCCCGTTGAATTCGCGGCCGGCGAGAGCGAGTTCTACGTCTCCTACGTGCTCGACCGCGCGGCGGGCACCTTCCTCGCGATCGCCTCGGCCGAGGGCGGCATGGAGATCGAGGAGGTCGCCGCGAGCCGCCCGGAGGCCGTCGCCCGTATCCACATCGACCCGGCGGAGGGCGTCACCTCGGCGAAGGCGGGTGAGATCGCCGAGGCTGCGGCGCTGCCGCCGCAGACCGTCGACGTTCTCGTACGACTGTGGGAGGTACTCGTCCGCGAGGACGCGCTGCTCGTCGAGGTCAACCCGCTCGTGATGACGAAGCAGGGGCAGATCCTCGCCCTCGACGGCAAGGTCACCCTCGACGACAACGCCCGCTTCCGGCAAGCACGCTGGGGCACGCAGGACGTGGAGCACGACGTCGCGCTGGAGGCGACGGCAGCAGCCAAGGGCCTCAACTACGTGAAACTGGACGGCGAGGTCGGCATCATCGGCAACGGCGCCGGCCTGGTCATGTCGACCCTCGACGTGGTCGCGGGCTGCGGAGCGCGGCCCGCGAACTTCCTCGACATCGGCGGCGGGGCCTCCGCCCAGATCATGGCCGACGGCCTCTCGGTCATCCTCTCCGACCCGGCCGTGAAGTCGGTCTTCGTCAACGTCTTCGGCGGAATCACCGCCTGCGACGCGGTCGCCGACGGCATCGTGCAGGCGCTGGACGCCGTCCGGTTGACCAGACCGCTGGTCGTGCGCCTCGACGGCAACAACGCGGCCCGCGGCCGCGCCATCCTCGACGAGCGCGCGCATCCCCTGGTCCAGCAGGCTACGACCATGGACGGCGCCGCCCGCCGCGCCGCCCGACTCGCCACCACTGGTTGAAGGAGCCCGACATGGCCATCTACCTCACCAAGGAGAGCAAGGTCCTCGTCCAGGGCATGACCGGCGGCGAAGGCATGAAGCACACCCGGCGCATGCTGGCGGCCGGAACGAACGTCGTCGGCGGCGTCAACCCGCGCAAGGCGGGCCACACCGTCGACTTCGACATCCCCCAGTTCCTGAACGGCCCGGGAGGCGTCCCCATGACCGTCCCCGTCTTCGGGACGGTCGCCGAAGGCATCCACGCGACCGGTGCCGACGTCACCGTCGTCTTCGTGCCGCCCGCCTTCGCCAAAGCGGCCGTCATCGAGGCCGCCGACGCCGGCATCGGCCTCGCGGTCGTCATCACCGAGGGCATCCCCGTCCATGACTCCGTCGCCTTCCACGCCCACGCGAAGGCGAAGGGCACGCGCGTCATCGGCCCCAACTGCCCGGGCCTGATCACCCCCGGCCAGTCCAACGCGGGCATCATCCCCTCCGACATCACCAAGCCCGGCCGCATCGGCCTGGTGTCCAAGTCCGGCACCCTCACCTACCAATTGATGTACGAACTGCGCGACATCGGCTTCTCCACCTGCGTCGGCATCGGCGGCGACCCCGTCGTGGGCACCACGCACATCGACTGCCTGGCGGCCTTCGAGGACGACCCCGACACCGATCTGATCGTCCTCATCGGCGAGATCGGCGGCGACGCCGAGGAACGCGCGGCCGCGTACGTGCGCGCCCACGTCACCAAGCCCGTCGTCGGCTACATCGCCGGGTTCACCGCCCCCGAGGGCAAAACGATGGGACACGCGGGAGCCATCGTGTCCGGGTCCTCCGGCACCGCACGGGCGAAGCAGGAGGCGCTGGATGCGGCCGGGGTGAGTGTGGGAAGCACACCGACCGAGACGGCGAAACTTGTGCTCGCCCGTCTCGAAGAGGGGCGATAGAACCCTCATAGTCGATGTTAGCCACGCATTCCCGCCCCCGACTGTGCACCGAGAGCGGAGCAACCCGATGGCAACCACCCTCACCCCGAACACCCGTACCCTCACCCTCAAATCAGGCACGTCCTGGACCGACGCCTGGCAACGCTGCCTCGCTGCGGCCCCCGAGGCCTTCCAGGACGACCGCGTCCTCAACCTCTGGAACTCCGCCTGGCAGGCGGACGGCCGGGCCCTGCCCGCCACCAGTCCCGTCGACGGCAGCCCCATCGCCGGTCCGCCCCGTCTGGACCGGGACACCGCGCACCAGGCCGTCCGCGCCTCGCTCGACCAGCACCGCGCCTGGCGCCACGTCCCGCTGGGGGAGCGCCGCGCCCGCGTGGCGGCCACCCTCGACGCGCTCACCGAACACCGTGAACTCCTCGCGCTGCTGCTGGTCTGGGAGATCGGCAAGCCCTGGCGGCTCGCGCAGGCGGACGTCGACCGGGCGATCGACGGGGTGCGCTGGTACGTCGACGGCATCGAGCCGATGGTCGACGGCCGGACCCCGCTGGACGGACCGGTCTCCAACATTGCGAGCTGGAACTATCCGATGAGCGTGCTCGTTCACGCAATGCTGGTCCAGGCTCTGGCCGGCAACGCGGTGATCGCCAAGACCCCGACCGACGGCGGTGTCGCGTGCCTGACCCTGGCCTGCGCGCTCGCCGCCCGTGAGGGGATTCCCGCCACCCTCGTCAGCGGCAGCGGGAGCGAGCTGTCCCAGGCGCTGGTGCGAGCCCCCGAGATCGGCTGCGTCTCCTTCGTCGGCGGACGCGACACCGGCGCCGCCGTGGCCACCGCGGTCGCCGACCTCGGCAAGAGGCACGTACTCGAACAGGAAGGACTCAACACCTGGGGCATCTGGAACCACTCGGACTGGGACGCGCTCACCGCGGTGATCCCCAAGCTCTTCGACTACGGCAAGCAGCGCTGCACGGCATACCCGCGCTTCGTCGTGCAACGGCGGCTGTTCGACGAGTTCCTGGCGGCCTACCTGCCGGCGGTGCGCACGCTCAGGGTCGGACACCCGCTCGCCGTCGAAGAGCGCGACGATCCGTATCCGCAACTGGACTTCGGACCGGTGGTCAACGCGGCCAAGGCCAAGGAGCTGCACGACCAGATCGCCGAGGCCATCGACCGCGGCGCCGTCCCGCTGCACCGCGGCAGTGAGACCGACGCGCGCTTCCTGCCCGGCCAGGACACCTCGGCGTACGTCCAGCCGGTCACGCTCCTTGGCCCGCCGCCGTCCTCACCCCTCCACCACGCGGAGCCGTTCGGCCCGGTCGACACGATCGTCCTGGTCGACACGGAGGCGGAGCTGCTGGCGGCGATGAACGCCTCCAACGGCGCGCTCGTGGCCACGCTGTCCACGGACGACAGGGCGACCTTCGACCGACTGGCCCCGCAGATCCGCGCGTTCAAGGTCGGCCACGGCAAGCCCCGCTCCCGCGGCGACCGCGACGAACTGTTCGGCGGCTTCGGAGCGTCCTGGCGCGGCGCGTTCGTCGGCGGGGAACTGCTCGTGCGTGCGGTGACGCAGGGCCCGTCGGCGGAGCGGCCGCCCGGGAACTTTCCGGACTACCACCTCATGCCGTGACGGCCGGCCGGGTGGCGTCCCCGGTGTCCTCGTCTCGTCGAGGACGCCACCCGGCGATGACCTCGCATGACATCAGATGACCTCGGATGACCTCAGGGGCCAACCACCGTGCCAGGCCCCGCGGGCAGGGGCGCGGCAGACTCGGTACGGCGCGATGCACCGGGAATTCCGCCGGCGCCCGGCGCCCGGCGCCCGGCGCCCTGCGGCTGATGTGTGCCTCCGACCCCTGCCCGACCCCGAGCCCCATCACCCGTCGCCCGCCCGAGATCACGTCCGTCCGTGGACGTGATCCTGCCCAGCACGCCCGGGGGACGGATCCGGTTGCTGGTCACCAGCCCCACCCGAGCCGAAGGCGCTCCGTCTGCGCGGCAGGCGCGCTGAGCAGGGGTCGGTGGTCGGCCTTCATGTCTGTCCGTCCTCGGGGGCAGCCCGCCTTCTCCGCCTGACACACGGACTCGCGGCCGTAGCGGACCGATCACTTCCGGTGACGTTCCAGTGCCCGGTCAGGCCCGTCCGGGGCCGAGCTCCGTGGCCCGGATATGCAGGTGAAGGGCACTCCGAAACATTGGTATTGTTGTCCATGTCGCCGCGGGGAACACCCCAGTCCAGGCGGCAGACACCTTGTCCGGGTGGCGGAATGGCAGACGCGCTAGCTTGAGGTGCTAGTGCCCTTTATCGGGCGTGGGGGTTCAAGTCCCCCCTCGGACACCAGTTAGGCAGTTACCAGCTGAGACCCCTGTTGATCAGGGGTCTTTTGCATGTCCGGAAGTGGGTCGGCGGCCCGACGGGCGTCGGCCGACCCGACTTGCGCTAGCCGGCCCGACTTGCGCTAGCCGGCCCGGCGGCGCCGGCCGCCGTAGAAGGTGGCGCCGGCCGTCAGCAGGGCGAGGCCCGCGCTGATCGCGACGGTCAGTTCGGTGGTGTGCTGCTGGTCCGGGCTGTCGGGCAACCGGGGGTCCAGCAGGCCGAGTGGGTCCTTGCGGATCTCGACGTGGTCGCCGACCTTGGCCTGGCCGAAACAGTTCTCCTGCTGGGACACCTCGTACGTCCGGTGCTCGCCGCCGGTCTCCCGGACGGTGCAGAACATGTCCGCACCGTGTCGGTTGTGCCGGTCGGTCACCTCCGTCACCACGGCGGCGACGGGCTCACCCACGGACTTCATGTAGACCTCGTACACCGCCGGCCCGGCGAAGAGCATCAGCGCGAAGCCGCCGACGGAGGCCAACGACGCGGCACCGGCTCGATGCCAGGAGCCCCCGATCAGACAGGCGGCGACCGCGACGGACACCAGCATGGCGACCACGCCGATCCAGGTCATCCACTGGCCGATCCCCGCGCCCAGGATCATCGAGCCCGGCAATGCAACCGCCCAGGCAAGGGAGTTGAGCGCCTTGCGCGCACCGGACCTCGGTGGACGCGGGCCGCGTGCCGCACTTTCGCGCGCCCCGCTCGGTGCCACTGCCGTCTCGTACCTGCTCATGTCCCCCGCTTTGACCACCTGCATCATCCGACGCCACCGTATCCGCTCCCCGATCGGGAGCGAACACGGTGGCGGCCGACGCCCCGGCGACCTTGGTGTCCTCGTTCAGTTCGCGCACCGGGCGGGCCGGG
Organism: Streptomyces sp. NBC_00461; assembly: GCF_036013935.1. Taxonomy (NCBI): domain Bacteria; kingdom Bacillati; phylum Actinomycetota; class Actinomycetes; order Kitasatosporales; family Streptomycetaceae; genus Streptomyces; species Streptomyces sp. NBC_00461. The sequence goes on from NZ_CP107902.1 coordinate 8,168,722, forward strand.
CCGCGGGCGCTCGTGGTGCGGCCCTGGGCGTGGGCCACCAGCGCGTCCCAGGCGTGGACGGAAGAACCCGGCACCGCGTCCCCGTAGTGCAGCAGCGAGGAGAGTGCGTGGGGGATCGCGGGCTTGGACACCGAGCCCAGGCCCAGGGCGCGGACAGAGATGCCGAGTTGGGCGCGGGCCAGGGGCGAGGCGGTCGGCGGAGACGTAGGCGAACCCCTGGGCGACGAACCAGCCGGTGCGCGCGGTCAGTACGAACATGGCCAGCAGGCCCAGGAGGGGGCTGGTGGTACTTACAGGCGGGTCGATCGGGAGAGGTTACCCCGCTGGGTGCCGCGATCGGGCTCGCTGCTGCGGGAGGGCAGAGGACCCTGCCCCGCAGGGTCCGTCGGTCGGGGGCGGACAACGCAGTGGCCCCTGTTGCTCGGTAGGTGTCAGGACAGCGCTCGTGACGCGGATCGAGTTCCCTGCTCGCGGGCCGGCTGCGGCGCCCCGCGTGTGTCTCGTCGAAACGCCCACCCCAATGTCGGCTCCACGGCGAAGCGGAAGATCCGCCGGACGGGCGGTGTGCACAGCACGGTCACGATGGCACCGGCGCCGAGTGTGACGGTGATCTCGCCGAGCGGCCCATGGATCCAGCCGGGGGTGTACCAGCCCCAGAACTTCGACCCCTGGGCGACGAAACCGTGCAGCAGGTAGCCGTACAGGGTGCCCGCACCCAGTGCGGTGAACCACATGCGGCGCCCCGGCACCCAGGCGAGGAAGCAGGCGACCAGGACCATCGAGCAGCCGAAGACGGCCAGCGTCATCACCGGCCCGTACCAGGCGGGCGCACCCAGCTCCTGGGCGCTGTCGCGGTGGAAGAACCAGGCGCCGGTCATCCGGGGGGCCGCCCAGTACGACACGGCGAGCGCGCCGGCGAACACCGGCACGGCCAGCGCACGCACCCGCCAGCGGCGCACCAGCCGGAAGTGCTCGGGCCGCAGGCACAGGCCGAACACGAAGTAGGGCAGGAACTGCAGCACACGCTGCAGATCGAGGTCGTTGCCGATGGACGGGGAGACGGTCGCCAGCATCGCGACGACGAGCGCGGCCGGAAGCGGCCACCGTGCGTTCCGCCAGATCGGCGTCGTCAGCCGCCAGATGAACAGCGCGATCAGGAACCACGTCAGATACAGGGGGTCCAGTACGGAGACCGGCCGGTCCGGGACTCCGTCGGTCCAGCGGGTGAAAAGGGTGTATGCCGCCTCGAAGACGACGTACGGGACGGCGATGCCGGTCACGAGCCGTCTGATCTTCGCCGGGCTCGCGTCGAACCCACGGGAGAAATAGCCGGAGATGACGATGAACGCCGGCATGTGGAAGGCGTAGACGAGGTTGTAGAGCGCGGTGACGGTCCGGCTGCCGTCCCGCAGCGGCTCCCACGAGTGGCCCATAGCCACCAGCACGATCGCCAGGTACTTCGCATTGTCGAAATAGGCGTCGCGCTGTGTCGCCCGCCCTTCTTGCGCACCCCGTGCGGAAACCTCGCTTCCGGGGGAGTGTCGGGCCTGGGTCACGGCTGTGGTCTGGGGGTGGGACATCCCACGCGCCTCACCGGTTCTGTGAGACGTAAACCCCCTCTCACTACGATGGAGCGGGCGCCGGCCGGTGCGGCGCACTACCGGGAGGTGGCGTGGGGACGCAGGACAGGAGTGGCGGCCCGGACGCGGACGTGCCTGCTCGCCGGCGCGGACAGGGGGAGCTGGAGGCCCAGGTGCTGTCCACCCTGCGGGCCGCGCCGGAGCCGGTGCCGGCGGGCTGGGTGCGCGAGCGCCTCGGCGGCACCCTCGCCTACACCACCGTCATCACCATCCTGACCCGGCTCCATGCCAAGGGCGTGGTGACCCGGCGGCGGGTGGGCCGCTCCTTCGCGTGGACGGCCGCGGCAGGCGAGGCGGGCCTGGCCGCGCACCGCATGCGCAGGGTGCTGGACGGTGAGGCCGACCGGGAGGCGGTGCTGGCCAGCTTCGTCTCCTCCCTGCCGCCCCAGGACGAGGAACTGCTGCGCAAGCTCCTTCAGGAGACCGGAGCCAGTGACGGTGACTCGCGTGAGGAAGGCCGGGAGCCCTGATCCACGGGCGTGAGCGGGTCGCCACCCGCGCGATCGCCAAGGCAGCCCGTCCCCCCCGGCCGGCGCCCGCGCCCACCCCTGGCCGCTCTCTCCGCCATGTCCTCGGCGAACTCGGCGAACTCGGCGAACTCGGCGAACTCGGCGAACTAGGCGGTCACGATGTTCCTGGTCCTCAAGGCGGCGACCCCGCTGTAGACAGCCGGGGGCGCCGCCGGGCCGGTCAGAGGTCGAACTCGTGCGGCGGCAGGTCGAGGGTGAAGCACGCCTCCCGCACGACGGCCTGCTCCGTCTTGTCGAAGTCGCCGTCGGCGCCGCCGATCACGATGCCGATCTGGACGACGGCACGGGCCTCGGCGGGCTTCTTCTTCGCCTTGGCGATCTCCTGCAGCACGCTGACCTTGCCGAAGGCGAAGTCGGTCGTCAGCTTGTTCAGGTTCTCCTCGAAGCGGCGGCGCAGGTCGTCGGCGGGGAAGTTCTGGAGGACCTCGTTGGTGGCGATGAGCTGGGCGACGCGCTGCCGCTCGGCCGGGTCGATGGTGCCGTCGGCCGCGGCGACCAGGGCGCACATCGCCATGCTGGCGTCGCGGAAGGCGCCGCTCTTCAGGTCGTTCTTCTTCGCCACGAGCTGGGTCTGCATCGTCGACGCGGATTCCTTGATGCGGTCCCACAGGGCCATGAGAACTCCAGACGTTCAGGTCGGGGCTCGGCCCGCCCGGTCGGCGGCCCGATACCTCATCGGTATCTACAGCAACGTAGAAACTATTGGCCCGGCGGATAAGTTCCGACCGTTTCCGCAAAGTTCACGAGGCTGCCGGGGCCCGCGGAAGCCGGGGCCCGCAGAAAATGCGGTGACCCGCTCCCCTCGCGTTCCCTACACTCACCACGCATCGTGCGTCGCCGTGACGTGCGGGACGAGTGACGAGGGGAGACCGGCCGTGCAGTACCGCACCGCTGTCGTCGTCCCCCGCTCGCAGTACGAGGTGATCCTCGTGTCCTCGTCCTCCCGGTGCCCGCTGCGCGGCCGGCACCGGATGCCCGTGACGAGCGACTGAGCACCTCAACACCAGCCGTACGACGGCCTGTTGACGTCCCATCAAGCCATGGTCATGCCGTGGTCATGCACCCATGCATGCCTCTCATGGCCTCTCATGGCCCCTCATGGCCCTCAAGGCTTCTCATGCTCCTCGTACGGGAATCGCGCCGTCCCTGTTCCGATCGCCAAGATCAGCAGAAAGGCCAACCGGCCGTGCGTACCAACCTCAACACCCTCGCCGTCGTCCGCAACCTCGGCATCCTCGCCCACGTCGACGCCGGCAAGACCACCGTCACCGAGCGGATCCTGTACGCCACCGGCACCACGCACCGGCGCGGCGAGGTCCATGACGGCACCACCGTCACCGACTTCGACCCGCAGGAGCGCGACCGTGGGATCACCATCTTCGCCGCGGCGGTGAGCTGCGCCTGGGACGGCCACCGGATCAACCTCATCGACACTCCTGGGCATGTGGACTTCGCGGACGAGGTGGAGCGCTCCTTGCGGGTGCTCGACGGCGCGGTTGCGGTGTTCGACGCCGTGGCGGGGGTCGAGCCGCAGAGCGAGTCGGTGTGGCGGCAGGCCGACCGGCACGGCGTGCCGAGGATCGCCTTCGTCAACAAGCTGGACCGCGCGGGCGCCGACCTCGACGCGGCCGTAGCGTCGATCCGGGAACGGCTCCATCCGGCGCCGCTGGTCGTGCAGTTGCCGATCGGCGCGGAGGACGGGTTCAGCGGTGTCGTCGACCTCGTGCGCATGCGGTCGCTGATCTGGGGCGAGGGGAGCGACACGGCCGTGGAGGGGCCGGTGCCCGAGGAGTTGCGCGAGGAGGCGTACCGGCGTCGACGGCAGTTGGAGGAGACAGTGGCCGAACTGCACACCGGCGCGCTGGAGGAGTTCTGCGCGCAGTCGGCCCTTTCCCCGCAGACCCTGGTCGCCGCCCTGCGCGAGCTGACCCGCAGCGGCGAAGGCGTGGTCGTGCTGTGCGGTTCGGCCTACCGCAACCGCGGGATCGAGCCGCTGCTCGACGCCGTGGTCTCGTATCTGCCCTCGCCGCTCGACGTGCCCGCCGTACGGGGCACGTTCGAGGGTACGGAGCAGGAGCGGGTGGCCGATTCGGCGGCGCCGTTCGTGGCGCTGGCGTTCAAGGTGAACGCCACCCCGACCGGGCGGCTGACGTATCTGCGGGTGTATTCGGGAACGATCGAGAAGGGAGACGCCGTGTGGGACGCGGGCGCGCGCCGCAGCGAGCGGATCGGGCGGATCCTGCGAGTCCAGGCCGACCGTCACGCCCGCCTGGACCGGGCGGTCGCCGGGGACATCGTCGCCGTGGTCGGGCTGAAGTCCGCCCGCGCCGGCTCGACCCTGTGCGCCCCCGGCGCCCCGATCGTCCTCGAACCGCCCGGTGCCACCGAGCCGGTGGTCTCCGTGGCGGTCGAGGCCCGTACGTCGACCGACGCCGACAAGCTGGCCTCGGCGCTCGCGCGGCTGACCGAGGAGGACCCCTCGCTGGTCGTGCGGACCGACCCCGAGACCGGCCAGACGGTGCTGTCGGGGATGGGTGAACTGCATCTGGAGATCGCCGCGGAGAAGGTCCGTCGCGCCCACGGGGTGGAGGTCAACGTCGGCCGTCCGAGGGTGAGTTACCGCGAGACGGTCGGACGCGGGGTGTCCGGGCTGATCTTCCGGCATGTCAAACAGGACGGCGGAGCGGGGCAGTTCGCGCATGTCGTCCTCGATGTCGAGCCGCTGGAGGACGGGTTCGAGTTCCGCTCGGCCGTCGTCGGCGGGCGGGTGCCGCAGGAGTACGTCCGGGCGGTCGAGGCCGGCTGCCGCGACGCCCTCGCCGAGGGCCCGCTGGGTGCGCATCCCGTGACCGGGCTGCGCGTCACCCTCACCGACGGGGCGACCCATGTGAAGGACTCCTCGGACACCGCCTTCCGCACGGCAGGCAGGCTCGGTCTCCGGGAAGCCCTGCGCACCTGCGCGATGGTCCTTCTGGAACCGGTCGTGGAGGTCACGGTCACCGTTCCCGAGGACGCCGTCGGCGGAGTGCTCGGCGACCTCGCCGCCCGCCGCGGCCGGGTCTCGGGCTCGGCCACGCGCGGCGGCGCGGCGGTCGTCACGGCCACCGTGCCGCTGGCCGAACTCTTCGGCTACGCGACCCGGTTGCGCAGCCGGACGCAGGGCCGGGGCACCTTCACCGCCCGGCCCACCGGCTACACACCGGCACCGGCCGTGACACCGGTCCGGTGACCGTCCGGGCGGCCCCTCCCGCAAGCGGGAGGGGCCGCCTCCGGCTCACGGGTACGACACCACCGTGGAGGGCACCGTCGACGTCCCCGACGTGGGGGAGCCCGTCTCGTTGATGACGCGCTCGTACTGGCCCTTGCCGCCCAGGGAGACCACCAGCAGGTCGTGGAAGCGCACTCCGGCCCGGTTGGGCGCGGCGAAGCCGCTGTGCTGCACGATCGTCGGGTCGACGTTGTAGTAGCAGTAACTGCCCAGGCCCCAGCCCTCGTGCGCGGTGACGCCGTCGCCGACCTTGTAGGCGGCGTACCCCTTCACCGAGCCGTTCTGGATGGCGGCCTGGTTCGGGGCGTCGTAGGCCTTCTCGTTCTGGAAGAAGATCGTGCGCCCCCGCTGCCCGTTCCACTGCACGTCGTACTTGTTGAAGTGCTCCACGAACAGGCCGGTGCACAGTACGTCGTCGCCGTTCACGACCACCCCGTAGTCGGCCCGGTTGGTCTCCCAGCCGACGCCTTCGCCGTGGTCGGCGCGCCACACCCAGGTGTGGTCGACGATGGTGTGCCGGCTGTTGACGACCATGCTGGTGGTGGCCTTGCCGGCGCCCGCGCCGCCGATGCGGACGAAGACGTCCTGGACGGTGGTCGGGTTGGCGGAGTGGTCGCGTGAGGCGCCGCGCGGGCCGATCTCCAGCAGGGTGGGGGAGTTGACCTGCCCGGCGTCGACCAGAAACCCCGCCAGCCGTACACCGTCGACATCGGCGACGCGCAGAGCGGTGACTCCGTTGTCGGGTACGAGAGTCGCGTAACCGAGGCCCAGGACGACCGTGTTGGCACGGTTCACCTGGACAGGCTGGTCGAGGTGGTAGATCCCCGGCGTCAGCAGCAGGTGAAGTCCCTGCGCGAGCGCCTGGTTGAGGGTCGCCGCCGAGACGCCCGGTTTGGCGACGTAGAACTGCGACAGGGGCAGCGAGGTGCCGCGCGGGGTGCCGTTGCCCCAGGTGACCCCGCGGGCGTTCGTCCGCTTCTCCGGCAGGAAGACGTGGAGATCCGAGCTGCCGGTGACATGGAGGAAGGGCTTCTCCCGGGAGACCGGGGTGGTGTCGAGCGTCGTGTACGGCGGGTTCGGGAAGCTCTGCGCGGGGGCGCCCTCGACGCCGGAGAACACCATGTTCCAGACGCCGTTGAGCCAGCTGCCGATCGCGCTGTCCCGGGTGTACCACTGCTGCTGCGAGTACGGGCCGACCTGGCCGTCGATGCGGCTGTCGGCAATGTAACCGCCGCTCGCCCAACCGTAGCCCGTGGGCGAGAGGTTGAGGCCGCCGCGGACGTGCATACGGCGGAACGGGGCCGCCTGGGCGACCGCCCACCGGTTGGTGCCGTTGGCCGGTGCCAGGGCCAGGTTCTCCGCCGAGCGCCAGAAGTTCTGCGTCGCGTTGCCGTTGAACCAGCCCGCGTCGACGGTGACGTCCCCGTTGATGGTCGTGTCGTCGGGGGAGAGGCCCAGGCCCATGATCGAGGTGTAGAAGCCGAGTTGGGCGTTGAGGCCGTTGTACGTGCCCGGCTTGAACAGCAGCGCGTAGCGGCCGGTGCCGAACTGGGCCGACTCCTGCTGCCTGAACACCTCGTCCAGCTTGGCCTGGATGCCCGCCGTGGACGGGTCGAAGACGAGGACGTTCGGGCCGAGGTCGCCGCCGCCGGGGAGCCGCCGCGGCTTCCTGACGGAGTGCGGAGCAGGGGTGGCGGGGGCCGCCGTGGCCGGAGCTGCGGAGGCAGGGGCGGACAGACCGAGTGCGGCGGGGGCTGCGGCGGCCGCCGCGGCGAGCATGGATCTCCGGCCGATGTCAGGCATGGGCATGGGGCGGCTCTCCTGTTCAGGAAGTGAACGGGGTGGGGTCTGGGAGCGCTCTCTTGCCGGTGAATGCTTCAACTACCCGAACGGGCGCGTCAAGAGGTGCGGCCGGAGTTCCACAAGGGTTGCCGTACCCCTTGACTAGCCCATCCCCTGAGGTTTAACTCACGTCCTAAATTAAGTCATGAGTGCAATCCCTGAAGGGACACCGGGAGCCATGCGCAGCATCCGAGCCGCGGCCGTAGGCGCCGTCACCATGTCACTCGCCCTTGCCGCCTCGGCCTGCGGAGGCGGTTCGTCGACGGGCGGCGGGTCCAACGACTCGCCCAAGACACTCACGTACTGGGCCTCCAACCAGGGCGCCAGCATCGCCGTCGACAAGAAGGTCCTGCAGCCCGAGCTCGACAAGTTCGAGAAGCAGTCGGGCATCAAGGTGAAGCTGGAGGTCGTGCCCTGGTCCGACCTGCTGAACCGGATCCTCACCGCGACCACCTCAGGTCAGGGCCCCGACGTCCTGAACATCGGCAACACCTGGAGCGCCTCCCTGCAGGCGACCGGCGCGCTGCTGCCGTGGGACGCCAAGAACTTCACCAGGATCGGCGGCCGTGACCGCTTCGTGGACTCGGCGCTCGGCTCGACCGGCGCGGAGGGCAAGGACCCGGCCGCGGTCCCGCTGTACTCGATGGCCTACGCCCTCTACTACAACAAGGAGATCTTCGCCGACGCCGGCATCACCAAGCCCCCTGCCACCTGGGACGAGCTGATCGCCGACGGCAAGAAGATCAAGGCGAAGGGCAAGTCGCCGCTCGGCGCCGAGGGTTCGAACCTGTCGGAGAACATCCACCATGTCTTCGTCTTCGCCAAGCAGCACGGCGCCGACTTCTTCACCGCGGACGGCAAGGCCGACTTCACCAACGACGGCGTGGTCACCGCGGTCAAGCAGTACGTCGACCTGATGGCCAAGGACAAGGTCATACCGACCGGCGACGCCGAGTACGCGCAGAACCAGTCGGTGAGCGACTTCGCCAAGGGCAAACAGGCGATGCTGCTGTGGCAGTCCGCCGCCGCCAACCTCAAGTCGCAGGGAATGAGCGACAGTTCGTACGGTATCGCCCCCGTGCCCGTGCAGTCCGGCACGCCTGGCACCGGCACTCAGGTCAACTCGATGGTCGCGGGCATCAACCTCGCCGTCTTCAAGAACACCGACAACCTCGACGGCGCCACCAAGTTCGTGACGTTCATGACGAGCGACGCGGAACAGAAGATCCTCAACACGGCGTACAGCTCGATTCCGCCGGTCAGGGCGGCTCAGCAGGACCCCACCTTCAACTCCGCGTCCAACTCCGTACTCAAGAACACCCTCGCCACGAGCGCCGCGGCGCTGCCGCAGGTCGCCGACGAGTCGCAGTTCGAGACGACCGTCGGTACGGCCGTCAAGGACCTGTTCGCCGATGTGGCGGCCGGACGCGCGGTCACCACCGACTCGGTGAAGGCCAAGCTCCTGAAGGCCCAGCAGCAGATGCCGGCGAAGTGAGCCCGATGACCACCACAGCCCTCAAGGAACCGGTGAGGGGGGCTTCCCCCGGTGCGGCGGCGCGCGAACCGCGTCGCCGCACCGGGCGGATCCGCCGGATCGGCCTGCCCTACCTGCTCCTTCTGCCCGCCCTGCTGCTCGAACTCCTCGTCCACCTCGTGCCGATGGTCGTCGGCATCGTGATGAGCTTCAAGGAACTCACGCAGTTCTACATCCGCGACTGGGGCGCCGCGCCCTGGTCCGGCCTCGACAACTACAAGGTGTCGGTGGACTTCGACGCCCCCGTCGGCAGCGCGCTGCTCCACTCCTTCTTCGTCACCGTCGGCTTCACCCTGCTGTCGGTCGGCCTGTGCTGGCTGATCGGCACGGCGGCCGCGGTCTACATGCAGGACGCCTTCCGCGGCCGGGGCCTGCTGCGGGCGCTGTTCCTGGTGCCGTACGCGCTACCGGTCTACGCGGCCGTCATCACCTGGGTGTTCATGTTCCAGCACGACAACGGCCTGGTGAACCACGTCCTGCACGACCAGCTGCACCTCACCGACAAGCCGTCCTTCTGGCTCATCGGCGACAACAGCTTCTACGCCCTGCTCACCGTGTCCGTGTGGAAGGGCTGGCCGTTCGCCTTCCTGATCGTGATGGCCGGACTCCAGAACATTCCCCGGGAGTTGTACGAGGCGGCGGCACTGGACGGCGCCGGCATGTGGCAACAGATCCGCCGCATCACCCTGCCGTCGCTGCGACCGGTCAACCAGGTCCTGGTCCTGGTCCTGTTCTTGTGGACCTTCAACGACTTCAACACACCCTTCGTCCTGTTCGGCAGGGCCGCCCCGGAGGCCGCGGACCTCATCTCGGTCCACATCTACCAAGCGTCCTTCGTCACCTGGAACTTCGGCACCGGCTCCGCGATGTCCGTACTCCTGCTGCTCTTCCTGCTGGTCGTGACGGGCGTCTACCTGCTGCTCACGTCGCGAGGACCTCGTGGATCCCGAGGACCCCGTGGATCCCGGGGAAGGCAGACGGCCGATGTCTAGATCCCCCATGGCGCCGCCGAGTTCATTCCTCTGGTCCCGGCGCGTCTTCCTCACCCTGCTCACCGGATTCGTGCTGGTGCCGGTGTACGTCATGATCTCCAGCTCGCTGAAGCCACTCGCCGACGTGACGGGCGAATTCCACTGGCTCCCCAGCAATCTGACGGTCCGTCCGTACATCGACATCTGGTCGACGGTCCCGCTCGCGCGGTACTTCGTGAACTCGCTGATCGTGGCCGGCTCGGCAACCGTTCTCTCCGTGGTGATCGCGGTGTTCGCGGCGTACGCCGTCAGCCGCTACAACTTCCGCGGCAAACGCGTGTTCACGGTCACCGTCCTGTCCACGCAGATGTTCCCGGGCATCCTCTTCCTGCTCCCGCTGTTCCTCCTCTACGTCAACATCGGCAACGCCACCGGCATCGCCCTGTTCGGCTCCCGCGGCGGCCTGATCCTCACCTACCTCACCTTCTCGCTCCCCTTCTCCATCTGGATGCTGATCGGCTACTTCGACTCGGTGCCGCGCGACCTCGACGAGGCGGCGCTGGTGGACGGCTGCGGCCCGCTGGGCGCGCTGTTCCGGATCGTCGTACCCGCCGCGATCCCCGGCATCGTCGCCGTCGCCGTCTACGCCTTCATGACCGCCTGGGGCGAGGTGCTCTTCGCCTCCGTCATGACCAACGACGCCACCCGCACCCTCGCCGTCGGCCTCCAGGGCTACTCCACGCTCAACGACGTCTACTGGAACCAGATCATGGCCGCCTCGCTGGTCGTCAGCCTGCCCGTGGTCGCGGGTTTCCTCCTGCTGCAGCGCTACCTCGTCGCCGGGCTGACGGCGGGAGCAGTCAAGTGAACCCTCGCGCAACCAACTCCACGTATCTCGAAGGGACTTCCGTGTCCGACCGCATAGACCTCGCCGCCTTCCCGCACGACTTCCTGTGGGGCACGGCCACAGCGGCGTACCAGATCGAGGGAGCCGTCGCGGAGGACGGGCGCGCTCCGTCGATCTGGGACACCTTCTCGCACACGCCCGGCAAGGTCGCGGGCAACGACAACGGCGACGTCGCCTGCGACCACTACCACCGCTGGCGCGAGGACATCGGCCTGATGCGCCAACTGGGCACAAACGCCTACCGGTTGTCGATCGCCTGGCCGAGGGTGCTGCCGGCCGGCGACGGTCCGGTCAATCCCAAGGGCCTTGCTTTCTACGACGAGTTGATCGACGGTCTGTTGGAGGCTGGCATCACACCTTCCATCACCCTCTACCACTGGGACCTCCCGCAGGCTCTCCAGGACCGGGGCGGCTGGCCGGAGCGGGACACCGCCCTCGCGTTCGCCGACTACGCGGCGGTCGTCGCCGAACGCCTCGGCGACCGCGTGACCCACTGGGCCACCCTCAACGAACCCCTCTGCTCGGCCTGGATCGGCCACCTGGAAGGCAGGATGGCCCCAGGCCTGACCGACCTGACGGCCGCTGTCCGGGCCTCCTACCACCTACTCCTTGGCCACGGTCTCGCCGTCGGGGCGATCCGCGCCGCGGCCCCGTCCGCACAGGTCGGCCTCGTCACCAACCTGTCCACGGTCCACCCGGCCACCGACCGCGACGAGGACGTACAGGCCGCCCGACGCATGGACGGCCACGTCAACCGCTGGTGGCTGGACCCGGTGCACGGCCGCGGCTTCCCGTCCGACATGCGCGAGGTGTACGGAGTCGAACTCCCGGAACGGCAAGGCGACTTGGCGACCATCGAGGCTCCCCTCGACTGGCTCGGGCTGAACTACTACATGCCGGCCACCGTCGCCAACGCCCCGTCCGCCCCCGCACCCCACGTCCGGTCCGTCCGCCGCCTCGGCGTCCCGCGCACCGGCATGGACTGGGAGGTCGACCCGACCGGCATCGAGACCCTCCTGCTCCGCCTCACCGACGAGTACGGCGCCCGACGCCTGTACGTCACGGAGAACGGCTCCGCCTATCCCGACGTCGTACGCGCCGACGGGAGGGTGGACGACCCCGAGCGCCGGCACTACCTCGAACGCCACCTGGCCGCCTGCGCCTCGGCCGCCAGGAAGGGCGCCCCGCTCGCCGGCTACTTCGCCTGGTCGCTGCTGGACAACTTCGAGTGGGCGTACGGCTATGACAAGCGGTTCGGGTTGGTCCATGTGGACTACCGGACGCAGGTGCGGACCATCAAGGGGACGGGGTATCGGTACGCGGACATCATCCGTGAGCATCGAGGGCGGGTCCGGCACGCCGCCTGACGGCGGCTCGCGGTATCGGGCCGACCTCGTCGACACCGTCAACGCCGTCCCGCCGGTGCTCGGCGCACTCCTCGTCACCGCCGTCGCGGGCAGCGGACCGGCCACGCCCGCGCTCGCCGTGAGTGCCGTCGCCTGGGCACCTCTCGCCGTGCACACCTCCGCGCTGTTGAGGCAGGAACGCGCGGCCCTGCACATCACCGCCACCCGGGGCCTCGGCGCGGGCCGCCGACACCTGCTCCGCCACGAGCTGCTGCCCGCCGTCCTGCCGCCCGTCACCCGCCATGCCCTGCTGCGCCTGCCCGGCACCGCCCTCGCGCTCTCCTCGCTCGCCTTCCTCGGTCTGGGCGCGCAGCCGCCCTCCCCGGAGTGGGGCCGGCTGCTCGCCGAGAACCAGCCCTACGCCGAACGCGCCCCCTGGGCGGTCATCGCCCCCGCCGCCGTCCTCGCCCTGCTCGGCGCGCTGGCGGTCAGCGCGGGTGGGGGAGTGCGACGACCGAGGCGTCGTACCGCCGAGGGGACCTTGGCTTCCGAACTCTCTTTGTGTACAAGGGAGTTGGTGGACGCAAAGGGACGACCTCACAGTCGTAGGTCGGCATGCGCGGGGCGGAGGGCCGTACCCGTCTCACCCTCTTGCTGAGACTTCTGATCCTCACCCAACTCGCCTTCAACCTCGGCTTCTTCGCGGTGCTGCCCTTCCTGGCGGAGCACCTTGGGCAGGCGATGGGGACGGCGGGCCGGCCGGTCGGGTTCGTGCTGGGGCTGCGGACCTTCAGTCAGCAGGGGCTGTTCGTGGTGGGTGGCCTGCCGGTGGCCGGCGTGCTCCTCGGGGTGGGGCTGCCTGTGGCCGTGTCCTGGCTGGTGTCGGCCGCGACAACGGCCGTGGCGAGCGGGATGTCGGCGCGTCGCGCAGCGTCGGTGGGCCGGCGTCATGGAGATCCAGGTGGAGCTCACCCGGCAGGCGAATCAGGAACCTGGCGCGGGGTCGCGGAGTGGTCGGGGCGGTGCGGCATGAGGTGCTGGGCCCCGCTCGCCTGCCAGGGCGCGCGTGCGGGCCGTCGACCTGTCCTCCCGGGTCGACCGGGAGGAGGCGAACCGGATCCAGGGGTGTCTCGGGCTCCAGGTGCGGGAGCTCACGGTGTACCGGCCGGTGCCGGAGGGGCGAGGGGCGTTCAGGACGCCACCGTCTCGCGCTCCGGCAGCACCGTCTCCCGCTCCAGCATCTCCTCGACCTCGCCCTCCTGGACCCGCGAGGTCCGCCACAGCCACGAAACGTCCCGGCCGAACGACCACAGGAGCGTGGTCAGCGCCATGGCGACGACGGCGAAGGCCGCCGTGTAGGGCAGCAGCCCCGAGGCGGCCGTCAGCAGGAAGATGCCCTGGAACGCGGCGACCGCCTTGCGGGCCGTGCTCGGTGGCAGCGAGGCGTTCAGCCACGGCCAGACACGGGCCGCGGCGACGAAGCCGTAGCGCATGCCGCCGATGAGCATGACCCAGAGGCCGAGATGCATCGACACGTACACGCTGAGCACCAGGATCAGGAACGCGTCGACCTCCATGTCGAAACGGGCGCCCAGCGCGGTCGACGTGCCGGTCCTGCGGGCCACCTTGCCGTCGACGCCGTCCAATATCAGGGCCACCGCCGTCAGGCCGACGAACAGCGTGACCGGCGGGGAGCTCTCGAAGGAGTCCGCGACCAGGGCCGTGACACCGCCGACCAGCGTGGCCCGGCCGAGGGTCACCCGGTTGGCCGGGCCGAAGGAGCGCAACCGGGAGCGGTGCAGCGCCCGGGAGAGCACCGCCCAGCTGGCGACGGCGAAGGCGAGGCCGGTCAGCCACCCTGCCGGCCCCATGCCGATCGCCGTGCCGAGCAGGGCCAGCAACAGGATCTGAACGCCCGCTCCCACAGCGGTCTCCTGCTGGACCAGCCTTGCGTCGTATGTGTTGTTCAGGGCCACCGCACACCCTCCGGCCGTATGACAGAGTCGATCAACGCCGCGCTCTGTGCGCGGCCTGTGCACACCTCGGTACGTGAACAACTTCCAGATGGTTCAGGAGGAGGCCAGATGAACTACATCGCACGCGCGTTCTGGCTCAGTCGTCAGGGTCTCGGTGAGATACGGAGCACCGATCTGGCGGGGCCCGCGGAGGGCGAGGTGCTGGTGCGCTCGCTCTTCTCGGGAGTCAGCCGTGGCACGGAGACACTCGTCTTCCGCGGCGGCGTCCCGGAGAGCCAGCACGCGGCCATGCGGGCACCGTTCCAGGAGGGCGACTTCCCGGCACCGGTGAAGTACGGCTACCTCAACGTCGGCGTGGTCGAGGAGGGGCCGGACGAACTCGTCGGCCGGACGGTGTTCTGCCTCTACCCGCACCAGACGCGATACGTCGTCCCGGCCGCCGCCGTGACCGTCGTACCGGACACCGTGCCCGCCGAGCGGGCCATCCTCGCCGGCACCGTCGAGACCGCCGTGAACGCCCTCTGGGACGCGGCGCCCCTGGTCGGCGACCGGATCGCGGTGGTCGGCGGCGGAATGGTCGGCTGCTCGGTGGCCGCCCTGCTGGCCCGCTTCCCCGGCGTCCGCGTCCAGCTGGTCGATGCCGACCCCACCCGCGCCAAGGTCGCCCAGGCCCTCGGTGTCGACTTCGCCCTGCCCGGCGACGCCCTCGACGGACGTGACCTCGTCGTCCACGCCAGCGCCACCGAACAGGGCCTCGCCCGCTCCCTGGAACTGCTCAACGCCGAGGGCACCGTCCTCGAACTGAGCTGGTACGGCGACCGGAAGGTCAGCCTGCCGCTCGGCGAGGCCTTCCACTCCCGGCGACTGGTCATCCGCAGCAGCCAGGTCGGCACCGTCTCCCCGGCCGGCCGCGCCGGCCGTACGTACGCCGACCGGCTCGCCCTCGCCCTCGACCTGCTCGCCGACCCCGCGCTCGACGCCCTCGTCACCGGTGAGTGCGCCTTCGAGGAACTGCCCGACGTCATGCCGCGTCTGGCCTCCGGGGAGATTCCGGCGCTGTGCCACCGGGTCAGGTACGAGGACACAGACTGACGGAGTCGTTCAATTTGGGACGACTTTCGGGTTGCAAGGCCGCCTGACCTGAGAAAAGAGTGAGGGGCGGTTGAACGCGGGAAACCGAAGAGCCGTATTACTAAGGCATCCCCCGGCGGCCAACAGTCGGGGGGCCAGACGTGCCGCACCTGGAGGGTCGTCCGTTGTTCAGTGTCACCGTCCGCGATCACATCATGATCGCCCACAGCTTCCGTGGCGAGGTCTTCGGACCCGCGCAGCGTCTGCACGGAGCGACGTTCCTGGTGGACGCCACATTCCGGCGCGAGCAGCTGGACGACGACAACATCGTCGTCGACATCGGACTCGCCACACAGGAACTGGGCGCCGTGGTCAGCGAGCTGAACTACAGAAACCTCGACAACGAGCCCGAGTTCGCCGGAGTCAACACCTCCACGGAGTTCCTGGCCAAGGTCATCGCCGACCGGCTCGCCGAGCGGATCGAGAAGGGCTCGCTCGGCGAGGGCGCCAGGGGCATCGCGGGGATCGCCGTGACCCTGCACGAGTCGCACATCGCCTGGGCGAGTTACGAGCGTGCCCTGTGACCGACGTGACCCTGGAGAAGGTGGAGCAGCCGGCGCTCGGCTATGTGCCCATCAAGCACTCCGCCCTGAAGAACGCCGAGATCATCCCCATGTCCCTGCGCTCCGTGCACTTCGTCCTGCCGGGCGGTGTCGACGACCCGGCCGCGCCGAGCGGCGGCAACGCCTACGACCGGCGGGTGAGCCTGGATCTGCCCGGCTTCGGCTGGCAGGTCCACCAGCACGCCGTGGCCGGCGAGTGGCCCCGGCCGGGAGCGGCGGCCCGTGCGGAACTCGCCCGTACGCTGCGGGAGTTCCCGGACGGGACGGTCGTCCTGCTGGACGGGATCGTCGCCTGCGGCGTCCCGGAGATCGTCGTCCCGGAGGCCGAGCGGCTGCGCCTCGCGGTCCTCGTGCACCTTCCACTCGGCGACGAGACGGGTCTCGAACCCGCCGTGGCCGCCGAGCTGGACGCCAAGGAGCGCGACGTGCTGCGGGCCGTGCCCGCTGTCATCGCCACCAGCGACTGGGCGGTGCGCCGCCTCGTCGCCCACCACGGCCTCGCCCCCGAGCGGGTCCACGTCGCCGCCCCCGGCGCCGACATCGCGCCCCTCGCCTCCGGCACCGACGGCCTCTCCCGTCTGCTGTGCGTGGCCGCGGTGACCCCGCGCAAGGGGCAGCACCGGCTGGTGCAGGCGCTGGCCGCGGCGAGGGACCTGCCGTGGAGCTGCGTATGCGTCGGCGGACTCGGGCACGACCCCGAATACGTCGCCCAACTGCGGCTGCTGATCAAGGAGCACGGCCTGCAGGACCGCATCGAACTCGCGGGCCCGAAGGCCGGCGCCGAGCTCGACGCCAGCTACAACACCGCCGACCTCATGGTCCTCACCTCGTACGCGGAGACGTACGGGATGGCGGTGACGGAGGCCCTCGCGCGCGGTATCCCCGTGCTGGCCACCGATGTGGGCGGGCTCCCGGAGGCGGTCGGGCGTGCCCCCGACGGCGGTGTCCCCGGCATCCTCGTCCCGCCGGAGAACCCCGCGGCCCTCGCCGCCGAACTGCGCGGCTGGTTCGGCGAGGCCGACGTACGACGCCGGCTGAAGGCCGCCGCCCGGGGCCGACGGGCCGCCCTGGACGGTTGGGCGACCACGGCCCGCAGCCTCGCCGGAGTACTGGGCCGGCTGCCGAGTGAACCCCGGAGGGCGGCATGAACAGGACCGTACAGATCGGTGAGAAGATCCCGGCACAGTCCGGGCCCAGGGAGGACGCCGTGCCCGTGGACTCCGTGATTCCCGGCGCCGGCCCCGCCGCCCCGGGCTCCGGCGAGCGCGCCACCGTACGGCTGCGGGACACCGGGCCGGCGGAGCCGCCCCGTTACGCGCCCGAGTGGCTCGAACTGCGCGAACCGGCCGACGCCGCCGGGCGGGCGCACGATCTGCTCGTCCCGCTGCGGATCCGGCTGGCCAACCTGCCGGGCAAGGCCGGGCTCGTCATCCACGACCTGGGCTGCGGCACCGGCTCGATGGGCCGGTGGCTCGCGCCCCGCCTGGACGGTGCCCAGCACTGGATCCTGCACGACCGCGACCCCTACCTCCTGCACTTCGCGGCCGTCGCCTCGCCGCGCTCCGCCGCCGACGGCAGCCGGGTCACCGTGGAGACCCGCCGCGGCGACGTCGCCCGGCTCACCCCGGACGGCCTGGCCGGCGCCTCCCTGGTGACGGCCTCCGCGCTCCTCGACGTCCTCACCCGCGAGGAGATCGAGACCCTCGCCGACGCCTGCACCGGGGCCGGCTGCCCGGCCCTGCTCACGCTCTCGGTCGCCGGACGTGTCGAGCTCACCCCGTCCGACCCGATGGACGCGGAGATCACCGACGCGTTCAACGCCCACCAGCGCCGGGACGGCATGCTCGGCCCGGACGCGATCACGGTGGCGTGCGAGGCGTTCTCGGAGCGGGGCGCGACCGTACAGGTCAACCCGAGCCCCTGGCGGCTCGGCCCCGGTGAGGCCGCGCTGACCGCCCAGTGGCTGCGCGGCTGGGTCGGCGCCGCGGTCGAGGAGCGCCCCGAGCTGAAGGCACGTGCAGAACGGTATCTGCGGGAGCGCCTGGCGGCCTGCGAGGCGGGCGAGCTGCGCGTCACGGTCCACCACAGCGACCTGCTGGCGCTGTCCCGGCCGACGGACGGGGCGTCATGAGCGTGGAGACGGTCAGGGCGGTCGTGGTGCTGCCGGAGCAGCGTGAACGAGGCGTGCAGGCCGAGCGGGGCATGGCGGTCGACACGTGGACCGGGGCCGCAACCCCGGCGGCCGACGGGCGCACCGGTGCCGTGCGGACCGGTGACGTCGTCTCCGTCCCGCCCGCCGGACCCGCCGTCTCCAAGGCCCGTATCGGCGTGATCGTCTCCTCCGAGCGGTCCGGGGCCGCCACCGGGATGTCCCGGTGGCGCGGTGTCCTGGCACGGCTCAACTCCCGTGCCGTACGCACCCACTTCGGCACCGTCGCAGGCGTCGTCATCCTCGGCGCCCTGCTGTGGCATCTCGGTACCGGCGTCCTGCTGGACGGGCTGCGGCGCATCGACGCCACGACGCTGCTGGTGTCGCTCGTGATCGGTGTGGCCACCACCGTGCTCAGCGCCTGGCGCTGGGCGCTGGTGGCCCGGGGCCTGAAGATCCGGCTGCCGCTCGGCGCGGCAGTCGCCGACTACTACCGGGCACTGTTCCTGAACGCCGCCCTGCCCGGCGGTGTCCTCGGCGATGTGCACCGGGCGGTCCGGCACGGGCAGAGCGCAGGCGACATGGGCCGCGGCGTACGCTCCGTGGTCCTCGAACGGGTCGCAGGGCAGGCCGCGTTGACGGTCGTCGGAGCGGCGATGCTGCTGACGATGGACTCGCCGGTACGGGACGAGGTGCGGCACTTCGCACCGCTGGTCGCGCTAGCCGCCGTCGGCGCGCTCGCCGTCGTGATCGCGCTGCGGATGAACCGCGCGCCCTCCCGGCGCGGACGCGCCCTGCGCTCGACGCTGGCCGAGGCCCGCGAGGGGCTGCTGTCGCGCCGCAACTGGCCGGGCGTGACCGTCTCGTCGCTCCTCATCCTCGCCGGTCACCTCGGGATGTTCGTGCTCGCCGCCCGGGTCGCGGACTCCCACGCCTCCGTCGCCGCCCTGCTGCCCCTCGCGGTACTGGCGCTGGTCGCCATGGGGCTGCCGCTGAACATCGGCGGCTTCGGGCCCCGGGAGGGCGTCACCGCCTGGGCGTTCGGGGCGGCCGGCCTCGGCGCGAGCAGCGGCGTGGCCGTCGCCGTGGTGTACGGCGTACTCAGCTTCGTGGCCGCGCTGCCGGGCGCCGTCGTCCTCGTGGCCCGCTGGTACACGGGCCTGCGCGACGGTTCCGTGACGGCCCAGGCGGCCCCGGAACCCGGCTCCGGCTATCCGCGCCCGTCCGCCGACGTGAGGAGCGAGAAATACGCGCCGAACGAATCCGCGAGGCTCGCGAGCAGTTCCTTCCCTTTTTCCGCGGAACCCAGCGAAGGGCGCCCGATGACCCCCGAATCGGTATAGCCGGACATACCGAGGGTGAGCAGATGACGGCGGTCGTCCGCGACGAAATCGGAGGTTTCATAACCGGGGCGGAGAAATTCCGGGTGAGCGTGCAGAAGGATGGAGGTCTCGATTTCTCCCGCGTGCATGTCGGTCAGCAGCGAGGTGGCCACCCCAGCCCGCTGCAACGCCGCTTCCCAGTCCTCCACGGCCGGGAAGAGCGCCATGCGCTCGCCGCGGGCGGAGGATTCCTGAACGACGTTGCCCAGTACGTAGTTTCCGCCGTGGCCGTTGACCACCACCAGGGCGTCGACGCCGGAGCGACGGAGCGAAGCCGCGATGTCCGACACCACCGCATGAAGGGTCACCGAGGAGATGCTGACGGTCCCGGGCCAGGCCGCGTGCTCGTGCGAGCAGGAGATCGTCACCGGGGGCAGGAGGTGCACCGGGTACGCCGCGGCGATCTCCCGGGCCACGGCACAGGCGACGAGCGTGTCGGTCGCCAGCGGAAGGAAGGCACCGTGCTGCTCGAAGCTCCCGACCGGAAGGACGGCGACCTGCGTTGAGACACCCGCCGCCCTGGTCCGTACCTCTTCCGTAGTGTCCGCCGGCACCAGCCCGTTCGCCGCCGTACGCCCGCCCGAATCACTCATTTCTTCACGGCCCTTCGTCTCTGCTTAGGAATCAGATCATGACAGATAAAATCGGCGTCCTCGGCAAGAAGTCCGCGCAGCGCACGGGCGTGGAGCGGATTGTGAATGCACCGCTGCCCACGGTGTACGGCCAATTCCGGGCGGTCGGCTACATGGACCATGACCGCGGTGACGAACAAGTGGCCCTGGTCCACGGCGAGATCGGCACGGACAACGTACTCACCCGACTCCATTCCGAGTGCCTGACCGGTGACGCGTTCGGCTCGCAGCACTGCGAATGCGGCGACCAGCTCGCCTCCGCGCTGAAGGCCGTGGTCGCCGAAGGCAGCGGCATCGTCGTCTACTTGAGGGGCCACGAGGGCCGCGGGATCGGTCTGCTGGCCAAGTTGCGGGCGATGGCGCTGCAGGCGGAGGGCCTGGACACCGTCGAGGCGAACCTCGCGCTCGGACTGCCGGTGGACGCCCGTGACTACGGCGTCGCCGCCGGGATCCTCCAGGACCTGGGCGTGAACTCGGTCCGGCTGATGTCCAACAACCCGCGCAAGCGGGAGGCGCTGGTGCAGCACGGCATCCAAGTGGCCGAGACCGTACCGCTGTTGATCCCGCCGTGCGAGAGCAACATCACCTATCTGCGCACCAAGCGCGAACGCCTCGACCATGTCCTGCCGCATCTGGACGCGGTGGCGCACCTGTCCTGATCACGCCCACCACCTCGCCGCCGCCCGTGTCCGCCGCGACCTGCCGTCGGCGAGGTGGGCCGTGACCCGCGCCCCGGCCGCGTACCCTTCGTGGACGTCAGCCCCTTGAGCGCCGGCCCTCTCGCGGCCGACGCCCCGCGCCCGGAGGCCCACCTCGTATGACAGAGCTCCATCTGTGGCTGCGCCACGAGGTCCGCAGCACCGAACGCCGCACGCCCCTCGTGCCGTCCGACGCCCGCCGGCTCGTCGACAGCGGGGTGACCCTGACCGTGGAGGAGTCCCCGCAGCGGATCTTCCCGATCGAGGAGTACGAGGCGGCGGGCTGCCGCGTCGCACCCGCGGGCTCATGGGTGTCGGCTCCGCACCGGGCCGTCGTCATCGGCCTGAAGGAACTCCCGGACGAGCCGGCCGAACTGACGCACCAGCACATTTTCTTCGGGCACGCCTACAAGCGGCAGCCCGGCGCTGAGGCCCTGCTGCGGCGCTTCGCCGCCGGGGGAGGGGCGCTCCTCGACCTGGAGTACCTGGTGGACGACGACGGCCGCAGGCTCGCCGCGTTCGGGTTCTGGGCCGGCTATCTGGGCGCCGCCCTGGCCGTGCTGCAGCAGCGGGGCAGGCTCGCGGCGCCCCTGACGCCCACGTCCAAGGAGGTCTTGGACGAGACGCTCCGACGCGCCGACGGGGACGAGGAGTTCACGGCTGTGGTGATCGGCGCCCTGGGCCGCAGCGGCCGGGGTGCGCGCGTCGCCTTCCGGACGGCCGGGGTCGAGCCGACCTGCTGGGACCTCGCCGAGACCCGCGACCTGGACCGGCCGGCCCTGCTCGCCCACGACGTCTTCGTGAACGCGGTCCTCGCCACCACCCCCATCCCGCCCTTCCTCCGGGAGCAGGACCTCGACGACCCCGCCCGCCGCCTGCGCACCGTCTGCGACGTCACCTGCGACGTCGGCTCCGAGCTGAACGTCCTGCCGGTCTACGACCGCACCACGGACTGGGAGCACCCCGTGCGCCGCCTGCGCGAGAACCCCCCGCACTCCCCGCACCCCCCACTCGACCTGATCGCCATCGACAACCTGCCATCCCTCCTCCCGCGGGAGTCCAGCACCGACTTCTCGGCGGCTCTGGTGCTCCAGCTCCTGGAGTTCGGTGCCGACGGGCCCTGGGGCCGCTGTCTGGACCGCTTCCGCCAGGCCTGCCGCGAACTCGGCATCACAGAAGGGGAGTTCCGCCATGTCTGACAGCACCGACAGGGTCACCGCGAGCGGCACCGTGCACTGGATCGGCGCCGGTCTGTCCACGGGCAGCGGCCTGGCCCGCCTGTGCGAGACGGCCGAGCGGGTACGGCTGTGGCACCGCACCGAGGAACGCGCCGCCCAGGCCCTCGACCGCCTGGGCCTGACCGGCCGCGCCGAGCCCCGCGCCTACACGCTCACCGCCCTCGCCGCCGAACTGGCCCCCGGCGACGTCGTCGTATCGATGCTGCCCGCACCGGAGCACGCCGCCATCCTGGCCGTCTGCGTGCGCGAGGGGGCCCACTTCGCCTGCTCCAGCTATGTGTCGGACGCCGTACTGGAACAGGTGCCCGGCGCCGCGAAGGCCGGCCTCGTCGTCCTCACGGAGGCGGGGCTCGACCCGGGCCTCGACCACCTCTTCGCGCACAGCCTCGTCGCCCGTGCCCGGGAGGCGATCGGCGCCGGCACGCCGGCCTCGTACCGCTTCACCTCGTACTGCGGCGGCATCCCGGCCGTCCCGAACGACTTCAGGTACCGCTTCAGCTGGGCGCCCGCGGGGGTGCTCAACGCGCTGCGCTCGCCCGCCCGTTACATCGAGGACGGCGCGCAGACCACCGTCGACCGGCCCTGGGAGGCCACCCGGCCGCACGTCCTCGACGGCGAGAGGTTCGAGGTCTACCCGAACCGGGACAGCGTCCCCTTCGTCGAGCAGTACGAACTGCCCGCCACCTGGCAGGCACGGTCCTTCGTCCGCGGCACCCTGCGTCTCGACGGCTGGCTGCGAGCCTGGGACGCGGTGTTCGAGGAGCTGAAGGCCGGTGACGACGCCCGCATCGCCGCGCTGGCACAGGAGTTGGCGGCCCGCCATCCCACCACCGACGCCGACCGCGACCGGGTGGTGCTCGCCGTGTCGCTGGAGGTCCGGGGCGAGGGGGAGCGGAGCTGGTCGGGGAGTTACCTCCTGGACCTGGTGGGCGACGCTCAGGAGAGCGCGATGGCCCGCTGCGTCTCCCGTCCCCTGGCCCTGGGCATCCGCCACATCCTTGACGGCACCCTGCCCGCCGGGCTCGACCGGGCGGCGGAGACGGCCGCCCGGTCCCAGCAGTGGCTGGACGAACTCGCCCACGAGGGGCTGGAGTTCACCCTGCGCACCGCGCCGTAGCCGGACTCAGTCCGTGACCGCCTCGTGGACCAGCCTCTTGAGGTCCGGGAAGAGCCTGAGTGACGACTTCGGCCGGACCTGAGTCATGAACTGCACGGTCAGATCACGGCTCGGGTCCACCCAGAACGTCGTGGTCGCCACCCCGCTCCAGCCGTACGTGCCCAGGCCCGACGGCGCCTGGGTGTGCTCGGGATCGATGACGACGGAGACGCCGAGGCCGAAGCCGACGCCGTCGTTGCCGGGCTCGTCGTGGGCCGGGCGGCTGCCGAAGGCGCGCAGGTCGGCGCCGCCGGGAAGGTGGTTGCGGGTCATCAGCTCCACCGTCTCGGGGGCCAGCAGACGCACCCCGTCGAGCTCGCCGCGGCGGCGCAGCAGCTCCATGAAGCGGTGCACGTCGTACGCGGAGGCCACCATGCCGCCGCTGCCGGACAGGAAGCGAGGCCGTCCGCGCAGCGGCAGCCCGGCGATCGGCTCGATGCCGCCCTCGGCGGTCTCGCCGTACAACTCGCTGAGCCGGGGCGCCTGTTCGTCAGGGACGCAGAAGCCCGCGTCGGTCATGCCGAGCGGGCCGAAGACGCGCTCGGCGAAGAACGCGTCGAGCGGCTGCCCGGACACGACCTCGATCACTCTGCCGAGCACATTGGTGGCGACCGAGTAGTTCCACTGTGTGCCCGGCTCGAACTGCAGCGGCAGGCGGGCGTACGCCTCGACGGTCCCGGCCAGGTCCGAGCCCGGCAGCACCGCCGAGTCGAGGCCGGCCGCGCGGTAGAGGGCGTCGACCGGGTGGGTGCGGTAGAAGGCGAAGGTCAGGCCCGCCGTGTGGGTCAACAGGTGCCGGATCAGCAAGGGTTGGGTTGCCGGGCGGGTCTGGACGTCGGTGCCCGAGCCGCTCTCGTACACCTGCGGGTCGGCGAAGGCCGGGAGATGGCGGGCGACCGGGTCGTCGAGCGACAGGCGGCCCTCCTCCACGAGTATCAGCGCGGCGACCGTGGTGACCGGTTTGGTCATGGAGTAGATCCGCCACAGGGTGTCGGCCTCGACGGGCAGATCCGCCGCGACGTCGCGGCGGCCGTGGGTGGTGAGGTGGGCGACGCGTCCGCCACGGGCCACCGCCAGCAGAAAGCCGGGCAGGCGTCCTTCGTCGACGTAGTGGGCGACGTGCTGGTCGAGGCGGTCCAGCGCCTTCGCGTCCAGCCCGGCCTCGCCCGGGTCGACCTCTTGTCGCAGCTGTGCCATCGCTCTCCTCCGAATGCGCTCGTCGAGGTGCGGTCCGGCAGTACCCCGCCCGACCGACCTCGGACTCATCGTCGCGCAGGAACGCGGGCACGGTCCCCTTCTTGACCATGATTGATCATCGGGGCCGAACGTTTCGGCAGCGCGCGGCCCGCCATGCCCCCGCCACCCCACAGCTGGGCGATGCCGTGCAAGTTCGCCCAAAGCGAGCCCGCGACGAGCCG
The DNA here is from genome assembly GCF_036013935.1 of Streptomyces sp. NBC_00461. Lineage (NCBI taxonomy): Bacteria > Bacillati > Actinomycetota > Actinomycetes > Kitasatosporales > Streptomycetaceae > Streptomyces > Streptomyces sp. NBC_00461. The sequence continues at coordinate 8,193,103 of NZ_CP107902.1, forward strand.
GGCGTCCACGTAAGGCCGGGCCCGCCCGACCAGCTCAGCCTCGCGTATGCAGACAGTGTCCACCCGGGAATGCGGGAATCGGCCCGACGGGTTGACCCGGGTATGACTCAGGACACACTGCTCAGGCTGCTCTCCGACGACCGCAGCGGGGTGCTCGTCACCCTCAAGCGCGACGGCCGGCCCCAGCTGTCGAACGTCAGCCATCACTACTATCCCGACGAGCACATCGTCCGGATCTCGGTCACCGACGACCGCGCCAAGACCCGCAACCTGCTGCGCGACCCACGGGCGTCGTACCACGTGTCCACCCCCGACCGCCTTGCCTACACGGTCGTCGAGGGCACCGCCGACCTCTCACCCGTCGCGAAGGACCCGCACGACGACACGGTCGAGGAGCTGATCCGCCTCTACCGCGACGTCCTGGGCGAGCACCCGGACTGGGACGACTACCGTGCCGCGATGGTCCGCGACCGACGCCTGGTGGTGCGGCTGAGGGTGGAGCGGGCGTACGGAATTCCCAAGGGGGCCAACAGGGGCTGAGCGCACCACACCGTCCGCGCACCCCGGCCGCCCCTGAATCCGGCCGGAGCGCGCGGAGGCCCCCATGATTACCGCACTACGCGCGGTGCCTCAACGGCGCCTTTTGCCCCGAGCCCCACGAAGGCCGGTACGACGCCGGGCGGGGTGGCGTACGCCCGAGCGGGCCTGGTGCAACGCGTAGCGCGCGGGTGCTTGCCGTCTCCTCCCCGCGCGCATAGCCTCCGCGCGTGATCAATGGGGCACATGTGGTGATCTACACCCGCGACGCCGAGGCGGACCGGGCCTTCTTCCGGGACGTCCTCGGCTGGGCGCACGTCGACGCGGGACTCGGCTGGCTGATCTTCAGGGCACCGCCCGCGGAGGTCGCCTTCCATCCGGCCGAGGGCGAGCCGTCGCACGAACTGATGCTGATGTGCGACGACATCGACGCGACGACCGCCGAACTCACCGAAAAGGGAGTGGAGTTGACGCGGCCCCTGGAGGACGCCCGCTGGGGTCGGGTGACGGGTTTCCGGCTGCCGGGTGGGGGCGAGGTCGGCTTGTACGAGCCGCGTCACCCGCGAGCGACGTAGGGCGACACGGGGCCGCGTACGCACCCGCGACGCCGCGGCGCCGAAACCCCCGGGCTCCGGAGCCTTCGTGGCGTCCAGGGCCCGGGGGTGCCCGGGGTGATCGTGGAATCCCGGCCCGTGGTGGCCCGGGGGTGATCGTGCGGAGCGGTCAGGCCCTGACCGTCTCCGGCTGTGACGCTCCCTGGGGTGTGCGCTCACCCAGGTGTTCCGTCGGGATCCTGTGAGTCTCGCGGGCCGAGAGGGCGGCGATCACCGGCGGGACGCACAGGGCCGCCGTGAACAGCGCCACCGACGACCAGTCGCTGCCGTCGGGGCCCGCGATCTGGGCGGCGAACGTGACCGCGAAGCCCGCCACGGCGAAGCCGATCTGGGTGCCGATCGCCATGCCGGACAGGCGGACGCGAGTGGAGAACATCTCGCCGTAGAAGGACGGCCAGACGCCGTTCGCGGCGCTGTAGACCATGCCGAAGGTGACTATGCCCAGGATCAGGATCAGGGCGTAGTTGCCCGTCGAGATCGCCCAGAGGTAGAGGAACATGGTGATCGCGCTGCCGACCGCGCCGATCAGGAACACGGGGCGGCGGCCGATGCGGTCCGACAGGGTGGCCCACAGGGGGATCGCACCGAGTGCCACGAGGTTGGCGAGCGCGCCCACCCACAGCATGGAGGAGCGGGACATGCCGACCGAGTCGCTGGTGGCGTAGGCGAGGGCCCAGACCGTGAAGATCGTGGAGACCGAGGCGATGAGCGCGCCCCCGATCACCCGCAGCACGTCCACCCAGTGCTCGCGCAGCAGCACGACCAGCGGCAGCTTCACGACCCCCTCGGTGGCCGCCTGCTTCGCGAAGGCCGGAGTCTCCTCCAGCCTGCGACGGATGCCGTAGCCGACGACGGCGACGGCGACGCTCGCCCAGAACGGCACTCGCCAGCCCCATGACAGCAACTGGTCCTCGGGAAGCGCGGCGACCGGGATGAAGACCAGCGTGGCGATGAGCTGGCCGCCCTGTGTGCCACTGAGGGTGAAGCTGGTGAAGAAGCCGCGTCGGTCCGGTGGCGCGTGTTCCAGCGTCATGGAGTTGGCGCTGGCCTGCTCGCCGGCGGCCGAGATGCCCTGCAGGACACGGCAGGCGACCAGCAGGACCGGGGCGAGGGAGCCGACCTGGGCACGCGTGGGCAGACAGCCGATGAGGAACGTCGACAGGCCCATCAGGATCAGCGTGAAGACCATGATCTTCTTGCGGCCCACCCGGTCGCCGAAGTGCCCGAGGAAGAGCGCGCCGACGGGACGGGCCGCGTACGCGACGCCGAACGTGGCCAGCGACAGCAGGGTCGCGGTGGCCGGATCGGACTCGTCGAAGAAGACCTTCGGGAAGATCAGCGCGGCGGCGCTGCCGTAGATGAAGAAGTCGTAGTACTCCAGGGCGCTGCCGATCCAGGCGGCTGCTGCCGCCTTTTTCGGTTGCCCGACGGCGTCGGCAGGGTCGCGGGGTGCGACGGCATGCGTCACGGCGTGCTCCTTCGGGGGAACTCCAACGTAGGCGGAGTGAGCGGAGAGGGGAAGCAGAGGAAGCAGAGGCAGAGGGCCGTGATGGGGCCGGATCTCGGCTTAATTAACCCACTGGGTAGTTAGTCCCGGTGGGTAGGGATGTTGCGCCGACGTTTCCCGGGTGTCAAGAGGTGGCGCCGTACGGCCTCAGCCGGCCGTCCGCTCCGCCGTCAGGTAGGCGATCACCATGTCGCCGAGCATGGCGCGGTAGTGCTCGCGCTGGGCCGGGTCCACCAGGTCGCGGCCGAACAGGGCACCGAAGGTGTGCCGGTTGGCGACCCGGAAGAAGCAGAACGAGCTGATCATCGCGTGCAGGTCGACGGCGTCGACATCGGCCGTGAACAGGCCGGACTCCTGCCCGGAGACCAGGATGCGACGGATCACGTCGAGCGCGGGGGAACCGATCTTGCCGAGCTTCTCGGAGGCGGCGATGTGCTCGGCCCCGTGGATGTTCTCGATGCTGACCAGGCGGATGAAGTCGGGGTGCTGCTCGTGGTGGTCGAAGGTCACCTCCGCGAGGCGGCGGATCGCGGCGACCGGGTCGAGGTGCTCGACGTCCAGCTCCTGCTCGGCCTCGCGGATCACGCCGTACGCCCGCTCCAGGACGGCCGTGAAGAGCTGCTCCTTGCCGCCGAAGTAGTAGTAGATCATCCGCTTGGTGGTACGGGTGCGGGCGGCGATCTCGTCGACGCGGGCGCCGTCGTAGCCCGCGCGTGCGAACTCCTGCGTGGCCATGTCGAGGATCTCGGCCTGGGTGCGGGCGGCGTCGCGGATCCGCCCGTTCGGTCGTGCCGGTTCGTCGACGCTGGTCATCGGGTTCCTTCGGGAGTGCGGCCGGTGCCGCAGATTCTAGAAGGCGGGCCGGGCGTCGCCTCCAGGGTCTTCCCCGAGAACCCGACAGGCTGATATAGCTAACGTACTAGTTCGTACATTAGTGCTCAGCTCGGGAGGGCCACGTGGCCAAGGACTCGTATCTCGTCGGACTGATCGGCGCCGGCATCGGCCCGTCGCTCAGCCCGGCGCTGCACGAGCGGGAGGCGGACCGGCAGGGCCTGCGCTACGTGTACCGGCTCATCGACATCGACACCCTCGGTGTGCCTCCCGAGGCGGTGGGCGACCTGCTGCGGGCCGCCCGCGACCTGGGTTTCGACGGGCTGAACATCACGCACCCGTGCAAGCAGCTGGTCATCGAGCACCTGGACGCACTCGCCCCACGGGCCGAGGCGCTCGGCGCGGTCAACACCGTCGTCTTCGAGGACGGCCGTGCGATCGGCCACAACACGGACGTCACCGGTTTCGCCGCCGCCTTCGCGCGCGGCCTGCCGGACGCTTCGCTGGAGCGGGTGGTGCAGCTGGGCGCCGGCGGGGCGGGCGCGGCGGTCGCTCATGCGACGCTCACCCTGGGTGCGGAGCGGGTCACCGTCGTCGATGCGCTGGCCGATCGGGCCGCGGATCTCGCCGCTGGGCTGAACCGGCACTTCGGCCCCGGCCGGGCGGCCGCGGCCACGCCGGATCAGCTCGCCCAGCTGCTCGGCTCGGCCGACGGCGTCGTGCATGCCACGCCAACCGGAATGGCCGCCCATCCGGGGATGCCGTTCCCCGCCGAGTTCCTGCACCCTGGGCTGTGGGTTGCCGAGGTCGTCTACCGCCCCTTGGAGACGGAGTTGTTGCGCACCGCGCGTGCGGTTGGCTGCGCCACTTCGGACGGCGGTGGGATGGCTGTCTTCCAGGCTGCGGACGCGTTCCGGTTGTTCACCGGACGTGAGCCCGACAGCGCGCGGATGTTGGTGGACATCGCGGAGCTGGCCGGCGCCGCGGAGAGCTCGGTCGGCAAGTGACACCCGGCAGTTCGAAGGAGCAGGACCATGCGTACGTCCATCGCCACCGTCTCCCTCAGTGGCTCCCTCACCGAGAAGCTCACGGCCGCCTCGCGGGCCGGGTTCGACGGCGTCGAGATCTTCGAGAACGACCTGCTCGCGAGTCCGCTCACCCCCGAGGAGATCCGCGTCCGTTGTGCCGACCTCGGGCTCACCATCGACCTCTATCAGCCGATGCGGGACATCGAGGCCGTGCCCGAGGACGAGTTCGGGCGCAATCTGCGCCGGGCCCGGCACAAGTTCGAGCTGATGCGGCGGCTCGGTGCCGACACCGTTCTCGTCTGCTCCAGTGTCTCGCCGCTCGCCGTCGACGATGACGCCCTCGCCGCCGGACAGCTGAGTCAACTCGCCGATCTGGCACAGGAATTCGGCATCCGCGTGGCCTACGAGGCGCTTGCCTGGGGCCGGCATGTCAGTACGTACGACCATGCCTGGCACATTGTCGAGACGGCGGACCACCCCGCCCTCGGCACCTGCCTCGACAGCTTCCACATCCTCTCGCGCGGTTCCGATCCCAAGGGCATCGAGGACATCCCCGGCGAGAAGGTCTTCTTCCTGCAGCTCGCGGACGCCCCGCTGCTCGCGATGGACGTGCTGCAGTGGAGCCGTCACCACCGTTGCTTCCCGGGACAGGGCGGCTTCGACGTCGCCGGGCTCGTGCGGCACGTGCTGCGCACGGGATACGCCGGTCCGCTCTCCCTGGAGGTGTTCAACGACGTCTTCCGCCAGGCCGAGGCCGGCCCGACGGCCGTGGACGCGCACCGCTCCCTCCTGGTCCTGCAGGAGACGGTGGGCATGGCCGGCCTGCCCGCCCCCGTCGTCCCCACGGGCGTCGCGTTCGCCGAGCTGGTCACCGCCGACGCCGAGCCGGTCACGGACGTACTCGGCGCCCTGGGCTTCGCCCGCACCGCCCGCCACCGCAGCAAGCCGGTCGACCTGTGGCAGCAGGGCGACGCCCGTATCCTCATCAACACCGGTCCGGCAGCCCAGCCCCACGCTCGGCTTCGTTCGAGCGGGGGGACCCCCGTCGACGGCACCGGGCTCGCCGCGATCGGTCTGGAGTCCCCGGACCCGGCCGGCGCCGCCCGCCGCGCGGAGGCGCTGCTGGCACCGGTGCTGCCGCGCCGCCGCGCGCCCGAGGACGCCCCGCTCGACGCCGTGGCGGCCCCCGACGGCACGGAACTCTTCTTCTGCGCCACCGGCCGCCCCGAACTCCCCAGCTGGCGTGCGGACTTCGAGAACACCGAGAACACCGTGGACTCCGCGGACATCACGACGGACTCCGGCGTGACCCGCATCGACCACCTCGCCCTCGTCCAGCCCTGGCACCACTTCGATGAGGCGACCCTCTTCCACCGCAGCGTTCTCGGACTGTCCGCCCAGGAGAGCGTGGACGTCGCCGATCCGTACGGCCTGCTGCGCAGCCGTGCCGTGACCAGCGCCGACGGTGACGTCCGCATCGCTCTGTCCGTCGGCGCGGGGCCCGCCGACGACACGGTCCACGCCCAGCACATCGCCTTCGCCACGCACGACGTGGTGTCCGCGGCGCGCCGCTTCCGGGAGGCGGGCGGGCTGCTGCTGACGATGCCGGCGAACTACTACGACGACCTGGCCGCCCGGTTCGCGTTCGCCGAGGGCGAGTTGGAGACGTATCGCGAGCTGGGCATCCTCTACGACCGTGACGCGTACGGCGAGTTCCGGCACTGCTACACCCGGACCGTCGGCCGTGTCTTCTTCGAACTCGTCCAGCGCGACGGGGGTTATCGGGGGTACGGCGCGGCGAACGCTCCCGTGCGCCTCGCCGCCCAGCACATCGCGCGGCGCCTCACTGGCGGCTGACGGTTCTGGTCACGCCGGTGACGACCGTCGTGGCGAGGATCCAGCCGGTGATGATCAGCGCGTAGGCGAGGTACTGGTACCAGCCGTCCGGCGCGAACGCCTCCTCCTGGCCGAAGGAGATCACCGGGAGGAGGAGGTCGAGAGTGTAGAAGACCGGGTTGAAGTGGGGGGCCTCGGACGGCTTGAGGGCGGGCGGGTGGTGCAGCCCGTACGCGAGCGAGCCGACGGCCAGCAGGGACAGCAGCCAGACGGCGGCGCGCAGGGGATGGAAGCCGTAGCCGACAGTGGCGTCCTGGACATAGCCCCAGAGGCGGCCGTACCAGGCGCGGGTGCGGCGCAGGCGGCGCTGCTTGGCGAGTTGGACGAGGCGGGCGGCGTGGTCGTCGCCGACCCGGCGGTAGGCCGCGGACAACTGCTCGTAGGCGTGCGGGACATAGCCGTCGCCGTCCCGCTCCAGCATCGGCAGGCGGTGGTCGGCGGGCACGTGCGGGGTGAGCGAGGTGTAGACGAGGTCGCCCAGGAACACCTCGGTGGGCAGCATCTCCGGTTCCAGGAAGAGGACCTCGATCTGGGCGCGGCGCAGATTCAGCGCACCGTCCATGGGAGGTCCCTTGCGCAGCCACAGTTCCCCGATGGTGCAGCTGCTCGCCCGCAGCGCGGTGTCTCCGCGATTCGACAGGCGTGCGTGCGACAGCTCCAGACGGCCCGCGATGCGAGCGCCCCGGAGGCCGATCCACCCGTCGCTGTGCACCTGCCGCATGAGGACGTCGCCCTGTACCGTCAGGGTCTCCCCGTCGAGGGCGGCACCGCCCGGCCGGTTGAGCCGTGCGCCGTTCAGCCTGACCGATCCGGCGACCTCGGCGCTGTTCAGGCGCACCTCGCCGTCCGCCCGCAGGCCGGGTGCCCACAGATCGTCGCCGATGGTCACGTGGTTGAGGTGAAGGGCGCCCTCGGAGTCGTCCGGTGCCGCGCACTCGGCCCGGTCCATGAACAACGCCCCCGTGATGTGCGCCCCGCCCAGCCGCACCTGGCCCCCGAACCGGCAGTCCGTCAGCCGGAGCACACCGTCCACCCGCATGGTGGCGGCGACCAGTCCGGGCAGTACCGAGTTGCTCAGGTTGAGCTGGCGCAGCCGGGCGCCGTACAGCTGTGGGATCTCGTCGAAGTGGCAGTGGCTCAACCGGACGGCGAAGTCGCTCGTGCCGTACCGCAGGTCCAGGGGGCCGGTGATCCGGGCGCCGGACACCTTGAGTGCGGCTATCTCACCGGGATCCTGCGGCCCGTTGAGCAGCAGGGCCCGCAACACGGCTGCCCGGACGGTCCGTTCGGGCCCCCAGCGCGCGCCCTCAGCCGTGTCCTCGTCCGTTCCCTCACGGAAGTCGACCGGCGCTCCCGTGGGGAACGCCCGCCACACCCGCTCCTCGGCCGGCGTCAGATCATTGATCTCCACACAGCGGGACTCTAATCCCACAACTCCGCATGCCGCCGGTGGGTTTCGGTGAGACCGTTCACGAAGAACCGCTCGTAGTACTCCGGCTCCACGTGGTGCGTCTGCAGCCAGATGCCCGGCACGTGGGCAGGGCCTCCGCGTCGCGGCGGTCCGGGACGGGCGCCGGCGGGCTGCCGGGCGCGGGCCGGAACAGGTACCGCACCGGTCCCGCCTCCCCCCACAGGATCGCGCCGCGGCTCCAGAACGTCTCGTTGGCAAGGGAGTTGACGGTGCGGCGGGTCGCGGCCCGGACATTGCGGCGCATGCGGTTCGCGGTGCCGAGGCCCACGGCCAGCGGCAGCTTCACCAGCAGCCCGAACACCTTCTGCGCGGGACTGCCGGCGCCGGCCATCGCCTTCGCGAAGGCCACGAACTCCCGTGCGTCGCGGGCGTGCGAGACCGGATGGCCGGTCGCCAGCAGGTCATGGCTCTCCTCGTCCGAGACCTGCACCCGCACGGCAGCCCCGTGCAGATCGGGCGAGCCGTCGCCCTGCCGGATGCCGCTCGCGTTGGACAGCCGCACCACCGCCGGATACTCCGCGCCCGGCCGGGCGAACCCCACCCGCAGCGCGGCGGGGAGATCGTCGTGGAAGCGCAGCCGCGCGTTCTCCACGGCCACCGGCGCCTTGGCATGGAAAGTCCGGGCGATCCCACCGCCCCCGGCCCGCCGGTTCTTGACCTGCACCTTCATCAACTCGGCGGCCAGCTGCTCGAACACCAGCCGCTCCGCCTCGGGACTGCCGCCTTCGTACCGCTCGTACTGCGGTTCTTGCTGCCCGGTCTCGGCCATCGGTGGTTTCCTCACGTACGGATACGTTCGGGACAGGGGGCAGCACGCTACCTTCGGCCCCAGGCGGTCACAGCGATGGTTCGCGCCGATGTGCTCTACCTTGCGCGCGATGCGAACAATTGCACGGGCGGCATTTGGGCACGTCAGCCGAGCCTGTGAAGGAGCCGTAACCTGCTGTGTCCGCCTCGCGGCCGTCCCCGCTTCCCAGCAACCCCTCCCGCCGCCCCGCCATGGCCGGGGAACGACTCCTTCTCGGTTGACGGTTCACCGTCGCGGTGGTGTGCTCACCACCCGCAGACGTCCCGGGGGAGGTCCCAGATGCGGCCTCGCCGGTCTCGCCGTCGTGGCGCCGCTGGCGTTCCTCACGACCCGGCTGGCGCTGACCCGCACGATCCCGTTCAAGTACTCCTTCGACGACCACGGCCCGGGCCACTACGTCAACGCGCTTGCTCCACCAGGGGTGTTGAGCTAGTTCGGGGACGTGCTGTAGCCCGGGGCGCAGGAGTTACGCGCGGGTGTTCCACTCGGCAATGACCGGTCGGCCGTGTTCCGTCGACAGACGGCTGACCGTGCCCGTCGCCAACTGGAAGAGACGCCCGTCCGCGGCCGGCAGGCCCAGCCGGCGGGCCGTCAGCACCCGTAGGAAATGTCCGTGGGCCACCAGGACCACATCGCCGTCCAGGAGCGCCGCGTCCACCCGGGACAGCACCCGGTCGGCGCGCTGCCCGATCTGCTCCGGCGACTCTCCCGGCTGCCCGACCGGACCGGGCGGCACCCCGTCGGTCCACAGGTCCCAGTCGGGCCGGGTGCGGTGGATCTCGACGCTGGTGACGCCCTCGTAGGCGCCGTAGTCCCACTCGTGCAGGTCGGAGTCGACGACGGCCCCGGTGACGCCCGCGAGTTCGGCGGTGCGTATCGCGCGGTCGAGCGGGCTGGTCAGCGCGCGTGCGAAGGTCCGCCGGGAGAGGAGTGGAGCGAGGGACTTGGCCTGCTCCTCACCGTGCTGGGTGAGGGGCAGGTCGGTCCAGCTGGTGTGCTGTCCCGACACGCTCCACTCCGTCTCGCCGTGGCGGACCAGGAGAAGGTCCCCCACGGCGGGCCTACTTCGACTCGACGGCGTGCCCGCCGAACTGGTTGCGCAGCGCGGAGATCATCTTCATCTGCGGGGAGTCGTCCTGGCGGGAGGCGAACCGCGCGAAGAGCGAGGCGGTGATCGCGGGCAGCGGCACCGCGTGGTCGATGGCCGCCTCGACGGTCCAGCGGCCCTCGCCGGAGTCCTGCGCGAAGCCCTTCAGCTTGTCTAGGTGCTCGTCGTCGTCGAGGGCGTTGACCGCGAGGTCCAGCAGCCAGGAACGGATGACCGTGCCGTCCTGCCAGGAACGGAACACCTCACGGACGTTGTCCACCGAGTCGACCTTCTCCAGCAGCTCCCAGCCCTCGGCGTAGGCCTGCATCATGGCGTACTCGATGCCGTTGTGGACCATCTTGGAGAAGTGCCCGGCGCCGACCTTGCCCGCGTGGACATAGCCGTAGGGGCCCTCCGGCTTGAGCGCCTCGAAGATCGGCTGCAGCCGCTCGACGTGCGCCTTCTCGCCGCCGACCATCAGCGCGTAGCCGTTCTCCAGACCCCACACACCACCGGAGACACCCGCGTCGACGAAGCCGATGTCCTTGGCGCCCAGCTCCGCGGCGTGCTTCTCGTCGTCCGTCCAGCGGGAGTTGCCACCGTCGACGACCGTGTCGCCGGGGGAGAGGAGGCCGCCGAGTTCGTCGACGACGGACTGGGTGGCGGGGCCGGCCGGGACCATCACCCAGATCACGCGAGGGGCTTCGAGCTGCTCCACCAGTTCGGCGAGGCTCTTGACGTCGGTGACCTCGGGGTTGCGGTCGTAGCCGATGACGGTGTGGCCTGCGCGGCGGATCCGCTCGCGCATGTTGCCGCCCATCTTGCCCAGACCGATGAGACCGAGCTGCATGTCAGTTGCCTTCCTTGAGTTCGCGGTACGCGGCCACGAGAGCGGTGGTGGATGGATCGAGGCCGGGGACGGACCCCGCCGCGGCAGCGGCTGACGTATACGTCTCGGTCAGGGCGGGCTCGACGCGCTTGGCGAGGACCTTGCCGAGTTCGACGCCCCACTGGTCGAAGGAGTCGATGTTCCAGACGGCGCCCTGGACGAACACCTTGTGCTCGTACAGGGCGATCAGCTGCCCCAGCACCGAGGGGGTCAGCTCGCGCGCCAGGATCGTGGTCGTGGGGTGGTTGCCCAGGAAGGTGCGGTGCGCCACCTGTTCCTCGGCGACCCCCTCCGCGCGCACCTCGTCCGCGGTCTTGCCGAAGGCCAGCGCCTGGCCCTGAGCGAACAGGTTGGCCATCAACAGGTCGTGCTGGGCCGCCAGTTCGTCGCTCAGCTCGCCGGCCGGACGGGCGAAGCCGATCAGGTCGGCGGGGATGAGCCGGGTGCCCTGGTGGATCAACTGGTAGTACGCGTGCTGACCGTTGGTGCCGGGCGTGCCCCACACCACCGGGCCGGTCTCCCATCCGACCACCTGGCCGTCACGGTCCACCGACTTGCCGTTGGACTCCATGTCCAGCTGCTGCAGATACGCGGTGAACTTCGACAGGTAGTGGCTGTACGGCAGCACGGCATGCGACTGGGCGTCGAAGAAGTTGCCGTACCAGATGCCCAACAAGCCCAGAATCAGCGGGGCGTTGGCCTCGGCGGGCGCGTTTCGGAAGTGCTCGTCGACGATGCGGAAGCCGTCGAGCAGCTCGCGGAAGCGGTCCGGACCGATGGCGATCATCAACGACAGGCCGATCGCCGAGTCGAAGGAGTAGCGGCCGCCGACCCAGTCCCAGAACTCGAACATGTTGTCCGGGTCGATGCCGAACTCGCCGACCTTGCCGGCGTTCGTCGACAGCGCGACGAAGTGCCGGGCGACCGCCTTGTCGTCGCCGCCGAGGCCGGCCAGCAGCCAGGTGCGGGCCGACGTGGCGTTGGTGATGGTCTCGATCGTGGTGAACGTCTTGGACGCGACGATGAACAGCGTCTCCGCCGGGTCCAGGTCCCGCACCGCCTCATGGAGGTCGGCGCCGTCCACGTTCGAGACGAAACGGAACGTCAACTCCCGTGCCGTGAAGGTGCGCAGCGCCTCGTACGCCATCGCCGGACCGAGGTCGGAGCCGCCGATGCCGATGTTGACGACGTTGCGGATGCGCTTGCCGGTGTGACCGGTCCACTCGCCCGAACGGACCCGCTCGGCGAAGGCGCTCATCTTGTCGAGGACCGCGTGGACCTCGGGCACGACGTTCTCGCCGTCGACCTCGATCACCGCGTCTCGGGGCGCGCGCAGTGCGGTGTGCAGCACCGCCCGGTCCTCGGTGACGTTGATCTTCTCGCCGCGGAACATGGCGTCGCGCAGACCGGACACATCGGTGGCGACGGCCAGTTCCCGCAGCAGAGCGAGGGTCTCGTCGTTGACCAGGTGCTTGGAGTAGTCGATGCGCAGGTCACCGACGCGCACGACGTACCGCTCGGCGCGCCCGGGGTCCTGCGCGAACAGCTCACGCAGCCGCGGGCGCTGCAGCACGTCCGCGCGGTGGTCCTCCAGCGCCGTCCACTCGGGCCGGCGGCTGAGCCTGGGGGAGTCGGACGAAGAGTCAGACATGTGAGGGGGTCTCCTTGGTGGCCTCGCCGCGCAGGGCGACGGCGTACATCTCGTCCGCGTCGAGGCGCCGCAGCTCCTCGGCGATGAGTTCGGAGGTGGTGCGGACCTTGAGCGCGAGGGTGCGCGGAGGCTGGTCCGGCAGGGCCAGCGTGGCCAGCGGGCCCTCGGGGCGGTCGATGACGATCTCGCCCTGCTCGGTCCCGAGACGGACGGCCGTCACGACCGGGCCGGCGGTGACGACACGGTCGATCCTCACGTTCAGCCGCGCCTCCAGCCAGCGCGCCAGCAGCTCCGCCGCCGGGTTCTCGGCCTCCGCCTCCACGGCCCCCGAGATGATCCTGCTGCGGGCCTGGTCCAGGGCCGCAGCCAGCATCGAACGCCACGGGGTCAGCCGGGTCCAGGCGAGGTCGGTGTCACCGGGCGCGTAGGAACGGGCCCGCTGCTCCAGCGCCTCCATCGGGTTCTCCACCGCGTACAGGTCGGTGATCCTGCGCTGGGCGAGGGCGCCCAGCGGGTCCTTGGCGGGCACCTTTGGCGCGTCCACCGGCCACCACACCACGACCGGCGCGTCCGGCAGCAGCAGCGGCAGGACGACGGAGCCGGCGTGGTCGGACACCTCGCCGTAGGTGCGCAGCACCACTGTCTCGCCGGTGCCCGCGTCGGCGCCCACCCGCACCTCCGCGTCCAGCTTGGACGCCATGCGGTCGCGCGGGGTGCGGGCGTGTCGCTTGATGACGACCAGGGTGCGCGAGGGGTGCTCGTGCGAGGCCTCCTCGGCCGCCTTGATCGCGTCGTAGGCGTTCTCCTCGTCCGTGACGATGACCATCGTCAGGACCATGCCCACGGCGGGGGTGCCGATGGCGCGGCGGCCCTGCACCAGCGCCTTGTTGATCTTGCTTGCCGTGGTGTCGGTCAGGTCGATCTTCATGGCCTGCGCCAGCTCCGTCCGTCTCGTGCGAGCATCTCGTCGGCTTCCTCGGGTCCCCAGCTTCCCGAGGGGTACTGCGGGGGCTTGCCGTGCTGCGCCCAGTACTTCTCGATCGGGTCGAGGATCTTCCAGGACTCTTCCACTTCCTGGTGACGGGGGAACAGGTTGGCGTCGCCGAGCAGCACGTCCAGGATGAGGCGCTCGTACGCCTCCGGGGAGGACTCGGTGAACGACTCGCCGTAGGCGAAGTCCATCGACACGTCCCGGATCTCCATGGAGGTGCCGGGCACCTTGGAGCCGAACCGCACCGTCATGCCCTCGTCGGGCTGGACGCGGATGACGATCGCGTTCTGGCCGAGCTCCTCCGTGGCGGAGGAGTCGAAGGGGGAGTGCGGGGCCCGCTGGAAGACGACCGCGATCTCGGTGACCCGGCGGCCCAGGCGCTTGCCGGTGCGCAGATAGAACGGGACGCCCGCCCAACGGCGGTTGTCCACCTCCAGCTTGACGGCCGCGTAGGTGTCGGTCTTCGACCGCGGGTCGATGCCGTCCTCCTGCAGGTAGCCGGGCACCTTGGCGCCGCCCTGCCAGCCCTCGGCGTACTGCGCGAGAACGGTGTGCTCGCCCAGCTTCTCCGGCACCCGCACCGACTTGAGGACCTTGAGCTTCTCGGTGAGCAGCGACTCGGCGTCGAAGGCGATGGGCTCCTCCATCGCGGTGAGCGCCATCAGCTGGAGGAGGTGGTTCTGGATGACGTCACGGGCGGCGCCGATGCCGTCGTAGTACCCGGCCCGGCCGCCGATACCGATGTCCTCGGCCATCGTGATCTGGATGTGGTCGACGTAGGACCGGTTCCAGATCGGCTCGTACATCTGGTTGGCGAAGCGGAGCGCCAGGATGTTCTGGACGGTCTCCTTGCCCAGGTAGTGGTCGATGCGGAACACCTGGTCCGGCTCGAACACGTCGTGCAGGAGCGCGTTCAGGTCGCGCGCGCTCGCCAGGTCGTGCCCGAACGGCTTCTCGATCACCGCACGCCGCCAGGAGCCCTCCCGGGCCCGTGCCAGACCGTGCTTCTTCAGCTGCTGGACGACCTTGGGGAAGAACTTCGGCGGTACGGAGAGGTAGAAGGCGAAGTTGCCGCCCGTGCCGCGGGAGGCGTCCAGCTCGTCAACGGCCGACTTCAGCTGCTTGAACGCCGTGTCGTCGTCGAAGTCGCCCGGAACGAAGCGCATGCCCTCGGCCAGCTGCTGCCAGACCTCCTCGCGGAACTCGGTGCGCGCGTGCTCGCGGACCGCGTCGTGCACGACCTGCGCGAAGTCCTGGTCCTCCCAGTCCCGGCGGGCGAACCCGACCAGGGAGAAGCCCGGCGGCAGCAGGCCGCGGTTGGCGAGGTCGTAGACGGCGGGCATCAGCTTCTTGCGGGACAGGTCGCCGGTGACACCGAAGATGACGAGACCGGACGGACCCGCGATACGCGGCAGCCGGCGGTCGCGCTCGTCGCGCAACGGGTTGGTCCAGTCGAGTCCGGCCCCGACCACTGCTTTCTCGGTCATGCTGCGTCAACTCCCTTGCTGTCCAGGGACTTCGTCACGGCGTTCAGCAGGTCCTGCCAGGCCACCTCGAACTTGGCGACGCCCTCGTCCTCCAACTGCTTCACGACCTGGTCGTAGGAGATCCCGAGCGCTTCCACGGCCGCCAGGTCGGCGCGGGCCTGCGCGTAGCCGCCGGTCACCGTGTCGCCGGTGATGTCGCCGTGGTCGGCGGTGGCGTCGAGGGTGGCCTCCGGCATGGTGTTGACGGTGCCGGGGGCGACCAGCTCGTCGACGTACAGGGTGTCCTTGTACGCCGGGTCCTTCACGCCGGTCGAGGCCCACAGCGGGCGCTGCCTGTTGCCCTTGGCGCCGGCGAGGGCGGCCCAGCGCTCGCCTCCGAAGACATCCTCGTAAGCCTCGTAGGCGAGCCGCGCGTTGGCGAGCGCCGCCCTGCCCTTGAGCGCGAGGGCCTCGGCCGTGCCCAGCACGGTCAGCCGCTTGTCGATCTCGGAGTCGACACGGGAGACGAAGAAGGAGGCCACGGAGTGGATGGCGGAGAGGTCCAGGCCCTTCGCGGCGGCCTTCTCCAGGCCCGCCAGATAGGCGTCCATGACCTCGCGGTAGCGCTCCAGGGAGAAGATCAGCGTGACGTTGACGCTGATACCGAGGCCGATGACCTCGGTGATCGCCGGGAGGCCCGCCTTGGTCGCCGGGATCTTGATCATGACGTTGGGGCGGTCCACGAGCCAGGCGAGCTGCTTGGCCTCGGCGATCGTGGCCGCCGTCTGCTGGGCGAGGCGCGGGTCGACCTCGATGGAGACCCGGCCGTCGCGGCCGCCGGTGGCGTCGTGCACGGGCCGCAGTATGTCGGCGGCGGCACGCACGTCCGCGGTGGTCATCATGCGTACGGCCTCGTCGACCGTGACGCCGCGCACGGCGAGGTCGGCGAGCTGCTCCTCGTAGCCCGCGCCGGAGCCGATGGCGGCCTGGAAGATGGACGGGTTGGTGGTCACGCCCACCACGTGCTTGTTCTCGACGAGTTCGGCGAGGTTGCCGGACTCGATCCGCCTGCGCGACAGGTCGTCGAGCCAGATGGAGACGCCTTCGTCGCTGAGGCGCTTGAGTGCTCCCGCAGGCGCGGTTGCTTCGGTCACAGTGATCATCTTCTTTCTGGCGATCGGATCAACCGCGGGCGGCGGCGAGGGATTCCCGGGCGGCGGCGGCGACGTTCTCGGGGGTGAAGCCGAACTCGCCGAACAGGGTCTTGGCGTCGGCGGAGGCGCCGAAGTGTTCGAGGGAGACGATGCGTCCTGCGTCACCCGTGAACCGGTACCACGTCAGACCGATCCCGGCCTCGACAGCGACACGCGCTCGCACGGACGGCGGAAGGACCTGCTCGCGGTACTCGCGCGGCTGCTCCTCGAACCACTCCACGGACGGCATCGACACCACGCGGGCGCCGATCCCCTCGGCCTCCAGCTGCTCACGCGCGGCGACGGCGAGCTGGACCTCGGAGCCGGTGGCGATCAGGACGACGTCCGGAGTCCTGGTGGAGGACTCCTTGAGGACGTAACCGCCCTTCGCCGCATCCGGGTTGGGCGCGTACGTCGGCACGCCCTGACGGGTGAGCGCGAGTCCGTGCGGAGCGGGGTCGGTGGCGTGCCGCTTGAGGATCTCGGCCCAGGCGATCGCCGTCTCGTTGGCGTCGGCGGGGCGGACGACGTTCAGGCCGGGGATGGCGCGCAGCGAGGCCAGGTGCTCGACCGGCTGGTGGGTCGGCCCGTCCTCGCCGAGGCCGATGGAGTCGTGGGTCCAGACGTACGTCACCGGAAGCTGCATGAGCGCCGACATCCGTACCGCGTTGCGCATGTAGTCGGAGAACACCAGGAAGGTGCCGCCGTAGATGCGGGTGTTGCCGTGCAGGGCGATGCCGTTCATCTCCGCGGCCATCGAGAACTCGCGGATGCCGAAGTGGACCGTTCGGCCGTACGGGTCGGCCTCGGGCAGCGGGTTGCCCTTCGGCAGGAAGGACGACGTCTTGTCGATGGTGGTGTTGTTCGAACCGGCCAGGTCGGCGGAGCCGCCCCACAGCTCGGGCAGCACCGGGCCGAGGGCCTGCAGCACCTTGCCGGAAGCGGCACGAGTGGCGACCGCCTTGCCCTCCTCGAAGACGGGGATCTCGGACTCCCAGCCCTCGGGCAGCTGCCCGGCCACGATCCGGTCGAACAGCTCGGCGCGCTCGGGGTTGGCGCCGCGCCACTTGTCGAGCTGCTTGTCCCAGGCGGCGTGCGCCTCGGTACCGCGGTCCAGGGCCCCCCGGGCGTGGGCGAGGACGTCGGCGTCCACCTGGAAGGACTGCTCGGGGTCGAAGCCGAGGATGCGCTTGGTGGCGGCGATCTCGTCGGCGCCGAGCGCGGAGCCGTGGGAGGCCTCGGTGTTCTGCGCGTTCGGGGCGGGCCAGGCGATGATCGTGCGCATCGCGATGATGGAGGGCCGGCCGGTCTCGGCCTGCGCGGCCCTCAGCGCCGCGTACAGAGCCGGTACGTCGGTGTCGCCGCCGAGCGAGGGCTCGACGCGCTGCACGTGCCAGCCGTAGGCCTCGTACCGCTTCAGCACGTCCTCGGAGAACGCGGTCGCGGTGTCGCCCTCGATGGAGATGTGGTTGTCGTCGTAGAGGAAGACCAGGTTGCCGAGCCTCTGGTGGCCGGCCAGGGAGGAGGCCTCGGCGGATACGCCCTCCTCCAGGTCGCCGTCGGAGACGATCGCCCAGATCGTGTGGTCGAAGGGGGAGGTGCCCTCGGGGGCCTGAGGGTCGAACAGCCCGCGCTCGTACCGGGCGGCCATCGCCATGCCGACGGCGTTGGCGACGCCCTGGCCGAGCGGACCGGTGGTGGTCTCGACGCCGGCGGTGTGCCCGTACTCGGGGTGACCGGGCGTCTTGGACCCGTGCGTCCGGAAGGCCTTCAGGTCATCCAGCTCGACTTCGTACCCCGACAGGAAGAGCTGGGTGTAGAGGGTCAGCGAGGTGTGGCCCGGGGAGAGAACGAAACGATCCCGACCGGTCCACTCGGGGTCGGCGGGATCGTGACGCATCACCTTCTGAAAGATCGTGTACGCGGCCGGGGCCAGGCTCATCGCCGTGCCAGGGTGACCGTTGCCGACCTTCTGCACGGCGTCGGCCGCCAGCAGACGGGCGGTGTCGACGGCACGCCGGTCCAGGTCGGTCCATTCGATGCTGTCCGGTGTCTGCGTACTCATCTTCAAGAAATCCTCGATCGAAGCGTCGTAACTGCTCTGATGCCTTCAAACTTAAAAGTCTGACTTTTACGGTGGAAGGTCGGCGTGTGTCAGCCTGTGGTGAAAGTGGGACACGGAGAGCTTCGGCCGGGCGGCGTGAGAAGGACATGGCGGACAGAACCATCCAAGGTGGAGACGATGACGGCCAGGTGGACGGCATTCGAACGTTCCCCTTCCCGGTCGAGCTGAGCGTGGGTGGAGTCGGCATCCAGGTCGGCCCGATGGGGGCCGGACGGACCTGGCACGCCGAGGCTCCGCTGGAGCGTGTGCACCGCATCGACTTCCACGTGGTGATGCTCTTCGAGGGCGGGTCCGTCCGCCACATGATCGACTTCGCGGAGCACGAGGCGTCGGGCGGCGATGTGCTGTGGATCCGTCCGGGACAGGTCCACCGTTTCTCGCGCACCAGCGAGTACCGCGGAACCGTCCTGACCATGCAGCCCGGCTTTCTGCCCCGCGCCACGGTGGAGGCGACCGGCCTCTACCGCTACGACCTGCCGCCCCTGCTCCACCCGGACGCACCCCGGCTGGACGGCCTCCGCTCCTCCCTCGCCCAGCTGCAACGCGAGTACGAGGACACCGCGACGCTGCCGCTGAGCCTGCACACCGCGGTACTGCGCCACTCCCTGACGGCGTTCCTGCTGCGCCTCGCGCATCTGGCGGCCAGTTCGGCGGAGGCGGCGCGCCGTCAGTCGGACACGACCTTCACGCTCTTCCGGGACGCCGTGGAGAAGAGCTTCGCCACCAACCACAGCGTCAGCGCCTACGCCGACTCCCTCGGGTACTCCCGCCGCACCCTCGTCCGCGCGGTCCGCGCCGCCACCGGCGAGACCCCCAAGGGCTTCATCGACAAACGGGTCGTCCTGGAGGCCAAGCGCCTCCTGGCCCACACCGACATGCCGATCGGCCGCGTCGGCGCCGCGATCGGCTTCCCGGACGCCGCGAACTTCTCCAAGTTCTTCCAGCAGCACACGGAGTTGACACCGGCGGCGTTCCGGGCGGAGCTGCGCTGACGGAGTGCGCCGGTACCGACGACGGGTCGGTGCGTGCCCGACGCGTCCTTTGCTGTGCATGGGCTGTGCATGACGTGATCTTTGCCTGGTGGGCCCAACGGTTCGTCTGGCCTTCACTCAGAGGCGGGTAAAGAACCTCTAGCGTTACGGCGCCTCCCCCCGCGCGTCCGTCACCTCTGTCCGGAGGACAGTTATGACCGCCGTCAAGGCACCCAAGCGCAACAGCCGTTCCCTCACCGCTCTCGCCGGGGCCGTCGCCCTCACCGCCACGTCGATCGGGCTGTGGACCGTCACGGCCTCCACGGCTCAGGCAGCCGCTCTCCCGACCCCCGACCACGTGGTGGTCGTGGTGATGGAGAACCACGCCTATTCGCAGGTGATCGGCAGCTCCAGCGCCCCGTACCTCAACAACACCCTCAAGGCGGGTGGCGCGAACCTCACGCAGTCCTACGGTCTCACCCACCCCAGTGAGCCGAACTACTACATGCTGTTCTCGGGCTCCAACCAGGGCCGCACCGACGACAGTTGTGTGGGTGTCGGATCCATCTCCGCACCCAACCTCGCCTCCGAGCTGATCGCCGCCGGCAAGAGCTGGAAGAGCTACAACGAGTCGCTGCCCAGCCAGGGTTCGACGACCTGCAGCAGCGGCAACTACGCGCAGAAGCACAACCCTTGGTTCGGCTTCTCCAACGTGCCGACCAACACCGCGATGACCTTCGCGCAGTTCCCGACCGACTACACGACCCTGCCCAAGGTCTCCTTCGTCACCCCGAACCTGTGCAGTGACATGCACGACTGCTCGGTCTCCACGGGCGACACCTGGATCAAGGACAACCTGGGCGCGTACGCCACCTGGGCCCAGACCCACAACAGCATCCTCGCCGTCACCTTCGACGAGGACAACAAGCAGTCCGGCAACCGCATCCCCACTCTCTTCTACGGGCAGCACGTCACGCCCGGCAGCTCCAGCGCGACCACCTACAACCACTACAACGTCCTGCGGACCGTGGAGGACCTGGCCGGTCTGAGCGCGCACGCGGGCAACGCCGCCTCCGCCTCCGACATCAGCGGCATCTGGAACTGACGCCCGTGTATCTCGCGGACTCCCGCAGCACCAAGGCCGCCGTCGCCCCGGACTCCCGTCCGGGGCGGCGGCCGGCCGCCGTGCCCGCCACCGTGCTGGCCCTGGGCGCGGTCAGCCTGATCACGGACATCTCCTCGGAGATGGTCACGGCCGTGCTTCCGCTCTACGTGGTCGCGGGCCTCGGTCTGTCGCCGCTCGGGTTCGGTCTCCTCGACGGCATCAACAACGGCGTCGGCGCCCTGGTCAGGCTGGCCGGCGGTCACCTCGCCGACCGGGGAGGCCGCCGACACAAGATCGTGGCCGGCGTCGGCTACGGCCTGTCGGCGCTGTGCAAGCCACTGCTGCTGCTCGCCCACACCCTCCCCGTGATCAGCGCCGTGCTCGCGGCCGACCGCACCGGCAAGGGCCTGCGCACCGCACCCCGGGACGCGATGATCTCCCTGGCCACCGAACCCGAGCACCGGGGACGGGCGTTCGGGGTGCACCGCGCCATGGACACCACCGGTGCGCTGCTCGGCCCGCTCGTCGCCTTCGCCGTCCTGCGCGCCACCGTCGACGGTTATGACGCGGTCTTCGCGGTCAGCGGCTGCGTCGCCGTACTCGGCGTCCTGGTCCTGGTGCTGTTCGTGCCCCGCCGCATCGTCGCCCCCGCCGATGCCGTACGGCCGCCCGAGCCCGGCCCCCGGCCGACACTGCGGGACGCGCTCGCGCTGCTGCACCGCCCGCAGCTGCGCCGGCTCACGGTGTGCGCGACCCTGCTCGGCCTGACCACCGTGAGCGACTCCTTCCTGTATCTGCTGCTCCAGCGCGAAAGCGACCTGCCCGCCCACCTGTTCCCGCTGCTGCCGTTGGGCACGGCCGCCTTCTTCCTGCTGCTGGCCGTCCCGCTCGGCGCCCTGGCCGACCGCGTCAACCGCCGCCGCCTCTTCCTGGCCGGCCACGGCGTCCTGCTGCTCGGCTACGGCCTGGTGCTCTCCCCGTGGCACGGCGTCCCCGCCGTGGTCGCCGTCCTCGTCCTGCACGGCACCTTCTACGCGGCCACCGACGGAGTGCTCGCTGCGGCCACCGCGGGGGCTGTTCCGGCACAACACCAGGGTGCCGGGCAGGCGTTGGTGGGCACCGGGCAGGCGCTGGCCCGGTTCGCCTGCTCCCTCGCCTTCGGTGCGGCCTGGAGCCTGTGGGGCGGTCGGAGCGCGCTCGCCGTCACCGCCGCCGCACTGGCCGTCAGCGCCGTCGTGGCCTCGTTCGTCCTCCGTACCGCCGATGAGGCGCCCGCAACCGCCGATGAGGTGCCCGCATGACCCGAACAACCCGCCTGGTGATCCTGCTGGCCGCCGTCGTCCTGCTCGGCGCGGTCGGCACCGGCTCCGTGCTGTACGCCGCCCACCGGTCGGGCATCAAGGACCAGCAGCAGGCGGACGGTCCGACCGTGCGGGCCGGCACCGTCTCGCTCCGGCCGACGGCTCAACGCCGCCTGCTGGTGCGCAATCTGGCCTGGGGCCCGCACCGCGACGAGATCGCCACGGTGCCCGCCGACGATCCGCGGGGCCCGCGCACCGTGTCCGGCGTCAAGTGCCTGCGCTTCCACGCGGCAGCCGGCACCGGCATCTGCCTGCAGTCCGTGCACGGCCCCCTGGAGGACACCTACCGCGCGGTGGTGCTCGACACGCACCTGCACAAGCGGCACAGCTTCCCGGCAGCCGGAATCCCCACCCGGGCCCGGGTCTCGCCCTCCGGCCACATGGCCGCCTGGACGGTCTTCGTCAGCGGAGACTCGTACGCCGGCACCAACTTCTCCACCCGAACCGCCATCGTCGACACCCGCACCTGGGCCGTCGACGACAACCTGGAGACCTTCCGCGTCGTCAAGGACGGCCGGTCCTACCACGCCGCGGACACCAACGTCTGGGGTGTCACCTTCGCCGACGACAACCGCTTCTACGCCACCTTGGCGACCGGCGGCCAGACCTACCTGGTCCGGGGCGACGTCACCGCACGCACCCTCACCACCCTGCACCGCAACGTCGAATGCCCCTCCCTCTCACCCGACGGCACCCGGATCGCGTACAAGAAACGCGTCAAGGGAGCTTCCCCCGACGCCCCTTGGCGGCTGTACGTCCTGAACCTGCGGACCATGAAGGAGACCGTGACCGCCGAGTCGCGCAACATCGACGACCAGGCCCTGTGGTCCGACGACTCCACCCTCGTCTACGCCCTCCCCGGCGACTACGGCTCGGACCTGTGGACCGTCCCCGCCGACGGCACCGGCACGGCCCGCCGCCTGATGACCTCCGCCCTCGCCCCGGCCTATCTGGGGTGACGGGCCGGGGCGGGGCGAGGCGGGCCACGACCTGCCGATGCCCCGCGAGGCCGACCGGTCTCGCGGGGCGACGTCAACGCGTCGGTCAGTGCCCGAAGTCGAACCAGTTCACGTTCACGAAGTCCGCCGGCTGGCCGCTGGTGAAGGTCAGATAGACGTCGTGTGTGCCGGTCACCGAACTGATGTTGGCCGGGACCGTCCTCCAGGTCTGCCAGCCTCCGGTGTTGGCGAGGGAGAAGCTGCCGATGGGCGTGCTGGTCCGGCTGTCCAGGCGGACCTCGACCAGGCCGCTCACGCCGGAGCCGGCGCCGCTCGCCACGCGCGCGTGGAACTGGGTGGCCGCCGTGGAGCCGAAGTCGACGCCCTTGTAGAGGGCCCAGTCGCCGTTGGCCAGGGAGCCGATGTCCTGGCCGCCGCCGGTGTCGGCGGTGGTCTCCGCGCTGGTGCCGGACTGGCTGTCGTACGACTCGGCCTGGATGGTGCTGTAGGCGTCACGGTTGCCGGTCGGCGGGGGCGTGGTGCCGCTTCCGGTGGCCGACAACACCTGGACGTAGTCGACGACCATCGGGTGGCCCGACTGGGTGTCGCCGTCCAGGCCACCGCCGAGCGCGTCGGGGAAGGCGCCGCCCATCGCCACGTTCAGGATGAGGAAGTAGCCGTGGTTGGTCGCGTTGGCCCAGGTCGTCGCGTCGACCTGATTCGCCGTGACCGTGTGGTAGTTGACGCCGTCGACGTAGAAGCGGATCGCCTCCGGGCTCACCGAGCGGTCCCACTCCATGCTGTAGGTGTGGAAGCCCGACTGGCACGTGGTGCCCGGGCAGGCGACGGAGTTGCCGATGCCCGTCGTCTCGTTGCACGGGCCGCCGGGGTTCGTGCCGCAGTGCATCGTCGCCCAGACCTTGTTCAGGCCCTGGACGTTCTCCATCACGTCCAACTCGCCCACGCCCGGCCAGTTCTGGTAGTTGCCGCGGTAGGGGGCACCCAGCGCCCAGAACGCCGGCCAGTAGCCCTCGGCGGCGGTGCCCGTGACGTTGGGCATCTGGATCCGGGCCTCGACGCGCAGCTTGCCGCCGGCCGGGGGCTGGAAGTCGGTACGGGTGGTCTCGATACGGCCCGAGGTCCAGCGGCCGGCCGAGTCGCGCAGCGGGGTGATGCGGAGGTTGCCGTTGCCGTCGAGGGAGACGTTGCCGGTGCTGTTCGTCATCGTCTCGACCTCGCCGGTGCCCCAGTTGGCGGGGCCGCCCGGATACGAGGTCCCGGTGTCGTACTGCCAGTTGGAGGTGTTCACGCCGTTGCCCGCGGCGCCGTTGAAGTCGTCGAGGAAGGTCTGGGTCCAGCCCGACGGGGGCGTGGGCGCGGAGGCGTCGGCGGACTGGGTGGCGGTCGTGGCGAGCACCGCCGCCAGGCCGAGCGTGCTGAGTACGGCGATGAGTGCGCGTCGCCGTCTGGGTATGCCGGAAGTTGCACTCATAGGGGGGTGCCTCTCGGGTACGGAGTGATGGGCTGCGGGGGTGCCTGCGCATTTGAGAGCGCTCTCAACGTGGGCCCAATGTGCTCCCGGCCACTCCGGCCGTCAAGAGTTAAAGCAAGGAAAGTCCTTCCCGCGCAGGTGGGTTCACCCCATGAACGACGTTTGTGCCGCCTTATGAGCTGCCCCATGAGCCGACCGCACTCCCCGCCCGCCACTCCGCCCACGACAGGTTCCAGCCGTTGAGGCCGTTGGCCGGATCGACGGTCTTCTCGCCCGAGTTCCTGACCTTGACCACATCACCGAGCATCGAGCTGTCGTAGAACGTGTAGCCGTCCACCGAGGTGTCGTTCGCGCCAGGGCCGGTTCCTGAGATTCCTGTGAGGACTCGCGCTGAGAAGGCCCGAAACCACGGTTGTCCCGGCCCCAGGGTTTGTGAACAGAGTATGAGCGGCCCGACCGGGGCCCTGAGTATCCGCTGAGATCCCCGCCACGGCATGGCTTCCCCACCTCCCGGTCGGAACAGTTCGAAAACTGCGAACGACCGACCATCGCCGGAGGTATACGTGACCGAAGTCCGCGAGCCGCACACCGTGGCCGTCGTCGGAGCGGGCGCGGCGGGCACTCTGACCGCCGTCCAGCTCTGCGAGACGGCGACGCGCCGCCGGACACCGCTCGACCTGGTCCTGCTCGACCCGTCACCGGAAGCGGGCCGCGGCACCGCGTACACGACACGCGACCCACGCCACCGCCTCAACGTGCCTGCGGGCGGCATGAGTTGCTACCCCGACGACCCCGGCCACTTCACCCGCTGGCTGTGCCAGCACGGCGAACCGACCGTCACCGCGGCCGACTTCGCCACCCGCTACCGCTACGGCGCCTACCTCGCCGACACCCTCGCGCAGGCCATCGTCCGGGCCCAGGGGACGGTCTCCGTACGACGGCTGCGCACCCGCGCCGAGAGCTGTACCGACACCCCCGACGGCCGGGTGGACCTCCACCTCGCCGACGGGGGACACCTGACCGCCCACAGCGCCGTCCTGGCCACCGGCCCCGCGGCTCCCTCCGCCGGCTGGGCCCCGCCCGCCCTGCGCACCTCGACCCGCTTCGTCGCCGCGCCCTGGAGCACGGGTGCCCTCGACGGCCCGCGTTCCGACACCGCCGACGTACTCCTCGTCGGCACCGGTCTGACCGCCGTCGACCTCGCCCTCACCCTGGACCGCCCCGGCCGCACCGTCCACGCCCTCTCCCGCAGCGGCCTGCTGCCCCAGCCGCACGCCCTCACCCCGGCCGGCCCGATGAGCCCGCCCGAGGACCTCGACGACACCTCGCTGGACCGACTGCGCAGGGCCGTCTACCGCCACATCAGCCGCTCCGTACGCACCCACGGCGACTGGCGCCCCGCCCTCGACAGCCTGCGCCCGCACACCACCCGCCTGTGGCACAGCCTCACCCCCGAGGACCGCGCCGAGTTCGTCGCCCGCGAGGGCGCCCTGTGGAACACCCACCGCCATCGCATGGCCCCCGCCACCGCCGAGTCCGTCTCCCGGGCCCGTACGGCACGCCGGCTCAGCGTCCACAGGGGCACGGTGACGGACGCGGTGGAACACGACGGCTCGCTCGCGGTCACGCTCTCCAACGGCCGGACCCTGCACGTCGGCTGGGTGATCGACTGTACGGGGCCGGGGCGTCGCTTCGACGATCCCCTGTGGCGCTCACTGCTCACCTCCGGTGCCGCCGCGCCCGGCCCGCTCGGCATGGGAGTGGCCACCCGTGACGGGCGGCTGCTGGACGCCGAAGGGCGCGCCGGTCGCCCGCTGTTCACGCTGGGCGCCCCGCGCCGAGGCGAACTGTGGGAGACGACCGCGATCCCCGAGATCCGCGTCCAAGCGGCCGCCCTGGCACGGCAGTTGCTCGCCCCGCTGAGGCCCGCACCCCGCCCCTCCCGTCGTCCCGTCGACGGACACGGCCTTCCTCTGAGCACCCACGCCGAGGCGGCCGCCGCCTACCGCAGCGGCCTCGACCGGGTCCTCAAGGTCCGGGCCGGCGCCGACGACGCCTTCGCCCGCGCGGTCGCCCTCGACCCCGGGTTCGCCCTCGGCCATGCCGCCCTCGCCCTGCTCGGCCACGAGTGCGGCGCCGACGTCGACGTACCGCGTGCTCTCGCCGAGGCCCAGCGGTCCGCCCTCGAACGGGCCGACGAGCGGGAGCGGTCCTTCGTGGACGTGGTCACGCGCCGGGTGCACGGCGACTGTGCCGACGGGGGTGGCGGGGCCCTCGTACGACACCTCGACGCGCACCCGGGCGATGCGCTCGCGCTCGCCGCCGCCGTACCGACCATCGCCTTCTCCGGAGTCTCCGACCTCGACGGCGACCAGGCCCTGCGGCTGGTCGAGCGGACGTCCGCGGCCCACGACGGCCACTGGTTCCACACCTCGCTGCTGGCCTTCCTCCGGCAGGAGCAGGGCCGGCTGCACGAGGCCGGCGAACTCGCCCACCGCGCCCTCGCGGTCGAGCCCGCCTCCGGGCATGCCGTGCACGCGCTCGCCCACGTCCACTACGAGTCCGGCGCGCACCAGGCGGGCCGGGACTGGCTGGATGGCTGGGTGGCCGGGCAGGGCCGGGGCGCGGTGCACCGAGCCCACTTCTCCTGGCACATCGCCCTGCACGAACTCGCCCTGGACGACCCGGCGGCGGTGCGCAGGCGGTGGTTCGCCCAGCTCGCGCCGGGGCGGGTGGTGACCGGCGTGCGGGCGCTGGTCGACTCGGGGTCGCTGCTGTGGCGGGCCCGGCTGAGCGACAGCTGGCGGGGCGAACTGCCCGCCGCGGACGTCCTGGACACCGTCGCGCGCGACGTACTGGAACGGCCGGCGACCGCCTTCACCGCCCTGCACGCCGCCGTCGCCCTGGCCGCCGCGGGGGATCTGCCGGCCCTGCACCGGCTGCGCGACCACGCCTCCGGTGCCGACGAGGTGCAGCGGGAGGTCATCGTGCCCTTGTGTGAGGCGTTCGTCGCGCTGGTCGAGGAGCGTTTCCACGAGGCGGCGCGTGGGCTCGACGCGCTGCTGCCGGTGCTGTGCCGGGTGGGCGGCAGTGCGGCCCAGCGGGAGGTGGTCGAGGAGACGCTGCTGTACGCCCTGGTGTCGGGGGGCCGATGCGACGCGGCTCGTCGGCTGCTGGACACTCGCCTGGACCGCAAGGAGGCGCCGCGGGATCGCCGGATGCGGGCCGGCCTGTCGGCCTGAGCGCTTGGTGGGTTGCGTTGTCGCTTGCCTGCGGGTCCGTTGTGGCTGGTCGCGCAGTTCCCCGCGCCCCTTGAGGGGGCACCGCCGGATGCGGGTCGGGCTGTGGGTCTTGCCGCGGGGGCGGGATGTGTGTCGTGTCGTTCGTCTGCGGGTCCGTTGTGGCTGGTCGGGAGAGACGGTGGTGTGAACGAGTGGTCGGTCGACCTCGTCCTTCAGGCTCGCGGCGCGGGGGGTGTGGGCGGATCGCCGGAGGGAGCGGTTTCCGGTCCTCAGCCGTACGGGGGAGAGAAGAGGGCGGCTCACTCCCGCGGGGGAGGCGGCGGCGACGGGAATCCTCCCGCCGGTGCGGAGGTTGGGATAGACAGGTATCCGCGATCTCCGGGGAGCGCCATGTCCGAGGAACCAGCCGTCCGTGAGCTACGCCTCGTCGTCACGGCGCCCGACTACGACGCGGCACTGCGCTTCTACCGCGATGTCCTCGGCCTGCCCGAGCGGGCCGCCTTCTCCTCACCCGACGGCCGGGTCACCATCCTGGAGGCGGGCAGGGCCACCCTGGAGCTCACCGACCCGAACCACGCCGACTTCATCGACGAGGTCGAGGTGGGGCACCGGGTCGCCGGCCACATCCGGGTCGCCTTCCAGGTCGACGACTCCACCGCCGCCACGGCACGGCTGGCCGCCGCCGGCGCCGAGGTGCTCGCCCAGCCGACCCGCACGCCGTGGAACTCCCTCAACTCCCGCCTGGAGGCGCCGGGCGCACTCCAGCTGACACTCTTCGAGGAACTCGGCGACTGAATCGCGACAGACCCTAGGCGGGTCCGGGCGTCACCAGTCCCGTCTCGTAGGCGCAGATCACCGCCTGGACGCGGTCCCGCAGACCCAGCTTGCTCAGCACGTTGCTGACGTGGGTCTTCACCGTGTGCTCGCTGACATCGCGTCCCGCCCGGCCCCGGCGATCGCGTCGAAGGAGGCCTCCGCGCGCTCCGGATCGCTGCGCAGCACGACGGGTCCGGCCTCCGCCTGGACGACCATGAGGCTCACCGCGTGGGCGAGGATGTCGTGCATGTCCCGGGCGATCCGGGCGCGTTCCTGGGCGATGGCGCGCGCGGTGTCCGCGGCGCGCTCCCGCTCCAGGCGCCGGGCCCGGTCCTCCAACTCCGCGGTGTAGGCGCGCTGGACGCGGGCGACCCGGCCGAGCGCGTAGGCGCAGGCGATGCACAGCAGATGGAAGGCGTACTCGAAGGGCCGGGCGTCCTCCTTGTGGTGCATGGTGACGGTGACCCCGACCGCCCAGCCCGCCAGCATCACGTGGCGCTGCCAGGGCAGGCCCCGGGCGGCCATGGTGTAGAGGACGACGAGGCCGCCGTACATCACGTCGGGCGGGGGCGCGTGGTAGACGGCCATCGCGGGCGTGGCCGCCGACACGGCCCAGGCGGTCGCGAACGGCGCCCGCCGCCGCCACACCAGCGGCACCGCCGTGGCGGCCCCGAGGAGCCAGCCCTGCCAGGTGAGCGGGTCGTCCCCCTCGTCGGGGAAGATCCACTGCAGCGAGACCGCGAACAGCACGAGCGCGGCGAGGGCGGTGTCGACGGCGTACGGATTCGCCGTACGCAGGCGGGCGGCGGCCTGCGCGTACCAGGACGGCGTGTACCAGGACTGCGGGGACATGGGCGGCTCCTCGGGGCAGGGGCCGTTCCAGTATCACGACGGGTGTGCGGGCGGGGCCTCGCCGGTGAGAGGGATATCCGGGGCCGGTCGGCGGGGCGCAGCCGAGCCGGTTCGGGCCGGCGGCAACGGGTGACGGGAGCGGGGGAGCCCGTGCCGCGGACCGGTTCCTACGGTTCCTTGGCCGGTCGCCAGCCCAGTGCCCGCGAGATGCCGAGTGCCGCGAGCCGGACCGCCGGTATCAACGCCGGTACCTGCGCGTCGGCCTGCGGTACGACCACCGACACCGCGGCGAGGACCGCGCCGCCCGGCCCGCGCACCGGTGCGGCCACCGACAGGGCGTCGTCGGTGACTTGGCGGCTGCTCACCGCGACTCCCGTGCGCCGTACCTCGGCCAGCACCCGGCGCAGCCGCACCGGTTCGGTGACGGTGTACGGGGTGAAGGAGGTGAGGGGGCCGCCCAGGCAGTACTCCTCCTGGAACTCCGGACCGCAGTGCGCCAGCAGCGCGAGCCCGACCCCGGTGGCGTGCAGCGGCCAGCGCGCGCCGACGCGGATGTGCACGCCGACGGCGCTGCGACCGGAGAGCCACTCGATGTAGACGACCTCGTCGCCGTCCCGCACCGCCAACTGCACGTTCTCGTGGGTCGCCTCGTACAGGTCCTCCAGATACGGCAGGGCGATCTGCCGCAGCGCGAGCCCGCGCGGGGCGAGCGCCGCCACCTCCCACAGCCTGAGCCCGACGTGGTAGACGCCGGACTCGTCCCGCTCCAGGGCGCCCCAGTCGGTCAGGGCGGCCACGAGCCGGTGCGCGGTGGTGAGGGTCAGCCCGGCCCGTCGGCTGATGTCCGTCAAGGACAGTGCCGGGTGCTCGTGGTCGAAAGCGGCGAGCACGGACAGCAGCCGTTCGGGCGCGGAGCGCAGGCTCATGGCCGGGTGTCTCCCGGGTGGGCGAGGTCGTACGGGCGGGGGTAGTCGGCCGGCTGGTAGGTCACGTAGCGCGGCTCGGTCGTCGCGTCCTCCCGCGCGGCACGGGAGTTGAGGGTCTCGGGTGAGGTGTCCCAGCGGCCCGTGTCCAGCCGGTGCTCCAGGGTGTGCAGGGCGCCGAGTATCTCGCCGGCGGTGAAGGCGCAGTGCCCGGGCCCGTCGACGTACGCCTGGCTGAGCAGCCGCCCCGCGCCGGCCGCGGTGGCGGCCCGGCGGTAGGCGCTCTCGGCCTGGACGGGGATCAGGGCGTCGCCGGTGGTGTGGATGTCGAGCTGGGGGTCGGTGAGCCGGCCGGTGAGGACGCTGGTGTGCCGCATCCACCGCACGGCCGCGGGGTCGGCCTTGATCCGAGGTGCACGGTTCAGTGCCGTGAGGTCGGTGCGCAAGGACAGTCCCGCCTCCTTGTAGAGCTCGCTCACCTCTTTGTACAGCGGGGACCGGCGCAGCATCGCGGTGTAGTCGACGCCGGTGTTCCAGGCCGTGTTGCCGCCCGCCCGGCTCTCCGCCTCCTGCCGCCAGCTGAACGCGGGCAGCTGCACCAGCCCGGTGACGGCCGTGTACTGGTTTGCCTCCTGGCCGTCCCAGTCGGTCGGGCCCGGCTTCGTCTGGGTGGCGTCGTTGTAGCCGGGGATGTTGTGCAGGGCGGCGGCGAGCGCGATACGGGCGCGGCCCTCGGGGGACTTCTGGGCGGCGGTGGTCTTCGAGCCGAGCGTGTTCGCGGCGGCGACGGCGGCCGACTGGTCGGCGAATCCGGTGAGCGGGATCTTCTCGCCGGGCGCGAGCAGGGTCTTCAGGGCGAACACCGGGTCGAGGGTGCTGTTCCAGTTGGCGACGCCGCCCTGCACCAGCCCGCACATCGACAGCGATCCGTCGAAGCGGTCGGGGTGCCGCTCGGCGAGGGTCGTCGTGACGAGCCCGCCGTACGACGTGCCCCAGGCGAGCGTCCGCCGGGCCGTGCCGAACTTCTCCGTGAACAGATCCAGGGTGGCGAGCTGGTCGGGGACCGCGTCCGTCACCGCCCAGCCGTTGGTGGCGTAGGACGAGCCGATGAGGGCGTAGCCCTCGGCCAGCAGCTTGTCGCGGGCGGTGGAGCTGGGGGAGTCCTGCGCCGGGTTGGGCCAGCCGACGGCACTGTAGCCGTGGCTGTAGAGCAGCACGGTGCCGTTCCAGCCTGCGGGTACGTCCATCAAGTATGCGGCGCCCGAGGGGAGTTGGCCCTCGATGTGGGTGTCGCCGGCCGCTTGCGCGGGCACGGCGGCGGCCGCGCTCAGGGTGAGGGTGAGCGCGGTGAGGCAGATGCGGATTTTCAACGGGGGTCCCTTCCGGTGGGGGGTGCGGGACGAAACCACGGTGAAGTTAGGCACTTATCCATCGGGCGTCAATGAATCGCACAACACTGGTCCTGTCGGGGTACTAGCCGGGTCCGTCTTCCGTGATCCGCAGCAACAGGGCGTGCAGCGTCTCCCGCTCGGCCGGGTCCAGCGGGGCCAGGAGGTCGTTCGTCACGCGCAGCCCCGCCTCGTCGCTGCCCTGAAGGAAGGCGCGGCCGTCCGCGGTCAGGGCGACGATGCGGCTGCGGCGGTCGTCGGGGGAGAGGCGGCGCTCGGCGAAGCCGAGCTTCTCCAGGTCGTCGACCAGGCCGACGATCGCGCTCGGGTCATAGCCGAGCCGGGCGCTGAGCTCGCGCTGCAGGGCGCCCTCGGAGGTGGCGAGGAAGCGCAGGACCGCGTAGTGGCGCAGGCGCAGTCCCGACTCCTGCAGGGAGGCGTTGAACAGTTGTCCGGAGCGGATGCCGAGGCGGTAGAGCAGATAGCCCGTGTCCGCGTGCAGGCCGCGCATCCATGGCTCGTCCGCGTCGATCGAGGCTGCGTTCTCGGCGTGCTGGCGGGTGATGGCGGGCTCCCTGGTCTCGGCCCCGCAGGGGGCGTTCTCTCGGTACGCATTCCAGCATGTCGCACCCTGAGGTCTCCAACAACTATTGACGTCAACAATTATTGCTCTTAGCTTCGATCTCGTAGCCGCACCCAGGTGCTCGTCACGACACCTCGTGTGACCGCACCTCGTGCCGGCGCACCCTGCGTGACCGCACCCCATGTGAAGGGACTCCACCCGTGTCCAGCATCGATCTCACCGGCAAGGTCGCCGTCGTCACCGGCAGTGGCCGGGGCCTCGGCCTCGCCTACGCGCACGCCCTGGCCGCCCGCGGCGCCTCCGTGGTCGTCAACGACGTCGACGAGGCCGTGGCCGAGGCGGCCGTGAAGTCCATCACCGAGGCCGGCGGCACCGCCGTCGCCGAGGTGGTACCGGTCGGGACGACCGAGGCCGCCGAGCGGCTGGTCGGCCGCGCGGTCGAGGAGTTCGGACGCCTGGACATCCTCGTCACCAACGCCGGCATCCTGCGCGACAAGGTGCTGTGGAAGATGACCGACGACGATTTCGACGCGGTGATCACCACCCACCTCAAGGGCACCTTCACCTGCGCCCGCGCCGCCGCCGTCCGGATGCGCGAGCAGGGCGAGGGCGGCACCCTGATCCTGGTCGGCTCGCCGGCCGGCCAGCGCGGCAACTTCGGTCAGACGAACTACGCCGCCGCCAAGGCCGGCATCGCCGCGTTCGCCCGCACCTGGTCGATGGAGCTGGGCCGCGCGAACATCACCGTCAACGCGATCGTGCCGGTCGCGGCGACCGCGATGACCGAGACCATCCCCGCCTTCGCCCCGTACGTGGAGGCGCTGAAGAACGGACAGCCCTTCCCGGACTTCCTGCGCAAGGGCGAGGGCTTCGGCACCCCCGAGGACTGCGCCGCCCTCGTTCCCTTCCTCGCCTCGGAGGCCGCCCGCGGCATCACCGGCCAGGCCATCGGCATCGGCGGCGACAAGGTGGCACTCTGGTCGCATCCGCAGGAGATCAAGGCTGCGTACGCGGACGGCGGCTGGACCCCCGACTCCCTGGCCGACGTCTTCCCGACGTCCGTGGGGGCAGAGCTCCAGTCGGTCGGCATCCCGGCGCCCAACTTCCCGGAGGCGTGATGGCTCCCTCCATGAACGTCGACGACCTCGTCGCGATCGACGTCCACACCCACGCGGAGGTCTCCTCCAAGGGGCACTCCTCCCTGGACGACGACCTGCACGACGCCTCCTCGGCCTACTTCAAGGTCGAGGGCAAGCGGAAGCCCACCCTGGAGGAGACGGCCGCGTACTACCGGGAGCGGAAGATGGCCGCCGTGATCTTCACGGTCGACGCCGAGTCCGCGACCGGCACCGCGCCCGTCCCGAACGAGGAGGTCGCCGAGGCCGCGGCCGCCAACTCCGACGTCCTCATCCCCTTCGCCTCCATCGACCCCTTCCGGGGGAAGGCGGGCGTGAAGCAGGCCCGCCGCCTGGTCGAGGAGTACGGCGTGAAGGGCTTCAAGTTCCACCCGAGCATCCAGGGCTTCTTCCCCAACGACCGCTCGGTGGCCTACGACCTCTACGAGGTGATCGAGGAGACCGGCACGATCGCTCTCTTCCACACCGGCCAGACCGGCATCGGCGCCGGAGTCCCGGGCGGGGGCGGCATCCGCCTGAAGTACTCCAACCCCCTCCACGTGGACGACGTGGCCGCCGACTTCCCGCACCTCAAGATCATCCTGGCGCACCCGTCCTTCCCCTGGCAGGACGAGGCCCTCGCCGTCGCCACGCACAAGCCGGGCGTGCACATCGACCTGTCCGGCTGGTCACCGAAGTACTTCCCGCCGCAGCTCGTGCAGTACGCCAACACTCTGCTGAAGGACAAGGTCCTCTTCGGCTCCGACTTCCCCGTTCTCACCCCGGACCGCTGGCTGGCCGACTTCGAGAAGTTGTCGATCAAGGACGAGGTCAAGCCGAAGATCCTCAAGGAGAACGCCGCCCGTCTGCTCGGGCTGACCAAGCCTTAAGGGGCCGTAGATGCGCAATGAGGGACTGGGGTCGTGGCCCGCACGCCGGGCCCGCAAGACTCCGCACCGCTCCGCCCTGATCCACGGCGGCACCTCGCTCACGTACGCGCAGCTGTACGACCGCACCACCCGCCTCGCCCACGCCCTGCGCGCCCGGGGCGTGCGGCGCGGCGACCGCATCGCCTACCTCGGCCCCAACCACCCCTCCTACCTGGAGACCCTGTTCGCGGCGGGCACGCTCGGTGCGGTCTTCGTCCCCCTCAACACCCGCCTCGCGGGCCCGGAGATCGCCTTCCAGCTCGCCGACTCCGGGGCGAAGGCGCTCGTCTACGGCTCCTCGCACGCCGGGCTCGTCGCCGGGCTGCCGGGCAGTACCGACGTGCGGGCGTACGTCGAGGTGGGCGCCGAGTACGAGGAGGCGCTGGCCTCGGCCTCCGCCGAGCCCGTCGACGAGCCGGTCGTCCCCGACGACACCTGCATCATCATGTACACCTCGGGAACGACCGGCCGCCCCAAGGGCGCGATGCTCACCCACGGCAACCTGACCTGGAACGCGATCAACGTCCTCGTCGACACCGACCTGATCGCCGACGAACGCGCCCTGGTCTCCGCGCCGTTGTTCCACACGGCCGGCCTGAACATGCTGACGCTGCCGGTCCTGCTCAAGGGCGGCACCTGCGTCCTGGTCGAGGCCTTCGACCCGAACGCCACCTTCGACCTGATCGAACAGCACCGGATCACCTTCATGTTCGGGGTGCCGACGATGTTCGAGCAGGTGGCCCGGCACCCCCGCTGGGCGGGCGCGGATCTGTCCTCCCTGCGGATCCTGACCTGCGGCGGCTCCCCGGTGTCGACGCCGCTGATCGCCGCCTACCAGGAGCGCGGGCTCACCTTCCTCCAGGGCTACGGCATGACGGAGGCGTCCCCCGGCACCCTGTTCCTGGACGCCGAACACGCGATCAGCAAGGCGGGTTCGGCGGGCGTGCAGCACTTCTTCAGCGATGTACGCGTCGTACGGCCGGACTTCACCGCCGTCGACCTCGACGAGACCGGCGAGGTCGTCGTCCGAGGGCCGCACGTCATGCCCGGCTACTGGGGGCTGCCCGAGGAGACGGCCGCCGCCTTCGCCGACGGCTGGTTCCGCAGCGGGGACGCGGCGCGCGTCGACGAGGACGGGTACGTCCACATCGTCGACCGCATCAAGGACATGATCATCTCCGGGGGAGAGAACATCTACCCCGCCGAGATCGAGGACCTGCTCCTCTCCCATCCGGACATCGTCGAGGTCGCGGTCATCGGCGTGCCGGACGACAAGTGGGGCGAGGTGCCGCGCGCGGTCGTCGTCCCGCGCGAGGGCGCCTCCGTGGATCCCGACGAGGTGCTGGCCTCGCTGTCGGGCCGCCTCGCCAAGTACAAGATCCCGAAGTCGCTGGTGCTCGCGGACGACCTCCCGCGCACCGCCTCCGGGAAGCTCCTCAAGTCCCGCGTGCGCAAGCGCTACGGCACCGACTCCTGACCATTTCCTGACTACTTGAAGGACAGTTTCATGAGCGTCACCGTCAACGGCATCGACGAACTGAAGAAGCTCGCGGGCAGCGATCTGGGCACCAGCGAATGGATCGAGGTCACCCAGGAGCGCATCAACACCTTCGCCGACGCCACCGGCGACCACCAGTGGATCCACGTGGACCCTGAGAAGGCCGCAGCGGGCCCCTTCGGCGCCCCGATCGCCCACGGCTACCTCACCCTCTCCCTCTTCATCCCGCTGTTCACCGAACTCCTGGACGTCCAGGGCGTCACCACGAAGGTCAACTACGGCCTGAACAAGGTCCGTTTCCCGTCGCCGGTGAAGGTCGGCTCCCGCATCCGCCTGGTCGGGAAGCTCGCGGAGGTCGAGGAGGTGCCGGGCGGAGTGCAGATCACCGTGGACGGCACGATCGAGATCGAGGGCGGCGCGAAGCCCGCGGCCGTGCTGCAGAGCCTGTCGCGCTTCTACGCCTGATCCGGGCGTACCGGCACCAGGTCGAGAAGGCGCTCCGAGGCTTCCCGCGCGAGTGGCGTGAGCCGCTCGTGCACCGCCCGGAACGTCTTCTCGGCCCGTTCCGCCGGCCAGTCGTCCGGCAGATGCTTGACCGGGAGGCGCGGGTCGCGGCGGATGATCCGCAGCCACTCGGCCTGCAGCCGCAGCCGCAGGGCCAGGGCGTCGTCGGCGTCCGGCAGCCGGCTCTCCCAGGTCTCCCAGCGGCGCACGAACTCCTCGTAACCCGCGGCCAGTTCGGACAGATCCCAGGTGTCCTCGATCATGGCGCCGATGTCCATGCCGGCGTCGGCGTGCGCCCGGAAGACCTTCACATGGGCGGCGAGGCCCAGCTCGGACACCAGCTCCGAGACGTCGATCTCGCCCGGCGCGATCCACAGACCGCTGAACAGCGGGCCGAAGCCGCTCCACGTCAGTTTGGAGCGCAGATCGTGGCGCTGACGCTGCCAGGACTCGGGGAGGGAGAAGCCGAGCAGGGTCCAGGTGCCGTCCCAGTGCCGGTTGACGGCGCCGGTCTGCCAGACGCGGTGCTCGCCGTCCCGCAGCACCGCGATCGAGTGCTCGGTCAGGCCGAAGTACATCCTGCGGCCCTCGCGCTGGCGGCGCAGCAGTCCCCGGTTGGCCATCCGGGTCAGGGTCGATCGGGTCGCCTGCTCGCCGACTCCGGCGCGCTCGAAGACGTCGATCACGCTGCCCGAGTACACGCAGACGTCCCGCCCGAGCACCTGGTCGCCCAGGAACGTCAGCAGCAGGGACTGGGGCCGCAATGACTCTTCACCGGTCATGCGGCCACGGTACGACGCAGTTCCCCGCGCCCCCAAAGGGGCGCGGGGAACTGCGCGACCAGCCACGACGCTGCCGCAGACGATCGACGGCCCAATGAGGCTAGGCGCCTGCCACGTCGACGAACACGGGGTTCGAATAGAACCAGGTGTCCGCCCACGGGTCACCGTTGCCGGGCTCGTGCGGAATCGGCCCGTTCGGGTCGATCGAGGCGCCGAGGTAACCCGCGCCGTGACGGTTGCCGTCGCTGCCGCGCAGCCGGAGGTAGAAGGACTCGTGCCCCACCGTCAGCGGGATGCGCAGGGTGTACGTCCCCTTCCGGCCGGACACGTCCTTCGTCTGTACGACCTTGGTGTCGGGCGCCTTCCAGGTGTCGCGGTCGGCCACCCGTCCGCGCACCGTGCCCTGGATCACGTCGACGTGCGCCAGCTCGGGGAGGATTCCCTGCGGGTTGGGGCGGGACGCGGTCGTCACCGTCACGTGCAGCGTGACCTTCTCGCCCTTGCGGACACGCAGCCGCCCGCCGAGGGTGACGCCCCGGCCCGCGTCGCAGTCCCGCTTCACCCGGACGTCGAGCCCGTCCAGCAGATGCCCGTGGTCGAGCCAGACGCGGCCCGCACGCAGGCCCGCCATCACCGCGCGGTAGCCGTAGCGGGTCACGCCGACGTGGGTGCGGCTGAACTCGCCCGGCCAGAAGTCGCTGCCCGGCTGCGGGGTGTCGGTGTTCACCGGGTCCGGCAGCTTGCCGGTGTTGTCGAAGTTCTGCCCGGCCGGCCAGTCGCCGTTCTTCCAGGTGTCGAAGACGGTGCGGTGGTTGTCGGAGTTGGTGGTGATCGAGAACAGCCGGCCCTCGGCCAGCATCGAGTCCCACAGCCCGCCGACGGTCGCGGTCGCCCAGTCGAAACCGCCGTAGGTGAGGTAGGCGTCCGCCGGGTAGCCCGCCCAGGACTGCGGCGACGGCTTGTTCTCGTACTCACCGCGGATGGAGGTGCTGCCGCGCCAGCCGGGAATGGCCGCGCCCTGGGCGCCGGGCGCACCCTCCATGCCGATCATGATCTCGGGGGCGGCGTCCCGCCAGTTGCGCATCTCGTGCGGGGAGTCGATGCCGAGGCGCAGTGGGTGGTTGGCGAGGACGAGGACGTCATCGACGTATCCCGAACGGCGTTGCTCCGCAAGCCACTTGATCGCCTTGACGGCGTGCGCCTCGTTGCGGGCGGTGTCGGTGTCGGCGGCACCGCCCTTGTCGTAGCCGAGCAGCTTGCCGTCGTAGGCCAGCTCGAACTGCGTGAGCAGGTCGACCTCGTTCGGGCCGGGTGCGGCGAACACCGTGCAGTGCTCGGCGGCCGGGATGTACCACTCCAGGCCCTGGAAGATCAGCTGACGCGGGTTGTCCGCGCGGGCCTTGAGGATCTCCTTGTGCTCCAGCGCGGCGCCGTAGTGGGCGTGCCCGAAGTTGGAGTGCTCGTTGAACACCATCCAGTCCAGGCCGTACCTGGCGGCCGCCTGGGCCTGCTGGGAGAAGGTGTACTTCGCGTCGTGGCTGTAGACGGAGTGCACGTGGTGGTCGCCGACGAGATAGGCCAGGCGCGGGTCGTGGCCGCCGAAGCCGTGGCTGGTGGCGGCGACGGCCGGGGTGGCGGCCCCGCCCAGGGCGAACGCGGCGCCGAACAGGCCCGCGCGGCGCATGAGCTGGCGTCTGGACACGCCCTGTGCGTCGAGGTCGGAGGGGGAGACAGAGGGATCGGCCCAGGCGGGCAGCTGCTGCTCGGTCATGGTCGCGCGTCCTGTTCTGGGGCGTCAGTGGGTCATGAAGGAGGTGACGGGCAGTGCCCGGGAGACGATCCGCACGTCGCCGAGGCGCCCGTGCAGGATCTGGTCGATCTTGTCGGCGTACGTGTAGCCGCCGAGCAGCCAGGGCAGGCCGACGGAGGTGATGCCCACCGAGGTGGCCTTCGGGTTGCGGACGACCGGGCAGCCCTCGACATACAGGGTGGTGTGCCGGCCGTCGTTGACGACAGCGAGGTGCCACCAGGTCTCCAGCGGTGTCTCCTGGCCCCAGTTGGTGGCGATGCCCTGCTGGTTGAGCGGGCGCATCGCCCACTGCGGCTCACGGTCGTTGGACAGCGAGAGGGTGGCGAGGGGCTCGTCCGGGTCGTCGGCGGTCTTGCCGGCGGCGCCGCCCGTGCCGGTGCGGCTGACGATGCCGGACCATGCGTTGTGGTCGGGATCCCAGTCGGCGGGCAGCCGGTAGAACGCCTCGATGGTGTAACCGTCCTTGAACGTCGCCGAGTTCAGCGGGGCGCCGTCGACGGTCTTCAGATACGCGCCCTTCAGCGGGGACTTGAATCCCGTGAACTCCAGGCTGCCGTGGCCCGGCTGGTCGGGGTGGTGGTCGGCGGACCAGCCGAGCGAGCCGCCGCCCACGGAGACCACCGTGAGGTCGTTGCCGTGACCGGACAGGTCTCGGACGGTGCCGGAGGCGGCCGACTCGAAGCGCCAGTACGCGGCCGTGCCCCGGACCAGCATCTTCGACGCGGGCCGCGCCGGACGAGCCGGCACCGGGGCGAAGCCGGCGAAGCGGTCCGCGAAGTCGATGTCGACGGAGAAGCGGTCGGCGTCGCCGCTCAGCTCGATCTCCTGCCGCTCCAGCTCGTTGAGGCCCTTCGCCGCCCGGCCGAGGATCCACGGGGAGACCGTCTCCACGTCGATGACGTTCCGGTCCAGGTCGAAGCGGTAGAGGCGGATCATCGCCGCGCCGCCGAAGTAGCGGTTCTGATAGTTGGTGAGGTGCAGGTGCACGTCGTTGCCCGCCGCGTTCTTGCGGGTCGCGCGGCCCGCGGGCCAGTAGTGGCCGTTCAGCGTCAGGAAGATCTGGTCGTGGTCCTTGATCAGCTGGTCCCACAGCTGCTGCCCGTAGTCCGACAGCGTGTCGTCCTCGACGACCAGTTCGTGCGTGGTCAGGATGACCGGCGTTTTCGGGTGCCGGGCGAGCACGTCCTTCGCCCAGGCGTACCCCTGCGCCGACAGCCGCCAGTCAAGCGCCAGGACCAGCCACTCGCGCCCGGCCGCCTTGAACACGTGGTAGGTGTTGTAGCCGTCCGAAGAGGCGCCCCCGAACGTCTTCTTGCCCTTGAAGCGCTCGGGTCCGAACGCGTCCAGGTACGGCGTCGAGCCGCGCTGGTCGTCCGTCGACGACTTCACGTCGTGGTTGCCGGCCAGGACGCTGTAGCCGACGCCCCGCCGGTCCAGCAGCTTGAACGCGTCGCTGATCCCCGCGAATTCGGCCTCGGCCCCGTTCTGGGTGAGGTCGCCGAGATGGGACAGGAAGACGATGTTGTCGGCGGTCCCGCCGTCCTTGTCGCCCTGCTCCAGCAGATAACGCAGCGACGCCTCGACCGGAGCCCTGTCGATGCTCGGTCCGTCGAAGAGGTACTGGGTGTCGGGCATGACGGCGATCGTGAAGCGGCGGCTGTGGGAGTCCGGACGCCAGCCACTCCTCTCGGCCGCCTCGGCGACGGCCGGCAGTGCGACCCCGGCCCCGATCCCGGCCGTGGCGGCGGCGCCGAGCAGCGCCGTGGCCCTGAGGAAACTGCGTCTTCCGGCACCGGCCTGCGCGGCTTCGCCCTGGTTGTGGTCATGGGAAGTACACACGTGTGCTCCGTGGAATGTGACATGTCGCATGAGGCATGGACATGAGAGAGGAAGGCGAGGGTTCAGAGAGCGCGCAGGGTCCAGCTCCAGCGATGGACACCCGGGGGAATGAGGTATGAGGGGGAGGCGTCGGGGCCGCACGAGGCCGTGCCGAGCCCGCGGTGCGCCGCGTCGAGATGCACCACGCACCCGGAGCGCGGCACCAGCTGGTCGTGGTGCGTGGCCGCGGTCAGATCCTCGGCGCGAAACCGCGTCACCGAGACCTGGCGCGGTTCGTCCAGCTCGATCGCGAGACCGGTCGCGTCCGGCGCGGACAGCGTGAAGCGCCGCACACCGTGCCGGCCGCCGCTCTCCTGCGGACGGAGATAAGGGGTGAACAACTCGTCGACGGGGACGGAGTGGTGGCCGACGGGCGCGCCGGCGCTCCGGTCGGGATACGACTCCCACGGCCCCTGCCCGAACCACTCCAGCAGATCGAGGCCCTCCGCCGTCTCGAAGACCGAGCCGACCCGCGCCACGTCGTGGAACTCGGCCGGCAGCGTCGCCTCCTCGTCGACCCGGACACCGCCCTCGACCGAGGTGAACACCTGCCGGTGGCGTACGACGCCGACGTTGCCCGCGTACTCGGCCTGCACGGTCACCCGCCCGCCGTCCTGCCGGACCGACACGACCTTGCGGACCAGGGAGTCGAGCCCCCAGGTCCGCCAGCGCGGCGCCATGCCGCCGAGCTCGTCGTTGTCGGTGGGCGCCCGCCACAGGGACAGAGCGGGAGCGGCCGTCAGCAGCGGATGCAGCAGCAGGCCCTCGCCGTCCACCGCGACGGGCCGGTCCACGGGAACGTCCTCGCGCCGGGCGGGCTCGCGCAGCCGCACCTGCGGCGTGCAGATCTCCGTGCCCCGCGGCGCCCAGGGCTGCCCCTCGGCCGTCGTCACCCGCAGCGTCAGCCAGGCCTCGCCGCCCTCGCGGGGCACGTCGAAGGGCAGCGGTACGGCCGCCGTCTCGCCCGGTCGCAGATCGGGGAGTTCGGCGGGCGCGGTCAGGGTGCGCCCGTCGGCCAGGGACAGCACCCACTGGCCGGACAGCCAGTCCAGGCCCCGGAAGTGCTGGTGGTTGCCGAGCACGATGCCCTCGTGCTTGTAGCACTCGATGCGCACCGGTGCCGCGATCTCCCGGTGCTCGTACAGGGCGGGCTTCGGGGTGCGGTCCGGGAAGACGACACCGTCGGCGATGAACGCGCCGTCGTGGATCGTCTCGCCGAAGTCGCCGCCGTACGCCCAGCGGTGGCCGGGCGCGGCGACACCGTTGTCATACAGCCCGGCGCCCGCGCGCCCGGCGGGTCTGCCGTCGCTCACGTGTTGCAGGATTCCGTGGTCCCAGAACTCCCAGATGAACCCGCCCTGAAGACCCGGGGTGGCCTCGATGGCAGCCCAGTGGTCGGCCAGCGTGCCGTTGCTGTTTCCCATGGCGTGGGAGTACTCGCACTGGATGAGGGGCCTGGTCTGCCGGCCCGACAGGGCGTGCGCGACGCAGTCCTCGATCGGCGCGTACATGGGGCAGGCGATGTCGGAGGCGTCGTCGGTCGCCGCCCAGTCCAGCTTGGCGGCCCCCTCGTACTGGATGGGCCGGGTCGGATCGTGCCGGCGCACCCAACCCGCCGCCGCGTCGTGGTTCGCGCCGTAGTCCGACTCGTTGCCCAGTGACCAGATGATGATCGACGGGTGGTTCTTGTCCCGCAGCACCATCCGCGAGACCCGGTCCACGAACGCGCCCAGGTAGCGCGGGTCGTCGGCGATCTCGTGGGCGTGGTCGTGGGACTCGATGTCGGCCTCGTCGACGACATAGAGACCCAGCTCGTCGGCGAGGTCGTACAGCGTCGGGTCGTTCGGGTAGTGGGAGGTGCGGACCGCGTTGAAGCCGAAGCGCTTCAGCAGGGCGAGGTCCGCACGCATGTCGTCGTACGACACCGTGCGGCCGGTCAGCG
Source organism: Streptomyces sp. NBC_00461 (assembly GCF_036013935.1). Lineage (NCBI taxonomy): Bacteria > Bacillati > Actinomycetota > Actinomycetes > Kitasatosporales > Streptomycetaceae > Streptomyces > Streptomyces sp. NBC_00461. The sequence continues at coordinate 8,235,326 of NZ_CP107902.1, forward strand.
GATGGAAGTCGTGCCGGTTGACGCCGCGGATGAACACCCGCTCGCCGTTGACGAGGAGGTCGCGGCCGATGATCTCGACGTCGCGGAAGCCGACACGGTGGCGCGAGGTGTCGACGACGGTTGAGTCGCGGCGGTGCAGGCGGACGGTCAGGTCGTACAGCTCGGGGGTCTCGGCGTTCCAGGTGCGCACGTCCGGGACGGTGGCCTGGATCCGGGCCTCGCCGAGGAAGTCGGAGACACGGTCGTCCTCGACGTTGAAACGGTCGAACTCCCGGTCCTGGACGAGGAGTTGGCCCTCCATCTCGCCGCTGACGTACCAGCCTTCCGGCAATGAGCCGCCCGCGTCCCGTACCCGGCAGTCGATGCGCAGCTCGCCGTCGAAGGCGGCCCGCACGGTGACATCGGCCAGGTGCAGCGGGTCGGTCGCGTACAGCAGCACCGAGCGGGTGATGCCGCCGTGCCACCACTGGTCCTGGTCCTCGATGTGCGAGGCGTCGGACCACTTGACGACGGTGAGCCTTACGACGCACCGCTCGCCTGGGCGCACCACATCGCTCAGGTCGAAGTCGGCGGCCAGGTGGGAGTCCTTGGAAACGCCGACGGGCCGCCCGTCCACGTGCACCAGCAGCACGCTCTCGGCGGCACCGACCTGGAGCACGATCCGGCGTCCGGCCCAGTCGGCAGGGACGTCCACCTCACGCTCGTACACGCCCGTCGGGTTGGCGGCGGGCGGGTGGGGCGGGAACTCGGCGAAGGGCATCCGGACATTCGTGTACTGCGGCAGGTCGTCCGCGCCCTGAATGGTCTGCATGGTCCAGACGCCCGGGACGTACGAGGACGACCAGGCACCGCCGACCGGCGCGTCAGGAGCGGGCAGCAGCTGGAAGCGCCAGTCGCCGTCCAGGGAGAGGGCTCCGTCGCGCCGGTCGACGGCGTTCATCGGCAGCCGCCCCCAGGAGGTCACCTCAGGTGCCTCCCAGGGGCGGAGGGAGATCAAGGGATCGGCGGGGAGTGCGTCGGTCATGACCATTCCGAAGTCGGTGTGGTGGGCCGGAGCAAGGAGCGGCCCTGCAGGCCCCAGGCGGGGTTGACGGGGATGCCGAGACAGGCCAGGACGGTGGGGGCTATGTCGACGAGGCAGGGTGAGTCGAGCCGGGTGTCGCCGGCGCCGGAGGGCTCGGCGAGGATGACGAAGACCTCCTGTTCGGCAGGCGTGTCGCCACCGTGGCCCCCGGTGTCGAGGTGGCCGTGGTCGGTGGTGACCAGCACGGTCCACTGCTCGTCGGCACGTGCGGGGTCCGCGCGTCGGGCGTCGATCGCCTCCAGGAGACGCCCCAGGTGGGTGTCCTGGGAGAGGACGGCCCGGTCGTAGGCGGGGGAGAGGGGGCCCGTGTCGTGGCCGGCCTCGTCGGCGGCCCCGAAGTACACGAACACGACGTCGGGGTCTTCCTCGGTGAGCCAGCGTGTGGCGGTGCGCGCGACCAGACGGTCCGCGGTTTCGTAGCCGTCCGATTCGCCGTCGTAGTGCACACGCCGGCCGATGGCGGGGCCGAGTGTGCCACGGTGGACCAGTTCGGGCCAGGACACCGCGGACGCCGTGCGCAGACCGGGCCGGACCGCGACAGCGCGGCTCAGGAAGTCGGGGTAGCGGGCATAGTCGGAGCCGGTGAAGTCGTTGCCGGTCACCCCGTGACGGTCGGGCCACACCCCGGTCAGCACGCTCGACCAGCCGGGCCCGGAGTCGGTGTAGGCCATGCTGGTGGACGGCCCGTTCTCGGCCTGGCCGTTCACCTCGCCGTAGGGCAGCAGGCTGGTGCCGTGGGCGCCCGTGGCCATCAGGCCGTGCAGTACGGGCGCCGTGGACGGTGAACGCGTCAGCCGGTCGAAGCGCAACCCGTCCATGCCCACCACGAGCACCTTGCCGCGCCCCGACAGTCCTCCGTCGGCGGTATGCGTCACTGAGCGCCTCCCTCGCGAGACCGGTTCAACTGCCCTGTACCGCCCCTTCCGTGGCGCCCGCTATGAATCCGCGGGCGAAGATGGCGAAGACCACGACCAGCGGCAGGGCCGCCATGAGGACACCGGCCATGACCATGCTGTAGTCGGTGTTGTGACCGAGGTTGAGCTGGGCGAGTTCGACCTGGAGGGTCACGTGGTCGGGGTTGGTGAGCACGATCAGCGGCCAGACGTAGTCGTTCCACGCGTTGACGAAGGCGTAGATGGCGAGGAAGGACAGCGCGGGCCTGATCATCGGCAGGACGATGTTCCAGTACTGACGGAAGAACCCGGCGCCGTCGATGCGCGCGGCGTCGAGCAGTTCGTCGGGCACGCCGTTCTCTATGTACTGGCGCAGCCAGAAGATGCCGAAGGCGTTGGCGAGGGAGGGCAGGGCCAGCGCCTTGAGCATGCCCACCCAGCCGATCTTCGACATGAGGATGAACTGCGGAAGGATGGCCAGCTGGAGCGGCAGCATCATGAACAACAGCAGCGTGCCGAAGAGCACCCGGCGTCCGGGGAAGTCGAACTTGGCGAAGGTGAAGGCCGCCAGGGAGTCGACGAACAGCACCAGAACCGTGGTGGCACAGGCGACGAGGACCGTGTTGAGCATCGAACCGAAGAAATCGATGGTGTTCAGCACATGCCGGATGTTCTCCAGCAGGTGGGAGCCGAACGTCAGCTTCGGCGGGCTCTTGTAGATGTCCTGGGTGGTGTTGGTCGCCATGACGATCGTCCACAGGAACGGGAAGACCGAGACCAGGACGGCCAGGACGAGGAGGATGTGCGCGGTCAGGCCCTTGGGGCGGCGCAGCCGCCTCACGCCCTTGGCCGGCCGCGTCGTGCCGGCTGTGGTCATGGCTTCCTCCCTCGCTGCACGATGCGCCAGTTGATGGCGACGAGCACGATGATCAGTACGAAGAAGGCCCACACGATGGCCGCGCCGTAGCCGTAGTCGTTGTTGAGGAAGGCCGACTGGTAGAAGTACAGCAACGTGGTCAGACCCGACTGGCCCGGGCCGCCGAGGTTCTGGTTGGCGGCGTTGCTGGCGAACAGGACCTGGGGCTCGCTGAAGCTCTGCAGGCCGTTGATGGTCGAGACGATCACGGTGAACAGGATGATCGGCCGCATGATCGGGATGGTGATCTGGAAGAACGTGCGGATGGGACCGGCGCCGTCCATCTTGGCCGCCTCGTAGACCGATGTCGGGATGGCCTGGAGCCCGGCTAGGTAGATGATCATGTTGTAGCCGGTCCACATCCAGGTCATCAGCAGCGCGATGACCACCTTGATCAGCCACGGGTTGCTCAGCCACGGGACCGGCGAGATGCCGACCGCGCCCAGGATCGCGTTGACCAGGCCGAAGTTGTTGCTGAACACCGCGCCGAAGAAGATCGCCACAGCGACGATCGACGTGACGTTCGGGACGTAGAGGGCGATGCGGTAGAAGCCCTTGAAGCGGCGCACCGAATGCAGCAACGTGGCCAGGACCAGGGCGCCGAAGAGCGTGGGAACGGTGGACAGGACCCAGATCGCCAGGGTGTTGCGGATCGACAGCCAGAAGATCGGGTCGTCCCACAGGAACCGGAACTGCTGCAGGCCCACGAAGTGCATGGTGCCCACGCCGTCCCAGCGCTGGAACGCCAGATACAGCGAGTAGAAGACCGGGAAGAACGAGAAGGCGATGAAGATCAGGTAGAAGGGCGAGATCGCGAGGTACTGCCGCCAGTACGACAGCAGGCCGCGCCGCCTGGGCCGAACGGTGCCCGCGGGCGGGGTGCGCCGCGGGCGGAACCGGGCCGGGCCTGGCCCGCCGAGGTGCTGGGGCGCCTCGGCGGAGCCGGTGACCGGAGGTGACGACACCTCAGTTCACCCCCTGTCGCCGGGCGATCTGCTTGGCCTGGCTGACCGCGTCCTTCCAGGCGTCGTCGGGCTTCTTGCCCTTGGCCTCGATACTCGTCAGTTCGGCGAGGTAGGGCGCCATGACGGCCGCGTCGGCGGGTGCCTCGTAGCTGTCCGGGATGGTCTTGGCGGCAGGGCCGAAGACGTCGATGATCTTCTGCCCGCCGAAGAAGGCGTCGGGGCCCGTCATGGCCGGCATGGCGTACGCGGCCGGGGCGGCGGGGAAGATGGCGGCGTCGGTGAAGCCGCGGGCGTCGTTCGTCGGGCTGAGGATCCAGCTGATGATCTTGAATGCTTCTTCGGGGTTGCGGCACTGCTTGGGCAGGGCCAGGTAGGAGCCGCCCTGGTTGGACGGTCCGACGGGATTCGCACAGACCCGCCACTTGCCCTTGGTGTGCGGGGCGGCCTGTTCGATGTCCAGCGCGTGCCAGGCCGCGCCGAGTTCGGTGGCCAGGCTCTTGCCGATGGCGGCGTTCCAGGAGTTGTCGTTGATCTTGGCGTCGATGCCGAGCGTGTACGGGCGCACCGCGGTGGTCCACGCGGCGCGGATGTGGTCCTGGTCGCCGATGAAGTGGTTGTTCTTGTCGATGAACCGCTTGGTGCCCTGGCCGACCGCGATGTTGAACACCGAGCTGATGTTGTTGACCAGGAAGACGCCCGGGAGAGCCTTCGTCAGCTCGCTGCCGAGCGCGAAGTAGTCGTCCCAGGTCTTGACCGCGGCGGCGACCTTGTCGGGGTCGGTGGGCAGCCCGGCCTTGCCGAACAGGTCCTCGCGGTAGAAGAGCGCGGTGGGACCGATGTCGATGGGGAAACCGATCTGCCTGCCGTCCTCGGTCTGGGCGAGCTTGGTCTTCCAGTCCAGGTACTGGGACGAGATCTTCTTGAAGCCGAGGTCGTTCAGGTCGAGGAAACGGCTGGCGTTGGGCAGGAAGGACGCCATGTCCTCGCCCTTGATGCCGGTGATGTCGGGCACGGAGGCGCCCGCCGCGATGGTGGTGGTGAGCTTCTGCTTGAAGTCGCCGCCGATGGAGGCGGTGGTCAGCTTGATCTGGCTGCCGAAGTGGGTCTTGGCCTCTGCGACCACCTTGTCGCTGAGCGCGCCGCCCCAGTACCACAAGGTGAGGTTCTTGCCGTTCTTGGTGCCGCCCGATCCCGAGCTGCCGCCGCATGCGACGGTCAGGCCGGACGCGGCCGCGGTGAGTGCGGCGGCCTGCAGGAAGCCTCTACGAGAAAGGTCCACGGGTCACTCCTGTTGTTCCTGTTCGAGGTGCTTGAAGGACTTGAGGGTCAGCGCAGCCGTTCGGAGGCGCGTGGGCCGACGGACGCCTGATGGGCGGGTGGGGTCACCGGCGCGTACCGCACCGGCGGGCCGACGTCCGCCGGTATGCGGTCGGAGAGGAAGCCGTACGCCTGCTTCAGCTCCGGGTCGGTCAGGGAGCGCCACCAGCGGTCGACGCCGTACCAGCCGGGGGCGGCGAGCGCCCCGCCGTGCTGCTTGACCGACAGACCGGCCGAGAGAACGGCGAACCGCAGCCGCTCCGCGAGCGGCCAGCCGCCGAGGGAGGCCGCGGCGAAGCTCGCGCCGAAGACGTCACCGGCGCCCGTCGCGTCCAGGACGTCGACGTCGAGCGCCGGGACCTCCGCGTACTCGCCGGTCGTCTGGTCGACGGCCACCGCGCCGTCGCCGCCCCGTGTGACCACGGCCACCGGCACCAGCTCGGAGAGCGTGCCGAGCGCCGCGAGCGCGCTGTCGGTACGGGTGTAGGCCATCGCCTCGGTCTCGTTCGGGAGGAAGGCGTGGCAGATCCTCAGTTGGTCGAGGAGGTCGGTGGACCACTGCTGGGTGGGGTCCCAGCCGACGTCGGCGTAGATCTGCGTGCCGTTCGCGGCGGCCTTGGCGAGCCACTCGCGGGGCTCGGCCTCGATGTGCACGAGTGCGACGCGCGCCTCGGGCGGGTCGCCCACCAGCGCGTCCTGCGAGTACGGGGGTTCCTGGCCGTGGGTGACGAGGGCACGGTCGTGACCGTGCGCGAGGGAGACGGTGACGGGGGTGGGCCAGCCGTCCGCGGTGCGGGAGAGCGAGAGGTCGATGTCCTCCTGGTCGCACAGGATGTCCCGGCAGTACTCGCCGTAGAAGTCGTCGCCGAAGACCGTGGCCAGTGAGGTGCGCAGGCCGAGGCGGGACGCGGCCACCGCGAGGTTCGCGATGCCGCCGGGGCCGCAGCCCATGCCGGCCGTCCAGATCTCCTCGCCCGGCGTCGGCGCCTTCCCGAGCCCGGTGAGGACGAGGTCGTAGAAGAGCAGCCCGGTCAGCAGCACATCGGGCCTGTCGTCGTCCACGCGCGCAGCCTCTCGTCAAAACTCGTCAATTTCGATGACCGGAATCGTGCGCCGCTCCGCGAGATTGGTCAATACCCGAGCAGAAGTGAGCATGGAAATGATTGATGATGACGAGTAGTGTTCACGTCGTGCTGGCAGAACGACGACATCAACTCATCCTGCGGGCCCTGCGCTCCGGCGGTCCCGCGGCTGTGACCGACCTCTCCGAGCAGCTGGGTGTGAGCCCCGCCACGGTCAGGCGCGACCTGGTCAAGCTGGAGGACGACGGACTGCTCACGCGTGTGCACGGCGGTGCCGTCGTCGACGAGGGCGACCAGCCCTTCGCCGAGGTCGCCGAGATGCGCGTGGCGGAGAAGGACGCCATAGCGGCGCGCGCCGCGGCGATGGTCCGGGACGGCCAGTCGGTACTCCTCGACATCGGCACCACCGCCTTCCGGCTGGCCCGCCAGCTGCACGGCCGCCGCCTCACCGTGATCACCAGCAACCTGGTGGTCTACGAGGAGCTCGCCGACGACGAGGGCATAGAGCTGGTGCTGCTGGGCGGGATGGTCCGCCGGGAGTACCGCTCCCTGGTCGGCTTCCTGACCGAGGACAATCTCCGCCAGCTGCATGCCGACTGGCTCTTCCTCGGCACCAGTGGAGTGCGTCCCGGTGGGCAGGTGATGGACACGACCGTCGTCGAGGTGCCGGTCAAGCGCGCCATGATCAAGGCGAGCGAGCGGGTCGTCCTGCTGGCCGACTCGGCCAAGTTCCCGGGTACGGGCATGGCGAAGGTCTGCGGTCCCGAGGCCCTGGACGTGGTGGTGACGAACACGCCGGCCGACCCGGCGACCAGCGCCTCCCTTCAGGAGGCGGGTGTCGAGGTGGTCGTGGCAGGAAAGGTGCAAGCGTGAGGCTGACGATTCTGGGCGGCGGCGGGTTCCGGGTGCCGCTCGTGTACGGGGCGCTCCTGGGGGACCGGGGCGAGGGGCGGGTCACGGAGGTCGTGCTGCACGATCTGGACGCCGGCCGGCTGTCCGCGGTGTCCCGCGTGCTCGCCGAACAGGCGGCCGGTGTCGCCGACGCCCCCTCGGTGACGGCGACCACCGACCTCGACGAGGCACTGCGCGGCGCCGACTTCGTCTTCTCCGCGATCCGCGTCGGCGGCCTGGAGGGCAGGGCGAACGACGAGCGGGTGGCCCTGGCGGAGGGCGTCCTCGGCCAGGAGACGGTCGGCGCGGGCGGCATCGCCTTCGGCCTCAGGACCGTCCCGGTCGCCGTCGACATCGCCCGGCGCGTGGCCCGTCTCGCCCCCGACGCCTGGGTCATCAACTTCACCAACCCGGCCGGCCTGGTCACCGAGGCCATGTCCCGCCACCTCGGCGACCGTGTCATCGGCATCTGCGACTCACCGGTCGGCCTCGGCCGCCGTATCGCCCGGGTGCTCGGCGGGAACCCGAAGGAGGCCTGGATCGACTACGTCGGCCTCAACCACCTCGGCTGGGTCCGCGGCCTGCACATCGCGGGGCGTGACGAACTCCCGCGGCTGCTCGCTGACCCCGACCTGCTCGGCTCCTTCGAGGAGGGCAAGCTCTTCGGCGTCGACTGGCTGCAGTCCCTCGGCGCGATCCCCAACGAATACCTGCACTACTACTACTTCAACCGCGAGGCCGTCCGCGCCTACCAGCAGGCCGAGAAGACCCGCGGCGCCTTCCTGCGCGACCAGCAGGCCCACTTCTACGAGGAGATGCGCGACCCCGACGCGCACGCCCTGACCGCCTGGGACCGCACCCGCGCCGAGCGCGAGGCGACCTACATGGCCGAGAACCGGGAGAGCGCCGGCGCCGGCGAACGCGACGCCGACGACCTCTCCGGCGGCTACGAGAAGGTCGCCCTCGCCCTGATGCGGGCCATCGCCCGGGACGAGCGCACCACCCTGATCCTCAATGTCCGAAACCGCGGCACCCTCTCGGTGCTCGACGCCGAAGCCGTCATCGAGGTCCCGTGCCTGGTCGACGCCAACGGCGCGCACCCGGTCACCGTCGCCCCGCTGCCCGAGCACGCCACCGGCCTGGTCTGCGCGGTGAAGGCGGTCGAGCGCGAGGTGCTGGCCGCCGCGGAGTCCGGCTCCCGTACGACGGCCGTGAAGGCGTTCGCGCTGCACCCGCTGGTCGACTCGGTGAACGTGGCCCGACGGCTGGTCGAGGGATACACCGACGTGCACCCCGGACTGGCGTACCTTAGGTAGGCGCCCCACCGGAAAGCGCTTTCCCCCGCCTTCTCCCGTTCCCCTGCTTCCGTCCTCCTGCTTCCGTCCTCCTTCTTCTCTCGGCTCCCTGGTTTCTGGAGACTTCCCATGCACGACGAACGCCGCCGGATCGAGGAGCGCGCCGAGCGCCTCCACAACCAGCGCATCAAGCCCGCGATCTACGCGGCCACCGTCCCCCTGGCGGTCGAGGCCTGGCAGGCGCCGGGCGAGCCGGTCCCCTTCGAGGAGGCCGCGGCCGCCGCGTACGAGCCGTTCGCGATGAACACCCCGTGGGGCCCGCCCTGGGGCACGACCTGGTTCCGGATGAGCGGGCAGGTGCCCGCCGAGTGGGCCGGCCGGCGCGTCGAGACGGTCATCGACCTCGGCTTCGTGGGCGACTGGCCGGGCAACCAGGCCGAGGCGCTGGTCCACCTCACCGACGGGACGCCGCTGAAGGCGGTCAACCCGCTCAACCAGTACGTGCCGATCGCCAACCCGGCGACGGGCGGCGAGCAGATCGACTACCTGGTCGAGGCCGCCTCCAACCCCGACATCCTGGCCAACGACTTCGCCGCGCCCACGCATCTGGGCGACGTGCTGACCGCCGGCGACAAGCCGCTGTACACCTTCCGGCGCGCCGACCTCGCCGTCCTCGACGAGGAGGTCTTCCACCTCGACCTGGACCTCCAGGTACTGCGCGAGCTGATGGTCCACCTCGCCGAGCACGAGCCGCGCCGCCACGAGATCCTGCACGCCCTGGACCGGGCCATGGACGCCCTCGACCTGGACGACGTCTCCGGCAGCGCCGCCGCCGTCCGCGAGGTGCTCGCCCCTGTCCTCGCCAAGCCCGCGCACGCCAGCGCCCACACCATCTCCGGCGTCGGCCACGCGCACATCGACTCCGCCTGGCTGTGGCCCATCCGCGAGACCAAGCGCAAGACGTCCCGCACCTTCTCCAACGTCACCTCGCTCGCCGACGAGTACGACGAGTTCATCTTCGCCTGCTCCCAGGCCCAGCAGTACGAGTGGGTCCGCGACAACTACCCGCAGGTGTGGGCGCGCATCCAGGAGTCCGTGAAGAAGGGCCAGTGGGCGCCGGTCGGCGGCATGTGGGTCGAGTCCGACGGCAACCTGCCCGGCGGCGAGGCCGTCGCCCGCCAGTTCATCCACGGCAAGCGGTTCTTCATCGAGCACTTCGGCATCGAGACCAAGGGCGTCTGGCTGCCGGACTCCTTCGGCTACAACGCCGCCTACCCGCAGCTCGCCAAGCTCGCCGGCAACGAGTGGTTCCTCACCCAGAAGATCTCCTGGAACCAGACCAACAAGTTCCCCCACCACACCTTCTGGTGGGAGGGCATCGACGGCACCCGCATCTTCACCCACTTCCCGCCGGTCGACACCTACAACGCGCGCTTCAGCGGCGAGGAGATGGACCGCGCGGTACGCAACTACCAGGAGAAGGGCGGCGGTACGCGCTCCCTCGCCCCGTTCGGCTGGGGCGACGGCGGTGGCGGCCCCACCCGCGAGATCATGGAGCGGGCGCGCAGGCTCGCCGACCTGGAGGGCTCGCCCAAGGTCGTCGTCGAGCACCCCGACGCCTTCTTCGCCAAGGCCCGCGAGGAGTACCCGGACGCCCCGGTCTGGAACGGCGAGCTCTACCTGGAGCTGCACCGCGCCACCTACACCTCCCAGGCCCGCACCAAGCAGGGCAACCGCCGCTCCGAGCACAAGCTCCGCGAGGCCGAGCTGTGGGCGACGACGGCCGCACTGTACGCGCCGGGCTACGCCTACCCGTACGAGAAGCTGGACCGGCTGTGGAAGACGGTGCTGCTGCACCAGTTCCACGACATCCTGCCCGGCTCGTCGATCGCCTGGGTGCACCGCGAGGCGGAGGCCGAATACGCCCGGGTGGCAAAGGAGTTGGAGGAGCTGACGGCCCAGGCCGTGGCCGCGCTGGGCGGTGGCGGGAGCCGGGTCTTCAACACCAGCCCCTACGACCGCGCCGAAGTCGTCCGTACGCCCGAGGGCCTGCCCGCGTACGTGCGGGTGCCCGCGAGCGGCAGCGCGCCCCTCGTGGCCGCCGAGCCCGCACAGCCGGTGACGGCCGACGGCCGCGTCCTCGACAACGGCCTGGTCCGTGTCGAGGTCGCTGAGGACGGAACCCTGTCGTCCGTGTTCGACCTGCGGGCGAACCGCGAGGTCCTCGCCGAACAGGGCAATCTGCTCCGCCTGCACACCGACCTGCCCAACTACTGGGACGCCTGGGACATCGACAAGCACTACAGGAACCGCTACACGGACCTGCTGGAGCCCGAGTCGGTCACCGTGGTCGAGGCGGACCCGCTGGTCGGCGCCATCCGCATCGAGCGCTCCTTCGGCAAGGGCTCCAGGATCACCCAGACGGTCACGCTCCGGGCCGGCAGCGCCCGCATCGACTTCGAGACCGACATCGACTGGCACGAGGCCGAGAAGATCCTCAAGGCGGGCTTCCCGGTGGACATCCGGGCCCCGCACTCCTCCGCCGAGATCCAGTTCGGCCACGTCCAGCGGCCCACGCACACCAACACCAGCTGGGAGGCGGCCCGTTTCGAGGTCTCCGGCCACCGCTGGGTGCACATCGCCGAGCCCGGCTACGGCGTCGCCGTCATCAACGACTCGACCTACGGCCACGACGTGACCCGCACGGTCCGGGAGGACGGCGGCACGACGACCCGGGTCAGCCTCAGCCTGGTCCGCGCCCCGCGCGTGCCCGACCCCGAGGCTGACCAGGGCAAGCACCGCTTCACCTACTCCCTCCTCCCCGGCGCGGGCATCGACGACGCGGTCGCCGAGGGCTACGCCCTCAACCTCCCCCTGCGGGTGGCGGATTCGGCCGGCGCCCCGGAGCCGGTGGTCTCCGTGGACGGCGAGGGCGTCACCGTCGAGGCGGTCAAGCTCGCCGACGACGCCTCGGGCGATGTCGTCGTACGGCTCTACGAGTCCCGCGGCGGCCGCGCCCAGGGCGTCCTGCGCACCGGCTTCCCGCTCGCCGGCGCCCAGGTGACCGACCTGCTGGAACGGCGGCTGGAGGACGCGGACGTGGTCGACGGCGGCGTCCCCGTCGAGCTGCGGCCCTTCCAGATCCTGACGCTCCGACTGCGGAGGGGGTGACGCGTGCCCATCCAACCGTGGTTCACCGACGCCAAGTTGGGGATCTTCGTCCACTGGGGCATCTACGCGGTCGACGGCGTACAGGAATCCTGGTCGTTCTACGACGACATCGTGCCGCACGACCAGTACATGTCCCAGCTCGACCGCTTCACCGGCGCCAGGTACGACCCGAAGGCCTGGGCGGACCTGTTCGCCCGGGCGGGCGCCAAGTACGCCGTCCTGACGAGCCGTCACCACGACGGCGTGGCCCTGTGGGACACGCAGTACGGCGACCTCAACCTCGGCCGGGACTACCTCACCGGCTACGCGGAGGCACTGCGCGAGAGGGGCCTCAAGGTCGGCTTCTACTACTCCCACTCCGACTGGAGCCACCCCGACTACGCCTCCACCCGCAAGCCGGGCCGCCCCCCGGAGCAGGAGGACAACCGCTACTCCGAGGTGGCGGCCGAGCACGAGGACCTGGACGCCTGGGAGCGGTTCATCGCCTACCGGGACGGCCAGATCACGGAGTTGGCCTCCCGCTACCACCCCGACCTGATGTGGTTCGACGGTGAGTGGGACCGCAGCGAGGAACAGTGGCGCATCCCCGAACTCGCCGCGCTCATCCGCTCGTACTCCCCGGATGTCGTCTTCAACGCCCGCATGCTCAGCGAGGGCGACTACGCCACCCCCGAGCAGGGCGCCCCCATCGTGCCGCCGGACGGCCCCTGGGAACTGTGCCTGACGATCAACGACTCATGGGGCTACCAGCACCACGACCACAACCACAAGCCGCTCGCCCAGCTGATCCGCTACTTCACCGAGACCATCGGCGCGGGCGGCAACCTGCTCCTCGATGTCGGCCCGATGGAGGACGGCACCATCCCGCAGCCGCAGGTCGAGCGTCTGGAAGGCCTGGGGGAGTGGATTCGCAAGCACGAGGAGGCGGTGTACGGGACGCAGCGCGGGCTGCCGCCCGGGCACCACTACGGTCCCAGCACCCTGTCCGCCGACCGCCGCACGGTGTACCTCACCCTGTTCGACATCCCGCGCGCCGAGATCGGCGTCCGGGGGCTGGCGACGGCGGTCCGCAAGGTCACCGTGCTCGGCACGGGTACCGAACTCGGCCACCGGGTGGTCGGCGGCCTGCACGACGCGGTCGGCGTGCTGTGGATCGACCCGCCGACGGAGGCGGACCTGGACCCGTACGCCACCGTACTGGCCGTCGAGTTGGAAGGGGATCTGGAGCTGTACCGGGGGTCGGGCCGGTTCTGACGACCACTCACATACAGCCGTCCCGGCTCTGGTTGCGCTGAGCCGCCCCCGGATCCCGTGCCGTCGTGCCACGGGAGTGCCCCCGCGGCGGGTCGGTTCAAGATTCTTCCCGCCGCGGGAGCCCGGGCGCCAGCCCTTCTTCCAGCCTCCTCGAATACTCCTCAGCCGGTGAAGCCGGCCGTGATCGAGGTGAACTGCCAGTTGTTCTGGCTGATGCCGGAGCAGTTGCTCACCACGCCCCCGCCCGGGCACGGCCGGTCGCGGTTGACCGACCAGAAGGCGAGCCGCGCGATGTGGTGGGAGTTCGACCAGTCCTTGATCTGGGTCCAGATCGCCGGAGTGGTCGTCTCCTGCTGGTCGGACAGGCCGTTCATGCCCGAGATGCCGATGTGGGAGTAGGCGGTGGCGTCGTCCCAGCCGAAGGTCGACTTCAGCTTGGCCTTCAGACCCTCGGCCGCGTTCACGGTGTTGCCGTACATGTCGGAGCCGCCGCCGAAGTCGAACGGCATGATCGTGAAGACGTCGATGCCCGCGCCGAGCGACTGCGCCTGCTCGATGAGCCGGTTGCCGTAGTACGTCGGGCCGGTGGTCGACGTACCGAAGGTGACGATGGTCTTCAGGCCAGGGTTGTTCGCCTTGACCGTCTTGAGGGCGGTCAGGATCTTCGCCTGGACGGCCTCGTTCTCGAACTCGTCCGAGTTCTCGATGTCCATGTCGATCGCCTTGAGCGAGTAGGCGTCGATCACCTTCTGCAGGGCCCCGGCGAGTGCGCTCGCGGAGGAGCAGTTGGCGCCGAGCTTGCTGCCCTGCCAGCCGCCGAACGACGGCACGATGTCACCGCCGGCGGACCGGATCTGGTTGATGGCGGTCTGGTCGACGCCACCGGTCAGTGCCCGGCTGCCGTCCCAGGCCGGGGTGCAGCCGCCCGAGTCCAGCACGAAGGCCATCGTGAACCACTTGACGCCGGTCGCGCTCATCACCGTGCTCGGGCTCGGCGGATCGCCCCAGCCCTCGTACAGATACGGCGCCGCCTGCTTGAATCCGGTCCCGCCACCGCCGCCCGCGTCCGTCGTCACGCTCACGGCATTGGAGGCCCCGGAGGTGTTCCCGGCCGCGTCCCGCGCCTTGACGGTGAAGCTGTATCCGGTGCTGGGCGACAGCCCGCCGACCGTGGCGGACGTGCCGGAGACGGTGAGGACGTTGTTCGAACCGCTGTAGATGTCATACGCCGTGACGCCCACGTTGTCCGTCGAGGCGTTCCACTTCAGTGACACGCTCGATGACGTCTTGCCGGTGGAGGTCAGCCCGGTCGGCGTGCTGGGCGCCTGGTTGTCCGAGCCGCCACCGCCGCCGGGCCCGTCCAGGCTGATGTCGTCGGCGTAGTAGCTGCCCTGGGCGTACCAGCCGTGGACGTAGATCGTCGCGCTGGTCTGCGAGGCGCCGGTCGTGAAGGAGACGGACAGCTGGCTGTACGCCGACGGGGACGTCGTCCAGGTGGAGGCGCCGCCGTTCACGCCGAGGTAGACGTACGAGCCGCGCACCCAGCCGCTGAGCGAGTACGTGGTGTTCGGCCGGACCGCGACCGTCTGGCTGCACTGCGCGTTGTCGCTCGAACTCACCGCGCCCTGCAGGGCTTTGGCGCCCCCGTGCACGGGGGAGGAGACGACTGAGCCGAGGTTGCCGGTGCAGCTCCACGGGGAGAGGCCGCCCGACTCGAAGCCGGAGTTGGTCAGGATGTTGGCCGCTTGGGCCGTACCGGGAAGAGCGATGGCCCCGGCGAGCGCGAGTGCGGCGGAGCCGAGCAGTGCGAGGAGCCGACGTCTGTGACGTCCGAGTGAGTTGCGCACGCGATCTCCCTGAAGGAATGGGGTGTCCGGGAGTGCAGAGGTGCGCAACACAAGTTGGTATGGACCAATCCCGGTGTCAAGGCCTGACGCCGAATTGGTCCATACCGGTGAACAAGCCGCCCCTTCCAAGGTGCCCGGGAAACCACACGCTTTCAGGGGCGCGGGGAACTGCGCGATCAACCACGACGAACCCGCACCCGGCCGCAAACCTAAAGCGGCAGTACCTCACCCGCGACCTCGACGGAGTCGACCGGCGCAGGAACGGCCGGCAGCAACGCCTCGCTCGGCGCCTCGGCCCGCTGCTGCGGCAAGGTCACCGGCCGCAACTGCCGCGGCGCGGAAACCACCGTGTAGTCCTGCCCCAGGAACGGCGGAGCCATCTCGCCCGGATCCTCCCCGAGAGCCAACTGCACCGCCGCCCAAGGTGCGTTGACCCCGCACAGCGACAGCTGGTGAAGGCCGCCGGCCGGCCGCGTGTTCACATCCATC
Source organism: Streptomyces sp. NBC_00461 (assembly GCF_036013935.1). Classification (NCBI taxonomy): domain Bacteria; kingdom Bacillati; phylum Actinomycetota; class Actinomycetes; order Kitasatosporales; family Streptomycetaceae; genus Streptomyces; species Streptomyces sp. NBC_00461. The sequence continues at coordinate 8,250,530 of NZ_CP107902.1, forward strand.
AGCACCGGCCGGTCGCCGTACATCCGGAACTGGATGTTGGACAGGTAGTGCAGCCCGAAGCTCTCCGCGATCAGCCGCGCCGGCTCCAGCCACTGCTCGTGCAGCGTGAACCCGCGCCGCCGGCCGTTCTTGGTGCGTCCGATCGCCAGCCGCACCCGGTCGTCGGGCCCGGTGAGACAGTCCACCGACACCTCCGGCTGCTCCAGACGCGGCATCACCAGCCAGTCGACAGACTCCTCGGCCTGCCGCAGCGCCTCCACGACGAGGTCCATCGGCACATACGGGCTCGGGAAGCCGTTCAGCTGCGCCATCGAGAACGGAGCGCGCGTGATCACACGGAAGCCCACCCCGCCCGCACCGGACGCCGGCTTGAAGCACGCCTTGTGCCCGCCCGCCTCCAACTCCTCGACGGCCGCGACGAGTTCATCCGCCGACCGCACCCGCCACCACGGCGGCACCGGTGCCCCGATCGCCTCCATGGCCTCGTAGGCGATCACCTTGTCCTCGAAGACGGCCACGGCCTCCGGCGGCGGCGCGAGCAGCGCCGTACCGGCCGCCTCGAAATCGGCGCGGTGCGCCACGATCGCCGACTGGTGCAGCCGTGGCACGAACACGTCGATCCCGCGACGCCGGCACTGGGCCAGCGCGAACTCCACGTACCCGGCGGGAGACAGGCCTTCCGGCTCCAGGTCGGCGGTGTCGGCGGCGGCCAGCACGGGAGAGTCCGCGTCCCCGTGCGTCGCATGGATCTCGACCGCCCGATCGCTGGGATTTCGTCGCAGCTGATCCATGAAGAACACGTTCTCCGCGTACGTGCGGTTGAGCCAGACGCGTACGCGAGAGACCATGCAGGGCCGTCCTTTCACGGTTCGCGGGCACGGCGGAGCAGCCCGTGCCCGGGCAGGGGAGCTGGAGGGTCACCAAACCGCCCCTGTCCGAGGGGTTTTGTGGTGGTGGTGTCGGGGCGATCATACGGCTTCGCGGAGGCCGCACGTGCAACGTACGTGTTACGGATTCCCCTCGCGGATCCTCCGATCGTGCCGCCTTGTCCCGCACCGGCGACATGTGTTCTCGTGGTCCCGTTCATGCGTGCGCCGGGTGGGCGTGCGCGGGGGGTGTACGGAGGGGGAGGGACGTGACGTCGACGGCCGGTGGTGCCGGACAACTGCTGGCCATCAGCGACCTGCACATCGGATACGCCGAGAACCGCGCCCTGGTCGAGGCCATGCGCCCCGAGTCGGACGAGGACTGGCTGCTCGTGGCCGGCGACGTCTCCGAGACCGTGTCCGACATCCGCTGGACCCTGGAAACCCTCGCGGGCCGCTTCCGCAAGGTCATCTGGGCGCCGGGCAACCACGAACTCTGGACCCACCCGAAGGACCCCGTCACCCTGCGCGGCGTCGCCCGCTACGAACACCTCGTCGCCATGTGCCGCGAGCTGGGCGTCACGACACCCGAGGACCCCTATCCCGTGTGGCAGAGCCCCGACGGCCCCGTGGCCGTGGCACCGCTCTTCCTCCTCTACGACTACTCGTTCCTGCCCGACGGCTGCGTCACCAAGGAACAGGGACTGGAGTACGCGCACGGGACCGGCATCGTGTGCAACGACGAGTACCTGCTCCACCCCGACCCCTACCCCAGCCGCGAGGCCTGGTGCCGGGCCCGCGTCGCCGAGACCGAACGCAGGCTCACCGCGCTCCCCGCCGACCTGCCCACCGTCCTCGTCAACCACTACCCACTGGACCGGCACCCCTGTGACGTCCTGTGGTACCCCGAATTCGCCATGTGGTGCGGCACGGACCTGACCGCGGACTGGCACCGGCGCTTCAGGGTCGAGACGATGGTCTACGGACACCTCCACATCCCGCGGACCACCTGGCACGAGGGAGTCCGCTTCGAGGAGGTCTCCGTCGGCTACCCCCGGGAGTGGCGCAAGCGGGCGGAGCCACCGGGGAGACTGCGCCGCGTACTGCCGAAGGAGGTCGGGGTCGGGTGATCGAGGAGCTGCTGCCGGACGAGGTGGTGGCCGTGGAGGTGCACGGCGACGACGGGAGCGAGCCCGCGCCGCTGTACCCCGAGGAGGCCGAGGTCGTCGCGCAGGCGGTCGACAAACGCCGCCGCGAGTTCGCCCTCGTACGTGCCTGCGCACGCCGCGCCATGGACAAGCTCGGCGTGCCGCCGCAGCCCGTCCTGCCCGGCGAACGCGGGGCGCCGCACTGGCCGCACGGCCTGGCCGGCAGCATGACCCACTGCGACGGCTACGCCGCCGCCGCCCTGGTCCGCGCCACCGACGTCGCCTCCCTCGGCATCGACGCCGAACCCCACCAGCCGCTCCCGGAGGGCGTCCTGGAGGCCGTCTCCCTGCCCGCCGAAGGCGCCAGGCTGCGCCGGCTGGCCGCGCAGCATCCCGGGATCCACTGGGACCGGCTGCTGTTCAGCGCCAAGGAATCCGTCTACAAGGCGTGGTTCCCCCTCACCCGACAGTGGCTGGAGTTCACGGAAGCCGACATCGAGATGTCCGTCGGCCCCGGCGAGCCGTTGCACGGCCGCTTCCGCGCCCAACTCCTCGTCCCCGGCCCGCTGGTCGGCGGCCGGCGCCTCGGTCACTTCGAGGGCCGGTGGACCGTCCAGCGGGGGCTGGTGGCAACGGCGATCACGGTGCCGCACACGCCCTGAGCCCCCGCCGGCACACGTCACGGCTCGGGGCACCAGCTCTGCAGCAGCCGGAAGAACTCCTCCTCGTTCCCCCTCAACCCCGCGGCCGCCAGCGCCTGCTCCGCCTCGGCGAGCACGCCGGGCGGCACGACGGGTGGTCGGCCGGAGCCAGGGGGACCGTCGAAGGCGGCTCGAACGGTGTGCAGCAGCCGGACATAAGCCTGTACGGCGGTGCGCTCCTGGTCGGTCAGTACGGCTGTGGGCATGTGTCGGCTCTCCCCGTGTCGGCGTCGTCGTCCCGCGCGCCCGTCGGCGCGCACGCCCCGCACAGGGGGGCGCAACTCCAGCTTGCCGCCCGCCACTGACAATCGGGTTCCCGAACGCGTCCCTTCGCCCGCTTAGCGGAGGCGAAACCTTCCCGAAACCCCACGTGGGACAGCCGCTCTACATTGGATGGCAAGGGCTTCCGGCCGCTTGTGCGGCCGCCACGGAACGGGAGGCGAGTGCGTGGTCGACGTCCCGCCCCGGCGCCCGGTGCGCGCCGTACGGCTGCGACCGGTGGGCGACGGGGAACTCGAGTTGCAGTACCGCGTGGTGCACGGCTACCGGCGAGCCTTCCGCATGGCCGGCGAGGGCCCGGCGCTCGTCCTCGTCCACGGCATCGGGGACTCCTCGGAGACCTGGGCCGAGTTGATCCCCGACCTCGCCCGGACGCACACCGTGATCGCCCCCGACCTGCTCGGTCACGGCGCCTCGGACAAACCGCGCGCGGACTACTCGGTGGCCGCCTACGCGAACGGCGTACGGGATCTGCTCACCACCCTCGGTATCGAGTCGGCGACCCTGGTCGGGCACTCGCTGGGCGGAGGCGTGGCCATGCAGTTCGCCTACCAGTTCCCCGAGCGCACCGAGCGGCTCGTCCTGGTCAGCGCGGGCGGCGTCGGCCGCGAGGTCAACCCCGTTCTGCGGCTGGTCTCCCTGCCCGGAGCCCACCTGATGCTGTCCACGCTGCGGTTGCCCGGGATGCGACTCCAAGTGGGGCTCGTGGCACGTCTGATGAGGCTCCTGGACACCGACCTCGGCCAGGACGCCCCCGAACTCCTCACCCTCGTCGACGCGTTGCCCGACGAGACCTCCCGCAACGCCTTCATCCGCACCCTGCGCGCGGTCGTCGACTGGCGCGGCCAGGTCGTCACCATGCTCGACCGGTGCTATCTCACCGAGGGCATGCCGACCATGCTGATGTGGGGCGACCGCGACAGCGTGGTGCCGGTGCGACACGCGTTCGGGGCACACGAGGCGATGCCGGGCAGCCGCCTGGAGATATTCGAGGACGCCGGGCACTTCCCGTTCCACAGCGACCCCATGCGCTTCGTCTCGCTGATCGAGGACTTCACGGCGAGCACGACACCCGCCCACTGGAGCCGAGAACACTGGCGGAAGCTGCTCGTCGAGGGCCGGCCCGCCACCGGCGCCGGGCGGCCGGACACGGCCCGCAACCGGGAGGTGGAACGCGAACTGAGGGAGGCGAGTGAACGCAGCGCCACCTGACCCGGCACTCGTGGTCGCGCGTCACGTACCCCTCTCAGCGGCATGCGACATTCCACTGCGCGCCCGACCCGCGACCGCTCAGCCCTGCGGCCCGACATACCCCAACGACGCCTCGATCCGCCCCGCCAGATGATCGCGCTGCACCGGCCCGCGCAACCCCGAACCCGGAAGCCGCGTACGGCACTTGCTGGCGAGGAGCAGGCCGAAGGTCTCGGCCTCCTGCTCGTCGGCCAGGTCGAAGCGACTGCGGGCGGCCACGGTGCGGACGGCGGCACTCAGGTCGGCGCCGTCGCTGAGCAGCCGGGCCGCGACCTTGGCGCCCTCGACGTGATGGCCGCCGTGCCCGGCCTTGATGTGCCACAGCTCGTGCCCGAGGATCACCAACTGGTGGTCCGGCGCGGTCCGTTCCTCGATCACGACGAGGTCCTGGTCGGCCATGTCGAGCCACAGCCCGCTCGCGGTGCCGGTCGGGAAGGCGGCCGTACGGAAGTGGACGGGCCGGCCGCGGCGCCTGCTCATCGCGTCGCACAGTGCGCCGTACAGGTCCGCGGGCCGGGCCGGTGCGGCAAGGGTGAGCTCCGCGACCAGCTCCGCGCACAGGCGGCGCATGTCCTTGCCGATGCCCCCACCTCTCCCCAGGCTCACGACTCGGGCCGCTTGACGCTCTCCAGGAGCATGTCCAGCCATTCCGCCACCTTGTCGCGGTGCTGGTCGGTGGGCAGCTGCGCGGCCCGCCAGGCGATCCCGCGGACGCCGTGGTCCTGCAGCAGCCGCTCCAGCGGGTCGTCGACGGCCGCGGCCGCCTCCCGCTCGGCGAGCTTGTGCAGGAGTTCCTGCTCGGTGCTCTGCAGGGCGCCCGTGAGGGCCTCGGGATCCTCGGCCGTGAGGAATCCGGCGTGCACCCGGAAGAACCGCTGGATGGCGTCGCAGTGCTCCATGGTGGGACGCCGGTCGCCGTTGATGAGTGCGCCCGCCTGCTGGCGGGACATGCCCGCGCCGTCGGCGATCTCCTGCTGGGTGTACTTGCGCCCGTTGGGCTTGAGCCGGGTGCGGCGCAGCAGGTCCAGTCGCTGCAGGAAGCGTGCCTGCACATCGGGCTCGCCCGCCGGTCGTCCGCTCAGCAGGGCCCGGACCACCGGTTCGGGGACGCCGGAGGCAGCGGACAGCCGGCCGGTGTCGAAGACCTCCGCATGCGGCACGGCGAGCCGGTCGGCGAGCGCGGTGACGCGAGCGACGACGGCCGGCAGCGCTGCGGTCGTCGCCGTGGTGCCCGGCCCCTCGAAGCCATCCGTCACCGACAGATCTCCTACGTTTCTCACAGGCTTCTCACAAGCGGTTGCCGTGAACTCGACGGAGATTACCGGGTAGTTCGAACTCGCATCCAGGTGTCGCCACAACTGTGGCCAATTTCAGCCGTCAACCAGCATGAAATGCCACGATAGTTGACACGACTCAGGTCGGGGCCGCAGGATCAAGGCGCCGCGTGAAGGCCGCAGAGGCAAGAGGGGTGACCTCCCGATGGCGCATCAGGCAGGAGGGCAGCGGTCGGTACCGCGGCCCGTCCCCGAGAGTCTCGACGCCCAGGCGTATCTGCAGGACTACGCCACCCTCCTGGAGGCCGTCCCTTTTCCGTCCGTCGTCCTCGACCACCGCTGGGACGTTGTTCTCTCCAACAATGCTTTCGCGTCACTTTTCCGCGAGGTGGGCCCGCACCCGACTGCCATGCCGGGTGAGAACTTCCTCAGATTCGTCCTCTTCCACCCGGACGCGGCCACGGTCCTCGGCGAGCACGAGTCGAGCTGGTTCCTGCCGATGCTGGCGCACTTCGCCGCCGCCGTCGAGCAGTACGGCCACGACCACGGACTGCAGTCCATCCGCCGCGACATCGCCCAGGACCCGATCATGGAGGCCGCCTACCGGCAGGGGCTGCCGCACTGGATCCGCGCGGTCGGTGAACAGGCCGTGGCGCACGACGGCGCCGTACGCCCCCTGATGCACCCCGATCCTCGCTGGGGCGCCACCGACTGCCGGGTGGTGGACGAGACGCCGAGGACGCTGCAGGGCATGGGGTACACGCGGATGACGCTGGTCCTGCGGGAGACCCGCCGCGACCGGGCCAAGGCTCGTAGGCCGCGCCCTGTGGCGGCACACCTGAGGGTCGTGCCGGCCCCCGGGTCCTGACCGCCACCAGGGCCATCAGTGCGGGGCGATCATCAGGACGAGCGGGATGGTCCCGGCAGGGGACCAGCCGTGCGCCGCGGAACCGTGCGGGCCGCCCCCGCTCCAGCACGGCGGCGAAGTCCGGGCCCCTGGTGAGGGATCCGGCGAGATTGCGCGGGGTCGGCGGAGGCGGTCACCCGGCCGCGCGCGTTCACCAGGTGGGCCGGCCCCGGCGGCTCCTGCTCGTTCTCGTCAACTCCCTCAGCCCCGACCGCAGTGCCGGCTGGCCGCCGCCCGGATTCACGCTCCGCTGGTGGTCCGTCAACATGACCCGCCCGCAGCAGGCACCGGTGGTGAACGTGGTCGCGGCCGTGCTCGTGCTGCTGTCCGTCGTCCCGATCTACGTGGCTCAGCGGCTCTCGGCGGACACGGCCACGGGGAGCCGGGTGTGAGCGCTGGTCTGGGCTGCTGTTGCGGGCCGTTCCAGGCCATTCTCAGGGCAGGCGGTATGTGACATAGTACTGATGTGAAGTCAGCGCTATGTGACATGGTACTGACGTGGGTCGGCCTCTGACCTGCGATGTCGTGGTCGTCGGCGCCGGTATGGTGGGCGCTGCCTGTGCCCTGTACGCCTCCCGCGCGGGCCTGGACGTAGTCGTCGTGGACCGTGGCCCGGTGGCCGGCGGCACCACCGGTGCGGGGGAGGGCAACCTCCTCGTGTCCGACAAGGGGCCCGGCCCGGAACTCGACCTCGCGCTCCTCTCGAACCGCCTGTGGGCCGAGCTGGCGCAGGAGTTCGGCGAGGCCGTCGAGTACGAGCCCAAGGGTGGCGTCGTGGTCGCCACCTCACCCGGCGGCCTCACCGCGCTGGAGCGTTTCGCCGCCGGGCAGCGCGCGGCCGGAGTCGTCGCCGAAACCGTCGCGGGCGACACCCTGTACGGCCTCGAACCCCGGCTCGCCCCGGGCCTTCCCGGCGCGGTGCACTACCCGCAGGACGCCCAGGTGATGCCCGCCCTGGCCGCAGCCCACCTCCTCAGGGCCTCGGGCGCCCGCCTGCTCACCGGCCGGACGGTGACCGGCTTCCTGCGCACAACGGACCGTACGGTGCTCGGAGTTCGTACCGACATGGGCGACATCCACGCCCCGGCGGTGGTCAACGCGGCCGGCACCTGGGGCGCCGAACTCGCCGCGCTCGCGGGCACCTTCCTGCCCGTTCTGCCGCGGCGCGGCTTCGTCCTCGTCACCGAGCCGCTCCCGCGCCTGATCCACCACAAGGTGTACGCCGCCGACTACGTGGCCGACGTGGCCAGCGACTCGGCCGCGCTGCAGACCTCGCCGGTCGTGGAGGGCACGGCAGCGGGACCGATCCTGATCGGCGCGAGCCGCGAACGGGTCGGCTTCGACCGGACGTTCTCGCTGCCCGCCGTGCGTGCCCTCGCGGCGGGCGCCACCCGGCTGTTCCCCTTCCTGTCCGACGTCCGCGTCATCCGCTCCTACGCCGGCTTCCGCCCGTACATGCCCGACCACCTGCCCGCCATCGGCGCCGACCCACGAGTCCCCGGCCTCTTCCACGCCTGCGGGCACGAGGGCGCGGGCATCGGGCTCGCCACCGGCACCGGCCACCTGATCACGCAGGTGCTGGCCGCGAAGACGCCCGACCTCGACCTGACACCGTTGCGCCCCGACCGTTTCCCCGAGGAGGCCGTGTGAACTCCCCACTGGAGCTGGCCGGGGCCCACCCTCGCCCGTCGTTCACGGTCACGCTGGACGGCCGTGAGATCGAGGCGGTGCCCGGCCAGACGGTCGCCGCCACGCTCTGGGCGGCGGGGATCACATCCTGGCGCACCACCCGCGGTGCCGGACGTCCGCGTGGCGTCTTCTGCGGGATCGGCGTCTGCTTCGACTGCCTGGTGACCGTCAACGACCGTCCGGGCCAACGGGCTTGCCTGGTCTCCGTGCAGCCGGGCGACGCGATCCGTACGCAGGAAGGGACCGGTCACGATGGCTGAGCGACCGCACCTCGCCGTGATCGGCGCGGGCCCGGCGGGGCTGGCCGCGACCGTGGCCGCCGCGGCGCACGGCGTCGCGGTCACCCTGCTCGACTCGGCCGGGCAGGCGGGCGGCCAGTTCTACCGGCAGCCCGCCACCGAACTGCGCGCCGGCCGGCCACAGGCGCTGCACCACGACTGGCGGACGTGGGAGCGCCTGCGCGACGGGCTGGACTCGCACGTAAAAGCCGACAGAGTACGGCACTTGACGGGCCATCATGTCTGGTTCGTCGAACGGCACTCCGGCCGGTTCATCGTGCACGCCCTGCTCGGCCCCGAGCAGGAGACCCCGGTGACCGTGCGCGCCGACGCCGTGCTCCTGGCCACCGGAGGGTACGAGAAGGTGCTGCCCTTTCCCGGCTGGACCCTCCCCGGCGTCGTCACCGCGGGCGGGGCCCAGGCCATGCTCAAGGGCACCCTCGCGGTGTCCGGACGTACCGCAGTGGTCGCCGGGACAGGACCGCTGCTGCTGCCCGTCGCGGTGGGCCTCGCCGCGGCCGGAGTGGAGGTCGCGGCCCTCGTCGAATCCGCCGCTGCCGGGGCGTTCGTACGGCGGACCCGGGCGCTGGCGGCACAGCCGGGCAAGGTCGCCGAAGGGGCCGGATACGCCGCCCGGTTGCTGCGGCACCGGGTGCGCACCCTCGCCCGGCACACCGTCGTCGAGGCGCACGGCACCGACCGGCTGGAGGCGGTCACCGTCGCCGCGCTCGACGGCGAGGGGAGGGTGAGGCCCGGCACCGAGCGCCGCATCCCCTGCGACACCCTGGCCGTCGGTCACGGCATGCTCCCGCACACCGACCTCGCCGAGGCCCTCGGCTGCCGCCTCGACGGCATGGCCGTGCACGTCGACGACGAACAGTGCACCGACGTACCCGGCGTGTGGGCCGCGGGGGAGGCCACCGGCATCGGCGGCTCGGCCCTCGCGCTGGCCGAGGGCCACATCGCCGGATGCTCCGTTGCCGCACACCTCGGCGGGGCCGCGCCCGACCGGCGCGCATGGTCAGCGGCCGTGAAGTCCCGTACACGACTGCGGCAGTTCTCCGCCACGCTCGACTCCGTGTACGCCCCGCCCGCCCACTGGGCCGCGCAGGTCACCGACGACACCGTCGTGTGCCGCTGCGAGGAGGTCACCGGCGGCACGATCCGGGCGGCCGTGGCGGAGCTCGGCGCCGGCGATCCGCGCACGGTGAAGCTGCTGACCCGGGCCGGGCATGGGCTGGTGCCAGGGCCGGATGTGCGCACCCGCGGTCGCCGGGCTCGCCGGATGCGAACTCACCCCGTCCCGGCGGCCGTTCGCGTGCCCCGTACCGCTCGGAGTCCTCGCCCGCGAGGACGAACACCCCATGGCCGCAGTCCTCGCCGGTGAGGACGAACACCCCATCGATGGAGGACCCTCATGACCGACCACCGCCCCTGGCGCGGCATCCTCGTCGCCACCGCGCTGCCCCTGAACGACGACCTCTCCGTGAACTACGACAGGTATGCCGAGCACTGCGCCTGGCTCGTCGAGAACGGCTGCGACGGGGTCGTCCCCAACGGCTCGCTGGGGGAGTACCAGGTGCTCACCCCCGAGGAGCGGGCCAAGGTCGTCGAGACGGCCGTCGGCGCGATCGGCGGACAGCGGGTCATGCCCGGCGTCGCCGCGTACGGGTCCGCCGAGGCCCGCCGCTGGGCCGAGCAGGCCCGCGACGCCGGCTGTCCCGCCGTGATGCTGCTGCCGCCCAACGCCTATCGCGCGGACGAGCGTTCGGTCCTCGCCCACTACGCCGAGGTCGCGAAGGCGGGGGTGCCGGTCGTGGCGTACAACAACCCGATCGACACCAAGGTCGACCTCGTACCGGAACTCCTCGCGAAGCTGCACGGAGAGGGGCACATCCGCGCCGTCAAGGAGTTCTCCGGGGATGTCCGCCGCGCCTACCGGATCGCCGAACTCGCCCCGGAACTGGACCTGTTGATCGGGGCCGACGACGTCCTGCTGGAGCTCGCGATCGCGGGTGCGAAGGGCTGGGTGGCCGGATACCCGAACGCCCTGCCCACCGCGTGCGCAGAGCTGTACCACGCGGCCGTCGACGGCGATCTGGCCACCGCGAAGAAGCTGTACGAGCAGCTGCATCCGCTGCTGCGCTGGGACTCCCAGGTGGAGTTCGTACAGGCGATCAAGCTGTCGATGGACGTGGTGCGGCGGTACGGCGGCCCGGTACGACCGCCCCGCGTGCCGCTGCTGCCCGAACAGGAGGCGGCCGTCCGCGCCGCCACCGAGAAGGCCGTCGCGGCCGGACTCGTGTGACGGAGGGCCGGACATGCGCAGCACCCTCGTCCTGCACGCCGTCGACTCGCACACCGAGGGCATGCCCACCCGCGTGATCACCGGCGGGATCGGGACCATCCCCGGCGCGACGATGAACGAGCGGCGGCTGTACTTCCGCGAACACCGCGACGACATCAAGCAGTTGCTGATGAACGAGCCGCGCGGACACTCCGCGATGAGCGGCGCCGTCCTGCAGCCGCCGACCCGCGCCGACTGCGACTGGGGCGTCGTGTACATCGAGGTGTCCGGCTATCTGCCGATGTGCGGGCACGGCACGATCGGCGTCGCGACCGTGCTCGTCGAGACCGGCATGGTGGAGGTCGTCGAACCGGTCACCACGATCCGCCTCGACACCCCGGCCGGACCGGTGGTCGCCGAGGTGGCTGTGGAGGGCGGCGCGGCCAAGGCGGTGACGCTGAGGAACGTGCCGTCGTTCGCGGTGGCACTCGACCGCAAGGCCACGCTTCCTGACGGGCGGTCAGTGACGTATGACATGGCATACGGCGGAAACTTCTACGCCATCCTCCCGCTGGACCAGTTCGGCCTCCCCTTCGACCGCACCCGCAAGGACGACATCCTCGCCGCCGGCCTCGCCCTGATGGACGTCATCAACGCCCAGGAGGAGCCCGTCCACCCGGAGGACCCCTCCATCCGCGGCTGCCACCACGTCCACCTGCTCGCCCCCGGCTCCACCGCCCGTCACTCCCGGCACGCGATGGCGATCCACCCCGGCTGGTTCGACCGCTCGCCCTGCGGTACGGGCACCAGCGCGCGCATGGCCCAGCTGCATGCGCGCGGCGAACTCCCCCTGAACACCGAGTTCGTGAACGAGTCCTTCATCGGGACACAGTTCACCGGCCGCCTCCTCGGCACCACCGAGGTCGCCGGCCGTCCCGCCGTCCTGCCCAGCTTCACCGGCCGGGCGTGGATCACCGGCACCGCCCAGTACCTGCTGGACCCGGAGGACCCGTTCCCCGCGGGATTCGTGCTGTAGGCGACCCGATAATGTCCGGTGACCCAAGGAGGACGATCACCATGGCCGAGCAGCACCGCCCTGCCCTCCCCTCGCTCGGCGGCAGGAAGCCCAACTTCCGGGAAAAGGTCGTGGACGTGCTGCGGGCCGCGCTGGTCGCGGGTGAACTGCGCCCCGGCCAGGTGTACTCGGCGCCGGCCCTCGCACCCCGTCTCGGCGTCTCCGCGACGCCCGTGCGCGAGGCCATGCTGGAACTGGTGAAGGAGGGCATGGTCGAGATCGTTCCGAACAAGGGCTTCCGGGTCACCGCCGTCTCCGACAGGCAGCTCGACGAGTACACCCACGTACGGTCCCTGATCGAGATCCCGACGGTCGTCGGCCTCGCGACCACCGCCGACCCCGACGACCTCAGGGCGCTGCGCCCGGCCGCGATGGAGATCGTCACCTCGGCGGCGAAGGGCGACCTCATCGAGTACGTCGAGGCCGACGTGAGCTTCCATCTGGGGCTGCTGGCCCTCGCGGGCAACGACCATCTCGTGGAGGTCGTACGGGACTTGCGGCGCCGTTCGCGGTTGTACGGGCTGACCGCGCTGGTCGAGGCGGGGCGGCTGAGGGCCTCGGCCGAGGAGCACCTCGAACTCCTCGACGCTCTGCTTGCCCAGGACACCGAGGCCGTGCGCGAGGTGATGACCCGGCACCTCGGGCATGTCCGGGGCCTGTGGGCCGCCCACTGAGATACGGCGGCGAGTTGCCCTCTCCGTGACCGCCTCCCGCGAAACCCCGCGCTTCGCCGACTGGATCCGCTCGTACACGGGGGTCCGCAGTCCGGCGAGGCGCAGCCCGGGTGCTCGGGCGCCGAACCCCGGGATCACAGGTCCAGTACGAGCCGCTTCCCACGGCAGCGGGACACACAGACCATCATCGTCTCGCCGCTCTCCCGTTCGGCGTCGGTGAGCACCGAGTCCCGGTGGTCCGGCGTGCCTTCGAGTACGTCGGTCTCGCAGGTGCCGCAGGTGCCCTCGGTGCAGGAGAACAGCACCTCGACACCGGCGGCACGGACGGCGTCCAGCACGGAGACGTCCGCAGCGACCGTGACGGTACGCCCGCTCTGTGCCAGCTCCACCTCGAACTCGCTGTTCTCGACGCCCACTTGGGCCTTCGGCGAGAACCGCTCGACGCGCAGCCGCTCCGTCGGGCACCGCTCCTCGACCGCGTCGAGCAGCGGCCCGGGGCCGCAGCAGTAGACGAGGGTGCCCTCGGGCAGGTCGTCCAGCGCGGAGCCGAGGTCCAGCAGTCCGGTCTCGTCCTGCGGGGAGACGGTCACCCGGTCCCCATAACGCCCCAACTCCTCGGTGAAGGCGATGGAGTTGCGCGTACGACCGCCGTACAGCAGCGTCCACTCCGCTCCCGCAGCCTCCGCCGCGGCCAGCATCGGGAGGATCGGGGTGATGCCGATGCCGCCCGCGACGAACCGGTACCGAGGAGCCGGCTCCAGCCGGAAGTGATTGCGCGGACCGCGCACCCGTACCTTGTCGCCCTGCCCCAACTGCTCGTGCACATGGGCGGATCCACCGCGCCCGTCCGGCTCCCGCAGCACGGCGATCCGCCACACCGAACGGTCCGCGGGATCGCCGCACAGCGAGTACTGCCGTTCCAGCTCCGGCCCGAGTACGACGTCGACATGGGCACCCGGCTCCCAGGCCGGCAGGTCCTCGCCGAGAGGGTGGCGGAGGGTGAGGGCGAGCACGCCGTCGGCGGCCGACTCCCGGCCGTCGACGACGAGTTCGGCTTCGTACGCGCTCATGAGCTGCTTCCTTGCGGCCGGGGCCCTTCGGGCTGGTCGTGTCCTTCGGGATGCCCGAGCATCCACTCCCACATCTCGATGGGGTCCTGGGCGGTGTGCTGGGCGCCGCAGTGACAGGTGCCGTGCAGGGTGTCGGTGCCCGGCAGCCAGTCGATGCGGTAGATCTCGCCGGTGGGCGTGCTCACAGGACCTTCTCCACAGGCTTGTCGCCCTCCTCGACCAGGCGGGCGAGGATACGGCGGGCGGCCAGGCCGCCGGTGTCGATGTTGATGCTCAGCTCCTGGTACCCGGTGCGCTCCGTACCGAGCGTCCTCTGCAGCAGGTTGAGCGCGTCGACGTCCTGCATGACCACGGTGTGGTTGTTGCCCCGCAGGAACTCGGTGACCTCGGTGTCGTCGATCGCCCAGTCGCGCGAGACCATCCAGAAGTCGTACACATGGCCGTCGGTGGAGGGCGTGATGGCATACGTGATCTCGGTGTGGAAGCCGTTCGGGTCGCTGCCGTCCGCCTCCGGCACCACACCTACCGGCGCGATGCGGCTGTGCAGCAGATACAGGCACGGCGCGTGGTACTCGATGTCCTGCCAGCGCGTGATCCGGCCATCGATACCGGTGGACTTGGCGTAGAACGGCGGGCATTCGGCGTCGGCCATGTGCCGGCTGACCCGCACGATGCCCGCGCCCTCGTCGACCTCGGTGGTGATCGGCGTCTCGGCAACCTCGGGGGTGCCGATGTAGCCGCCGTGCAGATAGGTCTCGTGCGACAGGTCGAGGAGGTTGTCGACGAGCAGCCCGTAGTCGGCGGCTATGGGCTCCATTCCGCGGACGGTCGTCCAGCCGGGGGAGTCGAGGTGCCGCGCCCGCGGGATGGTCTGCGCATCCGCGAGCGCCGGGTCGCCGATCCACACCCACACCAGCGAGTCCTGCTCGACCACCGGATAGGAGGCGACACGGGCGGTGCGCGGCACGCGCTTCTGACCGGGCACGTACACGCAGGTACCGGTCGTGTCGTAGGTGAACCCGTGATACCCGCACACGATGCGGTCGCCGTCGAGCCTGCTGGGCTTCTCGTGCAGCGGGAACCGGCGGTGCACACAGCGGTCGGCGAGCGCGACGGGCGTCCCGTCCTCCTCGGTCCGGTAGAAGACGAGGGGCTCGTCGAGAACCGTGCGGCCCAGCAGTTCCTCGCGCCCGACCTCGTGGCTGTAGGCGGCGACGTACCACTGGTTCCTGGCAAAAGCAGTCATGTGCGGCATGAGCGGGTCCCGTCATCCTCGACGTCGTGTCGGAAACACCATGACGATGTCGCCTTCACTCCGGCAATAGGGCTTCCGTCGGACGGAAAGTTCCTGGTCAGCCGCTTGCTGCCTGCCACGTGGTATTCAGTTCGCTCCACCGCTCCGGCTGAAACCGGAACAAGTGCCTTTCTGGGCCCACGCTTGCGGGGCCGAATCGGGGTCGAATCGAGCATGCTGACCGTTCCACGGGTCAACGGTCGCGCTGAGCGGTGGTTCGGCACAAGCCCACACGACCACCGCGGCCGCACAAGGTTCCGGCTCCGATTCCGCGGCGCTCATCGGCGCTGCCCTCACGGTCGCCGGCGCCTCCATCGGCGCGGCGATCGCCGTCGCCTACACCGGGGCCGCCGCGCTTGCGGTGATGAGCGAGCGCCCCGAACTCTTCGGCCGAGCCATGGTCATCGTCGGTCTCGCCGAGGGCATCGCCATCTACGGCCTGGTCGTCGCCATCATCCTGCTCGGAAAGACCTGACCATGGCTCACATCGCAGCGATCGGGGAACGGTTGCGCATCCTCGCACTGGAGTCCGCGGGCGTGCTCCTGCGCCCCGCTGAGGAGCCGGAGGCCGTGCATGCGGCCTGGCAGGGACTCCCGCCGGACGTGGAACTGGTCATCGTCACACCGGCCGCGGCCGCGGCCGAGGCACTCGGCGAAGGGCCGGTGGACGGGCAGAGCCCGCTCATCGCGGTGATGCCGCCATGAGGACCCCGCCCCCGGCCGGAGCCGGCACCGCGCTCGACCCGGTGCGGGCACAGCTCCTGCGGGCCGCCAGGGCCGAGGCCGATGCCCTGCTGGCCGCGGCCGACGACGAGGCCCAGGCCGCGGCGATTCTCGCCGAGGCTCGCAGGCTCGGCGAGGCCGACGCCGCGGCCGCCCGCGACGCCGCGCGCGCCCGCAGCCGCAGGGCCGCCCGTGCCCGCGAGCTCGTCACCCGCCGCGAGTGCTGGGAGGAGCTGGGCCGACGGGTCGAACGCGGCGTCGGGGACCTGCGCAGGACGGATTCCTATCCGGGCCTTCGTGTCCGGCTCACCGCGTACGTCCGCGACGCGCTGGGCCCCGACGCCCGGATCACCGAGGCCCTCGGCGGAGGCGTGGTCGGCGAGGCGGCGGGTCGCAGGCTCGACTGCAGTCTGGCTGCGTTCGCGCGCCGGGCACTGGAGCGGACCGGCACGGAGGCGGAGGAGCTGTGGGCGCCATGACCTTCGAACCGCACGGCCGCGGCCGCATTCTGCGGGTCACCGGGCCGCTCGTCGAGGCCGAGTACATCGGCGGCACCGCGATGAGCGACCTGGTCGCGCTCGGCGACGCCGGGCCGCCCGGGGAGGTCGTCGCGATCCGCGACAGGGTCGTCACCGTCCAGGCCTACGAATACACGGGTGGCCTGGCCCCCGGTGCACCGGTGCGCCCGCTCGGCAGGCCGCTGTCGGCGCCGCTCGGACCGGGGCTCCTGGGCGGCATCTTCGACGGGCTGCTGCGCCCGCCGGCGGCAGCGGGCGCGTGGCTGGAGCAGGCGCTGGCCCGCGTCGATCTCGCCCTGGAACAGAGCGAGCACGAGGACGCGGTGCGCCGGCGCTGGGCCGCCCGTGCCCTGGCGGACGACACCTGACGCCAGTGGGCGGCAGGGCGAACCCATGGCCCGGACGCCGGACAGGAAGTGCGCCCCGGCCGGTCGCCTGCGCAAGCGCGCGGCTGCGCCGCAGGGGGATATGGAGTCATCCTCGAAGGAGAGGCCGTTCACGCTCACCGTCCTCCCAGCTTCTTACGAGACGGAGGAAGTCGACATGGAGCCAGTTGTCACCGTGGGCCTCGACGGCTCACCCGAGAGTCTTTCCGCGGCCCGCTGGGCCGCCCAGGAGGCGGAGCGGCGGGGGCTCACGCTGCGCCTGCTGCATGCGTGGCCCCTGCTGGTGCCGGAACCTACCGACGTACCCGCGGAGGTGGATCAGAACTACTGGGCGAGGCGGATCGTGCACAACGCGCGGGCGGAGCTCCAGGCGCGCCACCCGGGCCTCGTCATCGACGAGCGCCTGGTCGCCGACGACGCCCAGGACGCACTGCTGCACGCGGCGTCGGAGTCGGAGATGCTCGTGCTCGGCTCGCGTGGGCTGGAATCCGTCGAGAGCTATTTCCTGGGCGACATCAGCTTGTCCGTCGTGGCGCGGGTCGAGCGGCCGGTGGTTCTGGTGCGTGCCACGACCGGCGAGGACGAGCCATCGCCCACTGCGCGTACATCAGACGGCGTAGTGGTGGCGCTGAAACTGCAGGGGCCCTGCGATGACCTGCTCGCATTCGCCTTCGGCACCGCCGTGGCGCGGGGCGTGCCCCTTCGAGCCGTCCACGGCCGAAGGGTGCCGGTGCATGCGCACGTTCCCTGGGGTGTGGACCACGATGTCAGCGAAGAGATCACGCGGGACGCGCAGAAGAGCCTGAGCCAGGTTCTCCGCCCCTGGCGCGAGAAGTTTCCGGGCGTGGCGGTGGACGACAGCATCGGTCTCGAAAGCCCCGCCAAGGTCGTCGTACGGTCCGCCGTGGGCGCCGGGCTGCTGGTCGTCGGCCGACGCAAGCACCGTCCCGCCCTGGGAACCCGCATGGGCTCGGTGGCCCACGCCGCCGTCCACCACGCGCGCTGCCCCGTCGCTGTCGTCCCCCACGAGTGAGACGAGCGGCCACAGCAAGCCGACGGCGCCCGTGCTCCGGCCCGGCACCGACGCTCGGCTTGCATCCGGGTGTGGGTGGCGCGGAGGAGGAAGTCGCGCCCGGCCAGGCCGGTGCCGTCCGGGTCGCACGCGCAGGCATCCAGGGGGACGCCGTCCTGACGGCCGTCCCGGGAGGCCCGGGTCCAGTGCACCAGTTCGGCGACGTGCCCGGGGTCGTCGCGGTTGATGGCTTCGGCGGTGCGCACCAGCTCCGCGAGGTGACGCTGCGCGCAGCGGGACTCCACCGTGCGCAGCTCGGCGCCCTCGGCCCGCGCACGGCGATCCGGTCGAACTCCTCCAGCGGAGCCGGACGGTCCACCGGCAGATGCGGCCGGGCTCCCGGTGCCAGGGCGAGATAGCGGCGCAGGACGGGCGCACGAGCGCCGACCTCGACCTCTTCGAGACGTACGGCCTCGCGGCGGCCGTGCCGCAGCACCACGCGCCCGTCGGCCGCACGGACGTTGCGCACCCAGTTCACGTCCTCGCCGAGCATCGCCACCAGATAGTGGTCGCCCTCATGGTCCGCGACCACCAGGGGCAGCGAGATACGGCGGCCCGTACGGCGCCCGCGCACCTCCATCGTGACCAGGCGCCGCGGCGTCAGCCCCGCCGAAGCGGCGAGCACCGACCGCCGGTTCATCACACGTGCCAGGCGGCCCGGGCGGCCACCGCGGTACATCCACCGGTCGAACCGGTGCAGTCGGCGGGTGGAATCATCGCGTCCCATGTCTCACACCCACCCCGGAACGTCACCGTACTCCCGCGTGGCGCCACGCCTTCGGGCGCCGAACTCGGATGCGGCTGGTCTGGTCGTGAGCATGCTTGTCCCCTCTCTGCGCCGGGCGGGAGCCGGACGGTTCACCCCCCGTCCGCCAAACCTCCGCCCGTTCACGGCCCGTCGGCCAGGGCCGGTCAGTCCCCGGACGGCGGCATCCGGCCCGGTGCCCGTCGGTCCGCGTGCGGCTGCGCCGGACCCGCGCCCAGGCGGGGACTGCTGTCGCCCGCAGGGGCCGAACGGCCCTGCGTCGGGGCCGTACGGCCCGCGCCCGTGAGGTCTGGAACCCGGATTCTTGGGGGATGAACGCCGCGCATGCGCTGCAGCGGGCACCGTACGTGATACCGGGTGCCGGGATTGCGGCCCGGAATGACCGACCGCACGATGAGGACATGGCCGCCCGCCACGCCGACCGCTTCGACGTCCTTGGGGCCCGCCGGGCCGTGACGTCCGAGCCCACGGCCAAGCGTGTGGTCGCGCGGTGACGGTCAGCGGCCCGGCGGTGCAGACCCTGGAAGCTCGGGACGTCTTCGCCGCCCTGGACACCTCACCACGGGGACTGGCGCCGGCGGACGTGGCCGTACGGCGGGAGCGTTTCGGCCCCAACGAGCTGCCGCGGCCCCGGCGCAGGGGCTGGTGGCGGGACCTCGCCGGCCAGTTCACGGACCTGTTCGCGGTGGTGCTGGTCATCGCGTCCGCGATCACCTTCCTGGCGTACGTGCTTCAGGAACCCCGGGACACGGGCACCCTGCAGCTGGCCGTGGCGATCCTCTGCGTGGTGCTGCTGAACGCGGCCATCGGCTTCGTCCAGGAGTACTCCGCCGAGCGGACCGCCGAGTCGCTCCAGGCGATGGTGCCCCACACCTGCCGGGTGCTGCGCGGCGGGGAGCGGCTGGAGCTGCCCGCCCGCGACCTGGTCCCCGGGGACGTCGTGGTCCTGGAGGCCGGGGACGCGGTACCGGCGGACTGCCGCCTCGTGGAGGCGCATGAGGTCTCGGTGAACAACGCGGCGCTGACGGGGGAGAGCGACGCCGTCGGCCGTACCCGCCAGCCGGTGGCGGACGGGCCGGCGCTGGAGGCCCGCAACTGCGTGTTCATGGGCACCGACGTTGTGGCGGGCGCCGCGAAGGCCGTGGTGTTCGCCGCGGGCGCCGAGACCGAGTTCGGCCGGATCTTCCGGCTCGCGGCCACGGCGCCCCGCCAGAAGACCCCCCTGCAGCGCCAGGTCGCCTCGATGGCCCGCCGGGTGGCGGGCGCGGCGCTGGCGATCGGGGCGCTGCTGTTCGCCGTGCGGCTGCCCGCCGGCGAGCAGCTCGTCGACACCTTCGTCTTCGCGCTCGGTGTGATGGTCGCCATGGTGCCCGAGGGCCTGCCCGCGACGCTGTCGGTGTCACTGGCGATCGGCGTACGGCGCATGGCCCGCCGGCACGCGCTGGTCAAGAAGCTGCTGGCGGTGGAGGCACTCGGCTCCACCACCGTCGTGTGCACGGACAAGACCGGCACCCTCACCCAGGCCGAGATGACCGTCGTCCAGGTGTGGGCGGGAGGCGTCCTGCACCCCGTCACCGGAGTGGGGTACGCGCCCGTCGGCGAGGTGACCGACCCGAAGCCGGCGCGCGAGCTGCTCCGGGCGGCGGCACTGTGCTGCGACGCCCGGATGGTCCCGCCGTCGGACCACGAGGGCTGGCGAGTCCTCGGCGACACCACCGAGGGAGCCATACTCGTCGCCGCCACCAAGGCCGGTCTCGATCCGGCAGCCGAAGAGGCGTCCACGCCA
This sequence comes from Streptomyces sp. NBC_00461, assembly GCF_036013935.1. Classification (NCBI taxonomy): domain Bacteria; kingdom Bacillati; phylum Actinomycetota; class Actinomycetes; order Kitasatosporales; family Streptomycetaceae; genus Streptomyces; species Streptomyces sp. NBC_00461. The sequence continues at coordinate 8,270,574 of NZ_CP107902.1, forward strand.
CGCGTGACGGAGTTCCCCTTCGACTCGACCCGCAAGCTGATGAGCACGGTGCACGGCGACCCGCACGGCGGCCACCAGGCGTACGTCAAGGGCGCACCGCAGGAGCTGCTCGCCCGCTGCACAGCCGTCTTCTGGAAGGGGGAGCGGCAGCCGCTGACCGAGGAACTGCGCGCGGCGGTGATCGGCGGCAACGACGAACTGGCCGCCCAGGGACTGCGGGTGCTGGCGGCGGCGTCTCGACCTCTCCCCGACGGCCGTCCCACCCAGGACGAGGCCGAATCGGACCTCACCCTCCTGGGCCTGGTCGGCATGCTCGATCCGCCCCGGCCGGAGGTCAGCGCCGCTGTCGACGCCTGCCGGCACGCCGGCATCCGCATCGTCATGGTCACCGGCGATCACCCGCTGACCGCCGAAGCCGTCGCCCGCCGGGTGGGCATCGTCCGGGAGCCGGACCCCACCGTCGTGACCGGCATCCAGCTGGACACGCTCGACGACGATGCCGTGGACACTCTGCTCGCCGAGTCGGGCGAGCTGCTGCTGTGCCGGGTCAGCCCCGAACACAAGATGCGGGTGGTCACCGCCCTGCAGCGGCGCGGCGAGGTCGTCGCCGTCACCGGCGACGGCGCCAATGACGCCCCGGCCCTCAAGCACGCGGACATCGGCGTCGCCATGGGCGCCTCCGGCACTGACGTCGCCCGGGAGGCCGCCGTCATGGTGCTGCTGGACGACTCGTTCGCCTCCATCACCACCGCGGTGCGCCTGGGCCGGTCGGTCTACGAGAACATCCGCAAGTTCCTGATCTACCTCTTCAGCCACAACATCGCCGAGCTCGTTCCGATTCTCGCGGCCACCTTCGCCGGGTTCCCGCTGGTCCCGATCACCGCCGTGCAGATCCTCGCGATCGACCTCGGCTCCGATGTCCTTCCCGCCCTGGCGCTCGGCGCCGAGCCGCCGGAGCCCGACGTCATGGACCGGCCGCCGCGCGCGAAGCGTGAACGGCTCTTCTCGACCGCAGTGATGGGCCGGATCCTGTTTCTCGGCGGCATCCAGGCCCTCGGCGTGTGCGCCGTGTTCTTCTGGCACATCAACGCCTCCGGCATCCCGTACGCCGACTTCACCGAGGACGACACCGTCTACCGGGAGGCGATCACCATGGTCCAGGCCGGGATCGTGGTCAGCCAGTTCTTCAACGCGCTCGCGGTGCGCACCGACCGGCAGAGCGTGTTCCGGATCGGCCTGCTGTCCAACCCCTGGCTGCTGGCCGCCGGCTGCTTCGGCATCGCGTTGATGGCCGCCATCAGTTACCTGCCGCCCCTGCAGGCGGTCTTCCACACTGCCCCGCTGGCCGCCGCCGACTGGGCGGTCCTCGCCGGATTCGGCGCACTGCTGCTGGCTGCCGAGGAAACCCGCAAGTGGTGGCTGCGTCGCCGTCGGCCCGCAGACCGGAGGGAAGGAGTGCAATGAGGGTGATCATCGCGGGCTGCGGGCGGGTGGGATCGGCGCTCGCCATCCAGCTCGTCGCCGAAGGCCACGACGTACAGCTCATCGACCGCCGGCCCAGGACCCGCAGGCTGCTGCCCACCGGCTTCCCCGGCGGCTTCCACGAGGGCAACGCGTACAGCCGTACGGTGCTGGAGGCAGCCGGGATCGAACACGCCGACGCGTTCGTCGCCGCCACCTCGGGCGACAACAGCAACATCGTCAGCGCCCGCACGGCCAAGGAGACCTACCGGGTCCCCGTCGTCCTCGCGCGCATCTACGACCCGCGCCGCGCCGACATCTACCGCGAGCTCGGCATCCCCACCATCGCCAGCGTCCGCTGGACCGTGCACCAGATCCACCAGATGCTCCTGCACCGCCACCTCACACCGGAACTCACCTTCGGCAACGGCGAGAGCCTGCTGGTCCGCTCCGAGCTGCCGCCCTACCTCAGCGGGCGGCGGCTGGCCGAGTTCGACGTGGACGGAGAGATCCGGGTCGTCGAGGTCACCCGCGGGGGACGGTCGCTCGTGCCCGCCCACAGCACCCGTGTCGAGCCAGGGGACGTGGTCACCTTCGCCGTCGCGGCCACCGCGCTCGGCCGCCTGCGCGGCTTTCTGGACAAGGAACTGGGGACATGAAGACTCTCATCGCCGGAGCGGGCCGCCTGGGCACCCAGATCGCCCAGGTCCTCGCCGCGGCCCGCAACGACGTCACCCTCGTCGACATCGACGACGACCGCGTCGCCGAGCTCGAAGGCCACCTTCCCGTACACCTGGTGGTCGGGGACGCCTGTGAGCCCGGCGTTCTCGAGCACGCCGGCGTGCTCGCCGCCGATCTCGTCGTCGCGGCGACCGGTGACGACGAGGACAACCTCGTCATCAGCCTGCTCGCCAAGCGGCAGTTCGATGTGCCCCGTGTCGCGGCACGCGTCAACGACGCGGAGAACTCCTGGCTGTTCGACCAGAAATGGGGCGTCGACACAGCGGTCCCCGCGGCCACGCCGCTGATCTCCCTCATCGAGGAGGCCACCGGTGCCACGGACACCGTCGCCCTGCTGCGCCTGAGCAAGGCCGGCGTCGACGTCATCGAAACCGCCATCACAGCGCAGTCGCGCGCCGTAGGACGCACGCTGGCCGAGGTCACCCTTCCCGCGGGCGCTGTCATCGTCACCGTCATCCGTGACGGCCAACCCACCGTCCCCGCACCCGAGGTGCGACTCCAGCCCGGCGACGAACTCCTCGTCGTCTCGCACGCCGCCACCGAACAGGAGATCCACGCCGCCTTCCAGTGACGGCCCGACCCCCGGCTCCCGTACTGTGGCGATTGCCGTTTCCATCAGAGAGCTCGTTGCCGACCTCGAAGGCCGCCTTCCCCTACGCCTCTTGCCGGGTGCGGAAGTCCGCGGCGACTCACTGATCGGCCGGACTGATGCGCCGCCCCGTCAGGCGCCTGGGCCGGATCGACACCCACATCTCGCGCTCGCCCCCCGCCCACGGCTCCGTATGGGCCCGATCGGTCAGCCTTCGCACCTCGTCGGGGTCCGTGACAACCCGGGCAGGACCGACGGCGAGCACACTCCAGCCCTGGCTCATGACCTGGTTCACATGGTCGACCTCGAAGGCGACATCCGCTCCCACGGCCGCCGCCGGCGCCGAGCCCGGCGCGGTCCGGAAGACGATGGCGTCGTCGACGACCTCGTAGTTCACGGGGACCACGGCCGGGCCATCGGGTGTCGACACCGCGACGCGCCCCACGCCGTGGGTGGAAAGCCTGGCACGGCATTCGTCGGGCCCGAGATCCTGCAGTTGCGGGCGCAGGAGCGCAATGCCCTGTCCCGGTGGCAGATCGATGCCGCCCCCGCGCAGGGCCGCGGCGCTCGTGCCGAGCGCGTCGGCCAGCCTGATGAGGCTCGCCAGGCTCGGGTCGGCCGGGTGTTCTTCCAGGTACGCCAGGTAATCGGGCGCCATTCTGGCGCGCCGGGCAGTTTCTGCCCGCGTCATTCCCTGCCGCCTGCGCTCGGCGGCAACGCGTCGCCCGATGTCACCCGGGTTGGGCGCTGGGCCCGGCGGTGTCCTGCCGGACAGAGCACCGGCCTGCTCACCCGTTCTCCCGGGCTGGGGCTCGAGGTGACGGATGTGCGCGTCCGGGCCGGGGAACACGAGCGTCACCTCGTCCGTGTCCGACCAGCGCACGTCGTAGGGAGGGGTCCCGTCCTCGTGGTGCAGTCCGACAATCTCGCCGTCGCGCTTGGTTGCGCCGGTGGCCGGGCTTTCGACAACGAGTTGATCGCCGAGTTGAGCTTGCATGATCGCCACCGCTTCCTCGGAATGGTGCTCTACCCAACGTGCCACGCGCGGCGTGTCGCCGCACGGTATGAGAAGCACGCGTCCCGGGGACCAGGACCGGCCGGTCCAGGTCCGAGCGGCCCCCGGCGGGGGCGCGCCGTCAGCTCGTCTTGTGCCCCCACCGCGGACCGACCAGATCCCACTGCCTGCCCCACTGGTCAATGCGCCGCCGGTCGAGCCACCAGCGTGCGGCACCGCCGGCGCCGAAGGCCACGCCGGTCACGGCGAGGGCTGACGCGGCTCCCAGGAATCCCGCTTCGACTGCCGCATCCGTGCGGCTCGGCGGTTGGGTGGTGGGGTCGCCCTGCGTGTCTGTCCACAGCACGATCCTGGATCCGGCCTTTCGTCCGCCGTCCACCAGGGTCTTGCCGGTGTGGGTGGAGCCGTCCGAGAGGGTCCAGCGGACCTTCGCGAGGGCCCGGTAGCTCGTCGCCGCCGCGCGGGGTGCGTCCGTGAGGAGTACGGCCTGTACGGGGGTGCGCTCGGCGCGCTGCTGCGCGAACACGTCGGCGCTCGCGAGGCAGCGGTATCCCGCTTCACCATGGCCGAGTTGCGGGAGAAACACCCCGAAGTCGGCGTCGAGACCAGCACAGTTCGTACGGGGCCGGCGCACGCCCTGCTGGGTCATCGGCGCCCAGCGCCGCCCCGACCGGCTCGGCCCGCGCCTGGGCCCGGTCGCCCACACCTTGCTGCACCGTTCCCACTGCCCCGTGGTCGTCGTGCCGGCCCGATGACCTGTCGGCGGCTGAACAGGCCCGCACTGCAGGGACGTTCGGCCCTGCAGTGCGGGCCGCGCAGCCCCTGCGAGGCCGGTTGACGAAGCGGGACATTAAAAGCGCCACGAGCGATCAATATCCAGCGCGTCACCCCTTGAAAGGGATGAACATCATGGCAGTTCACGAACAGCCCCACCGTCACGTGCGGTTCCACATGCCGTCCGTGCGCAAGGCCGGTGCGGCCCAGCGGCCCGCCGACGGGACCGCCGCCGTCGTCATGGCGGCGACCAGCGCACACGTCCTCGCCGGGCTCCGGGTCCTGACCGGGTTCGTCTTCCTTTGGGCCTTCCTCGACAAGACCTTCGGCTTCGGCTACGCCACCCCGTCCGGCAAGGGCTGGACCGACGGCGGCTCGCCGACCAAGGGCTTCCTCGGCTCGGTCGCCGCAGGGCCGATGGAGTCCACCTTCCACGACTGGGCCGGGGCCGGCTGGGCGGACTGGCTGTTCATGCTCGGACTGCTCGGCATCGGCGTCGCCCTGGTCGCGGGCATCGGTCTGCGGCTCGCGGCCGTGGCCGGCACCGCGATGATGGCGCTGATGTGGGTGGCCGAGTGGCCGCCCGCCAAGCACCTGTCCGACGGGTCGCCGAGCATGTCGACCAACCCGTTCGCCGACTACCACCTCATCTACGCCGTCGTCCTCATCGCCCTCGCGGCCGCGGGCGCCGGCGCCGTCTGGGGGCTGGGCAGGATCTGGGCACGCCTGCCCTTCGTCAGCCGCAACCGCTGGCTGCTCTGACCTCACAGTGCCGACCGTCCCGGACCGGGGCACTGCCGCAGCGCTGCCACAGTGCCCCGGCCTTCTTCCTGTGTCGGAGCAGGGCGGAGTCCCGGACCCGTTGGTCCCGTCCGGCTGTGCTCCGGGGGGCCGACCGGCCCAAGCGCACCCAGCCCAAGCCGGACAGCTGGATCCGAGGTGCAATCCGGGCGCCGAGTCGGCGACCGACCGGACGAGAGGAAGTGACGGGTCATGAGGGAACAGGCACGGTCCCAGGCAGTGGAGGGACCTCCGCTCGGCGATCTCGGGCGCCGCATCGCCGCCCGCCGCACGGAACTCGGCCTGACCCGGAGGGAGACGGCCACCCGGGCCGGCATGGCACCGGGCTACCTCCAGTACCTCGAGGAGCGCCCCGGTGCCGCACCGGGGCGAGGCGTCCTCCTCAGACTCACCGCGGTTCTGGGCACCACCGTGCGGGACCTCACCGGCGGCGACACCGAGCTGCCGCGCGGGCTGGGACAGGCCGCCCGCAGCCCCGGCTTCGGAGAACTGAGCGTCCCGGAGTGCCGGGCCCTGCTCTCGACGCACGGCGTGGGGCGGATCGCGGTGCCCACCGCCTCCGGGCCCGTCGTCGTGCCCGTCAACTACAGCGTCGTCGACGGCGCGATCGTCTTCCGGACCGAGTCCCGCTCCACCCCTGCGCAGTCGTCCGGCTGCCAGGTCGCCTTCGAGGTCGACCGCATCGACGACGCGTTCAGCCGGGGCTGGAGCGTGCTGGTGCGGGGCCACGCCCGGACCGTGACGGACCCCGACGACATACGCCGCCTCGCCGATCGGGCGCGCAGCGCACCGTGGGCGGGCGGGGACCGCGACCAGTGGGTGCGCATCGATCCCCTCGTCATCACCGGACGCTGCATCACGGTGTGACCCGGGACGTTCTCCGGCCCGTCCGGGACCCTTGGCCCCTCATCACAGGCCCTGGCCCGGCGGAGGATGGAGACAACGCTCCAACGCTGTACCCAGGTGAGAGACGGGCCGGCCCATGTACCCGAACGACGGTTTCCGCGAACTCGAACGGCAGGAGTGCCTGCGTCTGCTGGCGAAGGCGCCCGTCGGCCGTATCGTGCACACCCGTCACGCACTGCCCGCGGTGCTGCCCGTCAACTTCTGCGTGGACGCCGACGGCGCCGTCGTGTTGCGCACCTCGGCGGCCTCGGAGCTGGTCCGCGCGGTCGACGGCGTGGTGGTCGCCTTCGAGGTCGACGAGGTCGATGCGGTCGCCCACTCCGGCTGGAGCGTAGTCGTCACCGGATCGGCGACAGTCGTGACCGATCCGGACGAGCACCAGCGCCTGCTCCGGACCGGCCCGCGCTCCTGGGCACCCTCGCCCGAGGAGGTCTTCGTCAGCATCGAGCCCGAACTGGTCACCGGCCGCGAACTCGTGGGCGGACACAGTCTCTACGGGGTGGACCTGTCGTCCTGACATCATCACCGGTCCGGCAGGCCGCTCACGCGCGGGGCGGGCGTGAAGCCGAGCGTCTCCGATCACGCGTCGGGACGGACCGGGAGAGGGGCGACCGGCCCCGACCCGGGGCCGGTCGGCGCCTTGCACCGAGGGCGCCGGCATGTTGAGCTCGGCAGGTGTCCGGAGTGAGGAGGACGCGATGCAACAGACACAGCTCGACGAGAGCACAGTGATCGCGCTGGTCGCCGAGGCCACGGCAGCCCCGTCCATGCACAACGCGCAGCCCTGGCGCTTCCGCTTCGAAACCGCTGAGCGCCTCCTTCTGCTGCGCGCCGACCCGGAGCGGGCCATGCCCGCCTCCGACCCCGACAACCGGGCGCTGCACATCGGCTGCGGTGCGGCCCTCTTCAATCTGCGCGTGGCCGCCGCCCACGCGGGTCTGGGCGCGCAGACGCGGCTGCTGCCCGAGCCGGGGGACCCGTTGCTGATGGCCGCCGTCCAGCTGGTCGGCCCCGCCGGAAAACCGGACCTGGAGGACGATCTCGTTCGGCTGCACCCCGCGATCAGGGAGCGGCACACCAGCCGTCACCCCTTCGCGGAGAAGGACGTCCCGGAAGATGTACAGGCCGGGCTGCAGCAGGCCGCGGCCGCGGAGGGCGGCGTGCTGCTCTTCGCCCGCCCCTGGCACGTCGAGACGTTGCTCGACCTCGCCCACGACGCGGAGAGCCGTGACGCGCTGGACGCCGATATGCGGAAGGACCTCGAGCGCTGGACGCGGCTGGGACCGGAGGCGGACACCGCCGTCGACGGCGTCCCCGAGTACGCGTTCGGGCCGCGCAAACGGGACGGCAAGGCTCCCCTGCGGGACTTCGCGGCCCGCCGGGCGGTGGCCGACCGCGGCAGCACCGTCTTCGAGCACACGCCTCACCTGGCCCTGCTGAGCACCTCCGGCGACGGGCCCGCCGACTGGCTGCGCGCCGGTCAGGCTCTGGAGCGCGTCCTGCTCGAAGCCACCCGGGCCGACCTGGCCACCTCCCTGACCTCCCATCCGCTGGAAAGCATCGACCTGCGCCGACTGGCCCGCGACCCGGTGCAGGGCACCGGCCAGGTGCAGATGGTGCTGCGCCTCGGCTACGGTCCTCACGGTCCGGACACACCCCGTCGGCCCGTGGCCGACGTCCTCGACATCGTGTGACCGCGCCGCGGTGGATCCCGCGGCGCGGTCGGTGTTCGGTGATGCCCTCAGTGTTTGGTGAGGTCGGCGCCCTCGGCGCGGAGCACCTGCAGACGGCGCCGGTACTCCTCCTCGTCGATCTCGCCGCGCGCGAAGCGTTCCGCGAGCAACTGCTCGGGCGAGGCCTGCGTGGGCGGTGCCCATGGCGGGCGGTGCGGCCCTGTCGGCTGCGGGCGGTCGAAGGCGCGCAGGAGCAGCACGAAGGCGGCGATGATCAGCCCCCAGAAGACGATCATGCCGAGGGATGCTCCGAACCACCCCCAGCCGCTCATGTGGTGGTCGTACCAGAACATCATGGTGATCACTTCCTGACGGCGAGGACCATTGAGGACCGGAGTCGGGACACGGCTGCACCGGGGTGCCCGGTCACCACCACGCTCCCGCTGCCCGGCAGGCATGTGCAGGGGCCGGGTTGCCCATGGCGACGGACAGTGGTCCCGGTCGTGTCACCGGGACCACGGTTGTGGCCGTCGCAGCCGTTCGGGGCAGGGGCCGCCGGGGTCACCTCATGGGCCGGGTGGGCCGTTTCTCGGCCCACTGCCGAGGACCGGCAGTTCGACGCACTCCGCCGTGCGGACCACGTACTTGAGCGCGACACCGAACAACCACGGCATCCCGCGAACGCCCTCCTCGATCGGAACGATCCTCGGGCACCCAGTTCCAGCCGTTCATCCCCCAGCCTCATCCGGCACCTCCCGGCAGCCCGGATGTTCTTCAACCAGTCGGACTCCCGCCCGAGTTGACGCCGATCACGGCCGTGTCGCCTGTGCGGAAGGCACGCAGCGGCGTGTGGCGCACCTTGCCGGAGCTGCGGCCGGGGTGTTCGAGATCGGCGAAGGCGAGCCGACCGGCGAGCCGGAGGGTCGTCCGGTTGATGCGGCCGCGTGTGCGGTGAGCGAGGACTCGGGGGAAGGGCACGTGGACCGGGCCTCCCAGGAACAGGGGAATGCGGATGCTCCCATGACGCGCTCCCGTGCATGCCTTCCGACAGATGCCGAGGGCCCAGTCGGGTCCCGCGCTCGACCTGACCGGGGCGACACACCGGCGCCGAGGGTCCCTGTTCCACGTACTGGCCCTGGTGGGCAACCGGCTCCGGGACCAATGGGCCCGCACCGGGGACTTGTGGCCGCTCACCGCCGCCGGGGCTGCGCCAGAAGGATCGATCCCGGATCGACCGATCCCCAGCCACCCGCACAAGGAGCGCAGCCATGTCGAGAACCACACGGAGCGGAGCGGGACCCGCTCCCCCGGCACTGGGGCTGCCTGCCGCATCCGCCCTCGTGATCGGCAGCATCATCGGCACCGGCGTGTTCGCCCTGCCATCGGCGCTCGCGCCGTACGGGCCGATCTCGCTGGTGGCGTTCGTCGCCGTCACGGTGGGCGCGCTGGCGCTGGCCGTGACCTTCGGGGCGCTGTCGAAGCGGGTACCGGCGAGCGGCGGGCCCTACGCCCATGCGCGCGAGGCCTTCCGGGAGTTCGCGGGATTCCTGAACGCCTGGTCGTACTGGATCACCGCGTGGGCCGGGAACGCCGCGATCGTGGTGGCCTGGGTCGGGTATGTCGAGGTGTTCGTCAACACCGGTCACAGGACAGGGATTTCGGTACTCATCGCGCTGGTCGGGCTCTGGATCCCGGCCGCGATCAACCTCACCGGAGTGCGGAACATCGGCGTCTTCCAGGTGATCACCACCGTGCTATCTGCGCAAGCAGGGCATCGAGATCGTCACCATCGCCGGGGCCGAGCTCGGCCGCGGCCGGGGCGGCCCGCGCTGCATGAGCTGCCCGATCGAACGCGACCCGGTCGCCTGATCCCACACCACGAGGACCCGTCATGGCCATCGCCCCGACCGTCGACCTGCGAGGCCGCTCCTACCTGAGCGGACCGGTGACGCACGCGGCACTGCAGCACGCCTCCGCGCCGGTTGCGGTGGTCCCGCACGATTGACGCGCGCGCTCAGCAGACGTCAGTACACGGAGGCCGGCCAGGTGCAGGCCACCGCGACGACAACGCCCACGTCCAGCAGCACGCCGACACTGAGCCACGGGTCGAACCAGACAGCCTTCAGCAGAAGCCCGGTCGAGGCGGCGACCAGAGCTGCGGTGGGCCACCATCCGGTGCCCGCCAGCACTCCGGCACCGGCGATCGCGTACACGACCGCCGTGGTCCAGGCGGCTGCAAGCGCCATGGCCGTGGGCGTCCCCGGGGGCACGCGGGCCACCGTGAGCGCCCACGAGTACCCGGGGACGAACGCGGCCGGCGTGCCGGGCTGCTGCGGAGCCGTCCAGACGCCCGGGTACTGACCGACCTGTGCGTGGTTCTCGAACGGGACGTGACCGCGGACGAGGTCAACGCCGCCTTCCGGGAGGCCGCGGACGGTCCACTGAAGGGAGTCCTGCGGGTCTCCGACGCCCCGATAGTCTCCCGCGACGTGGTCGGCGACCCGGCCTCGTGCGTCCTGGACGCCCCGCTGACCCAGGCGCACGGCGACCTGGTCAAGGTCTTCGGCTGGTACGACAACGAGTGGGGCAACACCAACCGCCTGCTCGACCTCACCGAGTACGTCGCCGCCCGGCTGCCGCGCGGCTGACAGGCGACCGACGCCCGCGGACCCTCCGGATCCCATACCGTCCTCTGCGCTGGACCGTTACCGTGGCACATGACCGACGTGCTCGGCTGTCGGTACAGCATGGGGATCTGGAGGATCACCGGTGGGAAGCCCTGAGCAGCCCTGGGAAGCCCGCGTCCGGCTGCCGCAGCTGAGGCTGGACGAGCTGTTGGAAGAGCTGCAGGCGCGCCTCGACGCGGCCCGCGGTACCCGCGACCGGGTGCACAGCCTCCTGGAGGCGGTGCTCTCGGTCGGCCGGGATCTGAACCTGGAACAGGCGTTGTACAGCATCGTCGAGGCCGCGGCGACCCTGGTGGACGCCGAGTACGCGGCCCTCGGTGTGATCGGCCCCGGCGGCAGGCGGCTGTCGGCCTTCCACACCATCGGAGTCAGCCAGGAGCAGATCGACCGGATCGGTCCCTTCCCGGAGGGACACGGCATCCTTGGGGAACTGATCAACCACCCCGAGCCCCTGAGGCTGGTAAAACTCTCCGAACACCCCTCCTCGTACGGCTTTCCGCCCCATCATCCGCCGATGAACACCTTCCTCGGCGTTCCCATCCGAGTGCGCGACCAGGTCTTCGGCAACCTGTACCTGACCGAGAAGCGCGGCGGGCTGCAGTTCGACGAGGAGGACGAGTCGGTGCTGGCGACCCTGGCTGTGGCGGCCGGTGTCGCGATCGACAATGCCCGCCTGTACGAGGAGTCCCGGCTGCGTGAGCGTTGGCTGCAGGCGAACGCGGAGATCACCCACAGTCTGATGTCCGGCCGTTCACGCACCGAGGTCCTCGGCCTGATCGCCGAGCGGGCCGGTGAGATCACCGGATCGGCCCTGGCGGCGGTCGCGCTGCCCATGGAGGACACCGGGACGCTCGCCGTGGAGATCGCCGTCGGCATGGACGCCGAGGCGCACCGGGGGCTCGTGCTGCCCATGGACCGGAGCCTGATGGGTCTGTCGTTCTCCGCCGCCGCACCGGTCACCAGCGTGGACGTCGGCCACGACGAACGGATCTCCGTGGAACCTCCGCGCTTCGGGGGACTCGGCCCCGCCGCGGCCGTGCCCATCGGCACGCACGAGGCGGGTGTACGAGGCGTGGTCCTGCTGGCGCGAGAAGTCGGTCGGCCCGCGTTCTTGGCGACGGAGACCGAGACCTTGCAGGTGTTCGCCGCGCAGGCCGCCGTCGCGATGGAACTCGCGGAGCGCCGCCAGGATGCCGAGCAGGTCGCGGTGCTCAAGGACCGCGACCGCATCGCCCGGGACCTGCACGACCTGGCCATCCAGCGGCTGTTCGCCACCGGCATGACGCTGCAGAGCGCCGGCCGCTTCATCGAGCACGAGGAGGCCGCAGAGCGCGTGGCGCGCGCGGTGGACGATCTGGACGAGACGATCAAGATCATCCGATCGACCATCTTCGGTCTGCGCGCCCGTGAGGGCGGCGCCGGGACCGGGCTGCGGGCCCGCGTGGTGCGGGTAGCCGGCGAGACGGCGCAGGCGCTGGGCTTTGCTCCCAGCGTGCGGATGGAAGGCCTGCTGGACACCGACGTGCCGGTAGAGGTCGCCGACCACGTCGTCGCCGTCCTCTCCGAGGCCCTGACCAACGTCGCCCGGCACGCCCGGGCGGGCCGCGCCGACGTGGCCCTGGAAACCGACGGACGCGAGGTCCGGCTGACCGTCTCCGACGACGGCGTGGGCATCCCGCCCGACGGCCGCCGAAGCGGCCTCAACAACATGGCCGAACGGGCCCGGCAACTGGGCGGAGCACTCGAACTCGGCGGTCCGCCCGAAGGCGGCACCGTGCTCGTGTGGCACGTGCCGGTGTCACCGAAATAAGAGGCGCGGCACCTCCCCGTAACGAGGACCGTCCTCCCGTCCCGTCGTCCTTCCCGAAGCCCAGGAGGCCCTGCCACAAGGGCCGTTCGGCCTCTGCAGCCCGACCCGGTGCCCGGGCGAGGCTGGTGCGACGGGATCGGAGGACGGCATGCGGGAGGTGCCATGGACGCTTCCACCGCCGCCTCGACATACGCGCTGCGCACCGCACACGAGCGATTCGTGGCCTCGCCCGAAGCACACCGGGGCGTGCGCAGCCTGGTGGCCGAGTCATGGCAGCGCTGTGCGGCGTCGGGGGTACGCCTCGACGGCGACCGTCTGCCGCCCCTGCGCACGACACCCGAGGAACTTCGGACCCGTCCTCTCCGTCATCACCTTCAAGGACGAGGCCGAGGCCCTGGAGATCGCCAACGACACGCTGTACGGCCTCGGGGCCGGCGTGTGGAGCCGCGACACCGGCCGCACCTACCGGATGGGCCGCGCCATCAAGGCGGGCCGGGTCTCGAAGGCGAAGGCGAGCAGTTCCTCGCACGGTTGCGCGGTGTCCACACCGACCACGACGTCGCGGTACGGGGTGCGCGCCGACGGCCGGCCCTCTTCGTCGGGCGCATGGTCGTCCTCCGCGGTCCGGTCGGCGCGAACGAGAACGACGGGCCGGGTCACGCGGGCCACGGTCGCCAGCGCCACCGAACCGGCCAGGAAGCCGCCCAGTCCGCTGAACGCCCGACTGCCCAGGACCAGCAGCTCACCGTCGCCACCCGCTGCGACGAGCGCGTCGGCCGCGGGCCGTGCGATCTGCTCAGCGCTGAGACGGACCTGCGGGTGGCGCTCGTTCAGCTGGTCCATGGCTCCGCGCAGTATGCGCTGCGCCCAGTACCGCGGCGCCTCGAGCTCGGGCAGTGACGACGCGTCGGGCGACAGGCCCTCCCACGCGTGTACCAGGCGCAGGGGACGGCCGCGCCGCAATGCCTCGCCGGCCGCCCAGTCGGCGGCGGCGAGGCTCTCACGTGAACCGTCCAGGCCTACGACAACGGGGCGCAGAACGGCCAACACCTCCCCGGATCGATGTCCGCACACCTTCTGGCGGACCTGTGCACCACCAGCGTTCCGGCGAAGGCCCGTGCCCGGGCACGGGCTGCACGGCCTCGGCAGCGGGTCGAACGGCCCTCTGCGCCTGCTCGGGCCGTGTCCGGCGGACGAGCCCACCGGAACCCGGAATGGGGCCACTCGGCCCATGCCACCGACGGGTCCGTGCCCGAGGCTGAAGGTAGTGCGCGCCACGAGCACACTGCACGCCGCAAGCACACGGGAGGATGCCATGCACGGCACTCCGCACATCGTGAGCGATGTGATGACCCACACTGTCGTCGCCCTCGGCCGCGGAGCGACGTTCAAGGACATCGTGAAGACCATGCAGCGGTGGCGGGTCAGCGCCATGCCGGTGCTGGAGGGCGACGGCCGGGTTGCCGGGGTCGTCTCCGAGGGCGACCTGCTGCCCAAGGAGGCGTTCCGCGATGGCGACCCGGATCGGTACACCCAACTGAGTCGTCTGGCCGACCTGGTGAAGGCAGGCGCGGTGACCGCGGAGGAGCTGATGACCGTACCGGCACTGACCGTCCCGGTGTACGCGTCGCTCGCGCAGGCCGCGCGGATCATGGCGCTCCACAAGGTGAAACGCCTGCCCGTGGTAGATGACGACGGCGCGCTGCAGGGCATCGTCAGCCGGTCCGACCTGCTGAAGGTCTTCCTGCGGGACGACGAGGACCTCGCCGCGGAGATCCGACGCGATGTCGTCGCCCTCCTGTTCCCCGCACCGCTCGATCCGATCCGTGTGCAGGTCCACGACGGAGTCGTGAAACTCACCGGAAGGATCCCGGACACCACCCTCGTGCCCATCACCACGCGCATGGTGCGGGCCGTCGAAGGCGTCGTGGACGTCGACTGCGCGCTCATGGGCCCGCACCGCCGACCCGACCTCGACCCGGACCTGCCGGACGGCGAGACGACCGCGCCGCCATCCGGAGTCGGTGGTGTGGCATGACGCGGTGCCCCAACCGACAGCTGCCGGAAGGACGTTGAGACGCCAGGGCCGGCCGGCCCCCGTAGGGCACCGGTCGGCTCACGCGCGTCCCGCCACGGCGCGGGACGCTGGAAGTGGCGAAAGAGGAGGAGGGAGAACATGACTGGCATGATCGAGCGGCTGCCGGGCTGGCCCACCCTGCCCGACCTGTTCGGCTGGGTGGAGACCGGCTTCCCCGGGGCGCACACCGTCCCCGGGCTGCACGGCATACGCATCGAAGAGCACCTGGCGGACGAGAAGTATGTGCTGCGGGCGGAGCTCCCGGGCATCGACCCCGCCAAGGATGTCGAAATCACCGTCACGGAAGGCGTTCTGACCCTGCGGGCCGAGCGCAGTGAGGAGACGACGCAGAAGCACCGCACGGAGTTCCACTACGGCACCTTCGCCCGCTCGGTGCGGCTGCCGGCCGGCGCCAAGGGCGACGAGGCCACTGCTGAGTACAAGGACGGCGTTCTGACCGTCACGATCCCGGTGCCCGAGACGAAGACGGGCACGAAGACCATCCCGGTGCAGCACGGCTGAATGCGCTTCCGCGCGCAGCGGCACCCGGTGTGCGCGGCCGGTACACCGGCCGCGCACACGTCTGCCCGGACCCGGACCCGGACCCGGACCCGGGCAGACGCAGGGAGAGGAACCATCGGAGTGGCCCGAGCGGTGCTCTCCCGGCTACGGGAGAACGCGGAGCCGGCCGTCGTGCTGGAGCCCTCCCCCGCCCGTCCGAGCCGCCCCTGCCGCATCCACCGCCTCGAACCGGGCACCGCGGCGCTGCAGCGGGCGGGCACGAAGCGTCCGCGCGGCCCGGGCGAAGCCGTCGACGGGGCACGGAAACGCTGGGCCGCCTGCCCGGTCGCCTGGTGGCGTATGCCGTCGACGGCGCGGACACCTCGCAAGGCCGGGGGCTGTCCGAGCCGGTCGCTTCCACGGTCGGACATCTGGCCGAACGAGTCGAGGCGGAACTCGTCCGCCACCGGGTCGCGGCGGCGCGGGACAGGGCCGACGGCGCCCGCGCACGAGTGCCGGGAAGGACCCCACCCGCTTCTCGCGGATCCTGATTGCGCGGTGCACGGCCGCCAGCCGTTTCTCCGCGTCCTTACGGGTCCTTCCCGTCACCTCCAGGACACCACATACACCTCGGGCAGGCCAGGGCCGAACGGCCCCGTCCGGGCCGAAACCTCCGATGAGGAGGCCGTCAGGACCGTGAACGAACCGCGCCCGGCGCAACGCGGGGAAGCGCACGTCAGGCCCGCTCTGCTCAGCTTCCTGGGCGGCATGGGAACGGTGGCTCGACCGGCGCGGTCTGCCCTGCGACGCCGCGGACGTCGGGGCGGTGGCGGTCACCCACGCCCACCTGGACCACCGCGGGTACCTGCCGGCTGCAGATGGAGGCCGCCCTGCACGCCAACGACCACGGAGAACGCCTACTCGTCCGGTGACCGGCGCGGTCGGGACGGCCGCCGCGGAAGACGCGGTCACGGGGCGAGCGAGAAGTAGTTCTCCTCTTCCTGCGTGAAGTGCAGGCGCAGCACGGTGTGCAGCCCGTACAGACAGGCACGCAGGTCGTCCAGCTGCTCCGCCGCGAGACTCCCGTCGGCACTGAGCGCGAGGTGGGTGGCGATACGCCGCGAGAGCCGCTCGATCTCGGCATGGGTGCGGCTCATGGTGGCGGTGGACTCGGGACCGCCGAGGGTGGGAGCGAGCGCCGGATAGAGCTGGTGCTCCTCGGCGTACTCGTGGGGAAGGAGCCGTTCGGTGAGCAGCCGGTGCGCCTTGCCCACCGCGGCGAGGGCCTGCGGGCCGGTGTCGGCCGAAAGGCGGTCGGCAGCACTGCGTACGGCCTCCAGGACGTCCTGCAGGTCGTCGTGCTCGGCCGCGAAGCGGTGGATGAGCGCTTCGGTGGCGGGGGCGAGGGCGGGCCGCGCCGACCGGTCGACGCGCAGGGCACGCAGCGCGTTGAGGATGACGGCGGCGTCGATGCCCTCCTGGAGCAGCGCGCCGACGGCGGGCGGGAGCAGGCCGAAGGCGGCCGCGGCCATGGCGGCGAGCGACATCAGCATGCCGCCGAGGGCGCTCTGCACGGCGATGTGCCGGGCGCGTACCGCGATGGCGACGGCGTCGGCCAGGCGGTCCACGCGGTCGGTGGTCAGGACGATGTCGGCGGCCTCGGAGGAGGCGGTGGATCCGCGTGCCCCCATGGCGACGCCGACGTCGGCGGCGGCGAGCGCGGGGGCGTCGTTGACGCCGTCGCCCACCATGACGGTGACCGCGCGGTCGCGCTCGGCGCGGACCGCGGCGACCTTGCCCGCGGGGCTGAGCTCGGCGCGCACACCGTCGAGGCCGAGGACGGCGGCGACCTCACGGGCGGGCTCGGGGCGGTCGCCGGTGAGCATCAGCAGCCGATCGATGCCCGCCGCTCGCAGGTGGCGCACGGTTCGTGGAGCGTCGGGGCGCACCGGGTCGCGCAGCAGGACGGCGCCGACCGGCCGACCGTCGACGCTGAGCCAGGCGACGGCCGCGTCGTCGAGGAGTGCGCGATTGCCGACGGCCCGGACCCAGGGCGGCTGTGCGCCCGGGGTGTCGAAGCGGCCGACGGTGATCCGGTGCCCGTCCACCGTGCCCAGGGCGCCCCGGCCGGGTTCCTCGGTGACGTCCGAGGGAATCGACAGGGCCAGCCCGCGTTTCCGGGCCGTGTCGACGATGGCCTGGGCCAGCACGTGCGGCGAGTACTGATCGAGCGAGGCAGCCAGGCGCAGGACCTCCGGAGCTGTCCAGTCCGGTGCCGCGGTCACGTCGAGTACGCGGGGGCGGCCGCCGGTGAGGGTGCCGGTCTTGTCGAGCAGCAGGGTGCGGGCCCGGCCGAGATTCTCCAGCGCGCCGCCGTCGCGGATCACGACGCCGACCCGGGAGGCGCGGGACAGGCCGGAGACGATCGCCACCGGCGCAGCCAGCAGCAGGGGGCACGGCGTGGCGACCACCAGGACCGCGACCGCCCGCACGGCGGAACCGCTGATCAGCCAGGCGAGCCCTGCCACCGCGAGGGACAGGGGCAGGAACCAGGCGGCGTAGCGGTCGGCCAGACGCACCACGGGTGCGGATTCCGCGCCCGCCTGCCGGGCCAGGCGGACGATTCCGGCGTAGGTGCTGTCCTGCTCGGTGGCGGTGGCCCGCAGGTCGAAGGCACCGCCCGCGTTGACCACGCCGCTTCGCACGGCTTCACCCCGCGGCCGCTCCACCTGCAGGGGCTCACCCGTGAGCACCGACTCGTCGAGGACGGCCGCGGTGCTCTCCACCAGGCCGTCGACGGGGACCACTTCGCCCGGTCCCACCACCAGCAGATCACCGACGGCGACCTCGGCCAGCGGCACCGTACGCACCTCGGAGTCGATGCGGCGGCGCGCGGAACGTGGTGCGTGCTCCAGCAGGGCGCGCAGGTCGTGGGAGGCGCGCCGCTGGGCCGCGGCTTCGAGGGTGCGGCCGGTGGCGAGCATGAGCGCGATCAGGGACCCGGCCAGGTACTCGCCGACGGCCAGGGTGCCGCCCAGGGCCAGAACGGCGATCAGGTCCACTCCGGCGTGGCCGCGGCGCAGTGCCGCCAGCACCCACACGACGGCGGGTACGACGGCGGAGACCGTACCCAGGCCCCACAGCAGGTCGGCAAGGCCGTCGGCCCCGGCCAGCCAGGCGGCGCCACCGGCCGCGAGGGCGGCTGCCGTGACGGTCAGCAGTACGGGTTCGAGCCGCGCGGACGCGGCTGCCGCCCGCAGGCGGCGCAGCGGTGCTGCGCGAGTGGCAAGGCCCATGGCACACCTCGGTCGTCAGCTGCGGTCCCCGTCCATCACACCGCCCTGCCGGGCACGGGCGGCAGGGGACGAACGGCCCGTAGTCAGGGCCGAACAGACGGGTTGGACCCGGCCGTGCGGGTCATTGCGGTGTGGGCTCGGTGCGCAGGGCCAGGACGGGACACGCGGCGACGGCACGGCGGGCGTGGGCCTGCAGGCGTGTGGGGACGGTCGCTTGTCCGAGGACGGGGTAGCCCCATTCGTCGAGGTCGACGAGCTCGGGGAGGAGCTCGGCGCACAGGCCGTGGCCCGTGCAGGCGATCCGGTCGATGCGCAGGGTGCGGGTGCGGGTCATCGCCATGCCTCCGGGGGCTCTGCGGGTGGCACGGAGAGCACGGCCGGCCGGTGGGCGGCCGGGCAGGCGCCGTGCGTCAGGTGGTGGTCGACGTCGTCGGCGAAGGATCGCAGGGCGGAGGCGGCGAGTCGGGCGGCGCCGTCGGGGTGGCGGCAGGCGCCCCGGTCCGGCAGCAGGCCGGTGCGGCGGCGCAGGCGGGACAGCAGGGCCGGGTCGGCCCGTCCGGCGGCCAGGGCGGTGAAGTCGTCGGCGACCGCGGGCAGTCCGAGGCGGCAGGGGCCGCACTGACGGGCGCTGTGCGCGGCCAGGAAGGCGAGGACCCGGGCCGTCTCGGTGAGCCCGCAGGCGGCCCGTGGAAGCGCGACGATCACGCCCGCGCCCGGCGCGGCGCCCAGCGGGGCCAGGTCGCGCCGGGTGAGGGGAGTGCCGAGGTGTTCCGCCGGGAGCCACACACCGGCGAAGCCGCCCAGCAGGATCGCCTGCAAGGGCTCGGCGGGCCCGCCGGTGCGGTCGAGGACCGTGGCGAGCAGTGTGCCGAGCGAGATCTCCAGGACACCGGGCGCCGCGACCGCGCCCGAGACGGTGACCAGCGTGGTGCCGGGCTCGTCCGGCGTCCCGGCCTGCCGGAACCAGCCGGGCCCGTAGCGGGCGACGAGGGCGAGATGGGCGAGGGTCTCCGCGTTGTGGACGAGCGTGGGGCGGCGTCCGACACCCCGTTCGTGGCTGCGCGGCGGGGTGCTCTGCGGGCGGGCCTCGCCCCCGTTGAGCCAGCGCACCAGGGACGTCGACTCGCTGGAGACGTACGCGTGCGGAAGGCCGTGCAGCCGCAGGGAGACGGCGTCCAGGCAGGCCCGCCTGCGCTCGTCCATGGCGGCGCTGAGCTGCCAGTACTGTGCGGAGCGGGCGCGCGGCACGCAGACGTGCACGATGTCTGCGCCGACCGCCTCCGCGGCCAGGACGGCGCCGTCCAGGACGAGGTGGGGCGCCACGGCGAGCAGGAACTGGTCCTTGTGGCTGGCCGGTTCGCTCTCCATGGCATTGACGACGATCACGGCGCGGCCCCGCCCCCCGGCGACCGCGCGCAGCTTCTGTGCGGTCGGGAAACCGGCGCCGCCGCGGCCGGTGAGCCCGGCCGCCTCCAACGCCCGTATCACCGGCGCGGAGTGGCGGTTGCCGCGCGCCGCGGTGACGGGCGGTGTTCCGTACCGGCGCAGGTGGTCGGTCAGGTCGGCGGGCCGGCCGGTGGCGTACCAGCCGGCCAGGAGGCGGGTGTCGACGGCCACACCGGTGGCCGTAGGAGCCGAGGAGTTCACCGGCCGCCTCCGAGGTGAAGTGCCGTCGTGGCGGCACGCTGGGCCCAGCCGGGCTGCAGTGGCCCGGCGGCCAGGAACGCGGTGAGCACCACCGGTACGGCGCCCGTGGTCACGGCGGCGACGAGGCGTCCGGCGGCCCGCCCGGGACCTGCCTTCGCCAGCCGCCACCACACGGCGACCACCACGGAGGCCAGGCACCCGGCGTAGAGCCACAGCTGCAGGGACAGGCGGGTGTCGGTGCCCGTTCCGACGCCGTGGAAGAGGGCGAAGGGCCAGGCCGCGTAGGCCAGCCAGTGCACGGCCTTCCAGCGGCGCACCCCGATCCTCAGCCGCAGCGCGCTGGTGACCAGCACCGCCAGCAGCAGATCGAACGCGACCGTGCCGAGCCCCAGCCACAGCGGCCGGTAGGAGCCGCCGAACGGCATCACCGTCACCGCCCACCCCAGGTGGACGAACGGATCGAGCACCGCGGTGACCACGTGCACGACGAGGAACACCAGGGTGAGCAAGGACAGATTGCGGTGCAGCAGGCCGATCTCGAAGCGGCCGATGCTGCGGGGTGCGGCGCGTCCCCCGGAGGCGATCCCCAGCACCACGGTCGCGGTGAGCAGCAGCAGCGCCAGGGTGCCGCCGGCACGACTGGCGTACCAGAGCGGGCTGCCCGTCAGGGCCAGGGCCGTCATCGCGCGCCTCCAGGAGCTGCGGCTTCGGTTGCGGGGGCATCGGCCGGCCAGCCGCCGAGACGTACGACTCGGCCGTCCGGGTCGACCAGGCGGGCGGGGAGTCCGGAGCCTCGCAGCCAGTCCTCGGCCGCGTGACCCAGCACGATCGCCGCCGTGCTGGCGGCGTTGGCGTCCACACAGGTGGCGGCCGCGACGGTGACGGTGCGCCAGACGGGCGCGGCGGGTTCGCCGGTGACCGGGTCCACGATGTGGTGCACGGCGCGTCCGGCCCGCCGCCAGGTGCGTACCCGGACACCGGAGGTCGCCAGTGCGCCGGTGGTCACCGCGACGGCGGGGCAGTGGTCCGGCACAGGCCGGGAGTGGTCGTCGGCGAGGGCGATGCGCCAGCCGCCTTCCGGCGGAGTCCCGGCCACCGCCAGATCGCCGCCCAGGTTGACCACCACGCCGCAGCCGGCAGCGGCAGCGGCCCGGCGCGCGGCCCGGTCGGCGGTGAGGGCCTTGGCGGATGAGCCCAGGTCGAGGTACGTGTCCGGAGGCAGGCGCAGCCGCCGGGTGCGCCGATTCCAGCTGATGCTGCGCCAGCCGGGAGCCGGCCTGAACACCGGCAGGGGGCGGACGTCGTCGGGGCGCAGGGAGGAGAAGGTACGGTCGTAGCCCAGCGCGATCACCGCGCGACCGACGGTCGGGTCCACTGCTCCGCCGGTGAGTTCGGCGCTGCGCAGCGCGGCCTCCAACGCCTCGGCGAAACGCTCGCCGACCGTCACCGGGGTGCCCGCGGCCAGGTTCACCCGGGTGAGCTCGGAATCCGGCCGGAAGCGGCTGCACGTCGCGTCCACGGCGGCCAGCTCGGCTCGCAGGACCGCCTCCGCGGCGGGCAGGGCAGGTGGTTCGGTCACGAGCAGCACGGCCGTTGTGCCGAGGGCGGGGAACACCACCTCGGCGGCCGCGGGTGTGGGGGACGGGGGCACGGTCCGGTTCGTCATGACGCCCCCGTCGTGGACTGGGGCTGCTGTTGGGTGGGGGTGGGCGACTGCGCCGGACCCTGCAGGGCAGGCTGTGCGGTGCGGGCCGTCCCCTCGCCTTCGTCGTCATCGCCTTCGCGGTTGCCGGAGTCGTCGCCGCCGCTCCCGTGGGCGGCCGTGGGGGAGGGGGCGGCCGGGTTGTGCACGACCGGTGCCGCCGGGGTGGGCGGCGTCGAACTCCCGGGCAGCAGATGGGTGTAGACGGCGCCGAGGGCGGCGGTGCCGGCGAGGGCGGCGACGGCGATCCACCGGGTGAGGCTGCGGACCCGCGTCACACCGCGATCGCGTGCGCGCGCCGCACCACCGGGCGGGGCGCCCTGGTCGAAGTCGTGAGGCGGAAAGGACATGGCTGCGGCTCCTGGAGGATCGGCGGCCCGAACTCGGCTGCGTTCATCTCCAGGCTGTGCCACCGACCCCCGGGAACCTGCTCACCTCTTCTTCAGAACCGGTAAAGATCTCGGCCTCTCACGCACCGTCCTCCGGCACGGACGCCGCCCGCCGCCCGTGCTCACCTCGCGGCCACAGCGGCAGATCCAGTACGACCGTCAGTCCGCCTCCCGCAGTGTCCTCCAGATCCACGCTGCCGCCGTTGACGGTGACGAGCCTGTGGACGATGGCCAGCCCCAGGCCGGTGCCCCTGGCTTCGGGATTGCCGAACCGGTGGAACGCGACCGCCTTGGTCCCGGCGTCCATGCCGGGACCGTCGTCCCTCACCCGCACCCTGGCGAAGCGGCCGGCCGCCCGATGGGCGACCGTCACGCTCCCGCCATCGGGAACGGCGTCCAGGGCGTTCGCGATCAGGTTGTCGAGGATCTGCTCCAGGTGTCCACCGCCCAGCGAGACGGTCAGGGCGGATCCCGGGGGCGTGGTCAGCAGCACGTCGCGCTCCTCGGCCACGGGCGACCACGCGTCCACGCGTTCCGCCACCACCTCGTCGACCCGGACGGCGACCGGACGCGGGGTCGCCTGTTCGGCGCGTGCCACCGCCAGCAGCCCGTCGACCAGTCGGGACAGCCGGGCGATCTCCCCCTGAGCGGCGGCGAGTTCCTCAGCGGTCTCGCCCTCGGCCCCGGCCGCCAGGACGTCGAGCCGCAGCCGCAAGGCGGCCAGCGGAGTGCGCAGCTGGTGCGACACATCGGCGATCACGGCCCGGTGGCCGTGCACCAGAGCTTCCGTACGGCCCGCCATCGTGTTGAACGTCGCCGCCAGTCGGCGCACCTCCGGCGGCCCCCCGTCGACGACCGCGCGCTCTCCGAGGGCACCCTCGCCCAGCCGCTGGGCGGCGGAATCCAGGGTCGACAGGGGGCGGCTCACCCAGCGGGCGAGGCGCACCGACAGAAGCACGGACGCGGCGAGCCCCAGCAGGCCGATCCCGGCGGACCAGCCCCAGATCGCGGCGATCCGGGCATCGCGGGGCGCGGCGGAACGAGCCAGCACTACGGCACCCGCGGGCCGCCGGACGTCACCTGCCGGTTCCGCGGACAGCAGCCGGCCCTCCATCTCCGGCGGCTCCGGCTCATGCCCGGCCAGCACCCGATCCACCAGCTCGCGTGCCTCCTCACCCTGAGCGGCGGTGCACTCCGTGCTCGCCACCAGCCGCGCGGACGCGTCGTACGCGGCAGCACAGTCCCCGGCCTCGGCCGCGGCGCTCAGTTCCTTACGCATGGCGGTGGCGGACCTGTGATCGGAGAGGTGTTCCTCGGCCGCCGCGGCGATCACCCGGGTGGCTGCCTGCTGGTCGTCGCGGAAGGACACGCGCTCCCGGGCCGTCATCAGCACCCCGAGCGGTACGACCGCCAGCACGAGCAGAACGGTGGTCAGGACGAGGAGCGTCAGGGCGATCCGGCGGGTCACGACTGCTCCTGGAGCCCGTCGACCGCCCCGAGTCGGAACCCGTGCCCGTACACCGTCTCGATCAGCCCTGGCGCGCCGAGCTTCCGGCGCAGCGCCGCGACGTGCACGTCCAGCACCTTCGTGGGGCCGTACCAGTGGGCGTCCCAGGCCCGTTCCAGGATCTCCTGCCGGCTCACCACCCGCCCCGGATCGGCGGCCAGGCACTCCAGGATGCAGAACTCCTTGGGCGTCAGCGCGACCGGGCGGTCGTCCACCGCGACCTGCCGGGTGCGCAGATCGACCGCCAGCGGCCCGTGACGCAGGATCTCCGGCCCGGCCGGGCGCCGGCGGCGCAGCACGGCGCGTATCCGGGCCAGCAGCTCGGCCAGCCCGAACGGCTTGACCAGGTAGTCGTCGGCGCCCTCGTCCAGGGCGAGCACCCGGTCCGCCTCCTCACCCCGCGCCGTCACGGCGATGATCGCGGCGTCCGACCGGGCGCGCAGCCGTCGGCACACTTCGACCCCGTCGATGTCGGGCAGTCCGAGATCGAGGAGGACGACGTCGCAGGACGCGGCCGCCAGGGCCGCCCGGCCGGTGCGGACGCCCTCGACTGCGTATCCGGCCTGCCGCAGGCCGCGCACCAGGGACTCCGCGATGCCTCGGTCGTCCTCCACGACCAGCACTCGCGTCTCTGCGGACGGCCCTGGGGCCCGGCCGTTCATGATTGCGATCCGCCTCCTGGACGGTGTGGTCCGCTGCGTCCGTACAAGATTGCGTCTGCGCCGCCCACGGAGCCCGTCGGCAGGGCCGTTCGACCCACCCTCAGTCGTGCGGAACCACTGCGACGGGGCCCGGCACGTGGTGCAGCGCCGCGTGCGCGACGGGCCCGAGTTTCCAGGTGAGGCGGGACGGGTGCTGCCGACGTCCCACGACCGTGAGCTGACCGTGCGTGGCGGCGGACAGCACCACCTGCGCGGCGGGGCCCATGGTGACCTGCTCGACGACGGGGACGTCGGGGAACTTCTCACGCCACGGCGCCAGCCTGGCCGTGAGCTGCGCGCGTGCCTCCACTTCATGGCGGCCGCTGTCGTGGCCGACGGGCACCGCCTGCGGACGGAACAACGGAAGAGCGCGTACGGCGTGCACGCGGGTTCCGTGCAACTCGGCGGTGGTGAAGGCGAATTCCAGCAGGGGGTCGGCTGCTGCTGCCGGCTCTTGCACGCCCACGACGACCTCGTTCCGCCCGGCTGCCGCCGGGTGTCCCCACCCGGCCTCGACGGCAGGGTCGTCGGCCCGGACCGTGACGGCCGGACACTGGGTCAGGCCCAGGACGTGCAGGCTGATGGAGCCGAGCAGGAAGCTCGCCGCCGAGCCGTGTCCGCGAGAGCCGAGTACGAGCAGGGCCGCGCGCTCACTGTGGTCCAGGAGGGCCTGCGCGGCGGGGGCCTGTACCAGTTGCGTCGTGACGGCCAGACCGTCGTAGCGGTGGACGAGTTCGGCTTCGGCCCGCTGCAGCACTTCCCGTCCGTGCTGCTGTTTGCTGCGAGCTTCTTGGGCGGTGGGCACGTTGAGCGGCTGGGTGGTCCACGAGTGGATCAGAAGAACGGGCAGATGCCTGTCCAGGGCTTCGCTTGCGGCCCACCACGCGGCCGTCATGCCGGCGGGGGAACCGTCGACTCCGACGACTACAGGTCCGGTCATGGCGCACCTCCACTGTCGGCGCGACAGGAACGCGTCGAAAGGGGCGCGGCGCCGCGCGAATGCGGCCCGCTTCCGTCTCTTCCAGGGTCGTCGACGGACCACCTGCCTGGGGAGGGCCGGACGGTGCGCGGATGGGGACCGTCCGGCCCTGTGTGGAGAGGTCGGCCGGAAGGAGGCTGAAGCCGAGAATCGAAGCGAGGCCGACCGGTCGATGCGACCGGGCCGGGAGCCCCGTCGTGCGGCGCTGCCGTCGTCTCCCTCCGTATCGAGCGCGGCTGCGGTTCCCCGGGACGGCGGCCCCAGAGGGGAGAACCATGATGAGCAGCCCGGTTGTCGTGGGAGTGGACGGCTCGCCGTCGAGCCTCGCCGCGGTGGAGGCGGCAGCGTGGGAGGCCGGGCTGCGTGGCGTCGGACTGCGGCTGGTGCATGCCTTCGGGTGGCCGTCGATCCATCTGCCCCATGGAGGGCCGCCCTGGAATCCGGGCACAACCGGAGCTGCGTGAACTGGCCGCCGACATGGTGCTCACCGACGACGACTTCTCGACGATCGTGCGGGCCGTTCGTGAAGGGCGGTCCGTCTACGACAACATCGTCAAGTTCGTCCGCTTCCAGCTGGCCACGAACATCGGGGTCATGCCAGCCCTGCTGGGCGCCTCCCTGGCCGGACTGCCCGCCCCGCTGACAGCGGCCCAACTGCCGTGGATCAACATCATCATGGACGGGCCGCCCGCCATGGCCCTGGCCGTCGACCCCGCCCGCGACGACGTCATGCGCCACCCGCCGCGGGACCCTGAGGAGCGGATCCTGAACGCTCGTCGGTTGTTCGCCATCAGCCGGGCCGGCGCGGTGATGGCCCTCGGCACCGTGGTCCTGCTCGCCCTGGCCCGCCCGGCCTGTGGCACCGACACTGCGCTGACCATGGCGTTCACCGCGTTCGTCCTGTTCCAGTTGTTCAACTCCCTCAACTCCCTCAACGCCCGCGCGGACGACGGCCCCGTGCTCGGCCGCCACCAGTTCCGCAACCGGACCCTGTGGCTGTGCCTGGCCGGTGTCCTTGCCGTGCAGGTCGTCGCGGTCCATCTGCCCTGGGCACGCACGGTCTTCGGCACCGTGCCGCTGGACGCGACGCAGTGGGCCCTGTGTCTAGGCACCGCATCCACGGTGCTCCTGGCCGAGCTGGCCGAGCTGGCCGTACGCGCCGCGCAGTCGGCGCTGCGTGGGTCCGACCGGGCGGTGTGACCGTCGTTCGGGAGGGTTTGGGAGCATCGGGAGCCGGGCCGCTTCTGCCTCGCCCGGGGGGATCTCGTCGTCCCAGGGGCTGGTGGGGCGCCTGCCGGCCCCTGGGCAGCGGCTCGCGGAGGTGTGACCCGCTGTCGGCAGACCGTCACGCTTGGGCGGGACCTGCCAACTGGACGATGCACGGCATGGCAGGGGCGTTCGGCCCCGGTACGGGACCCATGAGCACCTGTCGGCGGCTGTGCAGACACCTCGGGCGAACGTTCCCGTGATCCCAGGATCAACCAGCCCTGTGGCCGCCCCACTGCGGGCCGACCAGGTCCCACTCCTTGCCCCACTGGTCGAAGCGCCGTCGGTCGAGTTGCCACCGTACGGCTGCCCCGGCACCGAGCGTGGCACAACAGACGGCGAGGGCGGCAGCGGCACCGAAGAGGACAGCCTCGGCGGCCGCCACGGCCGGACCCGTCGGCTCGGTGGTGAGGGCTCCGCGGCGGTCCTGCCAGACGGTGACCCGGGATCCGGCCTGCAGACCGGTGCTCACCCGGGTGTATCCGGTACGGGTGACGCCGTCGGGGGCCGTCCAGCGGACCTTCGCCAGGGTCCGGTGCCCCGTTCCCTTGACCGCCGGCACATCGTGTGGGATGGCGCTGACCATGATGGCCTGGACGGAATGCCGCTCGGCGCGCTGGTGTGCGAACTCCTCGTCGGCCGCGTGGGCCGTCACCAGCCCCGCGATGGCGCCTCCCACTGTGATGACGACCCACATCGCCAGGACCATCCAGGCTTCGACGATGTCGTCGTGCCGTCGCAACGGATTGCTCCGCCACCGCCACAGTCGCTTCCTCGTTCCCCTGCTGCCGCGCATCGGTCCGCCCTCCTCGGCCCTCCTCGTCGTCGCCACCCTCCGAAGGTGACGCGGGGCAGCGAGGTGGGACAGGGGCCGACCGGGTGGGATCCGGGGCCGGTCGGCCTGTGCTCGGCCGATCCCCGCTCACCCGTGGAAGGCGCCGGTCGGTCGCCCAACGGGGCCGACCGGCTCGGTCGATCACTTGACGGGGCCGACCGGCCCATGCGGATCCCGCGGACCCAGGACAAGCTGGACGTGCGGGGCAAACCCGGTGACGCGTCGGATGCTCGATTTTCTTGCGGGCCGACGGCGGGTCGCGGGTCAGAGATCCCGTAGGCGATGAGGAGGGCGAGGCGCGACATGAAAGGCTACGTGTTCCACGGCCCCGGGCAGGCCGCCTGGGAAGAGGTCCCCGACCCCGGCATCCAGGAACCCACCGACGCGATCGTGCGGGTCGGTGTCGTCACCATCTGCGGAACGGACCTGCACATCCTCAAGGGCGACGTACCCGAGGTACGGCCCGGCACAGTACTGGGGCACGAGGCGGTCGGCGAGATCGTCGAGGTCGGCAGCGACGTGCGCACCGTACGGCCCGGAGACCGGGTCCTGGTCTCCTGCATCAGTGCCTGCGGGCGGTGCCGTTTCTGCCGTGAGGCCATGTACGGCCAGTGCCGAGGCGGCGGGGGCTGGGTCCTCGGCCACCTCATCGACGGCACGCAGGCCGAGTACGTGCGCGTCCCGTACGCCGACCTCTCCGTCCATCCGTTGCCCAGTGCGGTGGACAGCGAGGACGCCGTGCTGCTGGCCGACATCTTCCCGACGGCCTACGAAGTGGGCGTGCTCAACGGGCACGTACGTCCCGGAGACACCCTCGCCGTCGTAGGGGCCGGGCCCATCGGCCTGGCCGCGATCGCCACGGCTCGGCTGTTCTCGCCCGAGCGCATCATCGCCGTGGACCTGGCGGCGGCCCGCCTGGACGCAGCCGGCAAGCTCGGCGCCGACGCCGTGGCCGACGCCCACGAGGCCCCCGAGCAACTGGTCGCCGACCTCACTGAGGGACTCGGTGCCGACGTGGTCATCGAGGCGGTCGGCGTGCCGGAGAGCTTCGAACTGTGCACGCGCATGGTGCGGCCCGGTGGGCACGTCGCCAACGTCGGAGTGCACGGCAAGCCCGCGACCCTGCACCTGGAAGACCTGTGGATCAAGAACGTGACCATCACCACGGGGCTGGTCGACACCCACTCCACGCCCACCCTTCTGCGGATGGCGGCGTCGGGTCGGCTGCCGACCTCGCAACTGGTCACCCACACCTTCCCGCTCGACCGTATGGAGGAGGCGTACGAGGTCTTCGCCCACGCGGCCGACACCGGAGCGCTCAAGGTCGTCCTCGGCGGGCAGCAGCGCGAGGTCGTCGCCGTGCACGCGGCATGACGGGGGGAAACCACGTCCGCCCGTTGCTGACGCGCGCCGGCCACGCCCGCCGGTGCCGGCCCGCGTCAGCCCTGGGCCAGCACGTCGGCAATCTCCGACGCCCATTGGTCGATCGCTGCCCAGTCGCGGTAGTCCCCGAAGCGGCCTCCGACGAGCCGGAACATGATCCGCCCGGCGCGCGGCAGATGGGCCCGGGTGATGACGCCGGAGAACAGCCGGTGCTCGCGGAAGGAGAGACCGGGCAGACCCTTCTCGATCACCGGGATCTCCTTCGGAGCGATGCGCCGCCACGGCCCGCGCAGGGCGGCCGGCATCCCGACGCTGAACAGCCAGACGGGGCGCGGACCCAGCACATCGAGGTTCTCGCGCACGAAGTCCCTGGCCGGGTCCAGCCAGGCCTGTCCGTGCACGGCACTGCCGAGAACGAACGCCTTGTAGGCGTCCGCGTCGTCCACGGCCTCCATGGGCCTCGCCTCGGCTTTCAGCCCCACGGCGCCAAGCCCGGTGGCCAGGCGCTCGGCGACGCCTCGGGTCGATCCGTGTGCGGTTGTGTACCCGACCAGCACGTCCATGACGTCACCTCGGCATTTCTCGTGTCCCCAAGCGCACAGCCCGTCCCTGATAACCCCTTCTTCACGTCCTGTAGTGCCGATGGTCGTCGAAGGGGTCTGCCTCGCGAAGGCCCGTCTGCCATGGGGACCTGCTCTCCATTCCCCTCAAGCGTCCGGCCGGGACGGCGGACGGCCCAGGGGCTGAGCGGGCGGGCAGCCGGGCCGAACGGCCCTCGATCCCCGTGCGCGCGGTCCTCTCTCGCGCATCCGCGC
This sequence comes from Streptomyces sp. NBC_00461, assembly GCF_036013935.1. NCBI lineage: Bacteria > Bacillati > Actinomycetota > Actinomycetes > Kitasatosporales > Streptomycetaceae > Streptomyces > Streptomyces sp. NBC_00461. Next base: position 8,300,129 of record NZ_CP107902.1, read on the forward strand.
CTCCCCGGGACGCCGCGCCATGGGCCGAACGGCCCTGGCCGGGGCCGAGTCACCCCTGCTGCCGCCCGGCCGCGGGTGCGACGGTGAAGGTGGAGCCCTGTGCGGGGCTCCCGTACAGACCGACGAAAGGCGGTGGGGAAGATGGAGCTGCCCCTGGTCGTGGGCGTCGACGGATCGGACGGGAGCCTCGCGGCGGTCGACTGGGCCGTGGACGAGGCGGCCCGGCACGGTCTGCCCTTGCGGCTGGTGTACGCCTCGAAATGGGAACGCTATGAGCGTGCCGTTCCGTCCGACAGCCTCGAACGCCCCTCTGAGCGGGTGATGGCAGAGCATGTGGTCGCGTCCGCCGCGGAACGCGCCCGGCTGCGCAACCCGGAAGTGAAGGTCACCGCCGAGGTGGTCGCCGAGGAAGCGGCGTCCGCCCTGCTCCGTGAAGGCCGCAACGCCTCCGTGCTGGTGACGGGTTCACGCGGCCGAGGCGAACTGACGGGTCTGCTCCTCGGCTCCGTGGGACTGGCTGTCGCGGCCCGTGCGCACGGGCCCGTGGTCGTGGTCCGCGGCGACAAGGCCGGCCTGGAGGCCACTCACGAGCGGATCGTGCTGGGTGCGGACGAGCCGGCGACCGGCGGTGAGGCGGTGCGGTTCGCCTTCCGCGAGGCCGAGGCACGCGGATGCACGCTGGACGTCGTGCGCGCCTGGCGCTGCCCCGCCCACGAAGGCGCCGACCACCCCAAGCTGGCCGAGGACCCGGCGCATCGCCACGAGGAGCGGGCGGCCGCCCTGCTCGACGCCCTGGTGGAGGAGGCGGTCGCGGACCATCCGGGGGTCCGGGTGCGCCGCAGCACGGTCGAAGGACCGGCGCGCAAGGTGCTGCTGGGCCGGTCGGCCGCCGCAGACCTGCTGATCGTCGGAGCACAGCGTCGGACCGGTCACGTCGGCCTCCAGCTCGGCCGGGTGGCGCACACGCTGCTGCACCACTCCGACTGCCCGGTGGCGATCGTGCCGCAACAGGCGTGACCGTGCATCGCCCTCCAACCCCCGACACGTCCCGCAGCACGCTCGCACCGGTGCTGCGGGACGTGCACGCCGTCGTCTTCGACACCGACGGAGTGATCACCGACTCGGCCCTGGTACACGCGGCGGCGTGGAAGAAGGCCTTCGACGCCTTCCTGCGCGCCAGCCCGCCCCAGGACCCCGGCCGGCGCCGCCCGTTCGACGTACGGGACGACTATCTGCGATACGTTGACGGCAAGTCCCGTCTGGACGGCGCCACGGCCTTCCTGCACTCACGCGGCGTCGACGCCTCGGCCGAGACGGTGAGCGCGGTGGCGGCGGAAAAGGAGTGCCTGTTCACCGAGCGGCTGCGTGCGCACGGGGCCGACGCGTACCCCGGAACGGTACGGCTGGTGCGTGCCCTGCGCCGGGCCGGAATACCACGGGCGGCGGCTTCCGCGTCCCGCCACGCCGGCGAACTGCTTGCCCACGCGGGGGTACTCGACCTGTTCGACGTCCTCGTGGACGGCGGTGAGGCGGCCCGCCTGGGCCTGCCGGGCAAGCCGCAGCCCGACCTCTTCCTGGAGGCCGTCCGCCGCCTCGGTGTCCCACCCGGTCGCGCCGCGGTCGTCGAGGACGCCCTGGCGGGCGTGGAGGCGGGACGTCGCGGCGGATTCGCCCTGGTGATCGGTGTGGACCGCGCGGCCGGTCCGGACATGGGGGAGAGCCTGCTGCAGCACGGAGCCGACATCGTCGTATCCGACCTCGGAGAACTGGTCGCCCAAGGAGCGTCGAAGTGACGGGCTGGACCTGGGAGTACGAGGGCTACGAGCCCGCCGACGAACGCCTGAGAGAGTCGCTGTGCACGCTGGGCAACGGCTACTTCGCCACACGGGGGGCGTTGCCCGAGTGCGCCGCGGACGAGGCGCATTACCCGGGGACGTATGTGGCCGGCTGCTACAACCGGCTCACCTCCGGCGTGGCGGGCCACCAGGTGGAGAACGAGGACATGGTCAACGTGCCGAACTGGCTGCCGCTGCGCTTCCGCCTTCCCGGGCAGTCGTGGGTCACCCCCGACACCGTGACCGTGCTCGAGCACCGCATGACCCTGCACCTGTCCGCCGGGCTGCTGGAGCGACGGACGCGCTACGACCTCGACGAGGGACGGGTGCTGACGGTCCGTCAGCAGCGCCTGCTGCACATGGCCGACGCTCATCTGGCCGCGCTGCGAACCGAGTTCACGGCAGAGGGCTTCTCCGGCGGGCTCGAGGTCGAGGCGGCACTCGACGGCGGCGTCACCAACGCCGGTGTGTCGCGCTACCGAGATCTGGACGGCCGCCACCTCACCCATGTGCACACGGGCACGGCCGCTCCGGACACCGTGTGGCTGCGCTGCCGTACCCGGACGTCGGACATCCGGATCGGCATGGCGGCCCGCCTGAGCGTCGACGCAACCGTCACGGTCCGCCACGAAGTCCCGCGCGCCCTACAGTTGTTGCGCCTGGACCTGGCCGACGGCCGCACCGCGACCGTCGACAAGACCGTCGCCCTGCACACCTCGCGCGACCCGGCGATCAGCGACCCGCTGTACGCCGCAATCGACCGAGTGACCCGCGCCCCGGGCTTCGACGAACTGGTCGAGTCCCACCTCACGGCCTGGGACCAGCTCTGGCGCCGCGCGGACCTCGATGTCGGCGGAGAGGCCGGCCCCATCCTGCGGCTGCACCTCTTCCACGTCCTGCAGACGCTCTCGCCGCACACCGCCGACCTCGACGTCGGAGTGCCCGCCCGGGGACTGCACGGCGAGGCCTACCGTGGTCACGTCTTCTGGGACGAGCTGTTCGTCCTGCCCTATCTCAACCTGCACTTCCCGGAGGTCTCGCGCGCTCTGCTCCGCTACCGTCACCGGCGACTCGAACAGGCCTGCACCGCCGCCCGGGAGATTGGTCGCCGCGGTGCGCTGTATCCCTGGCAGAGCGGCAGCGACGGGCGCGAGGAGACCCAGCGACTGCACCTGAACCCGCGCTCGGGACGCTGGCTGCCCGACCACTCCCGGCTCCAGCACCACGTCGGCTCGGCCATCGCGTACAACGTGTGGCAGTACTGCGAGGCGAGCGGCGACACCGAGTTCCGGCACACCAAGGGCGCCGAGATGCTGCTGCAGATCGCCCGCTTCTGGGCGGACTCGGCCGTCTACGACGCGGCCCTCGGACGGCATCGCATCAAGGGCGTGGTCGGCCCCGACGAGTATCACGACGCATACCCCGGCGCGCAGGAGCCCGGCCTCGACGACAACGCGTACACGAATGTCACGGCTGCCTGGGTGCTGACCCGCACGCTGGAGTTGGTGGGCTCCCTTCCCGAACCCCGGCGGCGCGAACTCGTCGAGCGCGCAGGGCTGGACGGCGGTGAACTCGAACAGTGGGAGGACGTCTCGCGCACCCTCCACGTCCCCTTCCACGACGACGTCATCAGCCAGTTCGAGGGCTACGGCGACCTCGCCGAACTCGACTGGGACGGCTACCGCGCGCGGTACGGCGACATCAGGCGCCTCGACCGGATCCTGGAGGCGGAGGGCGACACCGTCAATCGTTACCGGGCCTCCAAGCAGGCCGACGTACTGATGCTGGGATACCTCTTCGCACCGGCCGAACTGCAAGGCGTGTTCCGGCGGTTGGGGCTGCGGCTCGACGAGGACACCTGGCGGCGCACCGTCGACCACTACCTGCAGCGCACCAGCCACGGCTCCACGCTCAGCGGCCTCGTCCACGGCTGGGTCCTCGCCCGTGACCGGCGCGCGGAGGCGTGGAAGTTCTGCCAGGAGGCCCTCCGGGGTGACATCGCGGACGTGCAGGGCGGCACCACCGGCGAGGGAATCCATCTGGGCGCCATGGCCGGCACGCTCGACCTCGTCCAGCGTGGGCTGACCGGCCTGGAGACAAGGGGTGGGGCGTTGTGGCTCGACCCCGTGCCGCTGCCGGAACTGTCCTCGTACGGGTTCACCCTGCGCTACCAGGGGCACTGGGGAGTGCAACTCAGGCTGGAGCGCGGTCTGCTGGAGATCGCGGTGCCCTCCTCGGACGGCTCACCGATCGACGTACGACTGCCGGACCGGGCGGTCTGCCTGCAGCCGGGGGAGACGGGGCGGCTGATGCTCGGAGGCTGACGGTGAACTGCGGCCGAGCCCGGCTGGGCATGCCGAAGGGCCGGTCGGTGGGCCCTCGGGGCCCGTACGGCCCAGTGCGGCAGGGGACCGGCGGGAGAAGGCTGGGACCACCTGAAGGGAGGGCTGCCATGAACGGTCCGGTTGTGGTGGGAGTTGACGGCTCGCCGTCGAGTCTGGCGGCTGTGGAAACTGCCGCGCGGGAGGCAGAACGGCGAGGGGTGGGCCTGGAGTTGGTGCATGCCCTGGCGTGGTCCTCGGGTCCGGTGCCGCCCGGTGTCGCGCCTTGGGATCCGGACGGCGCCGGGTTGCGGGACCGGGTGAACGAGGTGTTGACCGATGCCGAATTCCGGGCCCGCAAGGTGGCGCCGCACCTGGCCGTCACACGTGAAGTCCTCATGGGCGAACCGGTGTCGGTGCTGGACTCCGAGGCACGTGCCGCGTCGCTCGCGGTGGTGGGGAGTCATCGCGTGAGCTGGTTGCGGGGTCTGCTGCACGGCTCGATTGCCGGGCATCTGACGGCTCACGGGTCCTGCCCGGTGCTGGTCGTGCGCGGCAGGCAGAACCAAACCGGTCCTGTCGTACTGGCGGACGTGTCGACGGCGGCCCGGGAAGCGGCCGGATTCGCCTTCGCCGAGGCCTCCGAGCGCGGCGTGGATCTGGTGGTCCTGCACCACCGCCATGACCGGCGTTCGTCCGCCGGCTCCCTGTTCGGCCTGTGTGAGAAGTACCCGGAGGTCACCGTGCGCCCTCGGGCGGCCCGGGGCCGCCGTCACCGCGCCCTCGCCGAGGCCAGCGTCAGTGCCCAGCTCGTCGTGGCGGGAGTGCGGCGGTGGCGCGGCACGGCGGCCGCGCTGTCGGCCCCGGACGGCCGTGCGATCGTGCGGCACGCACACTGCTCTGTCGCTCTGGTCCCCTCCGGGAAGCGGTGACCGCTGAGGTCGTGGCGGCGGTGGCCGCGAAACAGGCCCGGCGGAACACACCGCCGGGCCGCCAAACGTCGTGAATCACCGCGCGGGACGGTCTCCCGGTTCGGGCTGTTCCAGGTGCGTGGCGAGAACGGCGGCCTGGACGCGGCGCTGGACGCCGAGCTTGGCCAGCAGCCGGGAGATATGGTTCTTGACGGTCTTCTCCGAGAGATAGAGCCGCTTGCCGATCTCGCGGTTGGTGAGTCCGTCGCCGATCAGCGCGAGGATCTCCCGCTCGCGTGGGGACAGGCCCGCCAGTTCGGGGGCGAGAGCCGGCTCCTCGGTGGGCTCGGCGCGCAGGGACCGCATCAAGCGGGCGGTGGTCGCCGGGTCCAGCATGGACTGGCCCGAGGCGACCGTGCGTACCGCCGAGACCAGGTCCGTACCTTTGATCTGCTTGAGTACGTAGCCCGAGGCCCCGGCCATGATCGCGTCGAGCAGTGCCTCCTCGTCGTCGAACGACGTCAGCATCAGCACGGCCAGCTCCGGCATACGGCTGCGCAGCTCGCGGCAGACGGAGATGCCGTCCCCGTCCGGCAGGCGTACGTCCAGGACGGCCACATGGGGTCGCACCGCCGGAGCCCGGACGAGCGCGTGCTCGACGTTCTCGGCATCGCCGACGACGGAGATGTCCGGCTCTGCCTCCAGCAGGTCGGCAATGCCCCGTCGGACGACCTCGTGGTCGTCGAGCAGGAAGACGCGGATCGGGTCCTGCGCCGTGAACGTGTGTACCTCGGTCATGTCGACCCCTTGTTCCACGGAGGTGTGACGCACGGACTGCGGACCGTGCGTCACGACGATCATCACTCGCCGGGGCCGGACGCACTAGGGCCGACCGGCCCCACTCCTGTCCGCGGCGCGCCCTGACCGGTATCTGCCCGCTCAGGGCCGGTTGGCCCCTCCCATGGGCGACGTCGTGGTGAGACTTTTTAGGTGTGTCCGTGCCCATTACGCCCGTATGGAGGTGCGACCGATGCGGAAGGCCAGACACGTGAAGGTCCTGGGATGGCGCTGGCGGAGCAATCCGCTGGCGGAGCAATCCGCTGCGGAGGCACAGCGACGTGGTGGAGGCGTGGATCGTGCTGGCCGCCTGGACGGTGGCGACGGTGGGGCGGTCGCCGCCGGGGTCGTCGGGGCGCAGGCCGTCGAGCACGCGGTGGAGCAGGATCGGGCGGGACGTCGTCCGGTGGTCGTGGTGCTCGTCAAGGCCGTGCCCGGCAGTGGCCGGGACGTGGTCACCGGTATCAGGTACGACCGGGTGCGGGGGACGGTGCACTGGACCGATGTCAGAGACGGGAAGCGAACCGTCCGTACGGGAACGGTGGACGTGAAGCCCTCGGCGAGGCCGGGGAGCGAGGTGCCGGCGTGGACGGACGGGCGGGGCCGGCTGGTGAGCGCACCGGTGACGTCCGTCGAGGCGTCGACCCGTGTGGTGCTGGCCGGTAGTGGAGTTGGGCGCCGGCCACCGGGCTGGTGGTGCTGGGCGGCGGGTGCCTGGTGAGGTTGCGTGTGCAGCGGCGGGCCACCGAGCGGTGGGGTGCCGAATGGGAGCGGGTCGGGCGGGAGTGGGAGCACACGACCGGCTGAGGCGAAACGGGCCGGTCCGCGGACACCGCGGACCGCTCCTGCACGTCTCAGGCTGTGGTCGAGTCCGGTCCGCCAAGTGCGAACTTCACGTCCACGACCCCCTCGACTGCCCGGACCAGGCGCGCGGCGACGGGCACGAGGGAGGTGTCGCGGACCCGGCCGCCGAGCGTCACGACGCCGTCCCGGACCTCGACCCGTACCGCGGACGAAGGTGCGGGGAAAAGGTACGACACGACTTCCCGCCGGACCTCCTCGGCGATCTCCTCGTCATCACGCAGGAACACCTTGAGCAGGTCCGCCCGGCTGACGATGCCCTCCAGACACCCCGTCTCGTCGACGACGGGCAGACGCTTGACCCGGGCCCGCGCCATGGTTCGCGCGGCCTGCGCGAGTGTGGCGTCCGCGCGGACGGTGAGGGCGGGGGAGGTCATCAGCTCACCGGCGGTGACCGAGCCGGCCTTGGCGAGGTCGGACAGCCGCCGCAACTGCGTGTACCGGTCGGGATCGCTGTCGCGGAACTCCTCCTTGGGCAGCAGATCCGCCTCGGAGACGACGCCCACGACCTGGTTCCCGGTGTCCACGACGGGCACCGCGCTGACCTTCCGGTCCTGCAGGGTCCGCACGATGTCCTTGAAAGCCGCCCCGCGGCGGACGGCGGCGACGGTGCGGGTCATCACGTCACTCACGATGTGCGGGGACGCGTTCACCGCAGGCTCCCGCTGCCGTAAGGGGCATACAGGTCCAGCAGCCGGATGCGGGCCGCCTGGAGGCGGTGGGCCACGACCTCGCCCACCCACCGGGCGACGCTCCGGCCGAACGCGGGATCCTCCCGGCACAGGTCCCGCACGGCGGTGGCGTCGAACTCGTACGTCCGCAGCGGCGTAGCCGCCTCGGCGCCGAGGTGCCAGGTGTACGGGGGGAACAGCCAGGACCAGCCGACGAGTTCGTTGTGCCCGAGGGACTCGATGACGGCGGCCCGGCGGCCGGGCACACGCATGTCGAGGTCGACCGTGCCGGTGCGGATGATCCAGAACCGTTCGGCGCGACCGCCTTCCTCGAAGAGCCGGGTGCTCTGGGGGAACGAGACCTCCCGGGCGATCCGCATCAGCTGCTGCCGGTGCTCGGCAGGCAGCGCCCGCGGCATGCTCGTGGTTGCGGGAGCGTTCATGGCGTGCCTCCAGTAAGGCGTACGGACCTACCAGTTCCAGCGTGTGCGCGAGGCCCGGAACAGACCATGGGCCACCCGACCCCAAGAACGGGCCACCCGGCGGCCTGCTCCACCCCGGTGGCACCCTGTGCCACCCGCCGACCTGCGGTTCGATGGTGGTGAGAGCCACTGGGCAGAGCAGAAGCCCAGAGCGGAAACCCAGAGCAGAAAGGGGTGGAAAACCATGGGTACGAGCCTGACTCCGGAGTTCTGGCGGCAGTTCGCCGTTCTCCTGGTGATCGCCATGGCCGTCACCTTCGTGCTCAGTGCAGCGCTCGACGCGCTGTACCTGCGGTCGCAGCAGCGCCGGGCCGCGCGGCGGGCGTCGGGCACCGGGACGACCGGGGCGCCGCGCCGGCCGGAGCGGCCTGTCGTGCGCACCCCCGTGGGGCGCTGAAACGGCCGGCCCTCACGGCACCATGCGCCCGGGTACGCGGCCACGGCGGTCGGCAGGGCGGGAAAGATCAGCTGCCTGCCCACCGCTTCAGCGAGCCCGTACGCCTCCAGGTCGTCCAGGAGGTCCTGTTCCACCCGGGCGAGGGCGAACACGATTCCGCGGCGGGTGAGTTCGCGGCGCAGGTCGTCGACCGCGTCCAGGGCGGTGATGTCCACCTCCACAGTCGCCGCGGTGTTGAGGACGAACCAGTGGACCGTGCCCATCTGTTCGTAGATGGCGGCGGGCGGACCCCGCCCACCACCTCGTTGGGCCGGTCGGCACCCGGTCGGGGACCTGCGGCCCCTGCAGCATCGACCCCTGTGGCGCCGAATCTGGAAGCACATCCCCGATGAGGAGGCACAACCATGGTGCGCACCGTTGCCGCAGGGCTGGACGGCTCGTCCGAAAGCCGCGCCGCGGTGGAGTGGGCGGCTCGCGAGGCGAAGCTGCGCGGCCTGCCGTTGAAGATCGTCAACGTGTGGGAGCCCGTGCCGGACCCCATGGCCCAGGCCCCCCTGCTCGGAGCCGAGACCCAGCAGCACTGGAGCGAACGCATTCCCCGCGAAACCCTCGAGGGCCTCCGCCTGCGTCACCCCGGCATCGAGGTGACCATGGAGCAGTCGAGCGGCCAGCCCGCCGAGGTCCTGGTCAACGCGGCCGAGGACGCCGAACTGCTCGCCCTCGGCTCCCGCGGCTTCAGCGGCATCGGTGGGTTCATGGTCGGCTCCGTAGGCCTGGCCGTCGTGGCCCACGCCGAGCGCCCAGTGGTCCTGGTCCGCGCCGGTGAGCAGGCGGCGGACGAGCACCAGGCGGACCCGGTGGGCATTCCGTCGGCGGCCGCCCCGTACCGGCCCGTCGTGCTTGGCCTGGATCCCGACGGCCCGGACGACTCGGTGATCGAGTTCGCGTTCGACGCGGCCATCCGGCGCTCCGCGGTCCTGCGGGTCGTCCACGGCTGGAACCTGCCGCCCTACTACACCTACGGCCTGTCCGTCGACCCGGAGTTCCATGACGAGATCGTCCGCCAGCAGTCCGCGGCCCTGGCCGCGGTCGTGCGCCCTTGGCGCCAGAAGTACCCGGACGTCGAGGTCGTGGAGGAGTCCCGCGCCGGAAGCAGGGCCAACCACCTGGTCGACGCCTCGCGAGAGGCCAGTCTGGTCGTCGTCGGCCGGCGCATCCGCCGCAGCCCGCTCGGCGCCCACATCGGCCCCGTCACACACGCCGTACTGCACCACGCCACCGCCCCCGTTGCGGTCGTCGCCCACAACTGACACCCATTCCTGAAGGAGTTGAACCCATGAAGGCAGCGGTCGTACGAGCCTTCGGTGAGCCCCTGGTCATCGAGGAGCGCCCCGACCCCGAGCCCGGCCCCGGCCAGGTCAGGATCCGCCTCGAGGCCTCCGGCCTGTGTCACACCGACATCCACGCCGCCCACGGCGACTGGCCCGTCAAGCCGAACCCCCCGTTCGTGCCCGGCCACGAAGGGGTCGGCCTCGTCGAGAAGCTCGGCGACGCCGTCACCCACCTGAGTGTCGGGCAGCGGGTCGCCGTGCCGTGGCTCGGCCGGGCCTGCGGGCGGTGCGAGCACTGCCTGTCCGGCTGGGAGACGCTGTGCGAGCAGCAGATCAACACCGGATACGGCTGCGACGGCGGGTACGCCGAGAAGATGCTGGCCTGGGCCGACTTCGCCCAGCCGGTTCCCGAGGGTGTCAGCGCCGTCCACGCCGCCCCGCTGACCTGCGCCGGCGTCACCACGTACAAGGCGCTCAAGGTCGCAGGCGTGAAGCCGGCCCAGCTCGTCGCGATCTCCGGCATCGGCGGACTGGGCCATCTGGCCGTGCAGTACGCCAAGATCGCCGGAGCGACCGTCGCGGCGATCGACGTCACCGACGAGAAGCTCGAACTCGCCGCGGAACTCGGCGCCGACATCGTCATCGACGCCCGCAAGCAGGACGTCGGCCAGGTGCTCAAGGAGCACGGCGGCGCTCACGCCGCGATCGCCCTTGCGGTGAACGAGGCCGCGTTCACCGCGGTCAACTCCGGGTTGCGGCGCGGCGGCAAGCTCGTCATGGTGGCATTGCCGGCCCACGGCACGATCCAGGTCCCGATTTTCGACACCGTCCTGAACGGCACCTCGGTGATCGGCTCCATCGTGGGCACCCGGCAGGACCTCGCCGAGGTGTTCCAACTGCACGCGGCCGGCCGCACCAGGGTCATTCACGAGACCCGTCCGCTCGCCGCCGTCAACGAGTCCATCGACGAGGTGCTGCGCGGCCAGGTCAAGGCCCGCATCGTGTTCGACTTCGCAGCGGAAGGGTGACGACGATGGAACAGCCCCTGGTCGTGGGCACGGACGGCTCCGAGCCCAGCCTGCGTGCCGTCGACTGGGCGGCCGACGAGGCCGCGCTGCGCGGGGTGCCGCTGCGGGTGGTGTACGCCTCGCTGTGGGAGCGCTACGAGGGCACCGCGCTCGCTGAGGACCTCGGGAGGCCGTCCGAGGAGGTGCTGGCCGACGACATCGTCGACAGCGCGGCGGGGAGGGCGCGCCGGCGCCATCCGGACCTGAAAATCACGGCCGAGGTGCTGCCGGAGGAGCCCGAGTACGCCCTGGCGCGGGAGGGGCGCTACGCCTCGGCGCTGGTGATGGGCTCCCGCGGCCGCAGCGGTCTCACCGAGCTGCTGCTGGGCTCCGTCAGCCTGTCCGTGGCCGCCTACGCCGAGTGCCCGGTGATCGTGCTGCGCGGCAGCCACGACAACCGGGCGACGCCCGGGAGGCGCGGTCGCGTCGTCGTGGGCGTCGGCGAGGACGGGAAGGAGTCCCCGGCCGTGCGTTTCGCGGTCGAGGAGGCACGACGCCGCGGAGTGCCTCTGGAGGCCGTACGGGCCTGGCGGTGCCCCGCGCACGAGAGCACCGATCACCCGCTGATGGCCGGAGAACCCGCCCGGCTGCACCGGGAGCGGGCCGTGGAGGCGCTGGAGGGCGCGTTGCAGGACGTCCCGGGCGACGTCGAGGTGCACCGCCGCACCGTCGAGGGCCATGCCCGCCGGGTGCTGGTGGACGCCTCGTCCCAGGCCGACCTCCTGGTCGTCGGAGCCAAGCGCCGCGGCGGGCACTTCGGGCTCCAACTCGGCCGCGTCGCCCACGCGGTGCTGCACCACTCCGCCTGCCCCGTCGCCGTCGTCCCGCAGCGGGTGCCGGCGCCGTGACCGGATACAGGCTCGCCGCGTGATCGGAGACGTAGGTCTGCAGATCGCGCGGCGGGCGCCCGTAGCCCGTCGACGGCGCTCGACGGTGCCGCCCTCGCCCGCCGCGTCCCGCCCCGCGAACACGACGACCAGGCGTGCGCCCTCCGCGCGCACCCACTCCTGCAGCTTCACCAACTCCGTTTGCAGGCACAGCAGTTCCTCTCGTACGTCATGCGCGGGACTGTCGCCGCCTTCTTGCAGGCCATGCCGTCTCCACCGCCCGTTGACCCACGTCGATGACTTCCGGAGTCCCTCATGCCCAAGGTCGAACACCTGGATGCCACCGCACTTTCCGACGATGAGCTGCGCACCCTGGACGCCCACTGGAGGGCCGCCAACTACCTGGCCGCCGGACAGATCTACCTGATGGCCAACCCGCTGCTGCGCGAGACCCTCCGGCCTGAGCACATCAAGCCGCGACTGCTCGGCCACTGGGGCACCTCGCCCGGCCTGAACCTCGTGTACACCCACCTCAACCGCGTGATCAAGGCACGCGGGCTGGACGCGCTGTGCGTGTGGGGACCCGGCCACGGCGGCCCCTCCGTACTCGCCAACTCCTGGCTGGAGGGCACCTACAGCGAGACCTACCCGAACGTCGGCCGGGACGCGGCAGGCATGGAACGGCTGTTCCACCAGTTCTCCTTCCCCGGTGGTGTGCCCAGCCATGTGGCACCGGAGACGCCCGGATCGATCCACGAGGGCGGCGAACTGGGCTACTCGCTGTCGCACGCCTACGGTGCGGCCCTCGACAATCCGAACCTGCTGGTCGCCTGCGTGATCGGCGACGGCGAGGCGGAGACCGGGCCGCTGGCCGCCTCCTGGCACTCCAACAAGTTCCTCGACCCGGTGCATGACGGAGCCGTCCTGCCGATCCTGCACCTGAACGGCTACAAGATCGCCAACCCGACCGTGCTGTCCCGGATCCCCGAGGCCGAACTCGACGAGCTGCTGCGCGGATACGGCCACTCCCCGATTCACGTCACCGGCGACGATCCGATCACCGTCCACCGGGCGATGGCACTCGCGATGGACGACGCACTGGACCGCATCGCCGCGCTGCAGCAGTCGGCCCGCGAGGACGGCGTCGCCGAGCGCTCGCACTGGCCCGTGATCGTCCTGCGCACCCCGAAGGGCTGGACCGGCCCCGCCGAGGTCGACGGTGTCCCGGTCGAGGGCACCTGGCGCGCCCACCAGGTGCCTTTGTCAGCCGTACGCGAAAACCCCGAGCACCTGCGGCAGTTGGAGGCATGGCTGCGCTCGTACCGTCCCGAGGAACTGTTCGACGCCGACGGCCGGCCTGTCACCGACGTCCTCGCCTGCGTCCCCGACGGGACCCTACGCCTGGGCGCGACCCCGCACGCCAACGGCGGCCTGCTCGTGCGCGACCTGCCGGTCCCCTCCCTCGACCGGTTCGCCGTGCCGGTGGACAAGCCGGGTACCACCCTCCACGAGCCCACCCGGATCCTCGGCGACCTCCTGGAACAGGTCATGCACGACACCTCGGCCCGCCGCGACTTCCGGGTCGTGGGGCCCGACGAGACCGCCTCCAACCGGCTGCAGGCGGTCTTCGACGCCAGCGGCAAGGCGTGGCAGGCCGAGCACCTTCCGGTGGACGAGCACCTGGACCGGCACGGCCGGGTGATGGAGATCCTCTCCGAGCACACCTGTCAGGGCTGGCTGGAGGGCTATCTGCTGACCGGACGGCACGGGTTGTTCTCCTGCTACGAGGCGTTCGTGCACATCGTCGACTCGATGGTCAACCAGCACATCAAGTGGCTGAAGACATCGAGGCAGTTGCCGTGGCGTGCCCCCATCGCCTCCCTCAACTACCTGCTCACCTCGCACGTGTGGCGCCAGGACCACAACGGCTTCTCCCACCAGGACCCAGGCTTCGTCGACCACGTCCTCAACAAGAGCCCCGAGGTCGTACGGGTCTACCTGCCGCCGGACGCCAACACGCTGCTGTCGGTCGCGGACCACGCGCTGCGCAGCCGCGACTACGTCAACGTGATCGTGGCCGGCAAGCAGCCCTGCTTCGACTGGCTCTCCATGGACCAGGCCCGCGCCCACTGCGCCCGTGGTGCCGGCATCTGGGAGTGGGCAGGCACGGAGAACGGCGGGGAGCCGGACGTCGTCCTGGCCTGCGCGGGCGACGTGCCCACCCTGGAGGTGCTGGCCGCCGCTCAGCTGCTGCGTCGGCATCTCCCCGAGCTCGCGGTCCGCGTGGTGAACGTCGTCGACATGGCCCGGCTGATGCCGCGCGAGGAACACCCGCACGGCATGAGCGACTTCGAGTACGACGGGCTGTTCACCCAGGACAAGCCGGTGATCTTCGCCTACCACGGCTACCCGTGGCTGATCCACCGCCTCGCCTACCGCCGCACGGGCCACAAGAACCTGCATGTGCGCGGCTACAAGGAGTCCGGCACCACGACCACGCCGTTCGACATGGTCGTCCGTAACGACCTGGACCGCTACCGGCTGGTCATGGACGTCATCGACCGGGTGCCCGGCCTCGCCGTGCGCGCCGCCGTCGTGCGCCAGGCGATGGCCGACGCCCGCACCCGCCACCAGGCGTGGATCCGGGAGTACGGCACCGACCTGCCCGAGGTCGCGGACTGGACCTGGAACGCGTGAGCGCTCCGTCGGGGATGTGGCGACGGGCAGTGCCGCGACAGGTCGTCTGTCGGCCGCGGGCTTCGGCGGGGCTGGTGGCGCCCGCGTGGCGGAGCCGCACATCGATGCAGCCCCGCGCCCTTTCACGGGCGCTGCCGTCCCGGCCTTGAGGGCCGACCGGCCCTCCGGCAGCGCCCGGTCAGCCCCTGTGGCCGCCGTCCGTTCCGTTGGACGCTCGAAGTGTCGAGAGACCTGGAGGAGATCCGTGATGACGGACGACGCGCTGACCCGGCCCATGACCCACGCCCTGCTCGCGGACGGCACGACCGTGTGCATCCGCCCGGTGACAAAGGCCGACCACGAGCAGGTGCAGGGGCTCTACGAGGAGATGTCCGCGGAGAACCTGCGCCTGCGGTTCTTCTCGTCGAGCCGGCGGTCCGCCGCCCTGGCTGCCGACCGGGCCTGCGCCGCGCCGCACCCCGGCTACCGGGCCCTGCTGGCCGAGGCGCCGAACGGGATCATCGGCCTCGCCGAGTACGACACCGGCGGGTCCGGAACCACGGCCGAGATCTCGATCGCGGTCGCCGACGGACTGCACCACCGTGGAGTCGGCACGCTTCTCATCGAGCACCTCGTCTCCGCCGCCCGCACCGAAGGCGTCACCACCTTCACGGCCGACGCGCTCAGCGAGAACCGCGAGGTGCTGCGGCTCTTCGCGGACCTCGGCCTGCGCACTGCCCGCCGATTCGAGGGACCCGAGGTGCGCTGCACCATCGCCCTCGACGCGAGCGACACCTACTTCACGGTCGTGGAGGAACGCGGCCGGGCAGCCGACGTGGCGAGCCTTGTGCCGCTGCTGCGACCCAAGGTGGTCGCCGTCGTCGGCGCCGGGCGCAAACCGGGCTCCGTGGGCCGGGCGATCCTGCACCACCTGCACACGGGTGGCTTCGCCGGGCGCCTGTTCGCGGTCAACCCCGCGGCCACGGCGATTCTCGGTGTGCCGTCCCACCCGTCGGTGGGCGCCCTGCCCAGGACGCCGGACCTGGCGGTCCTGGCCGTGCCCGCCGGCGCGGTCGCGGACACTGCCGAGGAGTGCGGCAAGGCAGGCGTACGCGCTCTCCTCGTCGTCACCGCCGGAGTGGACGCCGATCAGGCCCGGGCGCTGATGGCAGCCTGCCGCACCTACGGGATGCGGCTCGTCGGCCCCAACTGCCTGGGCGTCATCAACACCGACCCGGCACTGCGCCTCGACGCCACCTTCGCCGCCGGCCATCCGCGCCCTGGCACTGCGGGCGTCGCCGTCCAGTCCGGCGGAGTCGGAATCGCCCTGCTCGACGGGCTGTCCCGGCTCGGCATCGGCGTCTCCTCGTTCGCGTCCCTCGGCGACAAGTTCGACGTCAGCGGCAACGACATGCTCCAGTGGTGGGAGAGCGACGGCCACACCGACCTCGCCCTGCTGCACCTGGAGTCCTTCGGCAATCCGCGTGCGTTCTCCCGCACCGCCCGGCGTGTCACCCGCCGCATGCCGTTGCTCACCGTCGACGCCGGCCGCACCGATGCCGGCCGACGCGCGGCCGCCTCGCACACCGCGGCCGCCGCCACGCGCACCATGACCCGCGGCGCGCTGTTCACGCAGGCCGGCATCACCGCCACCCGGTCGGTCGGCGAACTCCTGGAAACCGCCTCCCTGTTGCACGCCCAGCCGCTGCCCGCCGGCTCCCGCGTCGCGATCGTGACCAACGCGGGCGGAGCGGGCGTACTCGCCGCCGACGCCTGCGCCGAGGCCGGGCTGAGCCTGCCGCCGCCCACCCCGGAACTGATCGACGACCTGCTCGCCGTACTGCCCGACGGCGCCGCCGTCGGCAACCCCGTCGACGCGACCGCCGCCGTCACCGAGGAACAACTCACCGGCTGCGTGGACCGGATCATGCGGCACAACGGCGTCGACGCCGTGCTGGTCGCCCTCGTCCCCACGGCGGTCGCCGAGGCGACCGGCGAGGACCTCGTCCGTGCCCTCACCCGCGCCCCGGCCCGACGGACCAAACCGATCGCGGCCGTACGGCTCGAACAGGCCCTGCCCGTCGAGCTGTTGCCCTCCGACGGTGGCACCGTCCCGTCCTACGCCGAACCCCAGGCGGCGGCGCGGGCCCTGGCCCATGCTGCCCGTCGCGCGGCCTGGCTGGCACGGCCCGCCGGGACCGTCCCCGACCTCGAAGGCGTCGAAACGGCGCGCGCTCACGCCGTCGTGGAGACCTATCTCGACGCCCACTCGGACGGCGGCTGGCTCGACCCGCGCGCGTGTGCCGAACTCCTGGACTGCTACGGCATTCCCCAGTCGCCGTGGGCCTGGGCCGAGACCGAGGACGACGCCGTCCTCGCGGCCGACGGGCTGCGTGGCGCCGACGGTCGGGTGGTCATGAAGGGCCACTGGCCGGGCCTGCTGCACAAGACCGCGGAGCACGCCGTCCATCTCGACCTGCGCGGCGACTCCCAAGTGCGGGCCGCCTTCCGGGACCTGGAGACGCGCTTCGCCGGCCTGCTCACGGGTGTGGTGCTGCAGCCGCTCGCCGACCGCGGCACCGAACTGTTCGCGGGCGTCGTCCAGGACGAGGTGTTCGGGCCGTTGGCCCTGTTCGGACTCGGCGGGACCGCGACCGAGGTGCTCGCCGACCACGCGGCCCGCCTCGCCCCGCTCACCGACCACGACGTGCACGACCTGATCACGGCCCCGCGCTGCGCCCCGCTGCTGTTCGGCGCGAACGGCGCGCGGCCGGTCGATCTCGAAGGCCTGGAACAACTGCTCCTGCGGCTGTCCCGGATGGCGAGCGACCTGCCGCAGCTGGCCGAGGCCGACTTCAACCCGGTTCTCGCGACACCGAGCGGAGTCCGTGTGCTCGATGCGCGTGTGCGCCTGTTGCCCCGCAGGCCCCAGGACCCCTACCTGCGCCGACTCCGCTGAGAAGGGAACAGCCATGAAGCACAACAAGGTCGGCTCCGTGATGACCACCGAGGTCGTCCGTGCCGAGTACGGCACCCCGTTCAAGGAGGTGGCGCGACTGCTCGGCGAGCACCGCATCAGCGGACTGCCGGTGGTCGACGAGGACGAGAAGGTCATCGGCGTCATCTCCGAGACGGACCTCATGATCCGGCAGGCCCAGACGCCGGACCCGTACGAGCCGAAGAAGCACCACCGTCTCGCCGTTCTCAGCCGCGACGCCAGGACGCGGGCCGTGAAGACCCGGGCCCGCACCGCCGGCCAGCTGATGACCGAGCCGCCCGTCACGGTGCACGCCGACAACAGCATCGTCGAGGCCGCCCGGACCATGGCCCAGTACCACGTCGAGCGGCTGCCCGTCCTCGACGAGGAGAACCGGCTCGTCGGCATCGTCACCCGCCGTGACCTGCTGAGTGTCTTCCTGCGGCCAGACCAGGAGATCCGCAGGGAAATTGTCGAAGAGGTGCTGGTGCGCGCACTGTGGCTGGCGCCCCGCAGCGTCGACGTCTCCGTGGTGGAGGGCGTGGTCACCCTCTCCGGCCACATGGAACGCAAGAGCGAGACGGAGATCGCCGCCTCGATGACCCGTCAGATCGACGGGGTGGTCGCCGTCGTCGACAAGCTCACGTGCCGCCTGGACGACTCGCGCATCCGGCCCGACGAGCAGGCACTCCATGGGGTCGCCGACGACTGGCTGCGCCGGCTGTGAGCTGAAAGGAGGCGGACCGCCATGCCCGCCAACGTGCTGGTCGCCTACGGGACGACCAATGCTCAGGCCGGGGGCGGCGACGGACGGCCCATGTGCCGTGGACCGGCGTGCGCGGAGGGTGAGAGTGGACGGTTCGCGAAAGGCGGGATCCATCATGTCGGTCACCCACGAGAAGCCCGGCCGCGCCGTACTCCACCTGGCCCGCGTCGCCTCCCTCGCGCCCTCGCCGCACAACAGCCAGCCCTGGTTCTTCGCCGAGGAGGGCCACGACCACGGGTTCGAGCTGCATGCGGACGGCGGGCGACGGATGATCCTTACCGACCCGGGCGGCGGGGAGACCGTGATCGCCTGCGGCGCCGCTCTGTTCAACGTGCGGATAGCCGTACGACGCCTCGGCTTCCGGCCCGTCGTTGCGGTCCTCCTCCAGAACGGGCAAGGGCGAGGCCGCGGCGTGCGCGGGCAGCTTCCAGGCGTACACCGCGTGCAGCCGCGCGCCGCGCAGTCGGGCCGCCTCGAAGGCGAAGTCGAGTGCGCTGCCCGCCGGGGTCCGGACGTCGACACCGACGGTCACGTCGGCGGAGGGGCGCGGGGGACCGTTGTCGGCGAGCGTGCCGGGGACCAGGACCACCGGCCCGGCGGAGGCCGTGGCCAGGACCGCCGCGGTCGAACCCACGGTCACTCCGGCGTGCCCGCCCTCGCCGCGCAGGCCGACCACAAGCAGCTGTGCGCCGTCGCCCGCGGTGGGCAGGACCGGACCCGGTGTCCCGGCCAGGATCTTCCCCCGGACCGTCAACGCCGGGTGACGGTCGACGAGTTCGGCCACCACGTGTTCCGCCACAGCCTCGCCGCGGTACGGCCACCGGTGCACCGGATCCGGGGCGTCCGGCGGCACGACGTGCAGCACTCGCAGGGGCAGTCGACGCAACAGTGCCTCGCGCGTGGCCCAGTCGGCCGCGGCACGGCTGCGAGCCGACCGGTCGACACCGGCGATGATCATTCGTTCCATGGTGCGCCGCCTTCCGGGCCGTGGGCCTTCCACGCTGGGCCGTTCCCTCCGGCCCGCGCAGGGGCCGAACGGACCCGGTTGGTGACCTGGCGGCCCATACCTGCCGGTAGCCCACGGGACGACGCTGGTAGTGAGGAGCAGACCGAGCGCAGGAGGTGCCCACCATGCTGGCGCCCGTCATCGCCGGAGTCGACGGTTCAACCGAGAGCCTGGCCGCCGCGGTGGGGGTACCTCCCACGCCCTTAAGGCAGTGGGGGAGGGCCGCCCGCGAGGCGGTACGCCGTGACCGGCCACAGCGGCTCCTGCACGCCTGGAACTGGCACCCGCGCCAGGAGGACGGCGAGATCGCTACGGCCGCCCAGCGGCACCTCGCCCGGCGCGCCCTGCGCCAGCCGGAGGACCGCATTCGCCGCAGCTGCCCCGACACCCGCGTCGAGGACGAACAGGTCGAAGGCCCCGCGACGGCTGCCCTGCTGAAGGCATCCGAGCAGGCCGACCTGCTCGTGCCGGGCTCGCGCGGTCTCAGCAGTTTCACCGGTTTCCTGGTCGGCTCGGTCGCGCTGGGCGTGGTGGCGCGGGCGCCCCGGCCCGTCGTCCTCGTCCGGGCCGGCGAGGAGGCCGCCGACGAGCGCCTTCCGGACGGCCAAGGCAACGCCTCGATCCGCACCGGATACCGGGACGTGGTCTTCGGCATCGACCTGGCCGACCCTTGCGACGAGGTGATCCGGTTCGCCTTCGAGGAGGCCCGGCTGCGGGGGGCGCGCCTGAAGGCCGTGCACGCCTGGCAGCAGCCCTCCTTGATCGGACTCGGCCCCGGCGACCTCGGCCTCGTGGGCGGCCCGGAGCGGGCCGAGGAGCGGCTCGGCTTCCTGACCGCCGTCCTGGAGGTCTGGCGCGAGAAGTACCCCGGCATCGAGGTCGCCGAGACCGTCACCGAGGGCCGCCCCCAGTCCGCGCTGCTCCGAGCCGCCTCCGGCGCGAGCCTGCTCGTCGTCGGCCGCCGCACCACCGACCGGCCCACCGGCCCGCGCACTGGCCCCGTCGCCCACGCCGCCATCCACCACGTCGGCTGCCGTGTGGCCGTCGTACCCCACGACTGAGAGGCCATGATGAGCAAGCCGACGAAGTACGTGTATGAATTCGCCGAGGGCGGCCGGGACATGGCCGCCCTGCTCGGCGGCAAGGGAGCCGGACTCGCCGAGATGACGAGGATCGGCCTGCCCGTCCCGCCCGGATTCACCGTCACCACCGACGCCTGCAAGGTCTACCTGGAGACCGGCGCGGAGCCGCCCGAGCTGGGCGTCGAGGCGGCCCAGGCCCTGGCCGGCCTGGAGCGGGCCATGGGCCGCACGCTCGGAGCACCCGACGACCCCCTGCTGGTGTCCGTGCGCTCGGGCGCCCGCTTCTCCATGCCCGGAATGATGGAGACCATCCTCGACATCGGGCTCAACGACCAGTCGGTGATCGGCCTCGCCAAAATCTCCGGGCAGGAGCGCTTCGCCTGGGACTCCTACCGGCGCCTCACCCAGATGTTCGGCCACACCGTGATGGGCGTGGACGGCGACCTGTTCGAGCAAGCCATCGCCGCACACAAGGCCGACCGGGCGGTCGCCGACGACCACGAACTCGACACCCACGAACTCGCCCTGCTCACGGAGGAGTTCAAGGCCATCATCCGCAAGGAGACCGGCGAGGACTTCCCCCAGGACCCCGCCGACCAGCTCTCTCGCGCCATCCGCGCGGTCTTCGACTCCTGGAACACCGAGCGCGCCCACGTCTACCGCCGCCGCGAACACATCCCCGAGGACCTCGGCACCGCCGTCAACGTCCAGGCGATGGTCTTCGGCAACCTCGGCACCACTGTGACATGTGGAAGCAGCGGCACCGGCGTCGCCTTCACCCGCGACCCCGCCACCGGCGAACGCGGCATCTACGGCGACTATCTGCCCGACGCACAGGGCGAGGACGTCGTCGCCGGCGTGCGCGACGCGCTGCCCCTGAGCGAGCTCAAGTCGCTCGACCCCCGCGCCTTCTTCGAACTCGGCGACCACCTGCGCACCCTGGAGAGCCACTACCGCGACCTGTGCGACGTCGAGTTCACCGTCGAACGCGGCAGGCTGTGGATTCTGCAGACCCGGGTCGGCAAGCGCACCGCCGAGGCAGCCTTCCGCATCGCCCACGACCTGCGCCAGGAACAGACGATCAGTGAAGACGAGGCACTGGTCCGCGTCGACGGCGCCGAACTGACCCGGCTGATGTTCCCCTGCTTCGAGGTGAGGCCCACCGACGTGCCCCTCGCCCATGGCGTGCCCGCCTCGCCGGGCGCCGCGGTGGGAGCTGTCGTCTTCGACTCGGCGGAGGCGGTACGACGTGCCGCGGCCGGCGAACAGGTGGTCCTCGTCCGCCGCGAGACCACCCCCGACGACCTCCCCGGCATGATCGCCGCCCAGGCGGTCCTGACCAGCCGGGGCGGCAAGACCAGCCATGCCGCCGTCGTCGCACGCGGCATGGGCAAGGTGTGCGTGTGCGGCGCGGAGTCACTCGGTGTCGATTTGGCCGCCCGCGAATTCGCCACGGAATCAGGAGTGGTCGTACACGAGGGCGACACCGTCTCCGTCGATGGCACCGCCGGCACCGTCCATCTCGGCGCACTCCCGCTCACCGCGTCCGACGTCGGCCGCGCGCTGGAGACCGGCATCGCTGAGGGCCCGCTCACCGAAGCGGTCCTGGGCGCGCTGGCTCACGCCGACTCCGTACGCCGCCTCGAGGTGCGCGCAAACGCCGACACTCCCGAGGACGCAGTGCGCGCCCGCAGCCTGGGCGCCCGGGGCATCGGCCTGTGCCGCACCGAGCACATGTTCCTCGGCGACCGCAGGAGACTGGTCGAGGCGATGATCCTGGCTCGCGACGACACCGCCCGTGAACAGGCCCTCGCCGCCCTGCTGCCCCTGCAGCGCGAGGACTTCACGGGCATCCTGGAGGCGATGGACGGACTGCCGGTGACGATCCGGCTGCTGGACCCGCCGCTGCACGAGTTCCTGCCCGACCGCACGGAGTTGGCCGTCCGTGTGGCCTCCGCCGCGCACTCGGATCCGCACGATCGTGAACTGCTCACCGCCGTCGAGCGTATGCACGAGCAGAACCCGATGCTCGGCCTGCGCGGTGTCCGCCTGGGTCTGGCCGTGCCCGGCCTGATGGCCATGCAGGTTCGGGCCGTCGCCGAAGCAGTGACCCGCCGCCTCCGCGACGGAGGCCGACCACGCGCCGAGATCATGATCCCGCTGGTCGGAACGGTCGAGGAACTGCGCCTTGCCCGCACGGAGACGGAACGCGTCCTCGCCGAGGTCATGGGCGAGACCGGCATGTCCTTCGACTGCCCGATCGGCACGATGATCGAGCTGCCGCGTGCCGCCCTCACCGCCGCCAGGATCGCCGGGGCCGCCGACTTCTTCTCCTTTGGTACAAACGACCTCACCCAGACGACCTGGGGACTGTCCCGCGACGACGCGGAGGCCACCTTCTTCCCGCTGTACCTGGAGAAGGGCGTCTTCACGGTGTCGCCGTTCGACTCGATCGACCAGGAAGGCGTCGGACGGCTGGTGGAGTTGGGCGTCGAGGCCGGACGGTCGGTCAATCCCCGCCTGGAGACCGGCGTGTGCGGCGAGCACGGGGGTGACCCGGACTCCATCCACTTCTTCCACCGGGTGGGCCTGGACTACGTCTCCTGCTCGCCGTTCCGGATCCCGGCGGCCCGACTGGAGGCGGGACGCGCCGCGCTCGAGGACGGCACCGGGACCAGCGACAGCCGCTGACGGTCCTGCGCAGGCCCAAGGACGGCATGGCCTGACTCCCTCATGGGATGGAGACCGTGCTGGCCCGGACGCGCGTAGGAGCGCCACGGCGCAGGCCTCTCGTGTGGCCGGCCGCCTGTCGGCCACGGCCCATACGCCGGCCACTGGTGACGAGGCGTGTGTCAGCGCGCTGCACACCGAGGGGGGCGATCCTGCTGGGACGCAGCAGCGCGCGCGTTCTCGCTGCGCTGAGTCGCCGGAGTTGGTGCGGGCGGTGATGGACAGTTCCTCGCCGACCACCCGGCACCACACCCTCACGCCGGTGTAGCCGGGCGGGGTCGAACAGCGCACCGAGTTGAGGCTGATGGTGCGGTCGGAGCCGACCAGTCTCGCCTCGCCCAGCGCGAGCGCGAGCGGCTCGCCACCGTGTTGCGGAAGGCCGCGGCGTCAGCCCGCAGCAGATCGCCCTGGCCTGGCTGCTCGCCCACGCCCCGGCCGTGATCCCGGTACCGGGAGCCAGCCGCCCAGTCTCCATCACCGACTCGGCCCAGGCCGCCTACCTCACACTGAGCACAGAGGAACTGACACAGCTTGAGGACGCTCTGCCGGGCGGCGACGGGTCACGCGTCGCCGCATGCCGACCTTGATCCGTGTCCGGGCGGGAACGGGGCCGGCGCCGACCACATCTCAGCTGTCGAAGTCGACGGTGAGCCTGTCGGAGACCGCGAAGGTCTGGCAGGTGAGGACGTAGCCGGCGGACACCTCGCCGGGTTCCAGTGCGTAGTTGCGGCGCATGTCGGCGTCACCGTGGGTGACGAGGGCGCGGCAGGTGCCACAGACACCGCCCTTGCACGCGAACGGCAGGTCGGGGCGTGCCTGCTGGGCACTGTCGAGGACGCTGCGGTCGCGCCGGGCGGAGAATGAGGTGGCCCGGCCGTCGAGGACCACGGTGATCTCGCTCTTCGGGTCGCCGCCTTCCGCGCTGTCACGGTCGGTCGCCGACGATGGGGCGGGCGGTTCGTCCTCCGCGTGGAACAGTTCCCTGTGGACACGGTCGGCCGGGACGCCGAGGCCGGAGAGGGCCTCGCAGGCATCGCGAACCATGCCGTGCGGGCCGCACAGCCACCAGTGGTCGACGTCACGGATGTCGACGAGGACGTCGAGCAGTGCGGTGAGCCGGACGGTGTCGAGGCGACCGGAGAGCAGTTCGGCTTCGCGCGGCTCGCGGGACAGGACGTGGGCGAGCTGGAAGCGGGCCGGATACTGGTCCTTGAGGTCGGCCAGTTCGTCCGCGAACATCACGGTGCCGGTGCGCCGGTTGCCGTAGATCAGTGTGATGCGTGAGGCCTCGTCCGCGCCCAGGACGGACGCGGCTATGGAGAGCATGGGTGTGACGCCGGATCCGGCGGCGATGAGCACATGGTGGCCGAGGGGACCGGCATCGCTGAGATCGGGAGTGAAGGCGCCGGCCGGGCCCATGACGTGAAGGGTGTCGCCGGGACGCACGTCGTGGACGAGCCAGGAGGAGAAGAGCCCCTCCGGTACGACGCGCACGCCGATGCGGGGCGGTGTTCCGGCCGGTGAGCAGATGGAGTAGGAACGGCGCTCGTCGCGTCCGTCGATCTCCCGGCGAAGGGTGAGGCATTGGCCCGGGAGGAAGGCGAACTCGTCGGCCAGATGGTCGGGAATGTCGAGGGTGAGGGCGGCGGCGTCGGAGCACAGCGGCTCCACGGAAGCCACGCGCAGAGCGTGAAAGGCCGGACGGCGGCGGGCCCGAACGGCAGCGGGGGGTGCGGGGTTGGTCATCAGAGGTCCTTGACGTGCGGGAAAGGCTCCAGGCAGGCGCGGCAGCGCCGAAGAGCGGTGCAGGCGGTGGCGGCGAAGCGCGAGAGCTCCTCGGTGTCGATGGAGGCGCAGCGGGGGCAGGGCACGGCTGCCGGGTCGGGGGTCAGGGACAGCCAGATCCGGGTCGGCGCGGAGTCCGCAGGCCGCCGCGCACCGGGCGGCGCGATGCCGTGTTCCACCAGCTTGCGGCGGCCCTCGGCGGTGATCCAGTCGGTGGTCCAGGGCGGGTCGAGCACCGTGACCACCCGCACGTCGGGAAAGCCGGCGGTGCGCAGCCTGGTGGCGACCTCGGCGCGCATCTCCGCCATGGCGGGGCAGCCCGAGTACGTCGGGGTGAGTCGCACGACGACGGTTCCGTCCTGTTCCACCTCGATGCCGCGGAGCACCCCGAGGTCGGAGAGCGTCAGCATCGGCAGTTCGGGATCCGGGACCTCTGCGGCGATGTCCCGGGCGTGTTCCGCCCGTTCCCCGCGCTGCTCCGCTCGCTCCGATGCCGTCACCATGTGGCGTCCGGGTGGGCGCGGGCGACGCTCTGCAGTTCGGTGAGCAGGGGCGCCAGATGCTCGGTGTGGTCTCCGTTTCGGCCGGAGCCCGGGACGCAGGACGCGAACATGTCGTCGCGCGGCATCGCCCCGGACCGGTGCAGTCCGGCCCGGGCGAGCGCGTCGGACAGTTCGAGTCGGGTCCGGTCGGCGACGGTGGCCGGGTCTGCGCCGAGGCGCTCCGCGGTGCGGTCGGTCATCAGTTCGTCCAACCAGGGGGCGATGTCGCCCAGGGCGGCTTCGAGGCGGGCCCGCGACTCGCTGGTGCCGTCACCGAGACGCACGGTCCACCCGGCGGCGTAATGGGCGTGGTAGGCCAGCTCCTTGACGCTCTTCGCGGCGATGGCGGCCAGCACCGGGTCGGGCGCGGCGGTCAGTGCCTCGCACAGGGCCAGCCTCCAGGCGGACATCACCAGCAGGCGGGTGACGGTGAACGCGAAGTCACCGCACGGCAGTTCGGCAAGCCGTACATTGCGGAAGTCGTCCGGGTCGCGGAAGTAGGCGTATGCGTCCTCGCCTCGGCCGGTGCCGTCGGCCTGCCCGGCTCTGGCGTACAGAAGACGGGCCTGGCCGAGCATGTCCAGGCCGATGTTGGCCAGGGCCAGTTCCTCCTCCAGCTCCGGGGCGCGGGTACACCACTCGGCGAGCCGCTGCGCGGACACCAGGGCGTCGTCGCCCAGCGCCAGACAACAGGCGACCAGGTCCGCGGCGTCGACACCGTCGGGTACCGCCTGGTCGACGCCGTGCAGCGGGTCGGTGAAGCCCGTACCGAACGCCCATCGAGCGTTGTCGGCGTCGACGTACAGGTCCTCGTCGCTCATGTGCTCGCTCCTAGATGTGGGGGACATCGTCGGGAATGGTGTAAAAGGTCGGATGCCGGTAGACCTTGTCGCCGCTCGGCGCGAAGAAGGGGTCCTTCTCGCCGGGGGTGGACGCGGCGATGGTGTCCGAGCGCACGGCCCAGATGCTGACGCCCTCGTTGCGCCGGGTGTACAGGTCCCGGGCATGGGTGAGGGCCATGTGGTCGTCGGCCGCGCGAAGGGAGCCGACGTGGACGTGGTTGAGGCCGCGCTTGCCCCGGACGAACACCTCGTACAACGGCCATTGCGCCTGGGTACGAACAGCGGCTTGCGCCGGGACTCCGTCGGTGCCGCTCATGCCGCCGCTCCTTCCCGCACCGGGGCGGCCTGCTTGCGGGCGTGCGCGGCCGCGGCTTCCCGCACCCAGGCGCCTTCCTCGTGCGCGGCACGGCGCCGGGCGATGCGTTCGGCGTTGCACGGTCCGTCGCCGGAGATCACCTGCTTCAGCTCCTCCCAGTCGGGGGTGCCGAAGTCGTGGTGTCCGCGCTCCTCGTTCCACCGCAGTTCCGGGTCGGGCAGGGTGACGCCGAGCTTCTCGGCCTGCGGGACGGTCATGTCGACGAAGCGCCGGCGCAGTTCGTCGTTGGAGTGCCGCTTGATCTTCCAGGCCATGGAACGGACGGAATTCGGAGAGTCGTCGTCGGGTGGGCCGAACATCATCAGCGAGGGCCACCACCAGCGGTTGACGGCGTCCTGCACCATGTCCCGCTGTTCGTCGGTGCCGCGCATCATGGTGAGCAGCAACTCGTAGCCCTGGCGCTGGTGGAAGGACTCCTCCTTGCAGACGCGGACCATGGCGCGTCCGTACGGGCCGTACGACGTGCGGCACAGGGGCACCTGGTTGCAGATGGCCGCACCGTCCACGAACCAGCCGATCACGCCGACGTCGGCGAAGGTCGGCGTCGGGTAGTTGAAGATGGAGGAGTACTTCTGGCGGCCGTCGATCAGGCGCTCGGTCAGTTCCGTACGGTCCGCGCCGAGGGTCTCGGCCGCCGAGTAGAGGTAGAGCCCGTGACCGGCCTCGTCCTGCACCTTCGCGAAGAGGATGGCCTTGCGGCGCAGCGAGGGCGCTCTGGTGATCCAGTCGCCTTCCGGCTGCATGCCGATGATCTCCGAGTGGGCGTGCTGGGCGATCTGCCGGATCAGCGTGGCTCGGTAGCCGTCGGGCATCCAGTCCCGGGGTTCGATGCGCTGGTCGCGGGCGATGGTGTTCTCGAAGGCGGACTCCGGGCTCTGGGGCCCGGGTGACGTGCCGGTCGGGGTGTTCATGGTGTGTGTCCCGGTGTACTCGGTGGGTGGGTGGATCAGCGGCCGTGGAAGGCCGGATCGCGGCGTTCGAGGAAGGCCGTGACTGCCTCCTGGTGGTCATCGGTGGCGCCGAGTCGGCGCTGGACGACGGCCTCGCGCTCAAGGGCCGCGGGCAGGGGAATGGAGGCCGCCGACCGGAGCAGCGCCTTGATCTCCCGGTAGGCGGCGGTGGGTCCCCCGGCCAGGGAGTGGGCCAGAGCCAGCCCTTCGGCGGCGGCGGAGCCATCCGGTACGACGCGGTGGACCAGGCCCCAGCGTTCGGCGTCCGGCCCGGAGAAGTGTTCTCCCAGGAGCATGATTCCGGCGGTCCGCGAGGGCCCGAGCTGGCGGGCGAGGGCGCGGACGACCCCGGAATCGGAGGCCAGGCCGATGCCGGTGAACGCGGTCGCGAAGCGGGCGCCCTCGGCGGCGACCCGCACGTCGGCGCAGAGCGCGATGCCGAGCCCGGCCCCGACGCAGGCGCCCTCGACGGCCACGACCAGCGGGATCTGCAGTGCGTGCAGCTCTTTGACCAGCGGGTTGTAGTCGTTGGGAAGGTTCGCGAAAGCCGTGGCCGGTGCTGTCTTCAGCAACCGGGCGTGTTCCTTGAGGTCCTGGCCGACACAGAAGTGTTTGCCACGCCCCGTGATCAGGGCCGCGCGTACGCCGCGTGCGGTGTCCGTCGTGAGGCGCCGTGCCGCCATGAGGAGCGCGCTGCGCATGTGCGCGTCGAGCGCGTTGCCGCCGGCGGGTCCGCGCAGCTCGATGACGGCTACGGCGTCGGTGATGTCGTAGGACACCCCATAGGGAGCAGGGTGTCCCGGACTGCTCTCCTGAGCCGGAAGGGCCGGGTGGTCGTTCACTGCCATCGGTGGAACCCCTGACCGGTCTTGCGGCCCAGTTCGCCGCGGGCGACCTTCTCGCGCAGCAGTCGGGGCGGCGCGAACCGCTCCCCGAGCGTGGCGTGCAGGTGTTCGGCGATGGCCAGCCGTACGTCGAGCCCTACCAGGTCGGTCAGGCGCAGCGGGCCCATCGGGTGCCGGTAGCCCAGGCGCATGGCCGTGTCGATGGCGTCCGGGTCGGCGACCCCCTCCTCCAGCATCCGGATCGCCTCCAGACCGAGGGCGAGGCCGAGGCGGCTGCTGGCGAACCCGGGCGAGTCCTGGACGACGACCTCCTGCTTCCCGAGGGCGTGCGTCCAGCCGACCGCCGCATCGAGGGTCTCACTCGTGGTCTCGGGAGCGAGGACGAGTTCGACCAGAGCGGAGACGGGCACGGGGTTGAAGAAGTGCATCCCCAGGAAGCGTCCCGGTCGGGTCAGTGCCGCCGCGAGTTCGGTGACCGGAAGGGAACTGGTGTTGGTGGCGAGCACGCACCTTTCTCCCACGGCTTGTTCGGCGGCGGCGAGCAGCCGGGCCTTGAGCGCGGCGTCCTCCGGTACGGCCTCGACGACCAGATCGGCATGGTGGGGCAGTTGTGCCGTCGAGGACACGGCGGTGACCTGGCCCGACACATCGCGGGCCGCGAGTTCGCCGAGCCCCCCGCGCTCGGCGGCCCGCTGCAGCCCGGCGGCGATCCGGTCCAGGGCCACGGCCGCGGTCGCGTCGTCGTGCTCCACGACGACCACGGTGGACCCGGCGGCCGCGAAGGACTGGGCGATACCTGCGCCCATCCGGCCGCCGCCGATCACCCCCACGACGGCGGGTGGTGCTGATGCCGAGGTCATGCCCGGCCTCCGTTCTTCTCCAGGAAGTGCGTCATGCGCTCCGCCTTGTCCCGGCTTTCGAACAGCACGGCCTGGGCGAGGTCGTCGGCCACCGGATGGGCCCCCGGAGCGTCCGTGACGAGCTTGGTGAGCCGCAGGGCGAGCGCCGAGGAAAGCGCCATCCGGTCGAGCAGGGCGTTCGCCTCGGTGATCAGCCGGTCCGCCGGTACGACGTCCATGACCAGCCCGCGGGTGAGCGCGGCAGCCGCGTCGAGGTTCCGCCCGGCGAGCAGGATCTGTTTGGCCACCGACTCACCGACCAGTTCCTTGAGCCGCCAGCACGCACCGGCTCCGGCGAGAATGCCCAGGCCCGGTTCGGGGTTGCCGAAGACCGCGTCCGGTCCGGCGATCCGTAGGTCGCAGGCGTACGCCAGTTCGGCACCGCCACCCAGTGCCCAACCGTCCACGGCGGCCACGGTGGGCAGGGGCAGCCTGCGTATCCGCTCGAACAACCGACTGTTGATCCCCTGCAGCGCGTCGTCCCGGCCACGCCGGCGCAGTTCGGCGATGTCGGCTCCGCCGGCGAACACGCCGCTGTACCCGGTGAGCAGCATCAGCTTCGGCTCGCGCTCCAAGTCCTCGCACACGCGGTGCAGTTCGGCGATCATGCGACCGCTGATCGCGTTGCGGGCCTCGGGCCGGTGCAGGGTGACGACGACCCGGTCGGCGCGCTGTTCGACCAGCAGGGTCTCGTACGCCATGTCCTCCCGCGTGCTCATACGCGCTCCACGAGCATCGAGACGCCCTGCCCGACGCCCACGCACATGGTCGCCAGGCCCCGCTGGGCGTCCTCGCGTTCCATGCGGCCGAGCAGGGTGAGCACGATGCGGGCGCCGGAGCAGCCCAGCGGGTGGCCGAGGGCGATGGCGCCGCCGTCGGCGTTGACGCGGTCCTCGTCGAGCTTCAGCCGGCGGACGACCGCCAGTACCTGGGAGGCGAACGCCTCGTTCACCTCGACCGCGTCGAGATCGTCGACCGTCCAGCCCGCCCGCTCCAGCGCCCTCGCGGTGGCCGGCACGGGCCCGAGTCCCATCAGGCGAGGGTCGACCCCGGCCGAGGCGGTGGTGACGACGCGGGCCCGGGGGGTGAGCCCGTACCGTTCGACCGCCGCCCCGCTCGCCACCACCAGGGCCGCGGCCCCGTCGGACAGGGGGGAGGAGTTGCCCGCGGTGACGATCCCGTCCCTGCGGAAGGAGGTCCGCAGCCCGCCCAGTTTCTCCAGCGAGGTGGCCGGCCGAGGTCCCTCGTCCTGGGTCACCTCGCCCTCCTCCACCGGCACCGGGACGATCTCCTTGTCGAAGCGGCCTGCCTTCTGGGCGGCCTCCGCGCGCCGGTGGCTGCGCAGCGCGAAGGCATCCGCTTCCAGGCGCGTGATGCCGTCCAGGGCGGCGAGTTCCTCGGCGGTCTCGCCCATCGACAGGGTGGTCGCGGCGGGGAAACGCGGGTTGGTGAACCGCCAGCCGAGCGGGGTGTCGTACGTCTCGCCGGGCGGGGCCCATGGCGTGCCGGGCTTGGCCGTCACCCAGGGGGCGCGGGTCATCGACTCCACTCCGCCCGCCACGACCAGGTCGGCCTCACCCGCCCTTATCGTCTGGGCGGCTGACGCGACGGCTGTCAGCCCGGAGGCGCACAGCCGGTTGACGGTGTATCCGGGCACGGTGTGGGGCAGACCGGCCAGCAGCACCGCCATCCGGGCCACGTCCCGGTTGTCCTCGCCGGCCTGATTGGCGGCGCCGAGGATCACCTCGTCGACGGCGTCGGCCGGGACACCGGAGCGCCGTACCGCCTCGCCGACGACGAGAGCGGCCAGGTCGTCGGGGCGTACGGAGGCCAGGGCACCGCGGTGGCGGCCCTGCGGGGTGCGGGCCCCGTCGATCAGATAGACCTCGTCAGGCATTGACCTGCTCCTCGGCGGTGGCGTGACGGCGGGACTGAAGGACCGAGAAGCGTCCAGTGACGAACGCCGGGTCGGTGAGGGCGGCGTTCGCGGCGGGGTTGGCCGCTGTGCCGTGGAAGTCGCTGAACGCGGCGGACTGGTTGACGAACACTTGGCCGGTCAGGTTCTCCGACAGGTGCACGCCCGCTTCCAGGGCGGTCGTCCGCGCCGCCTCCAGCACGGCCTCGTCGGTCGCGTACACGGAAGCGGTCAGCGCGCCGTACTGCCGCACGCAGTCGTGAAGCAGTCGCAGACCGTGCGCGGTGGAGTCGGTGCCGATGACGAAACAGACCGGCCCGAACCACTCACTGGTGTAGGCGTCCTGGTCGGCCTCGGCCTCGGCCTCGAGCCGGACCACCAGCGGGGAACGGACGACCGCGTCCTGGAAGTCCGGGTGGGCGAGTTCCCCCGACGGATGCGCGGTACGGCCGAGCGCGGCCGCCTCCTCCACGCGCTTGAGTACACCCTCGTTCACGATCGCGCCGAGGGTGGCGGCCGCACGCGCCGGGTCACCGAGCAGCTTGTCCAGGGCGGCGCCCAGGTCGGCGGCGAACGCGTCGGCCGTACGCCGCCCCTGGTCGGTCGGGAAGCCCTCGCGGGGGACGAGGATGTTCTGCGGGGTGGTGCACATCTGGCCGCTGTAGAGCGACAGGGAGAACGCCAGGTTGCGCAGCAGCCCCGCGTAGTCCTCCGTCGAGTCCACGACGACGGTGTTGAGACCCGCCTTCTCGGTGTGGACGACGGCCTGGCGGGCGTTGGTCTCCAGCCAGTCGCCGAACTCGCTTGAGCCGGTGAAGTCCACGATGCGCACGTCGGGGTGGGTGGCCAGGGCGGGAGCGGTGCGCTCCTCGGGCTTTTCGGCGGCGAGCAGCACCACATCCGGATCGAAGCCGGCCTCCGCCAGCACCTCACGGGCGATCCGCACGGTGATCGCCAGGGGAAGCACGGCGCGTCGGTGCGGCTTGACGACCACCGGATTGCCGGTGACCAGGCTCGCGAAGAATCCTGGATACCCGTTCCAGGTGGGGAAGGTGTTGCAGGCGATCAGCACTGCCACACCCCGCCCCACGGGGGTGAAGGTCTTGTCCATGACGAGCGGGCCGCCCTTGCGCTGCGGCTTGCTCCAGCGGGCCGCGACCGCGTGGCGCTTCTGCTCGTTCCACGCGTACGCGACCGCTTCGAGGCCCCGGTCCTGGGCGTGCGGACCGCCGGCCTGGAACGCCATCATGAAGGGCTGGCCGGTGGTGTGCTGGACGGCGTGCGCGATCTCGAAGCTCGCCGCGTTCAGCCGTGCGAGGATCTCGGCCGCGACGCCGGCCCGGGTGTCGGGGCTTGCGCGGCGCCAGGCCGCGGCGGCGGCCTTGGCCGTCGCGACGGCCACCTCGGGCACCAGTGCCGGGTAACTGACGCCGAGCGGGAAGCCGTAGGGCGAAACCTCGGTCGCGGGAACAGTGCCGGTGGTGGGGTGCCCCTCAAGGGAGAAGGGGTGGTCGAGGAGGTCGCGGAAGGCGGCCTCGCCCAGGTCGGGCGCCCCGGCTCCGTACGCGGAGGCGCTGGGGGCTTCGGGGTACGGCGTCCAGTAGCCGCGGTCGGCGGCGCCCGCCACCGCCTGGTCGAGCAGTTCCGCGTGGCGGACGAAGAAGTCGGGGTGTTGATCGGTGGTCACCAGGAGCTCCAGGCCGAACGTTCGGTAGGTGAATGGGTGTGGTGCACCCGGACTGACGTGAGGGAAACAGGGGTGGATCAGGCGTCGGCGAGCAGGATCGCGGGGCGTTCCACGCAGTCGGCCACGTAGCGCAGGAACCCGCCGGCCACACCGCCGTCGCAGACCCGGTGGTCGAAGCTGAAGGAGAGCTGCATGACCCTGCGCACGGCCAGCGCGCCGTCCACCACCCACGGCTTGTCCACGATGCGACCCGCTCCGAGCAGCGCGGCCTCAGGGTGGTTGATGATGGGCGTGGATCCGTCGACGCCGAACACGCCGTAGTTGTTGAGGGTGAAGGTCCCACCCGTCAGACGATCGGGCGGCAGGCTTCCTGCGCGGGCGAGCTCGGTCAACCGGGCCAGTTCGAGGGCCAGTTGTACGGTCGTCATGAGATGGGCATCGCGGACGACGGGGACGACCAGGCCGCGCTCGGTCTGGGCGGCGAAGCCGAGGTGCACCTCGTTGAAGCGGAGGATCTCCCGCCGCTCGGTGTCCACCGTGGAGTTCAGCTCCGGGAAGCGTCTCAGCCCGGCAACGCAGATGCGCGCCAGCAAGGCCAGCAGCCCGATGCGGCGGCCAGGTTCGGCGGCCTCAAGTGCCTTCTTGGCCTGGAGCAGTCCGGTCGCGTCCACATCGACCCAGGTGGTGGCGTCGGGGATCTCGGTCCGGCTGCGGGAGAGCTTGTCCGCCACGGCGCGGCGCACTCCGCGCAACGGGATGCGTTGCGGGCCGTCCGCCGCCGGCCGCCCCTGTGGTGCGGGGGTCAGGTCCGCCGACGCCTGCTGGGCAGGAGCGACCGGTGCCGCCTCCGGGTCCGTCGACGTTTGCCGGACCCGCGCGACGGCCTGCTCCACGTCTCGTCGCAGGACGATGCCTGCGGGACCGGAGGGCGCCACCCCGGCGAGATCGATCCCGTGCTCCCGTGCCATCCGCCGTACGAGGGGCGAGACCACCCGGGGAGCGTGCGGCCCGAAGGGCTGCGCCGCCTCCGTGCCCGTGCCGCCTCCTGTCGCGGCACCCGTGCGTCGGCGGCGGCGACGCGGTGCCGGGCCGTGGCCGGTGCCGTAGCCGATCAGAACGTTGCCGGACCCGGCCTGTTCCTCCTCGCGGTACCGATCCGCGGCGGGGTCTGCCGACGCGGATCCGGCGGCGGGCCCGCCGGGCGACGGATCGCCCGAGCCCCCAGCCGTGCCTTCGGCCTCGCCCGGGACTCCGGCACCCACCGTGATCAGTGGTTCTCCCACCGCCAACGCCGTGCCCGCCTCCGCATGCAGTCGCAGCACCGTGCCCGCGTACGGGACCGGCACCTCGACCGCGGCCTTGGCGGTCTCGACCTCGATGACGATCTGGTCGATCGTCACCGTGTCACCGACCGCGACCTTCCACTCGACGATCTCGGCCTCGGTCAGGCCCTCGCCGAGGTCGGGCAGCCGGAACAGCTGCTCCTGGAGCGTTGCGGTGGTCATGCGACCGCTCCCTTCAGCAGATGCCGGGTGTCCGGCTCGTCGTCGAGCTGGAGGCGGTCGACGGCGTCGAGGATCCGGTCGACGCCGGGCAGGTGCGCGTGCTCGAGCTTGGGGGGCGGATACGGGATGTCGAAGCCGGCGACCCTCAGGACGGGTGCGGCCAGCGAGTGAAAGCAGCGTTCCTGTACACGCGCGGCGATCTCGGCCCCGACCCCGGCGAAACCCTGGGCCTCCTGCACGACCAGGCAGCGCCCGGTCCGGCGTACGGATGCCGTCACCGTCTCGTCGTCGAAGGGCACCAGCGTCCGCAGGTCCACGACCTCGAGTTCGATGCCCTCGACCGCCGCGGCTTCGGCGGCGGCCAGGGCCACCGGAACCGACGGCCCGTACGCGACGACCGTGGCGTCGCGGCCCTCCCGCCGGATCGCCGCCCGCCCGAACGGCTGCGCGGCGCGCTGCTCCAGGTCGGTGTCCTCCTTGGACCAGTACAGCTTCTTCGGCTCCAGGAAGATGACCGGGTCGGGGTCGGCCACGGCGTCGCGCAGCAGCCAGTACGCGTCCTCGGGCGTCGCCGGGGTGACGACCTTCAGTCCCGGGGTGTGTGCGTAGTACGCCTCGCTGGAGTCGCAGTGGTGCTCGACGCCGCCGATCCCGCCCGCGTACGGGATGCGGATCACCATGGGCAGCGTGAGCCGCCCCCGGGTCCGGTTGCGCAGCTTGGCGACATGCGAGGCGATCTGCTCGAAGGCCGGGTACGCGAAGGCGTCGAACTGCATCTCCACCACAGGCCGGAAGCCGCCCATGGCCATGCCGACGGCCAGTCCGACGATGCCGGCCTCGGCCAGCGGGGTGTCGAAGCACCGTTGCTCGCCGAAGTCGCGGGTCAGCCCGTCGGTGATCCGGAAGACGCCGCCGAGCCGACCGACGTCCTCGCCGAAGACGAGCACACGCTCATCCTCGCGCAGTGCGTCACGCAGTGCGGTGTTCAGCGCCTGCGCCATCGTGACCTTGGCCATGGCCGTCAGCTCTCCTGGGTGTGAAG
Source organism: Streptomyces sp. NBC_00461 (assembly GCF_036013935.1). NCBI lineage: Bacteria > Bacillati > Actinomycetota > Actinomycetes > Kitasatosporales > Streptomycetaceae > Streptomyces > Streptomyces sp. NBC_00461. Next base: position 8,335,294 of record NZ_CP107902.1, read on the forward strand.
TACGGGGGAAGCGGCGTCTTCGGCCAGCTCGGCTGCCAACAGGGCGCGCTGCTCGCGCAGTTGAGGAGTCGGCTCGGCGTAGACGTGGTCGAAGAGTTCCAGCGGGTCGGCGACGGACTCCGTGTTCATGCCCGCGCGCAGTTCGGCGGCCCGGGCCTCCGCCTCCTCCCTCACCGCCGTGATGTACTCGTCGGTCAGTACGCCGCGGGCCCGCAGGTACGTCTCCAGGCGGTCGACCGGGTCGGCGGCCCGCCACCGCTCGACCTCACCGTCCTCGCGGTAGCGGGTGGCGTCGTCGGCGTTGGTGTGCGCGTCCATCCGGTAGGTGTGCGCCTCGACGAGTACGGGACCGTGGCCCGCCCGGGCGTGCTCGACGGCTGCGGTCAGCACGGCCAGCACGGCGACCAGGTCGTTGCCGTCGACCTGCTCGGAGCGCACCCCGTAGCCGATGCCCTTGTACGCGAGTGCGGGCGCCGCGGTCTGCCGGGCCAGCGGCACGGAGATCGCATACTTGTTGTTCTGCACGAAGAACACGACGGGGGTGCGGAAGACGGCGGCGAAGTTCAGCGCCTCGTGGAAATCCCCCTCGCTGGTCGCGCCGTCGCCGACCAGGGCCATGGCCACGCCGTCCCCACCCGTGCGGCGCAGGGACTCGGCCACGCCGGTTGCATGCAGCACTTGGGTGGCCAGCGGGGTGCACTGGGGCGCGACACGGGTGGCGGCGGGGTCGTAACCGCAGTGCCAGTCGCCGCGCAGCAGCGTCAGCACCTCTAGCGGGTCGATGCCGCGGGTCACCAGAGCCACGGAGTCGCGGTAGGTCGGGAACAGCCAGTCGTCGGGGCGCAGTGCCAGCACGGCCCCGATCTGGCAGGCCTCCTGACCCCGGCTGGACGGGTAGACAGCGAGGCGGCCCTGCTTGGTGAGGGCGGTCGCCTGGGTGTCGAACCGGCGGCCCAGGATCATCTGCCGCCAGGCCTCGACCAGGGCCTCGACCGGAGGCTCGGCGTAGTCGGCCGGCTGCCTGGCGACGGGCGTGCCGTCCTCGGCCACGAACCGCACCGGCACGAGGGACGGCAAGAGTCCCTGGACCGTCTGGCGGAGGCTCTTCACGGACATGGAGGGCACTCGCTTTCTCTGGACACTTGACAGGAGAATGGTGACTACCGCGGAATATGTGTTCAATAGCTCCGCCGAACTGGCGATGAACTGCCGAACATCAGGGTCTGGGAGGACAAAGTGTCCGAGGAAAACTCGCCGTCGGCGGCCGTGGCCGGACGAACTGCCGTCCCGCTCGACGACATCGACCGGCAGATCCTGAGCCGGCTCCTCGATGACGGCCGGATCTCGGTCCGCGCCCTCGCCGAGCAGGTACACATCTCCCGGGCGAACGCCTACACCCGCATTGGCCGGCTCGTGGCCGAGGACGTCATCACGGGCTTCACCGCACAGCTCAACGCCCAGCGGGCGGGCCTTGGCACAAGCGCCTACGTCATGCTGGGAATCGAGCAGAACGCCTGGCGCGACATCTCCCGCGAGCTGTGCAAGATCCCGTACGTGGAGCATGTCGCCCTCGTCACCGGCGACTTCGACGTCCTGGTGGTCGTGCGTACCCCGGACAACCTGGTGCTGCGCAAGGTCGTGCTGGAGAAGGTCCAGGGGATCCCCGGAGTGCGCTCCACCCGCACCTGGCTCGTCTTCGACGAGGTGCGGGGCCTCGGGGCCACCTGGACCGACTGAACGCGCCCGCCCCGGTCATACGTCGACCAGCGTGGCGGCGAGGCCGGAATCCGGGAGGGGAACCACAGACGGGTCCGGGATCGGAGCGGCCGGCGGTGCGTGCCGCCGGGAGCCCACCACCCGGAACCGGCCGGTGATGAAGTGGGCTCCCGCGTCCGGCAGTTCGGCGCGCGCCGAGGACGGGTCGGCGGGCAGGTCGTCTAGGTTCTCCACCAGATGCACACCGGCGTCCAGCGCCGCCGTCTCGGCCGCCGCCAGCACCAGCGGGTCGGTGGAGTGCACCGAGGCGTACAGCGCGCCATGCCGCGCCACCGTACGGCGCAGGATCGCCAGGCTGTGCGAGGTCGACTCGGTGCCCACCAGGAAAGAGACGAGCCCGGGCCACTCGCGCGTGTAGACCTGCTCGTCCGAGGCGCGCAGCCGCACGAGCAGCGGGCTGCGCAGGTCGGCACGCGCGTGGTCGGGGTGGGCCACGCGACCGGAAGCGTGCAGGACGGGGCCGTAGCGGACGGCCTCCGCCAGGACGTCACGCACCTCGCCGGCGTGGATCGCACCCAGCACCCTCGCCGCGCGTGCGGGATGCCCGAGCAGCCGGTCCACGGCATCGCCGAGGTCGGCGCCGAGGTCCCGCAGCGTCTTGTGCCCCTCGTCGGTGCTGAAGCCTGACTCCGGCACCAGGATGTTCTGCGGCGTGGTGCGCGCCATTCCGTTGCACCGGCACAAGGAGAGGCCGAGACCCCTGACCAGGCCCCGGTAGTCGTCGGTCGAGTCCATGACCACCGTGTTCAGTCCGGTCCGGTGGGCGAACACGACGGCCTGGCGGGCGTGTTGCTCCAGCCAGTCGGCGAAGCGCGCGCAGCCCGTGAAGTCGACGATGCGCACTGCCGGGTCCGTGGCCAGCCGCCGGTGCACCTGCCGTTCCGGTTCAGCCACGGCCAGCGTGACGAGATCCTGGGAGTGACCGGCCTCCGCGAGCACCTGCCGGGCGACCCGCACGGCGATCGCCAGCGGCAGCACCGAGCGTGGGTGCGGAGCCACCACGACCGGGTTGCCGGTCACCAGGCTGGCGAACAGGCCCGGAAGGCCGTTCCAGAGCGGGAACTCCGAGCAGCCGACGAGCAGCGACACCCCGCGGGGCGCCAGGGTCGAGGTGCCCCGCAGTGGTTGGCCGCCGCCTTCGGCGCTCGCCCAGCGCAGCTCGGTCGGGACGCGTTCCGACTCGGCGAAGGCCTGGGCCACGGTCTCCAGGGCGCGGTCCTGGGCGCGCGGCCCCGCGGCGCGGAAGGCCGCCTGGAGGGGCTGACCGGTGGTGTGGTGCACCGCGAGGGCCAGTTCGTGGCTGCGGGTGTTGAGCCGGCGCAGAATCTCCACGGCGAGCCCGGCGCGCTGGTACAGCCCGGCCGCCCGCCAGCCGGCCGCGGCCCGCCCGGCCGCCGCGACCAGCTCCCTGGGATCACAGCGCGGGTAGTCGATGGCGAGATCGACTCCGTACGGCGACGACTCCGTTCGCACGCGGCCGAGTTCGCCGGGCTGCCCCAGTTCGAACGGCCGCCCCAGCAGCGAGCAGAACACCTTCCCCGCGGTGCGGGTCGACCTCATGCCCGCGTCGGCCGCGTCCTGACTGGTCGCCTCGGTGAAGGGGCGACGGCACTCACCGGCGTCGATCGCGCGAACGACGCTCTGCAGCAGCTCGCGGTGACGCTCGTAGGGACCGGGGCGCACGGCCGTCAGCCTCGCCAACTCGCGGCGAGCGAAAGAAGGGCGTCGTTCTCCTCCGGCACCCCGATCGTCACCCGGACCCCTTCGCCGAGGAACGGGCGGACGATGACCTTCCCGTTCATGCAGTGCAGGGCGAAGTCCCCACTGGTGTCGCCGAGCGGCAGCCAGACGAAGTTGGACTCGGAGTCGGGCACGTCGTGGCCCATCTCCCGCAACCGCCCGGTGACACGCCCTCGTTCGGCGACCGTGAGGGCGGCCCGCCGGGCGACCTCCGCGCCCTCGCCGAGGGCGACGACAGCGGCCCGCTGGGCGAGCGCGCTGACGCTGAACGGCACCTGCGTGCGGCGAACGTGCGCGGCGATCCCGGGCGGCGCGACGCAGTAACCGACGCGCAGGCCGGCCAGTCCGTACGCCTTCGAGAAGGTTCGCAGCACCGCCACGTTCGGCCGGTCACCGAGCAGCGCGAGGCCGTCGGGGACCCGCTCCGGATCGGCGTACTCCCGATAGGCCTCGTCGACGACGATCAGCACGTCCCGCGGCACCCGGTCCGCGAAGTCGGTCAGGGCCCGCGCGCCGACCGCCGTGGAGGTCGGATTGTTGGGGTTGCACACGAAGACCAGCCGGGTCCGGGCGGTGATCGCCGCGGCCATGGCGTCCAGGTCGAGGGCGTGGTCGCGCAGGGGCACCCGAACCGCCGTACCGCCCGCCACCGAGGTGAGGATCGGGTAGGCCTCGAACGACCGCCAGCCGAAGACGACCTCGTCACCAGGCCCGACGACCGTGTGCAGCAACTGCCCGCACACTTCGGAGGAACCCGCGCCCACCGCGATCCGGTCCGGCTCGACCCCATGGTGCGTGGCCAGGGCCTCGACGAGCGAGGCGGCGTGCAGATCGGGATACCGCGAGACGCCACTGGCGGCCTCCGCGAGTGTTTCGGCCACCCCCGGCAGCAACCCGTGCGGTGATTCGTTGCTCGCCAGCACGATGGCCCCGGGCAGCCTGCGGCCCGGAACATAGGCGGGCAGCTGGGACAAAGACGCACGGACACGCACCATGCCGGTCTCGCTTCTGCAGCGCTGGGACCCGAGGCCTGGCCGTCGGGCACTTGACAGGCAAATCGTGAAGAAAGGACGAGGAGCACTCAACCGTTTGGCGAATTCGGCTACGAATCGCCGAAACAGGACAGCTCTTCGGCAAACCGTCTTCCGGTGAGTCCCTCCGGCCCCCCGCTACGAGACGAACAGCGCGCCCTGCGTCGAGCACCGGTTCGGCGCCTTGATCACAGGCCGGACACAGCGTGCAGCCAAGGCGGCCGCCGTGGGCGAAGTGCCAGCAGACTGCTCGCCGTCCGGACCATGCGATGTCCGCGTTCCGCGTACCGTCCCGTACCGATCGAGGGAGACCATGCACAGCACCCAGACCCGCCTCCGCCACGGAGCCCTGGCGGCGAGCGCGGCGGTCCTCGCGCTGCTCGCGGCCGGGTGCTCGAAGGCGTCCGCGGGCGCCCAGGCCGGTGGCTGCCGCGCCGACGTCCACTGGCCGGAACGGGAACAGACCGCATGGCTGCGCACCGCGGTGACCTTCCGCGATACGGCCGACGGGGACAACGCGTCGTACGAAAAGGCGTCGGTCGTCATTGGGGCACAGCCGACGGGTGATGTCCGGCCGCTGTGCCGACCACTGGCCGTGCAGGTGGAGTTCTGGACCCTCACCGCCACCGCGGCGGGATCCGAGATGTCGTTCGTCATGCGCTACCAGCTGTCCACAGACGGCAGCAGAACCCGTACGGTCGGCTTCCCCGTCGGCCTTCCCACCGTCCGGGACGTCACCTGCACCCGGGTCCTTGTGGCGGCGTACCCGGGCCCGCCCCTGACCGACGGCGAACAACCACGGACGACACGGGACCCGGCCGCCACCGGGGACACCGGCGTGCGCTTCGGGACGAAGCGGATCGGCGCTTACCGGCTGCTCCCGGCCCGGGGCCCCGCCCAATGCGACGCGGACCGCTCGACTCCGAGCCCCTCACCCACCGGGACGACGGGCTGGAACATCTACCATCCGTGACGCCGTCACGGCCGGATGGTCGGCCGTAACGACGGTCACAAGAAAGAGGTGACCACGCAGGCATGATCATGCGATCAGGTGAGGAATGGACCACCATGTCGATGAGCGTACGAAGCATCTCCAGGGTGCCCTCGAATCCGGGCTCTGAAGAGGCCGCTGAACAAGGGCAGTTCGAGGGATGGCGCCCGGTGCAAGCCCATGATGCTGGTTGACACCCCGCTGGGCGAGCCGGCCCCGGCCTTGAGCGAAGTCAGCGTCTTCCAGGGCCAGTTCCAGGGGTTGACGGGTGTGCAGGGTCAGCGCCTGTAGCCCGGCTTCGGCTTCTTCCCGCGCACCCCATCGGCCCCGCCGGCCTGACCCATCACGACGACCTCCCCCTCGGCACCCGGCTGTCTGTCCGCTACAGCCCCGAGGACCCCGCGACCTTCGACTTCGCCCCACCCTACGATTCCGATCCTCACGGCAGGGTGATCGTGTGGATCGTCGTGACGATGGCCTGGGGCGCGATCGTCACGCTGGCCAGCTTGCACGCTCTACTCTGAGACCTCCAAGACGGGCCGGGCGGCCGGGCAGTGCGCAGTCCGTGGAGGCAGGGCACGCAGTCCGGTCCCTGAAGTCCCATGAGCGCGCGGTACTCGTGGTGCAGCCGTTCCCGCTCGATCGCCTACCGTCTGACATCGGCCCGCGCACCGGCCGCCTCGTGGAACTGTCCGAGCCGTCCTACGCCTGCAGGCTCGCCGCACAGGTCGTGGCCCTCGACGGCTGGGTCACTGTCCTGCCACTCCTGGAGCGGATCGCGCCCCGCGCAGTAGCAACCGTCGCCGATCAGATGACGAGCTGATCCGCGGCGACGTACGGCACCCTGCCGAGCCGCACGGCACCTCGTGTGCCAGGCCACGGCATCTCAACGCGGGCGCCGGCCGGATCGCTGGGAGCAGCAGGCCCCCTCCCTGTCACCGACGATTGCGAGACTCACTCCATGATTCCGAAGCTGCCCCTGCACGACCCCCGTTGGCGTGACCTTGAGGGTGTGACAGCCGACGAGGTGAGAGCACTCCTGGGGCAGATGGCGTCCACGGCTGCCACTGGGACCGGTGATGAATGGAGGCGGACCTGGACGCACCTGACCGGCGGCCTGATAGACGGCGGAGTCGTTTCCGACGGGGCCTATGCGTCCCTGCCGCATCTCGTAGAGGCGGCAGCGGCCCTGCCTCCGGGGCAGACCGTGGATTTCTGGGTGGACATGGGCTTCATGATGACCGCGGATTACAGGCCCCCCGTCCCGGCCGACCTCGGGGCGGGGTTCAGCGCCGCGCTGCGTCTGGCCGAGCGGGCGGCCACCCGAAGCCTCCTTGCCGCACCCGCGCAGATGTACCCCCACCTCGCGCTGTCCTGTGTGGCCTTCACCGGTCACCACATCGCCCCAGCGCTGCAGCGGCTTCCCGATGGCCAGGAAAGTGAGCTGCTGCTGGTGTGCCCCGGGTGCGGAAGCGATACCGAGATCCCCGAGTTCTTCGTGAACCCGGTGCGTCCGCCTGTCGAGGCTCCACAGCTGCCTGATCCCGCCCCGGTCCGCCAAGGAGAGCATCCCTGGGGTGAGGTCGCCGCGGCTTTGGAGCAGGAGACGCCGGGGGAGGGATGGGAGCCGTTCCTGCGGGTGGCACGCGAAGTCGCGGCGGCGGGCGTACCCCCCGAAACACCGGGGCAGGCCGTCCTGTGCCTGGTCGCCGGCCTGGTCGCTCTCAAGGGCGCCCCGCACCGGGCCGGGAGGGAATGGGCCCGCCGACTGATGTCGCTCACCGGATACTTCCGCTGCTGGGACTGTGAGCGGACATGGACGATCGCTGACGGTCTGGCGGAGAATCCGGACGGTGCGCTCCCCCGGAACCATCTGGCGGAAGCGTGGACGGACTCCGGCTGGTCGGCTGTTACGGGAGAATCGGCGTCGCCGTCGGCGGGCGGAACAGGTGAAGCGGCGACCCGGTTCCGGCGGGAGGGGAACGCTCTGCTTGCGGCCGACGGCACATGCTGGGGCCGTATATCGGTGTTCTCCGATTCCGCGCCCGGTTCCATCGGGGGTGTCGACTCACTGGCGGTGGTATCCCGTTCCGGTCAGCCTGCGCTCGTGGCCGGTGCCGGCGACAGAGGCATGCTGTGCCTGTGGGATGCGGCCGACGGCCGACTCGTCCATGGACCGCTGGCAGGACATCCTGACCGTATCCGCTCGATGACGGTCCTGCCCCGCCCCGACGGCCGCGTCCTCCTGGCAAGCGGCGGCGACACCGGGACGATCGCCGTGTGGGACCCCGTCACCGGGCGGCCGGTTCGCGAACCGGTCGGCAACTGGCCCGGCGGGGTGACCGGGATGTGCGCCGCGACCGTCCCCGACGGTGGGACCCTGCTCGTCACCGCCACCCCCCGAGGCGCGGTCCGGCTGTGGAATCCGGACACCGGTGAGGCCGTCGGGCGCCTCAACCCGTATGGGAGTCCGATCCGTTCGATCGCAGCCGTCCCGATCGCCGCCGGCCATACCCTGATTGCGGCCGCGGACACCGGGGGCCGCATCCACGTGTGGGATCCGGCCGTCGACGACCCCTGGGATCCGGGCGCGGTCGTGCCGCTGAGCAAACGCGCCCTCAGCGATGCCGACCACCGGGCGGCAGCCGTGGCGGTTGTGCCGACACAGGACCGTACCCTGCTGGCCACCGGAGACGACCGCGGTGTGGTCATGCTGTGGGACCTCGCGACCGGTGACCCGGTCGGGGACGGCCTGCCCTCCTCGACAGGCACCGCCGGACTTCCGGTCATGGCCGCCACCACACTGCACGACGGGCGCTCCGTCCTGGTCACCGGCAGCAGACTGGGGCGCCGCCTGCGGGTATGGGAACCGGAGAGCGGCACGGTGCAGCACATCGCCGTCGATGTGGCGGTCACCTGTCTGGCCACTGCAGGACCCGACCTGATCGTCGGACACGACCGCGGAGTCCTCCGACTACCGCTCACACGGCAGTGAACTGTCCATGTGCCGCAGGGCCTGTCCGGGCACGTGCTCCCGCACCACCGGGCCACAAGGACCTGGTCGCGTACGTGCACCGGGGACTACGTGGTTTCACGGATGTGCTCCGAGCACGCCGCATGTCAGGGTCCTGTGTGTCCCGTCCTGCGCGGCGCGCCTGCCCGCGGGATGTCAGCGAGAGCGCGAACGGGCGAGCGGTACGCGGCGAGGGGGAAGCGATGGACGGTGGGCACGTCAGCGACAGGACACTGTGGCGGGTGCCCGGCGGGGGCATCCTCTACCGGACACCCGCGCTGTCCGACGGCACGGTCTACGTCAACGACGGCCTTCTGCGGCTGGCGGCGATCGACGCGGACACCGGACAGCGACGCTGGACACTGAAGCACGACGCCGCGATCGAGTCGTCGCCGGTGGCCGACGCCGGGGCGGTGTACTTCACCGACCTGTACGGCCATCTGACCGCGGTGGACGCGGCGAGCGGCGAGGTGCGGTGGAAGTGGAGATCGCGGCAGTCGAAGATGTCGCTGCCGACGGTCGCGGACGGCATCGTGTACGCCGCACAACGCCACCGGATGTGGGCGGTGGACGCGGTCACCGGCCGACCGCTGTGGAACGTCCAGGTCCACGACCATCGCACCTATCTGAATCCACCGCCGACGGTGGCCGGCGGGGTCCTGTACGCGGTCGAGGGCGGGCACGTGCTGGCGCTGGACATCGCCACCGGAGACAGACGATGGGACGTCTTTCCCCACGGCGGCGGTCAGCAGACCCCGGTGGTGGCCGGCGAGAGCCTGTACGTGGGCAACGGCAAGGGCGTCGTCGCGATGGACGCGGCCACGGGCGAGGAACGCTGGCGGCTGGCCACCGGGGGCACGGTATGGGCGACGCCCGCGGTGGCCGAGGGCATCGTGGCCGCTGGTGTCCGCGGCTGGTACCTGATCGCGGTGGACGCCGAAACGGGCCGGGAACGATGGAGGCTCAAGACCCGCGGTGAGATCCACGGGACGCCCGCGATCGCCGACGGCACGGTGTACGCGGGCAGTCACGACGGGCGCCTGTGGGCGGTGGACGCGGTCACCGGCGAGGAACGCTGGAAGGTCAGAACCACCGAACCGGTGCACTCCGCCCCCTTGGTACGCGGCGGCACCGTGTACATCGACAGCCTCGACGAGCACCTCTACGCCGTACGCGCTCACCAGCCGGGCGAAGCACCCGCCAAGGACGACCGGGCCTCGTCCGCCCACCCGATGCGAACGAGCACCGGCCGAGCATCCGCTCCGGCTCACCCCGCCCCGATCACCGGCACCGTGCGCTGGCGGGCGCCGGCCCCGGGCGCGGGGTACCTCACGCCGGCCGTGGCCCACGGTCTGGTCTACCAGGGCACCTACAGCGCCCTGTTGGCGCTGGATGCCGCCACCGGCCAGGAACGGTGGGAACTCACGACCGGCTACTCGTTCGACTCCATACCCGTGGTCGTCGGTGGAACCCTGTACACCGGCAGCGGGGGGCGCCTGTGGGCCGTGGACGCGGTCACCGGCCGCACCCTGTGGAAACGCAGGACCGACTACGTGAGAAGTACGCGCCCGGCAGTGGCCGAAGGCACGGTGTACACAGCCGGCCGTAACGGATTCCTCTGGGCCACGGACGCGGCCACCGGCCGCAAACTGTGGAAGCGGCGACTGCGGCCGCGCCGCCCGAAGTCCTACACGCAGTTCACCTCCCCGACCGTGGTCGACGGCTTCGTCTACGTCGCCTTCCCGTACGACTCCCTGTGGGCGGTCGACGCCGCCACGGGAAGCAGGCGCTGGGAGATGAAGATCCACCCCGCGTCCTCCACGTCACCCGTGGTGGCCGACGGCACCCTCTTCATCGCCGGCAACCGCGACGACCTGATCGCGATGCACGCCGCCACCGGCGGGACACTGTGGCGGCGGAACCTCGGCAGGTCGACGTATTCCACACCGGCGGTCGTCGACGGGACCGTGTACATGGGCAGCAACCCCTGGTACCTGTGGGCCGTTGACGCGGTCACCGGCGAGGAACGCTGGAAGCAGGAGACCGGAGCCAATCGTCAGTCGTCGCCGACGGTGGCGGACGGGACCGTGTACATCGGCAGCGAGGACATGTCGCTCTGGGCGGTGGACGCGGTCACAGGAGAGGAACGCTGGCGGCTGGAAACCGGCGGGGAGGTCCACTCGACGCCCGTGGTCGCAGACGGGACCGTGTACGTCGGCAGCACGGACGGCTTCCTGTATGCGATTCACGCCTGATCCTGATACTCGAACCGCACCTGGGGCCCTCCTCCGCGACGGACGGCGCTACGAACTCACCCCGCCCACGGCTCCCGCAGCTTGACAGACCGCATCAGGAATCAGTGATTGCATAGTCAGGCTGCCCTCCCCCTGAGCCGCCCACCGGGTGCCTAATCGGAAATGGCGGCGCGCCTTTGCCTGTAGGTGTAACAAGCGTGCGGATCCCGGCTTACCCGTAGCGGCGTAATCAACGATGATGGTGAACGCGAAGTGAACTTCGACGGCACTACTTATGGGTAGCGTTCCCGAACGATCGGTCGGCTGTAATTCTCGGAACGGACGTCATCCCCGTGTCGAGGAGAACGAGAAATGAGCATGACTGGTCCAGCCCGGATGTCCGGCGGTCGTACTGGAGGCGATGGCGAGGCCCCTTTGATGGAGTGCGCCGAGGTCCGTTTTCTCTCCGCGGAAGACGTGGAATCCCTCGTGACGCTCGAAGAAGGCAAATGGGATGAGGATCAGGCCGCTTCCGCGGCGGAGCTCGCTGCCCGTATCCAGGCGTACCCGCAGCTCTGTGTCGGTGCCTTTACCGCCGACGGTGTGGCGCTGGCCTCGCTCTTCATGAAGCCGATCACGGTCGGGGAGTTGCGCGCATCAGCCACCTGGTCCGACTGTGCCGAGGTGCGGACCTCAGACCAGGCAGGTACACGGTCACTGTTCGGTATAAGTCTGAGCAGCATCGACGCGACGGCGGTGATGGCCATATTTGAGTTCTTCTGGCCTTACGCGCTGAAGAGCGGATGGCGTGACATCTATCTCGGCTCGCCCATGCCGGGCCTTCGGGGCTGGAAGATGTCAAATCCGGAAGGGTCGCCGACTTCGTATATGCGCGAGAAGCGTCATGGGATGCCACGCGACCCGCAACTGCGCTACTACTACAACAAAGGCTTCAGGGAAATCCTGGAATGCAAGCCAGGGTATTTTCCCCATCCGGCCTCACTCGACCACGGAGCGTTGCTCCGCGGGCGTATCCCATTGGCCGCCGGCGCCCCGCTGTGGCGTCTCGTGCCGCTGCCCTGGCTCCAATTGATGCGGAAAACTCTTTTCCGGCTCGTTTAGCGGCTTCGGACAACCGTTCAGTCAGAAGAGCAGACAGGAAGAAGTGAACGTGAACGAGGCCGACAGCCGTACCGGGACGACCGCGGATTCCGTGGTCATAGGGGCGGGAATGGCGGGACTGCTGGCCGCGGCCGTCCTGAGCGGATCCGGTCGTACCGTCACCGTCCTCGAACGTGACACCGCCACCACGGTCCCCGCACCGCGCGACGGTGTCCCCCAGGGCCGCCAGCCGCACGTGCTCCTGCACCGGGGACTGTGCGAGATCGAGGAGCTGCTTCCGGGGCTGCGTCAGCAGTTGATCGCCGCGGGCGGGGTGCCACTGGACACGGGCAACCTCGCCTGGCTCGGCGAACGCGGATGGGCCCCCTTCGGCACTCCTGCCTTCGAGCTGGTCTCGGCCACCCGCCCGCTGGTCGAGCACCTGGTGCGGGAGAGGGTGACCGCACTTCCCGGGGTCGCACTGCTGGGCGGCGCCCGCGTCCGCGGCCTGAACCGCCCCGCGAGCGGCGCGGGATGGCTCGTCGAGCGCCATGGTGCCCCGGCCGTCAGGACGGACCTCGTCGTGGACGCGACCGGACGTGGATCCCGTATGCCCCAGTGGCTGGCACAACAAGGGCTCGGTGAGGTGCCCGCCACCTCGGTCGACGCCGGATTCGGCTACGCGGGACGCGCCTACGCCGCACCACCCGGCCATCTCGGCCGTGTCGCGGGCGTTGTCCTGTTGCCCACGGCGGGCTGCCCGGCCGGGGGAGTGGCTCTTCCCGTGGAGGGCGGACGGTGGTTGGTCGCCGCCGTGGGCGCGGCGGAACACCGCCCGCCACGGGATCCCGAAGGCTTCGACGCCTTCCTGGCCCGTCTCCGGGACCCGGCCCTCGCCGACTTCACGGCAAGCGCCCGCCCACTGGGCGACATCGCCGTACACCGCCGCACCGGCAACCTGCGCCGGCACTACGACCGCATGGCATCGTGGCCCGACGGCCTCCTGGTGACCGGCGACAGTCTCTGCGCCTTCAACCCGGTGTACGGTCAGGGCATCACCGTGGCGGCGACCCAGGCGCTGCTCCTGCGACGGGCGTTGGCCACCACCAGGCCGGGCTGGGAGCACCGGCTTGTGCGACGACTCGCCCGTGCCGCCGACCTCCCCTGGGCCATCGCGACAGGCGAGGACCTACGCCACACCGGCGGTGAACGCCGCTCGGGAGTGGACGCGCTGTTCGGCCGCTGGTCGGGCGAGGTCGACCGGCTCGCCGCGCACGGGGACGTCAGGGCCCAGCGCACCCTCGACAGCATCTACCATCTCGTCGGCTCACCGGCCAGGCTGTTCGACCCCGCGCTGGTCGTCTCCGCTGTCAAAGCGCGCCTCATGGGTCTGCCCGCCCCCTCGCCTCGTCCGCCCCTCACCTCCTCGCTCGGCAGAGCAGGTTCACTTCAGGAGAAGACCGGATGAACGTCGCCGTGACCGGACTCGGTGCCACCACACCCCTGGGCGGGGACGTGCCCAGCACCTGGTCCGCCCTGCTGGCAGGAGAGTCGGGGGTCTCCCCGATCACGGAGGACTGGGCGAAGACGCTCCCGGTGCGGATCGCGGCCCGGCTGCGGGTCGAGCCGACCGAGGTCCTGGACCGGGTGCAGGCCCGCCGACTGGACCGCTGTGAGCAGGTCGCCCTGATCGCCGCCCGTGAGGCCTGGGCCCACGCCGGCCGCCCCAAGGTGGACCCGGAGCGACTGGCCGTGGTGATCGGCACCGGCACCGGCGGCGTACTCACACTGCTCGGCCAGGACGACGTCCTGGAGCGCTCCGGCGCCCGCCGGGTGTCCCCGCGTGCAGTGACGATGCTGATGGCGAACGGGCCGGCAGCCGTGGTCAGCCTGGAACTCGGTGCTCGGGGCGGCGCCCACACACCCGTCAGCGCCTGCGCCTCCGGCGCGGAGGCCATCGCCCTGGGCCTGGACCTGATCCGGCTCGGTCGCGCCGACGTGGTGGTGGCGGGCGGCGCCGAGGCCTGCATCCATCCCCTCGTTCTCGCCGGCTTCGCTCAAGCCACGGCGCACTCCACCCGCAACGACGATCCCGCGGGGGCCTCCCGGCCGTTCGACGCCACCAGGGACGGGTTCGTGATCGGAGAGGGGGCGGCCGTGGTCGTACTGGAGCACGTCGATTTCGCGGCCGCCCGCACCGCCTGCCCGTACGCCGTCCTGGCCGGCGCGGGTGTCACCTCCGACGCGCACCACCTGACGTCCGGACACACCGATGGCCAGGCCCGCGCCATCCGCCGGGCACTCACCGACGCCGACCTCGGTGCCGACGACATCGACGTCGTCCACGCCCACGCCACCTCCACGCCGCACGGTGACCTCACTGAGGCCGAAGCTATCGGTGACGCCATCGGCCTGCACGCCGTCGTCACCGCCACCAAGTCCATGACCGGCCACCTCTTCGGCGCCGCCGGTTCCCTCAACGCCCTGGCAGCGATCCTGGCTCTGCGAGACCAGGTTGTTCCACCGACGATCAACCTGCGGGAGCAGGATCCGCAGATCAAGCTGGACGTCGTCACCGGCGGCCCCCGCGCGGGCCGGGTCGGCGCGGCGCTCGTCAACTCCTTCGGTTTCGGAGGTCACAACGCCTGCCTCGTCTTCCTGGCCGGCGCCGGTGGGGGGCAGCGATGATGTCATCACCCACTCCTTCGTTGTCGGCCCGGAACGCGCGCCGCCCGGTGCCGTGGGTGGACCGTGGGGCTGCGGCGCACTGGCCGGCGATCCGGATCTGGCGTTTCGACATACTCGCGGAGATCGTCCCCGAGCTGCCCGTGACGCTCGTGGTGGGCGAACGGGAGCGAGGACAGACCCGGTTCCGAACCACGTCCCTGCCCGCATACCTGCGCGGGCTGGGCACGGACGAGGACAGCCTGCACGGGGCGTATCTGAAGGAGTTCGACCTCCTGCGGGCCGTTCCCGCGCTCCGGGACGATCTGTGCCCGCACGAGTTGTTCCCCCGCCGTGCCGTGACCTCCAGCAGTGCCTGGATCGGGCCGACCGGCGCGCGCACCGGCCTGCACCACGACCTTCTGGACAACGTCGCTGTGCAGTTGGTGGGCCGCAAGCGGTTCCGGCTGCTGCCGCCGGGAAGCGTCCAGCGGGTCGGCGGCCGGTCACCGCGTTATGACAAGTGGGCGCGGCTGTCCCGGCTGACCGCCGACGAGGTGACGGAACAAGCCGCACATCGGGCCGCGGGCGGACCGGACGTGCTCACGGTCGATCTCGACCCGGGCGATGTGCTGCATGTGCCGGCGGGGTGGTGGCACGAGGTGGTGAACCTCAGTCCGGGGGTGCTGCTGAGCGGGTTCCACGGTGTCCAGCCCGCGGTCGGCCTGCTGTGGATGAGGGAATCCGCCCGCCACGCCGCTCACCGTCTGGGTGTCGTCGGCCGCAGGGGCTGCACCTGTCACCCCGAGGCCGTGCTGTAGCTCCCCAGGGCCGGTGGGGTCGGGTCCGGTTCATGACGCTCCCTGGTCCTTCCCCGGTCCCCGACGGTGAAGTACGCCCATCCCACCCCGTTGGGGAGGTCAAGTCCTCGGGCCGTTTGGACGATGGCCGAGCGGGCCGGACACTTCTCGCCGGACGGGATCCAGAAGTTCCAGGGGGAGGCGTTGTGGAGCGGTCCGCCTGCTGGGCGAGTTGGGCGGCGCTCAGGCCCCGACAGCGGACCGAACGCCGTCTACCCCACCGCTCATGATCTGCGGCCGTGGTACGAGGCAGAGCTCGGCCACTCGGGCGATGCCTGTGCGGTCTTTCGACTCTCAGTGAAACTACGTAATTTCCAGTGCGACGGTTCACGCTTGGGTGTCCGGTGCGCAACTGCCCTGGGCACGTTTGCGCAGGGCAGCGGCGATGTTGTCGTGGCCGGTGAGGTGAAGGGCGCCGGCGGCCAGATCGCGCGAGGCTGCCATGGCGTGGGGCGCGGTCCCGGTGCGTATGGGGGGCGTCTTCGGCGAAGGTGTTGGCGGGTGATCTTGCCGGTGGTCACGGGTCCGCACTGACCATCAATCGCTCCGCTGGATCTGATGGCGGGGTGCGGGCGCGCCGGACCGAGGAGGTCCTCGGCCTCGGTCAGGGGCATTCGGCAGCGCTGGTGTTCGCGGATGGCCCTACTGACGCCAACCTGCTTCCTGGTCAGGCCCGGACGGCCAGCAGGCGCCCGTTCTGGAGGCCGAAGTGCAGTACGCCGTTGGCCACCGCCGGGGTGGAGAAGACCGGGCTACCGGTCTCCGCCGTCCACTGCTCCTCGCCCGAGACGGCGTTCAGCGCCACCATACGGCCGTCGTTCGTACCGACGTACAGCGTGCCGTTCGCCACCAGGGGCGCCCAGCGCACCCAGACACCGACCTTGTGCCTCCACCGTCTCTCGCCGGACACCGCGTCGACCGCCCAGAGGTACCCGTCGCTGGTGCCGAAGTAGACAAGGCCGTGGGCCACCGCCGGCGTCGATTTCACCCAGGTGCCGGTCGGTAGCTTCCACCGGACGTGGCCCGATGCCGTGTCCACTGCCCACAGGTGCCGGTCGGGGCTGCCGACGTAGAGGAGACCGTCGGCCACCACTGGTGACGACCAGAGCCCGCTGTGTGTCTTGAGCCGCCACCGAACCTGGCCGGAGGCCGTGTCCAGGGCCCACAGGAAGCCGTCGTTGCTGCCGATGTACACCGAGTTCCCCACCACCGTCGGTGAGGAGCGCACGCCCTTGCCGACGCCGGTCTGCCACCGGCTCTCACCGGAGGCGGCGTCGACCGCCCGGAAGAAGCCGTCGTTGCTGCCGAAGAGGACCATGCCATCGGCCACCACCGGAGTGGACCGCACCAGGCCGTTCGTCCTGAACCGCCACCGCTCCCGGCCCGAGACGGCGTCGACCGCGTACAAACACTTGTCCCAACTGCCGATGTAGACGATGCCGTCGGCGGCGGCCGGCGACGCGGCCACCACACCGCTGGTCCGGAACCGCCAGCGTTCCTCGCCGGTAGCGGCGTCGACGGCCCACAGGAGGAAGTTCCAACTGCCCACGAAAACCGTCCCGTCGACCACTGCCGGGGACGACTCCTTCACCGCTCCACCGGTGTCCAGCTGCCAGCACAAGGCGCCGCGTCGCTGCCCTTCCTCCTCCTGTTGCTCGCCGTCGGCAGCGTCGGTCGGGGCGGAAACGAGGACATACGGTTTCACGACGACCGGCAGGTAGGCGAAGTAGCCCATGACCTCGATCGCGTTGAAAATCCCCAAAGGCACTACGACCAACGCCCACCACGGCGTCAGCTGGCCCACGACGATCGATATCAGCGCAGCAGCGCAGCCGAGCCCTGAGCAACTGGCCACGAAAAGCTCGGTAGTTCCTTTGGCGCGAAGGCCTCGAAATAGCATGTCCGACAACATATGATCGCTCCGCTACCGAATCGGTCAAGATTGCGGAAAACGTCAACGCTGCTTAACCGGGCGGAACTTCGGTACGCACGACCCGTGCTGGGAAGGCCGGGCGGTCAGTTGGCGGACCAACACCGCGACGTGCGTCCGGTCGGCGGTTCCATTGTCTCTGGCAGCCCGGTGGTTCAGTCAGGGCGGCCGGGGGCCTGCGGCGCAGCAATGCACGCAGCCGCAACACCAACTCCCGCAGGGCAAACGGTTTGACCAGATCCGGTACCGCCGCGTCCGGCGCTGCATCCCGCAGGGCGGCCCAGTGCGCTGCAGCCGTCGTCGGCCACCACCACTGAGAAGTGGATCGCACGCTTCGTCTGGGCGGACGCTACCGTCTGGAACAGGCCCTGTGCCAAGGGGAGATGGAGGGGTTATGGCTGGCGCGTGACTGAGCGCATTGCCGGCGGCAGTCGAACACAGGAAAACGCACCGCATTCACCTCACCCGGCAAGATCACCCTTATGAGGTATCTGTCGGTCACGCCGCTACGAGTGATCGCGGGCAACTCTACGATCGGTCGCTCCAAGCAAGCGGTCGGGGGCGGTTCGGCATCAGCGCCGGGATGCTCACGACGCGGACTGGGGGCGCGCGCCGGTGGCCGACGACAGCATCGACAACCATCATGAAGCGGAAGTCATCGTCATCGGGGCCGGTCTCTCCGGCCTGGCCGCCGTGATCGCGCTGCGCCGGGCCGGCTTCGACGACGTTGTCGTGTTGGAGAAGTCCGTCCGCCTCGGCGGGACTTGGCGCGACAACACCTACCCCGGATGCGGCTGCGACGTACCGGCGGTGCTGTACGAGTACTCCTTCGCACCCCACGCGTGGAGCCGGGGCTTCGCCGACCGGTCCGAGATCCTCGACTACCTCGACACCACCGCGGCAACACACGGCGCGCACAAGGCGATCCGCTACGACACCGAGGTGCTGGGTGCCCGCTGGGAGCCGCAAGCGCACCGCTGGAACCTGCGGACCACCTCGGGCACGTACACCGCCCGCGCCGTGATCGTCGCCACCGGCCCCTGGCACCGGCCCCGCCGTCCCGACATCCCCGGCCTCGACACCTTTCCGGGCACCGCCTTCCACTCCGCCCGCTGGAACCACGAAGTCGACCTGACCGGACGGCGTGTGGCAGTGGTGGGCACCGGAGCGTCCACCGTCCAGTTCCTGCCCGAGATCCAGCCGCGGGCGGCGCATGTCGACGTCTTCCAAAGCACACCGCAGTGGGTACTTCCGAAACCCGACTACACCATCCCTCCGGGGCTCCACCGGTACTTCGAACACCACCCGGCAGCGCGCCGCGCACTACGCGGCCTGCACCACTGGACCCAGGAAGCCATCGGATTCCCCCTGCGCCACCCCCGCCTGCTGTGGCCCCTGGAGGCCGTGGCCCGTCTCTATCTGCGTGCGTCGGTACGGGATCGCGCTCTACGCCGGGCCCTTACTCCTGACTACCCCCTCGGCGGCCGCCGCCTGATCACCTCAGGCACCTACTACACCGCCCTCACCCGCAACAACGTACGGCTGCACCCGACCCGCGTGACCGCTGTGGAGGGCTCCGACGTCATCGGCGCCGACGGCACCCGCACCCGCGCCGACATCATCGTCCTCGCGACCGGGTATCACGTCGGTGACATCCCGCTGGCCCCCCAACTGCACGGCACCGACGGCACACTGGCTGAGGCCTGGGCCGACAACCGCCGTGCCTACCTGGGCACCAGCGTCAGCGGATATCCCAACCTCTTCCTGCTCATCGGCCCGAATCTCCTCACCGGCACCACGGCCGTCCCCACCGTCCTCGAAGCCCAACTCCGCTACATCACCGCGGCTCTCAACCACCTGCGCGCCGGCGGGGCGTCCGCTCTGGAGGTCAAGCCCGAGGTCGAAGCAGCCCACCAGCGGTCTCTGCGCGAGGCGCTGCCCAACACCGTCTACAACGCCGCCGGCAGCACCGGTTACTACTTCGGCCTCCCGGGCATCAACACCTTCTGCTGGCCCTGGTCGACGGCCAGGCTCGTCAAGCGCCTGCACGCCTTCGACCCGGACGTCTACACCTGGTCGTTGCCGCTGCCGGCCCAGGCTCAAGCCGACCGCGACGGTGTACCCGCCCACCCCTCGGACCGGCTCCGGTAGGCCCCGGTCACGCGCTCGATCCGGACCCTGTGCCCTGAACGCCCTCACCGCCGGCCTTCACGAGCCGTGTATCGCCCATGTACGGGGGATGTCTAGCCTGGCGCCCGGCGCTGACGTGCCGATGGAGTGGACGGGCCGATGGAGACGCCATGCACGGGATGATCACCGGCCAGCTGCGACGGCAGTCCGTACGGACCCTGACCCTGCTGCTCGGTGTGCTCGTGGCGGCGACCGGGTTCACTCTGCTGACCGGCTCCGTGGCGACGTCGCGGCTTCGGGTGGAGGCTTCGGCGGACGCCACCTTCCGGGCCGCGTACGACATTCTGGTGCGGCCCGCCGGGGCGCGGTCGGCGCGGGAGGCCTCGGCGGGCCAGGTGCGTCCCAACTTCCTGTCCGGGCAGTTCGGGGGGATCACCTCCGAGCAGTGGCGGCAGATCGCGGGGATGCGCGGGGTGGAGATCGCCGCGCCCGTCGCGATGCTCGGCCGTGTCCAGGCCCGTACTCATGCCCGGGGCGATGTGACCGGGCAGATCGATGCCGCCGCCGACCGTCAGGTGCTGCGGCCGCGCAACACCTGGCGGACCGACCGGGCGCTCAGCGTGGCCCAGGAGCCCGGCGCCACGTACGTCTATCTCACCGGAAACCCCGTCGTGCCGCCGGATGCCGGCAGCACCCGCCGGTATCCGGACTGGTCGCACCTCTACACGTACAAAGGGCGCGCTCTGACCGATGTCGGCCTCGCCATCACCGGGGGTGCGACGCCTGCGTTGAAGCGCCCCCGGACCCGGTGACCGGCGAGCCGCTGGACGACGTGAACATCCGCCACCAGGTCATCACGTTCCTCATCGCAGGGCACGAGACCACCAGCGGTGCCCTGTCGTTCGCCCTTCACTACCTGACCAAGCACCCCGAGGTCCTGGCCCGCGCCCAGGCCGAGGTGGACGCCCTGTGGGGCGACACGGACACGCCCGACCCGACTACGGGGACATCGGCAAGCTGACCTACATCCGCCAGGTGCTCAGTGAGAGCCTGCGGCTGTGGCCGACGGCACCCGCCTTCGCGGTGGAGCCGATCGAGGACACCGTCATCGGCGGCAAGTACACCGCGCGTGAGGGCGAGATGCTGATGGTGCTCACCCCGGCCCTGCACCGAGACCCCGCCTGGGGCGAGAACGTCGAGCTGTTCGACCCGGACCACTTCACACCCGAGCAGGAGGAGGCGCGTCCGGTCCACCTGTTCAAGCCGTTCGGCAACGGCGAACGCGCCTGCATCGGCCGCCAGTTCGCGCTGCACGAGGCCACACTGCTGCTCGGCCTGCTGGTGCCCGCTAGCGGCTGATCGACCACAGCAACTACGAGTTGAAGATCAAGCAGTCGTTGACCATCAAGCCCGACGAGTTCACCCTCAAGCTCGCCCGGCGCACCAGCGGCGAACGCCGTCTGCCCGCCGTCGCCGCGAACAGCGCCACCGCCGGCCGGGACAGGTCCGTGGTCCGACGCACCACCGGCACCGCACTGCCCCTCCTGCACGGCTCCAACCTCGGCACCTGCGCGGGTATCGCCCGCGATCTGGCGGCGGACGGCGACGAGCACGGCTTCGCCCCGTCCGTCGCCCCTCTCGACGACGCCGTGGGCCGGGTCACCGCCGACGCGGGACCGGTGGTGATCGTGGCCGCCTCCTACAACGGCAGGCCCACCGACGACGCCGCGGAGTTCGTGACCTGGCTGGAGGGACTGGAGCCCGGCTCACTCGACGGTGTCCAGTACGCCGTACTCGGCGTCGGCGACCGCAACTGGGCGGCCACCTACCAGCGCGTCCCCACGCTCGTCGACGAGCGTCTTGCCGCGGCCGGAGCCACGTCACTGCTGGAGCGCGGCACCGCCGACGCCTCCGGGGACTTCGCGGGCACGGTGGCGCTGGACGGGCGACCTGTGGACCGTCCTGCTGGAGCGGTACGGCGACTCGGCGGCGGGGGCGGTGG
The DNA here is from genome assembly GCF_036013935.1 of Streptomyces sp. NBC_00461. NCBI lineage: Bacteria > Bacillati > Actinomycetota > Actinomycetes > Kitasatosporales > Streptomycetaceae > Streptomyces > Streptomyces sp. NBC_00461. The sequence continues at coordinate 8,356,766 of NZ_CP107902.1, forward strand.
TGGCCGCCGAACCGGAGGGGGACCGGGGCCTGTACGAACGCGCGACTCCGCCTTCGCGAAGCCGTCGCCGACCGGACGCCGCCGCCCCTGTCAGGGCACGGTCAGCAGGTGGCCACGCCCGGCAGCCACTCGGGGCCCTTGATGTAGATGACCGTCACCCACGAGCCGTCGGTCAGCTTCGCCCAGGCGTCGTTGGTGTAGCCCTCGGCCGTCACCTGCTGGGCGTGCGCCTGGCACACCACGTTGACCGTGGTCGGCTGCGCGAAGTAGTCGACCACGCCCGCGTTGACGTTCGGCTCGCTGTGCGTGCGCACCCCGGTGCCCCAGGTCTGGAACGCCTTGCTGCCGCCGCTCGGGGGCGGGGTGCTGCTACCCCCGCAGTCCGGGATGCCGGGCAGCGAGGCCGGGCCCTTGATGTAGATGTTCGTCATCCACGAGCCGTCGGAGAGCTTGGACCAGATGTCGTTGGTGTAGCCCTCGGCGGTGACGGTCTCCGCGTGCTCCTGGCACTGGACCGACACCTGGGTCGGGCCGGCGAAGGTGTCCACGACGGAGGAGCGCGTGCTCGGCGTGGTGTGGGTGTGCACCCCCGTGCCCCAGGTCTCGAAGGTCGAACCGCCGTTCGCGGGCGGGGGAGTGGGCGTGCCGGACCCGCTGACCCGTATCGCGCCCGCGTAGTCGCCGCCGGTGCGCACGGGTGCGACCCGGATGTGGGTGCCCGACTCGTACGCCTCCGCCATCTGTCCGCCGCCCAGGTACATGGCGACGTGGTGGATGTGGCCGCTGCCCCAGAACATCAGGTCGCCCGGCAGCAGCGGGGCCGTGCCCTGTGAGGCGGAGAAGCGGGCGGAGGCCTGCGAGCTGTGGAACTGGTCGTCGGACGTGCCGTTGAGCAGGTCCTTGCCCGTCGCCTTCCAGTACGCGTAACGCATCAGACCGGAGCAGTCGAAGCCCTTGCGTTCGTTGTCGTGCAGGCTGTCCGGGTCGGAGCCGTCGTAGTAGCCGTAGGTGGCACCGGGCGTCGCGCCGTGGCCGCCGCCCCAGCTGTACCAGACGCCGATCTGCGAACAGGCCGCGTTCACGGCGGCCTGCGCGGTCGCCGAGGCACCCGGCGAGAGGACGCCGCAGGCGGTGTCCTGGGCGGCGGCGTGGGCCGGCGCCGAGAAGAAGGCGGTCAGGGCCAGGACCGAGGCCCCCAGGAGCCCGCCGCTGGTCCGGCGGCGCGCACTGCTGATCTTCACGGAAGTCTTCCTTCGTCGACGTGACGTCACCGGGCGGCCCGGCGACAGCGGTTGGAGACGGTACGTGCCACTCCCCACCCCCGTGGGGGAGCGGCCGGGGCACTAGTTGTCGAGCGCGGCGCGCATCTTGGCCAGGCCGCGCATGCGGTTGCGCTGGACCGTGCCGCGATGGGCGCCGAGCCTCTCGCCGGCCGTGTCGTGGCTGAGGCCCTCCAGATCCACGAGGATCACCGCCGCGGCCTCCTTCTCGGAGAGCACGCTCAGCAGCGCCAGCGTGGTCGAGGACGCCTCGTACGAGGCCAGTCCGCCGTCCCAGCCCGCCTCCGGCAGCCGGTCGGTGGTCTGCTCCCGGCGGGAGGGGTGCTGCCAGGAGTCGCGGAGCAGGTTGAGGGCGACGGTGCAGGCGTAGGCGTACGGGTGCTGCTGCCGCGTCAGGTTCTGGGCGCGGGCGCGCCGGGAGAGCCGTAGATACGTCTCCTGGAGCAGGTCGTCGGCGTCGTGCGGATTGCCCGTCAGCGCCAGCAGCCGACGGCGCAGCCGCGGCATGTCGGCGGTGAAGGAGGCGTCGAAGTCCCCCGCGCTCATCCGGTCGGCGTCCGTGCGCGACGGTGGCGGGCAGGCTGCGCTGCTGATCTCCAATGCTGTTCCCCCTCGGTCGTACGGTGTGGTCGTGCCGTGCCCGGGCCGGCGGCTGGTCAGGCCGTCGGGCCGGGTGGGGTGGCGGGTCCGTAGCGGGCGGCCGGGGCCTGGCGCAGCAGGGCCCAGTACCGGTCGCCGTAGGACCAGTGCCACCATTCGGTCGGGTAGTTGACGAAGCCGGTCGCGGTGAGGGCCCAGCTCATCAGGGCCCGATTCGCACGCGCCTCGGCGCTGATGCCGGGCGCCTCGGTGCGGCAGGCACCCTCGCTCTCCTCCGGGGTGGCGTTGACCTCGGTGCCGAGCGGCAACTCCTTGCCGTCCTGGTCGCAGAGTGTCAGGTCGACCGCCCCGCCGCTGACGTGCGGCGCCACCTCCGGCGGAGAGATGTAGGCGCTGGCCAGCTCACGGATCCGTTCGGGCGCCGCGTCCGGGTGGGCCAGGCGCATCGTCTGCGCGTACTGCTCGAAGTACCGCCGCTGCAGGTCCGGCGGGCGGTACCCCTCCACCACCAGGAACCGGACGCCGGCCGGCAGCAGGCGCTGCGCCCGGACGAGCCGGCGCAGCGCGCCGGACCGCAGCCGGGCGTAGCTGCCGTCGTCGTCGGCCTGCCGGTGGTCGAGCCGCAATTGGCCCGTGCAGCGCAGGTCGACCAGCGGTTCACCGCATTCGGCCGCCGCGACCGCGGCGACCCGGGGGTCCGAGAGCGTGATGATGTCCGTCACGCACACCAGAGTGGCGGGGACCGCTGCAAATGCTCTGCAGGTTCCCTGCAAGCGGCTCACCAGCACTTCTGCAGCCGGCCCGGGTCACTCGCCGGCGCCCGGCTCTCGTGCTTCGCGGCAGTCCGGTTCCTGGAAGACGGCTGTCGCTTCGGTGTGGGCTGCCAGGGCGGCGGTCTTGTCGCCGTAGGCTGCCCGGACGTGGGCCAGGTCCTGGAGTGTGCGGGCGTGCCAGGGGGTAGGTGCAGGGTCTTCCGTATGGCTGGTGCCTGCTCTGGCACTTCTGCGGCCGGCCCGGGTCACTCGCCGGCGCCCGGCTCTCGTGCTTCGCGGCAGTCCAGTTCCTGGAAGACGGCTGTCGCTTCGGTGTGGGCTGCCAGGGCGGCGCTCTTGTCGCCGTGGGCTGCCCGGACGTGGGCCAGGTCTCGGAGTGTGCGGGCGTGCCACAGGGGTAGGTGCAGGGACTCCCACATGGCCAGTGCCTGCTCCAGTGGCTCTCGGGCGGCGGTGGGATCGCCGGCCGCCAGGTGCCACTCGCCCAGGGTGCGCAGTACCAGCGCCTCGCCGAACCGGTCCTGGCGCTCCCGGGCCACCGCCAGGCAGCGGCCGAGCCGTACCCGAGCAACGTCCGGTCGGCCCTGCCGCAACTCCGTCTTCGCCAGGGACTGTTCGGTGTACATGATCCCGAACGTGTCCTGCAGGCCGGTGAAGATCCGCAGCGCCTCGTGCAGCAGACGCTCCGCCTGGGCCAGGGCGCCCTCGGCCCGGTGGCACAGGGCCAGCGACCGCAGGGTCAGTCCCTCGCCGTGCCGGTCGCCCGCCGCGCGGTACAGCTCCAGCGCCCCCGAAAGGGCGTCCAGCGCCTGTGCGCCGCGCCCCTGTTCCCGGTGCACATAGCCGATGCCGTACAGCACACGGGCACGCGCGCCGCGGTCCGCGGACTCCCCGTACCGCTCCAGCGCCGCGGCCAGCAGCTCGGACGCCTCGGCGTACCGGGCCTGTTCGCGTCGGGCCGTACCCATCCCGGCGAGCGCCAGCGCCGCGCCCCACGGCACGTCGCCACGTGCCTCGAACAGGCGCAGGGCGTCACCGAAGTAGGCATAGGACTCCTCGAACCGGTCCTGTTCGTAACGGAGTTGGCCAAGGCCGGTGAGCAGCCAGGCCTCGCCCTCGCCGTCCCCGCTGCGGCGCATGGCCGCGATGGCCGCGGCGTGCGAGCGGGACCAGGCGTCGAACTGGTTGTACAGCGCGGCCGAGCTGGCGATCAGCGCCCCGGCCAGGTCGCGGGCGGCGCGGTCCATCCCGTGGTCGGCGCAGTACTCCACCGCGGCCAGCAGACAGGCCTGTTCGGCGGCGAACCAGGCCGCGGGCCGCTCCAGCAACTCGTCCTCGGCCCGCGGGTCGAGAGCGTCGAGCGGCCGTACGGCAGCAGGTTCCGGGAAGTACCTGGCCGCTCCGCCCGGACCGCGGGCGGCCGCCTGCTTCGCCAGTCCCAGCCAGCACTCCACCAGCCGCAGCACGGCCGTCGTACGCTCCTCGGCGCTCTCCTCCGACAGACAGCGCTCACGGGCGTGCTCGCGGGCCAGATCGTGGATGCGATAGCGACTGCGCCCGGTGTCGTCGACGCCGATCACGTCGATGAAGTGGCAGTCCACCAGCCGCTCCACGGCCTCCTCGGCCTCCTCCGTGCCGATGTCGAGCAGCGGGGCGGCGATCCAGGCCGCGAAGTCGGGCAGGTCGAGCAGGGCCAGTCGGCGCAGTGCCCGCCGCTCCTGCGTGTCGAGGTCGGCGTAACCGAGTTCCAGGCTGGTGCGCAACTCCAGGTCTCCGGCGCGCAGTTCGTTGAGCCGGCGCCGTTCGTCCCGGAGCCGGTCGGCGAGCCGGCCGGGCACCCAGTGCGGGCGGGCGGCGAGCCGCGCCCCGGCGATGCGCACGGCCAGCGGCAGCCGCCCGCACAGCGAGACGATCTCGGCGGCCCGTTCCGGATCGGCGCCGGTGCGGTCCCGCCCGGCCACGCGGCGCAGCAGTTCGAGCGCCTCGGCCGGGTCCGGCACGGTCAGATCCAGGTGGGCGGCGCCCTCCAGCGCGACCAGCCGGCGGCGGCTGGTGACGAGGACGGCGGAGCCGGGGCCGGGCGGCAGCAGCGGCCGTACGTGGGCCTCGCCGGCAGCGTTGTCGAGGATCAGCAGGATGCGCCGGTGGCCGATGTGGGTGCGGTACAGCCCGGTCAGCTCCTCGACCGACGTCGGCAGCGTCTCCGGTTCGGCGCCCATGGCGCGCAGCAGTCGGGCGAGGGCGTCGGCGGGTTCCAGCGGGGTCGTGTCGGCGGCCCGCAGGTCCACGAACAGCCGCCCGTCCGGGAAGAGTTCGGCGGTGCGGTGGCCGACGTGCACGGCGAGTGCGGTCTTGCCCGTTCCGGACCGTCCGGAGATCACCCCGATCGGCGGCGCGGTACGGCCCGTGTCGTCGACCCCGCCCAGCAGCGAGGTGGCCCAGTCGATCTGCTCACGACGGCCCACGAAGTCGGCTATGTCCGGCGGGAGATGGGAGGGCGCGGGCCGCGTGCGCGGCACCGGCGTGCTCCGGCTCGCGCCCTCCCGCGCCCTGGGATGCCCGGCCGGTCCGTCCGTCGTGCTCCGGGGGTCGGGGCCCAGCAGTTCCGGGTCGTTGGTCAGCACCGCCTTGTGCAGCGCCCGCAGCTCCGGCCCGGGGTCGATGCCCAGCTCCTCGCGCAGCGCCTCACGGCCCTCCTGGTAGGTGCGCAGGGCGTCGGAGACCCGGCCGGTGCGCGCCAGCGCGGTGATCAGCTGGCCGCGCGGCCGCTCCCGGAGGGGATGCGCGGCGACATGTGCGAGCAGGGGAGCGATCGTCCGGTCGGCGCGGCCCAGTTCCAGCTGCAGCGCGAAGGACTCCTCCTGGCCGACGAGCCGCAGTTCCGCGAGTCGGGCCGCCTCGATGCGGGCGAACGACTGGCCGAGCCCCTCCAGAGCCTCCTGGCCACGCCACAGCCCCAGCGCCTCGGACAGCAGCTCTGCGGCCTCCTCGGGGCGTCCCCGCGCGGCCGAGGCCCGGCCCGACGCGAGCAGTTCCTCGAACCGGCGGGCGTCGACCCGGGAGGGGTCGAGGTCGGCCACATAGCCCGGCGGCCGGGTCCGGATCAGCTCCGCCTCGCAGACCCTGGCCAGGGCGCGGCGCACGGCCGACACATGGGTGGCGACCAGCGCGGCGGCGGTCGCGGGCGACTGCTCGTCCCAGACGCAGTCCACGAGCCGCTCGGTGGAGAGCACCTCGCCGAGGTGGACGACCAGCGCGGACAGGACCGCCAGGGGTCTGATGCCGCCGAGCGGGGCCCGTCTGCCTCCCGCCCACACCTCCACCGGACCGAGCAGACGCACTTCGAACATCGTTCCCCGATCGCCGTACCATCCGCCCCGCGGATCACGGCGAAAGATATCGGCGAACATGCCCACGACACGGCGACAGCCGGACCGTCGTGTCCGAATCCGGACGGTCCGGTGTACTCGTGTCGCCCACCCGCGACATCGCTGTTGGTAATGCCTGTTGCCCGTCGACCGGTCGGTCGCGTGCGGCTCTCCGCCCCCCTCACCACTTGGCTGGATTCCGTCCCCCGGGAGAACCGGGTCGCATACAGGGAAGACGGTTCGCCCGCCGCCCTCGTATGACCCCGACCGCGAGAAATAAACCTGCGATTCGAGAGGCATACGGACGGCCGTCCCGAGGCGTCAACGGCTCGAAAGAACAAGCAAGTTCGACCACGCCGGTTCGACCACTCCGGTTCGACCACGCCCCGGGAGCATGCCGATGAAGCGCACCGACGACCCACGCCGGACGGTGGTACCGAGGCAGCGCAGCATGCGACGCACCACCGCCACGGTGGGCGCGATCGCCGCGCTGGCCTCGCTCGTCCTGACCGCCTGCACGGCGGGCACCGACGCGCCCCAGGGCACCTCGCCGGCCGCGCGGGCCGAGGCCGCCGCACACGTCCGGGACCTCACCTACGCACAGGACCTGCGGATCTCCGACGCCGAGCAGAGCCTCATCACGACCTGCATGACGAAGCAGGGCTTCCGCTTCTGGTCGGAGCGGCCGCTGAACCTGGAGGAGAGCCGGCCGGTCGGCTACGTCCAGGACGACATCGACTGGGCGCGCACCCACGGCTACGGCAGCAGGATCATGGCGAAGGAGGACCGCGCCCGCCTGGGCAACCCCAACATCTCCTACCGCAAGTCCCTTTCCCGCTCGCGGCAGCGCGCCTACGACACCGCGATGGACGGCGGCCGGGACGCCGCCGTACTGAAGGCGCGGGTACCGTCCGGCGGCACCATCACCAAGCAGTCCGGCGGCTGCGCCGGCGCGGCCGAGAGGACGCTGTACGGCGACGCGGCGGCCTGGCTCCGGGCCGACGCCACCGTCAGCAACCTGCGGCCGCTGTACGTGGGCAAGCTGCTGCGCGACAAGGAGTTCAAGAGCGCGGTGGTCGCCTGGTCGCGCTGCATGAGCAAGGCCGGCCACCCCTTCCCCGACCCTGACGCGGCACGCCGGGCCACCCGCGACCACAGCGCGGAGCAGACCCGGGCCCAGGAGGCCAGGACCTTCGCGGACGAGACCCGGATCGCGGTCGCCGACGCCACCTGCGCCCGCTCCGTCTCGCTGCGCCAGGTCGGTGAGCGGCGCGAGGCCCACTACGTCGGCGAACTGGCCGGCACGTACGGCGACGCCCTCGACGCCCACCGGCGGATGCGGCAGCACGCCCTCGCCCGCGCCGAGCGGATCGTCCCCGCGCGGGCCTGATCCGGCCGGCGCCCGCCCCCTGATTTCCGTGACCCCGCGTCACGGACAGTTCCCCGCGACATCGCTCGCGGATCGTCACCACGCCCACGCCTCCCACGAGGCGGAAGCAGAACAGGAATCCCTCATGCGCAAACTGACCGTCTCCCTCGCCACCCTGGGCCTCGCGGCCCTCGGCCTCGCCATCCCGGCGACCGCTCACGCGGGCCCGGGCTGCAACGCCAACTGGAACTCGCACGGCCGCGACGGCAACGTCCGCGCCTGGGACGGCACCGACTGCGGCGGGACGCTCCTCGGCGTCACCCCCGGCAACGACCCCGAGTGGGGCGACGGCGACGGACCCTTCCAGGGCTCCGACGTGAACAGTGCCTCGTCGGTCATGAACAGCGGTTTCGTCGGCGGCAAGGACGTCGTGGCCTTCTACTGGCGCGGGCACTACGACGACACGTCGTACGGCTGCCTCAAGCCGGGCGAGAAGTACGTGGACGACCTCAGCCGGAACCGCTACACCAACAACGCGAACATGAACAACTCCATCGAGTCGCACGCCTGGGTGACCGCGAGCGCCTGCGCCCCGGGCTCCTTCATCAGCTGACACCAGGCTGCGGTCGACATCGGGGTGCGGCCACGGCCCGCCGGCATCGTGCCGGCGGGCCGTGCCGTCAGCGGCGCAGCTCGGTGTGGGCGGTCTCCGGCAGCCGCAGGTACACCAGCGAGGACAGCAGACACAGCGTGGCCACGTACCAGGGGAACAGGCCCGCCTGCCCCAACTCCTTGAACAGCGTGCCCACATAGGGAGCGGTGCCACCGAACAGCGCGACCGTCAGCGAGTACGGGAAGCCGATGCCGGCCGCGCGCACCCGAGGCGGGAACACCTCCGCGTTCACGGCCGCGCTGATCGAGGTGAAGCCGGTCAGCAGGACCATGCCCGCGCACTGGACGAGCAGCAGCACCGCGAACGAGTCGCGCAGCGCGTGCAGCAGCGGCACGCTCAACAGGGCGAAGCCCACTCCGAAGAAGAGGAGCAGCGGGCGACGGCCGTAGCGGTCCGAGAGCAGCCCGCCCAGCGGCTGGAGCAGGCCGAAGAAGGCAAGTGAGATCGTGCCCGCGAGCAGTGCGTCCGACGCGGCGACGCCCGCGTTGAGTTGGGCGTACGTCGGCAGATACGACGTCCAGGTGTAGTAGGCGATCGTGCCGCCCGCCGTGATCCCGCAGATGAGCAGCGACTCGCGCGGGTGGCGGCGCAGGGCCTCCAACAGGGCCGGGCGGGGCGCCTGTTGCTGCTCCTCGCTGCGGGTCTCCTGGGCGCCCTGCCGGATCCAGAAGCCGACCAGGCTCAGTACGGCCCCGAAGGCGAACGGAATCCGCCAGCCCCAGCCGTTCATGGAGCCCTCGCCCAGCGTGTCGACGAGCAGGGTCGCGATGCCGGACGCGACGAGCTGGCCGGCCGTCGTGGAGACGTACTGGAAACTGGAGAAGAGACCGCGCCGGCCCGGTCCCGCCGACTCGACCAGAAAGGTCGTCGAGGCCGCGAACTCCCCGCCCACGGACAGGCCTTGGAGCAGACGGGCCAGCACCAGGACCACCGGAGCCAGCACGCCGACCGCCGCGTACGTCGGTGTCAGGCCGACCAGCAGACTGCTGCCGCCCATCAGCAGGATGGTGACCGTCAGCGCCGCCCGCCTGCCGTGCCGGTCCGCGATCGCGCCCATCAGCAGCCCGCCGACCGGGCGCATGAAGAAGCCCACCGCGAACACCGCGAACGTCGACAGAAGCGGTACCAGCGAGTTGTCCGCGCCCTTGGGGAAGACCGCGGCGGCGATGTAGGTGGCCAGGAACGTGTAGGCGTACCAGTCGTACCACTCCACCGCATTGCCCACCGAGGCGGCGAAGAGTTGTCGTACGGGCCGCTTCGTCGACGAGGCGGGTGTCTGCGTCTCTGTCATGATCGCGACCCTCCCCGCGGGGCCGGGGAGGCACACCTCACGGCCGTGGTGGCACACCTCTCGTACCGACGACTTTCACATGGGCGCCACCGGACCCTTCCCTGACGTTTGTTGCTCTTGGAACACTCGCACCGCGCGCAATCCGTCACGTTCCGGCCATCCGTCCTCAGGATGAGAGGCACTCACCCATGTCCGAAGTAAACCGGCGCCGATTCCTGCAACTCGCGGGCGCGACCACCGCGTTCACGGCCCTGTCCAACAGCATCGAGCGCGCCGCCGCGCTGCCCGCGAACCACCGCACCGGGTCGATCAAGGACGTCGAGCACATCGTCGTCCTGATGCAGGAGAACCGTTCTTTCGACCACTACTTCGGTTCGCTCAGAGGCGTCCGCGGCTTCGGTGACCCGCGCCCGGTGACCTGGCCGAACGGCACCTCCGTCTGGCACCAGAAGGACGCGAGCGGCAAGGAGATCCTGCCTTTCCACCCTGACGCGGACGACCTGGGCCTGGCCTTCATCCAGGACCTCCCGCACGGCTGGAACGACGGACATGACGCCTTCAACGGGGGCAAGTACGACAAGTGGGTCCCCTCCAAGGGCTCCACGACGATGGCGTACCTGAACCGCGACGACATCCCCTTCCACTACGCGCTCGCCGACTCCTTCACCATCTGTGACGCGTACCACTGCTCGTTCATCGGCTCCACCGACCCGAACCGCTACTACATGTGGACCGGGTACACGGGCAATGACGGACAGGGCGGCGGCCCGGTCCTCGGCAACGACGAGGCGGGCTACGGCTGGACCACCTACCCCGAGCGCCTGGAGAAGGCCGGCGTCTCCTGGAAGATCTACCAGGACGTCGGCGACGGGCTCGACGCGAACGGCAGCTGGGGCTGGATCCCGGACGCCTACCGCGGCAACTACGGCGACAACTCGCTTCTCTACTTCAACCAGTACCGCAACGCGAAGCCCGGCGACCCGCTGTACGACAAGGCCCGCACCGGCACCGACGCCCGCAAGGGCGAGGGCTTCTTCGACCAGCTCAAGGCCGATGTGAAGGGCGGCAAGCTGCCGCAGATCTCCTGGATCGTCGCCCCCGAGGCCTTCACCGAGCACCCCAACTGGCCCGCGAACTACGGCGCCTGGTACGTCGCTCAGGTCCTCGACGCCCTCACCTCCGACCCGAAGGAGTGGGCGAAGACGGCCCTGTTCATCACCTACGACGAGAACGACGGCTTCTTCGACCACCAGATCCCTCCGTACCCGCCGGGCTCCGCCGCGCAGGGCAAGTCCACCGTCGACGTCGGCCCCGACCTGTTCAAGGGCAGCAGCTCCCACCCGGCCGGCCCCTACGGACTGGGCCAGCGCGTGCCGATGATCGTCGTCTCGCCCTGGAGCAAGGGCGGATACGTCTGCTCCGAGACGCTCGACCACACCTCCATCATCCGGTTCATGGAGACCCGCTTCGGCGTGCACGAGCCCAACATCTCGCCCTGGCGGCGCGCCATCTGCGGGGACCTGACCGCGGCCTTCGACTTCTCCCACAAGGACACCAAGCCGGTCGCCCTGCCCGACACCGACGCCTACCGGCCGCCGGACAAGGACCGCCACCCCGACTACGTGCCGACCCCGCCTGCCAAGGGTGCGCTGCCCAGGCAGGAGCGCGGTCTGCGCCCGGCGCGTCCCCTCAAGTACGCCCCGCACGTGGACGGCTCGGTGGACACCGCCTCCGGGAAGTTCACGCTGACCTTCGCCTCGGGCGCGAAGGCGGGCGCCGCCTTCCTGGTGACCTCCGGCAACCGCACCGACGGTCCCTGGAGCTACACCACCGAGGCCGGCAAGACCGTCTCGGACGCCTGGAACTCGGCGTACTCGAACGGCTCGTACGACCTGACCGTGCACGGCCCGAACGGCTTCCTGCGCACCTTCAAGGGCCCGAACAGGACGGCCGGGCCCGAGGTCACCGCCCGCCACAGCGGCGAGCACGTCGAGCTGACCTTCACCAACAAGGGCTCCGGCACGGTGCGTCTGAAGCTGGCCGGCGGATACGGGTGCCACCCGCGGACCTTCACGGTCCGGCCCGGTGCCACCGTCAGGCACACGGCCGACCTCGCGGCGAGCGGGCGCTGGTACGACCTGACGGTCACCTCCGAGGCGGATGCGGCGTTCCTGCGGCGATTCGCCGGACATGTCGAGAACGGGCGGCCCGGCGTGAGCGACCCGGCGATCATCACGCGGTGAACTGCCGGGTAAAAGCTGAAGAATGGTGCCTCGCGGGGGCTGGCGAGGTGATGGTGGGACCGGGGTAATGTGCCCCGGTGACCACGCATTCGAACACTCCTGCAGGCTGGTACCCGGATCCGCACGGAGCGCCTCAGACCCTCCGTTACTGGGACGGCGCTCAGTGGACCCAGCACACGAACACGGACCAGCAGCAGGCGCAGGCTGCCCAGCAGCAGGCATCGCACCAGGCACCGCAGCACGTGCCGCAGCAGGCCGCGGGTCCGGATCCGCGCGTGCAGCGGCAGGTGCAGCAGCAGGCCGGGGTCGCCGCCGGCGGCCCCGGCGGCGGCAGCCTGTTCACCGAGCCGGTCCTGGTGGTCAACCAGAAGGCCAAGCTGATCGAGGTGACCAACGAGTACACGGTCATGGATCAGAACGGCAACCAGATCGGCTCGGTCACCGAGGTCGGGCAGAGCGCGCTGAAGAAGGCGGCGCGCCTTCTCACCAGCCTCGACCAGTTCATGACCCACCGGCTGGAGATCCGCGACGCCCACGGTCAGCCGCAGCTGCTGCTGACCCGGCCCGCGAAGATCCTCAAGTCGAGGGTCGTGGTGTCGCGTCCCGACGGTTCGCAGGTCGGCGAGATCGTCCAGCAGAACATGATCGGGAAGATCAACTTCGCGATGAACGCGAACGGCCAGAAGGTCGGCGCGATCAAGGCGGAGAACTGGCGGGCCTGGAACTTCGCGATCGTCGACCACGCGGACAACGAGGTCGCCCGGATCACCAAGACCTGGGAAGGCCTCGCCAAAACGATGTTCACGACCGCGGACAACTACGTCCTGCAGATCCACTACCAGCTGCCCGAGCCGCTGCTGAGCCTCGTCGTCGCCACCGCCCTGACTGTCGACACGGCGCTCAAGCAGGACTCGCGCGGCCTCGGCTAGCGGAGGCCGGTGCGGCGGGTCACAGCGGCGTGAGATGACCCGGCTCGGCGGACGGCTGGGGCACCAACGCCGGTTCGGGCGTGGCCGTTTCCGGCCTCAGGGCCAGCACCGCGGCCACCGGGTGCTCCTCGTCGGCCGGAGCCAGGTCCGCAGCGGGCGCCACCCGGGTCAGCAGGACGACACCCCACGAGGCGAGCGCCGCGCCCGCGAGGGCCAGAAGCACACCCGTGGCGCCGCCGCGCAGTCCCTGCCCGAGCAGCGTGAGCCCGATGACCGAGGCCGCCACCGGGTTGGACAGGGTCACCACCGCGAGCGGGGCGCCCAGTCCGCCGCGGTACGCCATCTGGGACAGCAGCAGTCCGCCCACGGCGAAGGCCGCCACCAGCACCGCCACCAGGACGACTTGCGGGCTCAGTGCGGACCCCGAACGGTCCGTCGCGGACACCGTCACGGTCTGCGTGAGCGCGGACGCCACTCCCGAGGCGAACCCGGACGCCGTGGCGTGCCGGAGGCCGGGCCGGGCCCCGGGCCGGGCCAGCATCCCGATCAGCGCGGCCGTGGTTCCCGCGACCGCCACCGCCTCGGTCAGGCTCAGCACCTGCCGGGGCGCCGACCCGGACGCGGTCACCAGCAGTGCGGCCAGCCCGGCAAGCGTCAGGGCCGTACCCCGCCACTCGGTCGCGCTGACCCGCCGCCCGGCCGCCCGCGCCCCCATCGGCACCGCGGCGACCAGGGTGAGCGCCCCCAGCGGCTGTACGACGGTGAGCGGGCCGTACTTGAGGGCGACGACGTGCAGCAGGGCCGCCCCGGCGTTGAGCCCGACCGACGCCCACCAGGCGCCCGAAGCCAGCAGCCGCAGCATGCCGGTGTCGCCGCTGCGGGCGGCGAGCCGCTCCTGGGCGACCGCCGCGGCCGCGTAGGCGACGGCGGAGACCAGCGAGAGGGCGACGGCGACGAGGGTGGCGGTCATCGGCCCGCTCCGACCAGGACGTGCTCCTCGGCCGGACCTTCGGCCGGACGACCTTGGGCCGGTACGAGCTTGTCGGCGCCGCGTCCGGCGGTGCTGACGGTCCGTTGCGGCCGGTGGATCAGCGCGAGCGCGATGCCGAGCATGGCGGTCGCGGCGATCGCGTCGAGCCAGTAGTGGTTCGCCGTCCCCACGATGACCAGCAGCGTCACCAGCGGATGCAGCAGCCACAGCCAGCGCAGACGCGACCGGGTCGCGGCGATCAGGCCGATCGCCACCATCAGGGCCCAGCCGAAGTGCAGTGACGGCATCGCCGCGAACTGGTTCGAGAGATGGTCCGAGGACGGCGGGCCGTACACCGAGGGGCCGTACACATGCGCGGTGTCGACGAGGCCGGTGGCGGCCAGCATCCGCGGGGGCGCGAGCGGGAGGACGAAGGGCAGCACCAGGGCTGCCGAGGTGACCGTGGCCAGGACCCGGCGGGCCCACACGTAGTGCGCCGGGCGCCGCAGGTACAGCCAGACCAGGAAGGCCACGGTGGCGGGGAAGTGGACGGTCGCGTAGTAGGTGTTCGCGATGTGCACCAGCGTGTCGCTGTGCAGGAGGAGGGACTGCACCGACCCCTCGCCCGGCAGACGGAGTGTCCGCTCCAGGTCCCACACGCGATGGGCGTTGTGGAGGGCCTCGCCGGTGTGCCCGGTCGCCAGCTGCCGACCGAACTTGTAGACGAGGAAGAGCCCTGCGACGAGCAGGAACTCACGGACGAGCGGAGGCCGCGCTATCGCGTCGGTCTCACCCTCTGCAGGCTCGGTGCGGGCATTCATCCCCCGGCCCCTTCGCTGACGTGGTGCTTGTGGCGGTACGAGTCGAGACCCCCGGCGTGCCGGGAACTCATCGGTACGCGTCCGTCCCGAAACGAAAGCGTTCCGATACGGCAGTGTACCGATACGTTGGCGTTCCGGTACACTGGCGTATCGATTGAGGTACGACACACTGGATTCAGGGAATAGAGCGGGACTCGAGTGAAGGGGAAGAGCAGATGACGTCGCAGGCCGCGGACGGACCGGAGACGGTCGCCGCCTCGCGCCGCTCCAAGATCACGCCCGAGCGTGAGCGGGAGTTCTTCGACGCCGTGCTCGAACAGATCCGGGAGTGCGGGTACGACGCCGTCACCATGGAGGGGATCGCCTCCAGCACCCGCTGCAGCAAGTCGACCCTCTACCGGCAGTGGAAGACGAAGCCCCAGTTCGTCGTGGCCGCCCTGCGCTCCCGTCGCAAGGCCCGCTTCGGCGACATCGACACCGGGTCGCTCGCGGACGACCTGCGCGAGGCCGCGCGGGCCGTGGGCCGCTGGTCACTGAACGACACCAAGCTGCTGCAGGCGCTCGGACACGCGGTCACCCAGGACGCGGAGCTGGCCAAGGCGCTGCGCGAGGCGCTCGTGGAGCCGGAGATCGCCGCGCTGAAGGAGATCCTGCGGCGCGGGGTGGAGCGCGGCGAGATCGCCGGCGACCATCCGGCGCTCGAGTACATCCCGGCCCAGATGTTCGGCGTCGTGCGCGCCCGGCCCGTCGTGGACGGGGAGTACGCCGACCCCGCATACCTGGTCCGTTTCGTGGAGGCCGCCGTGCTGCCGGCACTGGGCCTCACCTGAGACTCGGGCCGCCGTCCGCGGGATGACTGGACGGTGACCTGATCGCGCCGCACCGTGGGGACGGGGGCGGCGCGCACCCCCCGGCCGGGTGGGACTCCTCTTGAGCGGAGGGAGTCCCGCCCGGCCGACTGTCGTCCTGGGCGGTGTCAGACCGTCTGGCCGTTGCCGCTGCCGGTCGACACCTTGATGCCCTGGGTGATCGTGTCGATGAGCGACTGCTTCTCGCCGACGTCGACACCGAAGCGGACCACCACGATCTGGGCCGCGTTCGCTGGCGAGGGGAACGCGAGGGACTCGACATAGCCGTCCGAACCCTTGCTGGTGACCGCCTTCCAGCGGACCAGGTAGCCCTTCTGCCCGGCGACCGTCACCGCCTTGGACTCCAGTTCGTCGTGCGAGGTGATCGCACCGTAGGTCTTGCCGCCGTAGGACTCCTCGGCGTTCGCCTTGATGTCGGCCTTGGCGACCGCCTCGGCCGTGGAGCCGGGGGTGCGCAGCGCGAGGGCCGGCGCCGAGTACGCGCCGCCCTTCGAGCAGGGCTGGGAGGGCTCCCCGGGGCACTTGTAGGAGTCGTTGGACGTGATCTGCGCGCCCGCCTGGAGTTGCTGGCCGTACCAGCCGTCCGGGATGGGCAGGCTGATGCCGCTCACCGCGTCGGTCACCGAACCTCTGGTGATCTTCGGCGCCTCGGACTGGCCGGGCGCGGGCGACCCGGAACCTCCCGATCCGCCGGACCCGCCCGAAGAACCGCCGTTGCCGCCGTTGCCTCCGTTCGAACCGCCCTGCCCACCGGGCCCGCCGCCCTGACCGCCCGGCCCCTGCGAGCTCGCGCTGCCGCCGCCCGAGCCGCCGCTGTCCGTCAGCGCCCACACGCCCACGCCGATGCTCGCGAGCACCGCAACGGCCACCGCGACGGCGATGCCCGTGCGCAGCCCGCGTCGCGGGGAGGCCGGTGGTTGCGCGGGAAACGCCGGATATGCCGGATACGCCGCTTGGGCCGAGTACGCCGGATCGGCCCCGGCCCCGGCCGTCGGCGACTGCGCCGGGGGACCCCATACGGCGGCCGACCCCGCGGGGCGGGTCTGGTCCGTCCATGCCTTGCCGTCCCACCAGCGCTCGCCGGCGGGACCCTCACTCGTCTGCCCCGGGTCGGGATACCACCCGGGAGGAGTCACCTGCGTCATGCCCCCACCGTATGAGGCGTCGGTGAAAGCGGGATGAGAGGATCCGGACTTCAGCCGAGGACCAGCCGCACGGGCGGCTCCGCGAGCGGTGCCGGCAGCCGCAGCCCGCCCCGCCCGGGCGTGATCGAACCGAGCACGCTCGGGTGCCGCGCCCCGGTGCTCGCGGGCTCGGTGCCCGGCAGACCGTGCCAGGTCAAAAACCCGAGCACCGCGAAGGCGTACGCCTCCTTCGCGTCCGCCGCCAGCCCCAGCTCGTCGGACGTGCGCACCGCCACCCCGGGCAGGCGCTCGCCCAGCATCCCCATGAGCACCGGATTCCGGGTCCCGCCACCGGACACGATCACCTCGGTGGCGCCGAGCGCGCGCACGGCGTCCGCGACCGTCCGGGCCGTGAGCATCGTCAGCGTGGCGACCACGTCCTCGGCCCTGAGCGTCCCGAACCCGGCCAGCGCGTCCCGCAGATACCCCAGGTGGAACAGCTCCTTGCCGGTCGTCTTCGGCGCGGTCAGCGCGTAGTACGGCTCCGCCAGCAACCGCTCCAGCAAGGGCTCGTGGACGCTGCCACGACCCGTACAGCCCCGCCGGCCCGGCGGCGCGAACTCCGTCACCACCGCCACCGCACCACCGAACTCACCGCCCGCGGACAGTCCCTGAAGCACCCTCAGAAACGTCAACAGCCACGGAGCCAGGGCCCCGACGCCGACGTACGTCGGCAGTGCCCCGATCAGCGTCGTCGCGACGGTCATCAGCACGATCACCAGGATCAGCACCGGACGGCGGCCGATCCGGTCACCGAGCCGCCCGAACAGGGCCGCCCCGACGGGCCGGAAGAAGAACGCCAGCGCGAACGACGCGTACGTCCTCACCAGCGCCTCCGCCTCGCCGCCGCCCTCCGGCGTGAAGAAGCGCGCGGCGATGACGGTCGCGAAGCAGCCGTAGGCCCCGAACTCGTACCACTCGACGAAGTTGCCCACCGAACCCGCCGCCAGAGCCCTTACCGTGGACGCATCCCGCACCGCCCGGCGTTGTCCGAAAAACAGCGTCATTTCAGCGCCTTTGACTGTCGGTTACCTTCACACACGCAGATCACAGGCTCCATGCGTCGCCCGCCTGCACCCGCTGTCACCCATCACGGCAACAGGTACCCGGACCGGCCTCCACTTCCGCGAGAGGACGGCTACGCTCGAGATCTGTACGTCGTTCGGGCGACTTGGGGAGGTAATGGGATGACGGAGGTCCGGCCCACGGAGGCCGCCTCGGCCTCCCTGTGGGAGCGCGACGAGGAAGTCGCCGCCGTCGTACAGGCGGTCGAGAACCTGTGCGCCGACCGCTCGTCCTCGGGCAGCCTGCTGGTGATCCGGGGCGAGGCGGGAATCGGCAAGACCGCCCTGCTGGCCGAGACCCGACGTATCGCCGAACGGCGCGGCTGCACCGTGTGGTCGGCCCGCGGCGGCGAGACCCTCAGGTCCGTCCCCTTCAACGTGGTACGCCAACTGCTGCAGCCCGCACTGCTGTCACTGCTGCCGGAGGAGGGACGCGAATACCTCGGCGACTGGTACGACATCGCCGGCCCCGCCCTCGGCCTCACGGAGCCCGGCGAACGCCAGGCCGACCCGCAGGGCGTGTGCGACGGCCTCGTCGCCGGGGTGCGCAGACTGGCCCGCCGGGACTATCCACTGGTCCTGCTGGTCGACGACGCGCACTGGGCCGACGGGGAGACGCTGCGCTGGCTCGCCGCGTTCGCCGAGCGGCTCGACGACCTGCCCGTCCTGGTCGTGGTCGCCAGGCGGCCCGGCGAGGCCAGCGGCGAGAGCGCCCGCCACCTCGAAGCCGTCGCCGCCGCCGCGGGCGGCCCCGACGCCACCCTCAGCGCCCTCACCCCGGACGCCACCGCCGGCCTCACCCGCGCCACCCTGGGCGCCCACGCCGACGCCCCGTTCTGCCGCGAGGTCTGGGCCGTCACCGGCGGCAACCCGTACGAGACCGTGGAACTCCTCGCCAAGGTCCAGGACAGCGAGCTGGAGCCGACCGAGAGCGCCGCCGCCGAACTGCGCGCCCTCAACCGCGCGGCCCGCGGCGGCGGTCTCGTCGCCCGCCTGGAGGAGCTCGGCATCGACGCCACCCGGTTCGCCTGGGCGGCGGGAATCCTCGGCACCGGCATCTCCGTCGACCTGGTGGCCAAGCTCGCCACCATGGGCCACGGCGACGCGGTGCGCTGCGCCGAACTGCTCAAGGACGCCCGCATCCTCACCGAACCCGACCCGGTGAGCGCCCAAGCCGCCGACGGCGAGCTGGAGTTCGTGCACCCGCTGATCGCCACCGCCGTCTACAACTCCATCCCGGACGCCCTGCGCACCGCCATGCACGGCATCGCCGCGCAGGTCGTCGCGGACTCCGGACTCGGCGCCGCCATGGCCTCCCGGCACCTCCTCCAGGTGCACCCGGACGACGACGAGGAACTCGTCGAGCAACTGCGCGAGGCCGCCCGCGAACACCTCGCCGTCGGCGCCCCGGACGCGGCCCGCCGCTGCCTGGAGCGCGCCCTGCTGGAACCGCCGACCTCCGACGTCCACGCGCGCGTGCTCTACGAACTCGGCTGCGCCACCCTGCTCACCGCACCCTCCACCACCATCGGCCACCTGCAGTCCGCGCTCGGTATGCCCGGCCTCGACGGCCACACCCGTGTCGACGCCGTCTTCCGCCTCTCCCAGTCCCTCCTCCACAACGACCAGATGGAGGAAGCCGTCCGCACGGTCGAGGCGGAGGCCGCCCGGCACGAGGCGGGCCCCGCCAGGATGCGGCTGCAGGCCGTGCAGTACATGTGGGAGGGCATCCACGCCGGCGAGTCGACCTCGCCCGGTCGCTCCCGGCGCCTGGCCGACCTCGCCAGCACCTGCACCGGCCGCGACAACTCCGAGCGCGCCCTGCTCATGCTGCGCGGCTTCGACGCCCTGATCCAGGGCGAGAACGCCGAGGAGGTCGTCGAACACTGCGACCGCGCCCTCGTCAACGGCCGCCTCGCACCGGGCCTCGGCTGGACCGACACCGAGTGGGGCATCGAACTCCTGCTGATGCTCGCCAACTCCTACGCCTTCAGCGACCGCCTCGACCGCGCCGACGCCCTCTACAACGAGGGCCTGCGCGCCTACGAATCGGCCGGCTGGAGCGGCGGCCACCTCTCCCTCGCCCATGCCTACGTCGGCCTCGGACACCGCAGGCGCGGCCGGCTCCGTGAGGCGGAGGCGTCCCTGCGCGAGTCGCTGCGCATCGCCGAGCGCGTCGGCCGCCGTCTGCCCCTGTACTGGACGGCCACCTGCAACCTCGTGGATGTCCTGCTCGCCCGCGGCCATGTCGAGGAGGCCTGGTCGATCGCCGAGCAGTACGGCTTCGCACCGCCCTACCCGTCCACCATCGTGATGCCGGACCCACGGTCGGTGCGCGGCAGGCTGCTGCTCGCCGTCGGCCGCACCAAGGACGGCATCAACGAACTGGAGGAGGCCGAGAGGGCGGCCGCCGCGCGTGGCCACCACAACCCGGTCGTCGTTCCCTGGGCGCTCGACCTCGCCCGCGCCCTCGCCACGGAGGATCCGGCTCGCGCGGCCCAACTCGCCACGGATGCCCGTCTGCAGGCCGAGCGGTTCGGCACGGACACGGCCATCGGTGAGGCGCTGAGGTGTGCCGCGGCGCTGGAGACCGGGCAGCGGGCGGTGCGGCTGGCTTCGCAGGCCGTGGCGTATCTGGAGGCCTCGCCCTGCCAGTACGAGCATGCCGCGGCCCGCGTCGAGTACGGCATCGCCGCACGGTCGGTCGCCGAGCTCAACCGGGGTCTGGCGCTTGCCCGTTCGTGCGGTGCGGATGGACTGGTGGCGCAGGCGCGGGAAGTGCTGGAGACCGGGCGAGGGCTGCGCTGATCGACACAGCCGCACAACGACGCGGCCCCGCCCCGTCAAAGGGCGCTACAGCGCCAGCAGTTGCTCGGTGACCGTCGACAGGCGTTTCTGCACTTCGTGGTCGTACGTCGACTCGTGCGCCCTCGACCGGCTCGTGCCGTCGAAGTAGCCGCCCGTGCCCCGGTCCTGGGTCGCGAGGGCCAGCACGCCTGGCGCCCCGTCGGCGACCGTGTTCCAGGGGGTGACGCCGCCCTCGCGCACCATCGCCGTGTCCATGAACGTCGCCGGGTGCAGGACGTTCACCGAGACACCGGTGTCCGCCAACTCCTCGGCAAGGGTGAACGTGTGGGCCGCCAGGGCGAACTTGGCGCGGCAGTACGCCGCGAAGCCGTCGTAGCCACGCCGGAACTCGACGTCGTCGAAGGCGAGGGGCTCCTGGCCGACCGAGCCGACGTTGACGATGCGCGCGGGAGTGTTCGCGCGCAGCACCGGCAGCAGGGCACGGGTCAGGACCACCGGCGCCAAGTAGTTCACGGCGAACCGGAGTTCGTGTCCGTCGGTGCTCAGCTCGCGCCCGGTGCCGGGCGCGCCCGCTCCGACGCCCGCGTTGTTGATCAGCACATCGAGGTCGGGATGCGCCTCGGCGACCTGCGCGCCCAGCTCGCGCACCTGCGTCAGCGAGGCCAGATCGGCGACGAACGGCTCGGCGTCGCCCTCGGCACGCAACTCGGCGACCAGCTCACGGGTCCGGCCCGGGTCGCGGCCGTGGGCGAGGACGACATGGCCGGAGCGGACCAGCTCGAAGGCGATGTACCGGCCGAGGCCGGAGGTGGCGCCGGTGATCAGGATGGTGGACATGCCTCCACCGTAGGCACGCGGGAGAGGCATGTGCGAGGTGCTGCTGAAGCTACGACCAGCAGGGTCACCCTCAGAGGTCGTCGTCCTCCGCCAGCACCCGCTGGGCCGCCGCGAACGCCGAGTTCGCCGCCGGGACCCCGCAGTACACGGCCGTCTGCAGCAGCACCGCACCGATCTCCTCGGGCGTGAGGCCGTTGCGCCGCGCCGCCCGCACGTGCATGGCCAGCTCGTCGTAGTGCCCGTGCGCGACCAGAGCCGTCAGTGTGATCATGCTGCGTTCACGGCGCGAGAGGGTGGGGTCGGTCCAGATCTCGCCCCAGGCGTAGCGCGAGATGAAGTCCTGGAAACGGGCGGTGAAGGGCGTCTGCCGGGCCTGCGCCCGGTCCACGTGCGTGTCACCGAGCACCTCGCGCCGCACCTCCATGCCCCGCTTGGCGCCCCCGCCGAGGTGCGTACGGAGGGCCGTCAGCACGGCCTCCGGGCACTGGGCCGGCGCCAGGTGCGCGGCCCCTGGCAGCTCCACGAGCGCGGCACCCGGCACCGCGTCCGCGATCTCCCGCAGATGGGGCGGCGGGGTCGCCTGGTCCTCGCGCCCGGCGATCAGCAGCGTGCGCGCGGAGATCTCCGCGAGCCGGTCGCGCACGTCGAAGGCGGCCAGCGCGTCACAGCAGGCGGCATACGCGTCAGGGTCGGCGTCCCGCTGGTCCCGCACCAGCTCCGGCACGGTGAAACCGGGCGTGAACCACCTGGCGTCGGCGCTCTCCACGAGCGACCCCACCCCTTCGCGCCGCACCAGCTCGGCCCGCTCCTCCCACGGCTTCGAGCCGTTGAAGTGCGCCGACGAGCAGATCACGGCCAGCGACGACACCCGCTGCGGGTGATGCAGCGCGAGATGCAGGCCGACGGCACCGCCGAGGGACACACCCGCGTAAGCGAACCGCTCGATGCCGAGCGAGTCGGCGAGCGCGAGCACCAGGTCGGCGAGGTCACCGACGGTCGCGCCCGGCCCGATCAGTCCGGGCGCCGAACCGCCGTGCCCGGGCAGGTCCCAGCGCACCACGCGGTGGGCGATGGACAGCTCGGGCGCCACCCTGTCCCACAGGGCGTACGACGTCCCGAGCGAGGGCCCGAGCAGCAGCGGAGGAGCGGAAGTGGGCCCCTCGGCACGGTGGTTGAGGAGTTTCTCGGTCAACGTCGCTCCAGAGCACGGTCGGTGAGGGCTCCGGCGGAGCCGGTGTAACGGGCGGGATCGGTGAGCTCGGTAAGGTCGACGTCCTTCAACTCGGGCTCGTCGGCGAGCAGTTCGTGCAAGTGGCGGCCCTCGGAGTAGGTGCGCCTGGCCAGCTCGGTCAGCAGCGTTCTGGCGCGGGCGCGGCCCAGCACGGCGGCCAGCTCCGCCGACAGTCGCTCCGAGACGATCAACCCGTGGGTGAGGCCGAGGTGTTCACGCATCACGTCCGCGTGCACCCGTAGCCCTTCGGCCAGTTCGGCGGCGTCCCGGGCGGCACCGCCGACCAGACGCAGCAGATCCCTGAGCGGCTCCCACTCGGCGTGCCAGGCCCCCGCCGGACGCTCGTCCTCGGCGGTCATCGACCCGTACAGCGTGGCCGCGAGCTGCGGTGCCCGCCGGGCCGCGGCGACGATCAGTGTGGACCGTACGGGATTCGCCTTGTGCGGCATGGCGGAGGAGCCGCCCCCGCTGCCCTCCGTGACCTCGGCGATCTCGGTGCGCCCGAGGACGAGCACATCCGTCGCGATCTTGCCCAGGGCTCCGGCCGTGAAGGCCAGGCAGCCGGCGAGATCGGCGACCGGGGTGCGTAGGGTGTGCCAGGGGAGGAGCGGTGCGCCGAGGCCGAGTTCGCGGGCGAAGGCCGCTGTGAGGTCCGCGGTGTTCCGGCTGCCGTAGGCGGTGAAGGCCGCCAATGTCCCGGCCGCACCGCCGAGTTGGACGGGCAGGCCGCTCCGTACGCCGATGACTCGGTCGCGTGCGTCGAGCACCAGCGACCGCCAGCCGGCCGCCTTCACCCCGAACGTCGTCGGTACGGCGTGCTGGGTGAGCGTCCGTCCAGGCATCGCGCTGTCGCGGTGGACGGCCGCCGACCGGGCCAGTGCCCGTTCGGTGCGTGCGAGGTCGGCGAGGATCAGGCCCAGGGTGCGCACGGCGACCAGCATCGTCGCCGTGTCCATGATGTCCTGGCTGGTCGCGCCCCGGTGGACGTAGGGCCCGTACTCCTCGCCGACCGCCTTCGTCAGATCGGCGACCAGGGGGATGACCGGGTTGCCGCCCGAGCGGGCCCGCTCGGCGAGGGAGCGTACGTCGAAGCGGTCGGCGTGCGCCGCCTCGGTGACCGCCGTCGCCGCCTCGGCCGGGACGAGCTCGCAGGCTGCCTGGGCCCGAGTGAGGGCGGCCTCCGCGTCGAGCAGGGCCTGCAGATACGCCGTGTCGGCCGTCGCGGAAGCGGCAGGAGAGCCTGCCCACCCGGGGGCGAGCAGGCCGGTGTCGTCAGGATCGACTGGGGGAGTCACCGGAACTCCAGGAAGACCGTCTCGCCCTCGCCCTGAAGTCGGATGTCGAAACGGTATGTGCCCCTGCCCTCGTCCTTCGCGATCAGCGTGTCGCGTCGCTCCTCGTCCAGCCCGGCCAGCAGCGGGTCGGCGGCGAGTGCCGCCTGGTCACCGGGCAGATAGATCCTGGTGAACAGGTGCACCAGCAGCCCGCGCGCGAACACGCACACACTGAGGTACGGGGCGCTTTGCCCGCGCGCGCCCGGACGCAGCGTCCGCGCGTACCAGTGGCCGTTGGCGTCCGTCTGGATGCGCCCCCAGCCGGTGAACTCGACGCCGTTGCGGCCCAGGTAGCCGCCGCTCGCCGGGTCGCGCCGGATCGAGCCGTCGGTCTGCGGAATGTTGCCGTCGGGGTCCGCGCCCCACAGTTCCACGAAGGCGTCGGGCAGGGGCTTGCCCTCACCGTCGTACACGTACCCCTCGACGGTGACCGTGTCCGGGTGGCCGACCGGGGCGATGTCGCCGCCGCCGGGGAAGGGCAGGGCGTGGCCGTAGAAGGGGCCGACCGTGTGCGACGGGGTCGGCAGGACGGTTTCCGGACGGCTCGTGTCGATCTTCGTCATGGCAGGTCAGCGCCCTTCTTCGATCCAGGTGGCGTGCGGCCCGTCGAGCACGATGTCCCAGCGGTAGCCCATCGAGAACTCCGGCACCGACAGGCTGTGGTCGTACGTGGCGACCAGCCGCTGGCGGGCCGCGTCGTCGGTCACCGACTGGATGATCGGGTCGTACGGGAACAGCGGGTCGCTCGGGAAGTACATCTGCGTCACGAGCCGCTGCGTGAACGCCGAACCGAACAGAGAGAAGTGGATGTGGGCCGGCCGCCAGGCGTTGAGGTGCTGACGCCACGGGTACGGGCCCGGCTGCACGGTCGTGAAGTGGTAGTGCCCGTCGGCGTCGGTCAGCGTGCGGCCGACACCCGTGAAGTTCGGGTCCAGCGGAGCGTCGTGCTGCTCGCGCTGGTGGGCGTAACGGCCCGCCGAGTTCGCCTGCCAGATCTCGACCAGCTGGCCGCGGATCGGGCGGCCGTCCCGGTCGAGGAGCCGGCCGGAGACGGTGATGCGCTCACCGATCGGCTCACCGGTGTGCTGGCGGGTGAGGTCGTTGTCGATCTCGGTGATGTCCCGCTCGCCGAAGGCGGGGGAGGACAGCTCCACCAGCTCCGGGTCCTTGCTGACGTCGATGGAGACCGGCGGCTGGTGGGGGTGGCGCAGGACGGAGGAGCGGTACGGCGCGTAGTCGCGGCGCGGCTGGTGCTCTACGGGCGCGCCGTCGGCGATCCGCTTCTCGTACGCGGCGTGCTCGGCCGCGATCTCCTGGTCGATGTCGTGCTGGGTGAGAGTCATTGGGGTTCCTCGGGGGTTCCGCGGGGGGTTCTCAGCGTTCCAGGACGAGGGCGAGGCCCTGGCCGACGCCGATGCAGAGGGTGGCGACGCCGGTGCCGGAGCCGCGGCGGGCGAGTTGGTGGGCGACGGTGCCGGCGAGGCGGGCACCGGAGGCGCCGAGCGGGTGGCCGAGGGCGATGGCGCCGCCCTGGGGGTTGAGGATCGCCGGGTCGAACTCGGGCCATTCGGCCACGCAGCCCAGCACCTGGGCGGCGAAGGCCTCGTTCAGTTCCAGGACGGACAGGTCGTCGAAGGTCCTGCCCGCCTTGGCGAGGGCGCGGTTGACGGCTTCGACGGGGGCGAGGCCGAAGTAGTCCGGGTCGACTGCGTGCACACCGGTGGCCGACACACGGGCCAGGGGTTCGCGGCCGACCGCTTTCAGGCCCTCCTCGTCGACCAGCAGGAGGGCGGCGGCGCCATCGTTGAGCGGCGAGGCATTGCCGGCCGTCACGGTGCCGTTCTCGGTACGGAAGGACGGCTTGAGCCTGGCCATCGCGGTCAGGGAGGCGTCCGCGCGCACCGACTCGTCGGCGCCGAGAACGACCGGGTCGCCCTTGCGCTGCGGGATCGCCACCGGGGCCAACTCGGCGTCGAACAGGCCCTGTTGCTGAGCCGTCGCCGCCTTCTGGTGGGAGGCGAGCGCGAACTCGTCCTGCTGCTCCCGGCTGATCTTGTGCTTGTCGGCGATCCGCTCGGCCGACTCGCCGAGCGGGATGGTCCACTGCGGGTTCATCGCCGGGTTGACCATCCGCCAGCCCAGGGTGGTCGAGTACAGCTCGGTGTGGGCGGCGGGGAAGGGCCGGTCGTTCTTGGGCAGGACATAGGGGGCGCGGGTCATCGACTCCACACCACCGGCCACCGCGATGTGGGCGTCGCCGACGGCGATGGCGCGGGCCGCCTGGATGACCGCCTCCAGGCCGGAGGCGCACAGGCGGTTGACGGTGACGCCGGGCACGGAGGTCGGCAGGCCGGCGAGCAGGGCGGCCATGCGGGCGACGTTGCGGTTCTCCTCGCCGGCGCCGTTCGCGTTGCCGAAGTACACGTCCTCGATCCGGGAAGGGTCCAACTCCGGTGTACGGGCGAGGAGTTCGCGCAGGGCGTGGGCGGCCAGGTCGTCCGGGCGGACGCCCGAGAGGCCGCCGTTGTAGCGGCCGATCGGGGTACGCACCGCCTCGACGATGTAAACCGTGTTCACAGCAGGTCCTCCGCGATCGTCAGCTTGGCGGCGGTCTTGGCGATGACGTCGTCGACGCGCACTCCGGGGGCGACCTCGGTCAACACGAGCCCGTCCGGTGTCACGTCGATCACCCCGAGATCGGTGATGACCCGGTTCACACACGCCTTGCCGGTGAGCGGCAGCGCGCACTCCTGAAGGATCTTCGGTGAACCGTCCTTGGCGGTGTGGGTCATCACCACGATGACCGTGCGGGCCCCGTGCACCAGGTCCATCGCTCCGCCGATCCCGGTGACCAGCTTGCCCGGGACGGCCCAGTTGGCCAGATCGCCCGTCGCCGAGACCTGCATCGCGCCCAGCACGGCCACATCGATGTGCCCGCCCCGGATCATCGAGAACGACAGCGCCGAGTCGAAGAAGGACGCGCCCGGCAACACCGTCACCGTCTCCTTCCCGGCGTTGATCAGATCCGGGTCGACCTGGTCGTCCGTCGGATACGGACCCGTGCCCAGGATCCCGTTCTCCGACTCCAGGATCACCTCCACACCCGGCGGGAGATAGTTCGGGATCAGCGTCGGCAGACCGATGCCGAGATTCACGTACTGACCGTCGGCCAGCTCCCGGGCGGCCCGCCCGGCCATCTGCTCGCGGCTCCAGGCCATCAGCTGCTCACCGTCCGCTGCTCGATCTTCTTGTCCGCCGCCTGCCCGGGAGTCAGGGCGACCACCCGCTGCACGAAGATCCCCGGCAGATGCACGTGATCCGGGTCGATCCCGCCCGGCTCCACCAGCTCCTCCACCTCGGCGATCGTCACCCTCCCGGCCATCGCCGCCAGCGGATTGAAGTTCCTGGTCGACTTGTTGAACACCAGATTCCCGTGCCGGTCCCCGCGCGCGGCCCGCACCAGCGCGAAGTCCGTCCGGATGCCCCGCTCCAGCACGTACTCGGTGCCGTCGAACTCCCGCACCTCCTTGGGCGGGGAGGCCAGAGCGACGCCTCCCTCACCGTCGTAGCGCCAGGGCAGCCCGCCGTCGGCGACCTGGGTACCCACACCCGCGGGCGTGTAGAAGGCGGGGATGCCGGCTCCGCCCGCGCGCAGCCGCTCGGCAAGGGTGCCCTGCGGAATCAGCTCCACCTCCAGTTCGCCGCCCAGATACTGCCGGGCGAACTCCTTGTTGCCGCCGATGTAGGAGCCGGTCACCCGGGAGATCCGCCCCGCCGCGAGCAGCACCGCGAGACCGCTCTCCATCGCCCCGCAGTTGTTCGACACGACTCTGAGCCCCGCCACACCCCGCTCGTAGAGCGCCTGGATGAGCACGTTCGGCACACCACTCAGCCCGAAACCGCCTACCGCCAGCGACGCGCCCTCCGGCACATCGGCCACCGCCGCACCGGCCGTGGCCACCACCTTGTCCATCCGTGAAGCCCCATCCCGTCCGAGCGCCCGGTCACGAGTTAATCAGGGCACTGAGTATTTCGGTGAAGTTTCCTTCACGCTGTCACTGTCGCGGCGAAGCGTCAAGACCCCGGAGAATTACAAGGTCAGAGGTGCGTGCAGGACTGGAGACAGTCGACAGGACGTCCAGGTATCGTTCAGTGCACCAACGAATTCGACCTCGGGAGCGCACATGGCCGCGGTGGACCTCACCACCCACCCCGGGCACCTGGCCCGGCGGCTGCAGCAGGCCCACTACCTGCTGTGGAACACGATGGTCTCGGAGGAGATCACCTCGCCGCAGTTCGCGGTCCTGAACGCGCTCGTCGCCGAGCCGGGCCTGGACCAGCGCACGGTGGGCGAGCGGGTGGGGCTCGACCGGTCCACGATCGCCGAGGTGATCAGCCGGCTCGGCCGCCGCGGGCTGCTGGACAAGGTGCGCGACCCGCAGGACGGCCGTCGTTTCCTGCTGCGCCTCACCGACGACGGCGTGCGCACCCACCGCAAGCTGACCGTGCGCACGGCCCGGATGAACCAGGTCTTCCTGGCGCCGCTGTCCGCGAAGGAGCAGGCGGTCTTCTTTGATCTCATCCGACGGGTCGCCGACGCGGCCGAGGGGCTCCGCAACCCGGCGGAACCCCTCGTGGCGCAGGGGTGAGCGCGCCGCGCTGATCACGAGGCCTGTGCCAGCACCACCCACACCTGGCCCTTCGCGAAGTTGACCGGCTTGCCGTCCTTCGTCGTGAACTCGGTGCCGTCCGTGGCCTTCCCGCGCTCCCAGTTGACGTCGTAGGCCCGCCCGTCGCGCAGGACCTGCGCCGTCCCGGAACCGACCGTCTCGGTGTAGGGCGTGTTGTTGCCGAGGACGTCGTGGAAGGCCGACTTGTGCATCCTCACGTACTGCACGACGACCGTCGCCGGGGTCACGCGCTTCCCCTCGGCCGTCACGGTGGGCGTCCCGTCCATCGCCACCAGGTAGCGGTGGAGGTTCGCGGACCAGGTGAACGTGAAGCCGGCGGCCGGGTAGCGGACCGTGCGGGTGTTCGCCGACTTGCCGCCGGCGGGCGCGGCGCCGTAGCGGAAGCCGGTCGTGAGCGCGTCCGCGCCGGGCGCCGACTTCATCAGACGGGCGGGGCGCAGATAGAGGTTGTGCGGGGCGGCCCTGCCGGGACCGCGGAAATAGGCGTCCGACACCTTCGCGGGCGTCTCCGCCTGCAGTGGCGCGTCGTCGATGAGCGGCAGCAGCTTGTGCTGCGCTCCGGAGAAGGCGAGCAACGGGTCGTGGAACTGGCGCAACAGTTCCAGATCCGACTCGCGGGCACTGCGCACCGGCCCGACGACCCTCGGCAGCGTGCCGGCGTACACCGCCATCAGACGGCTCAGCCCGCCCTCGACCTGTTCCGCGTACACGACGTCCGCCGCGTCGAGCCCGGTCTGGGGCCGGGCCCCGGGCGCGTTGTCGATCTTCACGGCGAGTACGGAGCCCTTGGCCACGGGGCTCTTGCCGACGGCGCTCCTGTCCGGGGCCGGGGTCGGCGTGTGCGCGCGTCCGTCGTCCGCCGGGCCGTGCCCTCCCGTGCAGCCTGCCGCCAGCACGGCCGTCACCGTGGCGGCCAGCATGGCCACCGTCGTCGAGGCGCGTCGCGGGCGCCCCTTCCGTCTCATGCTCACCGTGGCATCACATCCCGTGTCAATGATTGTGCGCTTATACGTTCATTGGTGGCCATACCCGCTCGGTTCTGATTGCGCGCGTTGAATACGCCCATTGGCCCCTGAACCTGCTTCGGGATGCGGCCGCCCGGGTACCCGGGGCGGCACCGCAGGACCGGACACACCGACGCGACAGAGGGAGCCCGACGCGATGAAGGCTGTGACCTGGCAGGGAAAGCGGGACGTACAGGTGGAGGACATGCCCGATCCGAGGATCCAGGAGCCGACCGACGCGGTCATCCGCATCACCTCGACAGGCCTGTGCGGCTCCGATCTGCACCTGTACGAGGTGCTCACACCGTTCATGACACCGGGCGACATCCTCGGACACGAACCGATGGGCATCGTCGAGGAGGTCGGCGCCGGGGTCCCGGACCTCGCCGCGGGCGACCGGGTCGTGGTGCCGTTCCAGATCGCCTGCGGCGACTGCTGGATGTGCCTGACCGGGCTGCCGACGCAGTGCGAGACGACCCAGGTGACCAGTGAGGGCATGGGCGCCGCCCTGTTCGGCTACACCCGTCTGTACGGCGCGGTGCCGGGTGCCCAGGCCGAGTACCTGCGCGTGCCGCAGGCGCAGTTCGGCCCGATCAAGGTCCCGGACGGGCCGCCCGACGACCGTTTCGTGTACCTCTCCGACGTACTGCCCACCGCCTGGCAGGCGGTCGAGTACGCGAGCGTCCCGGAAGGCGGCAGCGTCGCCGTGCTCGGCCTCGGGCCGATCGGTGACATGGCCTGCCGGGTCGCCCAGGTGCGCGGCGCCGGACAGGTGTTCGGGGTGGACCTGGTGAGCGAACGGCTGCGCCGGGCGCACGGGCGCGGCGTAGAGACGTTTGACCTCAGGAGCTTCGACAACGAGAAGGAGCTGGTCACGGCCATCCGCGACCGGACCGACGGCCGCGGCCCGGACGCCGTGATCGACGCCGTCGGCACCGAGGCACACGGCAGCGCGGCCGCACGCCTGGCCCAGCAGGCCTCGGCCATGCTGCCCCGGAAGATCGCCGGCCCGTTCGCCGAGCGCTTCAGCATCGACCGGCTCGCCGCCCTGCACACCGCCATCGAACTGGTGCGCCGGGGCGGCACCATCTCGCTCAGCGGCGTCTACGGCGGCACGGCCGATCCGCTGCCGCTGCTGACCCTGTTCGACAAGCAGATCCAGATCCGCATGGGCCAGGCCAACGTGCGCCGTTGGAGCGACGAGATCCTGCCGTACATCACGGACGAGGACCCGCTCGGCGTCGACGACTTCGCCACCCACCGGCTGCCCCTCACGGACGCGCCGCACGCGTACGAGATGTTCCAGCGCAAGCAGGACGGCGCGGTCAAGGTGCTGATGACGCCCTGAGTCACGCGGGGGAGTTGAGGATCTCGTCCAGGTCGTAGCGCACCGGCTCTTCCAGCTGCGCATAGGTGCAGCTCTCGGGGGTCCGGTCCGGGCGCCAGCGGCGGAAGCGCGCCGTGTGCCGGAAACGAGCCCCGTTCTCCATGTGGTCGTACGCCACCTCGGCCACCCGCTCCGGCGTGAGCGGCACCCAGGACAGGTCCTTCTTGCCCGACCAGCGGCTGGGGGCGCCGGGCAGCCGGGCCGTCTCGTGTGCCGCCTCGTCGGACCAGGCGGCCCACGGGTGGCCCGAGGCGTCCTGAAGGCGCAGCGGCTCCAGCTCCTCCACCAGCTCCGCGCGCCGCTTCATCGCGAACGCGGCCGACACCCCCACGTGCTGCAGGGTGCCCCGGTCGTCGTAGAGGCCGAGCAGCAGTGAGCCCACGACCGGGCCGCTCTTGTGGAAGCGGTAGCCGGCGACGACGACGTCCGCCGTGCGCTCATGCTTGATCTTGAACATGGCGCGCTGGTCCTGGAGATAACGCAGGGTGAGCGGCTTGGCGATGACACCGTCCAGGCCCGCTCCCTCGTACTGCTCGAACCACTGCCGCGCCACGTCGATGTCGGTCGTCGCGGGCGCCACATGGACCGGGGCCGTGACGCCCTCCAGCGCCCTGACCAGGAGGCCGCGCCGGTCGGTCAGGGGCACGTCGAGCAGCGACTCGCTGTCCAGCGCGAGCAGGTCGAAGGCCACGAGCGACGCCGGGGTCTTCCCTGCGAGCATCCGCACCCGGGAGTCGGCCGGGTGGATGCGCTCGGTCAGCGCGTCGAAGTCCAGCCGCCCCTCCCGAGCGATCACGATCTCGCCGTCCAGCACGCAGCGCTCGGGCAGCCGCTCCTTCACCGCCGTCACCAGCTCAGGAAAGTACCTGGTCAGCGGCTTTCCCGTACGGCTGCCCAGCTCGACCTCGTCGCCGTCGCGGAAGACGATCGCCCGGAACCCGTCCCACTTCGCCTCGTACTGCATGTCCGGCGGGATCTTCGCCACCGACTTGGCGAGCATCGGCTTCACGGGCGGCATCACCGGGAGATCCATGCCTAGATTGTGCTCGCATACGCGATGAATCGCCCGGTATGCGAGGTGTACGAGGTGCGCCTACCGTGGCCGCATGGGCGAAGCGGTGGAACTGGAGGCGGGCGGCCGCACCGTCCGGCTGTCCAGCCCGGACAAGATCTTCTTCCCCGAGCGCGGTTTCACCAAGCTGGACCTCGCCCGGTACTACGTCGCCGTGGGCCCCGGCATCCTGCGCGCCCTGCGCGACCGGCCCACCACCCTGGAGCGCTACCCGGACGGCGTGACGGGTGAGAACTTCTTCCAGAAGCGGGCGCCCAAGAACATGCCCGACTGGATCCCGACCGCCCACATCACCTTCCCCAGCGGTCGCAGCGCGGACGAGATGTGCCCCACCGAGGAGGCCGCCGTCGTGTGGGCCGCCCAGTACGGCACCCTCACCTTCCACCCCTGGCCGGTGCGGCGCGCCGACGTCGACCGCCCCGACGAACTCCGCATCGACCTCGACCCACAGCCCGGCACCGACTTCGACGACGCCGTCCGCGCCGCCCACGAACTGCGCGCCGTCCTCGACGAGTTCGGCGGCCTGCGCGGTTTCCCCAAGACCTCCGGCGGCCGCGGCCTGCACGTCTTCGTGCCCATCGAGCCGCGCTGGACCTTCACCCAGGTCCGGCGCGCCGCCATCGCGGTGGGCAGGGAACTGGAGCGGCGGATGCCGGAGCAGGTGACCATCAAGTGGTGGAAGGAGGAGCGGGGCGAGCGCATCTTCGTCGACTACAACCAGACGGCCAGGGACCGCACCATCGCCTCCGCCTACTCCGTACGCCCCCGCCCGCACGCCCCCGTCTCGGCGCCGCTGCGCTGGGACGAGGTCGGGGTCGCCCATCCGCAGGACTTCGACATCGCGACCATGCCCGCGCGCTTCGCCGAACTCGGCGACGTGCACGCGGACATGGACGAGCACCGGTTCTCACTGGAGGATCTGCTCGAACTCGCCCGCCGCGACGAGCGCGATCACGGGCTGGGCGATCTGCCCTACCCGCCGGAGTACCCGAAGATGCCGGGCGAGCCGAAGCGGGTGCAGCCGAGCAAGGCGAAGAAGGCCTCCCCGAAGAAGGCCTCCGCGAAGGAGGCGCCCCCGGCCGAGGCGCCTCCGTCGGGACCTACAGCTCCTTGATCCGGATGTCCCGGTAGGAGATCACGTCCGTCGTGCTGTGCACCTGCAGTCCGATGTAGCCGGAGGCGAACCGCCGCCCGTCCGTGCCCGGGTCGTCCGAGCGCGGCGGAGAGAAGTCCTGGCCGCCGGTGTTGTCGAACTCGTTGATCAGCACGCCGTCGCGGTAGACCGAGTAGTGCTGGTCGACCACGCGGATCTCGTAGTCGTTCCAGGTGCCCTTCTGGGTCACGCCCGCACCGGCGAGCCCGACCCGGTCGAAGCCGTAGACCGAGCCCGTCTTGTACATGTCGCCGTCGGGCCGGTCGAGCACCTGGACCTCGTGCCCGTACTTGATGGCCGCCCACTCCGGCCGTGACTCCTCCGGATGGTCGTGGATCCAGGGGAAGCGGACGAGCACGCCCGAGTTGGCGTTGCCCGTGCCCGGAGCGTCGTCCCGCCACTGGAGGCGGAGGGAGAAGTCCCCGTACTTGCGCTGCGGGAACCACAGCATGCCCAGGCCGTCCGTGGCGGTGCCGCTGGTGATCGAACCGTCGGCGTTGAGGCCGAACGAACCGCCTCCCACCTGCTCCCACTTGGCGAAGGAGGCCGCGCTCCCGTCGAGGATCGGGCGGTAGCCGTCGGTCTGGCCGGGCTTGCCGATCCCGGACTGTCGGGCCGCCTTCCGGACGGCGTCGTACTCGCGCCGGTCTACGACCCCTTCCCTGACCAGCTTGTCGAGGACCGTCTTCACGTGCTTGAGGAACAGCGCGTTCGACGTCCACTCCTTCTCGTCCTCGATCAACTCGTTGATCCGGCACCGGTTGTCGGTCACCCGGTTCGGCACACCCGAGTCGACCGTGCCCACGAAGACCGTCAACCGCTCGTCGTGCTCCGGGCAGTTGGGTGCCGGGACCCCGCCGCCGGGCACGACCGTGAAGCTCACCGTGAGCGCCGCCGACGTGTTCCCGGCCTTGTCGCCGGCCCGGTAGGCGACGCTGTGGGTACCGGCCCGGTCGACGACCACGGGCGCGCTGTAGGCCAGGTAGGGCCCGCCGTCGAGCGAGTACTCGACGCCTGCGACGCCCGAACCGCCCTCGTCCGTGGCGCTCACCGTCACCTTGGCGCTGCCCACGTACGCCCCGTCGGAGTTGCGAGTGCCGCCGACGGTCGCACCGGTCACCGGCGGGGTCGTGTCCTGCGCGGGAGCCGCGACCACCGTGAACTCGACGCTCTTCTCGGCCGACACGTTGCCCGCCTTGTCGGTGGCGCGGTAGCGCACGGCGTGTGTGCCGGGCTGGTGCACCATCACGGGCATGGTGTACGGCTGCCAGGAGCCGGAGCCGACCGCGTACTCGATCGTGTTGACGCCGGACCCGGTGTCGGAGGCGGACACGGTGACGGTGGCCATGTCGACATACGCCCCGTCGGCGTTGCGCTCACCGCTGACCGTCGCCGAGGTCTGCGGCGCTGTGGTGTCGTCGGTCGGTGGTGCGACGACCGTGAACTCGGCGCTCTTCTCGGCGGACACGTTGCCCGCCTTGTCGAGGGCCCGGTAGCGGACCTTGTGGCTCCCGACCTGATCGACGACGACCGGGGCGGTGTACGGCTGCCAGGCACCCGTGTCCCCGATCGCGTACTCGATCCGGTCGACGCCGGAGCCGCCCGCCTCGTCGGTCGCGGTGATCGCCACGCTCGCCGACCCTACGTACTCGCCCTGCGCGTTGCGCGTGCCGGTCACCTGGGCTGTCGTCCCGGGGGCTGTGGTGTCCTCGCCGCCGCCCCCGGTCACCACCAGGATGCCCTGCATCTGCCCGTGACCGGGGATGGTGCAGTGGTAGAAGTAGCGGCCCGGGGTGAGCGTGACCTCGGCGGTGTGGCGGCCGCCCTGGTCGTCGTTCGGGTTGGCGAGGATGTTGAGCCGGACGTCGTTGTTGTACTCCGGGTCCGACGTCTCGAACGTCAACGTGTGCGGCATTCCGGTGGTGTTGCCGGTCGCCGCGCTGTTCTCGAAGACGATGGTCGCCGTACCCGCGACCGCCGTCGTCGGCGCCGAGACGTACTGGGTGATGCCGTCGCCCGCGGTCCAGGTGAGCACCTGAGCGGCAGCGGCGGCGGGGGCCGTCCGTTCGGGCTGTGCGCCGGCGGTCGTCCGGAGCCCCAGCATCATGAGCAGGCCGGCCAACAGGGCTGTCAGGGCTCTTCGCTGCCGCGTCACCGGCCTCATGACCGGCCTCCTCTCGCCAGCTGACCTGCGGCCGGAGTGGGCCCGCCGCCCGTGTAAGTGACCCGCCACAGCGCCGACTTGGAGTCCGAGGTGAAGAAGCCGCGCCCGTAGTCGAGGACGTACAGCGCCCCGTCCGGACCGAACTTCCAGTCCATGAGGTTCTTGATCCCGTCGTTGCCGATCGGCACGATCTTCTTCAACGACTCCGAGTGCACCGGCAGACCGCCCTCGCCCTGCGTCCTCGGATCGGTCACGACCGCGTTGCGCGGCTGGTCGGCGTCGTAGAAGTCACCGACGAACCACTTGCCGTCCCAGTACGAGGGCCACTTGGCCGAGCTGGTACTCGCCGCGTCGTAGCGATAGACCGGTCCGTTCATGGCCGCCTGGCCGCCGCCCTTGAGCCACGGCAGCAGATAGGTGGCCTCGTCCTGTTTGTAGGAGGGGACACCGTTCGCGTCGCGCGGATAGTCCGGGGCGCCGCCCTGGGGCGAGTACCAGATGTTGTTGCCGGTGACCGGGGGGAGCTGGACGAGGCCGTCGTTGTTCGGCGACTCGTTCCTCGGGTGGTCGCAGTCGTACCAGCCGAGCGGCTTCGACGGGTCCGGCAGATTACGGTCCCGGTAGGGCTGCTTGTTGCCCATGCAGTACGGCCAGCCCCGGTTGCCCGCCTTGGTGATGACGGCGAACGTGTCGTACTTGGCCGGCCCCCAGGTCGTCGACGGCGCGCCCGCGTCCGGACCGACCCAGCCCGCGTAGAGGGCGTCCGTCTGCTTGTCGACGAAGATGCGGGCGGGGTTCCTGACCCCCATCACATAGATCTCGCCGCGCGTCTTGCCGCCGCCCTCGTCGGTCTCCCTGCCGGTGAAGAGGTTGCCCGCGGGGAGGGTGTACGTCCCGTCGGGCTCCGGGTGGATGCGCAGGATCTTGCCGTTGAGGTTGTGGGTGTTGCCGGCCGTGCGGCGCGCGTCGGCGAAGGACACGCCCTTGTAGCTGGGCTGCGGGTTGTTGCCGGAGTAACCGTCGCTGAAACCACTGGAGTTGTTGTCACCGGTCGCGATGTACAGGTTGCCCTTGGAGTCCCAGGTCATCCCGCCGCCCGCGTGACAGCAACTGTGCACCTGCACCGGCCACTTGAGCAGCACCTTCTCGCTGCCCAGGTCCAGCCTGTTGGTGGCGAGGTCCAGTGTGAAGCGGGAGACGCGCCGCTCGGCGGTCTGTGTGTCGCGGTTCAGCTGCGAGTGGGGCGTGTAGTGCAGATACACCCAGCCGTTCTGCTCGAAGCCCGGGTCGAGCTCGATGCCGAGCAGACCCTCCTCGACCTTGGTCAGCTCGTCGCCGCCGCCCTTGTTGCCGAAGACGGTCAACTCGCCTGCCAGGGTCACCTTCTTGGTCTTCGGATCGTAGACATGGACCTGTCCCTTGCCCTTGCCGACGTCCGGGTTGTTCCAGTCGGTGATCACGGGCTGGGAGGAGTCGGCGCCGCCGCGCCCGATGTAGAGCACGCGTCCGTCGGGCGCGGTGACCAGGCCGTGCGGCTCACCGATCTGGTCGCTGAGGCCGGGCCGGTTGGGCTGGGTGAGGCGCTCCGCCTTGTAGTTGGCGTTGATCGTGGCCTTGCAGTCGGCCTGCACCAGCCGGGTCGTCCACAGCAGCGCACCGCGCAGATGGTCACGGAAGTCCGTCTCGTCGTACGACGCCACCGTGCCGCCCATGCCCGTGTAGAAGGAGCGCCCGCCGTCATAATCACGGCACCAACTGACCGGATGGTCCCAGCCGTTGGCGCTCGCACCCGGCTTGTACGTCGACTCGCGCACCCGCGCCACGGTGTGCACGTCGCCGGACGGGTTCTTCACCCAGTTCGGCCACAGATCGGGGCGCTTCCATTGCAGCGGCAGGTCCTTGGTCGCCGGATGCTGCCGGTCGCCGACCTCGACGACCGCCCGCTGCACGGCGGTTGGACTGGAAGCGGCCGGCCTGGCGCCGACCAGACCGGTGAACCAGTCGGAGTACGGCTCCGCGCGCGCCGCGTCGTGGACACCGACGAACCCGCCGCCCGCCTCCATGTACGCCTCGAGTCCCGCCTCCTGCTCCGGGTCGAGGATGTCCCCGCCGCCGGTCAGGAACACGATGGCGTTGTAACGGCCCAGCCTGGTCCCGTCGGTGAAGACCTCGGCGTCGTCTGTTGCCTCGGTGCTGAACCGCTGGTCCGCGAGCCCCGACAGGCCGATCTTCTCGATCGCCTCGATTCCGGCGTTCACGACCGGTGACTCGTCCCCGGCCGCCGCGGAACCGTAGAAGACCAGCACCCGTACCTGCGCGCCGCCCGGAGGCGACGTGACGGACATCGTTGTCGCGGACGGCTCGGGCGCCGGGCGCGCGTTCGCGACGGGGCCCGACAGCAGCCCGGCGCCGAGGACCCCGGCCGTCACGGTGGCCGCCCAGGCCCGTCTTCTCGTGTGTCTCGTACTTCCTGCGCTCAACCCTCGTAAGTGCATGGGCACCTCCTCGGTCACAGCAACAACGCCAAGGAAGCTAGACCCCTTTGCATGACTCGCCAATACCTATGACCGCAGTGGCACGAACTTTGTCCCCGGTGTGGATAAACGGCTCGGCGGCCGGTACCGTCTCACAGGTTCATCACAGGTACGTCTCCGCACATCCCGTAACGACGTGGGGAGTTGGGTTCCGCATGGACAGACCAGGCTTCGATCGGCGGCGTGTGCTGCTGGGAGGTGCGGCCGTCGCGACATCGTTGTCGCTGGCCTCCGAGGCCGCCGGCGCCCCCGTGCCGGCCAGGACCGCACCGGCCGGGGGAGAGGTCAAGCGCATCAGGCTGTATGCCGAGAAGCTCGCCGACGGGCAGCTGGGCTACGGCTTCGAGAAGGGCAGGGCATCGATCCCCGGCCCACTCATCGAACTCAACGAGGGCGACACCCTCCATATCGAGTTCGAGAACACCACGGACGTGGCCGCCAGCCTGCACGTCCACGGTCTGGACTACGAAGTCTCCAGCGACGGAACGAAGTTGAACAAGAGCGACGTCGAACCCGGCGGCACCCGCACCTACACCTGGCGCACCCACACCCCCGGCCGCCGCTCCGACGGCACCTGGCGGGCGGGCAGTGCGGGCTACTGGCACTACCACGACCATGTCGTCGGCACCGAACACGGCACCGGCGGCATCCGCAAGGGCCTCTACGGCCCCGTGATCGTCCGGCGCAAGGGAGACGTCCTGCCGGACCGCACGTACACGATCGTCTTCAACGACATGACGATCAACAACCGGCCGCCGCACACCGGACCCGACTTCGAGGCCACGGTGGGCGACCGGATCGAGTTCGTGATGATCACGCACGGCGAGTACTACCACACGTTCCATCTGCACGGACATCGCTGGGCCGACAACCGCACCGGCATGCTCACGGGCCCGGACGACCCGAGCCAGGTCATCGACAACAAGATCGTGGGTCCGGCCGACTCCTTCGGCTTCCAGGTGCTCGCGGGGGAGGGCGTCGGGGCGGGCGCGTGGATGTACCACTGCCATGTCCAGAGCCACTCCGACATGGGGATGGTCGGGCTGTTCCTGGTGAAGAAGCCGGACGGCACGATTCCGGGATACGAGCCCCACGAGCACGGGGCGGCGCACCGGCACTGACGGGCTCCGGCGGCCGCCCGCCGGGCCGAGAGCGCTCTCACCTCCTCGCCCACGCGGAGCTATCCTGATCCGCAGCCGCCGAGGAGGAGCCCGAAGTGACCGACACAGCGCCGCGCCCCACGCTGGAGGCCGTGGCCGCCAGGGCGGGTGTCTCCCGGGCCACCGTCTCACGTGTGGTGAACGGCGGGGACGGGGTCAGGGAACCCCTCGTCGCCCGGGTCCGGCGCGCGGTGGAGGAACTCGGGTACGTGCCCAACCAGGCCGCCCGCAGCCTGGTGACGCGACGACATGACGCCATCGCCGTGGTCATCGCCGAGCCGGAGGCCCGCGTCTTCGCCGACCCCTTCTTCGCGCTTCAACTCCGCGGCATCAGCAAGGAGTTGACGGCCCAGGACAACCAGCTCGTGCTCCTCCTCACCGAGGGCCGGGACGATCACGTCCGCGTCGGCCGCTATCTCGCCGGAGGCCATGTCGACGGCGCGCTCGTCTTCTCTCTGCACCTCGACGACCCGCTGCCCGGCCTGATCCAGCATGCCGGTGTGCCGACCGTGTTCGGCGGCCGGCCCGGCTGGAGCGACGGCCGCGACGGCCGCGGCAGCGCGGTGTACGTCGACTGCGACAACCGCGGTGGCGCCCGTGAGGCCGTACGCCATCTCGTGGGCCTCGGCCGGACCCGGATCGCGCACATCACCGGCCCCCTCGACCAGACGTCCGCGGCGGACCGGCTCGACGGGTTCCGGGACGTCATGGTCGACGCCGACCCCAAGCTGATCGTCGAGAGCGACTTCACCCCGGGCGGGGGTGAGCGGGCGATGCGGCAACTCCTGGACCGCCGGCCCGACGTGGACGCCGTGTTCGCCGCCAACGACCTCACCGCCGCGGGTGCACTGCGTGTGCTGCGTGAGCGGGGGCGTGGGGTGCCCGACGATGTCGCCGTGATCGGGTTCGACGACATGCTGCCGGTCGCCGAGCAGACCGATCCGCCCCTCACGACGGTCCGTCAGGACATCGAGGAGATGGGGCGGTTGATGGCGCGGCTGCTGCTGCGGCGCGTGGGCGCACGTGTCGGCGCCGGGGCGGGGGAGCAGGGTGTCGCTGAGGCGCCGGCCAGCGTGGTACTGCCGACGACGCTGGTACGGCGCGCCTCCGCGTAGCGCTCCGCTGGTGGGGCCGCGATGGGCCGTCTGCCGTCTGCCGTCTGCCGTCTGCCGTCTGCCGTCTGCCGTCTGCGGGTCCGTGGTGGCTGGTTGCGCAGTTCCCCGTGCCCCTGGGGGGTTGTGGTGCGGCGTGTCTCCTTGTGGCGCTCTGTGGGTGGGGGCGCGGTGGGGCGGTTGTCGTCTGCGGGTTTGTGGTGGCTGGTCGCGTAGTTCCCCGCGCCCCTAGGGGGTTTTGGTGCGGCGTGTCTCCTTGTGCGCTGCGTTGAGGGGGCAGCGATGGGTCGTCGGATCGCTGCTGGTCGCGCCCTCGCGGCGGAGCCGCGTATCGATACAGTCCCGCCTGCCCCGTGGCGGAGCCGCATATCGATGTAGTCCCGCCCCCGTGGCGGAGCCGGGTGTCGATACTGTTCCGCCCCTAGAGGGACGCGCTCTTGATCACCGCGAACCTTGCGCCGTGTGGGTCGGTGAGTTTGGCGATGCTTCCCACTCCCTCGATGGACGTGGCCGGCATGCGGACCGCGGCGCCCAGGTTTCGTGCCTTGGTCACGGTGGCCTCCGCGTCGGCGACCTCGAAGTACGGCAGCCAGTACGGGCTGTTCTCGACCGGGTCGTCGGCCAGGGGGACGATGCCGCCGAACATGGAGTCCTCGCCGCCCCCGGCGGGGTTGAGGGTGGTGTACGTGCCCCCGGGGAAGGGCACCGCGGCCGTCTCCAGGCCGAGTGTCTCGTGGTAGAACCAGGCCGCCGCGGCGATGTCCGGGGTGTACAGCTCGACCCAGGTGAGGGTGCCGGTCTCGCTCGCCACGTCGATGCCCTTGGTCCGGCCCGGCTGCCAGATGCCGAACGGCACGCTCGCCTTGTCGGCGATGATCGCCATGCGGCCCTCGCCCATCACGTCCATGGGCCGCATGAGCACGCTGCCGTGCGCCTGCTCGGCAGCCTTGGCGGTGGCTTCGGCGTCCGCGCTCTGGAAGTACACGGTCCAGGACGGCGGGCCCTGCTCGGGCGTGGTCTGCACCCCGCCCGCCACGGTCCTGCCGTCCAGCTGGAAGAAGCCGTAACCACCGGCGTCGGGGCCCGCCGACTGGAAGGTCCAGCCGAAGAGACCGCCGTAGAAGGAGATGGCGCCGTCGATGTCGGATGTGCCGACGTCGAGCCAGTTGGGAGCGCCGTTGACGAAACGGGTGGTGAGCATCCTTGCCCTCCTTGGAAGGGTCCCGTCCTCTGCACTGCCGAGTCTTGCACCGCCCACTGACAATCGCTGCCGGAACGGCTTTCGCCTCCTTCCGCGCGCCGCCGTGTGCCACGGTGTGCGAGGGCGGCACCATCAGGGTGGCCGCGGACCCTGGGGCGCGGCGTTGATTCCGCGTTGATCGAACGTTTTTCGCCGCGCGCCAGGATCTGGCTCATGCACATCGACACGATCACCCCGGCCGACCTCGCCTGGCAGGCCCAGGCTCTGTGTGCGCAGACCGGGGCGGATTTCTTCTTTCCCGAGCCGGGCAGCTCGGTGCGTGAGGCGAAGCGCATCTGCGGCATGTGTGAGATGCGGCCCACCTGCCTCGAGTACGCGCTGCGGAACGACGAACGCTTCGGCGTCTGGGGCGGGCTGTCGGAGAAGGAACGGCTGGAGCTCAGGCGCACGGCGCACTGACGCACCGCGTCCCGGCGGGCGCCGTCGCCGCATCCGTACGCGACGACGAGGCCGGTACGCACGCGCGTACCGGCCTCGTCGTCATCCGCAGTCGGTTGTGCCGTCAGCCGGCAGCGCGCGCCGCCATCCGCGCCTTGCGTGCCGCCAGCTTCTCGTCGAACTTCAGGGCCTCCGCGTCCAGCCCGCCCATGTACAGGCCGAGTTCTTCCTGTGCCTGAAGGCCCTCGGGGCCGAGGCCGTCGATCTCCAGGACCTTCAGGTGGCGCAGCACAGGCTGGAGCACGTCGTCGTGGTGGATGCGCATGTTGTAGACCTCGCCGATCGCCATCTGCGCGGCGGCCCGCTCGAAGCCGGGCATGCCGTGGCCGGGCATCCGGAAGTTGACGATCACGTCGCGCACGGCCTGCATGGTGAGGTCGGGCGCGAGGTCGAACGCCGCCTTGAGGAGGTTGCGGTAGAAGACCATGTGCAGGTTCTCGTCGGTCGCGATGCGGGCCAGCATGCGGTCGCAGACCGGGTCGCCCGACTGGTGGCCCGTGTTGCGGTGCGAGACGCGGGTGGCCAGCTCCTGGAAGGCGACGTAGGCGACCGAGTGCAGCATCGAGTGACGGTTGTCCGACTCGAAGCCCTCGCTCATGTGGGCCATGCGGAACGCTTCCAGCTTGTCGGGGTCCACCGCGCGCGAGGCGAGCAGGTAGTCGCGCATCACGATGCCGTGCCGGCCCTCCTCCGCGGTCCAGCGGTGCACCCAGGTGCCCCAGGCGCCGTCGCGGCCGAAGAGCGAGGCGATCTCGTGGTGGTAACTGGGCAGGTTGTCCTCGGTGAGGAGGTTCACGACCAGCGCGATCCGGCCGAGCTCGGTGACCTTGGACTGCTCCTTGTCCCAGGCCTCGCCGTCCTCGAAGAGACCGGGGAAGTTACGTCCGTCCGACCACGGCACGTACTCGTGCGGCATCCAGTCCTTGGCGACCTTGAGATGCCGGTTGAGTTCCGTCTCGACCACTTCCTCCAGGGCGTACAGCAGTCGGGCGTCGGTCCAGACGGAAGTGCTGCCGAGGTGCGGGGAAGTGATCGTCACAGGAGCTCCAGGGGACGTACGGCAAAGTGGAACAATCCGGCGAGCGGTGCCGGAACTTACGAAAGCGTAGGCTACGAAACCGTAGGTTACGTTGCCGTAGGTTAAGTGCCCTGTAAAGATCCCTGATCAGCACATGTTTCCTAGGGCATCCAAGGATCTGCCGGAGCCTCAGGGAGCGCAGGTCCCAGGGGTGAAAGGGTGAGTCGATCACCCGTCAGGCGTACAGGTCCCTCAGGCGGACCGAGAGGCATGTCACACAGCCCTCGAGCTTCTCGAACTCGCTGATGTCCACCACGACCGGCTCGTGACCGAGATCGGCGAGCAGTTCCGCAGTCTTCGGGGCGCTCGCCGCCATCAGCAGCTTGCTGCCCCCGAGGAGCACCACATGGGAGCCGGCCTCCTCGGGCACCGACAGGAAACGCGGGAACAGCGCCGGCCGGTCCACCTTGGGGATGTGCCCGATGACCGTCCCGTCGGGCAGCGCCGTGACCGCCGACTTCAGGTGCAGCACCTTGCTCACCGGCACGGCGACGACGCGCGCCCCCAGTGGCTCGAAGGCGGCCCGCAGCTGCTGCACGCCGGCCGCGTTGGTGCGCCCGCCCCGGCCGACGTAGATCGTGTCGTCGATCTTCAGCACGTCTCCGCCGTCCAGGGTGCCCGGCTCCCAGATCCAGTTCACCGAGCAGCCGAGGCGTGCCACGGCCTCCTCGACCCCGGCCGTCTCGTCGCGACGGGAGGAGGCGCCGGGCCGGGTGATCAGCGCGACGTTCCGGTACATGACGACCGTGTCCTCGACGAACACCGAGTCGGGGCAGTCGTCCTCCGGAGCCACCTCGACGGTCTCCCAGCCGTGGGTGCGCAGCGCCTCCACGTAGGCCTCCCACTGCTCCACCGCAAGAGCGGTATCGACCTTCTCCCGCTCGACGTGCGTCACCAGACCCTCGGCGAGGCGCGGGCTGGGGCGGCGGACGAGGGCCTTCTTGCTGGGCACGAGGGGCCTTTCGTGTAGGCGGAACGGCGGACCGGGTAGGCGGAACGGCGAACCGGGCCCTTGTGGGGCCCGGTCCGCCATCATGCAGCGCGGATCCATGGACACAAAACCCCCCGTTGCCAGGCTGTGCCCCTCCCGAGATGCGCTACCCCACCTCCTCCGGAGCCGTCTCCCGCAGCTCGCCGTCGAGCAGCAGCCACCGGGTGATGCCGATGGACTCCAGGAACGGCAGGTCGTGACTGGCCACGACCAGCGCTCCCTCGTAGGACTCCAGGGCCGTGGTCAGCTGCCGGACGCTCGCCATGTCGAGGTTGTTGGTCGGCTCGTCGAGCATGAGCAGCTGCGGTGCGGGCTCGGCCAGCATCAGCGCGGCCAGCGCCGCCCGGAAGCGTTCGCCGCCGGACAGCGTGGCCGCTTTCTGGTCGGCGCGGGCGCCCCGGAACAGGAAGCGGGCCAGTCGGGCCCGAACCCGGTTGTTGGTGGCGCCCGGCGCGAACCGGGCCACGTTCTCCGCGACGGACAGTTCGCCGTCGAGCACGTCGAGCCGCTGCGGCAGGAAGCGGAGCGGCACATGCGCGTGCGCCTCGCCCGACACCGGCTCCAGCTCCCCGGCGATCGTTCGCAGCAGCGTCGTCTTGCCCGCGCCGTTGCGCCCGATCAGCGCGACCCGCTCCGGGCCGCGCAGGTCGAGCCCGCCCGCCACGCGCGCCCCGTAGGCGAGCTCCAGGTCCATCAGGGTGAGGACCGTACGGCCCGGCGGTACGGCCGTGTACGGCAGGTCGACGCGGATCTCGTCGTCGTCCCGTACGGCGTCCACCGCGTCGTCGAGCCGCTCCTTGGCCTCGGTGAGCTTCTCCTCGTGCATGATGCGGTGCTTGCCCGCGGACTCCTGCGCCGCGCGCTTGCGTGCCCCCATGACGATCTTCGGCTCGCGTTTCTGCTCGAACATCTTCTGCCCGTACCGCTTACGGCGGGCCAACTTGACCTGCGCGTCGACCAGTTCGCGCTTCTGCTTGCGGAAGTCGGCCTCCGCGACGCGCACCATCCGCTCGGCCGCCTCCTGCTCGCCGGCCAGAACCTCCTCGTACGCGGAGAAGTTGCCGCCGTACCAGGTGACCTCCCCGGAGCGCAGATCGGCGATCTGGTCGAC
Organism: Streptomyces sp. NBC_00461; assembly: GCF_036013935.1. Lineage (NCBI taxonomy): Bacteria > Bacillati > Actinomycetota > Actinomycetes > Kitasatosporales > Streptomycetaceae > Streptomyces > Streptomyces sp. NBC_00461. The sequence goes on from NZ_CP107902.1 coordinate 8,401,566, forward strand.
CAGTTCCAGGAGTTCACGGTCGTGGCTGACCACGACCATCACCCCCGGCCAGGACGCGACGGCCGCGTACAGCCGCCTGCGTGCGTACAGGTCGAGGTTGTTCGTCGGCTCGTCAAGGAGCAGGATGTCCGGGCGGCTCAGCAGCAGTGCCGCCAGCCGCAGCAGCACCGACTCACCGCCCGACACCTCTCCGATGGTGCGGTCCAACTCGATCTGGCCGAGCCCGAGTTCGCCGAGTGTGGCGAGGGCGCGTTCCTCCACGTCCCAGTCGTCGCCGACCGTCTCGAAGTGCTCCTCGGCCACGTCGCCCGCCTCGATGGCGTGCAGCGCGACCCGCTGGGCGGCGATGCCGAGCACCTCGTCGACACGCAGCTGGGTGTCGAGCGTGACGTTCTGCGGGAGGTAGCCGACCTCGCCCGCGACGCGGACGGTGCCGTCGGCCGGCGTCAGTTCACCGGCGATCAGCTTCAACAGGGTTGATTTCCCTGATCCGTTGACGCCGACGAGCCCGGTGCGGCCGGGGCCGAAGGCGACGTCGAGACCCTCGAAGACAGGGGTGCCGTCGGGCCAGGTGAAGGCAAGGGACGTACAAGTGATGGAAGTAGACATGTGGCCTCGCGGTTGCTTGATGCGGTCAGGGGCAAACGCGTATCGAGACACCGCAGACCAGCAGACCAATGGCGGGAGAGGAGAGCCCTGAAGCACGGAATGAGCCCTGCTCCGTCAGGACGGCTCGACTGCCGAGGTCGCACGCGGCGGACACACCTCACGGGTGTGACGCGGTGTCTCAGACCTCAGACGAGCAACGTCCCTCTCCAATCGACGGCAACAGAACCGTTGTACACCGTAGGAGAGGGCCGGGACGGCTGTCAACGAATTAACGTGATCCCCGATCCGCCCTCGCTAAGGAGGCCCCGTGCCCCACGGCTCGCTCTCACTGCCCGCCCGGCTCTGTCTGCTGGCCTGGGACACGGAAAGTACCAAGGTCACCGGTGCCGCCCGCCTCCCCCAGCTGGTGCGGGCCGGTGCCCTCACCGAACTGGCCCAGCGCGGTCTGCTCACGGACGAGGACGGCATCGCCACACCCGTCGACATGGACTCCGCCACCGGGGACGCAGCCCTCGACGGCCTTCTGGAGCTGATCCGGGAGTCCCGGCCGCACCGGTGGCGGACGTGGGTGACCCTCCACGCGCGCGTGACCCTGGACGCCGTACGGGAGCAGCTGACCGCACAGGGATATCTGCGGGCGGTGAAGAAGCGGGTCCTCGGGGTCTTCCCGAGCGTGGAGCACGTACTGGAGCAGCCCGCCGTCGTGGACGCGCTGCGCGTGGAGGCGCGGCGGGTGCTCGACGGCCCGGTGCCGGGCGCCGAGGTCTGCGACCGGGATGCGGCCGTGGTCGCCCTGGCCGCCGCCGCGGAGCTGCCCGCGCTCGTGCCGGCCGGCGACCGCGAACGCCACGCGGCGCGCGTGGAGGCGCTGACCGAGCGGGCCGGAGCGGCGGCGCCCGCGCTGCGGAAGGTCGTCACGGAGGTGCACACGGCCCTGACCGCGTCACTGACGGCGGTCGCGGTGGCGACCGGCGAGTGAGGCGCTTGTGGCGCCTCCCGTACATGCCGTGCCCCGAAGGGGCGCGGGGAACTGCGCGACCAGCCACGACGGCCGCGCAGCCGACACACGGCGCATCGCGCCCCCACCAGCGGAGCGCCACGCGCCACGCGTCACGCCTCCCGCATCAGCTCCGCCAGGTCGTGGTCCAGGTCCAGCTGCAGGTGCTCCAGGCCGACGGGGACCAAATTGTTCGTGGCGTCGAGGAAACGGCGAATCTCGTCCGAGCGGACGTGGACGACGGCGGTGCCCTCGGGGGCGTGGAACTCCAGGACGATGCGCTCGTAGCCGTACGGCCGCACACGCACGTCGCCCTGGCCCTCGGGCTCCTCCAGGCCGGCCGTGAGGAGTTCGCGCGAGAAGGTCCAGCAGACGTCCACGCCCTCCAGGGTGGCCGGGGCGGGGAAGGTCATGCGGACTGCGAACGGGTCGCGTCGGTCGTAGTGCAGCTTCGCCGGGATGCTCGACATACGAGGCGCGGCGGCGACGAGACGGGCCTCTACGGGCTGCTCGATGACGGTGGACAACGCCTGCTCCCTTGTGACGGCTGGACGGGCTTCCGGGCGGATCGGTCCGGCACTGCTAGAGACGCTGGAATCAGCCAATCCGTGCATCTGAAATCCGAGTGACCTCCGTCACCGCATCCATTCACAGGAGTGACAAGGTCCACTTACCGTTTCCCGATGGGCACTTGTGGCGACCGCGGCCATCTGGACGGCGCCCGGGCGGTCGGCTAGCTTCGCCCGCCATGAGGCGCTTGGGGAACACGCGACGAATGAGACGTACGTTTCGCACGGTGGCCGCGGGGGCGGTGTGCTCGGCGGCGCTGGCCGCCCTGACCGCCGTACCCGCGCAGGCGCAGGAGCCGGGGAGCCGGGCGCCGCACTGGGAGCTCAAGGACACCGGCGCGGGCGACGTGCGCTTCCGCGGGCTGTCCGCCGTCAGCCGGAACACCGCGTGGGTGGCCGGAACCGGGGGCACCGTGCTGCGCACCACGGACGGCGGGGCGAGCTGGCGGAACGTCTCGCCGCCGGGCGCCGCCGACCTCCAGTTCCGGGACATCGAGGCCTTCGACGCGCGGCGGGCCGTGGTGCTGGCCATCGGCGAGGGCGAGGCGTCCCGCGTGTACCGCACCGATGACGGCGGCGCGACCTGGACCGAGTCCTTCCGCAACACCGACGCCAAGGCGTTCTACGACTGCCTCACCTTCTTCGACAGCCGCCACGGCCTCGCGATGAGCGACCCGGTGGACGGCAGGTTCCGCATCCTGTCGACCGGCGACGGCGGTCGCTCCTGGAAGGTGCTCCCGAGCGACGGCATGCCGGCCGCGCTGGACGGCGAGGCGGGCTTCGCGGCGAGCGGCCAGTGCCTGGTCGCCTCCGGCCCGTCGGACGCCTGGCTGGCCACCGGCGGTGGCGCACACGCGCGCGTGCTGCACTCCCGCGACCGCGGCAGGACCTGGACGGCGGCCGACACACCGATCCCGGCGGGCGATCCGGCCAAGGGCGTCTTCGCACTCGCTTTCCGCGACCGCACCCACGGGCTCGCCGTCGGCGGAGACTACCGGCCCGACCAGCCCTCGCCGCAGGCCGCCGCACGTACCGGCGACAGCGGCCGAACCTGGCAGCCCGCCGCCGAGCCGCCGTCCGCCTACCGCTCCGGTGCCGCCTGGCTCCCGCACAGCCGCACCGCGGCCCTCGCGGTCGGCCCCACCGGCACCGATCTGACCACCGACGGCGGCCGCACCTGGCGGACGGTCGACACCGGCTCGTACGACACCGTGGACTGCACCGCCGACCTCGGCTGCTGGGCCGCGGGGGAGCAGGGACGGGTGGCGCGCCTGGAACGGTGACGCATAAAACGCGAATACGGGTACTCGGTCGCCGGCTGCGGCAGTGGTGACCGTGACGGTCGTGACTGCGGCAGTCGTGACGGCGAGAGGAGTGAGCGACCATGCCCGCAGGCTCGAACTCCAAGCGGGAGCGCCAGTACGAGCACATCAAGGAGAGCGCACAGGACCGGGGCGAGAGCGCCGGACGCGCCAAGGAGATCGCGGCCCGGACCGTCAACAAGGAACGGGCCCGGTCCGGCGAGTCGAAGAGCGCGAGCCGTACGTCGACCCAGGACATGTCGTCCGGTAAGCGGGGCGGACAGCGCTCGGGTCAGGGTTCCCAGGGCCCGACCCGCGACCAGCTGTACAACGAGGCCAAGCAGCGCGGCATCGAAGGCCGTTCGAACATGAACAAGGACCAGCTGCAGCGCGCGCTGAACGCGAAGAAGGGCTGAGCCGCGCGGTTCAGCCGGACGTCGCGCGGTACTGCTCCAGCGCCGGGGCCGTCCGGGTCGCCTCGAACTCGATGATGCGGTACGTGCACACGCCGCCGGTCGAGAACGGGTCTCCGGCGGTGATCTCCTCGGCCCGTGCGCGGTCCTTGACCATGGCGAGGATGATCCCGCCGTCGCGGGGCTCCTTGCGCCCGGCCGCGAGGAAGACGCCCTTGTCGAACTGCTCGTCCAGCCACGCCACATGGGCCTCAAGGAGTCCGTCGACGGCGTCCAGCGGGGCGGTGTAGGTCAGCTCCAGTACGAACATGATCGCGAGCCTACGCCGGCCGGTGCGGGCCCGTACGACCGTCCCCGTCGTGACGACCGTACGCTCGTCCTCATCATGACGACCGTACGCATTCCCGCGGGCTGGCCCGCGACCGAGGACGAGGCCCGCGCCGTTCAGGACGAGCTGCGGGGGCGGGTGGTGCACGACGAGCCGGGACCGCCGCCCGGTACGGGCCATGTCACCGGCGTGGACGTGGCGTACGACGACGAGCGGGACGTCGTCGCGGCCGCGGCGGTCGTATTGGACGCGGCGAGTCTGGAGGTCGTGGCCGAGGCGACGGCCGTCGGCCGGATCTCCTTCCCGTACGTGCCGGGCCTGCTGGCCTTCCGGGAGATCCCCACGGTCCTCGCCGCCCTGGACGCCCTTCCGTGCCCGCCCGGCCTGGTCGTCTGCGACGGGTACGGCCTCGCCCACCCGCGCCGCTTCGGCCTCGCCAGCCACCTCGGCGTCCTGACGGGCCTGCCCACGATCGGCGTCGCCAAGAACCCCTTCACCTTCGCCCACGACGATCCGGGCACCGCGCGCGGCAGTACGACACCGCTCCTGGCGGGCAGCGACGAGGTCGGCCGCGCCCTGCGCACCCGGGACGCCGTCAAACCGGTCTTCGTGTCCGTCGGCCATCGGGTGAGCCTCGACAACGCCTGCGCCCACACCCTGGCGCTGACCCCCGCCTACCGCCTCCCGGAGACGACCCGCAGAGCGGACGCGCTGTGCCGCCGGGCGCTTCAGGAGGCGACGCCGCGCCACTGACCCGCGTGCGCGCCCGGTGCCGTCTGAGTACGTGGACTGAGTACCCGTACGGATGTGGGCGCGGTCCGGCGGTCGGCAGGCTGTGCCGCATGACGACGCACCGAGCCCCGAAGCCCCTCGCCGACCCCAACCGTCCCGTCGAGCGCGCCGTCACGGCCGCGCTGGTCCTCGCCGTGCTGGCGGGGCTCGGCTGGATCGGCGGGATGATCTACACGGTGGCGGGGTGGTCGCTGTAGGTCGGGTTCACCGGCTCGCGACGACCCGGAAGGTGATGCCGGCCCCGCGCAGACGCTCGGTCAGCGCGTCGCCCATCGCGACCGCCGTGGTCACCTGGCCGGCCGTCGGCGGAAGGTCGTCGAAGGCCAGCGACAGAGCCGACTCGGCGAACATCCTGGCCGTCTCGTCGTAACCGGGGTCGCCGCCCGCGACCTCCGTGAACACCCGGCGCCCGCCGCCCTCGCCCACGAAGCGGACCTTGAACCAACTCTTCGCACGCTTCTCGGCGCTCGGGCCCTCGCCGGGCTTGAGCCGGTCCGACAACCAGCGCCGTACGGGCGGCAGTTGGGCGGCCGCGAAGATGCCGCCGACGGCCGCGATCCCGCCCGCCGCGACGGGCAGGTGCCGCACCGCCGCGTAGTGCCGGTAGCGGAAGTCGGGGCCGTACCGCTCCAGGGCCTTCGCCGAACGGCCCACGATCTGGGCGTCGATGGTGGGCAGCGGCAGCGCCCACGCGCCGATCTCCTTCGCGAACCGGGGCAGCCCCGTGGGAGCTGCGGCCCGCCTGCCCACCAGACGCGGCTCGTTCCGCTTGCGGTCCCGCTCGGCCGCCAGCATCGGGCGCACCCGCGAGAACTGGTTGAGCGCCGACGCGAACGTACCGCCCGAGAACGTGGCGTCCGCCGTCACGAACCCGTCCACCGTCAGCGGCACTCCCTCCGGCAGCTGCCGGACGGTGAAGTACGCGCCCAGGTCGTGGGGGACGGAGTCGAAGCCGCAGGCGTGCACCAGCCGGGCACCGGTCTCACGCGCGCGTGCGTCGTGGCGGACGTACGTCAGGTCCGCGAACTCGGGCTCACCGCACAGATCCAGGTAGTCGGCCCCGGTGTCCGCGCAGGCGGCGACCAGCTCCTCGCCGTACGTCACGTACGGCCCCACCGTCGTCGCCACCACGCGCGCGTGCTCGGCGAGTGCGCGCAACGAGGCCGGGTCGGCCACGTCCGCCCGCTCCACCCCGACGTGCTCACCGCCGGGCAGCAGCTCGCGCAGCTGCTCCAGTTTCCGCTCGCTGCGGCCCGCGATCGCCCAGCGCAGCCCCTCGGGCGCGTGCTCGGCGAGGTACCGCGCGGTGAGCGTCCCGACGAAGCCCGTGGCCCCGAAGAGCACGATGTCGTACGGGCGGTCCGCCCCATTCAGCCTGCTCATGACACCCCTCGTCCGCAGCACGCGCCGTTGTCGGTGGCCGAGGCTAGCGTGAGGGGTGCGGAGCCCGACGAGGAGCCCGGAGGTAAGCGGTGACCGTGACCGAAAATGCCCTGAAGAAGTGGGAGAAAGTGCGCGAGTTCGCTCTGGGGCTGCCGGGTGCCGTCGAGCCACGCGGCGGAGCCGCATATCGATACAGCCCCTGGGGCGAGAGCGTCGCGAAGGTCAACAAGAAGGTGTTCGTCTTCCTCGGGGTCGACGACGGCAGCTGTCCGCTCGGCGTCACGGTGAAGCTCAAGGACGACGAGGCTCATGCCCACGCCCTGCCCCCCCCCCGGCGCCGAGCCCGCCGGTCACGGCCTGGGCAGGGCCGGCTGGGTCCGCATCCCGCTGGAGGAGAAAGGGGCTCCGGCGGCGGAGCTGCTGTGCGACTGGGTCGAGGAGAGCTACCGGGTGATCGCCCCGAAGCGGCTGATATCGGAGCTCGACGCGAGCTGAGTGCCGGGGCGCGGGTCTTGCGGTGAGCCAGGCCGCCTGGCTTCCTGTAATTGGCTAAGCGCTTGCTCGCTCAGGGCTTGTGCTGAATGGAACGTGTTCTTAGCATCACTGGTGTTACATCAGTTGTGTCACATCGCTGGGGGCTGGATGACAACGGCTAGGACGCCGCCCGGGCAGGGTCCGCTCACCGGCGTGCGCGTGGTCGAGCTGGCCGGCATCGGGCCCGGCCCGTTCGCCGCCATGCTCCTCGCCGACCTGGGCGCCGACGTGGTGCGCGTGGACCGCCCCGGCGGTGTCGGCCTCGCGATCGACCCGGCGTACGACGTCACCAACCGCAACAAGCGCTCGGTGATCGTCGACCTGAAGTCCGCGGACGGCCCCGCGCGCGTCCTCGACCTCGCCGAACGCGCCGACATCCTCATCGAGGGCTACCGCCCCGGAGTGGCCGAGCGCCTCGGCGTCGGCCCCGAGGCCTGCCACGCCCGCAACCCCCGGCTGGTCTACGGCCGGATGACGGGCTGGGGCCAACAGGGCCCGCTGGCCGACCGCGCCGGCCACGACATCGCCTACATCGCACTCACCGGCACCCTCGGCATGATCGGTGCCCCCGACGCCCCTCCGGCCGTCCCCGCCAACCTCCTCGGCGACTACGCGGGCGGCTCGCTCTACCTGGCCGTCGGCGTCCTCGCCGCCCTCCACCACGCGCGCGCGGGCGGCACCGGCCAGGTCGTCGACGCAGCCATCGTCGACGGCACGTCCCACCTCTCCGCCATGATCCACGGCATGCTCGCCGCCGGCGGCTGGCACGACCGGCGCGGCGCCAACCTCCTGGACGGCGGCTGCCCGTACTACGGCACGTACGAGACGGCCGACGGCAGGCACATGGCGGTCGGCGCCCTGGAACCGCAGTTCTACGAGGAGTTCGTGACCCTTCTCGGCCTCCCGGAGCACACCGGCGCCCGCAAGGACTGGGCCCGCTGGGGCGAGCTGCGCGAGGCGGTCGCCGCCCGCTTCAAGTCGCGCACCCGCGACGAGTGGACGGCAGTCTTCGAGGGCTCCGACGCGTGCGTGGCGCCCGTACTGACGCTGCGCGAGGCCCCCGGCCACCCGCACCTCGCCGCCCGCGGCACCTTCACCGACCACGGCGGCATCACCCAGCCCGCGCCCGCGCCCCGGTTCTCCGCGACCCCCACGGCCGTACGAACCGGCCCGGCCCGGCCCGGCGCGGACACCGCGGACGTGGCGCGCGACTGGGAGGTACCCGACCTCATGAAGGACCGGGAACCCATGAATGACCGGGAACTCGCCGATCGGCGAAGTGCCGACCGGGAACTCGCGAACGACCGGGAACACACGGACGACCAGGAACACAGGGACGACCAGGAACTCGCGAAAGGCCCCGAATGAAGCGGCAGATCTTCGCCCCCGAGCACGACGCGTTCCGCGCGACCGTGCGTGCCTTCCTGGCCAGGGAGGTGCTGCCGTACTACGAGCAGTGGGAGAAGGACGGCGTCGTCTCCCGGGACGCGTGGCGGGCGGCGGGCAAGCAGGGCCTGCTCGGACTCGCCGTGCCCGAGGAGTTCGGGGGCGGCGGCACCACCGACTTCCGCTACAGCGCCGTACTGGCCGAGGAGTTCACGCGCGCGGGCGCCCCCGGGCTCGCCCTGGGACTGCACAACGACATCATCGGCCCGTATCTCACCGGCCTTGCCACCGAGGAGCAGAAGCGGCGCTGGCTGCCCGGCTTCTGCGACGGCTCGCTGATCACCGCCATCGCCATGACCGAGCCCGGCGCCGGCTCCGACCTGCAGGGCATCCGGACCCACGCCGAGGACAAGGGCGACCACTGGCTGCTCAACGGTGCCAAGACGTTCATCTCCAACGGCATCCTCGCCGACCTGGTGATCGTGGTCGCGAAGACGACCCCCGAGGGCGGTGCACACGGACTGTCGCTGCTGGTCGTCGAGCGCGGCAGGGACGGCTTCGAGCGCGGCCGCAACCTCGACAAGATCGGCCAGAAGGCCCAGGACACGGCCGAGTTGTTCTTCAACGACGTACGCGTGCCGAAGGAGAACCTCCTCGGCACGCTCAACGGCGCGTTCGGCCACCTGATGACGAACCTCGCGCAGGAGCGTCTGAGCATCGCCGTCTCAGCGATCGCAGCCGCCGAGCACCTGCTGGAGATCACCACCGAGTACGTCAAGGAGCGCGAGGCGTTCGGCCGGCCGCTCGCCGCCAAGCAGCACGTCCGGTTCGAGATAGCCGAGATGGCGACCGAGTGCGCCGTCACGCGCACCTTCCTCGACCGCTGCATCGAGGAGCACGCGGACGGCTCGCTCGACGCCGTGCACGCCTCCATGGCCAAGTGGTGGGCGACCGAGCTGCAGAAGCGGGTCGCCGACCGCTGCCTCCAACTGCACGGCGGCTACGGCTACATGACCGAGTATCCCGTGGCGCGTGCCTTCACCGACGGCCGCATCCAGACCATCTACGGCGGGACCACCGAGATCATGAAGGAGATCATCGGCCGTTCCCTGCTGGGCTGACCCTCACCCCCGAAAGGCTTATCCGTGAGCACCGAAGCGTATGTGTACGACGCGATCCGCACCCCGCGCGGCCGCGGCAAGGCGAACGGCTCCTTGCACGGCACCAAGCCCATCGACCTGGTCGTCGGACTCATCCACGAGATCCGCGACCGCTTCCCCGGCCTGGACCCGGCCGCGATCGACGACATCGTGCTGGGTGTCGTCGGACCGGTCGGCGACCAGGGCTCCGACATCGCCCGGATCGCCGCCGTCGCCGCGGGGCTGCCGGACACGGTGGCCGGCGTCCAGGAGAACCGCTTCTGTGCGTCGGGCCTGGAAGCCGTCAACATGGCCGCCGCCAAGGTCCGTTCGGGCTGGGAGGACCTGGTCCTCGCGGGCGGCGTCGAGTCCATGTCCCGGGTGCCGATGGCCTCCGACGGCGGCGCCTGGTTCAACGACCCGATGACCAACCTGGCCGTCAACTTCGTGCCGCAGGGCATCGGCGCCGACCTGATCGCCACCATCGAGGGCTTCACGCGCCGGGACGTCGACGAGTACGCGGCCCTCTCGCAGGAGCGGGCGGCGACGGCCTGGAAGGAAGGCCGCTTCGACCGTTCGGTCGTGCCGGTCAAGGACCGCGGCGGACTCGTCGTCCTCGACCACGACGAACACCTGCGCCCCGGTACCACCGCCGACTCCCTCGCCAAGCTGAAGGCGTCCTTCGCGGACATCGGCGACCTGGGCGGCTTCGACGCGGTGGCGCTGCAGAAGTACCACTGGGTCGAGAAGATCGACCACGTCCACCACGCGGGCAACTCCTCCGGCATCGTGGACGGCGCCTCCCTGGTCGCGATCGGCTCCAAGGAGGTCGGTGAGCGGTACGGCCTCACCCCGCGCGCGCGGATCGTGTCCGCTGCGGTCTCCGGCTCCGAGCCCACGATCATGCTCACCGGCCCCGCCCCCGCCACCCGCAAGGCGCTCGCCAAGGCCGGGCTGACCATCGACGACATCGACCTCGTGGAGATCAACGAGGCCTTCGCGGCGGTCGTCCTGCGCTTCGTGCGGGACATGGGCCTGTCCCTGGACAAGGTCAACGTCAACGGCGGTGCCATCGCCCTCGGCCACCCGCTCGGCGCCACCGGCGCCATGATCCTGGGCAGCCTGATCGACGAACTGGAGCGCCAGGACAAGCGCTACGGCCTCGCGACCCTTTGCGTCGGCGGCGGCATGGGCATCGCGACCATCGTCGAGCGCATCTGAACCCCCGGCGGAACCAAGAGACTTCAGAGACTTCTACGGAGACCCCCGTCATGACTCAGAGCACCACCATCCGCTGGGAACAGGACCGCACCGGCGTCGTCACCCTCGTCCTCGACGACCCGAACCAGTCCGCGAACACCATGAACCAGGCGTTCCGCGACTCCCTCGCCGTGATCACCGACCGCCTGGAGGCCGAGAAGGACTCCATCCGCGGCATCATCTTCACCTCCGCCAAGAAGACCTTCTTCGCGGGCGGCGACCTGCGAGACCTCATCCGGGTCACGCCCGAGACGGCGCAGGAGCTGTTCGACGGCGGCATGGCGATCAAGCGCAACCTGCGCCGCATCGAGACGCTCGGCAAGCCCGTGGTCGCGGCGATCAACGGCGCTGCCCTGGGCGGCGGTTACGAGATCGCCCTCGCCTGCCACCACCGGGTCGCCCTCGACGCGCCCGGCTCGAAGATCGGCTGCCCCGAGGTCACCCTGGGCCTGCTCCCCGGAGGCGGCGGCGTCGCCCGTACCGTACGCCTGCTGGGCATCGCCGACGCACTGCTGAAAGTGCTGCTCCAGGGCACCCAGTACACCCCGCAGCGCGCCCTGCAGAACGGCCTGGTCGATGAAGTCGTGGCCACCGGCGACGAGTTGCTCGCCCGGGCCCGCGCCTTCATCGACGCCCACCCCGAGTCGCAGCAGCCCTGGGACAAGCCCGGCTACCGCATCCCGGGCGGCACCCCCGCCAACCCCAGGTTCGCGGCCAACCTGCCCGCCTTCCCGGCCAACCTGCGCAAGCAGACGAACGGCGCCCCCTACCCCGCGCCGCGCAACATCCTGGCCGCGGCCGTCGAGGGCTCCCAGGTCGACTTCGAGACCGCGCAGGTCATCGAGGCGCGCTACTTCGTGGAGCTGGCCGCCGGCCAGACCTCGAAGAACATGATCCAGGCGTTCTTCTTCGACCTCCAGGCCGTCAACTCGGGCGCGAACCGGCCCAAGGGCGTCGAGCCCCGCCAGGTCCGCAAGGTCGTCGTCCTCGGCGCCGGGATGATGGGCGCGGGCATCGCGTACTCGTGCGCCCGCGCGGGCATCGACGTCGTCCTGAAGGACGTGTCCCTGGAAGCTGCCGTCAAGGGCAAGGGCTACTCCGAGAAGCTCTGCGCCAAGGCGGTCTCCCGGGGGCGTACGACCCAGGAGAAGGCGGACGCGCTGCTCGCCCGGATCACGCCGACCGCGGATCCGCAGGACGTGGCCGGCTGCGACGCGGTGATCGAGGCCGTCTTCGAGAACCCCGAGCTCAAGCACAAGGTGTTCCAGGAGATCGAGCACATCGTCGAACCGGACGCGCTGCTGTGCTCCAACACCTCGACGCTGCCGATCACCGTGCTGGCCGAAGGCGTGGAGCGCCAGGCCGACTTCGTCGGGCTGCACTTCTTCTCACCCGTCGACAAGATGCCGCTCGTCGAGATCATCAAGGGCGAGCGCACCGGGGACGAGGCGCTGGCCCGCGCCTTCGACCTGGTCCGTCAGATCAAGAAGACACCGATCGTCGTCAACGACTCGCGCGGCTTCTTCACCTCCCGCGTCATCGGCCACTTCATCAACGAGGGTGTCGCGATGGTCGGCGAGGGCATCGAGCCCGCGTCGGTCGAGCAGGCGGCCGCGCAGGCGGGTTACCCGGCGAAGGTCCTCTCCCTGATGGACGAGCTGACCCTCACGCTCCCGCGCAAGATCCGCAACGAGTCGAAGCGGGCCGTCGAGGAAGCGGGCGGCACCTGGCCGACGCACCCCGCCGAGGCCGTCGTCGACCGCATGGTCGACGAGTTCGGGCGCCCCGGGCGCAGCGGGGGAGCGGGCTTCTACGCGTACGGCGAGGACGGCAAGCGGGCCGGACTGTGGCCCGGACTGCGCGAGCACTTCACCAAGCCGGGCCACGAGATCCCCTTCGAGGACATGCAGGAACGCATGCTCTTCTCGGAGGCCCTCGACACGGTCAAGCTCCTGGAGGAGGGCGTCCTGACATCCGTCGCCGATGCCAACATCGGCTCGATCTTCGGCATCGGCTTCCCCGGCTGGACGGGCGGTGTCCTCCAGTACATCAACGGCTACGAGGGTGGCCTGCCGGGCTTCGTGGCACGCGCGCGTGAGCTGGCCGAGCGGTACGGGGAGCGGTTCGACCCGCCCGCGCTGCTGGTGGAGAAGGCGGAGAAGGGGGAGCGGTTCGCCGACGCACGCTAGGCCCTGAAGGGCCTTGTCCTCAAACGCCGGACGGGCTGAAAATGCAGGTACTTCCAGCCCCTCCGGCGTTTGAGGAGCGGGGTCCGGGGCCGCCCCCCCCGGAACGGAACGGGTAGGGGCGGCGGGGGCGCATCCCACGACCACGACGTAGCGTGGTGCGCATGGCCGGAGAAACCGATCTGAGCAAGCTGCTGAGCGGCATGCGGCCGGAGCTGAATCCGGGCCGCTACGTGTTCACCACCGTCGAGGGAGACATCCCCGCAGGCGTCGCCCCCGTCGTCACGGTCGCCGAGCCGGAGGGCCTGACACTCGTGGTGCGGCAGGAGGAAGCGGACGCGGCCGGGCTCGCCTACGACTACGTGGCCGGGTGGATCACCCTGCGCGTCGTCTCCGCGCTCGAAGCGGTGGGCCTGACAGCGGCGTTCGCACGGGAACTCGCCGAGGCCGGCCTGAGCTGCAATGTCGTCGCCGGGTACCACCACGACCACATCTTCGTGCCCCATGAGCAGGCCGAGCAGGCGGTGGCGGCGCTGAACGACCTGGCCCACCGGTCCGGTTGAGGGACGACCGCGGGACGCTCCGGCGACGTGTCAGGCGGGCCGGCCGTCGTCCGAGGCGGCCAGCCACTGGTGCACCTCTTCCTTGAGCGACCGCTGGAAGGTCGTCAACAGGGCCTGCACCACGATGGGCTCCATGTGCGCGGACAGGGACTTCACGTCCTCCTCGGCCCGCTCGGACACCTCGCCCCTGAACAGCTGCGACAGCTCGTGCGCGGCGGCCCGCGAGTGCTCGATGAGCACCTTGCGCGCCGCGAGGATCGCCTCCTGCGACAGCGGTACGTCGAGAAGCTGGACGGCGAGCCGGAGCAGGCCCGAGTCCACGCGGTGGGAGTCCCCTTCCGGGCGGACCACGTTCATCGCCGCGAGCCGTTCCAGGTCGTCCTCGCCCAGCGGCCGTCCTGCCCGGCGCTGCAGTTCCTCCGCCGTCACCGTCTCCACGCTGTCCGGCGCCCAGGACGCCACCACGGCCCGGTGGACGGCGAGGTCGCCGTCGCTCAGGTCCGGGGGCAGCTGCTCCATGTAGCGCTCGATCGCCGCCAGGGTCATGCCCTGGTGCTGCAGCTCCTCGATCAGCGCCAGCCGGGCCAGGTGCTGCCTGCCATAGTGGCCCACCCGCCGCGGACCGATCACCGGCGGCGGCAGCAGTCCCTTGGTGCCGTAGAACCGGACCGTGCGGACCGTGATGCCGGCCCGCGCTGCCAGTTCGTCGATCGTGAGCGCCGGCTCCCCGGTGTCGGTCGTCATGTGCAGCAGTATCGCTGTCTCACCAACACTGTGAAACCTGTCGGGACGCGATGGCCCTCATGGTCGGACGGGACCGCTGGGAGAAGCACCGCTGTGTGACATGAGCCACCGCATGCCCGGTGCGCCCTCCGGGAAGGGGACCCCTTGGTCCGTGCCGCGAGCAAGGTGGCACGGACCTTGGCACGTACGGACACCGGGCACACCCCGCCCGGGAGCACCAGAGAGTGGTACCACCGTGAGCAAGGACGCCGTACGCACGGCACAGGCCGCCGCCCACCCTGAGGCGACCGTGACGCCCGCCGACGCGGGTGACGCCGGATACAGCAAGGACCTCAAGGCCCGCCACGTCAACATGATCGCCATCGGTGGTGCGATCGGCACCGGACTCTTCCTCGGCGCCGGAGGACGCCTTCACAGCGCGGGCCCGGCGCTCGCGCTCGCGTACCTGGTGTGCGGGATCTTCGCCTTCTTCGTGGTCCGCGCCCTCGGTGAGCTGGTCCTGTACCGCCCGTCCTCCGGGTCCTTCGTGTCGTACGCGCGCGAGTTCCTCGGCGAGAAGGGCGCGTACGTCGCCGGCTGGATGTACTTCCTGAACTGGTCGACGACCGGCATCGCCGACATCACCGCGATCGCGCTCTACACGCACTACTGGAGCCTGTTCACGGACATTCCCCAGTGGACGCTGGCCCTCGTCGCGCTCGCCGTGGTGCTGGCCGTGAACCTCATCTCGGTGAAGATCTTCGGTGAGATGGAGTTCTGGTTCGCGATCATCAAGGTCGCCACGCTCGTCGGCTTCATGCTGATCGGCATCTTCCTGCTGGCCACCCAGCACGAGGTGGGCGGCCGCACCCCGGGCCTGAGCGCGATCAGCGACCACGGCGGCGTCTTCCCGCACGGCGTGATGCCGGTCGTCCTCGTCATGCAGGGCGTGATCTTCGCGTACGCCGCTCTGGAACTCGTCGGCGTCGCCGCGGGCGAGACCGCCGAGCCGGAGAAGGTCGTCCCGCGCGCGGTGAACTCGATCATGTGGCGGGTCGGCCTCTTCTACGTGGGTTCGGTGGTCCTCCTCGCCCTTCTCCTCCCCGGCTCCGTGTACTCGGCGGACCAGAGCCCCTTCGTCACGGTCCTGTCGAAGATCGGCGTCCCGGCGGCGGGCGACGTGATGAACCTGGTGGTCCTCACGGCCGCGATGTCCTCCCTCAACTCCGGCCTCTACTCCACGGGCCGCATCCTCCGCTCGATGGCGATGGCGGGCTCGGCCCCGAAGTTCACGGCGCGCATGAACCGCAGCCAGGTCCCCTACGGCGGCATCCTGCTCACCTGCGCGGTGTGCGTGCTCGGCGTCGGCCTCAACTACCTCATGCCGAGCCAGGCCTTCGAGATCGTGCTGAACGTCGCCTCCCTCGGCATCGTCAGCACCTGGGTGATCATCATGATCTGCCACCTGGTCTTCGTCCGGCGCGCGAAGGCGGGCCTGCTGACCCGCCCGTCCTTCCGCCTCCCCGGCAGCCCGGTCACCGAGTTCACCACCATCGCCTTCCTCATCGCCGTCCTGGCCCTGATGTGGAACGACCCCGAGGTCGGCCGCAAGACCCTCCTCCTCATCCCGGTGATCGCCGTGATGCTGGTGGGCGGCTGGTTCGGGGTCCGGCGCCGGGTTGCGAAGACGGAGGACCGGGAGCTGGCCGAGCTCGCGGAGTAACCAGCGCCACTGTCAGTGGTGACCTCTATGGTGGCGTCATGTCGGAGATCACTTATGTCCGGGGTGACGCCACCGTTCCGTCGGTGAAGGGCGTCAAGGTGATAGCCCATGTGTGCAACGACATCGGGGGATGGGGCAAGGGCTTCGTGGTGGCCCTCTCGCGCCGCCGGCCCGAGCCGGAGGCGGCGTACCGGGCCTGGCACCGCGGGCGCGCGACGAACGACTTCGGGCTGGGCGCGGCCCAGTTCGTGAGGGTCGAGCCGTACATGTGGGTGGCCAACATGGTCGGGCAGCGGGGGATACGCACAGGCAGCAAGGGCGTCCCGGTGCGCTACGAGGCGATCGACGCGGCCCTCGGGCGGCTGGCACAGAAGACCACCGAGCTCGGCGCCTCCGTGCACATGCCCCGGATAGGGTGCGGACTGGCCGGGGGCGCGTGGGCCCGCGTCGAGCCGCTCATCACCGAGCGGCTCGTGCGGCGGGGGATCTCCGTCACGGTCTACGACCATGGGGAGGGCCGGAGTTGAGCTGGACGTCGGTATACAGCCAAGGGGAGGGCTGGAGTTGAGCCGGGACATCGACGTGCTCGTGCTGGGCGGCGCGGGCGTGGACACCATCGTGTACGTGCCGGAGCTTCCGCTGCCGTACGCCGACAGCTACATGATCGAGGACGGGATCCGTACGCGCGCCGGGCAGACCGGTGACTTCGTCGCGCTGGGCCTGGCCGCCCTGGGCCTGCGCACGCACCACCTCGACATGCTCGGCGGCGACCCGGAGGGCGACCTCGTGCGCGCCCTGCACCATGACCACGGCATCGCGCTCACCGCCGTCCCCCAGCCCGCAGGCACCAAGCGCGCGGTGAACCTCGTCAGCCCCGACGGCAGACGGCTGTCCCTCTACGACTCGAGCCGCGCCCGGGACGAGGACCGGTTCCCGGAGCCCCTGCTCCAGGAGCTGGCGGGCGCCTGCCGCCACGCCCACGTCTCCATCACCCAGCCCTGTGCCCACGCCCTGCCCGTGCTGCGCGAGGCCGGCGTCACCCTCTCGACCGACCTGCACAACTGGGACGGTGAGAACCCCTACCACGAGCCGTTCGCGTTCACGGCGGACATCGTCTTCCTGTCCACGGCCGCCCTCACCAACCCCGAGCGCACCATGCGCCGCATCGCCGCCCGCGGCCGGGCCGAGGTGGTCGTGGCCACGGCCGGAGCGAAGGGCGCCTACCTCCTGGCCGACGACGAGCTGACCCACGTACCGCCCGTCACGCCGCCCGCACCGGTGGTGGACTCCAACGGTGCGGGCGACGCCTTCGCCGCCGCGTTCCTCTACGGCTGGCTGAACCGCGAGGCACCTCAGCGCTGTGCCCGGTACGGTGCGATCTCCGGTGCTCACGCCTGCACGGTGCCGTCCACGCAGACGCAGCCCATACGCCGAGAGGAACTCCTGGCAAGGTCGGCCGGGTCGCCCCTCTAGGAGCGCGGGGCGGAACCCGGCAGATCCTCGGTGCACGTTGTTCGTCAGTGCACGCTGTTCGTCGCAGCGATCTTCTTCCAGGACTTCGGCTGCACCGGAGCCTTGGACTCCTTCGCGAGGGACACCGCGTGCGCCGCGGGAGCGCTCGGCTTGGACGGCTGGAACAACCACGCATCGAACAAGGGGCTCAACGACTTCCCGGACACCCGCTCGGCGTACGCCCTGAAGTCGGCGACCGAGGCGTTGCCGTACGCGTGCTCCTGAGGCCACCCCTTCAGAATGGCGAAGAACGCGTCGTCACCGACGGCGTTGCGCAGCGCCTGGACGGCCAGCGCCCCCCGGTCGTAGACGGCGATGTCGAACTGGTTGTCCGGACCCGGGTCACCCGGCGCGACCTTCCAGAAGGCGTCGTCGGCCGGATGCGAGGCGTACACGTAGTCGGCGAGTTCCTGCGTCGTGCCCTCGCCCTCGTGCTCGGACCACAGCCACTGTGCGTACCGCGCGAAGCCCTCGTTGATCCAGATGTCCTTCCAGCCCTTCAGCGACACGCTGTCGCCGTACCACTGGTGTGCCAACTCGTGCACGACGACAGAGGCGTTGGCGCCGTTCGCGAACTGCTTCGGGCTGTAGTACACGCGGGTCTGCGTCTCCAGCGCGTACCCGGTGGTGGTGTTCGGGACATACCCGCCGGCGGAGCTGAAGGGATACGGCCCGAAATAGCCGCTCAGCCAGTCGACGAACTCACCGGTGCGCTCGACGCTCGCCCGCGCGGCCCCGTCGTTGTCGCCGAGGTCCTTGCTGTAGGCGTTCACGACCGGCACCCCGCCCTCCGAGGTGCTCGTCGTGATGTCGAACCTGCCGACCGCCAGCGTGGTGAGATACGTCGCCTGCGGCTTGTTCTCACGCCAGTTGTAGCGGGTCCAGCCGAGCTGTGAACTCGTGGACTGCAGCGTGCCGTTGGAGATGACCTGGGTGCCGTTCGGCACGGCCACGGACACGTCGTACGTCGCCTTGTCCAGCGGGTGGTCGTTGCTCGGGTACCACCACCAGGCCGCCTCGGGCTCGTCGGCCGCGATCGCCCCGTCCGGGGTGCGGTGCCAGGTGTTGAAGCCGTACGCGCTCTTGGTGGAGGGCACCCCGCTGTAGCGGACCACGACGGTGATCGGGGTGCCCTTGGCCAGGGACGCCTTCGGCGTGATCACCAGTTCGTGCTGGCCAGAGGTGGTGAAGGAGGCCTTGGCGCCGTTGACCCGCACTTCGCTGACGTCCAGCAGGAAGTCCAGGTCGAAGCTCGACAGGTCCTGCGTGGTCTTCGCCAGGATCGTCGCCGTCCCCTCCAGCCGATCGGTCGAAGGCTGGTACTTCAGGCGCAGGTCGTAGTGGGAGACGTCGTATCCGCCGTTGCCGTAGGCCGGGTAGTAGGGGTCGCCGATGCCCGGGGCGCCGGGGGAGTAGCTCGCGGCCGACGCCGGGATCGCCAGCATCAAAGACGCGGCAGCGAGTGCGCCCGGCGCGATGATTCTGCGGTGCACGAAAGCTCCAAGTCGTAGGGGCACGAAGTCTGTCTGAAGCCTATTCAGTCCCTGTGGCCCCGGGCATGTCCATGGCATCGCCTGTCACACGATCGCCATTCGGCCGTCACGAGGAACCGTCCCCGTCACCCCCACCCGTCCCGCCGGCGTCCGATTCCCCTCTTCTGCACAGGAGTTGACCCCTGTACCGTCCCGCGCATGCCCATACGCATGCGCTTCACGACCTGGCGACCGCCCGCGGCGGCGGCCGTCGCCGCCCTCATGGCGGCCTTCCTCACCCCGGCGGCAGCCCACGGGGCCCCGCAGAAACCGCGTGAGAGTCAACCCGTCTACTCGTACGCGAACGCCGTCCGCGAGGCCGTATGGGTGGACACCGGACTCGACGGAGACGGCGACGGGAAGACCGACCGCGTCGCCGTCGACATCGTCCGCCCCCGCGAACCCGCCCAGCAGGGCCGCAAGATACCCGTCATCATGGACGCCAGCCCGTACTACTCCTGCTGCGGCCGCGGCAACGAGAGCCAGCTGAAGACGTACGACGCCAAGGGCCACGTCGTCCAGATGCCGCTCTTCTACGACAACTACTTC
This sequence comes from Streptomyces sp. NBC_00461, assembly GCF_036013935.1. NCBI lineage: Bacteria > Bacillati > Actinomycetota > Actinomycetes > Kitasatosporales > Streptomycetaceae > Streptomyces > Streptomyces sp. NBC_00461. The sequence goes on from NZ_CP107902.1 coordinate 8,421,065, forward strand.
GTGCCCCGCGGCTACGCCTTCGTCGGTGTCGACCTCGCCGGCACCAACCGCTCCGACGGCTGCGTCGACGTCGGCGGCCGCTCCGACGTCCAGTCCGCGAAGGCCGTCGTCGACTGGCTGAACGGCAGGGCCAGGGCCTACACGACACGCGCCGGCACCAGGACCGCCAAGGCGACCTGGACCAACGGGAAGACCGGCATGATCGGCAAGAGCTGGGACGCCACGATCGCCAACGGCGTCGCCGCCACCGGTGTGAAGGGCCTGAAGACCATCGTGCCGATCAGCGGTATCTCCTCCTGGTACGACTACTACTTCGCCAAGGGCGCCCCGCTCTACGACTCCGGCCCCGACGGGCTCTCGAACTACGTCGACAGCCCCGACGCCCAGGCCAAGTGCGCCGCCGTGCAGCAGAAGCTCGTCGACGGGGCCCCGCGCACCGGCGACTGGACGCCGTTCTGGACCGAGCGCGACTACGTCAAGGACGCGGGCAAGGTGCGGGCGAGCGTCTTCCTCACCCACGGCATGCAGGACCTCAACGTCCGCACCAAGCACTTCGGCCAGTGGTGGGACGCCCTCGCCAAGAACGGCGTCCACCGCAAGATCTGGCTCTCCCAGACCGGCCACGTCGACCCCTTCGACTTCCGCCGCGGCGCCTGGGTCGACACCCTGCACCGCTGGTTCGACCACGAACTCCTCGGCTACGACAACGGCATCGACCGCGAGCCCATGGCCGACATCGAGCGCCACCCCGACCAGTGGGTCACGTCGAGGGTCTGGCCGCCGAGCGGCACGCACACCACCACCCTGCGCCCTGACCGGGGCACCCAGGCGGGCGTCGGCACCCTCGGCCTCACCAAGGGCGACGGCACCGAGACCGTCACCGACAACCCGCAGCTGAGCGAGACCGACTGGGCCGCGAAGATCGGCACCCCGACCCCCGACAAGGCCGGCTTCGTGACCCGGCCCCTCACTCACGACCTGCGCCTGTCCGGCTCCTCCACGGTCACCGTCACCGCGACACCGACCACCCCGACGGCCCACCTGTCCGCCGTTCTGGTCGACCTCGGTCCCGACACGATCCGCGACTACGCCGACGGCGGCGAGGGCATCACCACGCTCACCGACCGCAGCTGCTGGGGTGCGAGCACGGCAGGTGACAGCGCCTGCTTCAAGACCACCCAGGCAAAGAAGACGGCCGTCGACTACACGGTGTTCAGCCGCGGCTGGGCCGACCTCGGCAACTACGCCTCCGACCGCAAGGGCGTCCCGCTCACCCCCGGCAAGGCGTACACCATCACCCTGGACCTCGCGGCCACCGACCACGTAGTCCCGGCCGGACACCGCCTCGCACTGATCGTCGCGGGCACCGACAAGGACCTCATCGACCCGCCGGCCGACAAGCCGACGCTCACCGTGGACCTGTCCCGCACCCAGGCCCGCGTCCCGCTGGTCGGCGGCGCGGCGGCGTTCGCCAACGCCACCTCGGGCAAGCCGCCGGCCGCACCCGCGGCAACGACGCTGAAGGGCGTCCGCGACCCGAGCGCCGCCCACCGCATCCCCGGAGAAGCCGGTTAAGAAGGGCGTGCGGCAGCGTCCTTAAGGGGGGCGGCGCTGTGACATCAGCGGCTCCGCCGCGGGGCGCGACCAGCCACGACGGCGCCGCAGACGATATCGCCGCACCCCCCGCGGAGCGCTAGGCGGCCGGACAAGCCAACCCGGCCGCCTCCTCCGCACACCCCCACGCCACCGTCACACCCGCCCCGCCGTGCCCGTAGTTGTGCACCAGAACCCGCCCGTCCGGCAGGACTTCACGCTCCAGCCGCACCGCGTCCCGTACCGGCCGCAGCCCCACCCGGTGCTCCAGCACCCGCGCCCCCGCGATCTCCGGCCGCAGCGCCGCACACCGCCGTACGATCGCCTCGGCCACCGCCGGATCCGGCGTCGTCGACCACGCGTCCTCGTCGGCGGTGCCGCCCAGCAGGAGCCGCCCGGGCTGCGGGAAGAAGTACGCCATCTTCCCGTCCGCTCCGGTGGTGACGAGCCAGGTGCGGATCCCGGGGTTCTCGACGACGACCAGCTGCCCGCGCACCGGACGCACGGAGGCGTCCGGCACCAACTCGCGAGCCCCCAGCCCCGTGCAGTTGACCACCACCGGCGCCTCGGCCTCCGCGAGGTCGGACACCGTCCGCTCCTCGACCACTCCGCCCGCCGCCAGGAGCCTCTCCCGCAGCCACGGCAGATGAGTCGACATGTCGATGAGCGGCAGCCGTGCCCACAGCCCGGTCCCGGCGTACTCCTCGGGTGTCGAGGCCCGCAGCCCCGGGAGCCGGGCGGCCGCCCACATCACGGCGCTGTCCAGGTCGGTTTCACCCTGTACGCCCTCGACCATGCGTACGCCGGTCGTATCGGGCCGAGCCGCCAACTCCTCGTACAGAGCAAGGGATCGCAGCGCCCAAGTGCGCGCCGCCGCGGCCGGCTTGATCCGGTACGGCCACCACAGCGCCCCCGCAACCGCCGAGGTCGTCCGCTCGACGGGCTCCCGCGTCCACACCCGCACCCCTGCGCCGCGCTCGGCGAGAACGACGGCCGTCGTCAGCCCGATGACCCCACCGCCGACCACGATGACATCGTTTTTCCGTGTGCTCTTCACGCGGGGACGTTAGCGGAATATGTCATGCCGTGCTCAGAGTGCTCCCAGTCTGGGGATACTCACAGCATGTCTGCCGAATACGCGACCTTCGGCCTGGCACCGGCGATGCGTGCCGGTGGAGTTCTCGCCAACGGTGACTACCAGGTTCACCGGGACTTCGTGGACTTCATCGTCGAAGGACGCCCGCTGCTGTTCCAGCTCTCCGACCTCGACGCCGTCTCCCCGCTCGCCTCCGACGTCCCACCCGCGATCTTCACCGAACAGGTCCGCGGCCTCCTCCTGGAGGCGGATCCACCGCTTCCGGACGGCCGTTACATCATCTACGGCTGCCCCGAGTGCGCGGACCTGGCCTGCGGCGCGGTCACCGCGATCATCGAGCGGGAGGGCCAGGAAGGCGAGGACTACGTCTGGCGCGACTTCGCCTGGCAGACCACCGAACACGCCGACCTGGAACTCAACGGCTACCACGGGATAGGGCCCTTCCGCTTCCGGGGCGCCGAGTACCGCGAGGCCCTGGCGGCTCTGCTCGACGGCCTCTCCCGGGGCACGCGTCGCCGGGTCCTGCTGATCGGCGCCCGGGTCGCCCTGCTCGCGAAGCTCGCCGCCGCCCTGCGCACCATCGGCATCGGCGCCGACATCGCCCACGACGTGAACGGCGTCCACGCCGACGAACTGCGCGGCTACGGCGCGGTCGCCTTCGGCCGCACGGTCACCCAGGAGGAACGCGCCGCCGTACGCCGCTCCTTCGAACAGGCCGGCGTCGAGGTGGCGTACGTCGAGGGCCTCGCCCCGATCGTCCCCCTCCTCGTGGCCCAGATCGAACACGCCCTGGACCGCAGCCCGGTGGAGCTGCGCCGGCTGACCCGGCTGGTGGCGGCCGACGGCGAGGCGGGCGTCGAGGTCACCTCGCCCTGCCGGGTCCGCCTGACCGCGTACCGACTGGACCGCCTCTACCGCACCCATGCCCACGAGGTCTTCGACGGCGTCCTCGAACCGGGCCGCCATCGCATCGCCCTGGAGGCCAGGGCGGTGAAGGGGGAGGCCTTCGTGGTGGCGCGGACGGCGGGGAGTGTGCTGGTGGAGGCCATGGCACGCTGAAACGCCGAGGCGGAGAGCGTGCGGTGGCCGGTTAGGATCGACGTCCTGATGACTGCCACTCTCGTCGCCAAGAACCTCGCCGCCGGACACGGCGACCGCTCCCTCTTCGCCGGGCTCGACCTCGTCGTCGCGCCCGGCGACGTGATCGGGCTGGTCGGTGCCAACGGCGCGGGCAAGTCCACGCTGCTCAGGATGCTCGCGGGACTGCTCGCGCCCGAGCAGGGGGAGCTCAGGCTCTCCCCGCCGACGGCGACCGTCGGCCACCTCCCGCAGGAGCCGGACCGCCGCCCCGGCGAGACCGTCCGTGAGTTCCTGGCCCGCCGCACCGGCGTCGCCGAGGCCCAGCGCGTGATGGACGAGGCCACGCAGGCCCTGGTCGACGGCGCACCCGGGGCCGATGACGCGTACGCGACGAGCCTGGAGCGCTGGCTCGACCTCGGCGGCGCCGACCTGGAGGAGCGGTCGGAGGAGGTCGCGGACTCCCTCGGTCTGGCCGTCGACCTGGACCAGCCCATGACGTCCCTGTCCGGCGGGCAGGCGGCCCGCGCCGGTCTCGCCTCCCTCCTCCTGTCCCGCTACGACGTCTTCCTCCTCGACGAGCCGACCAACGACCTCGACCTGGACGGCCTGGAGCGCCTCGAACGCTTCGTCTCCGGCCTCCGCGCCGGCACCGTCGTCGTGAGCCACGACCGCGAGTTCCTCACCCGCACGGTGACCAAGGTGCTCGAACTCGACCTGGCTCAGCAGCAGATCACCCTCTACGGCGGCGGCTACGAGGCCTACCTGGAGGAGCGGGACGTGGCCCGCCGACACGCCCGCGAGGACTTCGAGGAGTACGCCGACAAGCGCGCCGCCCTCCAGGACCGGGCCCAGACGCAGCGCTCCTGGATGGACAAGGGCGTCAAGAACGCCCGCCGCAAGGCGAACAACGACAACGACAAGATCGGCCGCAAGTTCCGCAGCGAGGCCAGCGAGAAGCAGGCCGCGAAGGCCCGCCAGACCCAGCGCATGATCGAACGGCTCGACGTGGTCGAGGAGCCCCGCAAGGAGTGGGACCTGCGCATGGAGATCGCGTCGGCCCCGCGCTCGGGCGCCGTCGTGGCCACCCTGCGGGACGCGGAGGTGCGACGCGGCGACTTCACCTTCGGCCCGGTCACTCTGCAGATCGACTGGGCGGACCGGGTGGCGGTGACCGGGGCGAACGGCGCCGGCAAGTCGACCCTGCTGGGCGCCCTGCTCGGCCGCGTCACGCCCGACGCGGGCCACGCGGCCCTCGGCTCCGGCGTCCTGGTCGGCGAGGTCGACCAGGCCCGCAAGCTGTTCCACGGCACGGAGGCCCTGCTCGACGCGTTCGGCGACGCGGTGCCCGACACCGAACCGGCCGAAGTGCGCACCCTGCTGGCCAAGTTCGGCCTCAAGGCGGACCACGTCCTGCGCCCGGCGGCGACCCTGTCCCCGGGCGAACGCACCAGGGCCGCCCTGGCCCTGCTCCAGGGGCGGGGCGTCAACCTCCTCGTCCTCGACGAACCGACCAATCACCTCGACCTGCCGGCCATCGAGCAGTTGGAGTCCGCCCTCGACGCCTACGAGGGCACGCTCCTCCTGGTCACCCACGACCGGCGCATGCTGGACGCGGTGCATGTGACCCGCCGCCTGGAAGTCTCGGCAGGAAAAGTTACGGAGCGTTAGTCTCACTCCGGGCGCCCGACTCACCCCTCCGTCTGCCGCGTACGCTGACGGCGATTCTTCGTGGGCTACTGGTCAGGGAGTGGTGATGGGCGCCAAGGCGAACCGGTCGGGTGTGCGGATCATGCACGAGGAGGCCCTCTTCGCGCGGATACGCGGGACCCAGGACCGGATCGCGGACGGGATCACCGCCTTCGCCGGAACGATGCAGTTCGTGTATCTGCACGCCCTGTGGTTCGCGGTGTGGATCGTGTGCAACGAAGGGGTGTTCGGCGACGGGGCGGTCTGGGACCCGTACCCCTTCGGACTGCTCACCATGATCGTCAGCCTGGAGGCGATCTTCCTGTCCACCTTCGTCATGGTCAGCCAGAACCGTCAGGCCGCCCGCGAGAACGTACGCGCCGACCTGGACTTCGAGACCAACGTGCGCTCGGAGGTGTGGTCCATCCACATGGGCCGCGCCCTCGGCGTCGACCCCGCGGAGGTCGAACGGCGTGTTCAGGAACTCCTCACGGAAAACCGCGCCCTGATGAACGGCACCGCCCGGCCCTCGGACTGAACATGATCACGCTGCGGTCGCCACCCGGATGTGCGCGCCTGTGTCAGCGTCGGCGCGTGGCCAGACTCGGGTAGTCGAGGACGAATCCGTCGCCGTCGAACTCCAGGTCACTTCTGAAGGCGCCCGAGGAGTAGCGGACCCGGGTGCCCCGCTCGGTGGGACCGAGGTGGGTGTACGTCTGCTGTGAGGGCTGCACGGCCAGGTCCGGCACCGACACCCACGCCATCAGGAACTCCCGTTCGCCGGGCGTCTGATGGAGGCCGTGTCGCAGCACCGGCATGGTGTTGGTGAGCGGGCACAGACCCAGGTCGCAGTCGAGTGCGCCGTCGACGTCCGGCAGCGGCTCGCCGTCCGCGGTCCACCGGCCATGACCGTCGTGCCGCAGGTCGAGGGTGCGGGTACCGGTCCCGGTCTCTGCCGTGACGCTCAGCCGGCGGGTCACGAAGTCCTCGCCCGCATCGAGTTCGTACGAGATCCAGTACGGCTCCGGCACGACCCCGACCGCCCGTCCGCGGGCCCGCAGGGAGCCGTCGGAGAGTTCGGCCCAGGCGGTCTCGTATCCCTTGCTCTCGATGACGTCCCAGGTGATGACACGGGAGATGGCCATGCCGATCACTCTAGGCCTGAAAGGGCGCTGCACGCCCTTTCAGGGGCGCGGGGAACCGCGCGACCGGCCACAACCGGCCCGCGGTTCCCCACGGACTTCCCGCCCAAGGCTCAGCGCTTGCCGTTCTTGGGGTTCAGCAGCCCTGCCTTGCGCAGGGCATCGGCCATCGCACTGTTGGCCGGCGGCGCCGCCTGGCGCGACCCACCGCCCTGACCGCTGCGGCCGCCACCCTGACGCTGCCCTTGCCCTTGCCCTTGCCCTTGCCCTTGCCCTTGCCCCTGGCTCTGACGCTGCCCCTGCCGCTGCTGGGGCGGGCGCCCACCCCGCTGCCGACGGTCACCGCCGCCGCCCTGCTGCTGATCCTGCGCGGCCGCCTCGTCGTCCAGCCGCAGCGTGAGCGAGATCCGCTTGCGCGGAATGTCGATGTCGAGGACCTTCACCTTGACGATGTCCCCGGACTTCACGACGTCCCGCGGGTCCTTGACGAACGTCTTCGACATGGCGGACACATGGACCAGACCGTCCTGGTGGACGCCGATGTCCACGAACGCGCCGAAGGCCGCCACGTTCGTGACGACGCCCTCCAGCACCATCCCGGACGACAGGTCGGCGATCTTCTCCACGCCCTCCTTGAAGGTGGCCGTCTTGAAGGCCGGCCGCGGGTCGCGACCCGGCTTCTCCAGCTCCTTGAGGATGTCCGTGACGGTCGGCAACCCGAACGACTCGTTCACGAAGTCACCCGGCTTGAGCGAGCGCAGCGTCGCCGTGTTGCCGATGAGCGCGGCCACTTCCTGCCCTGACGTCTTCACCATGCGCCGCACGACCGGGTACGCCTCGGGGTGCACGCTGGACGCGTCCAGCGGGTCGTCGCCGCCGCGGATGCGGAGGAAGCCCGCGCACTGCTCGTAGGCCTTGGGGCCGAGCCGTGCCACGCCCTTGAGCTGCGTACGGGACTTGAACGGTCCGTTGGCGTCGCGGTGCGCCACGATGTTCTCGGCCAGCCCGGCGGTGATGCCGGAGACGCGCGCGAGCAGCGGGGCGGAGGCCGTGTTGACGTCCACGCCCACGCCGTTCACACAGTCCTCCACGACCGCGTCCAGCGAGCGCGACAGCTTCACCTCGGACAGGTCGTGCTGGTACTGGCCGACGCCGATCGACTTGGGGTCGATCTTCACCAGCTCGGCGAGCGGGTCCTGCAGCCGGCGTGCGATCGACACGGCGCCGCGCAGCGACACGTCCATGTCGGGCAGTTCCTGCGAGGCGAACGCGGACGCCGAGTACACGGACGCGCCCGCCTCGGACACCATCACCTTGGTGAGGTTCAACTCCGGGTGCTTGGCGATGAGTTCACCGGCGAGCTTGTCGGTCTCGCGGGACGCCGTGCCGTTGCCGATCGCGATCAGGTCGACCGCGTGCTCCTTCGACAGGCGGGCCAGCTTGGCGATCGCCTCGTCCCACTTGTTGGCGGGCACGTGCGGGTGGATGACGTCCGTGGCGACCACCTTGCCGGTCGCGTCCACGACGGCGACCTTCACGCCCGTACGGAATCCGGGGTCCAGGCCCAGCGTCCCGCGCGTGCCGGCCGGGGCGGCGAGCAGCAGGTCGCGCAGGTTGGTCGCGAACACGTGGACGGCCTCGTCCTCGGCCGTCGTGCGCAGCCGCAGCCGCAGGTCGATGCCGAGGTGCACGAGGATGCGGGTGCGCCAGGCCCAACGGACCGTGTCCGTCAGCCACTTGTCGCCCGGGCGACCGCGGTCGGCGATCTGGAACCTGTGGGCGACGATCCCCTCGTACGACGAGGGCCCGTCCGTCGGCTCCTCCGGCTCCAGGACGAGGTCGAGGACCTCCTCCTTCTCGCCGCGCAGCATCGCGAGGATGCGGTGCGAGGGCAGCTCGGTGTACGGCTCGGCGAAGTCGAAGTAGTCGGCGAACTTGGCGCCCGCCTCCTCCTTGCCGTCCCGGACCTTCGCGGCGAGGCGGCCGCGCACCCACATGCGCTCGCGCAGCTCGCCGATCAGGTCCGCGTCCTCCGAGAACCGCTCGGTCAGGATCGCCCGGGCGCCGTCGAGGGCGGCCTGCGGATCGGCGACGCCCTTGTCGGCGTCGACGAACGCGGCGGCGGCCGCGAGCGGTTCGACGGTCGGGTCGCTGAGCAGGCCTTCGGCCAGCGGCTCAAGACCGGCCTCACGCGCGATCTGTGCCTTGGTGCGCCGCTTGGGCTTGAACGGGAGGTAGATGTCCTCCAAGCGCGCCTTGGTCTCGGCGCCCCGGATCTGCGCCTCCAGCTCCTCGGTGAGCTTGCCCTGCTCGCGCACCGACGTCAGGATCGCCGCCCGCCGCTCCTCCAGCTCCCGCAGATAGCGCAGCCGCTCCTCGAGCGTGCGCAGCTGCGCATCGTCGAGCATCTCGGTCGCTTCCTTGCGGTAACGGGCGATGAAGGGCACTGTCGAACCGCCGTCGAGCAGTTCCACGGCAGCCTTGACCTGCCGCTCCCGCACGCCGAGCTCCTCGGCGATCCTGCCTTCGATGGATCCCACGTTGATGGATCCGCTGGACCCGGGTGTCGTCACGATCCCCTACCGCCTTCTCACTGAGGTTGCGCGGCAATTGTGGCAGGTAGCACCGACAATCGTGGATCAGGGCGGCACCCGGGCGGGCCGCGGCGGCGGAATCAGGCCCTGCGGCCGCCCGCGGAGTCCGAGGCCCCGCCGAAGAGCCGGGCCAGGGCCCGGAAGGGCAGGGTGACGACGGTGGCGATAGCGCCACCGATCTGGCGCAGGACGTCGGCCATTGCACGGAACACGAGCTTCCCCTTTCCTCTCCCGGCCGCGGTGACCGGCGGAGATCCGGGTACCTCAGCTGCGGCGGAGCAATCTTCAGCCCTTGCCGATCAGGCCGTCGGGGAACGCGCCCGCGACGGCCGCGGCCCGCGCGAACCCCGCCCCAAGCTCCGTCAGACGAGCGACGCCCTCGGCGCCCAGGTGCTCGTACGGCGCCCGGTCCAGCCGGTCCGTCTCCGCCTCGATCTCAGCCCGCAGCGCGACGCCCCGCTCCGTCAACTCGCCCGCCGCGTCCAGCAGCCCGCGCTCCCGCAGCCGCCCGGCGGCGGCGTCCCACTCCTCCTGGCTCCAGCCGCGGCTGCCGAACACCCACTTCGGCGCCATGCCCTTCCCGGTTGCGGTATGGCTCACGATGGCCTCCAGCCCGTCGAGCTCCGCCGACATCAGGACGGCGAGATGTCCGTCGCCCCGGTGCTCACGCAGCAGCGTGGCGGCGTGGAAGTACGCCAGGTGCGGCTCCTCGGGCACGGGCAGGTCGGCATACGCGGAGTACAGCGGCCGGGCCGAACGCCCACAGGCCTCGGCGGCCCGCAGTGCCAGCCGTGCCGCCTCGGCCATCTCCTCGGACGCGACGGCCTCCTCGCCCAGCAGGCGACGCAGGGTCGCATCGATGGCACGCGCGCGTGCGTCCAGGATCTGCCCGGGCGTGGCGGTCTCCCACACGGCGGGCACAAACCGTGCCACCAGCTCGTACTTGTAGTTGTAGAACGTCGCCGCCACCATGCCCGCCCCGACCGGCCCCAGGGCGGCCGCCCGCGTGGCGAAGTTGACGGCCCTCGGGTGGGTGATGCCGACGGCGCCCATTTCCCTGCCCAGATCGGGCGAGAAGTAGTACGTCGCGTGCAGGGAGTTGAGGGCGTTGTGGCAGCGGCGGCCGGCGTGCGGATCGATGGCGGCAGTAGTCATGACCGGAAGGTTACCGACTGGTTGGTACGGACTCCAGGGGGCCGCGGGATCGGCAGGAAGGGGTGGCAGGACGAGTGGCAGGAAAGGTGGGGTCCTCGTCATTGCGGCCATCGGTCGGACCGCCAAGAATCGAACGCATGCAAACCGTCCTGGTCGTCCTCTTCGACGACGTGCAGAGCCTAGACGTCACGGGCCCGGTGGAGGTCTTCAACGGCGCCGAGCTGCACTGCCCAGGCACGTACCGCATCCGCACCGTCAGCCGCGACGGCCGGGCCGTGCGCACCTCCAGCGGCCTCACCCTGGTCCCGGACCACTGCTTCGCCGACGCACCGCCCGCGCACATCCTGCTGGTCCCGGGCGGTGCGGGCACCCGGCGCCCCGACCCGGGCCTGGTGGCCTGGCTGCGGGAGAACGGCCCGCGGGCCGAGCGCCTCGTCTCGGTGTGCACCGGAGCACTCCTGCTCGCCGAGGCGGGCCTGCTGGACGGCCGACGGGTGACGAGTCACTGGTCGGTGTGCGAGAAACTCGCCCGCGACCACCCGGCCGTGGAGGTGGACCCGGACCCCATCTTCATCCGTGACGGACAGCTCGCCACCTCGGCCGGCGTCACGTCCGGCATCGACCTGGCCCTCGCGCTCGTCGAGGAGGACGTCGGCCGCGAGATCGCCCTCTCCATCGCCCGCCATCTCGTCGTCTTCCTGCGGCGACCGGGAAACCAGGCCCAGTTCAGTGCCCAGCTCGCCGCACAGACCGCGCAGCGGGAGCCGTTGCGCCAAGTCCAGCAGTGGATCACCGAACATCCCGGCGCGGACCTGTCGGTGGACGTCCTCGCGGCCCGCGCCCGGCTCTCGCCCCGCCACTTCGCCCGGGCCTTCCAGACCGAGACCGGCATGACGCCGGGCCGCTACGTCGACCGCGTCCGTCTGGAACACGCCCGCCGTCTGATCGAGGACACCTCCGACGGCATCGAGGAGATCTCCCACGCCTGCGGCTACGGCACCCCGGAGGCGATGCGCCGGGCCTTCGTACGCACGCTCGGCGCGGCGCCCAACGAGTACCGGCGCCGATTCCGCCCGGCGCCCACCCACTGAGCACCGCCCACCGAAGGGGGAACCCATGCAGATCGCGATCGTCCTCTACGACGGCTTCACCGCCCTCGACGCGGTCGGACCGTACGAGACCCTCGGCCGTCTGCCCGACTCCGAGACCGTGTTCGTCGCCGAGCGGACCGGCCCGGTCCGTACCGACAGCGGGAACCTCGCGCTCACCGCCGACAGGACCCTGGACGAGGTGCCGAACCCCGACGTCGTGGTCGTCCCGGGCGGCCCGGGACAGACCGCGCAGATGGACAACAAGGCGCTGCTCGACTGGATCCGCGCCGCCGACGCCACGAGCACCTGGACGACCTCGGTGTGCACCGGCTCCCTGCTGCTGGCCGCAGCGGGGCTCCTCGACGGCCACCGCGCGACCTCGCACTGGCTGGCCCTCGACGAACTGAGGAAGTTCGGCGTCGAGCCCACGGGCGAGCGGGTCGTCACCGACGGCAAGTACGTCACCGCGGCCGGCGTCTCCTCCGGCATCGACATGGGGCTCGCGCTGCTCGGCCGGATCTCGGGCGACGTGGTCGCCCAGGCCGTACAGCTGGGCATCGAGTACGACCCGCAGCCGCCCTACGACGCGGGATCCCCGCAGAAGGCGCCCGCGGACGTCGTCGAGCTGATCCGATCGAGGAGCCGGTTCATCCTCGGTCTGGAACCGACCACGTGAACCGCGGCTGACGGCGCTCCAGGAAGGCGGCGACGCCCTCGGCGGTGTCGCCGCTGCCGCGCGCCTGCTCCGTCCAGTACGTGTCCCGGTCGCCGCGCCCGCTCGCGAACTCCTTCGCCGCGGCCTGGGTGAGCTGCGAGCGGGACACCAGGATCCGGGTGAACTCCGCGACCCGCTTGGCGAGTTCGCCCTCGGGCAGAACCTCGTCCAGCAGGCCGGTGCGCAGCGCCCGCCCGGCGTCGATCAACTCGCCGGAGAACAGCAGGTACTTCGCGGTCGCCGGCCCCACCAGCGACACCAGCCGCCGGGTGGAGGACGCCGGATACACGATCCCGAGCTTCGCCGGGGTCACCCCGAACAGCGACCCCTCCTCGGCGAACCGCAGGTCGCAGGCGGCCGCCAGCTGCGACCCGCCGCCGACACAGTGCCCGCGGACCGCGGCCAGCGTCGGCTTCGGGAAGGCGGCAAGGGCCTCCTCGGCACGCACCGCGAGCGTCTGCGCCTCCTCCGGTGAACCCCGCAGCGTGGAGATGTCGGCCCCGGCGCAGAACGTCCCGCCCTCCCCGGTCAGCACCAGCGCCCGTACGCCCGGGTCGGCCGCGAGGGAGTCGAGCAGCGGCGGCAGGGCTGCCCACATCGCGGCCGTCATGGCGTTGCGCTTGGCCGGGTGGTGGACGACGACGGTGGCGACCGCGTCGGTGACGCCGTGCAGCAGCTGGGGCTCCATGACCCGGATGCTAACCGCACCCCGCGAACACACGATCAAGGAGCCGGCCGCGGGCCCCGCTGGCCGCGACGGCCCGCGGTATGAGTCGGCACCGAGAAGGCGGCCAAACCCGTACAACCCGAATAGTTCGCGAAGGCGGCTGAAGGGGGACAGGAGTAGTCCCACAACTGACCGTGTCATACGCCAACGGTCATAAGTGCTCGATACCTGCTGACTTCTGTTCAGGCATCCGGGGTGGAGCGGGTCGTTATCAACACTCGACGTGTGGTGACAATCGAGCGCAAGGGTGGCGACCGGACGATGGACAACCACGGGCGCGGGTCAGGCCCACGCCCAGAAGGCGACGCCGACGCCGACGAGCCCCGTGACCCGGGGCCTGCGGACCCGTTGCCGTACGAAGGTGTCTGGCGGTTCACCGCTCCCGCCGTCGACGCCTCCGTCCCGCAGGCGCGACACGCCGTACGGGACCTGCTGTACCGCCAAGGCGTGCCCGTCTCCGACGACCTCGTGCACGGTCTGCTGCTGATCGTCTCGGAACTGGTCACGAACGCCGTCAGGCACGCGGCTCTGCTGTCGCCGGTACTCGCCGTGGAGGTCGCCGTCGGCGCCGAGTGGGTGCGGGTGTCCGTGGAGGACAACCACCCTTACCGCCCCACCGCCCTGGAGGCCGACCACGGCCAGACCGGGGGGCGAGGACTGCTCCTGGTGAGCGAGGTCACCCGGGAGGCGGGCGGGGTGTGCGACGTCGAGCACACGTCGAGCGGCGGCAAGGTGATCTGGGCCGCCCTGCCGCTCAAACCCGTACGGGTGCCCTGAAGGGGATCACCAGCCGGCCGACGGGCCGGTCAGCTCCTTGACCGCCGGACGGGCGGCGTCCAGCACGGTCATGAACCAGGACGAGAACGTGTCCTTCGCATGCCGCTCGGCCAGTTCCTCGGGGGTCACGAAGGCCGTCGCGCCGACCTCCTCCGGGTCCGGACGCAGCGCGGACTGCACCAGCCCGACGAACAGGTGGTTGTACTCCTGCTCGACCAGGCCCGACTCCGGGTCGGGGTGGTTGTAGCGGACGGTGCCCGCCTCGGCGAGCAGCGAGGGCGACACACCCAGCTCCTCGTACGTCCGCCGGGCGGCTGCCGCGAAGGGCGCCTCGCCGGGGTAGGGGTGGCCGCAGCAGGTGTTGGACCACACGCCGGGGGAGTGGTACTTGCCCTGCGCCCGCTGCTGCAGCAGCAGCCGCCCGCGCTCGTCGAAGAGGAAGACGGAGAAGGCGCGGTGCAACTGCCCAGGCGGCTGGTGGGCGGCGAGCTTCTCCGCGGTGCCGATCGTGACGCCGTCCTCGTCGACCAGTTCCAGCAAAATCGCGTCTGCGGTGCCGTTCGACGGACTGTGCGTCGCGGTGGCAGGTGTGATCGGCATACCCATCCTTCACATCGGTCTTCGCGCCCCAAGTGTGCCGCACGAATCCGGCACTCCCGGCACTTCACGACGCGCCCGCATGTCCCGCGCGGGGCGCGGGACGCGGCCGTCACCGGTCACATGCCGGAAGAGGGGCCCGGTAGTTGATCGTGCCCGGTGGGATCGGCGGGGAACCGTCCGGGCAGCGCTGTGAGGCTTAACGACGCAGGGTCGCGCCGGAGGGCTGCATTCCGGCCGGGGGGCACCTCATCTGCCTCAATGACACACCTTCGCCTCGTGCTCCGCGTGCCCGCCCGGTTCCAGCTGGAAGGTGCAGTGCGCCACGTCGAAGTGGTCGCCCAGGCACCCCTGGAGCTCGTGGAGCATCTTCTCGTGGCCGATCGCGCTGAGGACGTCGGAGTGGACGACCACGTGCGCGGACAGCACCGGCATGCCGGAGGTGATCGTCCAGGCATGCAGGTCGTGTACGTCCTCGACGCCGTCCAGGGCCAGGATGTGAGTCCGTACGTCCGCCATGTCGACGCCCCTGGGGGCCGCCTCCAGCAGGACGTCCAGGGTCTCGCGCAGCAGCTTGAACGTACGCGGCACGATCATCAGGCCGATGACCAGCGAGGCGATCGGGTCGGCGGTCTGCCAGCCGGTGGCGAGGATCACCAGTGCCGAGATGATCACCGCGAGCGAGCCGAGCGCGTCCGCGGCCACCTCCAGGAACGCCCCGCGCACGTTCAGGCTCTCCGACTGGCCACGCACCAGCAGCGTGAGCGAGATCATGTTGGCGATCAGACCGATCAGACCGAACACGATGGTCAGCCCGCCCTCGGTGTCGGCGGGCGTGACGAACCGCTGGATCGCCTCGTACAGGACATAGCCGCCGACGCCGAGCAGCAGCAGGCAGTTGGCGAGCGCGGCGAGGATCTCGGCGCGGGCGTAGCCGAAGGTGCGGTTCCCGGTCGGGGGGCGGTTGGCGAAGTGGATGGCGAACAGGGCCATGCCGAGGCCGAGCGCGTCGGTCGCCATGTGGGCGGCGTCCGCGATCAGCGCGAGCGAGTCCGCGAGCAGACCGCCGACGATCTCGACGACCATGACGCCGAGCGTGATCGACAGCGCGACACGCAGCCGCCCGCGATACGCCGCCGCAGCGGTGCCGGTGGGCGGCGCATGCCCGTGCCCATGCCCGTGATCGTGCCCAGCCCCCATGACAGCCGCCCTCCTGTGTTCCGCCCGGGATCACAGTGAACTACGGGCGGGGGGTACTGGGCAACGCGGCACTGAACACCGTTGTCATGTGCCCTGACCTGCGGAAACGATATGCAGGTCAGGGCGCCCTCAGTTCTCTTGCCGTGGTGTCACCGGCCGTGGTGCAGCAGCCAGCCCCGCCATGCCGACTCGACCATCTCGCGCACCCCGCGCCGGGCGGTCCAGCCCAGCTCCTCGGCGGCCAGGGCGGCGGAGGCGACCGCGCGGGGCGCGTCCCCCGGGCGGCGTGCCTCGACGAGGGGCGGCCTGCGGTCGCCGCTGACCTCGCCGATGACGGAGATCAGCTCGCGGACGGAGACGCCCTCGCCGCGCCCGATGTTCACCGTGAGGTCACCACTGCGGTCGGCGAGCCGCCGGGCCGCCGCCAGATGCGCCTCGGCCAGGTCGGCGACATGGATGTAGTCGCGGACGCACGTGCCGTCCGGCGTCGGATAGTCGTCGCCGAAGATCCTGGGGGCCTCGTCCCGGGTGAGCCGGTCGAAGACCATGGGCACGATGTTGAAGACGCCCGTGTCGGCCAGCTCGGGCGCGGCCGCCCCCGCCACGTTGAAGTAGCGCAGGCAGACCGTCGAGATGCCGTGCGCCCGCCCCGTCGCCCGGACCAGCCACTCGCCGGTGAGCTTGGTCTCGCCGTACGGGTTCACCGGCGCGCACGGGGTGTCCTCCGTGATCAGGTCGACGTCCGGGTTGCCGTAGACGGCCGCCGACGAGGAGAACAGGAACTTCCTGATCCCGGCCTCCGCGACCGTCTCGAGGAGCGTGGCGAGACCGCCGACGTTCTCCCGGTAGTAGCGGGTGGGCTGCGCCACGGACTCGGCGACCTGCTTGCGCGCCGCGAGGTGGACGACGCCACTCACGCCGTACTCGGCGAAGACCCGCTTCAGCAGGTCGCCGTCGTGCGACGAGCCCTCGACGAGCGGGACGCCCGCGGGCAGTCGTGCGGCGAATCCGGCCGAGAGGTCGTCGAGCGCCACGACGCGCTCCCCGGCGTCGGTCATGGCCCGCACCACATGGGCCCCTATGTATCCCGCTCCGCCTGTGATCAGCCATGTCATGGTCGCCCACCCTATGTCCAGGCCGCACGGCGTTCCTCAATGTCCCGGATGCCTGATGTGGGCACCGCGGTTTGTGGGCGGGACCCCGAATAACCGATGATGATCGCGGCAAAGGCCAGTGGAGGCGGCGTTGATCGGCCCGTGAACGGGCGGTGAACGGCACCCTCCGGGCATCCGATAGCCTCTGCCGACATGCCGCCCGACTGGTGCAGCCAACGGGGCGCCCCCACCATGCACATGACCGGCGCCAGCGCGTCGGCACCCAGGGAGTGAGTTCGGTTGTCGACCGCCATCCTCACCGGTCAGCCGGTCCCCGGATCGTCGATCGAGGGTGATCTGCGGTCCCTCGGCTTCGACGTACGGGTCGCCGCCGACGCCGCCGATGCCGAGACGCTCCTCGCCCAGGTTCCGAGCGACCAGCGGGTCGCCGTGGTCGACGCCCGCTTCGTGGGCCACCTGCACGCACTGCGCCTCGGTCTCACCGACCCCCGCTTCCCGCTCGCCGCGATCCCGGGCGCCGTCACGGCCCAGGCGGCCGGCCGCCAGGCCCTGACCCGCGCGATGGCCCGCGACAACTCCGCGGGCGGCGGTACGGCGGTCGCCGTGGACAGCCTCGCCGACCGCATGGTCACCGCCCTCGACGCCGACGGCGCCGGCGTCCACCGCCCCGAGCTGGGCAGCCTGGTCGCCGAGGTCCCGGCCGACCCGCAGGCCCGCAACGAGGCACGGCAGGCCGTGGCGAACGTCGACGAGGAGGCCGTACGCCTGAAGTCGGCCGTGAAGTCCCGCGACGGCTTCTTCACCACGTTCTGCATCAGCCCGTACTCGCGCTACCTGGCCCGCTGGTGCGCCCGCCGGGGCCTGACCCCGAACCAGGTCACCACCGCCTCCCTGCTCACCGCGCTGATCGCGGCGGGCTGCGCGGCCACCGGCACCCGCGTCGGCTTCGTCGCGGCCGGGATCCTGCTGATCTGCTCGTTCGTCCTGGACTGCACCGACGGCCAGCTCGCCCGCTACTCCCTGCAGTACTCCACGCTCGGCGCCTGGCTCGACGCCACCTTCGACCGCGCCAAGGAGTACGCCTACTACGCGGGCCTCGCGCTGGGAGCGGCCCGGGGCGGCGGTGACGACGTATGGGCGCTCGCTCTCGGCGCCATGATCCTGCAGACCTGCCGGCACGTCGTCGACTTCTCCTTCAACGAGGCGAACCACGACGCCACCGCCAACACCAGCCCCACCGCGGCGCTCTCCGACAAGCTGGACAGCGTCGGCTGGACGGTGTGGGTACGGCGCATGATCGTGCTCCCGATCGGCGAGCGCTGGGCGATGATCGCGGTCCTCACCGCCGTCACGACCCCGCGCATCACCTTCTACGTCCTGCTCGCCGGCTGCGCCTTCGCGGCGACGTACACCACGGCCGGGCGGGTGCTGCGCTCGCTGACGCGCAGGGCGCAGCGCACGGACCGGGCGGCGCAGGCGTTGGCGGACCTCGCGGACAACGGCCCGCTCGCCTCCCTCGTGGCGCGTGCCACCCGCGTCCGCCTCGGCGCCCCGCTGCTGGTGGCGACGGCCGGGACCGCTGTCCTCGCCGTGTCCCTCTTCTCCGGCGTGACCTGGGCGCCCGTCGCGGGCGCCGTCGTCTACACCGTCACCGCCGGTCAGGCCCTGTACCGCCCCCTCAAGGGCGCCCTCGACTGGCTGGTCCCGCCGCTGTTCCGGTTCGCCGAATACGGCACCGTCCTGGTCCTCGCGGCCAAGGCGGACGTGAACGGCGCCCTCCCTGCGGCTTTCGGGCTGGTGGCTGCCGTCGCCTACCATCACTACGACACGGTGTACCGCATCCGCGGCAACGCCGGAGCGCCCCCGGCCTGGCTGGTGCGCGCCATCGGGGGGCACGACGGGCGGACGCTGCTCGTCACCGTTCTGGCCGCGGTCCTCACCGCCTCGCAGTTCAAGGTCGCGCTCACGGCGCTCGCCGTGGCCGTCGCCCTGCTGGTGCTCGTCGAGAGCATCCGCTTCTGGGTGTCCGCTGGGGCGCCCGCCGTACACGATGAAGGAGAACCCGCATGATCGGCCTCGTGCTGGCGGCCGGCGCCGGACGGCGTCTGCGCCCCTACACCGACAGCCTTCCCAAGGCTCTGGTGCCGGTGGGCCCCGCGGGCATAGAGGGCGAGCCCACGGTTCTCGACCTGACGCTCGGCAACTTCGCCGAGATCGGGCTGACCGAGGTCGCGATCATCGTCGGCTACCGCAAGGAGGCCGTGTACGAGCGCAAGGCGGCCCTGGAGCAGAAGTACGGTCTCAAGCTCACCCTCATCGACAACGACAAGGCCGAGGAGTGGAACAACGCCTACTCCCTGTGGTGCGGCCGTGACGCCCTCAAGGACGGCGTGATCCTCGCCAACGGCGACACCGTGCACCCGGTCTCCGTCGAGCGGACGCTGCTCGCCGCCCGCGGCGACGGCAAGAAGATCATCCTCGCCCTCGACACCGTGAAGTCGCTGGCGGACGAGGAGATGAAGGTCGTCGTCGATGCCGAGAAAGGCATGACGAAGATCACCAAGCTGATGGACCCGGCCGAGGCGACCGGCGAGTACATCGGCGTCACCCTCATCGAGGGCGACGCCGCCCCCGAACTGGCCGACGCCCTGAAGGCGGTCTGGGAGACCGACCCGCAGCAGTTCTACGAGCACGGGTACCAGGAGCTGGTGAACCGCGGCTTCCGGATCGATGTGGCGCCGATCGGCGACGTCAAGTGGGTCGAGATCGACAACCACGACGACCTCGCCAAGGGACGGGAGATCGCGTGCCAGTACTGACCCGGCTCATCCCCTCACCCGTCGTCGTGGACATCCGCCCGGGTGCCCTCGACGATCTCGCGTGCGTGCTGGCCGACGAGCGGATCTCGCAGTCGGGCAAGCTCGCCATCGCCGTCAGCGGCGGTTCCGGTGCCCGGCTGCGTCAGCGGCTGGAGCCGACGTTGCCCGGCGCCACCTGGTTCGAGGTCGGCGGCGGCACGCTCGACGACGCCATCCGCCTGGCCGGCGACATGAAGGCCGGGCACTACGACGCGGTCGTGGGACTCGGCGGCGGCAAGATCATCGACTGCGCCAAGTTCGCCGCGGCGCGCGTGGGCCTGCCGCTGGTCGCCGTACCGACGAACCTCGCGCACGACGGCCTGTGCTCCCCGGTCGCGACGCTCGACAACGACGCGGGCCGCGGCTCCTACGGTGTGCCCAACCCGATAGCGGCCGTCATCGACCTCGACGTGATCCGTGAGGCCCCGGTGCGGTTCGTGCGCGCGGGCATCGGCGACGCGATCTCCAACATCAACGCGATCGCGGACTGGGAGCTCGCCAACCGCGTCAACGGTGAGAAGATCGACGGGCTCGCGGCCGCGATGGCCCGCCAGGCGGGCGAGGCGGTGCTGCGGCACCCGGGCGGGGTCGGCGACAACCACTTCCTCCAGGTGCTCGCCGAGGCACTGGTCCTCACGGGCGTCGCGATGTCGATCTCGGGTGACTCGCGCCCCGCCTCGGGCTCCTGCCACGAGATCAACCACGCCTTCGACCTGCTCTACCCCAAGCGCGCCGCAAGCCACGGCGAGCAGTGCGGCCTCGGCGCCGCCTTCGCGATGTACCTGCGCGGAGCCCACGAGGAGTCGGCCTACATGGCCGAGGTGCTGCGCCGGCACGGGCTTCCGGTGCTGCCGGAGGAGATCGGCTTCACGGTGGACGAGTTCGTCCGCGCCGTGGAGTTCGCCCCGCAGACCCGGCCCGGCCGCTACACGATCCTCGAACACCTCGACCTGAAAACCAACCAGATCAAGGACACCTACGCCGACTATGTCAAGGCCATCGGTAGCTGAACTCCGCCCGGTCGTCCACCCCGCGGGGGTCAAGGACCGGCGCAGCGGTGAGCACTGGATGGGACGCCTCTACATGCGTGAGGTGTCCCTGCGGATCGACCGCTACCTGGTGAACACCAGGGTCACCCCCAACCAGCTCACGTACCTGATGACCGTGTTCGGTGTGCTCGCGGCCCCGGCCCTGCTGGTGCCGGGGGTCCTGGGTGCGGTGCTCGGTGTGGTGTGTGTCCAGATGTACCTGCTGCTGGACTGCGTCGACGGCGAGATCGCGCGCTGGAAGAAGCAGTACTCGCTGAACGGCGTCTACCTGGACCGGGTCGGCGCCTACCTCACCGACGCCGCCGTCCTCGTCGGCTTCGGGCTGCGCGCCGCCGACCTGTGGGGCAGCGGCCGTATCGACTGGCTGTGGGCCTTCCTCGGCACCCTGGCCGCGCTCGGGGCGATCCTGATCAAGGCCGAGACCGACCTGGTCGGCGTCGCCCGGCACCAGGGCGGGCTGCCGCCGGTCAAGGAGGCCGCCGCCGAGATGCGCACCTCCGGCATGGCGCTGGCCCGCCGCGCCGCCGCCGCTTTCAAGTTCCACCGGCTGATCCTCGGCATCGAGGCGTCGCTGCTGATCCTGGTCCTGGCGATCGCGGACCAGCTCCGCGGCGACCTGTTCTTCTCCCGGCTCGGCGTCGCGGTGCTGGCCGGCATCGCACTCCTGCAGACCCTGCTGCACCTGGTGTCGATCCTCGCGTCGAGCAGGCTGAAGTGAGCGCCATGAAGGTCGGCGCGGTGATCATCACCATGGGCAACCGCCCCGACGAGCTCCGCGCCCTCCTCGACTCGGTCGCCAAGCAGGACGGCGACCGTGTCGAGGTCGTCGTGGTCGGCAACGGCTCGCCGGTCCCGGACGTCCCCGAGGGTGTCCGCACCATCGAGCTGCCCGAGAACCTCGGCATCCCCGGAGGCCGCAACGTCGGCATAGAGGCCTTCGGCCCCAGCGGCCGCGACGTCGACGTGTTGATGTTCCTCGACGACGACGGCCTCCTCGCGGGCCACGACACCGCCGAGCTGTGCCGCCGGGCCTTCGAGACCGACCACGAACTCGGCATCATCAGCTTCCGCATCGCCGACCCCGAGACGGGGGTCACCCAGCGCCGCCACGTCCCCCGGCTGCGCGCGGCCGACCCGATGCGCTCCTCCCGGGTCACCACCTTCCTCGGCGGCGCCAACGCCGTCCGCACCCAGGTCTTCGCCGAAGTCGGCGGCCTCCCGGACGAATTCTTCTACGCCCACGAGGAAACCGACCTGGCATGGCGGGCTCTCGACGCGGGCTGGATGATCGACTACCGGTCCGACATGGTGCTGTACCACCCCACGACCGCGCCCTCGCGGCACGCGGTCTACCACCGCATGGTCGCCCGCAACCGCGTCTGGCTGGCCCGCCGCAACCTCCCCGCGCTGCTCGTCCCGGTCTACCTCGGGGTCTGGTTGCTGCTCACCCTCGTTCGCCGCCCCTCGCGGCCCGCCCTCAGGGCGTGGTTCGGCGGGTTCCGCGAAGGCTGGACCACCTCGTGCGGACCGCTCAGGCCCATGAAGTGGCGTACGGTGTGGCGGCTGACCCGACTGGGCCGGCCCCCGGTGATCTGACAAGCTCGTTCCTGTTCACGAGGTCTTGCCCTTGCCCGCACGGGCTGCGCATCCCGAAGACGAAAGTTTCCACCAGTGAGTGAGTCAACGCACGACGGCACGGTCACGCTGAGCGTGGCCGTATCGCCCGACGAGGGCCTCGCGGCGCGGCAGCTCGCCGCCAAGTACGGGCTGACCGTGAGCGGCGCCCGGCCCTCCCTCGTCGAGTACGTCCGCCAGCTCTGGGACCGGCGTCACTTCATCCTCGCCTTCTCGCGGGCGAAGCTGACCGCTCAGTACAGCCAGGCCAAGCTCGGCCAGCTCTGGCAGGTGGCGACCCCGCTGCTGAACGCGGCCGTCTACTTCTTCATCTTCGGCGTCATCCTGAACGCCAGCCGGGGCATGTCGAAGGACGTCTACATCCCGTTCCTGGTCACGGGCGTCTTCGTGTTCACCTTCACTCAGAGCTCGGTGATGGCCGGGGTACGGGCGATCTCCGGCAACCTCGGCCTGGTCCGCGCCCTGCACTTCCCGCGCGCCTCGCTGCCGATCTCCTTCGCGCTGCAGCAGCTCCAGCAGCTGCTGTTCTCGATGATCGTGCTGTTCGCCGTGGCCATCGGCTTCGGCAGCTTCCCGGACCTGTCCTGGCTGCTGATCGTGCCGGTACTCGCGCTGCAGTTCCTGTTCAACACCGGCCTGGCGCTGATCATGGCCCGCGCGGGCGCCAAGACCCCGGACCTGGCCCAGCTCATGCCGTTCATCATGCGTACGTGGATGTACGCGTCCGGCGTGATGTTCTCGATCCCCATCATGCTGGCCGACAAGCCGCAGTGGGTGGCGACCGTCCTGCAGTGGAATCCGGCCACCATCTACATGGACCTGATGCGCTTCTCGCTCATCGAGGACTATGGCGCCGAGAACCTTCCCGATCACGTCTGGGCGGCCGCGGGCGGCTGGGCCGCGCTGTGTGCCCTCGGCGGCTTCGTGTACTTCTGGAAGGCGGAGGAGAGGTACGGCCGTGGCTGAGCAGAACCCCGAGCAACCGCAGGGCGAGCGGATCCCCACCGTCATCGCCGACGAGCTGCACATCGTCTACCGCGTCCATGGCGCGAAGACCGGCAAGGGCAGCGCCACCGCCGCCCTCAGCCGCATCATCAAGCGCGGCGAAGAGCGCGGCGTGCGCAAGGTGCACGCCGTCAAGGGAGTCTCCTTCGTCTCCTACCGCGGCGAGGCCGTCGGCCTGATCGGCTCCAACGGTTCCGGCAAGTCGACCCTGCTGCGCGCCATCGCCGGTCTGCTCCCGGCAGAGAAGGGGCGCGTCTACACCAACGGCCAGCCCTCGCTGCTGGGCGTGAACGCGGCCCTGATGAACGACCTGACGGGCGAGCGGAACGTCATATTGGGCGGGCTCGCCATGGGAATGTCCCGCGAGCAGGTCAGGGAGCGCTACCAGGAGATCGTCGACTTCTCGGGCATCAACGAGAAGGGCGACTTCATCACCCTCCCGATGCGCACCTACTCCTCCGGCATGGCGGCCCGTCTGCGCTTTTCCATCGCCGCCGCCAAGGACCACGACGTCCTGATGATCGACGAGGCGCTGGCCACCGGTGACCGCAAGTTCCAGAAGCGCTCCGAGGAACGCATCCGCGAGCTGCGCAAGGAGGCCGGCACGGTGTTTCTCGTCAGTCACAACAACAAGTCGATCCGCGATACCTGCGACCGCGTCCTGTGGCTGGAACGCGGCGAGCTGCGCATGGACGGGCCTACCGAAGAGGTCCTCAAGGAGTACGAGAAGTTCACGGGCAAGTAGTCCACCCCGACCTGGACGGACTGGCCAGGACGCT
Source organism: Streptomyces sp. NBC_00461 (assembly GCF_036013935.1). NCBI lineage: Bacteria > Bacillati > Actinomycetota > Actinomycetes > Kitasatosporales > Streptomycetaceae > Streptomyces > Streptomyces sp. NBC_00461. Next base: position 8,444,959 of record NZ_CP107902.1, read on the forward strand.
TCGCAGGGCCCCGCCGGAACTGACCCGGCGGGGCCCTGCGTCTGCAAAGGAAACGTCAACTGGCGCTCGCCCCAGGAATCTTGACGCCAATCGGTGTGTTGTTGTGATGTGCAGGACACCCCAGGGAAGCGCACCGCGTTGTACAACGTAAGCTGTACCGGTCCCGAAACGCGGCAAACTGGGGCGATAATGCGCGACACCCTCAAGCGGGACAGCCGCGCGGGCTGCCGGGCGGCGTGTCCGAAATAGTATGCATTGGGACAACAGTGTAGAACGGGAGATGTGACGGCAATGGCTACGGAAACTCCCCAGCTGTGCGCAGCATGTGCCGTCCCCGCCCCGGGTAGTCACCGGTGACGGGAACCGGCAGGCCGCACACCGGTGACCCGGAGCGCGGCACGCTCGACAAGGCCGCGGGTGAGAACTTCCCCGTGGCGCCGTTCTTCCTGCCCAAGGCCTGGCGCGCCGACCTCATGGCCGTGTACGGCTTCGCCCGCCTCGTCGACGACATCGGCGACGGCGATCTGGCCCCCGGCGGCGCCGACGCGCGTCTGCTCGGCGTGTCGGCCGAGGAGGCCGAGAACCGCCTGCTGCTCCTGGACGCCTTCGAGACGGACCTGAACCGGGTCTTCGACTCGACCCCGCGCCACCCCCTGCTGCGCCGCCTCCAGCCGACCGTCCGGCGCCACACGCTGACCCCCGAGCCCTTCCGCGGCCTGATCGCCGCCAACCGCCAGGACCAGCTCGTCAGCCGCTACGAGACCTACGACGACCTGCTCGCGTACTGCGAACTGTCGGCCAACCCCGTGGGCCGCCTCGTCCTCTCCGTCACCGGCACCTCGACCCCCGAGCGCATCCGCCTCTCGGACGCGATCTGCACCGCCCTCCAGATCGTCGAACACCTCCAGGACGTCGCCGAGGACCTCGGCCGCGACCGCATCTACCTGCCCGCCGAGGACATGAAGCAGTTCCATGTGCAAGAGGCGGATCTCGCCACGCCGACCGCGGGCGCATCGTTGCGCGCACTGGTCGCATACGAAGCGCAACGCGCCCGCGATCTCCTGAATGAAGGCGCCCCCCTGGTGGGTAGCGTCCACGGCAGGTTGAAGTTGCTGCTCGCCGGGTTCGTGGCGGGGGGAAGGGCGGCGATCCGTGCGATCGCCGCCGCGGAATACGACGTACTTCCCGGTCCGCCCAAGCCCGGCAAGGTCCAGCTGCTGCGCGAGGTGGGCGTGACTCTGCGAGGAGAGGGGTGATCCGGACCGTGGAGTCGGAACAACACGTGTCCGCACCGGTACTCGCCGCCTACAGCTACTGCGAGGCCGTCACCGGACAGCAGGCACGTAACTTCGCGTACGGCATCAGGCTGCTGCCGACGCCCAAGCGTCGCGCCATGTCGGCCCTGTACGCGTTCTCCAGGCGCGTCGACGACATCGGCGACGGCGCGCTGGCGGTCGACGTCAAGGCGGCACGACTCGAGGACACCCGGGCGCTGCTGGCCCGGGTGCGCGAGGGGGTGGTCGCCGAGGACGACATCGACCCGGTGGCCGTCGCCCTCACCCACACTGCCGAGACCTTCCCGGTCCCGCTCGACGGACTGGACGAGCTGATCGACGGCGTGCTGATGGACGTCCGCGGTGAGACCTACGAGACCTGGGACGACCTGAAGGTCTACTGCCGCTGTGTCGCGGGCGCCATCGGGCGGCTCTCGCTCGGCGTGTTCGGCACGGAACCGGGAGCGCGCGGCGCCGAGCGCGCGCCGGAGTACGCCGACACGCTGGGGCTGGCGCTGCAGCTCACCAACATCCTCAGAGACGTCCGCGAGGATGCCGAGGGTGGTCGTACGTATCTGCCCTCCGACGACCTCGCGAAATTCGGGTGCTCGGCCGGGTTCAACGGGCCGACCCCGCCGGAGGGCTCCGACTTCGCGGGCCTCGTGCACTTCGAAGTGCGACGGGCCCGCGCTCTTTTCGCCGAGGGCTATCGGCTCCTCCCCATGCTCGACCGGCGCAGCGGCGCGTGCGTCGCCGCCATGGCCGGCATCTACCGCCGTCTGCTCGACCGCATCGAGCGCGACCCCGAGGCCGTGCTGCGGGGCCGGGTCTCGCTGCCCGGGCGGGAGAAGGCGTACGTCGCCGTCCGCGGCCTGTCCGGGCTGGACGCCCGGCATGTGACGCGGAGGACCATCAGGAGGCGCGCCTGATGGACAAACAGGGCCAAGGTGATTCCACCGACGAAAAGCGGCACGCAACCCTCCATGCAGGGACGGCGTCCCTGACTGCAACGGCCTGCTGTTGTGCACGGTTCAACCACGGCGGTCGCGCAGGGGAGGATGCACGATGAGCGACGTCACGCGGTCCGACGATTCGCCCGCGGATCCGGCGGGGCGCTCCGCAAGGGACGCCGTCGTGATCGGTGGCGGGCTCGCCGGCATCACCGCCGCGCTCGCGCTCGCCGACGCCGGAGTGCGTGTCACCCTGGTCGAGGGCAGGCCGAGACTCGGTGGCCTGGCCTTCTCGTTCCAGCGCGGCGAGCTGACCGTCGACAACGGACAGCATGTGTACCTGCGCTGCTGCACCGCCTACCGCTGGTTCCTCGACCGCATCGAGGGGACGGCGCTGGCGCCGCTGCAGGATCGTCTCGACGTGCCCGTACTCGATGTCGACAAGCCCGAGGGGCGACGGCTCGGCAGGCTGAGGCGCGACGCGCTGCCCGTGCCCCTGCATCTGGGGCGCAGCCTCGCTACGTATCCGCATCTCTCCCTAGCCGAGCGGGCCAGAGTGGGGCGTGCCGCGCTCGCGCTCAAGGGGCTCGACCTCGCCGATCCGACCCTGGACACCCAGGACTTCGGCAGCTGGCTGACCGCGCACGGTCAGTCGGCGCGTGCCGTCGAGGCCCTGTGGGACCTGGTCGGGGTCGCCACTCTCAACGCGGTCGCGGGCGACGCCTCGCTGGGGCTCGCCGCGATGGTGTTCAAGACCGGTCTGCTGTCCGACCCGGGCGCGGCCGACATCGGATGGGCGCACGTCCCGCTGGGCGAACTGCATGACCGTCTCGCCCGCAAGGCGCTCGACTCCGCGGGCGTCCGTACCGAGGTCCGTACACGCGTCACCTCCATCTCTACTGACGAAAACGGGCGCCTGCGCGTTCAGGTTCCCGGCGAGGAGCTCCGAGCGGACACGGTGGTGCTCGCCGTACCCCAGCGCGAGGCCCACGATCTTCTGCCGGCAGGCGCCCTCGACGCCCCTGACCAGCTGCTCGACATCGACACCGCGCCGATCCTCAACGTGCACGTCGTCTACGACCGGAAGGTGCTGAACCAGCCCTTCTTCGCGGCCCTCGGCACCCCCGTGCAGTGGGTCTTCGACCGCACCGACGCCTCAGGCCTGCGCGAAGGCCAGTACCTCGCGCTGTCCCAGTCGGCCGCCCACGACGAGATCGACGAGCCGGTCGCCGCGCTGCGCGAGCGCTATCTGCCCGAGCTGGAGCGGCTGCTGCCGGGCACCCGCGACGCAGAGGTGAAGGACTTCTTCGTGACCAGGGAGCGCACGGCGACGTTCGCTCCGACCCCAGGCGTCGGGCGGCTGCGGCCCGGCGCCCGCACCAGGACCCCGGGCCTGTACCTGGCCGGAGCGTGGACCGCCACAGGGTGGCCCGCGACCATGGAGAGTGCGGTCCGCAGTGGCGTGAGTGCGGCGGACGCCGCGCTGAGCGCCCTGGGCCGGCCCCGCCCGAGTCACCTCTTCGACTTCGAGGAGGCGGCCTGATGCTCGATCAGCACGCGGCAGGCCCCCGCACCCCCGGTACCGCAACAAGAGGAGAGACTGTGCCCACTGTGCCCCCGGCCGAGACGGCTGCCGACGCGGTGGACGTGACCGCGCTCCTGGAGCGCGGCCGGACCCTTGCCACACCGGTACTGCGGGCGGCCGTGGACCGCCTGGCACCCCCCATGGACACCGTTTCCGCCTACCACTTCGGCTGGATCGACGCCGAGGGCAACCCCGCGGACGGGGACGGCGGCAAGGCCGTGCGCCCCGCCCTCGCGGTCCTGTCCGCCGAGGTCACCGGCGCCGCCCCTGAGGTCGGCATCCCCGGAGCCGTCGCCGTCGAACTGGTCCACAACTTCTCGCTGCTGCACGACGACCTGATGGACGGCGACGAACAGCGCCGCCACCGCGACACCGTCTGGAAGGTGCACGGCCCCGCCCAGGCGATCCTCGTCGGCGACGCCCTGTTCGCCCTCGCCAACGAGGTCCTGCTGGAACTCGGCACCGTCGAGGCCGGCCGTGCCACCCGCCGCCTGACCACCGCCACCCGCGCCCTGATCGACGGCCAGGCCCAGGACATCTCCTACGAACACCGCGACCGCGTCAGCGTCGAGGAGTGCCTGGAGATGGAGGGCAACAAGACCGGCGCCCTGCTCGCCTGCGCCAGCTCCATCGGCGCCGTGCTCGGCGGCGCGGACGACCGCACCGCCGACACCCTGGAGAAGTACGGCTACCACCTCGGCCTCGCCTTCCAGGCCGTCGACGACCTCCTCGGCATCTGGGGCGACCCGGTCTCCACCGGCAAGCAGACCTGGAGCGACCTGCGCCAGCGCAAGAAGTCCCTGCCGGTCGTGGCCGCGCTCGCGGCGGGCGGTGCCGCCTCCGAGCGGCTCGGCGAGATCCTCGCCGCCGACGCCAAGAGCAGCGACTTCGAGAACTTCTCCGAGGAGGAGTTCGCCTATCGCGCCGCCCTGATCGAGGACGCGGGCGGCCGCGAGTGGACGGCCCAAGAGGCACGTCGTCAGCACACCATCGCCATCGAGTCCCTGCACGCCATCGACATGCCCGACCGGGTACGGGACCGGTTCACGGCGCTCGCGGACTTCGTCGTCGTACGAAAGAGATGATCGTTATCGGTCGAATAACCCTCGCGTAGTCGCCGGCCGGTGTCGCGGGAAGACAGCACCGGCCGACGGCGGACCCACAGCAGCACGATTCGCACGACTGCACTAAGGGGAAGCCATGACAGCGACGACCGACGGAAGCACCGGGGCCCTGCCGCCCCGAGCTGCCGCGGCCAGCGAAACCGCCAGTACGAACCCCGTGGCGGCCGGGGTGCACGACGCCGCCGTACACGCCGTACAACGCTCCACCGACTTCCTGCTGTCCACGCAGGACGCCGAGGGCTGGTGGAAGGGCGACCTCGAGACCAACGTGACCATGGACGCCGAGGATCTGCTTCTGCGGCAGTTCCTGGGCATCCTGGACGAGGCCACCGCGCAGGCCGCCGCCCTGTTCATCCGCGGTGAGCAGCGCGAGGACGGTGCCTGGGCCACCTTCTACGGCGGACCGGGCGAACTCTCCGCCACCATCGAGGCGTACGTCGCCCTGCGCCTGGCCGGCGACGAGCCGCAGGCGCCGCACATGGCGAAGGCCTCGGCCTGGATCCGCGAGCGGGGCGGCATCGTCTCGGCCCGCGTCTTCACCCGGATCTGGCTCGCCCTGTTCGGCTGGTGGAAGTGGGAGGACCTGCCCGAACTCCCGCCGGAACTCATCTACTTCCCCAAGTGGATGCCGCTCAACATCTACGACTTCGGGTGCTGGGCCCGGCAGACCATCGTGCCGCTCACGATCGTGTCCGCGAAGCGGCCGGTGCGGCCCGCGCCCTTCCCCCTCGACGAGCTGCACGCCGATCCGGACAACCCGAATCCGCCCAAGTCCCTTGCTCCAGCGGCCAGTTGGGACGGTGCCTTCCAGCGACTCGACAAGGCGCTGCACCAGTTGCGCAAGGTCGCGCCGCGCAGACTGCGCAAGGCGGCCATGAACACGGCGGCCCGCTGGATCATCGAGCGGCAGGAGAACGACGGCTGCTGGGGCGGCATCCAGCCGCCGGCCGTGTACTCGGTGATCGCGCTGTATCTGCTGGGCTACGACCTCGAACACCCGGTGATGCGCGAGGGGTTGGCGTCGCTGGACCGTTTCGCCGTGTGGCGCGAGGACGGGGCGCGGATGATCGAGGCCTGTCAGTCGCCCGTGTGGGACACCTGCCTCGCCACCATCGCGCTCGCCGACGCGGGCGTGCCCGCCGACCACCCCCAGCTCGTCAAGGCGGCGGACTGGATGCTCGGCGAGGAGATCGTCCGCCCCGGCGACTGGTCCGTGAAGCGGCCCCAACTGCCGCCCGGTGGCTGGGCGTTCGAGTTCCACAACGACAACTACCCCGACATCGACGACACCGCTGAGGTCGTCCTCGCCCTGCGCCGAGTCAAGCACCACGACCCGGAGCGGGTGGAGAGGGCGATCGGGCGCGGGGTGCGCTGGAACCTCGGGATGCAGTCGAAGAACGGTGCCTGGGGTGCCTTCGACGTCGACAACACCAGCCCCTTCCCCAACCGGCTGCCGTTCTGCGACTTCGGCGAGGTCATCGACCCGCCCTCCGCGGACGTCACGGCACACGTGGTGGAGATGCTGGCAGTCGAGGGCCTCTCGCACGACCCGCGCACCCGGCGCGGCATCGAGTGGCTGCTCGCCGAACAGGAGGCGGACGGCTCGTGGTTCGGGCGCTGGGGCGTCAACTACGTGTACGGCACCGGGTCCGTCGTACCCGCCCTCGTCGCGGCCGGCTTTCCCGCCGCGCACCCGGCGATCCGGCGGGCCGTCTCCTGGCTGGAGTCGGTCCAGAACGACGACGGCGGCTGGGGCGAGGACCTGCGCTCGTACAAGGACGTCAAGAAGTGGAGCGGTCGCGGAGCCTCCACCGCCTCGCAGACGGCGTGGGCGCTGATGGCCCTGCTGGCGGCGGGCGAGAAGGGCTCCAACGCCGTCGAGCGCGGTGTCGAGTGGCTCGCGGCCACGCAGCGCGAGGACGGTTCCTGGGACGAGCCGTACTTCACCGGGACCGGCTTCCCGTGGGACTTCTCGATCAACTACCACCTCTACCGGCAGGTGTTCCCGCTCACCGCACTCGGCCGCTACGTGCACGGAGAACCCTTCGCCAAGAAGCCGCCGCTCGCCGAGGTCAAGGGGGGCTGATGAGCACACAGCCCGCCTCGGCCCCGCTGCTGATCGCCTGCGCGCTCGGCATCGAGCACCTCGCCCTGCGCACGAGCGACCGAGGGGGCGCCGGCGGTCCTGTCACCGTTCTGCGCACCGGCATGGGGCGCGAGGCGGCCGAGCGGTCCGTCACCCGGCTGCTGGCCGACCCGGCCCTGCGTGATGCAGCCGTGCTGGCCACCGGCTTCTGTGCCGGGCTCGCCCCCGGGATGCACCCCGGCGATCTGGTCGTCGCCGAGGAGACCCGGGATCCGGACGGAACCGTTCCGTGCGTCGGGACCGACCTCCTCGTCAAAGAGCTCGCGCGGGCCGTGCCCGGGCGTGCCGTCCACACAGGGCCGCTGACCGGCTCTGATCACGTCGTCCGCGGTCACGAACGGTCGGATCTGCTCGCAACCGGCGCGATCGCGGTCGACATGGAATCCGCGGCGACGCTCCTCAGCGCCGTACGCACAGGTGAGCGCCCGGTTGCGGCCGTACGAGTGGTCGTGGACGCTCCTGAACATGAACTCGTCCGGATCGGCACGGTGCGCGGTGGAATATCAGCTTTCCGCGTCCTTCGTTCCGTTCTTCCAGCTTTCTTCGAATGGCACCGTTCTTTGCTGCTCCCCCGGAGGTGAGCCAGATGGCCATGCCGCTGCGCCAGTCCATCAAGGTCGCTACGTACTTGGTTGAACAGAAGCTCCGCAAGCGGGACAAGTTCCCGTTGATCGTGGAGCTGGAACCTCTCTTCGCATGCAATCTGAAGTGCGAGGGCTGCGGCAAGATCCAGCACCCGGCGGGTGTGCTCAAGCAGCGCATGCCGGTCGCGCAGGCCGTGGGAGCGGTGCTGGAGTCCGGCGCGCCGATGGTGTCGATCGCGGGCGGCGAACCCCTGATGCACCCTCAGATCGACGAGATCGTGCGGCAGTTGGTGGCGAAGAGGAAGTACGTCTTCCTCTGCACCAACGCCATGCTGCTGCGCAAGAAGATGGACAAGTTCAAGCCCTCTCCCTATTTCGCCTTCGCCGTGCACATCGACGGGCTGCGGGAGCGGCACGACGAGTCGGTGGCGAAGGAGGGCGTGTTCGACGAGGCCGTGGAGGCCATCAAGGAGGCCAAGCAGCGCGGCTTCCGGGTGACCACCAACTCGACCTTCTTCAACACGGACACCCCGCAGACCATCATCGAGGTGCTCAACTTCCTCAACGACGACCTCAAGGTCGACGAGATGATGATCTCGCCCGCCTACGCCTACGAGAAGGCGCCCGACCAGGAGCACTTCCTGGGCGTGGAACAGACCCGCGAACTGTTCAAGAAGGCCTTCGCGGGCGGCAACCGCAAGAAGTGGCGGCTCAACCACTCGCCGCTGTTCCTTGACTTCCTCGAGGGCAAGGTCGACTTCCCCTGCACCGCCTGGGCGATCCCGAACTACTCGCTCTTCGGCTGGCAGCGTCCCTGCTACCTGATGAGCGACGGGTACGTGCCGACGTACCGCGAGCTGATCGAGGACACCGACTGGGACAAGTACGGCCGCGGCAAGGACCCGCGCTGCGCCAACTGCATGGCGCACTGCGGCTACGAGCCCACCGCCGTCCTCGCCACCATGGGGTCCCTGAAGGAGTCCCTGCGCGCCATGCGCGAGACGGTCTCCGGAAACCGGGATTGACGTCGTGACCGCCATTTCCTTGGGCGTCCCCGAGGTGCCGGCCCGTCCGATCGCCGAGCGGCGCCTGTCGCGGCAGATCCATGTCGGGCCGGTGGCGGTCGGGGGCGGGGCCCCGGTGTCGGTGCAGTCGATGACGACGACCCGTACGTCGGACATCGGTGCCACCCTCCAGCAGATCGCCGAGCTCACCGCGTCCGGCTGTCAGATCGTGCGCGTGGCCTGCCCGACGCAGGACGACGCGGACGCGCTCGCCACCATCGCCCGCAAGTCGCAGATCCCGGTGATCGCCGACATCCACTTCCAGCCCAAGTACGTCTTCTCGGCGATCGAGGCCGGCTGCGCCGCGGTCCGGGTGAACCCGGGCAACATCAAGCAGTTCGACGACAAGGTGAAGGAGATCGCGCGGGCCGCGAAGGACCACGGCACGCCGATCCGGATCGGGGTCAACGCCGGCTCGCTGGACCGGCGTCTGCTGCAGAAGTACGGCAAGGCGACCCCGGAGGCCCTCGTCGAGTCGGCCCTGTGGGAAGCCTCCCTCTTCGAGGAGCACGGCTTCCGGGACATCAAGATCTCGGTCAAGCACAACGACCCGGTCGTGATGATCGAGGCGTACAAGCAGCTCGCCGCCCAGTGCGAGTACCCGCTGCACCTCGGGGTGACCGAGGCCGGTCCGGCCTTCCAGGGCACGATCAAGTCGGCCGTCGCCTTCGGCGCGCTGCTGTCGCAGGGCATCGGCGACACCATCAGGGTCTCGCTGAGTGCCCCGCCCGCCGATGAGGTCAAGGTCGGCCTCCAGATCCTGGAGTCGCTCAACCTCAAGCAGCGGCGGCTGGAGATCGTCTCCTGCCCGTCGTGCGGCCGCGCCCAGGTCGACGTCTACAAGCTCGCCGACGAGGTCACGGCAGGCCTTGAGGGCATGGAAGTGCCCCTGCGCGTCGCGGTCATGGGCTGTGTGGTCAACGGCCCCGGCGAGGCCCGCGAGGCCGACCTCGGCGTCGCCTCCGGCAACGGCAAGGGACAGATCTTCGTCAAGGGCGAGGTCATCAAGACCGTACCCGAGTCGAAGATCGTGGAGACGCTCATCGACGAGGCGATGAAGATCGCCGAGCAGATGGAGCAGGACGGGGCCGCATCGGGCGCCCCCACCGTCTCGGGAAAACCGGCAGTGACGGTGAGTTGAAGCAAGGCACGGACCGAGAGGGGGCCCGAGCGTGACGATGCTGGAGAACATCCGGGGACCACGCGACCTGAAGGCGCTGTCCGAAGCGGAACTCGGTGAACTGTCCGAGGAGATCAGGGAGTTCCTGGTACACGCGGTGGCCAGGACCGGCGGACACCTCGGGCCCAATCTGGGGGTGGTGGAACTCTCCATCGCGCTCCACCGGGTCTTCGAGTCGCCGGTCGACCGCATCGTGTGGGACACCGGCCACCAGAGCTACGTACACAAGATCCTGACGGGCCGTCAGGACTTCTCCAAGCTGCGCGGGAAGGGCGGCCTGTCCGGCTACCCCTCGCGCGAGGAGTCCGAGCACGACATCGTCGAGAACAGCCACGCCTCCACCGCGCTCGGCTGGGCCGACGGCCTCGCCAAGGCCCGCCAGGTGCAGGGCGAGAAGGGGCATGTCGTCGCGGTCATCGGCGACGGCGCGCTCACCGGCGGTATGGCCTGGGAGGCGCTGAACAACATCGCGGCCGCCAAGGACAGGCCGCTGATCATCGTCGTCAACGACAACGAGCGCTCGTACGCGCCGACCATCGGCGGCCTGGCGAACCACCTGGCCACCCTGCGCACCACCGACAGCTACGAGAAGGTGCTCGCCTGGGGCAAGGACGTGCTGCTGCGCACGCCGGTCGTCGGCAACACCGTCTACGAGTCGCTGCACGGCGCGAAGAAGGGCTTCAAGGACGCCTTCGCCCCGCAGGGCATGTTCGAGGACCTGGGCCTGAAGTACGTGGGCCCGATCGACGGGCACGACATCGGGGCCGTCGAGTCGGCGCTCCGGCGCGCGAAACGCTTCCACGGTCCGGTCCTCATCCACTGCCTCACGGAGAAGGGCCGCGGCTACGAGCCCGCCCTCGCCCATGAGGAGGACCACTTCCACACCGTCGGCGTGATGGACCCGCTCACCTGCGAGCCGCTCGCGCCGTCCAACGGCCCCTCCTGGACCTCGGTGTTCGGGGACGAGATCGCCGCGATCGGGGAGGAGCGGGAGGACGTCGTGGCGATCACGGCCGCCATGCTGCACCCGGTGGGCCTCGGCAAGTTCGCCGCACGCTTCCCGGACCGTGTGTGGGACGTCGGCATCGCCGAGCAGCACGCGGCGGTGAGCGCGGCAGGCCTGGCGACCGGCGGTCTCCACCCCGTCGTCGCCGTCTACGCCACCTTCCTCAACCGTGCCTTCGACCAGCTCCTGATGGACGTGGCGCTGCACCGCTGCGGGGTCACCTTCGTCCTGGACCGGGCCGGCGTCACGGGCGTCGACGGCCCGTCCCACAACGGCATATGGGACATGTCCATCCTCCAGGTCGTGCCGGGGCTGCGCATCGCCGCTCCACGCGACGCCGACCAACTGCGCGCCCAGCTGCGCGAGGCCGTCGCCGTCGACGACGCTCCGACACTGGTCCGCTTCCCCAAGGAGTCGGTCGGTCCGCAGATCCCGGCGATCGACCGCGTGGGCGGACTCGACGTCCTGCACCGCGGCCCGGACACGCCCGAGGTGCTGCTCGTCGCCGTCGGCGTGATGGCGCCCGTCTGCCTCCAGGCCGCCGACCTGCTGGAGGCTCGCGGCATCTCGTGCACCGTCGTCGACCCCCGCTGGGTCAAGCCCGTCGACCCGGCGCTCCCGGGCCTCGCGGCCGAACACCGCCTGGTGGCCGTCGTCGAGGACAACAGCCGTGCGAGCGGGGTGGGAGCCGCGGTGGCGCTGGCGCTCGGCGATGCCGAAGTCGATGTACCAGTACGACGGTTCGGCATCCCGGAGCAGTTCCTCGCGCACGCCAAGCGCGGAGAGGTGCTGGCCGACATCGGGCTGACGCCGGTGGAGGTGGCCGGCCGGATCAGCGCGAGCCTCGCCGTCAAGGAGGCCGAGGACACCCTGGCCGTCAAGGAGCAGGAGAACGGCCCAGTCAAGGAGAACGCTGAATGACCAAGGAGTTCGACCTCGGCGCTCTCCTGGCCGAGCGCGGAGCCGAGCGCTACGAGCTGCACGGCAAGTACCTGAACCACCAGCTCCCGCGCATGCTGCACACCATCGGCTTCGACAAGGTCTACGAGCGCGCCGAGGGTGCCCACTTCTGGGACGCGGACGGCAACGACTACCTGGACATGCTGGCCGGGTTCGGGGTCATGGGCCTGGGGCGCCACCACCCCGTCGTCCGCAAGGCGCTGCACGACGTCCTCGACGCCCAGCTCGCCGACCTCACCCGCTTCGACTGCCAGCCGCTGCCCGGACTGCTGGCCGAGAAGCTGCTCAGGCACAGCCCGCACCTGGACCGGGTGTTCTTCGGCAACAGCGGTACGGAGGCGGTGGAGACCGCGCTGAAGTTCGCCCGGTACGTCACCGGCAGGCCGAGGATCCTGTACTGCGACCACGCCTTCCACGGCCTGACCACCGGATCGCTGTCGGTCAACGGCGAGGACGGCTTCCGGGACGGCTTCGCCCCGCTGCTGCCCGACACGGCCATCCCGCTCGGTGACCTCGACGCCCTGGCGCGGGAGTTGAAGAAGGGCGACGTCGCCGCCCTGATCGTCGAGCCGATCCAGGGCAAGGGTGTGCACGAGGCCCCGCCCGGCTATCTCCGGGCGGCCCAGGAGCTCCTGCGCAAGCACAAGGCGCTGCTCATCGCCGACGAGGTGCAGACGGGCCTCGGCCGCACCGGGGACTTCTACGCCTACCAGCACGAGGACGGCGTCGAGCCGGACCTGGTGTGCGTGGCCAAGGCCCTGTCCGGCGGCTATGTGCCGGTCGGCGCCACCCTCGGCAAGGACTGGATCTTCAAGAAGGTCTACTCGTCCATGGACCGGGTGCTCGTTCACTCGGCGAGTTTCGGTTCCAACGCCCAGGCCATGGCGGCCGGCCTCGCCGTGCTGTCCGTGATGGAGAACGAGCAGGTCGTGGCGGGCGCGCGGGTGACCGGCGAGCAGCTGAGGACCCGGCTCGCGGCGCTGATCGACAAATACGAGCTGCTCGCCGACGTCCGCGGCCGGGGCCTGATGATCGGCATCGAGTTCGGCAGGCCCAAGTCGCTGAAGCTGCGCAGCCGTTGGACCATGCTGCAAGCGGCGCGCAAGGGCCTGTTCGCGCAGATGGTCGTCGTACCGCTGCTGCAGCGGCACCGGATCCTCACCCAGGTCTCCGGAGACCATCTGGAAGTCATCAAGCTGATCCCGCCGCTGATCATCGGAGAGCAGGACGTGGACCGGTTCGTCGACGCCTTCACGGCTGTGATGGACGACGCGCACAGCGGTGGTGGCCTGATGTGGGACTTCGGCAAGACACTGGTGAAGCAGGCGGTCGCCAACCGATAGGCATAGCGGCGGGTCTTTTGCCTCTGAGGCAAGAAATTTGCCGCAGAGGCAAATCTCCGGCTGAATGGAGAGCATGAGCTCTCCCGAGACAGAGACAGAGGCCGAGCCGGAGCCCGGGCGCGCGGCACCGGGCTCGTCGGCCGGGCCGGAGGAATTCCTGCCCACCGTCGCACCACAGCTCCGCGCGCTGCGCCGCCAGGCCTCCCTCACCCTGGAGGCCGCGGCCCGCGCCGCCGGACTGTCACCGGCCCATCTCTCCCGGCTGGAGACCGGACAGCGCCAGCCGTCGCTGCCGATGCTGCTCGCCCTCGCCCGTATCTACGGTACGACCGTCTCGGAGCTGCTCGGCGAGACGGTCGCCGACCGGGACGCCGTCGTACGCGCCGCCGACATGGAACCGACCGTGGCGGGCGGCTGGACCTACTGGCAGGCCGGCGCATCAGGCCGCGGCATGCAGGCCCTGCGCGTCCACGTACCGCACGGCTCGCAGGGCGACATCGTGCGCGTGCACCCCGGCGAGGAGTGGCTGTACGTCCTCAAGGGGCGGCTGCGGCTGCGCCTCGGGGACGCCACGCACCGGCTCACCGCCGGAGACAGCGCGCACTTCGACTCGCTGACCCCGCACCGGATCGCCGCCGAGGACCCCGACGGGGTCGAGCTCCTGTTCGTCCACACCCTTCTGCAGAGCCCCACGGCCACGCTGTGCCTGGGCCCGATCACCGGAGACATGGCATGAGCGACAGGAACATGGAGGAGAAGTTCCCTCGCGCCCTGTGGGTGCGCCTGATCGTCTACATCGCGGTGGGACACCTCTTCGCCGCCTTCATCTACCTGCTGTTCTCGGTGGGGGCGAAGTAGACGGAGCGGGCGAAGATCAGTGAGGCAGTGAGGCAGTGAGACAGTGAGGTAGTGAGGTAGTGAGGTAGTGAGGTAGTGAGGTAGTGAGGTAGTGAGGTAGTGCGACAGTGAGGCGGGCTCACCCGTTCAGTCGAGGAGCCGCTCGCGCAGGCCCTCGCGGAATCCCGGGGTGAACTCCAGGCCCTGCTCCAGGTAGGTGTCGACGTCGCCCCACGTCTCCTCGATTGTCTCGAAGGCCGCAGCCAGATACTCGGCGCGCGCCTCGAACAGAGGGCTGAGCAACTCCATGACCTCGGGGGAGTAACCGGCGGCGGAGCTGCCGCTGCGGTGCACCTTGTAGCGGCGGTGCTTGGCGTTCGACTCCAGGTAGTCCGCGATGATCGCCTCGCGTTCCACGCCCAGGGCGAGCAGCGTCACGGCTATCGACAGGCCCGCACGGTCCTTGCCCGCAGCGCAGTGCATCAGCGCGGGCACGCTGTCCTTCGCGAGAGAGCGCAGTACGCGCGCGTGCTCGGCGGTGCGCTCCTTGATGATCGTGCGGTAGGAGACGATCATGCGGTTGGCCGCCTTGCCGTCGCCGAGGATGCCGCGCAGCTGGTCGATCTCGCCGTCGCGGACCATCTTCCAGAACTCGGCGCCGTCCGCGGGATCGGTCAGCGGAAGGTTCACGTTCCGTACGCCCGGCAGCTCGACGTCGGGGCCCTCCAGCTTCTGGTCCGCCGCATTGCGGAAGTCGAAGACCGTGTGCAGGCCCAGGGAGGTCAGGAAGGCGGCATCCTCCTCCGTCGCGTGTGCGAGATGGCCGCTGCGGAACAGCACCCCGTACCGCACCCGCCGTCCGTCCGAGGCCGGGAGCCCACCCACATCGCGGAAATTGCGGACTCCGGCCAGCTCCGGCTCGGTCGACGGGATCTGCTGCGTCACGGGGGCTCCTCCCAGTCAGCCAGGCCGACGGGCTCGTCGGCGGGCACGCTTTCGACGATACGACATGGATTCCTCAGGCAATGAGTTGTCCACAGGCGTTGCCGACAGGCCCCGAAGCACTTGATGATGTTGGCCATTGATCGCACCTGTTCGAATGTGTGAGGGCTTGATGCTGGAGATCTCCGCCAACGGCCGTACGTGGCTCCTCTCAGGGCCGACCAGCAGTTACGCCGTCCATCTCACCGAGGGCGACGAACTGCTGCACCTGCACTGGGGCCCCCGGCTCGCGCTCGCCGACGCCGAGGCGCTCGCCGTCCGCCCGCTGCCCGACTACCGGCCCTTCGAGTCGCAGCTCGACGGCCACGAGGAGTACCCGGTCGAGGGCGGCCCCCGCTTCGCGCGGCCCGCCCTGTCGGTGCGCACCGACGAGCGGCGCGGCACCGAGTGGCACTTCGAGGCGTACGAGGCCGACGGCGGAGACGACGGCGAGCTGCGCCTGCGCTTCCGTGACGGCGGGCTCACGCTCACCCTGCACTACCGGATGCGGCACGACGTCGTAGAACGCTGGGTGACTCTCGACAACGAAGGGGCCGCCCTGGAGCTGCTGCGGGCAGACTCCGCCACCTGGACGCTGCCCGAGCGCGAGGACTGGCGGCTGTCCCAGCTGCATGGACGCTGGGCCGCCGAGTCCCGGCTGACCAGTTCTCTTCTCACCTACGGCGAGAAGGTCCTCGGCAGCCGCCGCGGCCACACCGGGCACCAGCATCTGCCCTGGGTCGCACTCGACACCGACGCCACCGAGGAGCGCGGCGAGGTCTACGGCTGCGCGCTCGGCTGGTCGGGCTCCTGGCGGATCGCAGTCGCGCAGCTCGCGGACGCGCGCGTGCAGATCACCGGCGGCGCCGGATACGACGACTCAGGGCTGCTGCGCCTGGACGCGGGGGAGTCGTACGCGACGCCCGTCTTCGCCGGCCTGTGGAGTGACGGCGGCTTCGGCGGCGCGAGCCGCGCCTGGCACGCCTACCAGCGCGCGTACGTCATCCCGGACGCGGACCGGGACCGGCCGGTGCTGTTCAACTCCTGGGAGGCCACCGAGTTCGACATCTCCGAGGAGCAGCAGGGGACACTCGCCCGGCGGGCCGCGGCGATCGGCGTCGAGCTGTTCGTGGTCGACGACGGCTGGTTCGGCAAGCGCACCAGCGACCGGGCCGGACTCGGCGACTGGACCCCCAACCCCGACCGCTTCCCGAACGGCCTGAAGCCGGTCGCGGACTATGTGCACGCCCTCGGCATGCAGTTCGGCATCTGGGTCGAGCCGGAGATGGTCAACCCGGACAGCGAGCTCTATCGCGCCCACCCCGACTGGGTGCAGTTCCAACCGGGACGAAAGCGGACGGAATTCCGCAACCAGCTCGTACTGAACCTGGCCCGGGAGGACGTCCAGGAGTACCTCTGGGGGCAGCTCGACGGGCTCCTCTCCAGTGCCCCGATCGACTACGTCAAGTGGGACTTCAACCGCTGCTTCACCGACGCGGGCTGGCCCGACGACCCCTACCCGCAGCGGCTGTGGATCGACCATGTCCGGGCGCTGTACGGCCTGTTGGATCGGCTGCGCGCGGCCCACCCGGGCGTTGCCTTCGAGTCCTGCTCGGGTGGTGGCGGCCGGATCGACCTCGGGATCCTGGGCCGTACGGACCAGGTGTGGACCTCCGACAACACAGACCCGCTCGACCGGCTCGCCATCCAGCACGGCTTCAGCCAGATCCACCCCGCGCGCGTGATGGCCGCCTGGGTCACCGACAGCCCCAACACCCAGCTCAACGGGAGGGTCAGCTCGCTGCGCTTCCGCTTCGTCAGCTCCATGGCCGGCGTGCTGGGGGTCGGCGGGGACCTCGCCCAGTGGACCGAGGAGGAGCTGGCCGAGGCCGGCGAGTGGGTGGCCCTCTACAAGGAGATCCGTCCGCTCGTGCAGCACGGAGACCTGTACCGGTTGCGGCCTCCGCGGGGCGGGCTCAGTGCGGTGCAGTACGTGCGTGGCGACGAGGCGGTCGTCCTCGCGTGGCTTCAGGCGCAGAGCTACGGGGAACCCGTGCCGGCGCTGCGATTGCAGGGCCTCGACCCGACAGCGTCGTATGAATGCCGCGAAACGGGCGAAGTTCACAGAGGTGCCGTACTCCTGCATCACGGACTGCGCACCGGGTTGCGCGGTGACCTCGACGCGGCAGTTTTCCGCCTGCGTCGCATTTGACCTGTCTGTCCGAAGTGGCATCTTGATTGAACTTCTGCCGCCTTTGGCCATCTTTAGTGCCGTTCGCTCCTCTTCGCTCCCTTGTGTTCTCTTTTACTTCCCTTCATTCCAACTCGCTCCGGAATAGGGGCTCCTGGGCTGAGGGTGCGTGAGGAGCGTCATATTCGTGACCGAACGTGGCGCGTCATGTCCACGTAATTCACTTGCTTTACAAGGGGGTTTGTCCAAAGGGGCGACCTCGGAATTCACACACGGTCACCGGGATTTCTCGCAAGGGATCAACAGAAACGCATTCGCAGGGAACCATCACTTGTCCCTTTGCGTCCCGGTCGCTTACGTTCGCCACCAATCCGGACGGACGCCCAATCCTGCCGCCGCCCGGTGCCCGCACAACTCACCCGTGAACGGCAGGAGCGGGGGACCCACAGGTATCACTGCCTGTTCCGGTCTCCGGAACGGCTTGGGGTAAAGCCGCGTCAAATGCGCGGCCGGGCATCTCCAGCTCGCACCCGACAGCTCACCTCGTAGGCGCCGGAGAGGAATTCGTCATGCCCGCGAAGGGTAAGCACCGCCGCCCGAAGCCCCAGCGCTTCACCCGTTCCATCGCCGTCGCCGGTACCGGTGGCGCCGCACTCGCACTACCGCTCATGGGTGCCACCGGCGCCCATGCCGCAACAACGCAGTCTGTTTCCCAGTCGGTTTCGCAAAAGACCGTCCAGTCCCTTCCGGCCGTGGAGAAGAAGGCGGCCGAGAAGAAGAGCGCCGCGCACCACGCGGGCGTGCGGACCTATTCGGTGCGGGGCGGCGACTACCTTTCGAAGATCGCCGACCAGCAGCACGTCGCCGGCGGCTGGAAGAAGCTCTACTCGGACAACCGCCGGGCCGTCGGCGGCGATCCGTCGCTGATCCACCCGGGCCTGAAGCTCACGCTCGGCAAGAAGGCCACCGCGACCACCAAGTCGTCGTCCCGGCCGTCTTCTTCGTCCGCGCCCAAGGCGTCCTCGTCCTCGAACAAGACGACCGCCACGCAGACCTCCACCGCCACCGGCTTCACCCTCCCGGTGTCGGGCGCCACCATCGGCACCGGCTACCACGTGCCTGGCAGCATGTGGTCCAGCGGGTACCACACCGGCGTCGACTTCGTCGTCCCGACGGGCACCCCGGTCAAGGCCGTCGGTGCGGGCACGGTCGTTTCCGCGGGCTGGGGCGGCGCGTACGGCAACCAGGTCGTCATCAAGCTCGCCGACGGCTACTACGCGCAGTACGGCCACCTCTCCCAGCTCTCCGTCTCGGCCGGCCAGACCGTGACCGAGGGGCAGCAGCTCGGTCTCTCCGGCGCGACCGGCAACGTGACCGGCCCGCACCTGCACTTCGAGATCCGCACCACGCCGGACTACGGCTCCGACGTCGACCCGGTCGCCTACCTCCGATCCAAGGGCGTAGCGGTCGGCTGACCCACCGCCGACCGCTCCCGCGCGGCTTCGCCAGTGCGTGGGGACGCGGCGCCCGTCACGCCGCCGAAGGCCGGACCCCGATCCCCGGGTCCGGCCTTCGGTGCGTCCGGCTACGCCCGGCCACGTCTGGCTCCGCCTCGCCGCCGGTGCCGCCCTGGCCGCGCGGTTCGCCCCTCAACATCCCTGATCGGAGGCTTATTCCGGGCTTGGCCAACACTTAGACGTGGCTTATCTCACCGTCCGTCAACCCTGTATTACGGTCGCGTAGGTCACATTCGAAGGTGAATCATGGTCGATGTGGCAGACGATTCGAAGAGTGACAGCAGATCAGTGATCGGGTCGTACGTTGCGGTGGGGGACAGCTTCACCGAGGGCGTCGGCGATCCCGGCCCCGACGGTGCGATGGTCGGCTGGGCCGACCGGTTCGCGGTGCTTCTCGCGGACCGGAGGCCCGAGGGCGACTTCGGCTACACGAACCTCGCCGTACGCGGCAGACTTCTCGACCAGATCGTGGAGGAGCAGGTCCCGCAAGCCGTCGAGCTCGCCCCGGACTTGGTCTCCTTCTGTGCGGGCGGCAACGACATCATCAGGCCCGGCACCGACCCCGACGAGGTCGCCGAGCGTTTCGAGCGGGCGATCCTCCGGCTCACCGAAGCCGTGGGCACCGTCATGGTGACGACCGGCTTCGACACCCGTAACGTTCCCGTGCTCAAGCACCTGCGCGGCAAGATCGCCACCTACAACGGTCATGTACGGGCCGTCGCCGACCGGTACGGCTGCCCCGTGCTCGACCTGTGGTCCCTGAAGACCGTCCAGGACCGCCGGGCCTGGGACGACGACCGGCTCCACCTCTCGCCCGAGGGGCACACGCGCGTGGCGCTGCGCGCCGGGCAGGTTCTCGGCCTGGAGGTCCCGGCCGACCCGGACCAGCCCTGGCCGCTGCTCCCGCCGCGCGGCACCCTCGATGTCCGGCGGGACGACGTGCACTGGGCGCGCGAGTACCTGGTGCCGTGGATCGGCCGTCGGCTGCGCGGTGAGTCGTCCGGGGATCACGTCACGGCGAAGGGCGCGCTGTCGCCGGACGACATCAAGATGCGGATCGCTTCGGTCGCCTGAGCGCGGTTGCCGGACGGTGGTGTGCGGGTTGCTCGAGGGTGTGAAAGCGGTTCGTCTGCCGGTAGTGAGTCCTCGCCCAGTGCGGCGAGCTCACTGCTCGGAGGTGGTCAACGCCGCCCGCTCCAGGCCCAGTTCCCGCGCCAGCGCCTCCTCCACCCACTCCTGCGCCCGCGCGCGGGACACCGCACCGGCGTACGACGTCATCTGAACGGCGAGCCCGTCCAGCAGGGCCGTCAGTCGCAGAGCCGTACTCTGCGGGTCCGGGCAGCGGAACTCGCCCGCGGCCACGCCCTCAGCTATCACCTCGGCGATCGCAGCTTTCCACTCCCTGTCGAGGTCCCGTGTGACCTCCTGCAGCGCGGGCTCGCGCAGCGCAGCCGCCCAGCCCTCGATCCACAGGCGCCAGCCCTTGGCCTGGCCCGTCGGCGCGTACCAGCGCACGGCCGACCGCAGTCGCCGCAGCGCCGTGGTCCGGCGGCCGAGAAGCTTGCGCAGATGCCCGAGGTCGTCCTCGGCCGCGAACGTGAACGCCGCGGCGACCAGCTTCTCCTTCGTCGAGAAGTGGTACAGCACCAGCGCGTTGCTCACGCCGAGCGCCGAGGCCACGTCGGCGATCCTGACCGCCGCCACGCCCCGCGCCTCGATCTGCCCGATGGCGGCCCGCAGCAGCTCCTCGCGCCGCTCGGCCACGCTCAACCGCACTCTCGCCACGCGGTCACCCTATTCCGTCGCCGCTCACGGTGCCGGGCGAGGTCATTACTTGGCGAGTTCGGCCGGGTACAGATCGGGCCACGTGATCGCCGCATCACGCCTCCCCGCATCCGGCATCCCGCTCAGGGCGGTGGGCCGTTCGGCGGCCATGAAACCGTGGGTTGTCTGAAGGCCTCCCAGAGCCGGGGGTGAACAGAGCCGAGGACAGCGGTTGGCGGCCCGTCGTCAGCGGTACCAGCCGAACCGTTCCGCGATCACCGGCAGCCGGTCCGCGACGATGGCGTGCGCGGCCGCGCGCGGGGTCGTTCCGTCGGCCTCCGCGCGGGCCAGCATCTGCTCGATCAGGGCGCGCATCGAGCGGCGGGTGTGGGCGAACGCCTCGTCCGCGTCCGGGCCGATGTCGCCGAACAGGGTCCACCACCACCAGGCGTTCGTACCGGAGTTGACGACCACGTCGGGCAGCACGGTCACCCCGCGCGCGGCCAGCAGCTCCTCCGCCTCGGGCAGGACGGGCATGTTGGCCGCCTCGACGACCCAACGGGCGCTGATCTGCTCCTGGTTGGCGACATCGATCGCGTACGAGACCGCCGCCGGCACGAGCACCTCCGCCTCGGCCGACAGCCAGGCGTCGCCGGGCAGTTCGCGGTCGTCGGAGCGCAGGACCGTGCGGTCCACGGTGCCGTACGCGTCCCGCGCGGTGAGCAGCGCCTCGACGTCGAGGCCCGCCGGGTTGGCGATCGTGCCCTTGATGTCGGCGACGGCCACGACGGTGAGCCCCGCGCGCGTGAGGAAGCGTGCCGTGGCCCCGCCCATCGTGCCCAGCCCCTGCACGGCGACCCGCGCCCGCGCATACGGCACGCCCGCCCGGTCCAGGGCCGCCAGCGCCGACTCGGCGACCCCGCAGCCGCCGGCCAGCTCGTCCAGGCCGATGCCGTCCACCTCCACCGCGAACGCGTCCGCGAGCCGCCGCCGCGCCGTCGCCTCGTCGTCCAACAGCGGATACACGGCCTGGATGGACGACACAAGACCCGCTTCCACGGCCGCCCGGTCCACCAGGTCCTGGGTGAGCCCGAGATCCTCTCCGGTGGTCCAGAGGCTCTCGATGTACGGCTTCATGGCGCGCAGGTAGCGCACCAGGAGTGTGTACGCCCCCGGGTCCTGGGGATCGCAGTCGATGCCTCCCTTGGCGCCTCCGAGGGGGACGTAGCGGCCCTCGGGGTTGTAATGCAGCGCCTCTTTCATGGTCATGCCGCGGGCGAGCCCGGCGACCTCGTCCAGGGTGCAGCCCTCGCGCATGCGCAGCCCGCCGCTGGAGACGCCGCGCACCAGCCGGTCGACGACCAGGAAACCCTGGCGGCCGGTGAGGTGATCGGTCCACGTGAGCGACATCAGGGGGGCGGTCATGCGATCTCCTCGCGGATGGTGATCAGGGTGGAAGGTCCGAGGGTGTCGAGGGCCCAGGTGACGCGTGCGCTCGCATGCGAGGAGATCCGCCCACGCGGCCGCTACCCCGGCGACGGCGAGCTGCAGTTGAGGTCGGACATGGTGCCTCCATCAGGCCGTGGGGGTTGCTCACCGACTGACGACTACCGAATCGTACTGAATGCTCATTCAGTATCGGAAGCGGGGGCACTCCCTGTCAACGTGCTGAACGGATCATCAGAAGCCTCCGGTGCGCATCGTGAAGGGAATGGACGACGGCGGTCCGCGGTTCACCAAGCGGCGGGCCCGGGTTCCTGCGGGAGGTGGGCGCGGTGGCGTGCGGGGTGAGCCGGGAGAGCGGCACGGGACCTCTACTTCTACTTCGTAGAGGTCGTTGGTTGTCGCATCTTTGGGCTTTCCTTGGAAAGTGGCCGCCGAGCCCGGACGACACAGGTGTTGTCGGAGGCGCCGACCATAATGGAATGCCTCACCCACTCCACCTGGAGGTACCGTGTCCGGTTTCCGTTCCCTGAGCTCCGGGCTCCGCGCGCTGCAGCCCGCGGCCTTCGGCGCGGACCCGAGCGGTGAGCGCCTTGCGCGCATCCGTAGATCGCCCCACTTCAAGGACGGGGTCTTCCAGAATCCCGGGGGTACCGCCCGGACGCGGCCCTCCGGTTCGGCGGTCGACTTCGCGAAGGTCTTCTTCGACAAGGACGAGCGACCCCGGCGTGCCCCCAAGGGCACGGTGCCGGTGCACCCCACGACGCTCGCCGACATCGCCAGGCCGCCCGTCACTGGGCTGCGGCTGACCTGGATGGGGCACTCCAGTGTGCTCGCCGAGATCGACGGTCAGCGGGTGCTCTTCGATCCCGTGTGGGGTGAGCGCTGCTCCCCGTTCTCCTTCGTCGGGCCCAAGCGGCTGCACCCGGTGCCGCTGCCGCTCGCCGCGCTGGGCCCGGTGGACGTCGTCGTCATCTCGCACGACCACTACGACCACCTGGACCTGCCCACCATCAAGGCCCTGGCCGGCACGGACACGCTGTTCGCCGTGCCCCTCGGCGTCGGCGCCCACCTCGAACACTGGGGCGTCTCGGCCGACCGCGTGCGCGAGCTGGACTGGCACGAGGCGACCAAGGTCGGCGGCCTCACTCTGACGGCCACCCCGGCCCGCCACTTCTGCGGCCGCGGCCTGCGCAACACCCAGCACACCCTGTGGGCCTCCTGGGCCGTCGCCGGCGCCGAGCACCGGATCTTCCACAGCGGTGACACCGGCTACTTCGACGGCTTCAAGGACATCGGTGCCGAGCACGGGCCGTTCGACGCCACGATGATCCAGATCGGCGCCTACTCCGACTTCTGGCCCGACATCCACATGACGCCGCAGGAGGGCATGCGCGCCCACCTAGACCTTCAGGGCGGTGAGCCGCACGGCGTGATGATGCCGATCCACTGGGCCACCTTCAACCTGGCGACGCACCCCTGGGCCGAGCCCGGCGAGGGCACGGTCGCGGCCGCACACGCCACCGGCTCCCGTGCCGCCCTGCCTCGCCCCGGGGAGCCCTTCGAGCCCACCGCGGAGACCATTCCGTCCGAGCCGTGGTGGCGCGCCGTGGCCCAGGCCCCGGCAGGCGGCTGGCCGGCCGCGGACGCCCTGACGGAGGCGGCGACGAAGACGGCCGTCGCCTCCGCCGCCCGCGCCCGGACCGACGCGGATGGCACGGGGCAGGGCAAGTCGGCAGAGGGTACGGGCGAGCCCGAGACCGTGCCGGCGGGCTGACCTCGTCGCGGAGAGCGGCCACGCGCTGACCGGGCGTGCCGGGGCGGGTCATATGTCGTCCCGATGTGCCGGGGGAGCCGTCCGCCCTGGCGCGCTGCGGGGCGACGTGCCGTTTCAGGTGTGGTGGGGGTCGGGTCTCAGTCCGGTGCGGGTCCGTCGACGTTGAACGTGGACTGTCCGGTCCCGGCCCTGGTGACGATGATGTCGGCGGGCTCCGGGGAGGGGTTGCTCTCCCGGTGCACGGCGCCCTTCGGTACGTGGAGGAAGTCCCCGGGACCGGCTTCGACCGTGCGCGAGCCGCCCGGGCCGAACTCCATCCTGAGGGACCCGGTGACGACGTAGATCACCGACTCGTGGTCGCCGTGGTGGTGCCAGCCGGAGACCGCCCCGGGTTCCGTGCGGACGAATCCCGACCACATTCCCTCGGTCGCGAAGGCCTCCTGCCGGTCCATCCCCTCAGTGCCCGGTCCGGGCCTGCGGTCACCGGGACGGGCCACGCGAACCTCGTCGCGTCCCTGGTCCATGACGGCTCCTTCCGCTCGGGCCGTCGAGCGGCGGCCACGTCTCGTCGCCAGGCTAGTCCCGGGCTGCCGGCACCGGAGGAGAGGCACTCGCGGAACCATGGTGTGATGGCGGCGTGAGCCGCGCCGCCGAAGAGACCAATCGCCGCATGCTCAGGGCCCGGGACGCCATGGACCGCGCCTACGCGCAGCCGCTGGACGTGCCGGCCCTGGCGCGGATCGCCCATGTGTCCCCGGCCCACTTCGCGCGCACCTTCCGGGCCACGTTCGGCGAGACGCCCCACCGCTACCTGCAGCGCCGACGCGTCGAGCGCGCCATGTTCCTGCTGAGGGAGACCGACCGCAGCATCACGGACATCTGCTTCGAGGTCGGATTCGGCAGCCCGGGCACCTTCAGCCGCACGTTCCGCGACGTCGTCGGCCGGTCGCCGCGGGAGTACCGCAAGCAGGCCGTCGCCCTGGACGTCCCCACCTGTTTCACGATGGCGTGGATGCGGCCGAGCGCCTGAGAGTCCGCTCGCCCTTCGGCCGGCTGAGCAGTTTTGGATAAGTTTTCGCGGTGCCGGGCTCGTAGCGTGATGCACATGTTCACAGCAATCACGCACTCACAGATCTACGTCCTCGACCAGGACGAGGCACTCGACTTCTACGTCGGCAAGCTCGGCCTGGAGGTCAACACCGACGCCGACCTCGGCTTCATGCGCTGGCTCACGGTCAACGTCCCCGGTCGGCCGGACCGCGAGGTCCTGCTGGAGCGGCCCGGCCCGCCGCGGCTGTCCGAGGAGACCGCGGAACAGGTCCGCGACCTGCTGACCAAGGGCGCGACAGGCGGGTTCCTCATCTTCAGTACCGATGACTGCCGCAAGACGTACGAGACCCTCAAGGCCAAGGGCGTCGAGTTCACCGAGGAGCCCACGGAGCGCCCGTACGGAATCGACTGCGGTCTCCGCGACCCCTTCGGCAACAGCATCCGCTTCACCCAGCCCAAGGGTTGATCGATACGCTGAGTGATGTTCGGGGGATGAATTCCGGGGATGCGGAAGCGCCTTGAAATGGCCCCGGCGGAGCGACGGCGAAACAGAAAAGGGCATTCGGTGAGGGCCGGGGAGCAATCGTTCCCCGGCCCTCACCGTTTTTCCGTGACCGCTTCTGACCAGCTCTGATCGATCCCGCGCCTGCCGAGATCGCGCACCCGCTGGGTTTATCGGTCTGTCGTACGAAGCCTCATACCAGAGCAGGACGCTGTGCGTGGGACTTTGTCAACTGCCCACCGCACATGATGGGTTGACGACTACTGTGAGTGTCCATCGGGCGATGCCTGCCCGTACCGCGCAGCCCGCGCCCCAGGCACCGACGGAACCAGTACGACGAGGACACCGATGTCTCACCTTCGCGCACCGGCCGCACGCGCAGACCGCCGCGAGGGCGGGCGGCACGGACGGCCGGTCGCCCGACCCGTTCCCTCGCTGCCCGAGACCCGCATTCGGCCCCAGCTGATGCGGCTCGCCGTGCTGCCGCCGATCGCGGTCGCCCTGAGCGCCGCGGCGGCGGTCCTGTTCACCGTCCGCTCCACCGGAGCACGGCCCGGCCTCACACTGTGGGGCGTGCTCGCCGGCGCCGCCTCGGTGACCCTCGCGGGCATCCTGATCGCCACCGTGGCCGCCGACCGAGCCGCCAAGTCCGTGAGCGACCGCATCGGCGCCCTGCGCCGCAGCAGCGCCCGCGGCGAGGCCGATCTGCGCGCCCTGGTCGAGTCGCTGCGCCACGGCGAGGCCCCGCCCCGGCGCAAGCCGCGCAGCGGCCCGCCCGACGACGCCGACGACTTCGAACTGCTCGCCGCCGATCTGACCCGAGCGCACGACGGCGCCGTCACCGCCGTCGTACAGGCCGCCCAGCTCTCCAGCCAGGCGGGCAGCGAACAGAAGCTCGAGGTGTTCGTGAACCTCGCGCGGCGGCTGCAGTCCCTGGTGCACCGGGAGATCTCGATCCTCGACGAGCTCGAGAACGAGATCGAGGACCCCGATCTGCTCAAGGGCCTCTTCCACGTCGACCACCTCGCCACCCGGATCCGCCGCCACGCCGAGAACCTCGCCGTCCTCGGCGGCGCCGTCTCCCGTCGGCAGTGGAGCCACCCCGTCTCCATGACCGAGGTACTGCGCTCCGCCATCGCCGAGGTCGAGCAGTACTCCCGGGTCAAGCTGGTGCCCCCGATCGACGGCACCCTGCGCGGCCACGCCGTCGCCGACGTCATCCACCTGCTGGCCGAACTCGTCGAGAACGCCACGGTGTTCAGCGCCCCGCACACCCAGGTTCTGCTGCGCGCCAACCTCGTCACCTCGGGACTCGCCGTCGAGGTGGAGGACCGCGGACTGGGCATGCCGGTCGCCGAGCAGAAGAAGATGAACGCCCTGCTCGACGACCCCGACCAGGTCAATGTCGCGAGCCTGCTCGCGGACGGCCGCATCGGACTGTTCGTCGTCTCACAGCTCGCCCGGCGGCACGGCATCAACGTCCGCCTGCAGACCAACATCTACGGCGGGGTGCAGGCCGTACTCGTCGTACCGCAGGGGCTGCTGGGCTCGAAACCGGGCGTTCCCGGAGTCGCGCCCCAGCCGCAGGGTGTCCCAGGGGCGATGGGCGCGGCCGGTTCGCCCGTGCCGCCGCGATCCCCGCAACCGCCCCTCCAGGCGCCGCCCGCACCCGAGATCGTCACACCGCGCGTCCCGCCCGAGCCGCCCGCACCGCGCCGTCCGCAGCACGGGGAGGCCGCGCGCCCCGCGGCTCCCGCGCCGAACGGCAGCACGCAGGGCGGCAGCACGCAGGGCGGCAACGTGCTCAACGGCAGCACGCCGGGCGGCGCCGGACCGGCACCGCTTCCCATGCGCGGCACCCACCAGGAGCGAGCCAACCCCTCGGAGGCCCTGCCGGGCATCAGGCCGGAGGACCGGCACCTCGTCGCGGACAACGGGACCGCGCCGCCCACGCCCCGCACCGGCACCGTCCGCGGCACCATGGGCAAGCCCCAACTGCCCCGTCGCCGTGCCCAGGAACACATCGCGCCCCAACTGCGCGACGGCCCGGCACCACGCCAGGACAGCGAGTACCTCGTCGGCCACGACCCGGGTCTGATGGCGGCCTTCCAGCGCGGCATCGGCCTGGCAGAGGCCCAGCAGAGCCTGGAGTCGGAGCACACGGGGGAGATGTACACAGCGTCGGAGCACACGGGGGCGATGCACACAGCGTCGGCATACGTGGAGCCGGAACATACGACGGCCTCGGCGCACCTGGAGCCGGAGCCCATGGGACAGGCGCCGCGCATCGACCTGCGCCCCCTCATGGACCCCGCTCACACGGAGCTGTCACCCATGCTCCCGACCTCGTCCCTGGACGCTCGCCACACGGACGTCACCGCCACTTCCCGGCCGTCCTCCATCGACGTACCGCACATGGACCCGGCCCACATAGCCGAGGCGCGCCCCGCGTCCGCGCGTGGCATCGACCACCCCACCCGGCACGACGGGAGCGCACCAGCCGGATGACCACCTTCGCTTCCACCCCCCTCCCCACCCCCGTTCCCACCCCCACCGCTCCCGCAGACCTTCGTACCCCAAGGAGTCGATCCACCATGGCGAGCGATGCGCCGACCGGCCATGTATCCGATCTCGACTGGCTGATGAGCGGCCTCGTGCAGCGCGTACCCCACACAACCAGTGCGGTGCTCCTGTCCTGCGACGGGCTCGTGAAGTCGGTCCACGGCCTCGACCCGGACAGCGCCGACCACATGGCCGCACTGGCCTCCGGCCTCTACTCCCTCGGCCGCAGCGCCGGGGTCCGCTTCGGCGAAGGCGGAGACGTCCGCCAGGTCGTCGTCGAACTCAACTCGACCCTGCTGTTCGTGACCACCGCCGGCTCGGGCACCTGTCTCGCCGTACTGGCAGGCCGCGAGGCCGACGCGGCGGTCCTCGGCTACGAGATGGCGATGCTGGTCAAGAGCGTCCGCCCCTACCTGGTCACCGCGCCCCGCCAGCACTCCGTCGAACCCTCGGCGATGAGGCCTTGAGCGTGGCGACGGTCGGCGACGGGCCATGGCTCGACGACGCGGCCGGTCGGCTTGTGCGCCCCTTCACGGTCAGCAACGGCCGCACCCGGCCCACCATCGCGCTCGACCTCCTGTCGCACGTGATGGCCACGGGAGCCACGCCTCTCGGCTATCTCGGCCCCGAACACGCGCATGCGCTCGACCTGTGCCGCGCGCCCGTGTCGGTCGCCGAGGTGGCCGCCCAACTGAAGCTGCCGGCGGTGGTCACCAAGGTGCTTCTGTCGGACCTCGTCGACTGCGGGGCGCTCACCACCAAGCCCCCCGAGTTCCACCACAACCCGACTGACCGGGCCCTTCTGGAGGCAGTGCTCGATGGACTACGACGACAGCTCTGACCCCTTCCCCACCGCACTCAAGATCCTTGTGGCGGGCGGGTTCGGAGTAGGCAAGACGACCTTCGTGGGCGCGGTCAGCGAGATCGCGCCGCTCAGCACGGAGGAACTGCTCACCACGGTCAGCGCCGCGACCGACAGCCTCGAAGGGATCGAGAACAAGGTCGAGACGACGGTGGCCATGGACTTCGGCCGCATCACGCTCGATCCGGAACACGTGCTGTATCTGTTCGGCACGCCCGGGCAGGAGCGGTTCTGGTTCATGTGGGACGAACTCTCCGAGGGCGCGCTCGGCGCCGTGATCCTCGCCGACACCCGGCGCCTGGAGGAGTGCTTCGCCGCTGTGGACTTCTTCGAGCAGCGGGGCCTCGGCTTCATCGTCGCGATCAACGAGTTCGACGGCTCCTACCGCTACGACCCCGAGGAGGTCCGTGCCGCCATAGACCTGCCCCCGGAGATTCCCGTCGTGCGCTGCGACGCCCGGATCTCCAGCTCCGGAGTCCAGACCCTGCTCACCCTCGTCCGGCATCTCATCGCCCACGCCCCCGCACACGCGCCGAGCCACGGCGCCCACATGTGATCCCCGCACACCGCCACGGAGCCCGTATATGCCCTGCGTCCACAGTGACGGAGCCCGCCCATGACGTACGACCCGGCGCGCCCGGCCGGTCGTCTGCTGCTCACCCCCGAGGACAAGGAGGCCCCCGCCCGGGCCCGGCGCCTGAGCCGACTGGGCCTGGGAGAACACCCCGACCCCGCCCTCGACGCCTACGCGGACCACCTCGCCGAGCTCACCGGGGCGCCGTACGCCATGGTCAACTTCATCGACGAGAACCGGCAGTTCTTCGCGGGCCTGCACCTTTCGAACGTGGCGCGCCCCGTGGTGAAGCCCGATGGCACCACCCCTGTCCTGGGCCGTGAGTTGGCCCGCGACCACGGCTTCTGCCCGCATGTGGTCGTGCGGCGCAAGGCCCTGGTCCTGGAGGACGTCTGCGACTACCCGCGGTTCGCGGGCAATCCGGTCGTCGACGAGTTCGGCATCCGCTCCTATCTGGGCGCGCCGCTGATCGACAGCACGGGGATGGTGCTCGGCACCGTGTGCGTCGTCGACATCGAGCCGCGGCCCTGGGGGAAGCCCGGCCTGGAGACCATCAAGGCGTCGGCGGCGGATCTGGTGGCCCGCCTGGAGCGCAGGGAGGCGGACGGGCTCCCGCTGCTCTGACGGGCAGCCGCCGCTTGCTAGCCGACCGGTCTAGTACTTACGTACACTTGCCGTGTGGGACGCACCAGTGACGCCAGGCAGAAGATCCTCGGTGCCGCGCGCTCGCTCATCGAGGGGCGCGGCTACACGGGCCTGGGCGTAGCCGAGATCTGCAAGGCGGCCGGCGTGCCGAAGGGCAGCTTCTACTACTTCTTCGAGTCGAAGGAGGCCCTGGCGCTCACCGTCGTCGACGAGCACTGGGCCGCCCAGCAGCGCGACTGGGCCCGCGTCCTGGGCGGCGACGCGCAGCCGCTGCAGCGGCTGCGCACGCTCTTCGAGGAGACCGAGGCCGGCCAGCGCGCCGGTCAGCAGGGCTGCGGCACCGTCTCGGGCTGTCTGTTCGGGAATCTCACCCTGGAGCTGAGCAACCAGACCGAGGCCGTCCGCGGGAGACTGCAGGAGATCTTCGACGCGCAGGTCGACATGGTCGAAGCGGTGATCGCCGAGGCCCGGGAGCGCGGCGAGGTCACCGTGGCCGACCCGCGGGAGTCGGCCCGGGCGGTGGTGGCCCAGCTGGAGGGCCAGGTGATGTTCGCCAAGCTCTACAACAGCACCGGCCGGCTGAGTCCCCTGTGGGACAACTGCCGGGCTCTGCTCGGGGCCACGGTCTCCTAGTAACCGCGCCAGACGTTGTCGAAGGCGGCATCCTCGATCTGCCGCCGCTGGCGTACGGCTTCCAGCTCCATCACCGCGTCGCCGACGGCGGCCAGTACGGTCGTGACCGCGTCACCGGCCAGTTCGGCAGCGTCCTCGGCCGGGTCGTCGTGGATCCCGGCGGTGGCGGCCAGGGCGGAGAGAACCGGTTCGCCCGCCGCCCAGCGCTCCTCGGCCCGGCGCCGGGCCGGAGAGTCGACCAGCTCGGTCCGCGCGGTGCGCAGAGGGATGCGGCGGCCACGTGCCCGGGCCGTCACCCCGATCCGCTCCAGGTCGTCGACATAGGCCGAGGACAGTCCGCGGCCCCGCCGCCAGAGCCAGTCCTCGACCGACTCGTAAGGCTCCTGCCGTACGAGCGAGGCGGCGGCCTCGTCCAACAGGCGGTCGCCCGTGGGCGACTGGGCGCTGGGCAGGATGCGGTCGTCCTCCAGCGCGAGCGCCAGCGCCTCGATGAGGTCGAGCATCTCGGCTCCGGCGAGCGCGAGCGACAGGTCGCCCTGTTCCACCGGACGGCTGGGCGCCACGTCCAGGGCGACGATC
Source organism: Streptomyces sp. NBC_00461 (assembly GCF_036013935.1). Lineage (NCBI taxonomy): Bacteria > Bacillati > Actinomycetota > Actinomycetes > Kitasatosporales > Streptomycetaceae > Streptomyces > Streptomyces sp. NBC_00461. Next base: position 8,476,092 of record NZ_CP107902.1, read on the forward strand.
GCGAGGTCCCGTGCGGTGTTCATGAGCGGCTCCACGTCAGTTGGCCGAGTGCGGGGCGAGCGTGTCGGCGCCGGCCTCTGCGGACCGGGTGTTCTCCGCCGATTCTCGCTGCTGCTGCGGTGCTGTGTGTCGTACTACGACCATGTGGTGCGGGAAGCCGATCCGCAGCACGGCGGCGGCCGCCGCCGCGGCGAGAACGACGAGGGCGGCCAGCAGCAGGGCCTGATGGTAGCCGTGGTGCAGCAGCGGGGCGACGGCCAGGGGGCCCAGGATCTGCCCGACGGAGTATCCGGCGGTCAGCAATGCGACCGAGCGAGGGAAGCGCAGGTGGGCCCCGGTGGCCAGGGCGATGGTGCTGACGCCGATGAAGGTGGCGCCGAAGAGGACCGCCGAGACGAGCGCGGCGGCCGGTGTGCCGATCAGGGCGGGCAGGCCGATGCCGACCGCCTGGACCACGAGCGCGGCGAACAGCAGACCGGGGCGGGACCAGCGGCGCCCGAGCCGGGCCCACAGCGCCGCCGACGGTGCGGCGGCAAGCCCCACCAGTACCCAGGCGCCGCTGCCGACCCAGCCGGGGGAGCCCTGCCCGATCGCCGAGACCAGGAAGGTCCCGGCGACGATGTAGCCGACGCCCTCCAGGGTGTAGCTCACGAACAGCGCACCGAACCAGCGGTGCGTGCGCGCTGCCGTGGCCCCCGATGCCGGGGCGGCCGCCGGTACCACGGCTTCCGGCCACAGGTTCCACGAGCCGGCCGTGAGCAGCGCGGCGAGTGCGGCCGACGCCCACCAGGCGGTCCGCCAGTCGGCCACGGACCGCAGGACCAGCACCAGCAGGCCGGACAGCGCGATGCCGACGCCCACACCGCCGAACGCCCAGCCGGACAGGTGCGGCGGATGTTCCCGCAGATGGTGCAGGAGGGACCCGGCCGCGACGACGAACACCAGGGCGCTCGCCACCCCGGCCACCAGCCGCAGCAGGCCCCACACCGCCGTGCTGTGGGTGAGCGGCATCGCGGCGAGAGTCGCGGTCAGCAGGAGCAGCGAGCAGCGCAGCACGGCGCGGGACCGCACCAGCGCGGGGAGCAGGATGCCCGCGACCGCTCCGATGAGATAGCCGACGTAGTTGGCGGTGGCCAGGTGCGCGCCTGCGCCGGCGGACAGACCCGCCTGGGCGTGCATCAGAGGCAGGATCGGGGTGTAGACGAAGCGGCCGACGCCCATGCCCGCCGCGAGCGCAGCCGCGGCCTGGGCGACGTGGGCCCAGGGGGAGGGGGCACTCATCGCGTGCCGTCGACCCGCCCCGGGTCGTTGGGGTGGGATTCGAGCGGGGTGACGGCGACGGTCATCCACGGGCGCAGCGGCAGCGTGCCGAGCACCTTCTCGTGCAGCTCCGCCTCGTCGGCGGCGCGCCACACGCCGATGCTGCGCAACTCGCCCACGGGGCGCCACAGTCGGGCCAGATGGCCCGTGGCGGCCAGCTCCTTCGCACGGACGGCTTCGGCGGCGCGGCGCCGGTCGGCCTCGTCCTGACCGGTGCCCTCGGGAATGGTGGTGGTGATCTCGACCAGGAACTCTCGCATGATCTCTCTCCGTTGCTCCGTCACTCAGAGGCTCAGTGGCTCAGTCCTCAGTGGCATTCGGAAGTCCGCCGCGACCCTCATCGTGCGCCCGTCACCAGCATCGATGCCACGACCGGCTTCCTCGCTGCTGATAGGCGCAGCCTCCCAGCGCGCGTAGCATGACGCGCGTGGAACTGCGCCAGCTGCGGTATTTCGTCGCGGTCGCCGAGGAACTGAACTTCGGCCGGGCCGCCGAGCGGCTGCTCATCGCGGGCCCCTCGCTCTCCCAGCAGATCAAGGCGCTCGAACGGGACCTGGGGGTACGGCTGTTCGACCGGGATCGCCGCTCGGTGTCCCTCACCCCGGCCGGAGCCGCCCTGCTCCCGCCCACCCGCGCCCTGCTGGACCGGGCCGACGACCTCAAGCGCCGGGCGGGCCGACTCTCGGGCTCCGAGTCCGTACGGCTCGGTTACGTCAACTGGCTTCCTCCGGACTTGACTTCGCGCACGGCCGCGGTGGCACGGGTGCATGTCGACGCATGGGTCGCCCCCTCGCACACCCAGGTCGCCCGGGTCGCTGACGGCAGCCTGGATCTCGCCGTGTGCTGGGTGCGCACCGAGGACCTGGAACGGCTCGGGCTGCGCGCCCGCCTCCTCGGCGCCGACCGGCTCTACGCCGTGGCCAAGGGCGGCGACAGCAGTGACGTACCGGATGTGGCGGCCCGGGACAGCGACGTCCTGATCGACGACGACGTCACCTCCTGGGCGTCCTGGAACGGGTACGCAGAGGAGCTGGCGCAGGTCACCGGGGCCCGTACGGTACGCATCTCCGACGGGGCGATCACCGGCCCCGCCTTCTTCGACCACGTCCGCCGCTGCCACCGCCCGGTCCTCAACTCGCCCAAGGGGCAGACCACTCCGCTCCCGCCCGACCTGGTCCGCCGCGAGATCGTCGCGCCGAAGGTCTACTGGACCTGGTCCCTGGTGTGGCGCGAGAGCGAGGACAGGGCGGGGGTCCTCGCCGCCGTGGACGCCCTTTGCGACGGGGTGGGAGACCTCGGGATCCACGCCCCGGACGCCTGGCTGCCCGCCGACGATCCGTACGCGATCCCGGGCTGACCTGTACTGGGAGGCTGCGCCTCCCGCACAGAAGGAAACCGATCCTTCCGCCTCCGGTCCGCCCGACCTACCTTCCGAATAGTCGACCGGTCGTCTAGTCGGTCCTCCACCGATTCATCGAGGAGAAGGTCACCATGAACGAGGCCACCATGAGCAAGGTCGCGATCATCACCGGCGCGTCGCAGGGCATCGGCGCCGCCCTCGTCGAGGGCTACCGCAAGCTCGGCCACGCCGTCGTCGCCACGTCACGCACCATCGCCCCCGTCGACGACGCCGGCGTCCTCACCGTGCAGGGCGACATCGCCGACCCGGCGACCGCCGAGCGGGTCGTCGCGGCCGCCGTCGAGCGGTTCGGCCGTATCGACACCGTGGTCAACAACGCGGGCATCTTCGTCGCGAAGCCCTTCACCGACTACACGGCCGAGGATTTCGCCGCCGTGACCGGCATCAATGTCACCGGCTTCTTCCACCTCACCCAGCGGGCCCTGCCGCACCTGCTCGCCCAGGGCGGCGGTCACGTCGTCAACGTCACCACCAGCCTGGTCGACAACGCGGACGCCAACGTGCCTTCCGTGCTTGCCTCGTTGACCAAGGGCGGTCTGCAGTCCGCCACCAAGTCCCTCGCCATCGAGTACGCCACCCGCGGCGTGCGCGTCAACGCCGTGTCGCCCGGCACCATCAAGACGCCCATGCACCCGGAGGAGAGCCACGAGTTCCTTGCCGCCCTGCATCCGATGGGCCGGATGGGCGAAGTGGGCGACATCGTCGACGCCGTGCTCTACCTGGAGACGGCCCCGTTCGTCACCGGAGAGATCCTGCACGTCGACGGCGGTATGAGCGCCGGACACTGAAGCACTCGACATCACTTGAGGAGAGAAACCCGCGATGAGCACCGCGACGGACAACGAGACGATCCTGCGTGACGTCCTCGACCGGTGGAAGTCGGCCGTCGACGCGCACGACCCGCAGCGGGTCGCGTCCGCCTTCACCGAGGACGCCATCTTCCAGGGCCTGCACCCCTACAGCGTCGGACGGCACGGCGTCGCCGAGTACTACGACTCCCAGCCGCTGGGCATGAAAGCGGCGTACCGCGTTCTCGAAACGCGACGGCTCGCGGACGACCTGGTACTCGGCTACCTGGACGTCGACTTCTCGTTCACCGACCGGCCCACGCTCCCCGTCAAGCTCGCCGTCCTGGTGAAACGAGGCGACGAGGGCTGGGCGATCCTCCACTACCAGGTGTCCCGCCTGGACTAGCCGTCCGGCCGTCCGGACCGAGGCGCCGGGCACGGCGGTGCGGATCCGCTGATCGGCGACGAGTTCCTGCCGTCCGTACGGGAGGGAGGGCGCACCGACACCTCGCCCGTGGCCGCACGGAAGGCGGTGGCGGCCGGGTTCGGGGCGACCGAGTCGCTGCGTGCCGGCGGTGTCGTACGGGAAGTGCCGTCGCTGGACCCGCAGCCGGACGCCTGCTTCGAGCGCGGGCAGGTGTGAAGCGGAGCTGCGGCGCGGCTTAAGAAATCCTCGATGGACCCCGGGCGGTGCCGTACGGCAGATTGCTGGGTGATTCCACCCCCCTCCCCGGATGCGGACCGCTTCGGCGTGCCCGCATCCGGGACCTCACGCACAGGAGCCGTAGCGTTGAAGGCGCTGGTCAAGGAGAAGGCGGAGCCCGGGCTGTGGCTCGCGGACGTCCCGGAGCCCGCCGTCGGACCCGGCGACGTGCTGATCAAGGTGCTGCGCACCGGCATCTGCGGCACCGACCTGCACATCCGCGCCTGGGACGGCTGGGCGCAGCAGTCGATCCGCACCCCGCTCGTCGTGGGGCACGAGTTCGTCGGTGAGGTCGTGGAGACCGGGCGCGATGTCGCGGACATCGCCGTCGGCGACCGGGTCAGCGGCGAGGGCCATCTGGTGTGCGGCAAGTGCCGCAACTGCCTCGCCGGGCGGCGGCACCTGTGCCGGGCCACGGTCGGGCTCGGCGTGGGACGGGACGGTGCCTTCGCCGAGTACGTCGCCCTGCCCGCCGCCAATGTGTGGGTGCACCGCAGTCCGGTGGACCTCGACGTCGCGGCGATCTTCGACCCGTTCGGGAACGCCGTGCACACGGCGCTCTCCTTCCCGCTGGTCGGCGAGGACGTCCTGATCACCGGCGCCGGGCCGATCGGCCTCATGGCCGCCGCCGTCGCCCGGCACGCGGGCGCCCGCAACGTCGTCGTCACCGACGTCAGCGAGGAGCGGCTGGAGCTGGCCCGCAAGATCGGCGTGAGCCTCGCGCTGAACGTGTCCCAGGCCGAAATCGCCGACGGACAGCGGGAGTTGGGCCTGCGGGAGGGCTTCGACATCGGCCTGGAGATGTCCGGCCGCCCCGAGGCCATGCGCGACATGATCGCCAACATGACGCACGGCGGCCGGATCGCCATGCTCGGCCTGCCCGCCCAGGAGTTCCCGGTCGACTGGGCCCGGATCGTCACCTCGATGATCACCATCAAGGGCATCTACGGCCGCGAGATGTTCGAGACCTGGTACGCGATGTCGGTGCTCCTGGAAGGCGGCCTCGACCTGTCGCCCGTGATCACCGGCCGGTACGGATACCGCGACTTCGAGGCGGCGTTCGCCGACGCGGCGAGCGGCCGCGGCGGCAAGGTCATCCTCGACTGGACCCTCTGACCTCCACAAGGGATTGATGATGTTCGACTCCGTGCGCGACGACCTGCGCGCCACCCTCGACGAGATCCGCGCCGCCGGGCTGCACAAGCCCGAGCGCGTCATCGGCACCCCGCAGTCCGCGACCGTCGCCGTCACCGCGGGCGGCCGCCCCGGCGAGGTCCTCAACTTCTGCGCCAACAACTACCTCGGCCTCGCCGACCACCCCGAAGTGGTCGCCGCCGCCCACGAGGCCCTGGACCGCTGGGGCTACGGCATGGCCTCCGTCCGCTTCATCTGCGGCACGCAGGAGGTGCACAAGGAGCTGGAGGCGCGACTGTCCGCCTTCCTCGGCCAGGAGGACACGATCCTGTACTCCTCCTGCTTCGACGCCAACGGCGGCGTCTTCGAAACGCTCCTCGGCCCCGAGGACGCGGTCATCTCCGACGCCCTCAACCACGCGTCGATCATCGACGGCATCCGCCTGTCCAAGGCCCGCCGCTTCCGGTACGCCAACCGCGATCTGGCCGATCTGGAACGGCAGTTGAAGGACGCCTCCGACGCCCGGCGGCGCCTCGTCGTCACCGACGGCGTGTTCTCCATGGACGGCTACGTGGCCCCGCTCGCCGAGATCTGCGACCTCGCCGACCGCTACGACGCCATGGTCATGGTCGACGACTCGCACGCCGTCGGCTTCGTCGGCCCCGGCGGCCGCGGCACCCCCGAGCTGCACGGCGTCATGGACCGCGTCGACATCATCACCGGCACCCTCGGCAAGGCGCTCGGCGGCGCCTCCGGCGGCTACGTGGCCGCCCGCGCCGAGATCGTCGCCCTGCTGCGCCAGCGCTCACGGCCCTACCTCTTCTCGAACACCCTCGCCCCGGTGATCGCCGCGGCCTCGCTGAAGGTGCTCGACCTGCTGGAGTCGGCGGACGACCTGCGCGTGCGGCTCGCCGAGAACACCGCGCTGTTCCGCAGCCGGATGACCGAGGAGGGCTTCGACATCCTCCCCGGCGACCATGCCATCGCACCCGTGATGATCGGCGACGCGACGAAGGCGGGCCGCCTCGCGGAGCTGCTGCTGGAGCGGGGCGTGTACGTGATCGGCTTCTCGTACCCGGTGGTGCCGCAGGGCCAGGCGCGCATTCGCGTGCAGCTGTCCGCCGCGCACTCGACCGAGGACGTGAACCGCGCCGTGGACGCCTTCGTCGGGGCGCGGGCGGAATTGGAAGGCTGAGCAGGAGCACACGGGGGCAGTCACGTGGGCATTTGAGACAATCGTTCCCATGATCGAAGCGCGGCGGTTGCACATCCTCCGTGCGGTGGCCGACCACCGCACCGTGACGGCGGCAGCCGCCGCGCTGTACCTCACCCCCTCCGCCGTCTCCCAGCAGTTGACGGCCCTGGAGCAGGAGACCGGCCACCGCCTGGTCGAGCGCGGCGCCAAGGGCGTACGGCTGACCCCGGCCGGCGAGATCCTGCTCAGCCACACCAATGCGGTCCTCGCCCAGCTGGAGCGGGCCGAGGCGGAGCTCGCCGCGTACAGCTCGGGCGCGGCCGGCACGGTCACCGTCGCCTCCTTCGCGACCGGCATCGCTCAGGTCGTGGCCCCCGCGATCGCCCGCCTCGCCGAAACGGCGCCGGGCATCCGCATCCGCGTCCAGGACGCGGAGGGCGACGCCAGCCTGCCGATGGTCCTGGACCGCCAGGTCGATGTCGCGGTCGCAGTCGAGTACCGCGGGGCGCCCCCCGCCGACGATCCGCGCCTGATCCACGTGCCGTTGTACGCCGAGCCCTTCGACGCGGTCGTCCCGGTGAGCCATCGGCTGGCCGACGCCGCCGAGGTCCCGCTGGCCGAGCTGGCCAAAGACCCGTGGATCGGCCCCTACCCCGGCAACCCCTGCCACGAAGTGGTGGTGCTGGCCTGCGAGAGCGCAGGCTTCCAGCCCCGCCTCGAACACTCCTCGGACGACTTCCGCGCCGTCGTGGCCCTCGCCTCCGCTGACGCGGGCGTGGCCCTCGTACCGCGATCGGCCCTGCGCGGAATGGACCTCAAGGGCGTGGTCGTGCGCCCCGTGGACGGAGTGGCTCCCACACGGCGGGTCTTCGCGGCGGTGCGGCGCGGTGCTGAGGAGCACCCCCTGATCCGTCCGGTCCTGGCGGCGCTGGAAGAAGCAGCCCGCACATAAGCTCACTCGCTGCCTCACCCGCTGTTTCATTTATGGGATAGATTCCCGGATATGAAACAGACGACGCGAGGCGACGCGGAGTCCGCCCCGGACCCCGTCGACACCCGCCTCGGCGCGCGCCTGGCCGAGCTGCGGGCCGAACACGGCTGGTCCCTGGGCGAGTTGGCGGAGCGCAGCGGCTTGAGCCGCTCGACCCTCTCCCGGGCCGAGCGCGCGGAGATCAGCCCCACCGCCGCGCTGCTGAACCGGCTCTGCCACGTCTACGGACGCACCATGTCCCAACTGCTCAGTGAGATCGAGGCCGAACAGGCCCAGCTGGTGCGGGCCGCCGGGCAACAGGTGTGGCAGGACACGGCCTCCGGCTTCCTTCGCCGCTCCGTGTCGCCGCCCCACGCCGGGCTGCGCGGCGAGCTGGTCGAGGGCCGGCTGACCGCGGGCGCCGACATCGCCTACGACCGGCCGCCCGTGCCCGGACTGGAACAGCACATCTGGGTTCTGGAAGGAGCGCTCGAGGTGACGGCACAGGACGTGGAACACCACCTCGACACGGGGGACTGCCTGCGGCTGCGAGTGTGGGGGCCGACGCGATTCAGGTGTACGGACCCCAGGGGCGTGCGCTACGTACTGGCGGTGGTGCTGCCGTGAACGTGAACCGGCTGGACCGCGGTGAACTGCACGCGCGTGTGGAGGAGTTGGCGGACCTCCTGGTCGACACCGTGGACGACGGCGCCTCCGTCGGCTTCCTCGCACCCCTCGACCGCGCGGAGGCGCGCGCCTGGTGGAAGCAGCGCGCCGTGGGCGTCGCCGCCGGGCAACTCGCCATGTGGGCGGCGTACGACGGGCACCGGGTGGTCGGCACCGTCAGCCTGGCCTTCCCGGACAAGCCCAACAGCCGCCACCGCGCCGAACTGGTCAAGCTGATGGTGCACCGGGGCGCCCGAGGACGGGGTCTCGGCCGCAGGCTCCTGGCCACCGCCGAGGACGCGGCCGCGGCGGCCGGCATCACGTTGTTGCACCTGGACACGGAGACCGACAGCCTTGCCGAGGGGCTGTACCGCTCGGCGGGCTGGACCCGGATCGGCGCGATACCGGACTACGCGGCCGCCCCGGACGGTGTGTTGAGGCCGACGTCGATCTACTTCAAGCAACTGAACTCCGACGCTCTCACCAGGTGATTGTCAGTGGGAGCGGCTACGGTGCGAGGCATGTCGGATGCCGAAGACGTACGCCGTATCTGCCTTGCCCTGCCGGACACGACGGAGAAGATCGCCTGGAGCATGCCCACGTTCCGGGTCGCGGGGAAGATGTTCGCCACGCTGCCCGAGGACGAGACCTCCATCGCCGTGCGCTGCCCCAAGGAGGAGCGCGACGAACTGGTGCTGGCCGAACCGGAGAAGTTCTGGATCGCCGACCACGAGGCACAGTTCGCCTGGGTGAGAGCCCGGCTCGCCTCGATCGACGACGAGGGCGAACTGCGCGACATCCTCGCCGACTCCTGGCGCCAGGCGGCGCCGCCCCGACTGCTCGACGCGCACCCGGAGTTGGGCCTCCCGGGGCAGAGCTGAAATCCCGCGAACCCGTCCCGCTTCACCCGCCCCGCCCCGCTTCACCCGACCTGCACAGCCGCCCGCCGTCCGCCGGAGACGAACCCGCCGATCCGCTCCCGCAGCGACCGGACGTCCAGGCCGTGCGCGGCGATGTGCTCCTCGATTCGGCCGTACCGCCGCAGCTCGCGGCGCCCCACGCCGAGGCCCAACACGCGGTGGGGAACATCGGAGAGTGCGTCGTTCGCGGCCGCGGTCGATGTGCCCGCAAGGTACGGCTCGACGAGGACGACGTCGGTTCCTGCCGTCTCCGTGGCCCGGCGCAGCGCGGCCGAGTCGAAGGGCCGTACGGTCGTCGCGTACAGCACGGTCACATCGAGCCCTTCCGTGGCGGTGAGCACGGCATCCAGCGTCGGCCCGACGGCCACGACCACGCCTGAGCGTCCCTCGCGGACGGTGAGGAACCGCTCCCCGTCGACCGCGAGACCGGCCGGGTTCGACTGCGTGGACAACCGCACATACACCTTGTCGTCACCCGCGGCGACCGCGTGCCGCAGCAGGGTCTCGGCCTCGTCGGGATGCCCCGGCACGTGCACGGTCCAGCCGTCCAGGGTGTCGAGGAGGGCCACATCGCCCGGAGCCATGTGCGTGTACCCGCCGGCGGGCCAGTCGAAGGACGCGGCGGCACTCACCAGCACCGCGCCCACGTCCTGATGCCCCAGATCCAGTTTGACCTGCTCGAAGGGCCGCTCGACGAGGAAGCTCGCGAACGTGTGCAGCACGGGCCGCATCCCGGTCAGCGCCAGTCCCGCGCCGGTCCCGATCAGCAGCTGCTCGCGGATGCCGACGTTCACCACCCGGTCCGGGTGCCGCCGCCGCGCCTCGGTGAAGCCGTCCTTGCCGATCTCGGCGAGGACGACGGCGACGCGTGGATCCTCGTCGAGCAGCCGTGAGACGACGGGAGCGAAACGGTCACGCATGGTGTCCATGGAAGGTCGGGCCTTTCTCGTGGTCGAAAGAGGTGCCGTACGCGGCAGGAGCGGAATACGGCAGGTGCGGTACGGGGCCGGGCTCGGACGTGGGCGGGGGGCTCAGACGTTCTTCGGCTCCACCCGGGCCACGACGACGTGCGGGCGGTCCGGATGCGGAGCGGTGAAGGCGGCGTACAGCGCCTCGTGGTCACGGCCGTCGACGGTGACCGCGGACCAGCCCGCGGCCTCGAAACGGGCGGCGATGCCGCCGGGTCGCGCATGACTGGCGGAGGAGTTGTCGACGACGACGGTGTGCAGCTGCTCCAGCCCGGCGGGCCCGGCGAAGGCGATCGCCTCGTGGTTGCTGCCCTCGTCCAGTTCGGCGTCCCCGATCAGCACCCAGGTCCGCGGCTCACGCAGTCCCTGGGCCCGCAGACCCAGCGCCGTACCCACACCGATCGGCAGCCCGTGCCCCAGCGACCCGCTGCCGATCTCGGCACCCGGAACGAGCACACGGTCGGGGTGGTGCCCGAGCGGAGAGTCGTACGAGCCGAACCCCGGCAGCCAGTCCACGGGTACGAAGCCCTTGGCGGCGAGCACCGCGTAGTACGCCATCGGCCCATGCCCCTTGGAGAGCAGGAACCGGTCCCGCTCCGCGTCGCCCGTCCGCTCCGGCCCCACCCGCAGCACACGGTCGTACAACACCCACAACACATCCAGCGTGGACGTCGCCGCCGGGCCGTGCTTCTCGTCGCCCGTCATCAACCCCATGAGCCGGGGCAGGTCTTCGTAGGCGTAGCCACGCCGCTGTTCCTCGGTGATCGCGTCAGTCATCGTCATACGGACGATCGTGCAACCTCAACCAAACTTCAGGTCAAGCGGACAACTCTCCCCGCCCAGCGATGAATTGGCTTGCCTGCGGAGAAAGGGCTGTGCGAGCCTCGTACCTCATCTCTCTGAAAGGGCTGGTCGTGACGCTCGGCATGGTTCTAGGCGACTCCTCCTCTCGCGCTTCGACGCGGGAGCGGTAGCCCTACCTGCCCTGACACACGCGCCCGTGCTGCGGCACGGGCCGTTTGCCCTGCTCCTCGTCGAAGTGCTCTTCGTGCCCCTGCACGTTCGATCACGAGGAGTACCTGGTGTCCACGATCCACTGGACCGAGATGAACACCCCCCGTTCTGCCCGCTGGCATTCCGAGAGCGCGACACCGCCTCCCAGCCGGGTCATCGCGGCGGACGACCGTATGAAAGCCGACTCCGCCTACCGTCTGGCCTGCGAAGGAACCGCCTTGCTGTGGCGGGGTGACTTCCACAACGCGCGTCAACTGCTGCAAGCGATGGGCCGCCGCATCAACCGCAAACCTTCCCGGCAGAGCGACAGCCCGGCACACTCCTTCCATCTGCACCGCAGGGCCCGCAGCGACCGCGCCCGCGTGCTCGGCAAGCTCCTCGTCCGGCTGGAAGCGGACTACGGCCTGAACCTCCGCAGGGCCCCCGATGTGCGCCAGGCATGCACCGAGGCGTACGGTCCGCCGTCCGAGCCGATGGCTGTCCCGCTCACGGAACTACTGGGCGTGATCGGAGCGCATCAATGGCGGGTGAAGGGCGTGGAGGTGCCGGCCCTCGACGCTCGTATTCACCCGCACTACGGCGTGTTCTCCCCGGTCAGGGGCGAGTACGTCGACCTCGTTGCACATGCACCGCTTCCCGCGCCGGCGGGCCGCCGCGCGAGGCGCCGTGCCGCAATCGACGTCGGGACGGGGACAGGAGTGCTCGCCGCCGTCCTGGTCCAACGGGGGATCGACCACGTCGTGGCCACCGACATCAGCCCGCGTGCCCTGGCCTGCGCACGCGAGAACGTCCGCCGACTACAACTCACCGGGCGCGTCGACATCGTGGGCCCCGGCCTCTTTCCGGACGGGAGGGCGGGCCTCGTGGTCTGCAACCCACCCTGGATTCCGGCCCGGCCCACCTCCGCCGTGGAGCAAGGTGTCTACGACCCGGGCAGCAGCATGCTCCGCGACTTCCTGGACGGACTCACCGCGCATCTCGAACCGGGAGGTGAAGGATGGCTCATCCTGTCGGACCTGGCCGAGCGCCTCGGACTCAGGACGCGCGGCGAACTTCTTGCCGGCATCAAGGCAGCGGGCCTGCACGTGGTGGACAGGATTGACACCCGGCCGCGGCATCCACGAGCGAGGGACGCCGATGATCCCCTCCACGCCGCCCGAGCCACGGAAGTCACTTCGCTCTGGCGTCTCGCCGGCACGTGACGATCAGCGCCGGCTGTCTCCGGGGGCGATCAGGCTGGTGACCTCGGCGATCGCCTCCGGGGAGGGGGAAGCGGAAGTGAGCTGACGGTTACCAGCCCAGCAGAGGCTCGCCGAGAGCCAGGCCGGTGGCGGCGAGCCACTCCTCCTGCACGTCCCGGTTCCTGGTCCCGATGGAGAGGTAGACACCGTGCGTACCCTGGGCCGGTTCGGCGGACTGGGAGGTCCAGACGCTGTTGAGGCACAGCTGGACACCGCACAGCTTGCTGGAGGGCAGTCCGCGCAGCGCGGCGTACCAGCCCACGTCGAACGACAGCGGGCCGACGTCCGCGACCAGGGCGTCGATGTCGGCTTCCCTGCAGTTCTCCTCCAGACGGGAGAGCACGAGCGGCGGCCAGGCGTCACGCCACGGTTCCAGACATATCTCCGGGGGAAGCGGCCAAAGCCCCTCCAACTCGGGTATCAGCTCCACCTGCACCTCGTACGGACTCTCGCCACGCGGCACGCCCAGCGCGTGCAGCCGCCTCCAGAAGTCCTCCAGGCCCGTCTCGGGAAAGCGCATACCGGCCCGTGTCATGAACCGGCCCTCGCGAAAGAACGTGAGCGCGTGAACGTACTGCTCCGCCGTCACGACCTGGCCGATCTGAGGGATGTCCGGGTCGTCCGCCCAATCGGCGAACTCTCTCAAAAGCGCGCGTGCGCGACGCAGAGCGCTCTCCGCGTCCGGTAGCGGCTCCAGTACCTCGTACAGCAACGACATCCCCATGGGCGACCTCCGCGGGCAGCCTAACGACGACCGAGCAGCCCCATCACTTCATTTGACGCGACCGTCGACGCATGGCCTTCCGCGCCGCGCTCGACATGGACGACGCCACCTGGATGCGGGGCCGCGGCTGGGCCCTGGCCACCGGGTTGAACGCCTGCACCTGCTACGCCGCCGTCACCCCCGGGTTGCCGCGCAGACCACCCGGCAGATCACCGAGGCGCTCATCGGCCAGGCAATCAGGAATGCAACGGAAGGCCGAGGGCTCGTCGCCGTCATTCCGGTGGTCAGGCCTGTCGCGCAACCCTGGTCGGCGCACGCAAAAGCCATGCGCGACCATCGACCCGAGTGCGGTATGGTTTCCATGCACGTTCGGCCGGGGGAAACCCCAGGTCAGACGGGCATCGGGACGTGGCGCAGCTTGGTAGCGCACTTGACTGGGGGTCAAGGGGTCGCAGGTTCAAATCCTGTCGTCCCGACCAGCTTCATGGCAGGTCGGAGGCCGTTTTCTCAGTGATGGGAAAGCGGCCTTTGTCGTGCGCGTGAGCGGGCGGTCGCGGGGCAGGGTGATCGCGACGGAATGTCTTGAGCTTGAGCTTGAGCTCGGGCGAGACCGCCAGGCACATGCCCACGCCTCTGCCCGTCCCCGATGGCCGCGCCTCGGCGGAGGCCCTAGCGTCGACACCATGCACTCGCCCCGCAGCGAGCCGGCCGTGGACACGGTGCCCGCTCTGTCCGCCGGGCCGGTCGCGCTGGCCTGGCTGACGCAGTTCCTGGTGGGAACCGATCTCTTCGTGGTGGCGCCGCTGCTCCCTCATATCGCCACGTCGTTCGATGTCTCCGCAGCCAGTGCCGGCCTGCTGGTCACGGCCTTCTCCATCGCCTACGTGGTGGCCTCACCCTTGGCCGGCTGGGTCTCGGACCGATGGGACCGCGCCACGGTCCTGGTCGTCGCTCTGGTGCTGTTCTCCGCCTCGAACGTCGGCACCGCTCTGGCGCCGGGTTTCGGTGTGCTGCTGGTCGCCCGGGTCGTGGCGGGCCTTGCCGCCGCCGCGACCGGCCCGACGGTGTACGCCCTGGTCAGCACCCGTGCGCGGCCTCAGGCACGGGCGCAGGTGCTGGCTGTGGTCGGATCGGGTCTGCTGACCGCCCTGTGGGTGGGCGCGCCGGCCGGGTCGCTCCTGGGGCGGTACGTGGGCTGGCAGGCCGCATTCGTCATCCTGGCGGCGGGCACGTTCCTTCTGGCCTTCCCGCACGCGTTCGTCTGGCGCGCGCTTCCGGTCCCGGCGGCCCTCTCCCCGCCCAGCGCACGGCAGGGGGCCGGGCGGCCCCGTACGGGGATCGCGGTGTCCGCCGTAGCGGTGACGAGCCTGTGGGCGTTCTCCGTGTACAGCCTCTACACCTTCCTCGCCGTCGCCCTGCATGCCGACGGCAGGGCCACCGCGGTGACGTGGCTGCTGGTCGTCTACGGCGTCGGTGCCGTCGTCGGCGGGCAGGTCGGGGGCCGGATCGCGGACCGGGCCGATGCCGTACGGGTCACCGGGGCGGCGCTGGCGCTGACGGCAGCGCTGGAAACCGTCGTGGCCCTGGTGTTCTCCGCCACCTGGGCGCTGGCCTGCGCGTTGGCCCTGTTCGCGTTGGCTGCCTACGCCTTCTTCCCTGCCCAGCAACGCCACTTGGTCGACATGTTCCCCGAGCGGGCGACCGCGATGCTGTCGTGGAACAACAGCGCGCTGTTCGTGGGCCTGTCCCTGGCCGGCGCCGCCGGTGGCCAGATCGTGCGTGCCCTGGACTACCAGGCGTTGCTGTACATCGGCGCCGCCGTGGCCGTGCCGGCGTGTCTTGTCGCCCGTGGCCGGCCGGCCCGGCCCCGTGGGAACGAGGGACGGCCATGAAGCATGAAGGAGAGGCCGTTCCGGGCACGTGCCGTGCGCGCCGCCTGACAGCCCGGGCCGGGGCCCAGCGGTGACAATTTCGCTTGCCGGAGAGTGATCACCACATCTACGGTCGGTCGCATGGCGGACGACGAACTCACGCGCGCGGCACGGCTGCTGGACGCCCAGGCCAAGGCCGAGCGGCTCTTCGCGGAGATCGAGGAGCGCGGACTCGTCGCGCCGGGTGAGGGGGAGCGGGCGGTCAGCGACCGGATCCGGGACCTGGCCAACGAACTGTTCGGCACGACCCGGCACTGGCACAAGCGCATCGTGCGCTCGGGGCCGAACACGCTCATGCCGTACCGGGAGAACCCGCCGGACCGGGCGATCGGCACGGACGACATCGTGTTCGCCGACTTCGGCCCGATCTTCGAAGAATACGAGGCCGACTTCGGACGGACCTTCGTCCTCGGCGACGACCCGGACAAGGGGCGGCTGAGGGACGACCTGGCGGAGATCTTCGCTGCCGCCAAGCAGTACTTCAGCCGCGATCCGGAGATCACCGGGCAACAGCTGTACGCCGAGGTCGAGCGGCTGGCCGCCGAGTGCGGGTGGCAGCTGGGCGGCTGGCACGCCGGGCACCTGGTCGGCGAGTTCCCGCACGAGACGATCGACGGCGCGGACACGGAGTCGTACATCACCCCCGCCAACGACACCCCGCTGCGCCGCACCGACAAGGCCGGGCGCCGCTGCCACTGGATCCTGGAGATCCATCTCATCGACCGGGAGCGGGAGTTCGGCGGCTTCTACGAGGAACTGCTCACCCTCGGCTGAACCTGCACGGGCGGTGTCCTGGATTCACAGAGCGCTTCCCCCTTGATCCCGGACCGAGCCCGGGGACCGTGCCGAGCCCGGGGACCGTGCCGAGCCCGGGGACCGCCCCGTACTCAGCCCAGCCCCCGGGCTCATGCTCTGCTCAGGCTCTGCAGAGATCCCGCTAGTCCACGTCCACCGGGCCGTCGTCCGTCTTGCGGTCCTTGCCCGAGCGGAGCTGGAGCAGCCCGTTGGCGCTGCTCTCATCGGGGCGGCGGTTTTCGTTGGCGTCCTGGTTGCCCAGGTTCTGCCGGACCGAATCGAGGATGGTCAGGCCCTGGGACACCAGGCCCGCGGCGATCTCGCCCAGGCCGTCAGCGCCGTTGAGGACGTTGACGTTGGCGCCGGCCAGACCGCCGGCCGCCTCCTTGACGATCTGCGGGAGCTGGTCGATCAGCATCCGGTCGAGCGCGACCCGGTCGTAGGAGGCGGCTGCCTCCGCCTGGATCTTCATGCGCTGCGCGTCGGCGGCGGCGAGCACCTTGATCCGCTCGGCCTCGGCCTCGGCGGGCTTCACGATCTCGGCCACCAGCTGCTGCTGGCGGAGCTTGGCCTGGCGCAGAGCCAGATCCGTCTGGGCGTCGAGCACCTCCTGCTGGGCATGAGCCTGGGCCAGCGGCCCGGCCTGGGAGGCCTTCGCCTGTGCGCGGTCCACCTCGGCCGAGTACTCCGCCTTGACCACGGCGGTCTGCCGGGCGTACTCGGCCTGGTTGCGGGCCGCCGCCTGCTCCGCCTCGACGGAGGCCTGGGTGGCCTGCGCCTGGGCGATCTGGGCCTGCCGCTGGATGGCCGCCTTGTGCGGCGCGGACATGGCCTCGATGTAGCCGACCTCGCCGTCGTCGATCGACTGGATCTGCAGTGAGTCCACGATCAGGCCGATCTTCGCCATCTCGACCTTCGAGGTGTCCAGGACCTCCGCGGCGAGCTTCTGCCGCTCCGTGACGATTTCCTCGACCGTCATCGAGCCGATGATGGCGCGCAGGTGGCCCGCGAAGATCCGGCCGGTCAGCACCGACATCTGGTCCTGGTCGGAGAGGAACCGCTGGCCGGCGTTGATGATGCTCTCGGTGTCGTTGCCGACCTTGAACGCGATGACGGCGCGGACGTGCAGTGCGATGCCCTGCTTGGTCACACAGGTCTCGGTGACCTCGGCCTCACACATCGACAGGGTGAGGAAACGGGTCTTGCGGAAGATCGGGAGCACGAACTTTCCGTGCCCCGTCACCACTCGGAACGGCGCGCCCCCCAGTCCCCGTCGCCCGCCCGAGATCAACATCGCCTCGTCGGGAGCGGGAACGCGGTATCCGAACATGCTGCTTACTCCTCAATCTGCGCCCGCGGCGTCGCCGCCGAGCGCGTCCAATGGATCCACCCACTCGATGACGCCGACCTCACGACATCCACGCGACTCGATCACGAGCACCGTCGCCCCCGTGGGCAGGGGATCTTCGGACCAGGCGAGAAAGGTTTCGGTACCGCCCCTGACCCGGACCAGGACCTCGCCGGGGCCCGCGGATCCGCGGGTTCCGATGAGTACTGTGCCGGTGCAGCCGATCACTGCCTCGTCCTGCGGCATCATGGCCGCTCTTCTATGTTCTGGCCCACGATTCAGACGATAGACCTACCTGGGGCGGGGACCCAACGGGCCCGCCGGTTCCGACCTCGTCACAGGGACGTATCGTCTCTGTCCGGCGGGGAGTTCGGCCCGCGCGCCATGATCGATTCCTGTCCACGACGGCTTCCGTCACCCGTGCGTCAGCTGCTTGTGTCCTGCCTCTGGCCCCGGGGACATACCGAACGGTATACAGGCTCCGTCGCGTGTGACGCCCGCGCCCCTTGGTGCCGGCTCCGCGCGACGTCCATGTCTCAGGGGCCTCAGGGGGAGGATTCGCATGGCGGACGACACGGGTTCGGGCACAGCTGCGAGACGTCGGCGGCGCGGGATCGCGATGGGGGCGGCACTCGGGGGCTGTGCCCTCGTCGCCGTATCGACGACTCCTGCCGCGGCGCACGGCGGGGGAGGTGGCCGCGACACGCGCTACGTGTCGCTCGGGGACTCGTACACGGCGGGCCCTCTCATCCCGACGCAGGTGGACGCGAACTGCGCCCGCTCCGACCACAATTACCCCTCGATCGTGGCGGCGGAGCGCAGCGTGACCGCGTTCAAGGACGTGAGCTGCAGCGGAGCGACGACCGAGAACATGTGGAAGGCGCAGGGCACCAACGACCCGCAGCTGAACGCCCTGCACCGGGACACCGATCTGGTGACGGTCCAGATCGGCGGCAACGACGTCGGATTCGGCTCCATCATCGCCACCTGCGCTCGTCTCGGCCCCCAGGATCCGACGGGGGACCCGTGCCGGCGCTACTACGCCTCCTCCGGGATCGACCAACTGGCGGTCAACATCGCGCAGACGGCGCCGAAGGTCGACGCGGTGCTGCGGGCCGTGCACACCAGGGCGCCGCACGCGCGGGTGCTCGTCGTCGGCTACCCGGACCTGCTGCCCGACGACGGCAGCGGCTGCTTCCCCTCGGTGCCGTTCGCGGCGGGGGACTTCCCCTATCTGCGGGACACCGGCAAGCGGCTGAACCTGATGCTTCGCCTGGTCGCCGAGTGGAACCGAGCCGAGTACGTCGACACGTACGGCCCCACGCGGGGCCACGACATGTGCAAGTCGCCCGCGGACCGCTGGATCGAACCACTCCAGCCGGCCTCGCCCGCCGCCCCCGCGCACCCGAACGCCAAGGGCGAACAAGCGATGGCGCGTGCCGTGCTCGAACGTCTGGGCAAGGGGCACGGCCGTCACTGAGCGGTGTGCCGCCGATGTTCGTCGGCATTGGTGTGACGTTGGGTACGGGACGGAATGAAAGGTGCTGAACGGGCAACGTTCCCCTTCATGCCCCGTTTCACGCCCCGTACTCACAGCCCCCGGCAGGTGATTCGATGACGACGGCGACCAGGGCGCCCCGGCCGCCGTCCGCCACCGAAACCGCCGCCACCGCCACCACCGAGAGTCCTTCGCCCGCCGCGGCGCCCTCACTGCCCTCCCTCACCGGGCTGCGCTGGGTCGCCGCGCTGCTGGTCTTCGGACTGCACGTGAACAACTTCCGCTATTTCGACGGCACCGCCGGCCGCACGGTCAACTGGGCGTTCGGGGCCGGCGCCACAGGCGTGTCGTTCTTCTTCGTGCTGTCAGGGTTCGTCCTGACCTGGTCCGCCCGTCCGGGCGACCGCGCACCCGCGTTCTGGCGGCGGCGCATCGCGCGCATCCTGCCGGTGCACCTGGTCACCGCCGCGATCGCGCTGCTCATGGCCTACACGCTGGCCCACCAGACGAAGCCGACCCTGCGCCAGGGACTGGCCAACGTCCTGCTGGTGCATTCCTGGTGGCGCCCGTGGTGGCAGACCCTGGACCCGGTCAGCTGGTCACTGGCCTGCGAGGCCTTCTTCTACGCCGCCTTCCCGCTGCTGGCCCTCCTGCTGCGCCGGATCGGCGGCCGGGGAGCGGCGGCGCTGGCCGGGGCGTCGGTGCTGGGGGTCCTGGCACTGGCCTGGGTGGACACGCACCACCTGCTCGGCCAGCCGATCGACTCCCTCCCCGCCGCGCGTCTGCCCGAGTTCGTCCTCGGAGCCGCCGTCGCCCGGCTGGTGCTGCTCGACCGGTGGCGCGGACCCGGCCTGGAGGCCTCGCTCGCCCTGGCGATCATCGGCTACTTCCTCGTCCCGCAGGTCACCGCCGGCTACCCGGCCACCACCTGCACCGTCATCGGCTTCGCGCTGCTCATCCCCGCGGCGGCCGTCGCGGACCTGCGCGGCCTGCCGTCGCTGTGGCGCCACCGGCGACTGGTACGGCTGGGAGAGCTCTCGTTCGCCTTCTACATGGTCCACCTGCTGGTGCTGCGGGCCGGGACCAACGTGCTCGGCGTCAAACCCCGGTACGGCGTGACGGAGGGCCTGGCCGTCACCGCCGTCGCGTTCACCGTCTCCCTCGGCCTGTCCTGGATCCTGTACGAGGCGGTGGAACGGCCCGCGAGACGTCTGCTGCTCCGAGGCCGCCGCCGCACCGACACGCGCCGTCCGGCCGCCCGGCAGCCGGACGCCTAGCGCGCAGCCTCCGGGCGCGAGGTTCACCATGGCGGCCCACGTCGCCGTCGTCGCGGTGGCCCCGGTCGCCGTCGCCTCGGAGGCCCCAGTCGCCGCCGTACTCAAGGCGACCGGGCTTGTCAGCGACGGCCGGACGGCCGCCGTGGCGCGGCTCAGACGCGCGGACGGGCAGCCGGTCCCGGCGACACCGTGACCTCTCGCGGGGAGAGCGCCGTGTGGTCGTCGGGGCACTCGACCACCACCCGGACCGGGGCGCCGCAGTCGCGGTGCCGGATGTCCAGGACCGGGCCCTCGGGATCGCCGACGTAGGTCTCGCCCCACTGCCGCAGGGCCACCAGGACGGGCCACAGGTCGCGGCCCTTGGGTGTGAGGCGGTACTCGTGCCGGGTCCGGCTGCCGCGGTCCTGGTAGGGGACGGCGGCCAGGATCCCGGCCGCGACCAGCTTGCGCAGCCGGTCGGCGAGGACCGCCTCGGAGAGCCCCATATGGCGGCGGAAGTCGTCGAAGCGACGGACCCCGTTGAAGGCGTCGCGCACGAGCAGCAGCGTCCACTTCTCGCCGACCAGGTCGAGGGTGCGCTGGACCGTGCAGTTCTCGGTGCTCGTCTCGAGCCACTTCATACCGCCCATCGTAGGGCACCTGGCTTCATCATTGACAGTCAGCGGAGGAGGCAGCTAGCTTCGAGAAGCAGAGTCAGAGGCCAGGGAGGAACGACAGCCGCATGGAACGCTCTCGTACGTACGACTGGGACGACCCCGCGATCTCGGCGGCCGCCGTCGGGCAGGGCTCCGGCCTGCACTTCCTGCGGGAGATACTCGCCGGTCGGCTGCCCGCGCCGCCGATCGCCGCCACTCTGGGCATGGACCTCGAAGAGGTGGACCACGGGCACGCCGTGTTCTCCATGGTGCCGGGGGAGGAGCACTACAATCCCATCGGCAGCGTCCACGGAGGGATCTACGCGACGATGCTCGACTCGGCGGCCGGCTGTGCCGTCCAGTCCACCCTGCCGCAGGGCATGGCCTACACCTCGCTCGACCTGACCGTGAAGTTCCTGCGCCCGATCACGGCCGACACGGGCAAGGTCCGCGCCGTCGGCAGCGTCCTCAGCAGCGGCCGGCGCACCGCCCTCGCCGAGGCCAGGCTCCTCGACCCGACCGACCGCCTGCTGGCCCACGCGACCAGCAGCTGCATGCTGTTCCCGGCACCGGCTGTCTGAGCCTCGACTCCCGCCGGGCTCGGCCCTGTTGCCGCCGTTCGTCCATGCCGGACATCAGGGCGTCCGAGCATCCGACGGACAGGGAACCCATCCCTCCGCCGCCCACCCATTGCGGGCGTGCCCGGTACGCCAGAGTCTGGGAGCAGTGCCGGGCCGGCAGGGCCAGGCCCAGGGAGGCGGCGATGGTGTCGGACAGCGGTGCGGCGGGTGCCGAACGGCAGCGGCTCCAGGAGGCCGACGTGGCCCGCGCGGCCTGGCGCCGGTGGGGCCCCTACCTCAGCGAACGCCAGTGGGGGACCGTCCGGGAGGACTACAGCCCCGACGGTGACGCCTGGTCGTACTTCACCCATGACCAGGCCCGCTCCCGCGCCTATCGGTGGGGCGAGGACGGCATCGCCGGCGTAAGCGACGACAAGCAGCGGCTGTGCTTCGCGCTCGCCCTGTGGAACGGCCGGGACCCCATCCTCAAGGAACGGATGTTCGGCCTGACCAACGCCGAGGGCAACCACGGCGAGGACGTCAAGGAGTACTACTTCCACCTCGACAGCACACCCACCCACTCGTACATGAAGTACCTGTACAAGTACCCGCAGGGCGAGTTCCCCTACGCCGACCTCGTCGACACCAACAGGGCCCGCGGCCGCGGCGAATTCGAGTACGAGCTGCTCGACACCGGCATCTTCGACGAGGACCGCTACTTCGACGTCTTCGTCGAATACGCCAAACAGGGCCCCGAGGACGTGCTGGTCGAGATCACCGCGCACAACCGGGGCCCCGACGAAGCCACCCTCCACCTGCTGCCGACCCTCTGGTTCCGGCACACCTGGTCCTGGGCCGGCCCCGCCCCCGTACCGAGCCTGCACCAGACCGAGGACTCCGTCCGCGCCGATCACGAGGAACTCGGCCCGCGCCGGCTGTACGTCGACTCCGACGCCCCCGTCCTGTTCACCGAGAACGAGACGAACAACGAGCGCATCTTCGGCAGCCCGAACAGCACGCCGTACGTCAAGGACGGCATCGACCGGTACGTCGTCCACAGCGAGAGCACGGCCGTCAACCCCGCGCGGACCGGCACCAAGGCCGCCGTCCATCACGTGGTGGCGATCCCCGCCGGCGGCAGTACGACCCTGCGGCTGCGGCTGTCCGACACCGAACTCGCCGACCCCTGGGCCGAGTTCACCGCCACGATGGAGGCACGGCGGGCCGAGGCCGACGCCTTCTACGAGGACGTCGTCCCGGACGGCATGGGCGAGGACGAGCGCCGCCTGGTGCGGCAGGCGCTGGCCGGGATGCTGTGGAGCAAGCAGTACTACTACCTCGACGTCGAGCGATGGCTGGCCGAGCACGGCGTCGACCCGCTCGCCGCCGACCCCGGCGTCCGCAACAGCTCCTGGTACCACATGGTCAACGACGAGATCATGTCGATGCCGGACACCTGGGAGTACCCGTGGTTCGCGGCCTGGGACCTCGCCTTCCACACCGTCGCCCTGTCCATGGTCGACATCGGCTTCGCCAAGGGCCAGCTGGAGCTGCTCCTGCGCCGCCTCTATCTGCACCCCAACGGCCAGATCCCCGCGTACGAATGGAACTTCGGCGACGTCAACCCGCCCGTCCACGCCTGGGCGGTCCTGTTCGTCTACGAACTCGAGAAGCACCGCACGGGGCGCGCCGACCGAGCCTTCCTGGAGAACGCCTTCCAGAAGCTGACGAAGAACTTCACCTGGTGGCTCAACCGCAAGGACGTCGACGGCAACAACGTCTTCCAGGGAGGCTTCCTCGGCCTGGACAACATCGGCGTCTTCGACCGCAGCGCCCCCCTGCCGACCGGCGGCCACCTCGACCAGGCGGACGGCACCGCCTGGATGGCGCTGTACTGCCAGAACCTCCTCGACATCGCCATCGAACTCGCCGTGGACAACCCGGTCTACATCGAGCAGGCGCAGATGCTGTTCGAGCATTTCGCCTGGATCGCGGTCGCCATGAACCGCATCGGCAAGGACAACGCCAGCCTGTGGGACGAGGAGGACGGCTTCTTCTACGACGTGCTGCGGCTGCCCGACGGCAGCGCCACGCGGCTGAAGGTGCGGTCCCTGGTCGGCCTGATACCACTGGCGGCGACCAGTGTGATCGGCGGCCGAGCCAACCGCACCTTTCCCGAACTCGTGGAAGGGGCACGGGAGTTCATCCAGCGGCATCCGGCTGTCGAGGCCTTCGTGACACAGTATGCCGCCCCGCACCAGGGCGCCGACGGACGCTATCTGTTCGCGCTGTTCGGCGAGGACCGGCTGCGCCGCATCCTGGCCAGGATGCTCGACGAGGAGGAGTTCCTGGGCCCGCACGGCATCCGGTCCCTCTCCCGCCACCACGCGGAGCACCCGTACCACTTCGAGGTGAACGGCCAGACCTACGGCGTCGGTTATCTGCCCGCGGAGTCCGACTCCGGCATGTTCGGCGGCAACTCCAACTGGCGTGGCCCGGTCTGGTTCCCGATGAACCTCCTGCTGATCCGCGCCCTGCTGAACCTGCACGGCTATCACGGCCCCGGCTTCACCGTGGAATGCCCGACCGGCTCCGGCCGGCAGCTGAACCTGTACGAGGTCGCCCGCGAGATCTCCGACCGGCTCACCGCGACCTTCCTCGTCGGTCAGGACGGCCACCGGCCGGTGCACGGCGCACAGCCCAAGTTCGCCAAGGACCCGCACTGGAAGGACCTGATCCTCTTCTACGAGTACTTCCACGGCGACAACGGCGCGGGCCTCGGCGCCTCCCACCAGACCGGCTGGACCGGACTGGTCGCGGCCACCGCGACACTGTTCCACGTGGTCAGCGCCGACGACTGGCAGCGCGGCGGCCGGGACTCCCTGCGGCCGGTCGACGAACGCTTCACCGGCTCGGGTGACGAGGAGCCCCTGTCATGACGGTCGTGTACGAGATCAACACCCTTGTCTGGCTGGGCGAGTTGAGCGGACGATACGGGCGGCGGGTCACCCTGGGCGACGTACCCGCCGAGGTCTGGGACGAGGTCGCCCGGCCCGGCGTCGACACGGTCTGGCTGATGGGTGTGTGGCAACGCAGCCCGGCCGGCCTCGCGATCGCCCTGCGCGACGAGCCCCTGCGCGCCTCGTTCCGCGACGCCCTGCCCGACCTCACCGAGGCGGACATCGCCGGATCCCCGTACTGCGTACGCGACTACGTCGTCGACGCGACCCTCGGCGGTCCGGCCGGGCTCGCCGAAGCCCGCTCGCAACTGGCCGCCCGAGGGCTGCGGTTGATCCTCGACTACGTCCCCAACCACGTGGCCCCCGACCACCCGTGGCTCACCGCACGCCCGCACTGCCTGGTCCGCGGCACGCGCGACGACCTGGCCGGCGCGCCCGACGCCTTCGTCGAGGTCGACGGGCAGATCTACGCCCGCGGCCGCGACCCGTACTTCGCACCCTGGCCGGACGTCGTCCAGCTCAACGCCTTCAGCGACGACTTGCGCACGGCAGCCGTGGACACGCTCACCTCCCTCGGCGACCAGGCGGACGGTGTGCGCTGCGACATGGCGATGCTGATGATGAACGACGTGTTCGCCAAGACCTGGGGGGACCGGGCCGGACCCCACCCCGCCGAGGACTTCTGGCCGTACGTCATCGAGCGGGTACGAGCGCACCACCCGGACCTCCTCTTCGTCGCGGAGGCGTACTGGGACCTCGAATGGGCCCTGCAGCAACAGGGCTTCGACCACTGCTACGACAAGCGGCTCTACGACCGGCTCCTCCACGAGGACGCCGCCTCGACCCGCGCTCACCTCCAGTCGGACCTCACCTACCAGCGCGGCCTGGTCCGCTTCCTGGAGAACCACGACGAGCCCCGTGCTGCCGCTGCCCTCCCCGACGCCCGCCACCGCGCCGCGGCCGTCACGGTCGCCACCCTGCCCGGCGCGACGCTCTGGCACGAGGGCCAGTTCGAGGGTCGCAAGGTCCGCCTGCCGGTGTTCCTCTCGCGCCGCCCGCAGGAGCCCGTGGACGATCAACTCCGCGCCTTCTACAGCGAGTTGCTGCCCGCGGCAGCCGCCGTATGCGACGGCGACTGGCGTCTGCTGGACACGACCGGCTGGCCGGACAACGACAGCCACCGCAACCTGCTGGCCTGGAGCTGGACCGGCGCCGACACCCGCCACGTGGTGATCGTCAACTGCTCCGACAGCCCGGCCCAGGGCGAAGTGCCCCTGCCCTGGCCCGACCTGGCCGGCCGCCCCTGCCGGCTGACCGACCTGCTCTCGGCACAGACGTACGACCGAGGCGGCGACGAGCTGCTCGCCCCGGGCCTGTTCGTCGACCTGCCCGGCTGGCATACCCACGTACTTTCCCTGATCTGACCGGCGGCCGTGGTAGACAGCGACCATGACCTACGCACACACGGCCGGCGGTCCACGATGACCGCCGGCGTCGACACCCCGGACCGCCGCGGCCGCACCGGCCTGGACCGGACCGGCCTGGATCTGACCGGCAACCCCCGCGTGAAGGTGCGGGACGTGAAGCTGCTCTCCAGCCACTGGTACGTGGAGCGCGCCACCACCTTCGAACTCCAGCGCGCCGACGGCACCTGGAGCACCCAGCAGCGCGAGACGCACGACCGCGGCAACGGCGCCACCATGCTGCTGTACGACGCCGACCGCGAAACCGTCCTGCTCACCCGGCAGTTCCGCTTCCCGGTGTATGTCAACGGTCACCCCGACGGCATGCTCGTCGAGACGCCGGGCGGACTCCTCGACGACGATGACGAGCACCCCGAACTGGCCGTGCGACGCGAGGTGGTGGAGGAGACCGGGCACACCATCGGCGAGGTCCAGCACGTCTTCGACGTCTACATGAGTCCGGGCTCGGTCACCGAGCGCGTGAGCTTCTATGCCGCGGCCTACGGCCCCTCGACCCACACCCACGAGGGCGGCGGCCTCGACGAGGAGGGCGAGGACATCGAGATCGTCGAACTGCCCTTCCGCCGGGCCCTGGAGATGATCCGCAGCGGCGAGATCGCCGACGCCAAGACCATCATGCTGCTGCAGTGGGCGGCCCTGGACGGACCGTTCGCCGCATAGCCGCGCACTCCCTTGACTTCGCGTGCGCTTCAACATGAAGACTCCCGTTCGTACCCGGACACCCGGGTGCGAACGGGAGGACACCCATGAAGTACCGCACGATCGGAACCGACCCGAACAACCGTCGTGAGGTGAGCGCCCTCGCCCTGGGCGCGATGCTCATGGGCTCGCGGACGGACGAGGAGACGTCGTTCGCCCTGCTCGACCGCTATGTCGAGGCCGGCGGGAACTTCATCGACACCTCGGACAACTACGCCTTCTGGGAGGACGGAAGCCAGGGCGGCCAGAGCGAGGAACTCCTCGGGCGGTGGCGGCGCAGCCGCGGCATCGGCGACGAGATCGTCATCGCCACCAAGCTCGGCGCCCGCCCGCTCGCCCCCGGCACCAGCTACACCGACAACCCGGAAGGCCTGTCCGCCAAGGTGATCCGCGAGTCCGCCGAACGCAGCCGGGAACGGCTCGGCGTGGAGAAACTGGACCTGCTCTACGCCCACATCGACGACCCCACCGTCCCCCAGCGCGAGACGGTCGAGGGCTTCGCCGAACTCGTCGCTGAGGGCACGGTCGGCCTGCTCGGCGTGAGCAACCAGGCCGCATGGCGGGTGGAGCGGGCCCGCGCGATCGCGGCAGCTGCCGGTCTGCCGGGTTACGAGGTCCTCCAGTACTCCCACAGCCACCTGCGCCCACGCACCGACGTACCCAGCGACCTGTTCCCGGACGGCAGTCTCGGCCACGCCGGCCCCGACCTGCTCAGCTACCTGCGGTCCGAGCCCGGCCTGACCCTGGTCGCCTACTCACCACTCCTGAAGGGAGCCTACGTCCACGAGGACAGGCTCCCCTCCGACTACGACCACCCCGGCACCCAGGCCCGCCGCACCGTGCTGCACGAGGTGGCACGCGAGACCGGAGCAACCGTCAATCAGGTCGTCCTGTCCTGGCAGCTGACCGGAGACCTTCCGATCATCCCCCTGGCCGGCGTCTCGTCCCTGTCCCAGCTGGATGAGAACCTGTCGGCGATCGACCTGGAACTGACGCCGGAACAGCGGGAACGGCTGGACGCGGCACACTGACCGGACGCGGGGCCGGCGGCAAAGGCCCAGCCCTCGTCGATCCACTCGCCGAGCGCTTCGTCCTGCGTGACGGCGGACGAGGCGACCACGACCCGGCCGCGCATCGGGCGGCCCGTCATGTCGAACAGACGGGCTCCGGCCGGGCCGGCGCGACGGCCATGTTCCCGCGGAGCAGGAAGGGCGATACCGCCGAACGTAACCTTCTCGGCCACGGCGGGATCGGCGGCCAGGCGCTGCCGGATCCGTTCGGCGAGTCCTTCGCCGTACGCCGTGAGGGGCCTCGATCCGGGCGCGCGGACGAGGAAGGGTGCCGTCATCGCCCGCTCCTGCGGTAGCGCGTGTGGACGAGGGGGCCCGCCTGCTCGGCCGACTCGCACTCCAGGTGCACGGGCGGGCCGCCCGCGGGGAAGAGTCGGTCGCCGGTGCCGAGGAGCGTGGGGAAGGTGATCAGACGGTACTCGTCGACCAGGTCCTCGGCCATCAGCATGTGGACGACGCTCAGGCTGCCGATGACGATCACGTCGCGCCGCTCCCGCTTGACCGCGTCCACCACGTCGCCGTCGAGGATCCGGGAGTTCGCCCAGGCCGAGACGTCGGTGAGGGTGCGGGTGGCGACGAGCTTCGCGGCGGCGTTCATGCGTGCGGCGAACGGGTCGTCGCGTCCCGGCCACAGCTGGGAGAACTGCTCCCAGGTGGTGCGGCCCAGCAGCATGACCCCGTCGTCCAGGACGGCCCCGAGCCGGAACTTGTCCCCGGCGACCGCCTCGGGGCCGTGCCGGAACATCCAGCCGCCGCCCGGTGTGCCCCCGCGGCCGTCCGGGTCGGTCACGATGCCGTCCAGCGTGGTGAATGCGATGACGATGACGCTCATGGCGATGTCCTCTCGATCGGTGGTCACCGGTATGTACCGGCGCCACCGGCCGGACTCATCGCCCGCGAGCGGATCCGTTCGAAGAAATCTCGCCGGGCAGGTCGAACGCCTCGAAGACCCGCGGGTCGGCGAACACCACGTTGTGTGCGACCTGCCCGCCGCTGACGGTGAAGACCTGGAGGGTGTGCAGGTGATGGGCGCCGTCCGGAGCCGGCGCGTACGCGGCGAGCGCCGGCTGACCGCCCGCCGTGAGCTGTCGCGTGACCCAGCCCGTCCCGCGCAGCGCGAACACCCGCTCCATGAACAGGCCGTAGTCGCGCCGGCCGCGGTACCACAACGGCACCGGCGGCATCTCCAGCACGGCCGCGTCGGTCAGCAGCCGTACGAGTGCGGGTACGTCGGCCGCCTCGAAGGCCCGCGCGTACCGCTGGACGGCCTCCCGCGCCTCGGCGTCGTCCGGTTCGGAGACCGAGCCCGGACCACCCACGTCGGCAACCGCCGCCCGGGCCCGCTGCAGCGAGCTGTTGACGGCCGCGACCGTCGTCCCGAGCTGCTCGGCGACCTCCGCGGCACTGAACTCCAGCACCTCCCGCAACACCAGCACCGCCCGCTGCCGGGCCGGCAGCACCTGCATCGCGGCCACCAGCGCCAGCCGCAGGTCGGCCCGCGCCTCGACGTCGTAGCGGGCGTCGGGGAACGGCTGGAGCCACGGAATGTCGAAGGCCGGCGTGAGCGGCGCCCCCGGGTCCTCGCTCGGCGCCCCGAGCCCCGACGGCAACGGCCGCCGCGCCCGCCCCTCCAGCGCGGTCAGGCACACATTCGTCGCGATCCGGTACAGCCAGGTCCGCACCGACGCGCGCGAGGCGTCGTACCGCTCACGGGCCTTCCACGCCCGCAGCATCGTCTCCTGCACCAGGTCCTCGGCCTCGTGGAACGAGCCCACCATCCGATAGCAGTACGCCACCAGTTCGCCCCGGTACCGCTCAAGGTCCATAGGCCCATCATGGCGCACCCCTGGCGGGCTCCCGCCCGCTGTGCCTGACTGGAAGCATGAGCCCACTTCCCACAGAGCGGTCCCTGAGCACCACCCCCGAAGGCCTCACGTGGGAGCCCAGCGAGCGCTGGGTGCGCGGCCGCAAGGGCGATGTCACCGTCGTCGACAGCCGGCACCCCGTCCTCGTCTGGGAGCCCGACCTGCCCGTACCGCAGTACGCCTTCCCGCGCGCGGACGTCCGCGCGGACCTTCTGCGCCCCGCCAAGAACCCGCACATCGGCACACACACCGGATCGCAGGTCTTCTACGATCTCGAAGTCGAGGGCGAGATGCTGGCGAACGCCGCCTGGACCTTCGCGGCCGACGACCTGGCCGACCACATCGCCTTCGAGTGGTTCCGGCGCAGCGGCAGGGGACTCGACCACTGGTACGAGGAGGAGGAAGAGATCTTCATCCACCCCCGCGACCCCCACAAACGCGTCGACGCCATGGCCAGCAGCCGCCACGTCCAGGTCGAGATCGACGGCATGCTCGTCGCGGACACCCGCCACCCGGTGCTGCTCTTCGAGACCGGCCTGCCCACCCGGTACTACATCCCGCCCGAGGACGTCCGCCTCGACCTGCTCGAACCCACCGACCACCGCACCGGCTGCCCCTACAAGGGCACAGCCCAGTACTGGTCGTGGCATGCCGGGACCGACGTGCCGCCCAACCTCGTCTGGAGCTACCCGGAGCCGCTGCCCGCGGTGGGCCCCGTCCAGGGGCTGCTCGCCTTCTTCAACGAGACGGTCGACATCACAGTGGACGGGGAACGGCTGGAGCGCCCCGTCACACCGTTCAGTGCGATGCTCAGACCGCGCAGCCCACGTGGGCAAGCGCCTGCTTGAGCAGCACTCCGTGGCCGCCCGGCATCTCGCTCTCCACCGCGGGCGACACGGCCTCCTGCGGGCTGAACCAGACCAGGTCCAGAGCGTCCTGCCGGGGCCGGCAGTCGCCGGTGACCGGGACGACGTAGGCCAGGGACACCGCGTGCTGGCGCGGGTCGTGGTACGGCGTGACGCCGTGCGTCGGGAAGTACTCCGCGACGGTGAAGGGCTGCAGGGACGCCGGGATCCGGGGCAGCGCCACCGGGCCGAGGTCCTTCTCCAGGTGCCGCAGCAGGGCGTCACGGACCCGCTCGTGGTGCAGCACCCGCCCGGAGACCAGCGTCCGGCTGACCGTCCCGTCCGGGCCAATGCGCAACAGCAGGCCGACGCTGGTGACTTCGCCGCTGTCGTCGACGCGCACGGGCACGGCCTCGACGTACAGGATCGGCATACGGGCGCGTGCGAGTTCGAGGTCGTCGGCGCTCAGCCAGCCCGGCGTGGTTTCGGTCATGTCAGACATTGCTTGATCATACTTTCAGGTGGTGCCGGACAGGCGGTAGACCCGGCGGGCATTGTGTGCTCCTGCCCACTCGGCGATGCGCAGTGCGTCGGGCAGGCTCAGTTCGTCGGCGTCCACCCGGTCCTGCAGCAGACCGGCCAGACCCTGGCGGAAGGCGAGCGCGCCCAGACAGTAGAACTCGGCAACACCGTACGCGTCCGAGCTGTACAGCAGCTTGCGGAACGGCGTGATCTCAAGGGCCTCCTCCAGGACGGCACGGGCCCGCACCGGCCCGACGTAGTGAAGGGTGAGGCCCACATCCAGGTACACGTGCTCGAAGACCGCGGCCAGGTAGGCGGCCTGGCGCTGGTAGGGCCAGCAGTGCAGCAGGAGCACCGGGATCGTGCCGCTGGTCAGATGCAGCCAGTCGGTGAGGTGGGTCGGGTCGACCCGGTGCAGACGGATGTCGTTGTCGCCGAAGCCGGTGTGGAGCTGGAGAGGGAGGCCGAGGTCGACCGCGGTCCACAGCAGATGCCGTACGAGCACCGGATCGTCGAGCCGGCCACCGCGCGCCGACCAGCGCCGGGCGGCCGCGGTGACCTCCGCGTCCGAGGGGCGCACGGGGTCCAGGTCGAAGCCGGTGCGGTAGGCGGCCACGGACTTGACCGCCACCACACCCGGCCGCCCCACGGCCTCCCGCGCGGCCGTGCGAAACGCGTCGGCGTACTCGTCGGGCTCGACCCCCTTCGCCGCCACCGCCTCGGCGACGCCCTCCAGCCGTACGACCTCGTACGCCGTGCCGCCGGCGATCCCGGCCAGCTGCGCCGGAGTGGTGAGGCCCTCCGGCGCGTACCCGGTGTCCACGCAGAACGTGCCCGTCCCCGAGGCGGCGAGGAAGCGGCGCTGTACCTCGTGCCGGCCCAACTCGGCCCGCCGGGCCAGGTACACGTCGGCCGACGCGTGCCGCGGCAGGTCGAGCAGCGGGGCGCAGTGGCGGCGGACGGCCACGCCGACGGGGCTGTCGAAGGGCGAGATCCCGGGCCATGCGGCACCCTCGGTGATCAGCTCCTCGAAGCCCTCCCGGGTCAGGTCCGCCGTGACCACACCATGGCAGTGGTGGTCCACCAACGGCAGCGCGGCGAGCGCCTCCCGGACAGCCCCGCCGACCGCGCCCACGTCAGTACTTCCAGCGGTACGCCGCCGCGACCCGCTCGTCGTCCAGCCCGTGGACCGCCGCGATCTCCCCGTGCCGTACGGCGATCACCGCGTCCGCGAGGACCGGCCCGAGCGCGGCCCGCAGCCGTTCGTCCTTGCGGAACTCCTCGACGGACTCGATCAGCGAGGTCGGCAGGCGCCGTACGCCTCGGGCGGCCGCCTCCGTGGGGTCGAGACGGGCCGGATCGCCGGTGATCTCCTCGGGCAGGGGAGCGGACGACGTCAGGCCCTCCAGCCCGGCCGAGAGGAGACAGGCGAGGGCCACATACGGGTTGGCGGCCAGGTCGACCGGCTTCACCTCCAGGTTCGCGGCCTGGTCGCGCAGGCCCGCCGTCCCCGTGACGACCCGCAGCGCGGCCTCGCGGGTCTCGCGGCCCCACGCGGTGAACACCCCGGCCCACTGGGAGGGTTTGAGCCGCAGATAGCTCGCCGGGCTGGGCGCGGTCACGGCCGTGAGAGCCGGGAGGTGACCGAGCACTCCGGCCGTGAACGACTCGGCGTCGGCCGTCATGCCGTACCGGCCCTCACCGCGGGCGTGCAGGTTGACGCCCTCACGCCAGGCGGAGAGGTGGACATGGCCGCCGTTGCCGACTCCCTGGGCGAAGACCGCCGGGGCGAAGGAGACCACGAGCCCGTGGCGCCGGGCCACCGCCCGGATCGTCTGCCGTACCAGCACGCTGCGGTCGGCCGCCGCCACCGGGTCGAGGGCGCCCACCGAGATCTCGAACTGCCCGGCCGCGTACTCGGGATGGATCTGCTCGACGTCCACACCCTGCGTGGCCAGCGCGGCCAGCAGGTCGGCGGTGCAGTCGCTCAGTTCGACCTGGCGTGTCGCGCTGTACGCGGGCCCCGAGAGCGCGGGGACGAACTCGCCGCCCTCCGCCGGGCCTTCCCCGACGGCCCACTCGATCTCGATGGCGGCCTTGAAGGTGAGGCCGTGCCGTTCGGCGGCATCGGAGACGATGCGGCGCAAGGCGGTGCGGCTGCACCCGGGATGCGGCTCGCCCTCCTGCGTGATCCGGTCGACCGGCGCCCACGCCCAGCCGGGCTGCCCGGCCAGGGCGACGAGTTGGTCGAGGTCGGGGTAGAGGCGCAGGTCGCCGTCCGGGGAACCCAGGACGTCGGTGGAGACGATGGAGTCGTTCGCCAGGAACGTGTCGAACACCGGTGACATGCCGACGCCCCAGGCAGCGGCCGAGGCGAGCCTGGCCGTCGGGACCGACTTCACCCGGGCCACACCCGCGGTGTCGACATAGGACAAGACGACGCCGTGCACCCCTTGCCCGGACAGCTCTTCCGCGAGCGCCCCGGCCCGCTCGACGTCACCGGGGCGTCCGCCGGGGACGGGGTCGGCAAGGGTGGTCATACATCCTCCACTGGCACGTCGGCGACGGTCGGCACGTGTGTCAGGGTTTCACGGCCACCGCGCCGAACTGCGGTACCACGGCGGGCGATTCGGAATCGGCGCGCCACCGCGAGCACGACACAAGGCCCGGCTCCAGGAGGTCCAGCCCCTCGAAGAACGCCGCGATGTCCTCGCCGCTGCGGGCGGTGATCGGCGGGGTGGCGTTCTCGTTCCAGAACTTCATGGCCGGGATCTGGCCCGCACCGCCGAGGTCGGCGTCGAAGGTGGGGTGGGTGAGCACCAGGAAGCTGCCCGAGGGCACCTCGGCCATGACGTTCGCCACGATCTCCCGCGCCTTCTCCGTGTCCAGCACGAAGTTGAGGATGCCCAGCATCATCACCGCGACCGGCTTGGTGAAGTCCAGGATTCCGGCGGCGCGTTCGAGGATCGCGGCCGGGTCGTGCACATCCGCGTCGACGTAGTCGGTGACGCCCTCGGGGGTGCCGGTCAGCAGGGTGCGGGCGTGGGCCAGGACGATGGGGTCGTTGTCGACGTACACGATCCGCGCGTCGGGTGCGATCCGCTGGGCGATCTGGTGGGTGTTGTCCGCCGTGGGCAGGCCCGTGCCGATGTCCAGGAACTGCCGCACGCCGCGCTCCTCGGCCAGGAACCGCACCGCCCGGCCCAGGAACCAGCGGTCCGCGCGGGCGATGTCCCGGATGATCGGGAACATCCCGGCGACCTGCTCGCCGACCTGCTGGTCGACCTGGTAGTTGTCCTTGCCGCCGATCCAGTAGTTCCACACGCGCGCGTTGTGCGCCACCCCGGTGTTCAGCCTCGCCGACCCGCCCGGGGTGTGGCTCTCACTCACGACTCAGCTCCTTCGCACGCACCTGTGACCGTCGTCGCCATTGTGCCGCCCGGTGATCACGCTGTCCCGGGAATCGGCTGATCAGGTGTGCGGAATCGGCTGTGCCGATCGCGTCGGCCGCGTCAGCGGGTTCGGCCTGGGCCCGCGGCCGGTGTCTTCCCGGAGAGGACGTCCTTCAGCCGCGGGGTGCCCTTCTGGACGGCCTGCTCGGTGGACTGGTGCTCGTCCCCGTCGAGCCCGCCGGCGGTGACGGTGATGGCGTCGTCGCCGACGCGTACGACGGCGACGTCCAGGGAGAGGGTGGCGGGCGAGCCGTTCGAGGTGCCCTGCACCGTCACGTGCAGATCCTGCCGGGCGTCGCCCACGTCGGGCAGCGAGCCCTGGGTCACCTGGACGGTCCGCTTGCCGCCCTTGGAGTCGATCGCGGTGAACTGGTCGCACTTGACCGGCAGCGTCTTCAGCCAGGCCCAGGAGGCGTCGAGGCGGGCGTGGTCGTAGGCGGCGACCTGGTAGAGGAGGCGGGAGTCGTCCTGCTCGAACCCGGTCAGCGCGGACGCGCCGGACGGTTTGCCCAGCAGGTCGTCGTCGTAGAGGGCGTCGAGGAGTTTCTGGCAGTCGGCGCCGTTCGCCTTCGCGGTGAGCAGGGCGGCGACGTCGACCTTGCCGATGAGGAGGGTGTCGCCCCACTTGGCGGCGTCCTTGACCTGGTTCCAGTCGTCCTCGATGTCGCCCTCGGTGATCAGCGCGGCCTGTGCGCCGGCCTCGGTGAGGCGGGCCGAGGCCGAGGGAGAGGGCGTCTTCGCGGCAAGGGGCGAGGCGGGCCTGGACTCCTCGGCAAGGGGCGACGCGGCGGCGTCGGAGGCCTTGGCACCGGAGCTGTCACCGTCGTCCGAACAGGCCGCGGTGGTCAGCAGCGCGGCCGCGGCCAGCGCTGAAGCCAGCACGCGTACGAGGAGGGACGGACGTCGGGTCATGGCGGATGCCTCCAGAGAAGCCGCGTCAGACAGGGGCTCTCCTCAGCGCACCATCGGCGGCTCCGGCCCACCAGCGCACCGGGCCGTTCGGGGGAGTGCCCGGCCAGGTCGGGGCGGACGTGGGCTGGTCAGGGCGACTCAGGGGGTGGCCCGGCAGCCCGCACCTGTACCCGTCGTCCGCCGCACTCGGGGCAGACCGCCTCCGTGAGCGGCGACCGGACGGCGCGGCCCGCCTCGTCCACGTACTCCTGGGTGGTCAGGCCCAAGGTGTCCAGGGGGTCGGTGAAGAACATGACCCGGAAGCCGGCCTCCCAGGCGTGACCGCAGTTCCCGCAGGCGAACGCGAAGGTCTCCGCCACCTCGCGGGGTTCCGCCGCCATGGGACCGCCCTCCTGCCGTGGCCCGCCGGTTCCTGTCCTCAGCCCACAACGCCGCAGCTCGGACGGCAACTCGAACGCCCCGCCCGGCATGCCCGCACACCCGCCCCCGACCACACTGACCCCATGCCGACGTATCCCAAGGAGTGACCATGCTGCCCGGATTCCTCGCCAGGGCGGTCGAGTTGCTGCTCGGCCGGGAGGGCCGCTCGCTGCATGTGAAGGCGGCGGGCGCCGCGACGGCCGTCCTCGGCGTGGTGATGCTCATCGGCTCGTGGGCCGTCGTCGTCGCCGAGCACGCCGCACTGCGCGCCAATCTGCGGACGTACCCGCAGGCGCTGTGGTGGTCGATCGAGACGGCGACCACCGTGGGGTACGGCGACTTCTTCCCGGTGACCTTCGGCGGCCGGGTCATCGGCACGGTCATGATGATCGTCGGGATCACGACATACGGCATGGTCACCGCCGCACTGGCGACCTGGTTCGTCGGGCGGGAACAGAAACGCCGTCACCATCTCGCCCATCGCGCCGAGGAGTTGACCGAGGAGACCGTCCACGCCCTGCACGAACGCTTCGACCGCATCGAGCGGATGATGGCCGGGAAGGACGAATGACGGCCGGGAAGGACGAGCGCGAACGAGGGCTTGGGCACGCCTTGCTACCGGCGAGTACCCCGCCCTGTCACCTCCCTGACACCTGAGGTACGGTCCCTCCCGAGTCCGCAAGCACCCACAGGTCGCGGACCGTTACGGACGGTGTGGACGGGGGCGGCGGAAGCATGGGATTCCACCTGGTCGACGAGGGCGGCGAAGGGCGCGCGGAGCCCGACGGCACGCCGCTGGAGGCCCTCGCCCCCGAGCCCCTGCTGACCCGGGACTACGAGACGCGCCCAGGGCTCGTCTACGAGCGGCTGCGCGAACGCCACGGCCCGGTCGCGCCGGTCGATCTGCTGGGCGTGCCCGCGTGGCTGGTGCTCGGCTACCGCGAGTCGCTCCAGGTCCTCCAGGACGACGCCGGCTGGCCCAAGGGACTGGAGAACTGGCGGGCTCGCACGGAGGGCCGGGTGCCCGCCGACTGGCCGCTCGGCCCCTCCCTGGAGGTCAACCACGTGCTGATCCAGGGCGGCCCCGGCCATCGCACCCTGCGCGGCGCCTGGGACGTGGCCCTGCGCCCCTTCCAGGATCCGCGCAACCCGCAGGCCAAGCGGCTCAAGTCGGCCGTCACCGGCTGTGCCGACGAGCTGATCACCCTCCTCGCGCA
Organism: Streptomyces sp. NBC_00461; assembly: GCF_036013935.1. NCBI lineage: Bacteria > Bacillati > Actinomycetota > Actinomycetes > Kitasatosporales > Streptomycetaceae > Streptomyces > Streptomyces sp. NBC_00461. Next base: position 8,512,645 of record NZ_CP107902.1, read on the forward strand.
GGGCGGCCGTACGGGCCTGGCGGACCTGTCGGCGCAGTTCTCCCGTCCCCTGCCGCTGATGGCGGCGAGCCATCTGCTCGGCTTCCCCGGCTCGCAGGGCGACGAGGCCCTGATGGACATGTGGCGGGTACTGGACGCCGGCCCGGACGCGGAACCCGCACTGGCACGCCTGCTGGTGACGCTCTCCGAACTGGCCGCCGCCAAGATCGAGAAGCCGGGCGACGACTTCCCCTCCCACCTGCTCGCCGCCCACCCGGACCTCTCGGTCGACGCGCTGGCCCGGGAACTGTTCATGCTGCTGGGCATGACCTCCGACCACGTCGGCATCCTCATCTCCAACACCGTCGTCGAGGTGATCTCCGGGGACGCCGACGGCGGAGTGCGTACCTCCCAGTCCGCCGGCATGGTCCGGGAGACCATGAACCGCGTGGTCATGCGCAAGCCGCCGCTGGTCAACTTCGTGCCGAGGTTCGCGGCCGAGGACAGCCGGCTCGGGAACTACACCATCCGCGCCGGTGACCCCGTGTGGGTCTCGCCCGCCGGCGCGCACGCCGACCCGCTCTTCGCCGGCCGGATGGCACCGGGCTCCAGCATCAGCAGCCGGGCCCATCTGTCATGGGGTGCGGGACCCCGCCAGTGCCCGGCCCGCGAGCTGGCGTCCACCATCGCGGCGGCGGGCGTGAGCCGCGTCTTCGAACGGTTCGGGCACCTGGAGCTCGCCCTGCCCGTCGACCAACTGCCGTGGCGCTCCTCGCCGTTCATGCGGGGACTGCGCTCGCTGCCCGTGCGCTACGAGCTCTCCGGACCGGCGCTGCCGGTACCGACGGCGCCCGCCCCCGGCCTGCCCGACGCACCCGCCGCACCGGACCAGGCCGCCAGGCGGCGATCCTCGCTGTGGCGGTACCTCGCGGGACTGATCCGGTCCTGAAACTGACTGACTTCGGGCTCACCTGAGACTCTGGCGCCACGGACGGCCCCGGCTGTTCAATGGTGTTGAACATGTCCGTCGCGGAGAGGAGCCGCCGTGTCTCCTGCCGCCGTGCCGCCCGTCGGCGCGCGCATCCGGCAGGCCCGCCTCGCGAAAGGCGTGAGCCTGCGCGCCCTCGCGCGGGAGGTCGGCGTCTCCGCGAGCCTGGTCTCCCAGATCGAGACCGGTAAGAGCCAGCCGTCCGTGAGCACGCTGTACGGCATCACCACCGCGCTGTCGATATCCGTGGAGTCGCTGTTCGACGCCTACGAGGACGAGATCGCCGCGCCCCCGGTCGTGACCGCGTCCGCCGGATCCGGCGCTCCCGCTGTTCCGGCCACCGTCCTGCACGCCCTCGCCGCCTTCGCCGCCGACCCGGGGCGGCGCATCGGACCGCTGGTCACGCCGGGGGAGCGGGAGGTGCTGGAGCTGGACTCGGGGGTCGTGTGGGAGCGGCTGGGGCATGTTCCGGGCGCGGACGTCGACTTCCTGCAGGTGACATACCGGCCCGGTGGCTCCTCCTCAAGCTCCGGCGGCCTGATGCGCCACGCGGGCACCGAGTACGGCTGTCTCACCTCCGGCGCGCTCGTCCTCACCCTCGGCTTCGACGAGTACACGCTGGGTCCCGGCGACGCCGTCTGCTTCGAGTCGACCACCCCGCACCGCTACCGCAACGACGGCGCCGAGCCGGCCGTAGGAGTGTGGTTCGTGTTCGGCCAAGGGGCCGGCCAAGACGTTCAGTAGCACTTGACACTCGCGCGGCACGGTCGTCTACTCCGAAGTGGGGGTGGTCGCCATGGCGATCCGTACGTTCGGACCCAATGCAGTCGACTGGGAAGAGCGCATCGACCTGGACCGGCTCCGCAAGGAGCGGCTGGCCAGGCTCCACGAGACGCTGAACGGCTCGTCGCTCGGCGCCGTGCTCAGCTTCGACTTCGCCAACATCCGCTACATGACCGCCACACACATCGGCACCTGGGCGATCGACAAGCTGATCCGCTTCGCCCTGCTGGTGCGCGGCGGCGAACCGGTCGTCTGGGACTTCGGCTCCGCCGCCCGCCACCACCAGATCTACAACCCCTGGCTCGACTACAGCGACGGCAAGGACGGCCCGCCCACCGGCGCCCGGGCCGGCATCTCCACTCTGCGCGGCGCCTTCCACCCGGACGCGGGGATCGCCGAGGACGTGGCCCGCAAGATCGCCACCGAACTGCGCGAACACGGTCTCGCGGGCGAGCCGCTCGGCATCGACGTCGCCGAGATGCCGATCCTGGCCGCCCTGCGCGCCGAGGGCATCGACGTCGTCGACGGCCAGCAGGTCTTCCTGGAGGCCCGCCGCACCAAGACCCGCGACGAGATCTCCCTGCTCACCCAGGCCTGCGCGATGGTGGACGCGGCGTACGAGGAGCTGTACGGCTACCTCCGCCCGGGTGTCCGCGAGAACGAGTGCGTCGGACTCGTCAGCAAGGTCCTCTACGACCTCGGTAGCGAGTACGTCGAAGGCGTCAACGCCATCTCCGGCGAACGCTGTTCACCCCACCCGCACGTCTACAGCGACCGCCTGATCCGCCCCGGCGACCCCGCCTTCTTCGACATCCTGCACAGCCACCTCGGCTACCGCACCTGCTATTACCGCACCTTCGCCGTCGGCAGCGCCTCGCGCGCGCAACGGGACGCCTATGTCCGCTGCCGCGAGTACATGGACCAGGCCATCGCCCTCGTCCGGCCCGGCGCCACCACCGCCGACATCGTCCAAGTCTGGCCGTGCGCCGAGGAGTTCGGCTTCGCCGACGAGACCGCCGCCTTCGCCCTGCAGTACGGCCACGGGGTCGGCCTGTCGATCTGGGAGAAGCCCATCTTCAGCCGTCTGGTCTCCCTCGACCACCCCGAAGTCCTCCAGGAGGGCATGGTGTTCGCCCTGGAGACCTACTGGCCGGCGGCGGACGGCTGGTCGGCGGCCCGTATCGAGGAGGAGCTGGTCGTCACCGCCGACGGCTGCGAGGTCATCACCAAGTTCCCGGCCGAGGAACTGCTGGTCGCGGGCCGCAAGTACTGGACGGTCGGCGGCGAGCTCAACACCCGCCGCGAGTCCCAGTCCCACCTCAACACCCGTACCAACGGGAGCACTTGATGGTCGACCGCGACGAACTCCTCACGCTCTACGAGCAGATGGCCGTCATCCGCCGTACGGAGAAGGCCGCCCACGACCTGTTCCTGTCCGGTCTGGTCAAGGGCACCACCCACCTCGCCGCCGGCCACGAGGCGATCGCCGTCGGCACGAGCGCCGCCCTGCGCCCCGACGACTACGTCTTCGCCACCTACCGCGGCCACCACCACGCGATGGCCCGCGGCGCCACCCCCGAGGAGTGCCTCGCCGAACTCATGAGCCGCGCGACCGGGTTGTGCAAGGCCAAGGGCGGCTCCATGCACCTCACCAAGGCCGACGCCTTCATGCTCGGCTCCTACGCCATTGTCGGCGCCCACCTGCCGATGGCGGTCGGCGCCGCCTGGTCGGCCCGGCTGCGCGGGACACAGCAGCTGGCCGTCGCCTTCTTCGGCGACGGCGCCACCAACATCGGCGCCTTCCACGAGGCACTCAACCTGGCCGCCGTATGGAAGCTGCCCGTGCTGTTCGTCTGCGAGAACAACCTGTACATGGAGTACACCCCCATCGCCGACGTCACGGCGGTGGCCCGGCCCGCGGCCGACCGCGCCCCCTCGTACGGCATCCCGGGCGAGGTCGTCGACGGCAACGACGTGGTGGCTGTCCGGGACGCGGTGGCCGCCCTCGCACGGCGGGCCCGGGCCGGAGACGGGCCCGCCCTCCTGGAGGCCGAGACCTACCGCCACTTCGGGCACAGCCGTGCCGACCCGGCCACCTACCGCCCGGCCGAGGAGGTCGAACGCTGGCTCAAGCACGACCCGTTGGACCTCGCGCGCGGACGCCTCGTCGAGCTGGGGGTGCCCGAGGAGACGGTCACCGCGGCCGACGAACGCGCCCGTGACGTCGTACAGAAGGCGGTCCAGGCGGCGAAGGCCGCGCCGCCGGCCGATCCGGGTGAGGCGCTGACCGACGTGTGGGCGGACGGGGGTGCGGCGTGGCGGACGTGATCAGCTATCGGGAGGCGGTCGCCGAGGGCATCGCGCGGGAGATGCGCCGGGACCCGGCCGTCGTGTGCCTCGGCGAGGACATCGGCGAGGCGGGCGGGGTGTTCAAGACGACCGCCGGGCTGCTGAAGGAGTTCGGGCCCGAACGGGTGTGGGACACGCCCATCTCCGAACAGGCCATCGTGGGTGCGGCGATGGGCGCCGCGATGACCGGGATGCGGCCGGTCGCGGAGATCATGTTCTCGGACTTCCTGGCCTGTTGCTGGGACTACCTCGCCAACGAGATACCGAAAGTCCGTTACATGACGGGTGGTCAGGTCACCGTCCCGCTCGTGGTGCGCACCGCCAACGGCGGCGGGCTCGGCTTCGGCGCCCAGCACTCGCAGGCCACGGAGAACTGGGCGCTGACCGTCCCGGGGCTGAAGATCGCCGCCCCCGCCACGCCCGCCGACGTCATCGGCATGATGGCGGCGGCGATCCGCAGCGACGACCCGGTCGTCTTCTTCGAGCACAAGGGACTGCTGGCGAGCAAGGGAGCCCCCGCGCCGCCGGGGCACGTGGTCGAGCTGGGGCGGGCGGCCGTCGTGCGCGAGGGCGCCGACGTGACGCTGGTCGCCCTCGCCTCCATGGTGCCGCTGGCGTTGAAGGCCGCCGACGTCCTCGCCGGCGAGGGCATCGGCGTGGAGGTCGTCGACCTTCGCTGTCTCGTTCCGCTCGACGTCTCCACCGTCCTCGCCTCTCTCGACAGGACCTCGCGGCTCGTGACCGTCGAGGAGAACCCCTACCAGGGAGGCTGGGGCGCCACCCTCGTGTCGGTCGTCGCCGACGAGGGGTTCGCACTGCTGGACGCGCCCGTGCGCCGGGTGGCGGGGGAATGCGTGCCGCTGCCGTTCGCCGACGTACTGGAGGAACAGGTCATCCCCACCGTGGACAAGGTCGTGGCGGCCGTCCGGAGTCTCGCCGCGTACTGAACACCCCTGACACCCCCGAGGAGGAAGCGCGATGACCGATCGGATACTGCTGCGCGCGGGGCACGTGATCTCGATGGATCCCTCCGTCGGGGAACTGCCGAAGGGAGACGTCCTCATCGAGGACGGCAGGATCGCGGCCGTGCGGCCGGAGATCAGTGCTGACGCCGAGGTCCTCGACATGACCGGGCGCATCGTGATCCCCGGCTTCGTCGACACCCACCGCCACACCTGGGAGGCCCCCATCAGGGGCGTCGCCCCGGACGCCACCCTGGACGACTACTTCGTCGACATCCTCGACACCTTCGCCCCGCTGTACACCCCCGAGGACGTGTACGCGGGCAACCTCGCCGGCGCTCTGGAGTGCCTGAACGCCGGCATCACGACACTGGTCGACTGGTCCCACATCAACAACACACCCGAGCACCCGGATGCCGCGATCCAGGCGCTCGGCGAGACCGGCATCCGCGCCCAGTACGCCTACGGCAGCGCCAACACCTCCCTCGCCGACTACTGGTTCGAGAGCAAGATCGCGATTCCCGGCGACGACGTCCGCCGTATCCGTGCCAAGCACTTCGCCTCCGACGACGGCCTGCTGACCATGGGACTCGCCACCCGTGGCCCCGGATTCTGCGTCAACGACGTCGTCACCTCGGAGTGGACCCTCGCGCGCGAGCTGGACATCCCGATCACCGTGCACGTGGCGATGGGGCGGCTCGCCGGCCGCTTCGGCATGGTCAGGCAACTGCACGACCTGGGGCTCCTCGGCCCGGACACCACCTACGTCCACTGCTGCTACCTCAGCGAGGAGGAGTGGCGGATGGTCGCCGACACCGGTGGCACGGTGTCGATCGCGCCACAGGTGGAGACGCAGATGGGGCACGGCTGGCCGCCCGTGATGAGCGCGATCGAGCACGGACTGCGGCCCTCGCTCAGCATCGACGTCGTCACCACCGTGCCCGGCGACATGTTCACCCAGATCCGCGCGGCCTTCGGCGTCGAGCGGGCCCGGGTCAACGCGGACTGCTGGCAGGCCAACATGCCGGTTCCCAGCACCATGTTGACGGCACGTCAGATGCTGGAGATCGCCACGAGCAACGGCGCGCATGTCGCGGGACTGGAGCACCGCACCGGTTCCCTGACCCCCGGCAAGCGCGCCGACGTCGTCGCCCTCGACGCCACCGCGCTGAACATGGCGCCGGTGCACGACGCGGCCTCCGCGGTCACGCTGTGCGCGGACGTCTCGAACGTCGAGACGGTCATCGTCGACGGCGTGGTCCGCAAGCGCGACGGCAGGCTGACAGCCGACGTCGCGAGGGCCCGACGGCTCGTCGAGGAGTCCCGCGACCGGCTCCTGGCGGCGAAGGAAGCCAAGGCGCAGGAAGCGGTGGCGAAGGACGAAGCGGAGGCGAAGGAGGGGAAGCCGACCGTATGACCCGGCATCTGGTGCGGCGGGCCGCCGACGTGGCCGAGCCGCCGTACGACGCACACGGCTACCGGCGCCGCACGCTGGTCGGCGAGGACGACGGCAGCGTGCACACCGGCTTCGGTCTTTGCGAACTGCGGCCGGACGGTGGGGTGTCGGCGCATGTGCACTCGTACGAGGAGAGCTTCCACATCCTCGACGGGACGGCCGTCCTCGACGCGCCCGACGGCTCGTACCTCCTCGAAGAAGGCGACTACGGCATCCTCCCGGCCGGCGTCCCGCACGCCTGGCGCGGCGCCGGCGACACGGCCGCACGCTGGGCGGACATGCTCGCGCCGGTGCCACGGGCACGCTACGGGCACGACACGCAGCCCGTGCCCGACCTGCCGGCGAGGCCCCCCGCGCGCATCGACGTCCGCGACCCGCGCACCCGCTCCTTCGGCCACTTCGAGCCCGCCCAGATGGACCCGGGCAAACAGTCCCAGGATCTCCTGACCGTCTCGGCGAGCATGCGCACCGCGCTGCTCGTCTACAGCGGCATCACGGTCAGGATGATGGTCGACAGCGACCTCGGTGCGGTCGCCTCCACGATGTTCATGGTGCAGTACGCCCCCGACGGCGTCGCCGGCACGCACGACCACCCCTTCGAGGAGACGTACCTGTTCCTCGACGGCGAGGCGGACGCCGTGTTCGACGGCGAACGGTATCGGCTCGGGCCCGGCGACTGCGCCTGGGCGGGCGCCGGTTGCGTGCACGGCTTCGCCAACGCCGGTCAGGGGCCGCTGCGTTGGCTGGAGACACAGGCGCCGCAGCCGCCGCCGCGTCACTCGTACCGGTTCACGCGCGACTGGGAGTACCTGAGGGAGGCCCTGGAGTCATGAGCAGCGTCCTGGTCGTCGGCGGCACGTCCGGCATCGGCCGTGAGCTCGCCCTCGTCCGCGCCGAGCAGGGCGACGAGGTCGTCCTCACCGGCCGCGACCTCGGTCGGGCCGACGCCGTCGCCAAGGAACTCGGCGCCCGCGGCCTCGCCCTCGACCTGTCCCGACCACGCGAGATCGCAGGGGCGTTGGCGGACGTCGGACACGTCGACCACCTGGTCCTCGCGGGCGTCTCCCGCGACGAGAACCGGGCGACCGACTACGACATCGCCGCCGCCCTCGAACTGGTCACCCTCAAGCTCGTCGGCTACACCGAGGTCGTGCACGTGCTGCGGCAGCGGATCACCGACGACAGCGCGATCGTGATCTTCGGCGGCCAGGCCAAGGAGCGCCCCTACCCCGGCGCGACGACGGTCGCCACGGTCAACGCGGGCGTACGGGGACTGGTGAACACCCTCGCGGTCGAACTCGCGCCGATCCGGGTCAACGCCGTCCATCCCGGTGTCGTGGGCGACAGCCCCTACTGGCGGGACAAGCCGGAGCAGGTGCTGGCCGGTCTGCGCGCCAGGACCCCGACCGGTCGGCTCGCCACCATGGCGGACGTGGTGGACGCCGTGGACTTCCTGCTGCGCAACAGGTCCGTCAATGCGGTGGAGTTGAGTGTGGACGGGGGGTGGCTGCTGGGGTGAGCGGCACGGAACCGCGCATGGCGATGAGCGACACGGAACCGCGTGTCGCGGTGATCGGCACGGGCCGGATGGGCGCGGCCATGGCGGTGCGGCTGCGCGCGGCAGGGTGCGCGGTGACGGCGTACAACCGTACGCGCGCCAAGGCCGAGGCCACCGGGGCCGCCGTCGCCGGCACGCCCCGCGAGGCCGTCGCGACGGCGGACGTCGTCCTCGTCTCCCTCGCCGACGACACGGCCGTGCGGCAGGCGTACGGCGGGGAGGACGGCATCGCCGCCGGGCTGCGCCCCGGCACGGTCGTCGTGGAGACCAGCACCGTCGCCCCGGACACGGTGACCGCCCTGGGCCCGCTCGTCGACAAGGCGGGCGCGGCCCTGCTGGACGCACCTGTCTCCGGCAGCGTCAGCTTCGTAGAACAGGGCAGGCTCACCGTCATGGCGGGCGGGGACCGGTCGGCCCTGGAGCAGGCCCGCGCCGTGCTGGACGTCCTGGCTGCCCACGTCGTCCATGTCGGCCCCGGTGGCACCGGCGCGGCGATGAAGCTGTCGGTCAACTCCCTTCTCCTCGGCCTCAACCAGGCCCTCTCCGAGGCCCTCGTCCTCGCCGAACGCGCCGGTGTGTCCCGGGAGTCGGCGTACGAGGTGTTCGCGTCCGGCGCCGCGGGTGCGCCGTTCGTGCAGTACAAGAGGGACGCGTATCTGCACCCCGAGGACGCCACGGTCGCCTTCACCCTCGAACTCGTAGCCAAGGACCTGGACCTGGTCCTCGCCCTTGCCGAACGACTGGGGGCACCCATGCAACAGGCCGCCGTCAACCGTGGCGTGGTTGCCGATGCCGTGCAACAGGGCTTCGGCGAGCGGGACTTGAGCGCCCTGGCCGACTTCCTGCGCTTCCGGGCCTGACAACGGCCCCGGTGGCCCGATGCCCGGGGCCCTTCCGGCCGGTCATGGTTCAGGTCGTGGTTACGGTCATGGTTTGAGCGGATCGTGGCCGATCGTCATCAGCAGGTGACGGCGGTCGGAGTCCTCGGCCACCGGCTCGTTCTCCAGGTCCGCCTGCTGCTCGACGGTGTCCACGACCTCGTACATCACTCGGAGGTCGTCGTCGGTGAGGTCCGTGCGCCGTTTCTGCAGGATAGCGAGGACGTGCTGCCCGACGGGGCTGCCCGCCTGGTCGGGCAGGGGCTCCGTCACCTCGCCGGCGTCACTGACCCGCAGCCAGGCCGCCAGCTCCTGTGAGGTCATGTTCACCACGCGGTGGAAGTCCTCCCACAGCGCGTCGAGTTCGAGGGCGTCGGTCATCGTGTCCCCCTTTCCGTACGTGTGCGTATGTGCTTCTGCGCTTCGCCGGTCAGCTGTCGCGCGGCCGGTACGGGCCGGCTGGTGCCCGCAGGTACTCGCGCGAGTGCCCAGGGCGAACCAGCGCAAACGCGACGCCCGGCTGCCGACGCGGTCTCACCTGGTCTCAGTCCGTGGACGCACCGTTCGGCTCGTGGGCACGCCGTCCAGGAACCGGGTCAGGTCCGCGAAGACCTCCGCCCTGTTCGTCTCGTTGAAGACCTCGTGCCGGGCGCCGGGGTAGATCCGCTCGGTGAGGTTGCCGCCGCTGAGCTGTTCGACGCCGATGCGGCTGCCGGCCAGAGGGACGAGCCGGTCGTCGTCGCCGTGCAGCCACAGCAGCGGAAGCCGGCCGACGTCGCCACCCTCGGCGACGGTCTCCAGAGTCCGCGCGAACGCCTCCACGGTCGGCCGCTTCATCGGACCGTGCCAGACCAGCGGATCCACGGCATACGCCGCCCCGACCGCCGGGTCCCGGGAGAGCGAGGCCGGGCTGATGGGCGTGTCGGGGATCTCGTCGAGCGCGAGCAGCCGTTCCGGCAGCTCCCAGGCGCCGATCACCGGCCCGGACAGTACGAGGGCTGCGAGCCCCGCGCCGTGGCGCTGGGCGTAACGGGCCGCGATCAGTCCGCCCATGGAGTGGCCGATCAGCACGACCGGCAGGTCCGGGTGGGAGGACCGGGCCAGCCCCGCCACGGAGTGCACATCGCCGACCACGTCCTCGAAGTCCTCGATCAGCACCCGCTCGCCCGCCGACCTGCCGTGGCCCGTGTGGTCGGGCCCGAAGACGGCCGCGCCGTGCCCGGTCAGGACACCGGCCAGTTCCTCGTACCGGCCGATGTGCTCTCCGTAGCCGTGGGCGACCAGAGCGATGTACCGCGGCCTTTCGTGAGGCCACTCGCGGACGGTGATCGAGCCGCGGGTGCCGGGCAGGACGTGCTCGTGGGCGTCGGCCATGTGTCCTCCAACTGCGTCGGTGGAAGGTTCCGGCGATCTTCCCAGGGGGCGGGGCGGAGGTCTATAGTCCAAAACTAGCAGCGCTAATTAAGTTCCTGCGGGTCCGCGCCACCGAACGGACCCCGCAGGTCGAACAGCCCCTACAGCCCAATACAGCCTCGGTACAGCGCGTACGGCCTCGTAGAGCGTCGTCGGTCAGGAGTCCTGTCGTGCGTCCCGTCCACTTCGCGGCCGCCCGCCGCACCCCCATCGGCAAGCTGCGCGGCGCCCTGTCCTCCGTGCGGCCCGACGACCTCGCCGCACACGTGATCCGCGCCCTCGTCGCGGACGTCCCCGCCCTCGATCCGGCCCGTGTCGACGACGTCTACTGGGGCGCCGCCAACCAGGCCGGCGAGGACAACCGCAACGTCGCCCGCATGGCCGCCCTGCTCGGGGGCCTTCCCGAGTCCGTCCCCGGGGCCACGGTCAACCGCCTGTGCGCCTCGGGCCTGGAGGCGGTGACGTCGGCCGCCCGCACCATCGCCGCCGGGGAGGCCGACATCGTCCTCGCGGGCGGCTCGGAGTCCATGAGCCGCGCTCCCTTCGTCCTGCCCCGCCCCGACGAGGCCCTCCCGCACCGCATCGAGACCGTCGACACCCGCCTCGGCTGGCGCCTGGTCAACCCGGCGATGAAGGACCTGCACGGCCTGTTGTCCATGGGCGAGACCGCGGAGGAGGTCGCCGCGCGCCACGGTGTCAGCCGAGAACGCCAGGACGCGTTCGCCCTGCGCAGCCACCAACGTGCCGCGGACGCCCGCAAGAACGGCCACTTCGACGACGAACTCCTGCCCGTGGAGCGCCCGGACGGCGTGCTCGTCGACGCCGACGAGTGCGTTCGCGAGGACACGTCGTACGAGAAGCTCTCGCGTCTGAAGCCCGTCTTCCGCGCCGGCGGCACGGTGACGGCGGGCAACGCCTCGCCGATGAACGACGGCGCCGCGGGCCTTCTCCTGGTCAGCGAGGAGGCCCTCGACGACCTGGGTCTGGAGTCACTGGGCCGCTATGTCGCCGGCGCCTCGGCCGGAGTCCACCCCGACGTGATGGGCATAGGCCCCGTCCCCGCCACCCGCAAGGCCCTGGCCCGCACCGGCTGGAGCATCGGTGACATCCAGGAGGCCGAGTTCAACGAGGCGTTCGCCGCCCAGGCCCTGGCCTGCGTGGACCAGCTCGGCATCGACCCGGACCTGGTCAACCCGAGCGGCGGCGCGATCGCCCTGGGGCACCCGCTCGGCTGCTCCGGAGCCCGGATCCTCACGACACTGCTGCACCGCATGCGCCGCACGGGGGCGGAGCGAGGGCTGGCGACGATGTGCGTGGGGGTCGGGCAGGGCAGTGCGGTGCTGGTGGAGAGGCACTAGAACGCGCGGCTCGTGAGGCGCCTCAAAAGGACACTGCTCGACGCCGGTCAGGGCAATTCGGCCCGTCCGGCGTTTGAGGACGAGGCCGTCCAGGCCGAAGCGGGGGCCTGGGGCGGCTGCCCCGGCACGCCACCGCCGAGTGCCACCCAGCGAGACGGTACTTACACGCCCCGTTGGCTGCACATAGCATCGGTCCCCGCATGAACACGATGACGCTCTGGCACATATCCGGCTGGGAGTTCGCCGCCCTCGCCTTCGCGGCCCTCCTCGTCGGCTTCTCGAAGACCGCGGTGAGCGGGGCCAACACGGTGAGCCTCGCCGTCTTCGCGGCGGTCCTGCCCGCCCGCGCCTCCACCGGCGTACTCCTGCCCATCCTGATCGTCGGCGACGTCCTCGCGGTCCTGACCTATCGGCGGCACGCCCACTGGCCCACGCTGTGGCGGCTGTTCCCGGCGGTCGCGGCGGGCGTGGTCGTCGGCACACTGTTCCTGGTGTGGGCCGACGACGGAGTCGTACGGACGTCGATCGGCGCGATCCTGCTGCTGATGGCGGGCGTGACCGTGTGGCGGCGGCGTACGGCGGAGCCCGACGAGGAGCCGGACTCGGTGGCGACGAAGTCCGGCCGCGTCAAGGCGCGCTCGTACGGCGTCCTCGGCGGCTTCACCACGATGGTCGCCAACGCGGGCGGCCCGGTGATGTCGATGTACCTGTTGTCGGCGGGTTTCCGGAAGCTCGGCTTCCTGGGGACGTCCGCGTTCTTCTTCCTGATCGTGAACGTGTCGAAGGTGCCCTTCAGCGCCGGCCTCGGCCTGATCGACGGCCACTCGCTACTCCTTGACGCCGCACTCGCGGTGTTCGTCGTACCTGGTGCGTTGTTCGGCAAATGGGCTGTGAACCGAATCAACCAGCGCCTCTTCGAACAACTCGTGATCGCGGCGACGATCGTGGGTGGCCTGCAGCTGCTGCTGCGCTAGCCGCCCTCTGCGCACCGCCGTTTTGCGTCGGCCACTGCTCCGCCGGTGGGCGGGAATGCGAGGGCGGCATGCGTTGTTGCACGGGATGTGATTGACATGCTCGGATCAAAGATCCGTGGTGTGGGCGAAGGGAGGACCTCATGGCACGCAGCACCGCGCGCCCCGTCGTCACGCTGAAGTCGACGGCCGGAACCGGTGTCACCTACGTGACCCGCAAGAACCGCCGGAACCACCCCGACCGGCTGGTCCTGCGCAAGTACGACCCGGTGGTGGGCGAACACGTCCCGTTCCGCGAGGAGCGCTGACCCAACCTGCGCCATTCCGGCGCAGGGCTCCGAGGAAGGAAACCCCATGAAGCCCCGCATCCATCCCGACTCCCGGCTCGTGGTCTTCCGCGACCGCGCCGCGGACGTCGCGTTCCTGACCCGTTCCACCGCCGACTCGTCTAAGACGATCGAGTGGGAGGACGGTCACTCGTACCCCCTGATCGACGTCGAGATCTCCTCGGCGTCCCACCCCTTCCACACAGGCAACACGCGGGTCATGGACACCGCGGGCCGGGTGGAGCGCTTCGAGCGTCGCTACGGCCGTGCCATCACGCGTGACTAGGAGAGCAGAACCATGAAGGTGCGCAAATCCCTGCGCTCACTGAAGTCCAAGCCCGGGGCCCAGGTGGTCCGCCGACGCGGCGTGGTCTTCGTCATCAACAAGAAGGACCCCCGCTTCAAGGCCCGCCAGGGCTGACGAGGATCCACACATCAGGACGGCCGCCGGGCACCCCTGCCGGGCGGCCGTCCCGTCATGTGCTCCCCTCGGGGCGGGCCCTGCACGTCCGCCCCCGCACGCGACCTCGTACGCTCGCCCCATGTCCCCCCACGTGCTGATCCTCGGCGGCACCGCCGAGGCCCGCGAACTGGCCGCCGTGCTCGCGGCACGCCCCGGCGTGCGGGTCACCACCTCCCTCGCGGGGCGCGTGACACGACCGGGCGCCCTGGCGGGAGACGTGCGCGTCGGGGGCTTCGGCGGGGCGGCAGGGCTGGCCGACTGGCTGCGTGAACAGCACGTGGACGCCCTCGTCGACGCGACGCACCCCTTCGCCGAGACGATCACCGCCAACGGCGCGCGGGCCGCGGCGGCCAGTGGAGTGTCGTCGGTGGTGCTGCGCCGCCCCGGCTGGCGGCCGGGCCCCGAGGACCGCTGGCACCTGGTCACGTCGCTGAGCGCGGCGGCCGACGCGCTGCCGCGGTTCGGCTCCCGGGCATTCCTGACCACCGGCCGCCTCGGCCTGTCGGCCTTCGCACACCTCGCGGACATGCACTTCGTCGTACGGTCGGTGGAGCCCCCCGAGCCGCCTGTGCCGCCGCACACCGAAGTGCTGCTCGCACGCGGGCCGTTCACGGTCGCCGACGAGACGACGCTGCTGCGCGAGTACCTGATCGACGTCCTGGTCACGAAGGACAGCGGGGGAGAGGCGACGGCTGCCAAGCTCACGGCCGCACGCCAACTCGGGCTGCCCGTCGTGGTCGTACGTCGACCGCCCCTGCCGAGGGGTGTGAGCGCGGTGTCGGACGTGGCGGGTGTCCTGGTCTGGTTGGGCTTCAACTCGTAGAGGGACAAGGGAGAAGGGAAGTCGGACACAGGCCAAGCGCCGCTTGGGCTCACTCCCTTGGGCTCACTCCCTTGGGTTACGGCGCAGCAGATACGTGTCCATGATCCATCCCTTGCGCTCCCGGGCCTCGGCCCGCAACCGCTCGATCCGCGGAGCGGCCTCGCCGATCGGCCCGGAGACGAGGATCTCGTCCGGAGTGCCTATGTACGCGCCCCAGTAGATGTCGATGTCCTGGTCGGCGTACTGCCGGAACGTCCGATGGGCATCCAGCATCACCACCACGTCGTCCACCCCTTCCGGGAAACCCTCGGCGAGCCGGCGCCCGGTGGTGATCTGGACGGGCCGGGCGACCCGGTTGAGCCCCGTACGATGCCGGGCGACGAGCGCGGAGACGCTGCTGATCCCGGGCACGACGTCGTACTCGAAGGTCACGCTGCCGCGCCCCAGGATCTCCTCCAGGATCCCGAGCGTGCTGTCGTACAACGCCGGATCCCCCCACACCAGGAACGCGCCGCTCTCGTCCTCGCCCAGCTCCTCGGCGATCAACTGCTCGTAGATGTCGGCACGGGCACTGCGCCAGTCACCGACGGCGGGGGAGTAGGCCGCACCCCCCGCGCTCCGGTCCCGCTCCGGATCCCGTGCCTCGACCACCCGGTACGACGCCCCGTCCGGGAGGTGCGCGTCGAGCATGTCCCGGCGCAGCCGCGTGAGATCGTCCTTCACCTCACCCTTCTCGAGGATGAAGAACACGTCCGTACTCCGCAGCGCCCTGACCGCCTGCAGGGTGAGCTGGTCGGGGTCGCCCGCGCCGATACCGATGACATGAATCTTTCGCACACCCCGAGTCTGCCGCACGCCACTGACAGTCCGTACACCGCGTCGGCACCGAGCGAATACGGCACGGGCGCGGCATGGCCGCAGCACGGACGCGGGCCCTGCGGCGCAGGTGTTGCTACGGCACCTGCCCGCGCAGCCTCGGCGCCCGCGCCCCGGCATCGACGGCCCGGCCGCCGCCCTCCACGTCGTCCGCCAGCTCTCGCGCCCAGCCGACCAGCCCCACCAGATCCATCCCAAACGGCCGCTGCCGCCCCGACTCCGCCGCCCACTCCGTCACGGCCCCGGCGCCCCGCCGCAGCAGCCGGGCGCCGCCCGTCACATTGCCCCGGGCGGCATGAGTGAGCCCCACGGAGACCTGCGCCAGGCCCCGCCACAGCCCCCGCTCCTCCTCGGGCCCGGACTTCCAGGCATCCTCGAACACCTCGTGCGCATGGAAGGGCTGCCCCGCGTCGAGCAGCTCCTGCGCCTCGGCGACGCTCTGCTCCGGCGTACGTACGACACCCTCGGGCTGCCGGGCCACCCCCTCGGCGCCGTACGGCAGGGGCCGCCCGAGCCCGTCCCGCGGCCGGGCATTGCGCGCCCGCCCCTCGCCGTCCCGGTCCCGCGCCCCGGCCACCCGGCCCGACGGCGCGCTGCTCCTGCGTCCCGTGCTGCCCATACGTCGATTGTCCCGCGCCCCGGGTCCGCTTCGGCGCCAGCCCGGACGTGGGGTAAAGTGCAGTCCGCGCGATCACGCGGTTCACCGCGGAAGCGCACCGGGACGTGGCGCAGCTTGGTAGCGCACTTGACTGGGGGTCAAGGGGTCGCAGGTTCAAATCCTGTCGTCCCGACTGGAGACAGTCGCAAGGTCAGGGCCGGTTTCGGAGGCATCCGAAACCGGCCCTTGATCATTCTTGGGGACCAGTTGGGGACCGGCGTCCTTGACCGAGGTCAGCGGGTCGTTCCAGTTCTCTTGTAGTCCGTCTATGAACGCGCTCCGCCGACCACTCAATTACTTCACATCGGGTGCGGAAAAGAGGACCTCCGCTTGTGCGACTGCCATGCTCACAAGCGCCGAAGGAGGTGGCTGTGACCTCGATCGCGGAGACCCGGGAATCGCCCGCTCTTGCTGTGGATACAACGGCGCAACGGCTCGCGGACCTTGCCGCTCGACAGCGGCGGGCCCTGGCCGGTGGATCCGCGCAGGCGGTGGCTCGGCAGGCGGCGCGCGGCCGCCTCACGGCCCGCGAACGCCTGGCTCGGTTGCTGGATCACCGCGGTCCGTATGCCGCGGGGGCGGCCAGGCTGAACTGATCGTCCGGCGTATCCGGCCGGTCCGGGACTCTGTGGGCAACCGGATCCCTTCCCCCGGGGCGTGCCCCGGTTCACCCAGGTGGCACCCGCGGCATCAGGGGTCATCGGCACCGCGGCGGCCGCTGTCTTCCTCGCGCCGCGGCGGGTGCAGCGGCGCCTGAGCGCATTGGGCCCTGGCGCCGGCACCGCTCCCGATGAATATCCGGGCCCCGCAACGCCTGGATAGTTGGCGGGTTGAGCGCTTCCGGCTCCTGATGTGTGCGAAACGTGAGCCTCCCGGCAGAACTCCCAGGTGGACAGCCGCGACGCGTGAGGCATCCTGATCCGAACGGCGTCCGTTCTGCCCGGAAAATGCTTGGACTCCGTGGGGGCCGGCGCGGGACACTCCCATTCCCTGGCCTGCGCGTACTCGCGCGATGACGTCGCCGCGAGCCGAGCGAGGGCGCTCACTCGACCGACCTCTTCCGCCGAAGCACGCGTGGGCCGCCGTACGACCACACGGGATCGGGATGGGATTACCTGAATCGCGCGAGGATGCGCCGCGCAGGGGCGCGGTACTCCTCGCACTGCGTTATTACGGACGGGAGTTGGCCCGGCTCCGGCGCATGGCGCTGCCCGCCATGCTGCTGCCGGCCCTGGGCAACATCGGCCTCAACTACATCGCGCCGCTGGTCGTCGCGAAGCTCGTCGGCCGGATCGCCGACGACTCCGGAATCGGTATCCGCTCCACGCTGCCCTACGTCCTCGGGTTCGCCGGCGTCCTGCTGCTGTCGGAGGGGGTGTGGCGCATCGGCCTCCACTGTCTGAACCGCCTCGACGCCCTCGGCATCGAGCACCTGTACGTGATCGGCATGGACGAACTGTTCGCCAAGGACGCCGCGTTCTTCCACGACAACTTCGCCGGGGCACTGACCAAGCGGGTGCTGAGTTTCGCCTCCCGCTTCGAGGAGTTCGCCGACACCCTGACCTTCAACATCGTGGGCAGCCTGGTGCCGCTGGCATTCGGCTCGGTGGTGCTGTGGCGCTACGAACCGCTGCTCGTCGTCGGGCTGTTGGTGATGATCGCGCTGACGGCGCTGTGCGTCGCACCGCTCATCCGGCGCCGCCAGGCACTCGTCGACCAGCGCGAGGAGGCCATCGCCCGCGTGTCGGGCCACGTGGCCGACAGCCTCATGAACATGGACACGGTCCGAGCCTTCGCCGCCGAGCACCGCGAGGCCGCCGAACACCGTACCCGCGTCGCCAACTCGCGCCGCCTCATGCTGAGGGCGTGGGACTACGGCAACCTGCGCATCGACACGCTCGTCGCGCCGATGTCCGTCCTGACCAACGTGCTCGGCCTGCTGCTCGCGGTCGCGCTCGGCGGGGGCGAGCACGGCGTCGAGGCCGTCGTGGTCGCGTTCACCTACTACACCAACGCGACGAAGATCATGTTCGACTTCAACCAGATCTACCGCCGTCTGGAGAGCTCGATGACGGAGGCCGCACAGTTCACCGAACTGCTGCTGGTCCGGCCGACCGTACTCGACCCGGCGTCTCCGGAGCCGCTGCTTCCGGCGCCCGCCGACGTCCACTTCGAGCAGGTGACCTTCGCCCACGGGGGCGGAGATCCGCTCTTCGAGAGCCTCGACCTCGCCGTCCGCAGCGGGACGAAGATCGGTCTCGTCGGTCGGTCCGGCGGTGGCAAGACCACGCTGACGCGGTTGCTGCTGCGCATGACGGACATCGACGGAGGCCGGATCCTGATCGGGGGACAGGACATCAGCAGGATGCGCCAGGCCGACCTGCGAGGTCTGATCGCCTACGTGCCGCAGGATCCGGCGATGTTCCACCGCACGCTGCGGGACAACATCGCATTCGCCCGCCCGGACGCCACGGACGCCGAGATCCGCCGTGCGGCCGAGGCGGCGCACGTCACGGAGTTCGCCGATGCGCTGCCGGACGGTTTCCACACCATGGTGGGCGAGCGCGGCGTCAAGCTCTCCGGCGGCCAGCGCCAACGCGTCGCCCTCGCCCGGGCCATCCTGCGCGACGCGCCGATCCTGCTGCTCGACGAGGCGACCAGCGCCCTGGACTCCGAGAGCGAGGTCCTCGTCCAGGAGGCGCTGTGGCGGCTCATGGAGGGGCGCACGGCGCTCGTGGTGGCCCACCGGCTGAGCACGGTCGCCGGCATGGACCGGCTCATCGTCCTCGACCGCGGACGGATCGTCGAGCAGGGCACGCACCAGGAGCTGCTCGCGACGGACGGCGCCTACGCGAAGCTGTGGCAGCACCAGTCCGGTGGCTTCCTCACGGACGGTTCCGCCGACGAGAGTCCCGTCACCGACAGTTCCGTCACCGACGGTTCTGTCGCCGACAGCCCAGCCGGCGCCGACCTGCTCTGAACCGCCCCGAGGAACCCGGACAAGCTCCCACCGTGGACGGCGGGTTGGTCCCCGCCGTCCACCCGGTGCGCCGGCGTCATCCGCCGCCGTCGAGGTCGGCGCGCCGGCGCAGCACCCGTAGTTCGTGGCCGGCGAGCCGCATCTCGTACAGCTTTCCGCGGGCGTTGTCGAAGGGGCGGTGGAGGATCATCATCAGCCGGTCGTCGAACGTGCGGAACAGCATGCCGTGACCGCTGTCGTCGCGGACCAGCGGCCGTTGCTGCTGCCACGGGCCCGTGATGTCACCGGACTCGGAGACCGCGTAGGTCTGCACGTAGCCGCCGCTGATCGTGCCGTCCGCGCCGACCACGTTCTTCTCGTACGTCGACCAGAGCATGAGCAGTGACCCGTCGGGTGTGCGGTACAGCTGGGGGCCGTCGGTGATGTAGGGCGGGAGCTGGTTCGGGGCGCCGGCCGGGATCTGCTCGCCGAGCCAGGACGCGTCCGAGGCCTTGAACAGGAAGACCGGATCTCCGACCGTCCGTGACAGGTCCGGGGCCAGCCGGATCGCCTCCATGGTGCCGTCGACGGTCTGCAGCCACTCGTGCGCGTACACCATCCAGGGCTGCCCGGACGGGTCGACGTAAAGCGTGCCGTCGAGGGTCATGAGGTTCTCGGGCGGTGTGGGGCGGGCCGGGTCGACGACGGTGAAGGGCCCGAGCAGCGAGTCGGAGACGGCGGTGATCGTGCCGCGCATGTAGTTCGCGACCTGGAACGGAGTGCCCCACTGGTTGGCGGGCGGCACAGGAAGCGGTCTGTCCTCGTTGTGCAGCGTCGTGAACAGGTAGTACCTGCCGTCCCGTTCGTGCACCTCCGGCGCCCATCCGCCGTCGCTCGCCCAGAGTTCGCGCTGCTCGGACGCCAGGAAGACCACGACGGGGCGCGTCCAGTCGCGCAGGTCCCGGCTGCGGTAGACCATCGTGCCGGTGCCGTCCACGCCTGACACGGATGGCTCGTTGGACGTGTAGAGGTGGTACGTACGGGTGCTGTCGTCGGCGACGACGAAGGGATCGTGCAGCGGCATGCCGGGAAGCCGCATCAGCTCGTTGTCAGCCACCGTCGAAGAATACGGTCACGCCGTACCGGCGGAACCCGGGGCTCCCCTCCCGGCGATCTCGGTGAATCGGTCGAGCAGCGCGTCCAGCCCCACGGTCAGGCCCTCGGGTCCGCCGGGCTCGGTGAGGGTGGGGGCGGCTGCCCGGAGCCCCGGCAGTTCCTGGGGCGGCATGCGGTGCAGGCCGAGACGGAACGCCGGCTCCTGCTCGTCGGGGTTGTCCACCACGGGCCGCAGCTCCACGGACACATAGCCGAGCAGCCACGCGGTGAAGGCGCGGAAGACGGCCGCCGTGCCGGCGTCGTCGAGCCCGGCCTCCCGGAGCAGGGCGAGCACCCTCTCGTGGTCCTTCAGCACGGCGAGCGGGCGACGCGCGAGCGGCACGGCCAGCATGCGCGTGGTGAGCAGCGGGACCGCCTGGGGGTGGGCCAGGCAGACGTCGTACGTCGCCCGGGCGATCCGGTGGAGTCCGGCCCGCCAGTCGGGCGAAAGGGCGTCCGCGGAGCCGGCTTCGGAGTCCGTGGAGCCGGCTTCGGAGTCGGCGGCCAGGCGCTCCTCGAGTTCGAGATAGAGCGCCTCGACCAGGCCGTCGAGCAGCGCGTCCTTGCCTGCCGCATAGCGGTAGAGCGCCATCGCCTCCACCCCGAGGTCCGCACCCAGTCGGCGCATGCTCAGCGCCGAGAGGCCTTCGCGGTCCACCAGTTCCAGTGCTGCGGCGAGCACGCGCTCACGACTGAGCCTGCCGTAGCGCCCGCGGTCGCTGGCGCGACGCGTCGGGCCGGGATCCGAGCCTTGCGCCATCTCGCGTCTCCTTGCCATACGACCGCGGGACCTCTCGTGGGTGACGGCATCCGTATACGACGTAAACACGGATGCTACTCGGAAGCGGCGCCCTCCCTCCGTTCCCGTCTTGACCCGTATGTCCCGCGCGTCTAATGTACGTATACATCGTAAATATACGGACAAGGCTGTGTGAATTCTCTGTCCAGAGCCGCGACTCCCCAGGGCGTCCTCATCGAGGAGGGCCGAATGAACCGTCCACTGCGCGTCACGGTGGTCACCAACGCCGGAGTCCTCGGCGGTGCGGAACTCTGGCTGCTGTCGCTGCTCGACTCCACCGACCGGTTGGACGTGGACGTGGTGATGCTGGGGGAGGGCCCGCTGGGTGATCAGTTCCGCCGACGGGGGGTGCCCTGCGTCACCCTGCCGACGGGCCGGACCGGAGCGGCGGTCGCGGCGTCCGCGATGTCACTCGCACGCCGGTTGCGGGCCGGCCGGCCGGACGTGGTCCTCGCCAACGGGATCAAAGCGGCATGCGTGTGCGCCCCGGCCGCGTGGCTCACCGGAGTGCGCTGCGTGTGGGCCAAGCACGACTACACCCACCCCCGTCTGATGAAGCTCCTGGCCACGCTCACCGACGACTGCGTGGCGACCGCGGAGGGACTGGTCCTCGCCTCGCTGCACCCGCGGGCCGTACTCGTACCGTTCCCCGCGCCGGAGGGCACCGCGCTGCCCCGCGAGGCCGCCCGCCGGGAACTGCTGCGACACGGTGCCCGGCTCGGAGCGGGCCCCGACGAGTCGCTGTTGCTCACCGTCAGCCGTCTGGTCTCCAACAAGGGCGTGGACGACGCGATCGAGGCCTTGGCGAGGCCCGGGGGAGAGCGTTGGCGACTGGCCGTGGTCGGAGGTGAAGCGCCGACCGAACCGGGCGAGCAGAGCCGGCTCGCCAAGCTGGCCGCCGAGGCCGGAGTGAGCGACCGCGTCGACTTTACGGGCTGGATACCCGACGCCTGGCGGATCATCCCCGCGGCCGACGCGGTCGCGGTGCTGACCAAACCCACCCCGGCCATGCCCTATCCGGAAGGGTTCGGCGCGGTCGCACTGGAGGCCATGCGCTCCGCGGTCCCGGTGATCACCACACCGGGGCCCGTCGCCGACCGGGTCGCGCAACCGGGTGGGGCGCACGCCGGGATCGCCGTGCCGCCCGGCGACTGCCGCGAAGTGGGCCTGGCGCTGCGTCGGTTGACGGACGGCGACACCCGCCTTGCCATGGGCTCGGTGGGACAGCGACTGACCGCTTCCCACCCAGGCCCCGCCGAGTGCGCCGGCCGCTTGGCGCAGGTCCTGTCCGAGGCTGCCCGACTGCCCGGGACGGGGCTGACCGGGACCGCGCCGGTCTCGGTGGTGACCACCGTGCTCAACGAGGCCGGCACGATCGACCGGCTGCTCGGCCCGCTGGTCGGCCAACTCGTGGAGGACGGGGACGAGATCGTGGTCGTCGACGGTGGCTCGGCCGACGACACGGCCGACCGCGTCGAGGCGTGGGCGTCGAAGGACGCCAGGATCCGCCTGCTGCGGCTTCCCGGCTCGGGCATCCCGGCCGGCCGCAACGCCGGTGTGAAAGCCGCCCGCAACTCGCTGATCGCCTGTACCGACGCGGGCTGCCAACCCGGTCCGGACTGGCTGGCCCGGCTGCGCGCGGCGGCGGCGGAGCCCGTCCCGGCCGGCCTCGTCACCGGCGTCTACCGGGTGGACGGCCACGGAGCACTGGCCCGCGCCATGTCGGCGGCGGGCTATCCGGTCCCCGAGGAGGCCCGGCGTCCGGGACCGTGGACACGCGTGTCGGGCCGGCTCTTCGGCCGGGGGTTCGACGCGACCATGCCCACCGGCCGCTCGGTGGCCTTCACCCGCGCTGCCTGGCAGGACGCCGGGGGCTTCCCCGAGCATGTGCGGGCCGCCGAGGACGTGCTCTTCGGCCGTGCCGTCGCCCGGGCCGGTCACCGGGTCGTCCTGGCCTCCTCCGCCGAGGTCCGCTGGGAGCAGCGGCCGACGCTGCGCCGGACCGTGGCGATGTACTTCCGTTACGGCGAGGGCGGCGGACGGTCGGGGGACCCGCGCCTGCTGGGCCGGGACGCGGCCAGAGCGGTCGCCTACGCCGTCGCCCTCGGTGCGGTGGTGACGGGCCCGCGCGCCCGGTCCGTCGCGGCCACGGCGTTCGCGGCGTACGTCTCGCTGCCGCTCGCCAGGGCCGTCCGCCGACGTCACTGGGAGGCGGTGCCCCTCGTCCCCTTCGCGGCGGCCGTGCGCGACCTTGCCAAGGCGGCCGGGGCCGGGCGCGGGCTGGTCCGCCGGGACGGACCGGAGAGGGCCGCCCCGGGCGGTCGGGACGCGGACGGGCGGGAGGCGGATCGTCCGGACGAGGAGGGGCCCCGATGAGTCGCGCTGCGGCGGCCGTGCGACCGCTGGTGCTGATGTACCACGGTGTCGGCACACGCACCGCCCGTCGGGACCCGTTCTGCCTCTTCGTTCCGCCGGACACGCTCCACAGACAGCTGCGAGGGCTCCTCGACCGGGGCTGGACGCCCCTGACCCTCAGCCGGTACCTGCGGGGTGACTTCCCCGCGCGCAGCGTGCTGGTGACGTTCGACGACGGCTATCGGGCCCTGTTGGACGAGGGGGTGCCGGTCCTGCGCGGGCTGGGGTTTCCCGCCACCGCCTTCGTGCTCGGCGGCATGCTCGGCGCCACCTCCACCTGGATGGCCGACATGCCCGACGAACCGCTGCTGGACGCGGACGGCGTGCGCGCACTCGCCGATGCGGGGCTGGACGTCGAATGCCACGGCTGGGACCACACCGACCTGGTGAACGCCGACGCCGCCACCCTCACCCGTCAACTCGGCCGGGCCGCCGCGGTGTTGGCCGACATCACCGGCAGGCGGGCCCGCGCGTTCGCCTACCCCTACGGGGCGCACGACGCCGCCGCACGCAGAGCCGTGGCCGAAGCCGGATTCTCCCTCGCGTTCAGCGTGCACGACGGCGCCGGGCGTTACGCCGTCCCGCGCGTCGACATCAACGCCACCGAGACCGACGCGACCTTCCGGCTCAAGACCTGGCGGGGCTACCCCACAGCCCGCCGGATGTCCGGAGCGGTGCCGTCACTGCGCCCCGCCCTGCACGCCCTGATCGGCCACGCCCACCGACCCTGACCGCGACTAGGGAACCGACGCGTCGCCCGTGGTGCGTTCCATGGAGTCAGGGCCCGCGGACCAGGTGCGGCGGGCGTCGTCGTACACCGTGTACATGCGCTCGACGACGTGACGTACGTCGTGGTGGCGGCGGATGTGCGTCCGGGCCTCCTCGCCGAGGGCGCGGCCGGTCGCGGGATCGGTCAGCAGGCGTGACAGCGCGGCCGCGAGCGCGACCGGTTCCTCCAACGGCACGATGGCGAACGGCACATGACGGGGTGGGAGGAACTCCCGCGCTCCCGGCACGTCGGTGACGACGACGGGGCGGGAGCAGGCCATGGCCTCCAAGGGGGCGAGTGCCATACCCGCCTCCCAACGAGAGGCCAGAACCACGAGATCGGCCGCGATGTACCAGTCGTGAGGGTCGACGACGGCTCCGGCGAAGCAGACACCCGGGGACGCCCGCGCCGCCAGGACCGCACGGTCCGGCCCGGCGCCGACCAGGACCAGCCGCGCCCGAGGGATCAGGTCCTCGATCCGGTCCCAGGCGTCGAGCAGCACGTCCTGCCCCTTCTGACGGCAAAGACGCGCCACGCACACGGCCAGCGGCCCACCGAAGGACACGCCCAGCCGGTGCCGCGCGGCCGCATGCGACGAGGCGTCCGAGGGGTGGCACCAGTCGAGGTCCACCCCATTGCGTACGACGGCGTAGCGGCAGCGGATGCCGGTGGCCAGCCCGTGGGCACGCTCACCCTCGCTGACGCACACCACCCGGTGCGCCCATCGCGCCCCTGCCCGCTCCCACTGCACGACGGCGGTCCGCAGGGCGGCGGTCGCGGCGTCGAACGACCAGGCGTGCGGCTGGTAGACGGTGGGCAGCCGCCCGCGTATCGCCAGCCGGCCGGCGAGTCCCGCCTTCGCACTGTGCAGGTGCACCACGTCCGGACGCACCCCGTCCACGATGCGCCGTACCGCGGCCACCTCGCGAGGCAGCGCAGGACCGGGAGAGCGTACGGCGTCCCACCGCATCACCTGGGCCCCGCGTTGCGCGGCCGTACACGACAGTGTGCCGTCGGCCGGGCACGCCACGACGACCCGGTCGCCGTGTGCGCACTGCCCGGCGGCCAGGTCCGTGACCACCCGGGCGACGCCCGCGTCGCTCGGCTGCGCGATGTGCAGGACGGTCCGCGTCATGGCGCCGCCCCGCCCGAAGCGACCCTGGTGCGCAGCGGTTTGGTGAGCCGCCGTGCCACGGTGCCGCTGAAGCGCACCGCCTCGGCGACCGCGGGCACCGGGTCGTCCCGGCTCAGCCAGGCCCGTTCAAGGTTCCGCCGGGACAGTGCGGCCGGGACCCGGCGTTCGCGCCAGGTGTCCACCGTGACCGACACCGCGTCCAGGTTGCCCACGATGAAGCCCCGGCCGTGGATCTGCGCCCCGTCCGTGATGGCCTGACCCGTCAGGTCCAGGTACATCGCGCGCACCACGTCCAGTTTCCGTGCGGTGGTGAAGAGGCGGAACTGCTGTCCGAACCGCGGGTTGAAGTCCACCAGTTTGTAGCGGCCGTCGCGCCGGTCGAACCGCCAGTCGAGGTCGGCGATCCCGCAGTAGCCGATCGCCCGGCACAGCTCGGCGGCCAGCGTCGCGAGGACGGTGTTGGGCCGGGCCCGTGCCCGGGTGGTGAGGCCTGACCCGGGTGGCCACGAGCGGAGCTTGTGCCCCGTGAAGACGAGCCGGGGCCTGCCTCCCGCACCGCAGTAGAGATGGGTGAACCATTCCTCGGCAACTTCGAGCGGGATGTACTCCTGCACGATGACGGAGGGAGACTCGGCCGCCCCGCACCGGGCGAGCAGCTCGGCCTCGTCGTGGACGACCGTGGTGTGCCCCATGGCGGAGTCGTTCAGCTTGGTGAACGGCTCCCTGTCCTTGAGCACCACGGGGAAACCCCACTCACGGCTCACCGCCGCCAACTCGGCCCGGTCGACCGGCGATCGGGTCCGGGGAGTGGGCACCCCGTACTCCTGGCAGACCCGGTGCAGCCCCTCCTTGCTGGCGAGCGTGCGGGGCAGCGCGGGCGGCACGGGGGGCAGGACGAACCATTCGGCCAGGCGGTCGGCGTTCTCCGCCAGCAGTACCGCCGCCTCGTCCCCCTCCGCCACGGCAACGGTGGGGCGCCCGATCTCCCGGCCGATCCGCACAAGGGCCGACACCAGTTCCGACGGGTCCTCGCGGCCGGTCGTCGGGCGGACGAAGCGGCCGGCGAGATGGCGGGAGAGTGCGGCCGGAGTGAGGGGGTCCTCGACCATGGCGTACGCCGGGACCCCCATGCGTCCCAGGGTGCGCACCACCCCGAGCCCGCCGTGGAGTTGGGGGAAGCGTCCCAGCTTGACGAGCAGTGCCGGTGTCCGGTCGCTCATGAGGTCACCTCAGCATGCGCCGGTCCGGCGCACGACCGCGGACGGCGTCCGCAGCAGGATGGACAGGTCCAGGGCGGGCGACCAGTTCTCGACGTAGCTCACGTCGAGCCGGTCCCGCTCCTGGGTCGGCAGGCAGGAGCGGCCGCTGACCTGCCACAGTCCGCTCATGCCCGGCTTCACCAGCAGTCGGTGACTCGCGTCCTCGCTCAGTGCGGCGACCTCGTCCTTCACCAGCGGCCGTGGACCGACGAGGGACATGTGGCCGGCCACCACGTTGAACAGCTGCGGCAGTTCGTCCAGTGAGGACGAGCGCAGGAACGACCCCGCCCGGGTCACGCGCGGATCGTCGGCGATCTTGAAGAACCGGTTGCTGCCGTAGCGGTTGAGGTGGGCGAGTTCGGCCTTGTGCCGGTCCGCGCCGCGGTGCATCGTCCGGAACTTCAGCAGAGTGAACTCCCGGCTGCCGCGCCCGATCCTGCGCTCCCGGTAGAACGCGGGGCCGGGACTGTCGAGTCGTACCCATGCGGCGACAGCCGCCATCAGCGGAGCCAGCAGCAGGATGCCCAGCAGCGCCAGCAGACGGTCGGTCAGCTCCTTGGGGATGCGGGGCGGTGCGGAGAGCCGGGGGGCGCGCAGGTGCAGCAGGGGCACCCCCGCGACCGGACGCACGGCCAGCCTCCCGGCCGCGACGTCGGCGAGGACCGGTGCGAGCATCAGGTCGACGCCCGCCGCCCGCAGTTCCCAGGACAGCCGGCGCAGTGTGTCGGGGCCCAACTCGGGGCCGGGCAGCGCGACGACCGCGTCGCAGCCGCTCCGCCGAACCGCCTTGAGCACGTCCACGGCACCACCGTCGCGGGCGGCCGGCGTCGTGCGGCAGACGCCGACGACCTGCGGTCCGACACCGTGCCCCCGGCGCAGCGCCGCGATCAACTCGGCGGCGGAGGCGGCGGGTCCGAGCACGAGCACCCGGCCGTCGTTCCGGCCCTCACGGGTGCGCCTCCTCGTCAACCAGCGCAGCCCGAGCGTCATCGCGGCGGCGAGCGGCACCGCGATCATCGCGTCGTGCAGCATCTCGTCGCGCGGTACGAACCACCAGACGGCGCCGGCCGCGGCGGCGGCGAGACAGGCCGCCCGAGCGACCCGGCGAAAGCACTCCGCGTCGGCATCGGGCCCGTACGCCCGCTGCGACGCCTGCAGGAGGAGCCACGCGGGGACGAGCACGGCCGGGACGAGCCAGCGGTGGAGGAGCAGCTGGACCCCGCCCGCGGCGAGGACCGCGGCCACCGCGTCCGTCGCGAGCAGGACCGGCACGGAGGAACCGCCGCGACGGCGCCCGTGCGCGCCCCCGGTCCTCGCCGGTCCGGTGCTGATCGTTTCCTTGAGGACGGCCACGGCTCGCTACCTCACCTCTTGGCCGGTCTTGGCAGACAACCTCTTGATTGCCCGAATGTGTATGTTTACGATGTATATATACATACGCCGGACATGGGGCAGTAGTCAAGAAGTCGCTGATGGGAAGGGCGCCCAGACCATGAAGCCGTCAGGAGACGCCGCAGTCGCCGTGGTGGGAGCCGGTCCCTACGGGCTCTCCGTCGCCGCCCACCTCCAGGCCCGCAAGGTGCCGTACCGGATCTTCGGGGAGCCGATGGAGGGCTGGCGCTCGCACATGCCGCGGGAGATGTACCTCAAGTCGTCCCCGTTCGCCTCGTCGATCTCCGCCCCCGCTCCCGGGCACGGCCTCGGCGAGTTCCGCGCTCAGGAGGGGCGCCATCCGGGCCGCGAGCGGGAACCGGTGCCGCTGTCCGAGTTCGTGCGCTACGGACTCTGGTTCCAGCACACCTGCGTCCCCGAGCTGGAACGGACCGCGGTGCGCCGCGTCGACCGCCCCCACCGCGACCGGTTCCTGCTCACGCTGGACGACGGGGAGGAGTTCGCCGCCCGTGCCGTCGTCGTCGCCACCGGCGTCACCCCCTACGCGTACGTACCGCACGAGTTGACCGGGCTGCGGGAGCACGGCCTCGTCTCCCACACGGCCGACCACACGGACCTGTCGGCGTTCGCGGGCCGGCGCGTCGTGGTGCTCGGCGGCGGCCAGTCGGCCCTGGAGACCTCCGCTCTGCTGTACGAGGCCGGAGCGCAGCCCACCGTCATCGCCCGCACCCGTCCGTCCTTCGGCCCGCCTCCCGAGGCCGACACGGCCCGGGACCGTCCGCTCCACGCCCGGCTGCTGTGGCCGGAGGCCGCGATGGGCACCGGATGGCCACTGGTGCTCTGCAGCCGCGGGCCCGCGGCCATCCGCCACCTGCCGGCCCGCATCCGTGCCCACGTCCTGCGTACGGTCCTCGGACCGTCCGGCGCGTGGTGGCTGCGGGAGCGCGTGCAGGGCCGTGTCCCGGTGCTCTCCGACCGCAGCCTCCGCTCGGCGGCGCGCGCGAACGGCGGGGTGCGGCTGGAGGTGCAGAACCCCGGCGGGGACCTGGAGAGCCTGTACGCCGACCATGTCATCGCGGGGACCGGATACCTGGTCGACACCGACAGGGTGGAACTGCTGAGCCCCCAGCTGCGCCGGTCGGTGCGCAAGCGGGTCGCCGAGCCGCCTCGGCTGGCCGGTGCGCCGGAGCTGTCGGCCGACTTCCAGGCATCGGTGCCGGGTCTGTACTTCGCGGGGCTGGCCGCTGCCGCCACGTTCGGGCCACTGCTGCGATTCGTGTGCGGCACGGGTTTCACGGCCCGTCGGATCAGCGCTTCCCTGGCTGCCGTCGACGCGTCCTGGGGTCCTGGCGTCCCGGCGTCCTAGGAAGCGCCGGCCGTGGCGCGGAAGTCCCGGAAGAGCAGCTCGGTGTTGTCCGCCCTCAGTCCCACGCCGCCCGGCCGGCGCAGCGGGCCGGGGGTGCGGTCCTCGACCGTGAGGACCGTCTTCCCGTCGATGCCCAGTCGCAGCCGCACCGCGCCCGAGGGCTGGTTGACGGCGCTCGCCTCCACCTCGTGCCAGGTGCCGTAGGAGAGGGCGTGCCTGCCCTCGGCCAGGGTCGAATAGCCCTCGTTGTCCTCGTCCTGGGGGCGGCCGACGCCCGCGATCTTGCGTTTGATCACCACCGCGCCGTCGCGGCGGCGGAAGCTGAGCGCGTACAGCTCCCGCGGGCTGCGGTAGCGCAGCCAGACATGCCCGCCGTCCCAGTCCCGGGCCGGAGTACGCGGCGTGGTGACGGGCCGGTCCAGCCGGACCCGTACACGCACCGTCACCGGCCCGAAGTCACGTCGGCGGGTGACCAGCCGGAAGACGGCCGAGTCGGTGTGGCGGGCGGAGTCGGGGCCGGTGTCGTCGGCGTCGGGCACGCCCGTCCAGCCCGCGCCGTCCTTGGCGAAGAGGGAGCCGCTGGTGGTGATCCAGTCGCGGGAGAGCTTCGAGCGCGGTTCTCCCGGGTGGAGGAAGGCGAACTCGTTGGTGACGAGGCCGCTTTGGGCGAAGCGCGGCGCGAACGGGGCGGTCGTCGGCCCGATCGAGGCCACGGCCTTCGGCGATTCCCCCTCGGCCGCGTTCACGAACAGGGCCGTCCCGGTCCCGACGACCGTCGCGGTGACCAGCAGCAGGCCCCAGACGCGGGTGCGCCGGGAGAACCTCCGGCCCTTGGGCCGGTGGCTCGTCCGGCGCTTCGGCTCCCGCTCGTCGCTCATCACTCCGCCACGGGTACGACCTTGAGATGGGTCAGGGGCGGCCAGGAACTCCGGGTGGTGTCGCGGTACGCGGCGTAGGCCACGCCTCCGGTCTCTCCCGCCGCGGGCAGCGTCATCCGGACCGTGCCGTCCACACGGATCACCGTGGACCGGGCGGTCGCCGTGACCGACACGTCGTGCGAGTCGGCCGCCCGCAGGGGACGCGTGCCGACCAGGCGCCGACTGTCGGCGTTCCCGGCGAGCACCTCCAGTCGGCTGTGGGAGACCTGCGCGCAGATCCCCCGCCAACTGCCCACTCTGACCTGAATTGCACCTTTCACTCGCGGATCGTGCAACTTGGAGATGGTGCCGCTCACCGTGTAACCGGTCCACTCCCGCGTACGTGCGGGCTCGTACGCCCCGTAGCCGGACAGGGCGACACGGCCCACCGGCGTGATCACACCGTCCTCGATCTCGAGCGGCGCCCGCACCCCGGACCTGCTCTCCCAGTACGCGGTGGGGGCCGACGGCGCCGAATCGGCCAAGGCCTGCCGGTTGCCGCTCGGCGCAGGGGTCTTCGGGGGCAGCGGGGAGACGTGCAGTGCGCCGAAGGCGGGTGGCGGGGCTCCCGGCCGGTTGCTGCCGACCCGGATGCCGAGGCCCCCGGTGAGCTGGGTGGCGGGGATGCCCTGGGCGACCCAGCCGAGTTCGGTGCTGCCGTCCACCAGGGCCGTGGTGGTGGCGCCCCGCACGGTGACGCTCAGCGTGTGCGAACGCCTCGGCGCAAGCTTGCGTACGACCGCCTTGCGTCCGCCGTGCTCCAGCGTGGCCGTGCCCTGGCTGACGCTGACCACCACCTCGTCCTTGCTGCGGTTGCGCACCGCCACGGACGCCTGGTTGGTGCCGTCCCCGAAGCCGGTGACGGTGGCGTCGACGCGGTAGTCGGTCCAGTCCACGCTCCCCAGGGCGCGATACTCCGCGGAGGCGTAGCGCTGGTCCTTGCCGGGGAAGGGCCGGTGCCCGGTGAAGTCGTCGACCCCGCGCCGGAGGGTGCCGTTGTCACGCGTCCACAGCGCGGGCCGGGTCAGGGGGTCGGTGGCGACGGGCGGTATCTGGGTCCACTGGGAGAGCTTGGAGAGCAGTTCGCCGGTGGTGGTCGAGCGCACCAACTCGAGCCGCTGGACGGTGCGGTCGGCCGCGGCACGGCGGCTGGCGGCGACGGGCGGCAGCAGCGGGTTGGGGGACTTGTTGGACATCGTGGCCGCGTAGTACCGGGTCAGCAGTTCCTGCAGCGTCAGCCCCGGTGGCAGATTGCCGCGCTCCGTGGCCTCGCTGAAGGGATAGGCGAACAGCCGGGGCCTCGGCAGACCGTGGCTTTCGAACTCGTGGAGGTTCTTCCTGACATCGGCGGTCACTCGCGCCCGGTACTCCGAGCGGTTCTCCAGGCGGTGCCGATCCGGCAGCCACAGGCGGTTGGAGAGAGCGGAGTCGCGGTGCCCGCCGGCGGTCGTCTGCGCACGATGGTGCAGGTCGTGGGTGTGGGCCTGGAAGTCCCAGCGGCCGGAGTGGGCCATCCGCCCGATCTCCCGCCAGGACAGGTAGTAGGGACGGTCGTCCACCCGGGAGGTGATCAGGAAGACGGTGCCGTGCAGGTGATGGCGGGCCAGGATGCGGTCGGCGTTGACCCACAGGCCGCGCGGCCCGTCGTCGAAGGTGATGAGGACCGACCTCGGCGGGGCCGGGCCGCCCTTGAGGTAGGTGACGAACTCCTCGGTGGTCATGCTCCGGTATCCCGCCTTCTCCAGCGCGGCCATCTGGGCGTCGAAGGCGGCGGGCGAGACCGCGTACCTGCTGGGGCTGCCGGTGTCGATGTCGTGGTAGGTCAGCACGACGGGGGCCGTGGCGGCAGGCAGGCTCCTGTCCATCCGCGCCGCTGCCGAGGCGGCGGTGGCGTTGACGCGGGGCGCCGGCGGATCGGCCTGCCTGCTCAGGTACTTCTGGTTCAGGTAGTACTGCGTGGCCGCGTAGAACGGCAGCAGGAGCACGGCCAGGGCGAGCGCGATCAGCCCGGTGCGGAGCCACCAGTGGGTGAGCAGGCGGGCGCCTCGCCGCGCCCGGCCCCTCAGGCCGTCGAGCAGAGGTCCCAGCCTCGACAGGGCGCCGGCTGCGGTCACGGCAGGATGCCCCCTCGGGTGAGCACCATCGCGTACAGGAAGGCGACCACGGCGAACGACAGCAACAGCCCTAGCGCGCGCCCGAGTCTGCGCACGTCGAACTCGCGCGGCCTGTTCATCAGGTGGCACTCCTCGACCAGACACCCCGCCGGATGGTGGCGAGGGAGTACGGCAGCATCCAGGCCAGCAGCAGGGTGGAGAGCAGGCCCATCGCCGGCCGGTAGATCCAGTGGTTGTCACCAGGGTTGTCGATCTTGAAGGCGAGGCCGTAGGCGCAGCCCTTGAGGATGATCCCGCACAGGTAGAGCAGGGTGAGGAAGGCCTCCCCGTGGGCCGGCGCCCAGATCATGTGCCGGAACGCCATGAACGGCGCGGCGCTCACCCACAGGACGTGGCCGTAGTAGAGGGTCGCCGGCCCCGGACCCATGTGCCACATGAACGTACCGGTGAAGCACAGATTGCGGATGAAGCTCTTCTTCCAGCGGATCTGCTGCTTCATCAGGGGCCTGAAACGGGGCGGGGCGTTGGTCCACACCTTGGCCGAATAGACGTAGCCGACCCGCCATCTGCGCTCCGGGTAGTCTCGCTCGGTGACGAACGGCGAGTCGGCGTACTGGTGCTTGAGCGCCTGGCCCTTCCACTTCTGCCCGAGGACGTAACCGGTGAGCTGGCGGTCGGTGGAGAAGCGGAAGGGGGCGCCCATGAAATGGTCGTTGGCCCAGGCGGGCAGGTAGTTGAAGATGGCCTCGCGCCGGAACACGGCCAGCGGCCCGGAGACGCAGGTGACGGTCCCGAAGGTGGCCTCGGTCGCCTTCACCACCCGGAACTGGCCCTCGAACCAGACGTCCTGGGCCTTCGTCCAGAAGCTGAAGTCCGCGTTGAGCGCGCGGGCGTGACCGCTGACCGCACCCAGCTCGCGGTGTGCGACGAGTGCCCGCACACAGCGGGCGAGGGCGTCCGGGGCCAGGAAGCAGTCGGAGTCGGTCATGGCGATGATGTCGCCGTCGGCGTCCTCGCAGGCGCGGACCAGGGCACCCTTCTTGCCGAGGTTCCTGTCCAGGCAGATGACCTTGATGTCGAGTTCCGTCTCCAGCCGGCGCAGCACGTCCTGGGTGCCGTCCTCGGACAGGTCGTCGACCACGACGACCTGGAGGTCCGGGTAGTCGCTGGTGGCCATGGAGCGCACACAGTTCTCGATGCACTCCACCTCGTCCTTGACCGCGAGCAGGAAGCTCACCTTCGGTGTGGTGGGCAGTGCGGGAAAACTGTCGCGGTCCTTGGGCCGCTTGCGCATGGGGCGTTCCGACGGATCGTCGTAGCGGGTGTAGGCGAGGTAGAACATCGTGATGGTGCCGAGCAGGACGGTGAAGCCGTAGCTCAGCAGCAGCGGATCGCGCGGCAGTGCGTACGCCCCGCGCGCCAGGATCAGCAGCAGCGGCAGCAGACAGATGAGGACCAGCACGCGGCGTGCGTCGTAGCGGATGTCCGGGTCCATCCGGTCCAGCAGACGGCGCACCACCCCTGGCCGCTGCGGCCGCGCCGAGCGAAGGGGTGGCAGTGGCGGCGGTGCCGGCTTCTGTTTCGGCTTCGGCTGGGTGAGCACACCCCGGCCCGGCCCGGAGTGCTCCGGCAGCGGACCACGGGGCTGCCCCGCGGACGCCCCCGGCCGGGGCGGGGCCGAGGCGGCACCCGCACCGGGGTGCCTGCGGCCGGTGTACGCGGCGCTCACAGGACCGCCTTGGCCTTGAGCGGGCCGAGTCGGTAGGTGGCGTCCAGCACGGACGGCTGATCGGCGAGCCATTCCAGCTCGGTGCCCGGGTGCACCGTGTGCACCACGACCAGGTCCCACGGCTCCGCCTCCGGTTCGGCGACGCCGTCGAGCGTCAGGGGGCCGAGCGTGAGCGTGGGGATCAGCGGGTCCGTGAAGTGCACCTTGGCGCCCTCCGCGGCCAGTTCCGCCAGGATCTCCAGGGCAGGCGACTCGCGCAGGTCCGCGACGCCCGACTTGTAGGAGACGCCCACCAGCAGGATCCGGGCGCCCGAGGTGCTGGTGCCCCGGTCGGCGAGGATGTCGCGCACGCGCCGCACCACCTGCCGGGGCCGGGCCGCGATCGCGGACATCGCCGTCTCGACGAGCGGGGAGGCGACGCGCATGGCACGCAACTGCCAGAGCAGATAGTGCGGATCGCAGGGGATGCAGTGGCCGCCCACGCCGGGCCCGGGATAGTGCGCCACGAAACCGTAGGGCTTGGTCGCCGCCGCCTCGATGATCGGTCGTGGCTGCAGGCCGAGGGCCCGGCAGTCCTCGGCGAACTCGTTGGCCAGCGCGAGGTTGACGGCCCGGAAGGTGTTCTCCCACAGCTTGGTCATCTCGGCTTCCTCGGCCGAGGAGAGCACGTGCACGGCGGGTGCGGTCCGGCGCAGAACGGCCGCGGCCAGGCTGGTGCTCAACTCGCCCATGCCGCCGACCACGCGCGGGGTGCGGTCGTGCGGGTGCTCCGCACGGCCCGGGTCGATGCGCTCCGGCGAGAAGGCCACGAACACGTCGCCGCCGACCTGGAACCCGCGCTCCGTCAGCGGCTGCGCCAGCAGATCGCGGGTGGCGCCCACATACGTGGTCGAGGTGAGGATCAGCAGCTGACCGGGCACGGCGTGCTCGACCACCGAGGTGCACGCCGCGGCGAGGGCGCGAAGGTCGGGCACGAGGTGGCGGTCGATCGGCGTCGGCACACAGATCACGACGGTGCGGGCCCGGGCTATCGCGGCGTGCTCGGACGTGATGGTGAACCGCGGGTCGTCCGCATGGGCCGCGAGGCGCTCGTGGTCGGTGGGCAGCAGATCCACCTCGCCGCGGCGGATGGCGTCCAGCCGGCCCTCGCTGACGTCGACCCCGACGACCTCGTTGCCCGCGGCGAGCAGGGCGAGGCTGGTGGGCAGACCGACGTATCCGAGGCCGACGACGGCGACGGCTGCCGAGGCGTGGTCGAACTGCGCGGACTCGTCCTCGGGCCCGGGGGCGAGATCAAGGACCGCCGTGATGGGAGAGGCGCTGTTCATGCCGATGCCTCCGGGTTGCAGACATGGTGGACGCTATATATTTACGACGTATACGTACATTTTGCCCCATGTGTGCACGGCGTCAAGTGGGCCGAGTTGACTGAAATGTTCTATGAGTTGAAGATGTACGTATACATCGTAAATACTCGACTGCGTCGTGAATGTGCGACTGGCGGCGATCATGAGTGCCCCCATCGAGGACTACGCCCTCATCAGCGACCTGGAGACCGCGGCCATGGTGGGCAGGGACGGTTCCGTCGACTGGCTGTGTCTGCCGCGGTTCGACTCGCCCGCCTGTCTGGCCGCGCTGCTGGGTACGGAGGGCAACGGCTTCTGGCGGGTGGCTCCCGTCGCCCACCGGCTCTGCGCGCGACGGGCGTACCGGCCGGACACGCTGGTCCTGGACACATGGTGGGAGACGGCGACCGGGACGGTGCGTGTCACCGACTTCATGCCCCGGCGGACCGGGTCACCGTGCCTGGTCCGGGTGGTCGAGGGCCTCTGCGGCGTCGTGTCCGTGCGCAGCGAGCTGCGGCTGCGCTTCCACCAGGGCCGGGTCGTGCCCTGGATCCGGGCCGTCGACCGGTGCACCGTGGCGGTCGCCGGCCCGGACGCCGTCTGGCTGGGCGCCGACGGGGCCGTACCGGCGGGCCGCGACGACGCCACGGTCCACGACTTCGCCGTCCCGGCCGGACGGCGGCTTGCGCTGACCCTGGTGTGGTCGCCCTCGCATCTGCCCGAACCGCCCGCGCCGCTGGGCGTCCCGGCCGAGACGTTGCTGAAGGAGACCGCCGACTTCTGGCGGAACTGGACCGCCCGGTGCCGCTACGAAGGCCCATGGCGGGACGCCGTGGTGCGGTCCCTGATCACGCTGAAGGCGCTCACCTACGCCCCCACGGGAGGCATCGTCGCCGCGCCGACGACCTCGCTGCCCGGACGCATCGGCGGGGAGCGCAACTGGGACCACCGCCACTGCTGGCTGCGCGATTCCGCGCTCACCCTGCCCTGTCTGCTGCGCAGCGGCTACCGGGAGGAGGCGACGGCCTGGCTGGACTGGCTGGTGCGGGCCATCGCCGGTACCCCCGCCGACCTGCAGACCGTGTACGGCGTCGGCGGGCAGCGGCTGCTGCCGGAGACCGAGGCGCCGTGGCTGCCCGGCTACGAGGACTCGCGCCCCGTCCGCTTCGGCAACCGTGCCGCGAACCAGTTCCAGCTGAACGTCTACGGCGAAGTCCTCGACACCTTCTGCCGGTCATTGCGGGCCGGGATCCCGATGCCGCCCCATGTGTGGAACCTGGTGGAGGCGATGATGGGCTTCCTGCAGCGGCACTGGCGGGAACCGGACCAGGGACTGTGGCAGGTGCGGGGCCCGCGGCGGCAGTTCGTGCACTCCAAGGTCATGGTCTGGGTGGCCGCCGACCGCGCCCTGCGGATGGGGCGGCTGTTGGGCCGCGACGGCTCCTTCGGCGCATGGCACGCCCTGCGTGACGAGGTGCACCGCCAGGTGTGCCGGGAGGGCTGGGACCCCGGCCGGTGTTCCTTCGTGCAGTCCTACGGCTCCTCGGCCCTGGACGCCTCGGTGCTGCTGATGCCGCGGCTCGGCTTTCTGCCGGCCCGGGACGAGCGGGTGCGTGGCACGCTCCGGGCCATGCGCCGGCTGCATCACGGCGGCTTCCTCCGGCGGTACGCGCCGGACGGCGACGGTGTGCACGGCCCGGAGGGCGCGTTCGTGGCGTGCTCCTTCTGGTATGCCGACGCCCTCGCCGCGACCGGCCGCCTCGCGCAGGCCCGCGAGGTCTTCGAACGTGTGCTCGCCGCCCGCAGCGACCTCGGTCTCCTCTCGGAGCAGTGGGACCCGGACGCGGGCCGCCAACTGGGCAACGCACCCACGGCGTTCAGTCACATCGCGCTGGTGGAGACGGCGTTCGCGCTGGGGGCTCCGGGTCGCGACCGCAGCACCCCGGGCGTCAGTTGTTCGAGTACGGGCGCCGTGCGGCCCCGGCGTACCCGTGCGGGTTCAGCTGCTGGAAACGCCAGGCGTCCCGGCAGATGTCCGCGAGGTTCCGGGTGGGGCGCCAGCCCCAGGCCCGGGTGACGGCGCTCGCGTCGGCGACCAGTGCGGCAGCGTCGCCGGGACGGCGGGGCCCGATCTCGAACGGAAGGGGCTTGCCGCTGGCCTCGGAGAAGACGGCGACCACGTCCAGGACCGAACTGCCCTGCCCCTGGCCGATGTTGAACACGCGCATGCCCGTCCCGTCGGCCAGCCGGTCGAGCGCGACGCGGTGCGCCTCGACGGTGTCCATGACGTGGATGTAGTCGCGGATGGCGGTGCCGTCGGGGGTCGGATAGTCCCCGCCGAAGATGTGCAGCCGCTCCCTGTCACCGACGGCGACCCGCGCCACGTACGGCATGAGCCGGTCGGGGACGCTGCGCGGGTCCTCGCCGAGCAGCCCGCTGGGGTGCGCGCCGGCCGGGTTGAAGTGCCGCAGGCACAGCACGGTGTACTCGGGGCGGTGACGGCAGACGTCGGCGAGGATCTGCTCGCAGATCCACTTCGAGGACGCGTAGGGCGTGGCCGGCCGGACCGGGGTGGCCTCGTCGAGCAGACCGGCGGCGGCGTCGCCGTAGACGGCACACGAGGAGGGGAACACGAGCCGGTGGACGCCGTGCTCGTGCATGGTCCGCAGCAGCGCGGTGGTGCCGCCCACGTTGGTGTCGTAGCACTCGACGGGCGAGGCGGCCGACGCGTGCGCGTATCTGCGTGCGGCGAAGTGCAGGACGGCGTCCACGGAGTGCCGGTCGAACACCGCCGACAGGGCGCGCCGGTCCCGGAGGTCCAGCTCGTAGACGGCGCCGACGAACCGGCCCGCGATCCGCTCCACCCGGGCGAACACCTCGGGTGTGCTGTTCGCGTAGTCGTCGACCGCGATCACCTCGTAGCCGTGGTCGAGGAGCTCGACACAGGCGTGGCTGCCGACGAAGCCCGCCCCGCCGGTGACAAGGATGGTGGACGCGGCCCAGCCGGCCCCCGGACGCGCACGTGCTCGCCGCTCCTTGTCCACGGTGCCTCACCGATGTGCGGAGGTGACGTCGTATGTTTACGACGTATATGTACGACTGTGCGCGCCTCGCTCCCCGGAGTCAAGCGGACCCTGGCGGCGGACCCCCAAGCGGATCCTTCACGGCCTGACGAGCAGCTGGAAGTCGAACGCGTACCGCGACGCGCGGTAGATGTGCGTCCCGTACTCGACCGGGCGGCCGGTGTCGTCGTACGCCGTGCGCTGCATCGTCAGCACGGCGGCGCCCTCCTCCTCGTCGAGGCGGGCCGCCTCCTCGGCGGTGGCGGAGCGGGCGCCGATGGTCTGGCGGGCACTGTGCAGGGTGATGCCCGCGGTGCGCATCATCCGGTAGAGGCCCGTCGACTCCAGGCGTTCGGTGTTGAGGTCGAGCAGTGTCGCGGGCAGGTGGTTGCACAGGAGGGCGACCGGCTGGCCGTGGGAGAGGCGCAGTCGTTCCAGGACGATGACCTCGCTGCCCTCCGCGATGCCGAGTGCGGCGGCGACGTCGGGGGGTGCAGGTCTGTGCTCGTTGCGCACCACCCGGGTGGTGGGGCCCTGGCCGGCCGCCTCCAGGTCGTCGTAGAGGCTGCTGAGCTCCAGCGGGCGCTTGACCTGGCTGTGCACCACCTGCGTGCCGACGCCGCGGCGGCGCACCAAAAGCCCCTTGTCGACCAGGGACTGGATGGCCTGGCGGACGGTCGGTCTGGACAGGCCGAGCCGGGTCGAGAGGTCGATCTCGTTGCCCAGGAGGTTTCCCGGGGCGAGGACCCCGTGCTCGATCGCCGCCTCCAGCTGCTGGGCGAGCTGGTAGTACAGCGGCACCGGACTGCCCCGGTCCAGGGCGAAGTCCAGCGAGTCGAGTGCTGCCGTCGTGGCACGTGGGCCGGCGCCGGTCCTCGCCATGGGATACCTCCCTCTGATGAGCTGACGAATCGTCAGGAGTGGTTGGGGGAACCGAGGTTGATGCCCGCGTCGGACCGGCGGGTGAGGGTCTTCATGGTGCGAGGGCCTTTCAGGTGCGGGGAGTTCAGAGGTGACGGCGCCGGTCGACGACCTGGCGGTCGTACTCCTCGCGGGCGTTCGACGCCGCCTCACGGGAGGCGACCTCGGCCACCGGCACGTCCCACCAGGCCTCGGCCGGGGGAGCGGTCGGGGTGGCGGTGTCGGTCTCGACGTAGACGCAGGTCGGGCGGTCGGAGGCGCGGGCCGTGGCGAGCGCCTCGCGCAGCTCGCGCACCGTCTTGGCGCGCAGGACGTCCATGCCGAGGCTGCCCGCGTTGGCGGCCAGGTCGACCGGGAGCGGGGCACCGGAGAACGTCCCGTCGGCGGCCCGGTAGCGGTAGGCGGTGCCGAAGCGCTCGCCGCCGACCGCCTCGGAGAGGCCGCCGATGGACGCGTAGCCGTGGTTCTGGATGAGCACGAGATTGACCGGCAGGCCCTCCTGGACGGCCGTGACGATCTCGGTCGGCATCATCAGGTAGGTGCCGTCGCCCACCAGGGACCAGACCGGGGTGTCGGGAGTGGCCTGCTGGACGCCGATGCCGGCCGGAATCTCGTAGCCCATGCAGGAGTAGCCGTACTCCAGGTGGTACTGGCGGGGGCTGCGCGCCCGCCACAGCTTGTGCAGGTCGCCGGGGAGCGAACCGGCCGCGTTGATCACGACGTCGTCGTCGCCGACGACCGCGTCCAGGGCGCCGAGCACCTGCGTCTGGGTCGGTACGGCGTTCTCGTCGGGCGCGCTGTAGGCCGCCTCGACCACCTGCTCCCAACGCGCCCTGCCGGCCCGGTACTCGGCCTCGAACCCGTCACCGACGTGGTGGCCGGCCAGCCCGTCCAGGAGCGCCTCCAGACCCGCCCGCGCATCGCAGACGAGCGGGCGCGCCGCCAGCTTGTGGGCGTCGAACGCGGCGATGTTGAGGTTGACGAAGCGGACGTCCGGGTTCTGGAAGAGGGTGTGGGAGGCGGTGGTGAAGTCCGTGTAGCGGGTGCCGACGCCGATCACCAGGTCCGCCGTGCGCGCGATGTCGTCGCTGACCGCCGTGCCGGTGTGGCCGATGCCGCCGAGGTCGGCGGGATGGTCGTGGCGCAGCGAGCCCTTGCCCGCCTGCGTCGAGGCGACCGGGATGCCGGTGGCGTCCACCAGGGCCTTCAGCGCCTCCTCGGCCCGGCTGTGGTGGATGCCGCCGCCCGCGACGATCAGCGGACGCTCGGCGGCCCGGATCGCCTCCAGCGCCTTTGCCAGCTCGAACGCGTCGGGCGCGGGACGCCGTACATGCCATACGCGCTCGGCGAAGAACTCCTCCGGCCAGTCGTAGGCCTCCGCCTGCACGTCCTGGGGAAGGGCCAGCGTGACCGCGCCGGTCTCGGCGGGGTCGGCGAGGATCCGCATGGCGTTCAGGGCCGAGGGGATCAGGGCCTCGGGGCGGGTGACGCGGTCGAAGTACCTCGACACCGGGCGCAGGGTGTCGTTGACGGAGACGTCCGCCTCGGTCGGGTGCTCCAGCTGCTGGAGCAGCGGGTCGGCTGCACGCGTGGCGAAGTAGTCGCCGGGCAGCAGCAGGACCGGGAGGCGGTTGATGGTGGCCAGGGCGGCGCCGGTGACCAGGTTCGTGGCACCCGGGCCGATGGAGGTCGTCACCGCCTGCGCGGACAGGCGGTCGAGCTGCCGGGCGTAGCCGACGGCCGCGTGCACCATCGCCTGCTCGTTGCGCCCCTGGTGGAACGGCATCGCTGCGCCTGGTTCGATGCCTGCCTCCATCAGAGCCTGGCCGAGGCCCGCCACGTTGCCGTGGCCGAAGATGCCCCAGGTCCCGGCGATCAGCCGGTGGCGTACGCCGTCGCGCTCGGTGTACTGGACGGACAGGAAGCGCACCAGGGCCTGGGCTGTGGTCAGGCGGCGGGTGGGGGTGCTCATCAGGACTTCTCCGGGGCCGTGTAGAGGGGGAGGCGGGGGTCGACAGGCTGCTCGGGCCAGCTGTCGCGGACCCAGGCGTGGTCGGGGTGGTCGCAGATCAGCCAGGCGCGCTCGGGCTCGGGGCCCGCCATGACGTTCAGGTAGTACATGTGGTGGCCGGGCACGGCCATGGACGGCCCGTGCCATCCGTCGGGGATCAACACGACGTCTCCGCTGCGGACCTCGGCCAGGACGTCCGTGTTACGGCCCTGCCCGGACGGGGAGACGCGCTGGTAGCCGAGACCGGGGGTGCCGTCGTGGTCGGCGAACTCGAAGTAGTAGACCTCTTCGAGGACGGACTCCTCGCCGGGCCGGTGCTCGTCGTGCTTGTGCGGCGGGAAGGACGACCAGTTGCCGCCCGGCGTGATCACCTCGACCGCGATCAGCTTGTCGCAGTCGAAACCCTGTCCATCAGCGCCTCCGGCGCGGGCGGCCGCGCCGAAGTTGTTGACCTGGCGGGAGGAGTTCCCCGTGCCGCGCAGCTCCACCGGTACGGCCGATGCCGGTCCGTAGCGGGCGGGCAGCCGCCGGCCGCAGCGCGCCCCGGTGAGCGCGAACCGCCCGCCGCCGTCGGACGTGACCGTCGTACGGGCGTCCCTCGGCACGTAGGCGAAGTCGCTGACGCCACTGAACACGCTGTCGCGGCCGGTGAGTTCGAAGGTGTCGTGGCCGAAGTCGTCGGCGGCCGACACCGTGCAGCCGC
Source organism: Streptomyces sp. NBC_00461 (assembly GCF_036013935.1). Lineage (NCBI taxonomy): Bacteria > Bacillati > Actinomycetota > Actinomycetes > Kitasatosporales > Streptomycetaceae > Streptomyces > Streptomyces sp. NBC_00461. The sequence continues at coordinate 8,554,538 of NZ_CP107902.1, forward strand.
CGCTCAGCGGCAGCACGATCCACTCGCTGTCGCCGGTGTCGAAGGTGTGCGTGCCGCCCGGCGGCAGCTCCAGGACGCGCAGGCTGGAGTAGCCCCAGCCGGCCTTCTCCGGCGTGATGTCCACGACGTAGGGGCCGCCGAGGGCCTTTCCGGCGGGAAGGTGATACGTCATTGCGTTCCTCCGTGTCACGACAACCACGTCACAGCAGGCCTACGGCCGTGTCGACCGCTGCTTCCACACTGCCCCCGGCCGGGTAGAGCAGCGACCGGCCGACGACCAGGCCCTGCACGGTGGGGAGCTTGAGCGCCTTGCGCCAGCGCTCGTACGCGCCGTCCTGTTCCGCCGCGGACTCGCCCACCTCGCCGCCGAGCAGGACGGCCGGCAGCGTGGAGGTCTCCAGGACCTCGCCCATGTCGTCCGGGTCGTCGGTGACGGGCAGCTTCAGCCAGGTGTAGGCGGAGGTGCCGCCCAGGCCCGAGGCGATGGCGACGGACCTGGTGACGGCCTCGGCGGACAGGTCGTTGCGGACCCGGCCGTCGACGCGGCGGGAGACGAACGGCTCGACGAACAGGGGGAGCCGGTGTGCCGCCATGGCGTCGACGGCGCGGGCGGTGGACTCCAGGGTGGTCAGCGAGCCCGGGTCGTCGTAGTCGATACGCAGCAGCAGCTTGCCCGCGTCGAAGCGCAGGCGGGCGATGTCCTCGGCGCGGTGGCCGGTGAAGCGGTCGTCCATCTCGAAGGCGGCGCCCGCCAGGCCCCCGCGGTTCATGGAGCCCATGACGACCTTGTTCTCCAGCACCCCGAGCAGGAGGAGGTCCTCCAGGATGTCGGCGGTGGCCAGCACCCCGTCGACGCCGGGCCGCGAGAGCGCGACGCACAGGCGCTCCAGCAGGTCCGCCCGGTTGGCCATGGCGAGTGGACGCTCGCCGACGCCGAGCGCACCACGGGCCGGGTGGTCGGCGGCCACGATCATCAGGCGGCCGCTGTCGCCGACGAGCGGGCGCCGGACGCGCCGGGCGGCCGCTTCGGCGACGGCTTCGGGATGGCGGGCCCTGACCGAGACGAGGTCGGGGATGCTGATGGTCAACGAAAGGCTCCGTTCAGGCAGTGGCGCGCGCGAGGAGGTCTTCGACCTCGGCCTCGGTGGGCATCGCGGAGGAACAGGCGAGACGGGAGGCGACAAGGGCACCGGCCGCGTTGGCGTACCGCACGATTTCAGCCAACTCCCATCCGGACAGCAGCCCGTGGACGAGTGCGCCGCCGAAGGCGTCGCCCGCGCCGAGGCCGTTGGCCACCTCGACCGGCACCGGCTCGATCTCGGCGGTGGTGCCGTCGCGGTGCACGGCGAGCACGCCCTTGGGGCCCTGCTTGACGACCGCCAGCTCCACACCGGCCGCCAGCAGCGCCTCGGCGCAGGCTCGCGGCTCGCGGACGCCGGTGGCCACCTCGCACTCGTCGAGGTTGCCGACGGCGACCGTGGCGTGCCGCAGCGCCTCCGCGTAGTACGGGCGGGCCTCCTCCGGGTCCCTCCAAAACATGGGCCGCCAGTCGAGGTCGAAGACGGTCGTGCCCGCCCTGTCGCGCGCCTTGAGGGCGGCGAGGGTGGCCGAGCGGCTCGGCTCCTCGCTCAGCCCGGTGCCGGTGATCCAGAAGACCCGGGTCGCCCGAATGGCGAAGAAGTCCAGCTCCTCGGTGTGTATCTCCAGGTCAGGGGCTTTAGGCTGCCGGTAGAAGTAGAGAGGGAAGTCATCCGGAGGGAAGATCTCGCAGAAGGTCACCGGTGTCGGGTAGGCGGCGACGGGCGCGACCCAGCGGTCGTCGACGCCGAACTCCTTCAGCGCCTCGTGCAGATAGGTGCCGAAGGGGTCGTCCCCGGTACGGGTGATCACCGCGGTGGAGCGGCCGAGCCTCGCGGCCGCAACCGCCACATTCGTCGCCGAACCGCCGAGGAACTTGCCGAAGGTCTCGACCTTCGCCAGGTCCACGCCTGACTGCAGGGGGTAGAGATCCACCCCGATACGGCCCATAGTGATCAAGTCGAAGGGCTGGGCTGACTCGGCCATGCGCGACGCTCCTCGTGTGGGGGTGCGGGTCCCGGAGGGCCTGCCGCCTCCCAGGTGTAGGCCTCGAAGGGCGATGCTGTCAATAGTTTGTACTTACATTCGGACCTGTACGTGAAATGATGTCTTAACAAAGTATTGACAGCGGGCGCGGCCGGGGGTTTGATCCCGTCCCAGGCCAACCGCCGCGTTTGCGGCCGACGACCCGGACATGCCAAGATCCCGGGCCCTGGATCTTCGTGATCCCCCTCTCCCTTTCCCCCCGCAACGCACAGTGAGGTGCCAGGAAAGATGGACCGCTCTTCTCACCCCCGCTCCCGCAGACTCGTACCCGTCGTGGCGGTGGCCGCAGCAGCTGCCCTGACCCTCGCCGGCTGCTCCAGCAGTTCGGGGGGCAAGAAGTCCGAAGAGGGCGGAGGCAACGCCTCGGCCGGCAAGGCGACCACGCCCCGTATGACCGTCGCGCTGGTCACGCACCAGGCTCCCGGGGACACCTTCTGGGACATCGTCCGCAAGGGCGCCCAGGCCGCCGCGGACAAGGACAACATCAAGCTCATCTACTCCGCCGACCCGAACGCGGGCACCCAGTCCAACCTGGTGCAGAACGCGATCGACCAGAAGGTCGACGGCATCGCCGTCACCCTTGCAAAGCCTGACGCCCTGAAGGGCGTCATCGGCAAGGCGAAGTCGGCGAACATACCCGTGGTGGGCCTCAACTCCGGTCTCAGCGACTGGAAGAAGCTCGGCCTGATGGAGTTCTTCGGCCAGGACGAGACGGTGGCCGGTGAGGCGCTTGGCAACAAGCTGAACGCACTCGGATCCAAAAAGGCCCTCTGCGTCATTCAGGAGCAGGGCAACGTCGGCCTCACCCAGCGCTGCGACGGCGTGGAGAAGACGTTCTCCGGCAAGCTGGAGAGGGCCTATGTCAACGGCACCGACGCGCCGTCCGTGAAGTCGACGATCACCGCCAAGCTCAAGCAGGACAGCGCGATCGACCACGTGGTCGCCCTCGGCGCCCCGATCGCGCTGATCGCCGTGCAGTCGGTCGGCGACGCGGGCAGCAAGGCCAAGGTCGCCACCTTCGACCTCAACAAGGAACTGACCGGGGCCATCAGCAAGGGCACCATCGAGTTCGCGGTGGACCAGCAGCCGTATCTGCAGGGCTACCTGGCGGTCGACTCGCTGTGGCTCTACAAGAACAACGGCAACTACAGCGGCGGCGGTGAGCAGCCCGTCCTGACCGGGCCGGCGTTCGTCGACAAGTCGAACGTCGACGTGGTCGCCAAGTTCGCCGCGAAGGGCACTCGGTGATCCGTATGACCCAGCACGCCGAGCCGGCGGTGAAGACACCGCCGGCCCCCGGCCCCAAGGGGAGTGACGGCCGTACGGCCGAACGTCCCCTGATGGTCAGGGTGTTGGCCCGTCCCGAGGTGGGCGTCTTCCTCGGCGCCGTCGCGGTGTACGTGTTCTTCCTGATCGCGGCGCCACCGGTGCGCGACGGCAGCTCGATGGCGAACATCCTCTACCAGTCCTCCACGCTCGGGATCGTGACGATCCCGGTGGCCCTGCTGATGATCGGCGGCGAGTTCGACCTGTCCGCCGGTGTCGGGGTGATCACCTCGGCGCTGACCGCGAGCATGATCAGCTACCAGCTGACGATGAACGTATGGGTCGGCGTGATCGCCGCGCTGGTCGTGTCGCTGGGCATCGGGTTCTTCAACGGCTGGATGGTGGTCAGGACCGGCCTGCCCAGCTTCCTGGTCACCCTGGGCACCTTCCTGATCCTCCAGGGCGTCAACCTCGCGGTGACCAAGATGGTCACCGGCAACGTGGCCACCGACGACATCAGCAACATGGACGGCTTCGACCAGGCCAGGAAGGTCTTCGCCTCCAGCTTCGACATCGGCGGCGTCCAGGTGAAGATCACCGTCTTCTGGTGGCTGCTGTTCGCCGCGATCGCCTCGTGGGTGCTGCTGCGCACCAAGTACGGCAACTGGACCTTCGCGGTCGGCGGCAACAAGGAGTCGGCCCGCGCGGTCGGTGTCCCGGTGGCCTTCACCAAGATCTCGCTGTTCATGCTGGTCGGCTTCGGCGCCTGGTTCGTGGGCATGCACCAGCTGTTCTCGTTCAACACCGTGCAGTCCGGCGAGGGCGTCGGCATCGAGCTGATCTACATCTCCGGGGCGGTGATCGGCGGCTGTCTGCTGACCGGCGGCTACGGCTCGGCGATCGGCCCGGTCTTCGGCGCGTTCATGTTCGGCATGGTGCAGCAGGGCATCGTCTACGCCGGCTGGAACCCCGACTGGTTCAAGGCCTTCCTCGGCGTCATGCTGCTCGGCGCCGTCCTGATCAATCTGTGGGTCCAGCGCGCCATGACCAGGAGGTGACCCGATGACAAGCAACAAGACCGGAACCCACGGAGCCATCCTCCAGGACACCGTGCCCGAGGGCGAGGACGGCCCGATCGTCGAACTGCGCAACGCGGGCAAGTCGTACGGCAACATCCGTGCCCTGCACGGGGTGAGCCTGCAGGTCCGCCCCAGCCAGGTCACCTGCGTGCTCGGCGACAACGGCGCCGGCAAGTCCACCCTCATCAAAATCATCTCCGGGCTGCACCAGCACACCGAGGGCGAGTTCCTCGTGGACGGTGCCCCGGTGCGCTTCTCCACCCCGCGTGACGCGCTCGACAAGGGCATTGCCACCGTCTACCAGGACCTCGCGACCGTCCCGCTGATGCCCGTATGGCGCAACTTCTTCCTCGGCTCCGAGATGACCAAGGGCCCCTGGCCCGTGCGCCGCCTCGACATCGAGCGGATGAAGAGGACCGCGGACGAGGAACTGCGCAACATGGGCATCGTCCTGGACAACCTCGAACAGCCCATCGGCACCCTCTCCGGCGGCCAGCGCCAGTGCGTCGCCATCGCCCGCGCCGTCTACTTCGGCGCCCGCGTGCTGATCCTGGACGAGCCCACCGCCGCGCTGGGTGTGAAGCAGTCCGGCGTCGTGCTCAAGTACATCGCCGCGGCCCGCGACCGGGGCCTGGGCGTCATCTTCATCACCCACAACCCGCACCACGCCTACATGGTCGGCGACCACTTCAGCGTGCTGCGCCTGGGTACCCTCGAACTCTCCGCCGAACGCAGCGACATCACCCTTGAGGAACTGACCAACCACATGGCGGGCGGCGCCGAACTCGCCGCACTCAAGCATGAGTTGTCCCAGGTCAGCGGTGTCGACGTCGAGGAACTCCCCGAAGCCGCCGACCTCACCGGCACCGTGGCGAAGACTCCGGAAGGAACCTCCTGACATGGCCGGCGCCCTGGACCGGATCCGGGTCGGATCGGCGCCCGACTCCTGGGGCGTCTGGTTCCCCGACGACCCCCGGCAGGTGCCCTGGGAACGCTTCCTCGACGAGGTCGCCGAGGCCGGCTACCCGTGGATCGAGCTGGGCCCGTACGGCTATCTGCCGACCGACCCGGCCCGCCTCACCGACGAGATCGCGAAGCGGGACCTGAAGGTCTCGGCGGGCACGGTCTTCACCGGACTGCACCGCGGCCCGTCCGTCTGGGAGTCCACCTGGGAGCACGTCAGCCAGGTCGCCGCGCTCACCCAGGCCATGGGGGCGAAGCACCTGGTGGTCATCCCCTCCTTCTGGCGGGACGACAAGACCGCCGAGATCCTGGAGCCGCCGGAGCTGACCCACGAGCAGTGGGCGCATCTGACCAAGGGCATGGAACGGCTCGGGCACGAGGTGAAGGAGACGTACGGCCTCGACATCGTCGTGCACCCGCACGCCGACACCCACATAGACACCGAGGACCACGTCGAGCGCTTCCTCGACTCCACCGACGACGAACTGGTCAGCCTCTGCCTGGACACCGGGCACTACGCCTACTGCGGCGGCGACAGCGTCAAGCTGATCGAGACCTACGGCGAACGCATCGGCTATCTCCACCTCAAGCAGGTCGACCCGGAGATCCTCGCGGACGTCGTGCAGAACGAGGTCCCCTTCGGCCCCGCGGTGCAGCGCGGAGTGATGTGCGAACCCCCTTCCGGTGTGCCGGAGTTGGAGCCGGTGCTGGCCGCGGCGCAGCGGCTCGGGGTGGAGCTCTTCGCGATCGTCGAGCAGGACATGTACCCCTGCGAACCGGACAAGCCGCTGCCGATCGCCGTGCGGACACGCAAGTTCCTGAGGTCCTGCGGCGCCTGACCGTCCAAGGGGGACGACCATGGCTCAGCCCGGAACACTGCAAGTCGCCGTAGTCGGTACCGGCAAGATGGGCGCCGACCACGTACGCCGTATCCAGGAGGTCACCAGCGGGGCCAGAGTGAGTGCCGTCGTGGACGTGGACGCGGAACGCGCCAAGGCCGTCGCCGCCCGCGTCGACGGCTGCACCGCCTACACCGACCCGGCCGCCGCCATGGCGGCGGCCGATGTCGACGCGGTACTGGTCGCCTCCCCGGGACCCGCCCACGAGGCGGCCCTGCTGGCGGCGTTCGAGCACGATCTGCCCGTGCTGTGCGAGAAGCCGCTCACCCCCGACGCGGCGTCCGCACTGCGCGTGCTGGAGGCCGAGCAGCGGCTGGGCCGGCGCCTGGTCCAGGTCGGCTTCATGCGGCGCTACGACGCCGAGTACATGAAACTCAAGTCCCTGCTGAACACAGGCCAGTTGGGCCGCCCGCTGATGCTGCACAACCGGCACCGCAACGTCGCCTCCCCGCCCGGGTGGAGCAGCGAGATGCTCATCAACGACTCCGTCGTGCACGAGATGGACGTGACGCGCTGGCTCCTCGACCAGGAGATCACCTCCGTCACGGTCCTGCGCCCCACGCCGTCCGCCAACGCGCCGGACGGGATCCAGGACCCGCAGTTCGTCGTCTTCGAGACCGACGGCGGCGCCGTCGTCGACGTCGAGATCTTCGTCAACTGCGGCTTCGGCTACCAGGTCCAGGCCGAGGTGGTGTGCGAACGCGGCACCGCCCGCATCGGCGACGGCCACGCCATGGTCACCAACATGGCCGGCCGCTGGGGCGGGACCATCGCCCAGGACTTCGTCGAACGCTTCGCCGACGCCTACGACCGCGAGGTCCAGGCCTGGGTCGACGCCACCCGCCGCGGCGAGGTCACCGGCCCGAGCGTGTGGGACGGCTACGCGGTGGCGGCGGTGTGCGAGGCGGGGGTGCGGGCGCTGGAGCAGGGCGGCCGGGTGGAGGTGCGGCTGGTGGAGCGGCCGGCGCTGTACCGCTGACGTACTCACGTCTCCGCACGGGTGAAGACGACCCGGGGCTGACCGGGGCCGTTGTACTCCTCCTCCACACGGACATCGAAGCCCAGGCTGCGATGGAAGGCCGTGGAACCCTCGTTGCCGACGGTCGTGATCGCCTTCAGCCGGACCGCGCCCTGACGCCGCGCGGCCTCGGTGAAGGCCGCGTACAACGCGCGCCCCAGACCGATGCCGCGGGCATCGTCCCTCGTCGCGACCAGATGCACGTACCCGGTGCCGTCGGGCGTGACGAAGCCGATGAGATAGCCGAGGATGCCGTCGTCCGAGCGGGCGACCAGACACGTCGACCCGAACTCGTGCACCAGGGGCAGGAGATGGAGGGCGCGCAAGTCGCGCTCGCCCCAGTAGCGGGCGTGGTCCGCCAGGACCTGCTGGATGTCGGTGACATGGGCGGGAACGATCCGTGCGGCCATGGCGCCGATCATGACAGAGTCGGCCGGAGGCGGGTTCAGGCGGTCGCCGTGGTCTGCTCGGCCAGGGCCGCGAGCAGCCAGTCGTGCGCCGATCCGGGGGTCGGCTCCGGACGGCGGCCCGGAGGGGTCACCACCACCGTCACCAGCTCCCAGTAGCGGTCGATCCGCGGGTCGGCCGCGAGCTGCCGCGCCAGCCGCCGGCGGAAGTCCGGGGTGTCCCGGGTGCCGTACGCGCTCGCGTACGCGGAGACGAAGGCGTCCAGCGCCTCGTCGGGGCACGGGGCGAGGTCCCGGCGCAGTCGCACGCCCGCCAGGTCGTACGCCTCGGCGAGGCCCGCATACAGGACGGCCGACCCGCTGGCGCCCGCGGCCCGGTGCGCCTCCGGCTGCGGCTGCCCGGCGCCGCTGCACGGGCGGGTCGTGAGGGCGTGCAGCCGGGCGAACGCGAACACCTGGGCCGGGTCCGGATCGTCCGGCGGCTGCGGGACCGCCACCTCCAGGAACGCCTTGACCGAGCGGGCCGGCATCCGCACCGGCAGCCAGGCACGCCAGAACCGGGCCAGCGGGGCCGTGCTCGGCGGGGCGCTCACCGCACCGATCAGACGCAGCCGGTCGGCCCGCTCCTCGGGCGGACACTCCTGCACCAGCCGCAGCGCGGCCTCCCGCCAGCGCAGGGCCCTCAGCTCGGAGCCGAGTGCGCGCAGCCGGCCGGCCACCGCGTGCTCGAACGCACCGCCCGGCTCGCCCTCCGCCTCGTCGAGGACGCGGCGTACCTCGGGCAGCGGCAGGTCGAGGCCGCGCAGGGAACGGATCAGCCGCAGCCGGTCCAGGGCGCCGTGGCCGTAGCGGCGGTGTCCGCCGGCGCTGCGCGAGGTCTCCGGCAGCAGACCGCGGTCGGAGTAGAAGCGCACGGTCTTGACCGTGACGCCCGCATGTTCGGCAAGCTCCCCGATGCTCCACAGGCCGTCGTAGGACATGGACGGTTGAACCTCCCTCAGGGGGAGTTCCTACGGTACCGGCGAGCGCGGACCTGGCGGAGGGGGCCAGGTCCGCGGACGGCGACGTACTGGAGGAGAGGCTCATGACCGTATTCGTTCTGGTGGCAGGCGCGTTCACCGGCGCACACGTGTGGCAGGAGACAGCCGCGCGGCTGGCCGCGTCGGGCGCGGAGGTGCACTCGGTCGCCCTCACCGGACTCGACGGGTCCCGGCGCGGCACGGGGGTCCGCATCGACCTGGAGACACACATCGCGGATGTGATCGCGGCGATCGACTCGGTGGACGCGGCGGCCGGTGGGGACATCGTGCTGGTGGGCCACGGCTACGGCATCCATCCCGTGGTGGGCGCCGCCGACCGGCGGGCGGAGCGCATCGCCCGGATCGTCTGCCTGGACACGGGGATGCCGAAGGACGGCATCCCTGCCCTGGCCGCGGTGCCCGACCCGGACCTGCGCGCGCAGGTGGCCGAGCGGGCCGGGTCGGAGGCCGGGACGGAGGGGGCCGACGGGGCGCGGGCGCCCAAGTCCCGTGCGGAATGGCAGCGTTGGGGCAGCACGGCCGGCGTGTCCGACACCGCGATGGACCGGCTCGTCGCGCTGGCCGCACCGCAGCCGACGGCCACCCTGCTCCAGCCGCTGCGGCTGACCGGCGCGGTGACCGCGGTCCCCACCACCGGCGTGCTGTGCACCAGGAACGGCGCGAGCATCGCGCTGGTCCAGCAGCTGGTGAGCCTGGGCGACCCCGACCTGCGGTTCCTGGCCGATCCCCGGGTGAGCTTCTTCGAACTGGCCACCGGACACTGGCCGATGCTGTCCTGCCCGACCGAACTCGCCGTGGCCCTGCTGCGGGCCGCGGCCGGCGAGGGACAGCGGCTGAAGCCGGCCGACGACACCCAACCGCCCCCGCATCTGCGGCCGTTCCCGCTGGACGTGCCCGAACTGCCGCGCGAGCGCAGGGGCAACGTCGACCTGTACCTGCCGCCCGACGCCGAGGGCCCGCGCCCGGCGGTGGTCTTCGTGCATGGCGGCCCGGTGCCCGCCGGGGTCCGGCCGACCCCGCGGGACTGGCCGACCCTGATGGGGTACGCCCGCCTCGCGGCAGCGCAGGGTGCGGTGGGCGTCACCCTGGACCACCGTCTGCACGACGTGGCCGACTACGAGCGCGCCGCCGAGGACGTGGCCGCCGCGGTGGAGCTGGCGCGGGCGGACCCCCGGGTGGACGCGGACCGGATCGCGCTGTGGTTCTTCTCGGCGGGCGGGCTCATCATGGCGGACTGGCTGCGGGCTCGACCGGTGTGGCTGCGCTGCGTCGCCGCGACCTATCCGATCCTGGCGCCGATGCCGAACTGGGGGCTGGCCGGCAGCGGCTTCCTCCCCGCCGAGGCGGTGGCGCACGCGGGCAACCTGCCGGTCGTGCTGACCCGCGTGGGCCTGGAGATGCCCGAGATCGCCGTCACCGTCGAGGAGTTCCTGGCAGCGGCCAAGGACGCCGGGACGGACGTCGAGGTGGTCGACGTACCGCACGGCCGCCACGGCTTCGAGACGCTCGCCCCCGTCGAGGAGTGGCGTGACGCCGTCCACCGCGCCATGGGGTCGGTGCTGGCGCGTCTGACGCCGACGGCGTTCGCCTACCCGCCCACGGCCGAGCGCGGCCGCGGCTCGAACCCAGCCGCCCGGTAGCACGCGTCGATCAGCGTCATCGTCGCCACCGCGTCGTCCGCGTCCAGTGGCAGCGCGACACCCTCCCGGACCCGCGCCGCGAACGCCTCCAACTGGTACGTGTACGACGACCGGGTCCCGAGGTGCTCCGTCCGCTCACCCTGTGCCGTACGGATCACCAGCCGGTCGTCGAGCTGGGGGAGGACGAAGTTCGGGGCGTGGACCTCGCCCCGGCTGCCGACGATGCGGCAGCTCATCTCCAGCTTGTCGTACGCCATGTGGCAGCGCGCCGATCCGGTGGCCCCGCCCGGGAACTCCAGGTCGGCGTCGAGCCATTCGTCGATGCCCGGTGCGCCCGCCCGCTCCCCGCCGCGCGCGGAGACGAGTCGCGGCGCGCCGCCCGCCCACGGCGCCAGCATCCGCTGGGCGTGCAGGCTGTAGCAGCCCAGGTCCATCACGGCGCCGCCGGCGAGCGGCAGGGACCAGCGCGGGTCGGTGTCCGCGGGGGCCTGTATCGCGACCGTCGTCTCCACCCGCCGCAGGTCGCCCAGTTCACCGCTTTCGAGGAGCTCGTGCAGACGGCGGGTGAGCGGGTGGAAGAGGTAGTGGAACGCCTCCATGAAGACCGTGCCGGCCTTCGCCGCCGCCTCCCGCACCTCGGCGGCCTCCTCCGCGTTGCTCGCGGACGGCTTCTCGCTCAGGACGTGCTTGCCGGCCGCGAGGGCCGCGCTGTTCCACGGGCCGTGCAGGCCGTTGGCGAGCGGGTTGTAGACGACCTCGACCTCGGGGTCGGCGAGCAGGTCGGCGTACGAGTGAGCGACCCGCTGCACGCCGTGCGCGGCGGCGAAGGCCTCGGCGCGGGACCGGTCGCGGGCGGCCACCGCGACCAGGCGGTGGCCGCCCCTGCGGGCGGGGTCGATCAGGGCGCGCTCGGTGATCCGTGCGGCGCCCAGGACGCCGATGCGCAGGGGTTCGCGGACCGTGTCGCTCATGACTTCGTTCCTCCTCGATGCGTTACTGGTCGTAGGCCCGGCCGTCGACGTGCACGCTCTGGAACTTTCCGGCCGCCGTCTCCTGCTCCTCTGGGACGGTCACCCGGTGTCCGGTGCGCTCCGGATCACGGGCGAAGGGCGAGCCCGCTCGGCCCGTGCCGATGGCGATCACGCTGCGCAGGGTAACTCCTCGCGGGAGACGGCGCGTTCACGAGGTGTGTCGCATACCCGTGATACTCGTGTTCCGGGCGCCGGAGGCCGCCCCGCGCCCGGAACACGAGAACGGTGGGCACGGTCAGGCGGTGCGGACCTCGGCGATCGTCACGGGCCGGTGCTCGTGCAGCGACAGGGTGCACGCGTCGGCGATCCAGCCGGCCTCCAGGGCGTCCGCCACCGTGCAGGGCGAGGGCCGGGTACCGGCGACGACCTCGGTGAACGCGGTGAGTTCGGCACGGTAGGCCTCGGTGAAGCGGTCCATGAAGAAGTCGTGCGGGGTGCCGGCCGGGAAGGACACGCCAGGCTCGACCGAGCGCAGCGGCAGCTTGTCCTCCAGGCCCACCGCGATGGAGTCCTGGAATCCGTGGATCTCCATGCGGACGTCGTAACCGCGCGCGTTGTGGCGGGAGTTGGACACCACGGCGATCGTGCCGTCGTCGAGGGTGAGGATGGCGCCGGTGGTGTCGGCGTCGCCCGCGTCCTTGATGTAGTCGGCGCCCCGGTTGCCCCCGACCGCGTACACCTCGACGACCTCGCGGCCCGTCACCCAGCGGATGATGTCGAAGTCGTGGACGGAGCAGTCGCGGAAGATGCCGCCGGAGGCGGCGATGTACGCGGCCGGCGGGGGCGCCGGGTCCAGCGTGGTCGACCGTACGGTGTGCAGTTTGCCCAGCTCGCCGCTGTGCACGGCGGCGCGGGCGGCGACGAATCCGGCGTCGAAGCGGCGGTTGTAGCCGATCTGGATCGGCACGTCGCTGCCCTCGACGGCCTTGAGGACCTCGACGCCCTCGGCCATCGTCCTGGCGACGGGCTTCTCGCAGAAGACCGGGACACCGGCCTCGACCCCGGCCAGGATCAGCCCGGGGTGGGCGTCCGTCGCGGCCGCGATCACGATGCCGTCCACACCGGCGGCCAGCAGGGCCTCCGGCGAGTCCACGACCTCGCCGCCGAAGCGCTCCGCCGCGGACTTGGCGGCGTCCGCGAACGGGTCGGTGAGCACCAGCGACTCGACCGCGTCGAGTCCGGAGAGGGTCTCGGCATGGAAGGCGCCGATGCGGCCGAGGCCGAGGATTCCGATACGCATGAGCTCCGCTGCTTTCCTGTTTCCTGGTGTGTGGTTGCTGTCCGTTGCCGGGGCTCCGCCCCGGACCCCGATCGCCCTTCGGGCTCGTCCTCGAACTCCCCCGGAGGGGGCACCCCCGGACGGGCTGGAACGGGCATGGATCAGTCCAGGCCGCCCAGGACGTTCTGGTCCCAGTCGATGACCGAACCCGTGACGACGCCCGAGCGGTCCGACAGCAGGAAGACCGCGAAGTCCGCGATCTCGTCCGGCTGGCCGAGCTTGCCCATCGGGAGCCTGGCGGCGGCCTCCTCGCGCCAGTCGTCCTCGGCGTCGTGGAACTTCCGCTGCGTGGCGTCCTCGCCCTCGGTCGCCGTCCAGCCGATGTTGAGGCCGTTGATCCGGATCCGGTCCCAGCGGTGCGCGTGCGCCGCGTTGCGGGTCAGGCCGATCAGGCCCGCCTTCGCGGCGACGTACGGCGCCAGGAACGGCTGCCCGCCGTGCGCCGAGGAGGTGATGATGTTGACGACCGTGCCGGACGCCTTCCGGGAGACCATGTCCGCGACGGCGGCCTGCATCGCGAAGAACGGCGCCCTCAGGTTGATCGCGATGTGCTGGTCGAACAGCTCGGGCGTGGTGTCGAGGAGCGTGCCACGCGAGGTCAGCCCGGCGGAGTTGACCAGGCAGTCGATCCGCCCGTACGCGGCGACCACGTCACCCACGGCGGTCCCCGCCTGCTCGGCGTCCGAGAGGTCGGCGCGCACGAACATCGCCTTGCCGCCGGCCGCCGTCAGCTCGGTCACCAGCGCCTCGCCCGGTGCCGGACGCCGCCCGGTCACGGCCACCACGGCGCCCTCACGGACCGCGGCCCGCGCGATGGCGGCGCCGACGCCCTGGCTGCCGCCGTTGACGAGGACGACCTTGTCGTCGAGAAGTCCCATGACGTTCCGGGTCCTTTCAGCTTTCACGGCGCTCGGCGCCGGCCCGCAGTGCGTCCCGAAGAACCTCGGGCGTCCATGACTCGCGCAGTGCGCGCCGTACGACGTCCGCCTGCGCGGGCGGGGCAAGACCGTCGACCGGCGGATCGCTGTCGAGGTTGGTGGGGAAGGGGTAGCTCTCGGCGCTCGCGGCGATCACGTTCTCCAGCCACTCCTCACCGACCCCCTCGGCGCCGCGCCTGAGCAGCACGGGGAACATCGCGTTCGCGACGGCCTCGCGGTCCACCGTCTCCATGGCCCGCCCGAAGGCGGAGGACACCTGCAGCAGGTTGGCCATGCGGCGGATGTCCGCCGAGCGGTTGGTGCCGGCCGCATGGAACAGCGCGGGGTTGAAGAAGGCCGCGTCGCCCTTGGAGAGCGGGAGTTGGACGTGGTTGGCCTCGAAGTACGCCTGGAATTCCGGCAGTCGCCAGGCCAGGTAGCCGGGTTCGTACCGCTGCGAGTACGGCAGGTACATCGTCGGCCCGGACTCGACGGGCATGTCGCAGTGCGCGACGGCGCCCTGGAGGGTGAGCACGGGGGAGAGGGCGTGCACATGCGCCGGGTAGGCGGCCGCGACCTCGTTGGACAGGAAGCCCAGGTGGTAGTCCCGGTGCACGGTCTGCGCCGCGCCGCCCGGGTTGACCACGTTGACCTGCGAGGTGACCTGGTAGCCGGGGCCGAGCCAGGCCGCCGAGACCAGCGCCAGGATGTCGCTCGCGTAGTAGTCGGCGAACGCCTCGGGGTCGTACAGGGCCGCCTTCTCCAGCGCGTTCCACACACGGTCGTTGGCGCCCGGCCTGGCGAAGTGGTCCCCGGCGTTCGCGCCCGAGGCGCGCTGTTCGGCGATCAGGGCGTCGAAGACCGCGCTGAGCCGGTCGACGACGGACGGGTCGGGGAACGCGCCCTCGAAGACAACGATGCCGGGGCCGTCGGTCAGGGCCCGGACCAGCTCGGCCCGCACGGGGCGCCGCTCGGCCTTGCGCAGCCGCTCGCTGTCGTAGACCAGGACGCCCTGCTCGACGGCGGAGGCATGCGGGTAGTCCGCGAGGTCGGTGGTCCGCTCGACGAGTTCTCGGAAGTCGGCCAGGTCGCAGTCCCGCTCGGACAGCCAGGCGCGGTGGTCCACGGGGGTGGCGGACATCGGCGTCCTTTCGGTCGGGGGGGACGGCACGGCTCTCGGTGACACCGTCGGGCCGCGCTGCCATTCTTGTCATGACAAACCCGTCGAACAACCGGCACGCGGCCATCAAAAACCCCTCAAGGAGCCACCGTATGGGCCATCCCTTCCCGATCCGGGAGATCGCACGTCAGGCGGGCCTCAGCGAGGCGACCGTCGACCGGGTCCTGAACGGCAGGGGTGGCGTCCGTGAGAGCACCGCGCGGGAGGTCCGGCAGGCCATCGCGGACCTGGACCGGCAGCGCACCCAGGTCCGCCTGGTCGGCCGCACCTTCATGATCGACATCGTGATGCAGGCGCCGGAGCGGTTCTCCACCGCCGTACGCGCCGCCCTGGAGTCGGAGCTGCCCTCGCTCCACCCGGCCGTCGTCCGCTCGCGCTTCCACTTCCGCGAGACCGGCCCGGTGGCCGAGCTGACCCGGACCCTGGACCGGATCGCCCGCCGCGGCTCGCAGGGCGTGATCCTCAAGGCCCCGGACGTCCCCGAGGTCACGGCCGCGGTCGGCCGGCTCGCCGAGTCCGGCATCCCCGTCGTCACTCTCGTCACCGACCTGCCCGCAACCGCCCGCCTCGGCTATGTCGGCATCGACAACCGGGCCGCCGGAGCGACCGCCGCGTACCTCATGGGCCAGTGGCTGGGCGAGCGCCCCGGCAATGTGCTCACCAGCCTCAGCAGCGGCTTCTTCCGCAACGAGGAGGAACGCGAGATGGGCTTCCGCAGCGCCATGCGCACCCACCACCCGGACCGCACGCTGGTCGAGATCGCCGAGGGCCACGGCCTGGACGCCACCCAGTACGACCTGGTCCGCGCCGCCCTCGCACGCGACCCGGACATCCGCGCCGTCTACTCGATCGGCGGCGGCAACATCGCCACCCTGCGTGCCTTCGAGGACCTGGGCCGCGAGTGCGCGGTGTTCGTCGCCCACGACCTCGACCACGACAACACCCGCCTGCTGCGCGAGCACCGCCTCTCCGCCGTCCTCCACCACGACCTGCGCCAGGACATGCGCGAGGCCTGCCACATCGTGATGCGCGCCCACGGCGCCCTGCCGCCCGCGGGGCCTACGCTGCCGTCGGCGATCCAGGTGGTGACGCCGTACAACATGCCACCGCAGGCGACGAGTCGAGGAGACGGGTGACGAGGAGACGGGTGACGAGGAGACGAGGAGACGAGTGTCGAGGAGACGGGTGACGACGAGGACCGAGCACGTGGAGATCGAGGGTGTCCGCCTTCTGGCCACGCTCACGACGGGCGGCGAGACGGGACTTCTCGCGCTGCACGGCAGCAACGAGGGCGGTACCGCCGAACTCGCGCGCTCCGTGGCCGAGCGCTGCGGCGCCACCAGCCTGGTCTTCATCCAGCCCGGCGCGCGGGAGCCGGTGCACATCCCGTCCCCGCGGATGGCCGTGGAGCACTGCGCACTCCTGCGGGTGTTCCTGTCCCACGTAGCCGTCACGGTCTCGCTGCACGGCCACATGAGACGGGCGACGCCACGGTCCATCTTCCTCGGCGGGGGCAACCGCCCCGCAGCGCACCTCCTCGCCTCGGGGCTGAGCGCCCTGCACCCGGAGTTCGACCCGGTCACGGACCTCGCGGACATCCCCGCCGCCCTGCGGGGCATGCACGCCAGGAACCCGGTGAACCTGACCCGCGGCGGCGGCGTCCAGGTGGAGCTCCCGCTCTCCGCCCGGACCCGGCGGCCGGGCTGGGACCCGGAGGTCCCCGACACGCCTCCGCCGGCCGTCGTCGACGCCCTGGTCACCGGCGTGGAACTGCTGGCGACCCGGTCCATCACCCGACGCTGACCCACGCGCCGCTCTCCGCCGAGCGCACCATCGCCTCCAGTACGGCGGCACCGTGCACGGCGTCAGCGAGCGTGGCCCCCTGCGGCCTGCCCTCCGCGATCGAGCGCAGGAACCGGTGGGCCTCGATGACCTTCAGGTCGTCGTAGCCCATGGCGTTCGCCGCGCCCGGCTGGAAGGCGCCGTACTCCCCGTCGCCCGGGCCGACGTACACCGTGCTGACCGGCTGGTCCTGGTATGTGGTGCCGCGGCTGACGCCCAGCTCGTTCATCCGGCGGAAGTCCCAGAACACCGCGCCCTCGGTGCCGTGCACCTCGAAGCCGTAGTTGTTCTGCTCGCCGACCGAGACCCGGCAGGCCTCCAGGACGCCGCGGGCGCCGGAGGCGAAGCGCAGCAGACAGTTCACGTAGTCCTCGTTCTCGACCGGTCCCAGCTCGCCGCCCGTGGCGCGGGTGTGGCCGGCGGTCGCGGCGGTGGGGCGGGCCCGCTCGGGGATGAACACGGCGGTGTCGGCGGTCAGGGAGGCGATGTCGCCGAGCAGGAACCGGGCCAGGTCCGCGCCGTGCGAGGCGAGGTCGCCCAGTACTCCGCTGCCGCCGCGCTGCTTCTCGTAGCGCCAGGTCAGGGCGGATTCGGGGTGGGCGGCGTAGTCGCTGAACAGGCGCAGGCGGACGTGGGTGACGGTGCCGATGGCGCCCGAGGAGATGAGCTCACGGGCGGCCTCGACAGCGGGCGCGTTGCGGTAGTTGAAGCCGACGGCGCCCTGCACGCCCGCTCCGGCCACCGCGTCGGCGACCGCCTGCGCGTCCGCCGTGCTCAGCCCGACCGGCTTCTCGATCCAGATGTGCTTGCCGGCCTCCGCCATCGCGACGCCGATCTCACGGTGCAGGAAGTTCGGGGCGGTGATGCTGACAGCCTGGACCCGCGGATCCCTGGCCACCTCGCGCCAGTCCCGGGTCGTCGAGGCGAACCCGAACTGTGCGGCGGCCTCCTCGGCCCGACCCGGCACCTCCTCGGCGACCGACACCAGCCGCGGGCGCAGGCCCAGCCGCGGGAAGTGGTGCGGGACGCGGGCGTACGCCTGGGTGTGCACCCGGCCCATCCAGCCGAACCCGACGACGGCGACACCGAGCGAATCCACCATGACAGCCCCTCTTTGGACCGGTCCACAACCTGTCCAGGCCACCCTGAAGCCCATGCTCAGGGGCTGTCAACCCTCACCGGAGCATCACCGGACCCTTTGACAAGCCATGGCAGCCCATGGAACGGTCCACAGCATGAGAGCGCCGACGATCCGCGACGTGGCCGAGCGGGCCGGGGTGTCCAAGTCGCTGGTCTCGCTCGTGCTGCGCGGCGCCGAACAGGTGCGGCCCGAGAAGCGGGAGGCCGTGCTGCAGGCGGTGCGGGAGCTCGGCTACCGGCCCAACGCGGCCGCGCGCAGCCTCAGCGAGCAGCGCACCCGCACGGTCGGCGTGCTCCTCAACGACCTGCGCAACCCCTGGTTCGTCGAGCTGCTCGACGGCCTCAACTCACTTCTGCACGACCACGGCCTGCGGATGCTGCTGGCGGACGCCCGCCTCAACCGCCGCACCGGCCAGGACCCCGCCGACCCGCTTCTGGACCTGCGGGTGGACGGCCTGGTCGTCGTCGGCACCCTGCCCGACCCGGCAGCCCTCGGCAGGGCCGCCGAGCGCATCCCGGTCGTCGTCGCGGGCGCCCGCGAACCGGCCCCGGCGGGCGTTGACGTCGTGGCAGGCGATGACGAGCACGGCGCGCGACTGGTCACCGAGCACCTCATCGGGCTCGGCCACCGGCGCATCGCGCACATCGCGGGCTACGGCGCCGTCGGCGAACTGCGCAGGCGGAGCTTCGAGGCGACGATGCGGGCGCACGGCCTCGCGGACCGGGCGCAGGTCGAGCCGAGCGACATGACCGAGGAGGGCGGCTACCGCACCGCGGTGCGTCTGCTGAGCCGCCCCGGCCGGCCCACCGCCCTCTTCGCCGTCAACGACATCGCCTCCGTCGGCGCGATCTCGGCCGCCGAGGAGCTGGGTCTGCGCGTCCCGCACGACGTGTCCGTGGTCGGCTACGACAACACGAGCATCTCCCGCCTGCGCCACGTCTGGCTGACCACGGTCGACGGCGCCGGCCACGAGCTGGGCCGCCGCGCGGCCCGCTGCCTCCTGGACCGCTTCGAGCGGCCCGGGGGCCAGGGCCGACTGAGCCTGACGGCACCGACGTTGGAGATCCGCGGCACGACGGCCGCACCGCTCACGGACTGACGCCGTTCACGGCTTGACGCCGTTCCGAGGCTGATGGCATTCAGAGGTTGATGGCGTACGCCTTCCGCAGCGTCTCGTGCACCGTCCACTTCGTACGGTCGCCCTCGCGCAGGACGGCCATGTCCCCGGGCCCCACCGTCAGCGTGGGCCCGCCCTCGACCTCGACGGTCGCCGACCCACTGATGACGACGAACAGCTCGTCGGCCTCCGTGTCGGTGACGACGCCCGGCGTGATCTGCCAGACGCCGCGGATCTGCTTCCCGTCCGCGGACTCCCAGACGACCTTGCCGGTCACCTCCGGAGTCCCGGACACGATCTGCTCCGGGTCGAGGGGCTCGGGCCGGAGCTCGGCGTCCGGGATGTGCACAACGAAGCTGTGGGTCATGGGCCGACCCTAACGAGATCGCCGGGCGCCGTGCGTGGACACTGTGTGCGCTGTCGGCCCAGGCGGGAGGACACTTCGTCGCGACTGGCGGCCCCGCGGACGCCGGGTGATCGTGGAGGGCATGGCGCAGACCACGACGGCCGCCCCCGGGCCACGGCAGCACGACACCCGCGAGGCCGTCCTCTTCGGCGGTGTCTACGGCTCCGTACTGGCCTGCTCCATGGTCGCGGCGCTCAGCCAGTACGGCCACACGTCCCGGGCCAGCCGCCGCTACGACGCGCTCTGGCTGCTGGTGACCGCGCTCGCCTCGGCCCTCGCCCACGGCTACGCCCACTACATCGCCGAACGTGAACCGCACCGTCGCTGGGACGTCCTTCGCACCCTCGTCGACGAGTGGCCCCTGGTCACGGCCGTGCTGCCGACGGTGCTGCTGCTCGCGGGGGCGGGCTGGGGCTGGTGGCCGCCGAAGGGGGTGGAGTACGCGGCGTTCGTCCTGAACATCGTCCTGCTGTTCACGCTCGGCCTGGTGACGGCGCTGAGGTCGCACCGCTCCTCGCCCGTCGCCGTTCTGACCGGTCTGGTGGACGCTCTGCTGGGCGTGATCGTCGTCGTGGCCAACGCGATCATCAAGTGAGGGCGCCAACTACCCCTTTCCTGCCTTAGGGTCTGCGCGTGGGGACGGACATGGACGGCGCCATCGAGCGCCGAGACGCGGACGGGTACTGGCAGTTGGAGGTCGATCTGCTGGACTTCCGGCCGCCGCGGGACTACGTCGCCTGGGATTGCCTCTTCGGCGTGCGCGGGACAGGAGACGTGGAGCGTCCACTGTTCGCCGACCGCGGACTGCCGGACGACGTCTCGGAATCGGTACGGGAAGCAGCCGTCGGCGACTACCAGCACAGCCACACCTACGTGAGCTGGGCCGAGGCCGCCGCGGCCGACTGGGACGCGCCGCTCGCGGCCCGGCCCGCCTGGTACTGGGCGCACAGGTCGGATCCGGCAGGCGAGCACCTCGTACGGGTGACCCCTACCCTGCGCGAGGCCGCCGCCCGCACCTTCGGATCGGACCTGCTCCTCGCGCCACCGGAATGGCCTCCAGGTGCCGAGGTGCCTCTCGACGGCGCGGTGTACCGCCCGGTGGTCCTCACGGCGCGGATGCTCGCCCCGCCGGACGAGGGAACCTGGGCACAGGTGTGGAGGGCCATGCGGGACCTGTCGGCCGGGCACGGCGACGAGGACGTCCGGCTCGTCGTCTGGTTCGGTTGACCCAAGCACCAGGGAAGGGAGCCGACATGACCACAGATGCCACAGACGCCACAGAGGCCACGCGTGCCACCGACACGACGGTCACGGACGAGGCGGTGAGCAGCCTCGACGGCACCGCCGATCCGCGCCTGCGCGAGCTGCTCACCGGCCTGATCCGCCACCTCCACGCCTTCGCGCGCGAGACGCGGCTCACGCAGGAGGAGTGGGAGCGGGCCGTCGGCTTCCTCACGGCCACCGGGCAGTCGTGCACGGACACCCGGCAGGAGTTCATCCTCCTGTCGGACGTCCTGGGCCTGTCGATGCTGGTCGAGACGATCAACGGCGACCGCACCCCCGGCGCCACCGAGTCGACGGTCCTCGGCCCCTTCCACATGACCGAGTCCCCGGTGCGCGAACTCGGCGCGAACATCGACCTGGTGGGCGGCGGCGAGCCCTGCGTGGTCAGCGGCCGTGTGCTGTCCCGCGACGGAACCGCGTTGCCGGGCGCCGTAGTCGACGTCTGGCAGGCCGACGGGAACGGCTTCTACGACGTCCAGCGTCCCGACGAGCAGCCGCCGGGCAACGGCCGCGGACTGTTCACCGCGGACGCCGAGGGCCGCTTCCGGTTCCGCACCTGCGTCCCGAGCCCGTACCCGATCCCCACGGACGGCCCGGTCGGCGACCTCCTGCGCGCGACCGCCCGCCACCCCTACCGCCCGGCCCACATCCACTTCATCGCCTCGGCCGCCGGTCATGTGCCGGTCACCACGCACATCTTCGTCGCGGGCAGCGACTACCTCGACTCGGACGCGGTGTTCGCCGTCAAGCCGAGCCTGGTGCAGGACTTCACCGAGACGGACGATCCTTCGCTGGCGAAGGAGTTCGGAGTCGCGAACCCCTTCCGTCACGCCCGCGTCGATCTCGTACTGGAGCGATCGTGAGGGACGTCCTCGACTTCTCCTACGAGTCCCGGCCCGTACGGGTGGTCTTCCGGCCCGGCGCCGCCACCACCGCCACGGCCGCCGAGGCCGCGGGGCTGGGCCTGCGTCGGCTGCTGGTGGTGTGCGGCAGCCACGGCGCTGACACCGCGCGGGCGGTCGCCGACTCGCTCGGTCCCGCCTGCGTGGGCCTGCACGACGGGGCCCGGATGCATGTGCCCGCCGAGGTCGCCGACCGGGCCGTGGAGGTGGCCCGGGCGGCGGGCGCCGACGGCTGCGTGGCCGTCGGCGGCGGTTCCTCGATCGGCCTGGGCAAGGCGATCGCGCTGCGCACGGGCCTGCCGCTGATCGCCGTACCCTCCACCTACTCCGGCTCGGAGATGACCCCCGTCTGGGGCCTGACCGAACACGGCGTCAAACGCACCGGCCGCGACCCCGTCGTCCTCCCGCGCAGCGTCGTCTACGACCCCGCCCTCACCCTCTCCCTCCCCGTACCGCTCTCCGTCACCAGCGGCATCAACGCGATCGCCCACGCCGTCGAGGCGCTGTACGCCCCCGACACCTCACCCCTGATCGCGCTGATGGCGGAGGAGGGCGTACGGGCCATGGCGGCGGCGCTCCCCGCGCTGGCCGAGGCCCCGGACTCCCTTCCGGACCGCGGCCGTGCCCTGTACGGCGCCTGGCTGTGCGGCTCCTGCCTCGGTGCCACCACCATGGGCCTGCACCACAAGCTGTGCCACGTCCTCGGCGGCACCTTCGGCCTGCCGCACGCCGAAACACACACGGTGGTCCTGCCGTACGCCCTCGCCTACAACGCGCCCGCGGCCCCCGAAGCGGCCGCCACCGTGGCCCGCGCCCTGGACACGACCGACGCCCCGAACGCCCTCAGAGACCTGGCCGAGAGCCTCGGCGCCCCCCACTCCCTCGCCGAACTGGGCCTGAAGGAAGCCGACTTGACCAAGGCGGCCACCCAAACCGTGGGCCAGGCATACGCCAACCCGCGCGAGGTGACCGTGGAAGGGGCGCTTGCCGTGCTGCGGGCGGCCTTTGAGGGCGGCCCGCCGGAGTTCTCCGACGTCTGACTCCTCCAAGATGAGCTGCTTCAGGCCCGAGGTGCTCCTCGAAGTCGGGCGCACCGACCGGCAACCGGCCCCCGTAGAGGACGCGGGGCCGGGACACTGAAGGCATGCACGACACACCTTTCGCCGGCGGCGCCGGTTCCGGGACCGGCGACCGCGCGGCCGAGGACGCGGCCGCGCCCGCGGAGGACCGGGCCGCACCAGGCGCCGCCGCGGCGGCCCGTGGTACTCGGGCCTCCGGGGTGACCACCGCGGGGCGGCGTCCGGTGGGAGTCGGCGTCGGCCGGTTGCGGTCCGTGCTGGTTGCCCCGTTCACCCGTCGTGCCTGGGCCGAGGCCGCTTACTGTCTGGCCGGCTTCCCCGTCGCCGTAGTCGGATTCGTCCTCGTGCTTGTCCTGCTCGCGCTCGGCACCGGCCTCACCGTCTCCCTCATCGGTGCCGTCCTCGGGCTGCTGCTCGTCGTCACGTCGGCCGCTCTCGCCCGCGCCTTCGCCGCCGTGCACCGCGGGCTGGCCGCCAAGCTGCTGGGGGAGAGGGTGCCGGCACCGCCGCCCCTCAGGCCCGCCGGCAGGGCCTTCGCACGGTTGGACGCGCGGCTGCGGGACGCCGCCGGATGGCGCTCGGTGGCGTACGTACTGGTCAAGCTTCCTGTCGCCGCGCTGGAGCTGTACGCCGTGGCCTGGTGGTTCACCGGCCTGCTCAACCTGTCGGCGCCGCTGCGCTGGGCCGCCTTCGGCCGGCGCCCGCAGCACGGCATGGAGGGCGCGCCGACCATCACCCCCATCCCGGTCGGCGACGGTGCCCCGCACAGCACCACCTTCGCCGGGACCTTCGTGCCCGCCGCGATCGGCGTCGCCACGCTCCTCGCGGCGCCCTGGTTCACGCGCGGCATCGTCGCCGTGGACCGCTGGCTGGTGCGCGCTCTGCTGGGACCGGGTGAACTCGCCCAGCGCGTACGGAACTTGGAGGAGACCCGCGCCCTCGCCGTGGACGACTCCGCGGCCCAGCTGCGGCGGCTGGAGCGGGACCTGCACGACGGTGCGCAGGTACGACTCGTCGCGCTGGCCATGAGCCTCGACATGGCGAAGGAGCGGCTGGGCGCGGAGGGCGAACCGGTCGCCGACCCCGAGCGGTTGCGCCGGCTGATCGAGACCGCCCACAGCAACGCCACCGAAGCCCTCACCGAGCTGCGCGACCTGGCCCGCGGCATCCACCCGCCCGTGCTGGACGACGGCCTGCCCGACGCGCTCGCGACGCTGGCGGCACGCAGCACCGTACCCGTGGAGCTGGCCGTGGACGTCCCCCGGCGGCCCACGCCGGCGATCGAGACGATCGCCTACTTCTGCGCCGCCGAACTGCTCACCAACGTCATCAAACACAGCGGTGCCCGCCGCGCGGTCCTCGGCGTCAGCCACGAGGAGGGCCTGTTGCGGCTGCGGGTCACGGACGACGGCCGAGGCGGCGCGACGCTCGGCGCGGGCAGCGGTCTGGCGGGCCTGCTGCAGCGGGTGCGCACGGTCGACGGCACCCTGGACATCACCAGCCCGGAGGGCGGACCGACCGCGGTGACGGTGGCATTGCCCCTGCACGCGTGAGCAACGATCACGGAGCGAGGCCGTGAGAGCATGCCCCTATGCGCGTCGTGATCGCCGAAGATGCCGCGGTGCTACGGGAGTTGCTGGCCGCGATGCTCACCGAGCGCGGCCATGAGGTGTGCGCCGCCGTCGGTGACGCCGACGCGCTGCGAGCGGCCGTGGCCGGGCACCGGCCGGACGTCGGGGTCATCGACATCCGGATGCCGCCCACCCACACGGACGAGGGCCTGCACGCGGCCATCGACATCCGGCGGGAGCATCCCGGTACCGGGGTGATGCTCTTCTCCCAGTACATCGAGACCAAGTACGCCATGAGGCTGCTGGCCGCGGGCTCGGCCGGCGTCGGCTATCTGCTCAAGGACCGGGTCGCCAACGTGGCCGAGTTCACCGACGCCCTGACCAGGGTGGCGGCGGGCGGAACGGCCCTCGATCCCGAGGTCGTCACCCAACTCGCCGGTGCCGGCCGCCGGATCGAGGCACTCGAAACGCTGACGGCACGCGAGCGCGAGGTGCTGGCGCTGATGGCGGAGGGCCGGTCGAACGCCGCGATCGCTCACACGCTGACGGTGTCGGCCGGCACGGTGGAGAAGCATGTGGCCGCCGTCTTCGGCAAGTTGGGCCTCCCGGCGTCCGAGGACGCGAACCGGCGGGTGCTGGCGGTACTGCGCTACCTGGGCGCATGAGCAGCCGGACCTGATGGTCCGAACCCAACTGGTTCTCGGCTGAGAGATGTTCGCGCGTCCAGCTGCTGAGGCGCCGGTTCACCCCAGCTCCTGGGCGCCCCCACCCGCCGGCGGCCGGCAGGCTCAGCGTCCGGCGCGCACCCCGTCCAGCGCGATGGCAAGCACCCGGTCCCGCTGGGCGTCGTCGCCGAAGACCGTCCCGGTGACGCCCGCGACCAACCGCAGCAGGTCGCTGAAGTCCATGTCCTTGCGGGCCACGCCCGCCTCCTGCGCCCGCTCGAAGAGCGGGCCGCCTGCCGCGTACATCGACTCGCGGCAGGCGTCGAAGATCTCGGACTCGTCGTCGAGCGCCTCGCGCACGGCCCGCTTGGTCACCATGTAGCCCGTGAACCGGGCCAGCCAGGAGGTCAGGGCCTCCCACGGCTCCAGGTCGGCGACCTCCTCGGCGACCCGGACGAGTTCGTTGACCTCGTCCGCGTACACGGTCTCGAACAGTTCGCGACGGGACGGGAAGTTCCGGTACAGCGTGCCGATGCCGACCCCCGCGCGACGCGCGATGTCCTCCAGGGACGCCTCGGCGCCGTGCACGGCGAACGCCTCGCGCGCAGCGGTCAGCAGGGCGTCGTAATTGCGCGCGGCGTCCTTGCGATGGGGGCGCTTGGACGCCACGAGCTCACGGACGGGGAACGGCTGGGCCGACACTGCTGCCTCCCGGGGCGGTACGAGGTTGAACCGGAGGTGTGCCTCCGGTACAGTGGAGGGGTACCTCCACTTTAGCAGTGCGGGTGCGCTCGCCGTGGATGCGTGCGGCCGCACGCATCGGCGACGCCTTCACCTCTGCCTCCATTTCCAGCTCCATCTCCACCACCTTTCCGCGACCGCTCACCACCGCGGCCGTCGGCGTGCCCGCTGCCGTCCCATCGGCACTCCGGGTCCGTACGACCGTGGCCCGAGATCCTCGGCCGCACCCCGTTCGTTCGGAGAGGCCCTCCATGCCCCGCAAGTCCGCCCGTCTCACCTTCGCGGTCCTCGCGACCGGTGCCGGTGTATTCGCCATGCTGCAGTCGCTGATCGCGCCGGCCCTGCCGACCGTCCAGCACGCCATGCACACCTCACAGTCCACAGCGACCTGGGTGATGACGGCCTATCTGCTGTCCGCCTCCGTCTTCACCCCGATCCTCGGCCGCGTCGGCGACCTGATCGGCAAGAAGCGCACCCTCGTCGCCGTCCTGCTCGTCGTCCTGCTCGGCTGTCTGCTCGCCGCGCTCGCCCCGAACATCGGTGCACTGATCGTCGCCCGCGTCGTCCAGGGCGTCGGCGGCGCGCTCTTCCCGCTCTCCTTCGGCATCATCCGGGACGAGTTCGCCGCGTCCGAGGTCCCGGGCAGCATCAGCAACCTGTCCGCCGTGATCGCCGCGGGCGGCGGCGTCGGCATCGTCGCGGCCGGCCCGATCGTGTCCGCGCTCGACTACCGGTGGCTGTTCTGGATCCCGGTCGCGGTCGTGGCGGTCACCGCTCTGATAGCCCTGCGCTATGTGCCCGAGTCGCCCAACCGGGCGGAGGGGAAGGTCAGTTGGCTGGGCGCTGGTCTGCTGTCGGCCTGGCTGGTGGCGCTGCTGCTGCCGCTGAGCCAGGCGAGCGTGTGGGGCTGGGGATCGGTGAAGACCGTCGGCCTGTTCGCCGCGGCGGTCGTCCTGTTCACCGCATGGCTGCTCGCCGAGGCCCGCTCCCGCACCCCGCTGATCGACCTGCGCGTCATGCGGCTGCCGGCCGTGTGGACCACCAACGCCGCGGCCCTGCTGTTCGGCGCCGGCATGTACGCGCTCTGGTCCTTCCTGCCCGGCTTCGTCCAGACGCCGAGCTCCGCGGGCTACGGCTTCGGCGCGAGCGTCACGGCCTCCGGGTTGCTCATGCTGCCCATGCTGGTGGCGATGTTCTTCTCGGGCATCCTGAGCGGCCGCCTGGCGCCTGTCGTGGGTGCGAAGGCGCTGCTGACGACCGGTGCCGCACTCGGCGCCCTCGCCCTCGGCCTGCTCGCCGCCCTCCACGACCAGCAATGGCAGATCGCCCTGGTCTCCGGCGTGTTCGGCCTCGGTATCGGCCTGGCCTTCGCCTCCATGGCCAATCTGATCGTCGGCAGCGTCCCGGCCTCCCAGACCGGCGCCGCGACCGGCATGAACGCCAACATCCGCACCATCGGCGGTTCCCTCGGCGCCGCGGTGACCAGCGTCCTGGTCACCGGCCACCTCCAGCCTTCGGGCCTGCCGTACGCCTCCGGCTACACCCACGGCTTCGCCCTGCTGGCGGTCCTGTGCCTGGCGGCGGCACTGGCGGCGCTGCTGGTGCCGGTACAGCGCCCGGGCCGCCTCGCGGGGACACCGCGGGCCGCCTCCGAGGCACCGGCGGCTCCGGAGCCGGTGGCGCCGGGCACCCGAGGCTGACGTCCACGGAGGCGACCCGGATCCACCGGGCCGCCTCCGCCGCGGAGGTCCGGCCGCAGGGACGGTCACAGGGCCTGGTGAGAACACCGGTGTACGTACGGTAAAGTTGACCTGCGCGATCACGCGGTTCACCGCGGAAGCGCACCGGGACGTGGCGCAGCTTGGTAGCGCACTTGACTGGGGGTCAAGGGGTCGCAGGTTCAAATCCTGTCGTCCCGACTGGAGACAGTCGCAAGGTCAGGGCCGGTTTCGGAGACATCCGGAACCGGCCCTTGACCATTGTTGGGGACCAGTTGGGGACCAGTTGGGGACCGGCGTCCTTGACCGAGGTCAGCGGGTCACGACGATCGGACTCGGCAGTGAGCGTGGTGCGCGCAGCACGCTGAGGTGCGCGGAGAGCGCCGCCCCGGCGGCCGTGATCTTGTGTACGTCCGGGTGCAGGTAGCGCTGAGTGGTGGTCAGGGATCCGTGGCCGGCGATGCGTCGCAGGACGTGGACCTGCACGCCTGCGTCGGCGAACCAGGTCAGTCCGGTGTGCCGGAGGTCGTGGCGGCGCAGGTGCTCGTAGCCGAGCTTGGTGACCACGTCGTCCCAGTGTGTGGCGTCGCGCAGGACGGCGGTGGAGATGCGTCCGCCGCGCGGGCCGGTGAACAGGCGGGCGTCGGGATTCGGGGCGGCGGACAGGACGCGCTGGGCGACGAGGGGGCGGATCTCATCGACGAGGGAACCTTGCGGGCCCGCTTGCCCTTGGTGCCCTTGTCGGTCAGTCCGCCGGGCGCGGGTGTGGTCTGGCGTCGAACGGTCCAGATCCACTGGGTGGTGTCGATGTAAGCGCCGCGACTGGCTCTGAGCCGCCCGGCGCCCGGCACATGGCTCGTACCCGTCCGTGTCATGGCGTGTTCAGAGCGTCACTTGATCGGCACTGTTTCAGCACCTGCCCCGCCGTACGATCGACCGCCCGTCAAGTGACCGTCGAAAGGCAAGAGCCCCCGGCATGGCGTACACAGCTCAAGAGCAACAAACCGCGTCCCTGGCAGATCTGTCGTTCGAGGCTTTCGGTGTGATGACGGCTCGGCGCGGGGCCGAGCAGGTGCCTCTCGGTCCTCCACGGCACCGGGCCGTGCTGGGACTGCTGCTGATCCGGCTGGGCCAGGTGGTGCCCGCCGATCAGCTCGTCGACGAACTGTGGGGCGACAGCCTCCCCAGACGCCCGCAGGCCACCCTGCAGACGTACCTGTCCCACCTGCGGCGGGTGCTGACGGGGCGGCACGGGCCGATCGCCCCGCTGCGCTACCAGGCCCCCGGGTACGTCCTGACGGTGGAGCCGGGCACGTTCGACCTGTCCCGGTTCGAGAGCCTCGTCTCCCAGGGGCAGCGCCATGTGGCCGACAGCCGGCTCCAGGACGCCCGCGACGTGTTCGACAAGGCGCTGCGATTATGGCGGGCCGACCCCTTCCTGGACCTCGCGGCCTACACCCCGCTCGCGGAGGAGGCCGCCCGCCTGAGCCTCCTGCGGACCACCGCCGTCGCGGCCCACGCCGACACGCTCCTCGCGCTCGGCGAGGCCGGTGACGCCGTCGCGCTGCTGCGCCGCGAGGTGTCCCTCCAGCCCACCGACGAACGCCTGGTCGGCAGCCTCATGACGGGCCTGTACCGCCTGGGCCGGCAGGCCGAGGCGCTCCAGCTGTACGACCGGACGCGCGCCTACCTCTCCGAGGAACTCGGGGTCGCCCCGGCCCGCGAGCTCCAGCGCGTCCATCTCGCCCTGCTGCGCCACGAACTCGACGACCAGACGCCCGCCCCGGCCGCCGTCGAGGTACGCGTCCGGCCCGGCACCGTGGCCGAGCGGGAGGCGGAGGGGCCCGCGCCGGCGGACGGTCCGGCGGCCGTCCCCGAGGCCGGACAGCGGGATACGGCACCGGCGGCCTGGTCCGCCTTCCCCTGCCGCGACGACGCCCTCGACGCTTTGCGGTCGTCCATCACCGGCGCCCTGCGCGGCAGCGGGCACACCACCGCCGTCGTCGGCGAGGCGGGCGTCGGCAAGACCGAACTGGTGGCGCGGGCCACGGATCAGGCGCAGCCGCCGCACCCGCAGGCGGAGGTGATCCGCGTCAACTGCCGCGGCAGCGAGGGGATGCCCGCCGGCTGGGTGTGGCAGCAGGTGCTGCGGCGGCTCGAAATCCTGTACGGGGTGTCCTTCGACGACCTGCGCAAGCAGTGCGCAGAACGGCATCCGATGACAACGCTGTCGGTACCCCCCTCGGACCAGATGGACTTCCTCGCCCAGGACGTGCTGTGCGAGGCGATCCTCCAGTGCGCCGACGACAGCCCGCTTCTGCTCGTCCTCGAAGACGTGCACCGGGCGGACCGGCTCACGCTCGACGTGCTGGGACTGTTCAGCAGCCGCACACAGGGGCGGCCCGTCAGCGTGGTGATCACGGTCCGCGAACCCGGTCTCGGGGCCGGGCCCGACACCGACGGCCCGCTCGTCGACCTCCTGGCCGACTCCCGCACCAAGGTCGTGCACCTGGACAACCTGACCGAGGACTACGTCCGGGCCGCGGTCACGGCCCAGGCCGGGCCCGGCGTCGACGCGTCCGTCGTACGGGCGCTGTACGAGCGCAGCGCCGGCAACCCCTACCTCCTCGACCAGTTGCTCGCCGACGCCGGCGGGGCGCGGCGCCTGCGCGACCCCCGTGCCGCCGACGTCGTCCGCGCCGGGATCCCGACGGGCGTCCGCAGCATGCTGCGCCGGCGGTTCGCCGAGCTGCCCCCGCGCGTCCTGCACCTCCTCCAGTGCTGCGCCGTGCTCGGCGGCGAGGCGGCGCTGGCCTCGCTGACCGCCATGCTGGACGACGGCGGGGCCGGCCACGACGTCCTGGAAGAGGTCCTGGGGACCGGGCTCATGCGCAGCGACCCCGACGACCCGCACCGGCTCGTCTTCCGCTACGGCCTCATCCGCGATGTCCTCCTGGCGGAGCTGCGCTGCCAGGAGCGGGCGGCCCTGCACGCGCGCGCCGTCGGCGTGCTCGGCGCCCGCCACGGCGGCTCCCCCGAGGTGAGCGAGCAAATGGCCGAGCACGCCTGGCAGGCCGTGCTGGCCCTGCCGGCCGAGGACGTGCTGCCGCACCTCAGGCGCGCCGGCGAACAGGCCATCGGCGACGGCGACTACCGGCGCGCGCAGACCTGGTTCGAGCACGCGCACACTTTGCTCTGCGCCTCGCCCCGGGACGGTGACGCGGCAACCGAGCAGACGCTGGACCTGCGCGCCACGCTCCTCTACACGGTGAGCATCACCCGCGGTTACGGCGACCGGCAGGTGGAGGCCGAGGCCGGGCGCATCCGGAAGCTGTCCGCCGCCACGGCGGGCCGGACCACCGAGGAGGGCGCCATGCTGCTGCAGCAGTTCGCGGCCGAACTGGTCACCGGCCGGCACGCCGAGGGCGCCCGGCACGTGGAGCAGCTGCGCGCCCTCGCCGAGCGGTCCGGCGCCCCGGAGATCCGGTTCTACGAGCGGATCGCGCGCGGGCTGATCCAGCTGCCCAGCGAGACCGCCGACGCGCTCACCTCCCTGACCGAGGCGGAGCGAATGGCCGAGAAGCTGACGCCCGAACAGCGGGACGGCATGATCCGCCGCTCCCAGCACGACCCGCGGTTCCTGGCCACGAACCATCGCGTCCTCACCCTGTGGCTGCTCGGCGCCACCGACGAGGCGCGGGCGCTGTGCGAGGAGCTGCTCGTGGCCACCGGCCGGGACGGCACGCCGGTCGACCATGCGAGCGCGTACTACTTCCACTCCCTGATAGCGGCCCTGGGCGAGGACCCCCACGGGGCGGCGGCCTCCAGCGGCCGGGGCCTGGACATCGCCCGCGCCCACGGGCTGAGCCACTGGACCGCCATGCTCCAGGTGTGCCGGAGCTGGGCGCTCCAGCAGACCGGCGAGGCCGCCGCGCTCGACAGCCTGGAGTCGGCGGTCGCCGAGCTGCGCGAGCGGCGGCTGCTCATCCGGCTGCCGCTCCACCTGGGCCTGCTGGCCCACGCCCAGCACAGCAGCGGGGCGGTCGAGGACGCCAGGCGGACGCTGCGGTCGTCGGCCGCGGAGGTCAGGTCCCGCGGGGAGTTCGCCTATGTGAGCCGCACTCTGCCGTTCACCCGGCTGTGTCCCCTGACGTCCGTTTCGTAGCGGCCGGGTCGTCGGCTCCTTCGCCTCTCAGCCGGGCGCGGGCCTGTCCGGCCTCGGGGTGGCCGAGTCCGTCGAGGATCCGCACCGCCTCCCGCCACAGGGGCAGGGCGGCGGCGCGGTTTCCCCGGGCCTCGTGGGTGTCTCCCATGTGCAGGAGGGTGTCGGCCTCCAGGTAGCGGTCGTTCATGTGCTGGTAGAACTTCAGGGCGCGCTCGTAACAGCGGAGGGCTTCCTCGTGGTGGCCCAGGTGGTGGTGGGCGTAGCCGAGGCTGTCCCAGGCCGCGGCCTCGCCGGTGGCGTCGCCGCTCCCCTTGTGCAGGGCCACCGCCTTGGCGCACACGGCCACGGCCTGCTGGTAGGCGCCGTTCAGGATGTGGGTCCAACCCGTCTCGTTGAGGACGAGCGCCTGTCCGGTGCAGTTGCCGACCGCCCGGTACAGGTCGAGGGCCTGCGCGTAGTGGCGCAGGGCCGCGTCGTGGTCGTCGCGGACGTTGGCCAGGAAGGCCAGCGACCGGTGCGTGCGGGCCTGGCCGCCCTGATCGCCGAGTCCGGTGAACAGGGCCATCGCTTCCTGGAGTTCGGTGTGGGCCCGGTCGTCCTGGGCGAGGCGCCCGTACGCGAATCCCAGGGCCCGGCGGGCCTTCGCCTCGCGGCGCCGGTCCTGGAGCGCGAGGGCGGCGTCCACGGCGATGGACTGGACGTCGATCTGGTCCTGCCAGCGGCCCCTGCGGTCCAGGTACAGCTCCAGGGTCTGGGCCAGCAGCCAGGCGCGGTCCGGGTAGCCCGTGCTCCCGGCCCGCTCCACGGTGGCCAGCAGCACGGGCAGTTCCCGCTCCAGCCAGGCGGCGGCCGAGGCCGGGTCGGTGAGGGGCTCCAGTTCGACGCCCGGTTCGGCGGGGGCGTCGGGGGCGGCGTCGATGCGGTCGGGGGTCAGTGCGGTCGTGGCGGCGTGGGCGCCGTGGACGTAGTGGTCGAGCAGCCGCCGTACGGCTGCTGCGCGCGTGTCGGCGTCGTCGTGGTCCTGGAGCTGCTCGGACGCGTAGATCTTGAGCATGTCGTGGAAGACGAAGCGGTTCGGCAGCGGCCGGATCATCAGGTGGGCGTCGGCGAGTTTGGCCAGCAGCGTCGTGGTCCGGCGCGGCGGCAGCGCGGCCAGGCTCGCCGCGGCCGAGGCGGACAGGTCCGGTCCGGGGTGCAGGGACAGCAGCCGCAGGAGCCTGGCCGCCTCGGGGCCGAGGCCGTCGAGGGACCAGGAGAAGACGGTGCGCAGGTCGGTGTAGGGGTCGTCGTCGGCGAAGGCGTCGAGGCTGTCGTGGTCGGCCCGGAGTTCGGCGGCGATGGAGGCGAGGGAGAAGCCGGGCAGGGTGGCCGCGCGCGCCGCGATGACCGCGAGGGCGAGAGGCAGGCGGTGGCAGAACTCCACGATCGCGTCGACGGCCTCGGGTTCGGCGGCGGTGCGGTCCTGGCCCAGGTGGCGCGCGAGGACCTCACGGGACTCCGCCTCGCTGAGTGGGCCGAGGATCAGGGGGGCGGCTCCGTGGGTGGCGACGAGGCCGCGCAGCTGGGTGCGGCTGGTGATGACGACGAGGCAGGTGCAGCTGCCCGGCAGCAGGGGGCGTACGTGCTGCGAGTCGCGGGCGTTGTCGAGGACGATCAAAACCCGGCGGTCCGCGAGGATGCTCCGGTACAGGGCCATCTGGGAGTCGAGGTCGGCGGGCAGGTGGCGGGCGGAGACGCCGAGGGCGATGAGGAACGAGCGCAGGGCCTCGGCGGCGGTGACGCAGGGTCCGCTCGCGTCGAAGCCGCGGAGGTTGACGTAGAGCTGGCCGTCGGGGAACCGGGGCGCGAGGCGGTGGGCGAGGTGCACGGCGAGGGTCGTCTTGCCCACGCCGGCCATTCCCTCGATAGTGTTGATCACCGCCGAGCTGGTCGCGGAGGCTTCGTCGAGCTTGTCGAGGGCGCTGGTGATCCGGGCCAGTTCGTCCCGGCGGCCGACGAAGGTGCGTAGGTCCAGCGGGAGTTGGGTGGGACGGACCGTAGCCGGCGCGTTCGGCGGCGCGGGGTTCTCCGCCGGCGGGGCTTCCCGGCGCTCGTCCTTCGGTGTCGCGGCCTGTTCCGAGCTGCGCAGTAGGCTCGCGTGGGCAAGGCGGAGCTCGCGGCCCGGCTCGATGCCGAGCTCGTTCTTCAGCCGCAGGCTCATCTCCTGGAACAGGCCGAACGCCTCCGCCTGACGCCCCGTCCGGGCGAGCGCCTGGATCAGCCGGGCGTGCACCGCCTCGTCCAGCGGGTACTGCGCGATCGCCCGTTGCAGCAGGGGCAGGACCGGGGCGGGTGTGCCCAGCGCCAGCATCAGGTCGGCGCCCTCGCGCAGGGCCGCCAGGTGTTCGCTGTCGACGGCGGAGAACAGGGGGTGCACCCGGATGTCCGGGGAGACTCCTTGCGCTGCTTCTCCGCGCCAGAGGGAGAGGGCCTGGGTGTAGAGCTCGGCGGCGGCGCTCACCTCGCCGTCGTCGGTGGCGTTGCGGGCGCGGGCGAGAAGTTCACGGAAGCGCGGCAGGTCGAGGGTGGTGGCGTCGGCGTCGATGCCGTACCCCCCGGCGCGGCGCACCAGCACGGCGCCCGGGGCGCGGGGCGGGAGGTCGGGCTCCAGCAGTTTCCGCAAGGAGCCGATGTGGCGGTGGACGACGTTCACGGCGCTGTTCGGAGGGTCGCCGTGCCACAGGACGTCGACGATCTGGCTCAGGCCGACGGTCTCTCCGGCGTGCAGCAGGAGCAACGCCAGTAAGGCGCGCTGCTTCGGTGGTCCGAGGGGTAACTCGGCGCCTCGCCGCCACACTTTGACCGACCCCAGGACCGCGAACCGCACGTGATGATCCTGGTCTTCTCTCATCTTCACTGGTCCCGGTAGGAGGATCTCGAACGCTCCAACCCTAGTTCGTGATCTTCCTCGCCGTGCGGCCCGTCAACGAGGGTGGCTGGTCCGGGACGGGTGGTCGTAGCGCCGTTCGTTGTAACTGAGCATGTCGAGGAGGCCCCGGGCGGTGAGCCGCTGCCGGTTCCTGGCCAGATCGCGCGCCCGGGGAATCGGCACCCCTGCGGGGTCGGCCCAGGTGAGCCGGCCACGGTCGTCGATGCGGGCCCGGCAGCGGTTCGCGTTGTCCTGGTGTAGGCAGAACGGGATGTCGAGGTGCCCGAGGGCGAACGCGCGGACGAGCGCCTTTCCGACATCGCTGCCGAGGGTCAGCGTGTGCGTGATGATTGCCTGGGCCTCCTCGTAGATCCCGGAGTCCGGAATTCCGGCCGGTTCGGCCACCGCCTCCCGCTCGGCCGCCCTCGCGGCGCGTTCCAGGGCGTCGACGTTCTCCGTGATCGACGGGATTCTGCTGGCCTCCACCGCGGTCTTGACGATCAGCCGCTCGGTCCCGGATCTGGCGGCGAGCCTCGCACTCGCTTCGAGCAGCCCGTACGCCCCCTGTCGGCTGCGGGGATAAACGCCCATGTAGGTGTACAGGACGGCGTGCCAGTCGGTGTCTCCGAGCCATTCCTTCGCCAGCGCGCGCAGGGCGTGGATCGCCTCGATGTCCTGTTGCTGATTCGTCTGCTGGGCGTAGCTGACGGAAATGTCCCGCAGTCCGTGTTCGCGGAAGAACAAGCCTTCCAGAATGCTCAGGGAGATCAGCAGGCTCGGCGGGCACAACTGTCCCAGCATGCAGCCGCCGAAACTCTCCAGATGCACCGGTTCGCTGATTCCCGCGAGCATCTCGCAGCATTCCGCCCAGGCGTCGACGGCTTGTGCCAGAGGGGCGCGGCTGTACGGCAGACAGTAGGAGACAGGGCCGCCTTCGGTGGCGTCGGCGCCGGCCGCCACCAGTCCCTCGAACAACTCGCGGGGCAACGCCGAGCCGTGCCTCACCTGCACCGGGAAGTCGTCGCCCGCGATCCCGGCGAGCACCTCGCGGGTCACCGCCGCGCCGTGGGCCACCAGCGGGAACCCGTTGAGGTCCGCGCCCTTCTCCAGAGCGAGATGGGCCGAGGCGTGATCGTTCACCCGTGTGTAGCTGTCGACGGTGATGGTGCCCACTGTGGCCGCGTCGACGTTCCTGACCGCATCGAGTCCCGCGCGCATCTGCTCGACCGTGCCGAACCCCATGCGCGGCTGGACGACCAGTTTCCCCTCGCTCGACGCCCGCCGGACGAACCGGGTGAAGCGTCCGGGTCCGGTAGGAGGTGCCATCAGGTACTCCGGATTTCCGTAGAGGCGACGCGTTTCGGCGCGGGCGTGCCCAGTCCGAGGCAGTCGAGGAACCGGTCGAGATCGGCGTCCGCCTCGAACACCGCGTCGAAGCCGTTCGCGACCAGTTCCGCCCGGGACCCCGCGTGCCGGGAACCGTGGACGCCGAGCTTTCCCCCGATGACGACTTTCATGGGGGCGAGCCCCGAATGCCCGCGAATCTTTCTGATCAGCCGTAGGCCGTCGATATGGCCGTGCCCGTTGACCGTGCTGATGACCAAGGCGTCCGGACGGATTCTGAGGCATTCGGACATGACCAGTTCGTCCGGAGTGCACGCGCCGAGGTTGACCACCTGTCCGCCGTTCTCCTCAAGCAATAACTGGAGAAAAACGAGGTTCCACATGTGGGAATCCGACGAAACACTGGTCACGACGAATGTCCTTCCGTTTCCACGGGAAACGGAATTCACGGGCGGTTCATCTCGGCCGCTGCCAGGAACGCGTCATTGTCCTCCGCGGTTCCTGTCGTCACGCGCACGCCATCACCCGGATAGGGCCGTACGTCGACTCCGGCCGACGCGCACGCGGCGGCGAACTCCTGGGCACGAGCGCCGAGCGGCAGCCAGAGGAAGTTCGCCTCCGAGGGCGGCACGTCGAATCCCAGGGCGAGCAGCGCGGCGCGGACGCGGTCCCGTTCGGCGGCCGTGTCCTGGACGCGGCCGAGGAGCTCCTTCTCCGCCGCCAGCGACGCGACGGCGGCGGCCTGGGCGACGTCGCTGACGCTCAACGGCATGACCATGCGCTGGACGCGGGAGATCAGGCCGGGCTCCGCGAGCAGGTAGCCGACGCGCAGGCCGGCGAGGCCGTACGCCTTGGAGAAGGTGCGGGCGACGATCAGGTTCGGCCACGAGGTGAGCAGGCGGGCACCGAGGCCGGGGTCCCGCGCGTATTCGCAGTACGCCTCGTCGAGCACGACCAGGCACGTGCGCGGGACGGCGTCGCGGAACCGCAGGAGGTCGGCCTCGCCCGACGCGGTGCCGGTGGGGTTGTTGGGGTTGCAGAGCAGCACCAGGCGGGTGTGCTCGTCGACCGCCGCGGCCAGGGCGTCGAGGTCGTGCCCGTCGTCGGCCAGCGGGACGCGTACCGTGCGGAATCCGGCGAGGTCCGCGAGCACCTCGTAGCCGTCGAAGGACGGCCACGAGTAGGCGACGGCTGCTTCCGGTTCGACGGTCACCGTGAGCAGTGCCTGGAGGAGCGTGATCGATCCGGCGCCCACCGCGACGCGGTCCGGGGAGAGATCGTAGTGCCGGGCGAGTGCGGCGCGCAGCGCTCCGCAGGCCGGGTCCGGGTACCGGTTGGCCTCGGCGGCGGCGCGGGTGATCGCGTCCAGCACGGACTCGGGGGGCTGGAACGGGGTTTCGTTGCGGGCGAGTTGGTGGGCGGGGGCGGGGCGGTCGGGGTGGAAGCCCTCCTCGCCGCCGAGCAGCCGGGCGAGCCCGGCGTCCTGGGGAGCTCCCCCTCCGATGCGCTTCTCCAGGAACTCGGCGATGTCCGCCAGTGTCTTGAGGCCGAACAGGTCCTCGTCGGCGATGGTGACGCCGAGGCGCTGGCTGAGCGCCAGGGAGAGTTCGAAGGTGGCGAGGGAGTCCAGGCCCGCGTCCTCGCGGCTCGCGTCCGGGGACACATGGTCGGCCTCCACCTCCAGCTCCTCGATCATGATCGTCTTCAGCAGTTCGTACACGGGTCCTCCGGTCCGATCGCCGGGCCGCTACGCGTCGGCCGGCTTCCTTCGGGGCGTCTTCCAGCGCTCGGGCACCGCGTTGGTCCGGTGCTCCCAGACGACGTTGTCGTCCCACCACTCCTCGATCCGCCGCAGCTCCGCCCCGGTGTCCGGCTCGGTGAGCCGGAAGACCATCTCGGCGACGGGCCGGCCGAGTCCGGGGGAGCTGCCGTAGAGGCGTCCGACGTCGCCGCAGGGCCGGTAGCTCACCGTCCCCGGCAGCGGGCACGTGTCGGGCAGCGCGCGCAGGACTCCCTTGGCCGGCGGGAACCAGACGAAGCCGAGCCGTTCGCCGGTCGGGCGGATCTCGACATGGTCACCGCGTCCGGCCTGGCCGAGCAGGCTCGCGCCGTAGAAGTTCATATCCAGCACGGCTTCGTGGACGTCGGTGACGAGGGCCGCGCCCGCCCGGCAGGCGATCTCGCAGACGACCACGCGGTCGTCGGCGGTGTGGAACAGTTCGAGGTGGAAGGCGCACAGGTCGGGTACGGCGGGCAGCGCGGCCACGACCTGCCGCGCGGTGCTGCGCAGCCGCTCGGACAGGGGGTGCTCGTCGGGCATCATCCCCGTCATGGTCGGGGCGTCGTAGGCGACCGAGAACCAGTCGGAGTACAGGTTGCGGGAGGGCACCGCCAGCACCACCTCGCCGTCCTTCATGAGGCCGTTGACGTGGTAGAAGTCGCCCTCGACCCAGGCTTCGGCCAGCCGGGGGGTTCCGGTGGCACGCTCCGGGAGGGCGCGCAGGTCCTCTTCGTCCATCAGGACCACGGTGCCGTTCGACGCGCCGGAGTCGAGTTCCTTGACGACGACCGGGAAGCCGACCTTCCACGTGAACTCGGCGAGTTCGTCGTTGGACCGGAACTTGCGCATGGGGGCGACGTCGATGCCCGCCGCCGCCAGGGTCGACTTCATGACGTGCTTGTCCCGGTACGCCGTGGCCGAGTCGAGGCTCTGGCCGGGCAGGCCGAGTTCGGCCCGCATGCGCGCCGCGCGCAGCACCTCGCGCTCGCCGAGCGACAGGATCCGGCGTACGCCGAACCGCCGGGCGAGGTCCAGGAGTTCGTCGTCCGGCAGCTCCCAGAGGTTGGGCACCACCTCCAGGTGGAGGAAGCGCTGTGCGTACGCGGCGATGTCGGCGGAGGGGATGTCCGCTCTCGTGGTCACCACGACCAGCTCCCGCGCGGCGTCGGGGAACCACTCGTGCAGGCGCGAGACGATCTCCTTGGTGTTCAGCAGGAGAAACGGCCCCTGTTCGGCCTTCATGTGCATCCTTCGATCAGTCGTCGTTTCACGGTCTTCCAGGCCGCTCGGGGAAGCCGGCCGCGCACGCGTCAGGCGTCCGTGCCGAAGTAGCGGTCCCCGAAGTCCCCGATGCCGGGCAGCATCCACGCGTCCTCGGTCAGCCGCTCCTCGATGGCGGAGGTCACGATCCGCACCCGCGGGTACTGCTCGCTGACGGCGGTGATGCCCTCGGGGACGGTGATGAAGTTGACGAAGACGATGTTCTCCTCGGGCACGCCGAGGTCCGTCAGCACCCGCAGCGCCGCCAGCGCGGTCCCGCCGGTCGCCATGACCGGGTCGAGCAGCAGGACGTGCCGCCGGGCGATGTCGGCGGGCAGGGCGGTGTAGTAGAGGCGGGCCTCTTTGGTCGTCTCGTCCCGCTGGATGAGGATCTTCCCGATCCTGATCCCCGGGCAGACGTCCCGCAGTTCGCCCTCCATGCTCTCCCCGGCGCGCACCACGGTGACCCCGCACAGCCCGGAGGCGAAGCGCAGCCCCTGGTAGGCGGCGCCGGTCGGGGTGCGGACCTCGTGCGGCTCGAAGGGCAGCAGGTCCATGCCCGCCTCGATCAGCAGGCGGATGATCCGGCGCGAGTAGCGGACGAAGTCCTCGCGGCGGGCGTCCCGGTCGCGGATCGCGGTGTGCAGGGCGCGCAGTTGGTCGGTCTGGGGCAGCAGACGGACGTTGGTGCCGAGGTACTTGTCGATCGAGGGGGCGGTCGGCGCGGTCATGGGGCAGCTCTCCTCAGGCCCTCGGAACGAATTTCACGGGAAGCGAGTCGAACCCCCACAGCAGGTTCGAGCGCAGGCGGCGGACCTGGCCGGCGAGTTCGGCGACCTCGACCCGCGCCAGGAGTTCCTCGAACATCACCGTGAGTTCGAGCTTGGCGAGCGAGGAGCCGATGCAGTAGTGGTTGCCCTGGATGAAGCCCAGATGGCGGTTGGGTTCGCGCTCGATGTCGAAGCGGTCGGGGTCGTCGAAGACCTTCTCGTCGCGGTTGGCCGAGGGCAGCCACGCGACGACGTGGTCCCCGGCGCTGATCAGCTCGCCGCCGAACTCGACGTCCTCGGTCGCGGTGCGCAGCGCGTGCATGACGGGCGAGGTGTAGCGCACGATCTCCTGGATCGCGGAGGGCATGAGGGCGGGCTCGTCGCGCAGGCGGTGCCACTGGTCCGGGTTGTCGATGAGGGCGAGCAGTCCGCCGACAGTGGCGTGCCGGGTCGTCTCGTTGCCGCCGGAGACCAGGGCGTCGCAGTTGTAGAGGATCTCCTGGTCGGTCAGCGGGGCGCCGTCGATCTCGCCGCACACCAGGGCGCTCATGAGGTCGTCCTTCGGCTCCCGCCTGCGCTGCGCGGCGAGGTCCTGGAAGTGGAGCAGGATCTCGGTGTGGGCCTGGATCTTGCGCGCCTCCTCGGCCTCGTCGAGGGCGGTGGAGCTCCAGGCGAAGCGGGTGCGCTCGACCATGAAGTCCCAGTCGGCGGGCGCGACGCCGAGCATGTCGCAGATGACCGAGACCGGCAGTTTCTGGGCGACGCTCGTGAACTCGCACTCCCCTGCGGCCAGCGCCTCGTCGATGGCCTTGGCGGCCGTCCTGCGCATGGTGGCCTCCAGCCGGCTCACCATGCGCGGGGTGAACGCCGAGCTGACGACCTTGCGGATCTTGTCGTGCCGGGGCGGGTCGGTGATGTTGAGCATCTTGCCGGCCGCGGCGGCGAGGACCTGCGGGTCGGAGTCGAGGCGCATCCCGTTCTGGGAGCTGAACACGCGGGCGTCGGTCAGCATGTCCGTGCACAGGCCGTGGGTCATCACCGCCCAGAAGTGCTCCCCGTTGGCCCGCTCGTTGCGGTGGACGGGGTGTTCGGCGCGCAACCGCGACCAGACCGGTCCGGGGTCGGAGTCCCGGTACAGGAGCGGATCGGACAGGTCAACGTTCATCAGCTCTCCCGGTGTCGATCGTGGTGGCGGGACGGAGGACCTCGCGCAGGGCGTGCAGGACGTCGTCCGGGTGTTCTCCCAGGTAGAAGTGGCCGCCGGGGAAGGTGCGGAGCGTGAAGCGGCCCCGGGTCGCGCCGGCCCAGGCGCCCGCGTCGCCGACGCCGACCGCCTCGTCCTGGCGGCCCACGAACGCGGTGACGTCGGTCCGCAGGGGCGGGCCGCCGGCGCGCGGGACGTAGGACTGGACGATGCGGTAGTCGTGGCGGACCGCCGGCAGGAAGGCCGAGCGCATGTCCGGGTCGTCCAGCGGGCCCGCGTTGCCGGAGCCCAGCTCCTTGAGGAGGGCCACGAGCCGGTCGTCGTCCAGGAGGTGGGCGCCTTCCTGTCCGGCGAAGGGGCGCACCCGGCGGGGGGCGCCGCACCCCGAGACCACGAGGTGGCGTACGGCGCCGCCCCGGCTGCCGGCCGTGAGGCGGCGCAGGACCTCGTAGCCGACGACGGCGCCCATGCTGTGCCCGAAGAAGACGGTGGGCCGGTCGAGGAGTCCGCACAGCTCCTCGGTGACCCGGTCGGCGAGGGTGTGCAGGTCGGGCGGGAACTCCTCCCGGATCCGGTTCTCGCGGCCCGGGTACTGGACGGCCCACACCTCGGCCCCGGCGAGGTCCCGGCCGCCCCAGTCCCGGAAGTAGCTGGCCGCGCCCCCGGCGTGCGGGAAGCACACGAGCCGGGCCGGGGCCGAAGGCTCCGGCGGCCCGAAGGTGCGCAGCCAGGGGCTGTCGGGCCGCGCGGCGGCGATCTGTCGCGGTGCCACCGCCGGTCAGCTCCGCCCGGCGCGGTCCGCCGCGCCGTCGCCGGTCGCCCGGGTGACGGCTTCGGCGAGCCCGGCGATGGTCGGGGACTCGAACAGCACGCGGGCCGTCATGGCGACGTCGAACCGGGCGCGGATGCGGGCGATGAGGCTCGCGGCGAGCAGGGAGTGTCCGCCCACCTGGAAGAAGTCGGCGTCGACGCTGATGCCGCGGCGGCCGAGGATGTCCTCCCAGATGTCCGCCAGGACCGCCTCCACGGGGGTGCGCGGCGCGATGTGGACGGCCTCGCCGTCGTCGTCGGGTTCGAGGGCGAGCAGGGCGGTCCGGTCGATCTTCCCGTTGGGGGTCATGGGGAAGGCGTCCAGGACGTGGACCGCCGTCGGGATCATGTACCAGGGCAGCCGGCTCCGCAGGTGGGCGATCAGTTCGGCGGCCGGCGGTGCGGTCCGCTCGTCGGCGGTCACGAAGCACACGAGGGTGCTGTCGGGGCCGTCGCCGGTCACCTGGGCGACGCACCACCGGACGTCCCGGTGCGCGGCGAGCACGGTCTCGATCTCGCCGAGTTCGATGCGGTAGCCGCGCAGTTTCACCTGGTGGTCCCGGCGGCCGAGGAACTCCAGGCAGCCGTCGGCGTCCGCGCGCACGAGGTCCCCGGTGCGGTAGAGCCGGCTGCCGGGCACGCCGGAGAAGGGGTCGGGCAGGAACCGTTCGGCGGTGGTCTGCGGCGCGTTGAGGTAGCCGACGGCCACGCCCGCCCCGCCGATGAACAGCTCGCCCGGCGTTCCCGCCGGGACCGGCCGCAGGGCGTCGTCGAGGACGTACGTGCGGACGTTGTCGATGGGGCGGCCGATCGGGACGGAGCCGTACTCGCCGGCCTCCCAGTCGGCGCCCGGCTCGTGGACCGTCGTGGTGATGGTGCCCTCGGTGGGGCCGTAGACGTTGAACCAGCGGATGTCCTCGCCGACCCGTTTCTTCCAGGTCAGCAGCGCCTGGCGGGCCGCCTTCTCGCCGGCCACGATCATCGTGCGCAGCGCGGACTCCGTGGCCAGCCGCAGCAGACAGTCCTCCTCCGCGACCCAGCTGTGCCAAAAGGCCGTGGGCACGCTCAGGAAGGTCGTGCCGGTGTCGATGACCTGCTGGGTCAGGGCCCGGAACGTCTGGCGCAGGGGGTCGCTGCCGAGGACGAGGGCCGCGCCGTGCAGGAGCGGCGGGAAGATTTCCTCGGCGGCGGCGTCGAAGCTCAGCGGCCTGCACTGCAGGACGCGGTCGCCGGGGGCGAACGCGAAGTGCCGGTTCACGGCGGAGCTGTGGTTCGCCAGGGAGCGGTGCGTCACCAGGACGCCCTTGGGGCGGCCCGTGGAGCCGGAGGTGTGGATGACGTAGGCGGCGTCCGCAGGAACCGGGACGGGGCTGTCCGGCGCGGGCGCGGTGGGCAGGGCGTCGATGTCCTGCCGGTGCTGGTCGAGGCAGACGATCTCGCCGTCGTAGTCCGGGAAGAGCGGGCGAAGCGGCTCCTGGGTCAGGAGCAGGCGTGCGCCCGTGTCGGACAGGACGTACCGCAGCCGCTCGACCGGGTACTCGGGGTCGAGGGGCACGTAGGCGGCGCCGGTCTTCAGGACGCCGAGCAGGGCCGTGATCATCTGCGGCGACCGCTCGACGCACAGGCCCACGAACGCGCCGGGCCCGACGCCGCGCTGCCGCAGGTGTGCGGCCAACTTGCTGGAATCGTCGTCGAGTTGACGGTAAGTCAGCTCCTGGTCCCGCCAGATCAGGGCCAGCGCCTCGGGGGTGCGCGCGGCCTGGGCGGCGAACAGGTCGTGCAGGCAGGCGCCCGCGTCCTTCCCGGCGTCCGGGAGTCTCGCGGGCCGGATGTCCGGCCAGTGGGCGCCGATGTACTCCAGGCACTCCCGGCGGCTCGCCGCCCGGTGCGCGACGCGCCAGCCCGGCGGTACGTCGAGGCCGCCGGCCCACAGAGCGTGCCGGTTCTCGCTGTTCACCAGGACCAGAGAGACACCGTTGTCGTCATGAATCGGGTTGACCACGGCTCGCAGTCCCCTTCGGATGCTAAAGGTGCGGCGTACGGACTGGCGTTGTAGCGGGGGAAGCCCCCCGGGGTGGTGCCCGCACAGCATGTCGCCGCGTCCCTGCAAGGACCTCGCCGCCTCGCTTGCCCCGCCCGCGGCGGCGACCGGTCAGCGCGACGGCGAGCCGTCGGCAAGGCCCCGGTTCCAGGCTGTGCCGCGTAGGGACCACCGCCGCCGGCCTCCGCGGGCGGTCCCAGGGCGGATCACGCCGCACCTTGACGGAAAGGCGACCGTACATGCAAGCAACTGGACGGCTGTCCGTATCGGTCCTCGGCGCCGGACTCATCGGTATGGACCTGGCGACCAAGATCATGCGCTCAGACTGTCTCGACCTGCGGCTCGTCGCGGGGCGGCACGACGCCGCCGAGCTGCGGCGGGCGGCCCGG
Organism: Streptomyces sp. NBC_00461; assembly: GCF_036013935.1. NCBI lineage: Bacteria > Bacillati > Actinomycetota > Actinomycetes > Kitasatosporales > Streptomycetaceae > Streptomyces > Streptomyces sp. NBC_00461. Next base: position 8,598,518 of record NZ_CP107902.1, read on the forward strand.
CGCGGGCTGCCGGTGGCGACCGGGGGCATCCAGTCCCTCGTCGACGCCGAGGAGGACTTCGACGTGGTGTTCGACGCCACCAACGCGTCGTTCCACGCCGAGCACGCGGAGAAGCTCGCGGCGTCCGGGGCGATGATCGTCGACCTGACGCCCAGCAGAGTCGGGCAGATGATCGTCCCGACCGTCAATCGGGAGGACATCGGCTCCCACCGCGACATCAGCATGGTGACCTGCGGCGGGCAGGCGTGCGTACCGATCCTGCACGCGATCGCGAGAGTGCACGAGATCGACTGCGTCGAGGTCGTGACCACGGCCGCCACCCTGAGCGTCGGCCGCGCCTCGCGCCTGAACCTCGACGAGTACGTGCAGACCACGCAGGACGCGATCCGCTGGTTCACCGGCGTCGAGGACGTGAAGGCGCTCGTCAACATCAGCCCCGCCCGGCCCGCGGCCACCTTCAGGGTCGCCATGTACCTGCGGGGCCGGGACCTCACCACCGACTCGGTGCGCGCGCTGGTGACGAGAGCGGCTGACGAGATCCGTACGTACGTCAAGGGATTCGGCGTCAGCGTGTGCACCGTCAACGACTCCACGGCCTTCGTCTCCGTGGAGGTCACCTCGTCCGGCGACCGGCTGCCGCACTACGCCGGGAATCTCGACATCATCAATTCCGCCGCGATCCAGGCCGCCGAGTGTTACGCGGCGGACCGGCTCGCACGGGCAGGCAGGGAGACGGCATGAGCCAGGAAGCGGGCAGGCCGGTCCAGATCCACGACCCGACGCTGCGTGACGGCCAGCACGCCGTGCGGCACAGCCTCGGCGCGGAGCAGTTCCGCGCCTATCTGAAGGCCGCGGACGCCGCGGCCGTCCCGGTCGTCGAGGTCGGCCACGGCAACGGGCTGGCCGCCTCGTCCCTCCAGGTCGGCCGGGCCCGGCTGAGCGACGACGAGATGATGTCGATCGCCCGGGAGACCCTGACGACCAGCAAGCTCGGGGTCCTCATGTTCCCGGGCTGGGCCACCACACAGGACATCAAGAACGCCCTCGCGTACGAGGTCGACCTGGTGCGCATCGCGACGCACTGCACCGAGGCCAGCGTCGCCGAGCGGCATCTTGGCTTCCTGCGCGACGAGGGCGTGGAGGCGCACGGCATCCTCCTGATGACGCACATGGCGAGCCCCGACCAGCTCGCCGAGGAGTGCGCGCGCCTGGTCGGGTACGGCGCCACCGGCGTGGGCATCCTCGACTCCTCGGGGCACTTCCTGCCCTCGGACGTCATGGCCCGCATCGGGGCCATCTGCGCCGCCGTCGACGTGCCGGTGATGTTCCACGGGCACAACAACCTCGGCATGGCCGTGGCGAACTCGATCGCGGCGGCTCAGGCGGGGGCCGGCATCCTCGACGCGTGTGCCCGGGGCTTCGGCGCCGGCGCCGGCAACACCCAGCTGGAGGTCCTGGTGCCGGTGCTGGAACGGCTGGGGTTCCGGACGGGCATCGACCTGTACCGGCTCCTGGACGCCGCGGACATCGCCGGGCGGGAGCTGATGCCGGCGCCGCCCACCATCGACTCCGTCTCCATCGTCAGCGGGCTGGCCGGCGTGTTCTCCGGGTTCAAGAAACCGGTGCTCGACATCGCAGCGCGGGAAGGGGTCGACCCGCGCGACGTCTTCTTCGAACTCGGCAGGCGTCAGGTGGTCGCGGGCCAGGAGGACCTGATCGTGGAGGTGGCGCTGGCCCTGCGCGCCGCCCGGGACGGGGGAAGCCCGGCGGGCCGTGGGACCGGCTCATGCTGACCGTGAACGAGAACTCCCGGTACTTCGTGCCGGCCCCCGCTGTGGGAAGCATCCTCGGGGAGGCCGAGCTGGCCGCGCTGGGCGAGGTCGTCCGCTCCGGCGAGAGCCTCTCGCAAGGGCGGTGGCGGGACGCGTTCGAGCAGGCGATGCGCGAGCACGTCGGCAGCCGGTACGCGATGACCGTCACCAGCGGAACCGTCGCCGTCGCGCTCGCCGTGCACCTGCTGGACCTCGCCCCCGGTGACGAGGTGATCGTGACCCCGCAGACCTTCAAGGCCACCGCCGACCCCTTGCTGGCCCACGACGTGACGGTCCGCTTCTGCGACGTGGAGCCGGACACCCTGAACGTGGACGTCGACTCGTTCGAGTCGCTGATCACCCCGCGGACCCGGGCCCTGATCCTGGTCCACTACGGCGGCCGGCCGGCCCGCATGGACGAGATCATGCGGGTGGCCCGCCGGCACGGCGTCCGGGTGATCGAGGACTGCGCGCACGCGCTGGGCGCCCTCTACCGCGGCCGGCGGCCGGGCGTGCTCGGCGACATCGGGTGCTTCAGCTTCCACTCCAGCAAGAACATCACGACGCTCGGCGAGGGCGGCATGCTCACCTTCGACGACCCCGAGTGGGCCGAGCGCGTCGACCGCATCCGCTCCAACGCCGCCGACGGGGTCCTCGTGCCGTCACCGCTGCTGGCCGGGCCGTACGACCGCTCGGAGCCCTGGATGATGTGGGCGGGGGACTCGTACGAGAAGGAGTGCCTGCGTATGCGGCACCCCGGGAGCAACGCCACGCTCAGCGAGGCCGGGGCGGCCGTGGGGCTCGTCCAGCTGGAGCGTCTCGGGGAGCTGGCCGGGCGGCGGCGGTGGATCGCCGGGCACCTCGCCCAGACGCTGGCGGAGTTCCCGCAGGTGCGGCTGGCCGACGTGCCCGAGGACATCCACCACCCCTACCACCTGTTCACCTTCTTCGTCCGGCCGGGGCAAGGGGTGAGCCGCGACGAGGTGATCCACGCCCTCGAGGACGCCGGGGTCCAGGTGCAGGTGCGCTATTTCCCCCTGCACCTGCGCCCCGAGTGGCGGGGCCGGGGCCACCGGCTCGGCGAGTGTCCGGTCACCGAGCGGCTCTGGTTCCACGAGCAGGTCAACCTGCCCTGCTACCCGTCGATGACCGACGGCCAGGTCGAGCACTTGGTGCTGGCCCTGAAGTCCGCGCTCACCGGACGGCGGGACACCGGCAAGGGCGGCACGTCGAGTTACGAGGAGGCCCGGGCATGACGGAGTCCTATGACGTGGTGGTCGTGGGAGGCGGGCCCGTGGGCCTGGCCACCGCCTGGCAGGTCGCCGAGCGCGGCCACCGGGTGCTGGTCCTGGAGCGGCACACGTTCTTCAACGAGAGCGGGGGCACCAGCGGCGCCGAGCGGCACTGGCGGCTCCAGTACACCCAGGAGGACCTGTTCCGCCTGACGCTGGAGACCCTTCCGCTGTGGCGTGCGCTGGAGAGCCGCTGCGAGCGCCGCCTCATCCACGAGATCGGCAGCCTCTGGTTCGGGGACACCGACGTGGTCACCAACGAGGGCCAGATCTCGGGGACCGCCGCGATGATGGACAAGCTCTCGGTACGCTACGAGTGGCTCAAGGCCACCGACATCGAGCGGCGGTTCGGGTTCCGCGGCCTGCCCCGGGACTACGAGGGGTTCCTCCAGCCCGACGGCGGGACGATCGACGTCAGGGGGACGCTGGCGGCGCTCTTCACCCTCGCCCAGGCGGCCGGCAGCGCCCTGCGCGCCGGTGAGACGGTGACGGAACTCGTGCCGGACGCGGACGGGGTGAGCGTCACCACCGACCGGGGCACCTACCGGGCCGGCAAGGTGGTGCTGGCCTGCGGCCCCTACACCAACGACCTGCTGGAACCGCTGGGCGCGCGCCTCGCGTACTCGGTGTACGAGCTGGCCATCGCGGCCTACCGGCAGGCCCAGCCGGTGGACGAGGCGCCGTTCTGGTTCGCCTTCCAGCAGCCGACGCGGGAGGACACCAACCTGTTCTACGGGTTCGGCCACAACCCGTGGGCGCCCGGGGAGTTCGTGCGCTGCGGGCCGATCTTCGAGGTGGACCCGCTCGACCACCCGTCGGCGGCCACCGGCGTTGCCGACCGGCGCCAGATGGACCGGCTCTCGGGCTGGCTGAGGGACCACCTGCCCACGGTCGACCCCGACCCGGTGCGGACCTCGACCTGCCTGGCCGTACTGCCCACGGACCCCGAACGGCAGTTCTTCCTCGGCACCGCGCGGGACCTGATGACGCACGGGGAGAAGCTCGTCGTCTACGGGGCGGGCTGGGCGTTCAAGTTCGTCCCGCTGTTCGGCCGGATCTGCGCCGACCTGGCCGTGGAGGACTCCACCGCGTACGACATCTCACGGCTCGCCCCGCAGTCGGCTCTCTGACGTGGCCGCGCGAAAGGAAGGTGACAGGGCGTGAGTTCATTCCGTCCCGAGGATCCCGGCCTCCCGAGGATTCCGCCGGATCGCGCGCGGGAGTACCGCGACCGCGGGTGGTGGCGTCCCGAGCGGGTCGACCGGCTGGTGCTGCGGCACGTGGACGAGGATCCCGAGAAGGAGGCCGTCCGCGGCCCCGGCGGCCGGCTGACCCGGCGCGAGCTGGCGGACGCGGTCGCCGGCGCCGCCGCCCGGCTGGCCGGCCTCGGGATCGCGCGCGGGGACCGGGTCCTGGTCCAGCTCCCGAACGACCTGGAGCTGGTCGTCCTGCCGCTGGCGCTGATGCGGCTGGGCGCCCACCCGGTGATGGCGGTGCCCACGCTGCGCCGCCGCGAGCTGCTGGCGGTCGTGGCGGCCACCCGGCCCACGGCCGTGGCCGTACCGCGCCGCTGGCAGCGCTTCGACCATGTCGCGCTGGCGAGGGAACTGCGGGAGAGCTGCCCGAGTATCCGGCGCATCCTGGTCGCCGACCGCACGTCGGACGCCGTTCCCGAAGGCACCGAGGACCTGGTCGAGCTGTGCCGTCCCGATCCCGGGGCGAGGCCCCTGCCGGATCTGGGGCCGCCGCTGGCCGACGAGCCCGCCGTCTTCCTGCTGTCCAGCGGGACCACCGGCCCACCGAAGGCGATCGCGCGCGCCCACGAGGGCTACGGCTACATGATCCGGACGGCCGCCCGGTGGGCAGGGCTGTCGCCGGACACGGTGTACCTCGCCGTCATGTCGGGGGCGCACGGGTTCGTCCTCAACTGCCCCGGAATGTTCGGCGTCCTGGCCTTCGGCGGCCGGGTGGTCCTGGGCTCGCCGGGAGATCCCGGGGCGGCGCTCGACCTCATCGACCGGGAGGGGGTGACGCACACGACGCTGGTGCCCGCGCTGGTCACCCAGTGGCTCAGCGAGGTCGGGCAGCGGGGCCGCGGGCCGACGTCGCTGCGCGTGCTCCAGGCCGGCGGCGCCCGTCTGGAGCCCGCCCCGGCGGCCGAGGCGCACAAACTGCTCGGCTGCACGGTGCAGCAGTGCTACGGCATGAGCGAAGGGCTGCTGACCTACACCGCGCTGGACGACCCCGGTGACGTCATCGCCCACACCCAGGGGCGGCCGGCCTCACCCGGCGACGAGATCCGCATCGTGAACGAGGACGGCACCGTGGTGGCACCCGGCGCGACGGGAGAGCTGCTGACCAGGGGCCCGTACACGGTCGCCGGGTACTACGCGGCGCCGGAGGCCGACGCGCGCGCCTTCACCGACGACGGCTTCTACCGCACCGGCGACCTGGTACGCCTCCACCCGTCGGGCGGGCTGGTGGTGGAGGGCCGGACCGGCGACGTCGTCAACCGCGGCGGGGAGAAGATCTCCGCCGGGGAGATCGAATCGCTGCTCGCCGAGCACCCCTTGCTGCGGGCGGTCGCGGCGGTCGCGATGCCGCACCCGGTGTGGGGGCAGACGGTCTGCGTCTTCGCCGTCCCCTGCGACCCGGAGAAGCAGCCGACGCTGCTCGGCCTGCGCCGCTTCCTTACCGAGCACGGAGTTGCCACGTACAAACTGCCCGAGGAATTAAGGGTGGTGGACGCCCTCCCGATGATCGGCGTCGGCAAGATCAACCGGGTCGCGCTCCGCGCGGCGGCAGCGGACCGGCAGGCCCGAGAGGAACGGGAACCCATCCCATGACCGAGACGCTCGACCACGACATTCCGTCGTTCCCGATGGCCCGCGCGTGCCCCATGCACCCGCCCGCCGAGTACCGGGAGCTGCGCGGGCGGGAGCCGGTCAGCCGGGTCCGGATGCCCGACGGCCAGGTGGCCTGGCTGGTCACCAAGCACGAGCTGGCCCGCAAGCTGCTCGCCGACCCGCGGGTCAGCGCCGACCGCCTGCACCCGGCGTTCCCGGGGCGGCTGACCGCCGAGCAGCGCGCGGCAACCGAGCGCGTCCGCCGGCTCAGCACCCGGCGGTCCATGATCCACCTGGACGGGGCCGAGCACGGGGCCCACCGCAAGATCCTGACCGGCGAGTTCTCGCTGCGCCGGATCGCCGCGCTGCGCCCGCGTGTCCAGGAGATCGTCGACCGGACCATCGACGAGATGCTGGCCGCGCCGCAGCCGGCCGACCTCGTCGAGCACGTGTCGCAGGCGGTGCCGTCGCTGGTGATCTGCGAGCTGCTGGGCGTGCCCCACGAGCAGCGCCGCGACTTCCACGAGTGGGCGGGCATGCTGGTCAGCCGGTCCGTCTCGATACGGGAGCGCGCCGCGGCCTCCGACGCGCTCAACGACTTCCTGGAGGACCTCGTCACCGAGAAGGAGCGGGGCGAGCCCACCGACGACCTGATCGGCCGGCTCATCGCGCGCAACCGGCAGACGCCGGTGATGACACACGACGAGATCGTCGGCACCGCCGTCATGCTGCTGATCGCCGGGCACCAGACCACCGCGAACATGATCTCGCTGGGCGTGGTCGCGCTGCTGGAGAACCCGGAGCACAAGGCGCGGATCGCGGCCGACCCCGCGCTGCTGTCCCCGGCGATCGAGGAGATGCTGCGCTACTTCAGCGTCGTGGAGAACGCGCCCGCCCGGGTCGCCACCGAGGACATCGAGATCGGCGGCGTCACGATCCGCAAGGACGAGGGCATCGTCGTGTCCGGGCTCGCCGCCGACTGGGACGACGAGGTCTTCGAGCACCCGGACCGGCTCGACTTCGAGCGCGGCGCGCGCCACCACGTCGCCTTCGGGTACGGGGTCCACCAGTGCCTCGGGCAGAACCTGGCCCGGGTGGAGCTGGAGGTCGTGTTCGAGACGCTGCTGCGCCGGGTGCCGGGCCTGTCGCTGGCCGTGCCGGCCGAGGAGCTGCCCTACAAGGACGACGCCGGGATCTACGGCATCTACCGGGTGCCGGTGAACTGCTGAGGAGAGGGGCACGCCCGTGCACATCACCGCGGACAGGGAGCGGTGCGTCGGCGCCGCCCAGTGCGTCCTGGCGGCGCCCGCCGTCTTCGACCAGGACGAGGAGGGGCTGGTCGCGCCGCTGACGGTGGATCCGGCCGGGGCGGACGGGCCGGCCGTCCGTCAGGCGGTCCACCTGTGCCCGTCGTCGGCCCTCCGGATCGACGAGGAGTGACCGGGAGGAGCGACGGGAGGAGCGAGGGGCTCCACCGACGGAAGCCGCCGTCCGAGACAGCTCGGGCGGCGGCTTTCGTCGGTGTTCGGCTGTCGGTGTCCGGCCGGGGTTCGTCGGCTACTCGAAGAAGCTCATGGTGACCGACTGCCGCACCAGGCCCCGCCCCGCGGTGACCGGCGCCATCTGGTGCCAGGACGAGGGCGACGCCGAGTAGAACCAGGCGGTGCCTCCCGTCGGGGGCATCGTCGAGGCGGGGCCGGCCGACCTGTCCGGGCCGGACCAGTACTCCTGTTCTCCGCCGCCGTCGGCCGGCCAGTGCTCGTTGGTGTGCAGTTCGAAGGCGAGTCTCTTGTGCTGTTTGCCGGTGTTGAGGTCCTCGAAGTCGCCGTCGACGTGGTGGTAGATCTCGGCCCGGCGGTGGAGCCCGGTGGTGTCCACCCCGGTCTCGCGGCGGAGCCAGTCGGCGAACTCCTCGGACAGCAGGTCGGTGACCAGTTCGCGCCACGGCGCCGCCAGGGGGATGTCATCGGGGGTGAGGCCGGTCTTGTTGTCGGAGAACGGCAGGACGGACGAGCGGTAGCGGCGCCGTACGTCACCGGTCGAGGTGTCGATCCGCTGGAACAGGCCCGCGTCCGGCGCGGTGGCGCCGAGATCGGCCAGGTCGCGCGCGGAGAGCAGACCGGCGCCGCGGAAGTGCCGGAACGGGTGGTCCCACGTTTCGAGCCGGACGTCCAGGTTGATCAAGACTCGCACCTCTCAGCGGCCGGCGTGTGCACCGGTTCGGGTATCAGGGCTGCCCCGCCAGTGTCACCGTCCTGCTTGCCGTGCGATGGCGCGCCGGTTTGCGAAGACCTTGCCGATCCCCGGAAGCGGCCGGGCAGCGAACCGACAAGGGGTCGGCAGGGGCCCGCGGACAGGCTGTGGCCAGGTCGGGTCCCGGCCGTCCGGGGACCCCCGCATCGACCCCAAGGAGGCACCGTGGTGCTGACGCTCGACTCGGCGCTGGAGGAACGTACCCAGCCGTTCCAGCTCTTCCGCGGCCGTGACCTGCTCGACGACGGGCAACTGAAGGAGTTGCTCGCCACCATGCCGACCGCCGACGTCGCGAAGATCGCGGTCGAGGACCCGAAGCACGAGAAGCAGTACCGGATGAACCTCGTGGACCTCATCGTCCTCGAAAAGGAAGCCCCGGTCCTCCCTCGGCTGCCCGCGATCTGGCGCGACCTCGTGGAGGACCTGCGCGGCACCGAGTTCACCGCCTGGCTGGAGAAGTCGACCGGGATCGAACTGGCCGGCCTGCAGCGCAGCATCGGCCTCTACACCCATCGCAACGGCGACTACCTGTCGGTGCACAAGGACAAGCCGACCAAGGCGATCACCGTGATCCTCTACCTGAACCGTGACTGGCCCATCGAGGCGGGCGGGCAGTTCCAGATCTTTGCGTCCCCCAAGGCGGGCCCGACGGAGGAGATCAGCCCGGTCGGCGGCCGGCTGCTTGCCTTCCCGCCCACCGACAAGTCGTGGCACGCGGTCTCGAAGATCGAGCACCCGGAGGGGACCGAGCGGATCACGGTCCAGATCGAGTACTGGCTGACCACCGGGCTCGCCGGCTCCGCGTACCGGCCGCAGAACTGACCGTCCGGCGCCCGGCGCCCACCGTGCCGGAACCGAAAGGACCCCCCATGGGAAAGATCGTGGACGAGCCCGGGAAGATCCTCGTGATCTGGCCCCCGCAGGTGCTCAGCTACTTCAACGCGGGGCACCACCTCGCGCTCTACCAGGTCGCCGGTCACCTGCGCGCCGCCTACCCGGGTGCCCAGGTCACCGCGATCGACGCCAGCGTCGAGCGGCTGACGTGGAAGGACCTCGGCAGCAGGCTCTTCCAGGAGCGGTACGACGTGATCGCCGTGATGAACGAGTTCGACGGCATCGACGGATTCCGCCGGTTCGTCTCCTACGCGCGGGCTCTGGACCCGGACGCCCCGATCGTCACGTTCGGCCGGCTGTCCGGGGTCAACCCCCGTTTCTTCGAGCGCTTCGACATCGACGCGATCGTGGAGAACGGCGACTTCGAGACCGGCGTCGGCGCCGCGATCGAGACCTTCCGCGGCCGTGCGGCCGACGCGGCGGGGGTGCACCTGCGACGCGACGGCTCCTGGGCCGCCCCGAAGCGCCGCGGTGATCTGCTCCCGGCGGAGGACTGGTACCTGCCGACGCCCGACGAGATCCCGTACGCGCACTACGACGCCCTCTACTTCGACGACGCGAACAAGTTCTGCGGCATCCCGCGCCGCCGCGAACTGGTCGTACCGGCGGCTCGCGGGTGCCCGGTCGGCTGCTCCTACTGCGAGGTGCCGCTGATCTACACGCGGAAGGAACGGCGGCTCACGGTCGAGCGGACGCTCCAGTACATCGATGAGTCGTTCGCCGCGGCGCCGTTCGAATACGTGGCGTTCTACGCGCCGACCTTCACGCTGGACAAGAAGTGGATGGAGGAGCTCTGCCGGGAGCTGACCGGCCGGGGGTCCCCGTACCCGTGGAAGTGCGCGACGACGATCCACCACCTCAGCGAGGGGATGATCCGGTCGATGGGGGCGGCCGGCTGCGTCCGGATCAGCGTCGGTCTGGAGACGCTCGACCCAAAGGAAGGCGCGTTGCTGCCCCGTCCGAAGCAGAAGTCCGCGACGGACCTCGACCGGCTCTCGGCCTGGTGCAGGGAATCGGGCATCGAGCTGAACTGCTTCGTCATCGTCGGGCTGCCCGGCACCACGATCGAGGGTGCCGAGCGGACCATCGAGGCCGTCCAGGAGCGCGGCGGCCGGGCCCGGCCGACCGTGTACGCCCCCTGGGAACTCGCGGGCCCCGACCTCCTCGACCACGAGATGGCCGCGTTCAACCGGCAGTTGTTCGTGCCGGGCACCCACGCGCTGACCGACGACGAGCTGGCCCGCGGCTACGACATCGTCTTCGGCAGCCAGCCGGACGTCACGCAGGTGTTCGAGAACATCCCCGCCCGCGCCGCCGGCCCGGCCCTGCGCCCGGTATGAGGGACGAGACGCTCGTGACGGCGCGGGAAGGAACGGGCTCCCCCTTCCTGCGGGAGAGCGCCGGCCGGTTCCGCAACCGGCGTGTCCGGGTCCCCGACGAGATCAACCTCAAGAACTGCGGGCTGCTCGACAGCCGGGCGGCGGAGGTGCACCGGGCCACGCTGGCCGAGTTCGATCCGGACGACGTGCTGACCTACCCCATCCTGGGGCCGGTCTACGGGATGCTGGCCGACCGGTTCGGGGTCGACGTCGACTCCCTCGTCCTCACCGCGGGCAGCGATCCCGGGCTGAACCTGCTGACCCGGGCGTTCCCGGAGGTGTCGCGGATCGTCCTGCACCAGCCGAACTTCGACGGCTGGGCGAAGTTCGCGGCGATCTCGGGCTGCGTCCTCGACCCGGTCGCCCCGGACCCGGGGACGGGGCTGTTCGACCTCCGTGACCTGGCGCGGCGGCTGCGGGCGGGAGCGCCGGCGTTCGTCGTCGTCACCACCCCGCACAGCTTCACCGGGCAGGTGCACGGGGCACAGGAGCTGGCCGATCTGGCGGACGCCGTGGCGGAGCACGGCAGTCTCCTGGTCGTGGACACCGCCTACCTGGCGTTCACCGAGGGCGGCGAGGAGCTGGTGCGCGGGCTCGCCGGTCTGCGGCACGTCGTCCGCGTCAACACGTTCTCCAAATGCTACGGCCTGTCGGGCGCCCGGATCGCGGTGACGGTCGCGCACCCGGCGACCGCCCGCCACCTGTTCGACCTGGACCCGGAGGGCTCGGTCTCCGCTCTGGCGGTCGCGCTGTTGCGGCGGTCGCTGGAGGAGCAGGCCGTCTTCACCGGGATCTGGGCCGATGTCCGGCGGCTGCGGGAGCGGTTCGCGGCCGAGATCGAGCGCGCGGTGCCCGGTTGGCACCCCCGGCCGAGCGGCGGGAACTTCGTGACCTGGGACGTCCCCGGCCCGGAGGCCGCCGAGGCCGCGAGCCGGCACCTCCTGGAGCGGGGGATCGTCGTACGGGACCTGTCGGGCGCGCCGGGGCTGCCGGCCGCCGTACGTATCGCGGTCGCGAACGAGGCCGTCGTCCGTCAGGTCGTCGCCGCCCTGAGTGACCGGTACCGCGAAGGGGTGGCATGAACACCCGGAGGATCATGGTCCCGGGCCTGCCCAACGTGCGCGACCTGGGCGGGCTGCGCGGTCCCGGCGGGGGGTACCTGCGGCGGGGACTCCTCGTCCGGGGGCCGGCGCCGTCACCGGAGACGGCGCCGGCGCTCGGCGGCCTGGGCATCCGGACCATCGTCGACCTGCGCCTGGAGGACGAACGCCGGCAGTACCGGGGGCCCGAGTGCACCGGCGCGAGGGTGCTGCCCCGGCCCGTGGCCGGCGACATGAGCCGCATCCGGGGCAACGTGCGGCCCCTGCCCAGCGACTACCTCGCGAACTACCGCGACATGCTGGCCAGGGCGGCGCCGGTCGCAGCGGAGATCGTGGACCTGCTCGCCGACGGGGCGGAGGTCCCCGTCTACATCTGCTGCGCGATGGGCAAGGACCGCACCGGCGTCGTCAGCGCCTTGGTCCTGCGGGCGCTCGGGGTGCGGACGGCGGACGTCGCCCGGGACTACGCCCTGACCGCCCGCGCCTACCGCGCCCTGCGCAGCGGTGACGCCCGCCCGGGCTGGACCCGCGAGGACACCCTCGCGCAGCTGCGGCTGCGGACCTCCACGCCGGCGGCGACGATGCGCTCACTGATCGCCGGGATCGAATCCGAACACGGCAGCGTCGCCCAGCTGCTCAGACTCCACGGCCTCCGGGAGGAGACCCGGCTGCGCACGGTCGCCGGCGCGTTCACCCACCCTGTCCACCTGTAAGGAAGAAGACGTGTCCCTCGTCGACATCGAGACCATCAGCCGGGCCGAGCTGGAACAGGACCCGTTCGGCCACGCCGTGATCCCCCGCTCGTTCGTCACGGACGCCGTCGCCGAGAACCTGCGCGGCGAGTTCAGTGACGCCGGCTTCGAGGAGTCCGAGCGCACGGACCTGAACCGGTCCGACAAGCAGTACCGGATGTTCAACCGCAACCTCGTCACCGCCGGTGCGGTCGACGAGGACCAGGTGCGCACGCTCCCCGCGAACTGGCAGCAGCTCGTCGCGGACGTCGTCTCCCAGCCCTACCGCGAGGCGCTGTCCGCGCTCAGCGGCGTGGACCTGGAGCGGTGCCTGGTCGAGGCCCGCATGACCCGCTACGCCCGGGGCTGCTGGATCGAGCCGCACACCGACCGCCCGGACAAGGCGGTGACCCACCTCTTCTACTTCAACGACGGGTGGGACCCGGAGTGGAGCGGTGACCTGCGGCTGCTGCGCAGCGCCGACATGGACGACTGCGCGAAGCGGGTGGCGCCGACCACTGGGACGTCCGTCGTGCTCGTCCGCTCGGACCGGTCCTGGCACGGCGTCCCGCCGGTCGCCGACACCTGCCCCGTGGACCGGCGGGCGCTGCTCGTGCACTTCGTCCGCCCGTGACCCCGTTCCGGATCGGCCGGGGGCGGGAGACGCCCGGGAAGCGCATCTACCTGGTGGCGCTGACCGTCGACTGCGTGGGCAACGGCCTGTGGACGCCGGTCGCGCTGATCTTCTTCACCCGGGCGCAGCACCTCCCCCTGGCGCACGTCGGTGCTGCGCTGACGGTCGGCGGGCTCCTCGGCCTGCTGGCGGGACCGGTGAACGGCCTGCTGGTGGACCGGTGGGGTCCGGCGAACGGGGCGGCCCTGAGCTACGCCGTGCGCACCGGGGCGTTCGCGCTGTTCCCCTTCGTCTCCGCCACGTGGCAGGTCGGCGCGCTCGCCGTCGTCGCGGCCGCCGCGGACCGGCTGTTCTGGACGGCCAGCACACCGCTGCTGGCCCGGCTGGTCCCGGCCGAGGCGCTCCTCGGCGTGCTGAGCACGGCGAGCGTGCTGAAAGTCAGCGGGTGGGCGGCGGGCGGCGCGATCGGCGCGACCGCCGGGGGCCTGCTGATCGACAGCGGTACGGGACTGCACCTGGTCGCCTACGCCAACGGCCTCACCTACGCGGCGGCCATGGTCCTGGTGCTCACGGTGCGTCGGCACGTCCGGCCCTCCTCCGCGGCCGAGCCTCCGGCCGACGGGGGGGCGTGGCGGTGGCGCGACCTGCGTGACGACCCCGGCTTCCTGCGGCTGTGCCTGCTGACGCTGTTGCTGGCGTTCGTCTCCGACTGTCTGACGGCGATGCTCCCGGTGGTCGTCATCGTGGTGCTCGGGCAGCCGTCGTGGGTGCCCGGGGTGGTGATCGCCGTCGCCTGCGTGTCGATGGCCGTGGCCCGGCGCCCCGCGGTCGCCTACGCGCGGCGTGTCCCCGCCCCGCGGGTGCTGCGCCTGGCGTGCTGCTTCCTCACCCTCGCGGTCCTCGTCATGGCGCCGTCCGGCTGGGCGGGGCCGGCCACCACCGCGGTCGTCCTGTGCGCGGCGCTGATCGGCACGCTCGGCGACGCGCTGTTCGCCCCGGTCGTCACCACGACGGCGAACGCCGCCGCGCCGCCCGGTCTGGAGGGCCGCTACAACGCGACCTTCCAGACGTCCTTCGGGATCGCGGGCGCAGTCGCCCCGGCGGCCGGGACGGCGCTGCTGGCCCACGGGAACACCGTCCTGTGGCTCGGCTTGGCCGTCGTCTGCGCGGGGACGGCCCTGTCGGTCGGGTTCCTCACGCGGCCCCCCCGGCCGGTAGCGGCGCCCGCACCCGCGCCGCTGCGGCGGATCGTCGTCGGCGGGATCTCCGGCGCGGGCAAGACCACGCTGGCCGCCGCCCTCGCCGGGGCGCTGGACATCCGGCACATCGAGATGGACGCGCTCTACCACGGGCCCGGGTGGACCCACCGGGCGGAGTTCGCGGACGACGTGGAGCGCGCCACGCGAACACCGGCGTGGATCTGCGACGCCCAGTACCACTGGGTCGTCGGCGACCTGCTCGGCGAGCGCGCCGACACGTTCGTCTGGCTCGACCTGCCCCGCCGGACCGTCATGAACCGCGTGCTGCGGCGCTCGGTGGTCCGGGCCGCCACCGGCCGCGAGCTGTGGCACGGCAACCGGGAGACCTGGCGGTCGATGCTGCGCAACCCGCGCCACCCGCTGCGCTGGGCCTGGTCCCAGCACGCCACCCGGCGGGCCGAGACGGCCGCTTTCCTCCGCCTGCACCCCGGCCTCGCCGTCGTCCACCTGACCAGTGCGAGTCAAGCGCGGCAGTGGCTGCGTTCGATCGAGCACCGGCCCCTTTCACCCGCCCCGTCACCACTCAGCGCAGGAGGTACCCCCATGCAGGACCGTCGGCGAGAACCAGCTCCCCCGGGCGAGCCGCTGCTGGAGATCCACGGCGGGAGCCGGCTCTCCGGGTCCGTCCGCACCTCCGGGTTCAAGCACTCCCTGGTCACCACGGTGGCCGCCGCGGCCACCGCGAGCGCGCCGGTGCGCATCGGAAACTGCCCGGACATCGTCGAGACGACGGTGCTGGGCGAGATCTTCCGCGCGGCGGGCGCGCACGCGCACTACGACGGGCCGGCCGAGACGTTCACCGTCGACGCGTCCGCCTGGGACCGCGCGGAGCTGCCGGCCGATCTCGTCGGCCGCATCCACGGCTCGCTCTACTTGCTGCCCGCCCTCGTCTCGCGCAACGGCGTGGCCCGGCTGCCCGCGAGCGGCGGCTGCACGATCGGCGAAGGCCCGCGCGGCAGGCCAGTCGAGCACATGCTGGACGTGATGGGGCGGTTCGGGGTCACCACCCGGCTGACGGCGGACGGCTCCGTGGACCTCACCGCGCAGCGGCTCACGCCGTGCACCATCGACATGCTCGACTACACGCGCAACAAGGCGCTCATGAGCGGGCCCTGCTACAGCGGTGCGGTCAAGACCGCGCTGCTGATGGGCGCGGTCACACAGGGGACGACCACGCTGCACCACCCGTACCTCAAGCCCGACGTGACCGACATGGTCACCGTGCTCCGTGACCTCGGCGCCGACATCGAGTTCGCCGGGCCCGAGACGTGGGTGGTCCACGGGCGGGGCCCGCAGGCGCTGGACCGGCCCGCCGACGTCACGCTGATCCCCGACCTGATCGAGGTGGTCACCTGGATCTGCGCCGGCGTCCTGCTGGCGGACGAGCCGCTGCGGATCACCGGCCCGGGCATCGACCGCGCGGTCCACGCGCTCGCGCCCGAGTTCGACCTGCTGGACCGCATGGGGGTGCGCGTCGACGTCGGCGCCGACGAGGTGACCGCGCACCCGCTGGCGAAGCCGTTGCGGCCGGTGGAGTTCACCGCCATGTCGCGCGGCGTGTTCAGCGACAGCCAGCCCTTCCTGGCCCTGCTGGCGGCGTACGCCGAAGGCCCCACCCACATCAGGGAGGCCGTCTGGGAGCACCGCTTCGGCTTCGCCCCGGAGCTGGAGGCGCTCGGCATGCGGACGGCGGTCGACGACACGGTCCTGCGCGTCGACGGCCCCTGCCCGCCGTACCGGCCCGGCACCGACCTCCACGCCACCGACCTGCGCGCCGCCGCGGTCCTGCTGCTCGCGGCGCTCGCGGTACCGGGCCGGACCACGCTGCGCAACCACCACCACCTGGCCCGCGGTTACCGCGACCTGGTCGAGGACCTGGTGAAGCTGGGCGCCGACATCCGGCACACGACGGCGCCGGACGTCCGGCCGAAGCTCACGGCGGGGGCCGGTGCGGACCCGGCCTGACGTCCTGAGCCGCGACCGCGACGGGGCCCTGCTGGAGTAGGGAGGCCCTGGGCGCGCTCGCCACCACCGCCCGTCCGGGCGGGCGCGTCCCAGCCTCATGAGTCCAGGAACAGCTTCCCCACGTGGCGCCGGGGTCGGGGGGACGTACGCGAGCGCCGACGCACGGTGTTCCGTGTACGGCTCTGGGGACCAGTGTTCGGTGCACGGATCTGCCTCGTAGCGTCGGCCGTGGTGAAGATCTGTGCCCAGAGCGAAGATGTCGCCCTCGGGGGACGGGTAGCTGTACGGCAGTGTCCGCAGAGGTCCGGCCGGTCCATCCTGGTCATGGCGTCGACGCGTCTCACGGAGCGTCTGGCATCAGAGCCATGCCCGCGAGTGGGGACCAGTTGGGGACCACACGGTATGCGCGATGGTGCACGAGGGAGCCTTCCGCTCACCTCCTGCATCATGATTAAGTCTGCTATATCCAGAAAATGGCTTTGACGCTCACTCCTGGGGGTCAAGGGGTCGCAGGTTCAAATCCTGTCGTCCCGACGGTGCGAAGGGTCTTCGCGGGCGAGAGCCCGCGGGGCCCTTTTCGCGTGGCGCGCGGACCACGGACTGCGGGCGGGGGAGTGCCGACCGCGGACAGGTTCGGCTGGCTCAAGGGCTGCTCGGCAGGGCGACGGCACCGTATCGGCTCCGGTCTCGCTCGGGCCGCAAGATAGTAGGGCGTCCTAGTATCTGTGCTCCTCCTCACACTGCCAAAAATACTTGGACGTCCTACTATTTTTCCAAGAGTGCACTCCGATCTGTACCTGGGAAGGCCCCGCCGTGAGCGATCTGCACCGTCCCGTGCATCCTGTCCGCCTGGTCACCGCTTCGGCCCTGTTCGACGGGCACGACGCGTCGATCAACATCATGCGGCGGATCTTCCAGTCCCAGGGTGCCGAGGTGATCCACCTCGGTCACAACCGCTCGGTGCAGGAGGTCGTGGACGCGGCGCTGGAGGAGGACGCGCACGGGGTCGCGGTCTCGTCCTATCAGGGCGGACACGTCGAATACTTCGAATACCTGGTCGAATCGCTGCGTGCGCGGGGAGCGGAGCACGTCCATGTGGTGGGCGGGGGAGGCGGCGTCATCGTCCCCGAGGAGATCACCCGGCTCCGCAACAGCGGGGTGACGATCTTCTCTCCGGAGGACGGGCAGCGGATGGGCCTGGCCGGGATGGTCAACTCGGTGGTGCGGGACTGCGACTTCGACCTGTGGGACGGCAAGCCGGCCGAGGCCGCGGCCGTGGTGGCGGGCGATCGGTTCGCGGTCGCCCGCGCCATCACCGGTGCCGAACTGGGCAAGCTGCCCGCGGAGTTCCTGGCGCAGCTGCGTGCCGCGGCCGGGGCACGGGTGGTGCCGGTGCTGGGTATCACCGGCACCGGCGGTTCGGGGAAGTCGTCACTGACCGACGAGTTGGTGCGCCGGTTCCGCGTCGACCAGCAGGACAAGCTGCGGATCGCGGTGATCGCGGTCGACCCGACCCGTCGCCGCGGCGGCGGCGCCCTGCTCGGCGACCGGATCCGGATGAACTCCCTCGACGGCAACCGGGTGTTCTTCCGGAGCCTCGCCACCCGCGGCAGCCGCGAACTGCCCGAGCACCTGACCGACGTGATCGACGTCGTGAAGGCCGCCGGCTTCGACCTGGTGGTCGTGGAGACGCCGGGTATCGGCCAGGGCGACGCGGCGATCGTGCCGTTCGTCGACACCTCGCTGTACGTGATGACGCCGGAGTTCGGCGCCGCCTCGCAGCTGGAGAAGATAGACATGCTCGACTTCGCGGACGTCGTCGCGATCAACAAGTTCGAGCGGCGCGGCGCGAAGGACGCGCTGCGCGACGTCGGCCGCCAACTGGTGCGCAACCGCGAGGCGTTCGGCATGCGGCCCGAGGACATGCCGGTCTACGGCACCTCGGCGGCCACCTTCAACGACGACGGCGTCACCGCGCTGCACCAGCACCTGAAGACCGTCCTGGCCGAGAAGGGGCTGGTGCTGTCGGAGGGCGCGCTGGCGCCGGTCGACGTACGGCACTCCTCCGGAATCCGGCAGGTGGTCCCCGCGGACCGGGTGCGCTACCTCGCCGAGATCACCGACACGGTCCGCGCCTATCACACCGAGACCGGCCAACTGGCCGAAGCGGCACGGCGGGTGCAGCGTCTGGAGACGGTCGAGGGAGAGTTCGTCGACGCCGGCTTCGACACCGAGAACGTGCGCGCACTGCTGGAGAGCGCCCGCCGGCACCTCCCGTACGAGATCACGCAGCAGATCGAGAACTGGCCCGCCGTCATCGCCTCGTACTCCGGTGACGAGCAGGTGGTGAAGGTGCGGGACAAGGAGATCCGCACCAAGCTCACCCGCGAGTCCCTGTCCGGCAACAGGATCCCCCGCGTGGCCCTGCCCCGTTTCACCGATCACGGGGAGCTGGTGCGGTTCTGGCGCGGGGAGAACCTGCCCGGCCACTTCCCCTTCACCGCCGGGGTGTTCCCCTTCAAGCGCGACGGCGAGGACCCGGCCCGTATGTTCGCCGGCGAGGGCGACCCGTTCCGCACCAACCGCCGCTTCAAGCTGCTCTCCGAGGGCCAGCCCGCCACCCGCCTGTCCACCGCCTTCGACTCCGTCACCCTCTACGGCCGCGACCCGGACGAACGCCCCGACATCTACGGCAAGGTCGGCACCTCCGGCGTCTCGGTGGCCACACTGGAGGACATGAAGACGCTCTACGACGGCTTCGACCTGGTCGCGCCGACCACCTCGGTCTCCATGACGATCAACGGGCCCGCTCCGACCATCCTGGCGTTCTTCCTCAACACGGTGATCGACCAGCAGATCGACCGGTTCCGGGCCACCGAGGGCCGTGACCCCTCGCCCGAGGAGACGGACACACTGCGCGCCCACGCGCTGGCGAACGTGCGCGGCACGGTGCAGGCCGACATCCTCAAGGAGGATCAGGGCCAGAACACCTGCCTGTTCTCGACCGAGTTCTCCTTGCGGATGATGGCCGACATCCAGGAGTGGTTCATCGCGCACAAGGTCCGCAACTTCTACTCGGTGTCCATCTCCGGCTACCACATCGCCGAAGCCGGCGCGAACCCCATCAGCCAGCTCGCCTTCACCCTGGCCAACGGCTTCACCTACGTCGAGGCCTACCTCGCGAGGGGCATGCACATCGACGACTTTGCCCCGAACCTGTCGTTCTTCTTCTCCAACGGCATGGACCCCGAGTACTCGGTGCTGGGCCGCGTGGCCCGCCGTATCTGGGCGGTCGCGATGAAGGAGAAGTACGGCGCGGGCGAGCGCAGCCAGAAGCTGAAGTACCACGTCCAGACCTCCGGCCGCTCGCTGCACGCCCAGGAGATGGACTTCAACGACATCCGCACCACCCTTCAGGCACTCATCGCGATCTACGACAACTGCAACAGCCTGCACACCAACGCCTACGACGAGGCCGTCACCACCCCCACCGAGGATTCCGTCCGCCGCGCCCTGGCCATCCAGCTGATCATCAACCGGGAGTGGGGCCTGGCGATGAACGAGAACCCGCTGCAGGGGTCGTTCATCATCGACGAGCTCACCGACCTGGTCGAGGAGGCCGTCCTGGAGGAGTTCGAGCGGATCAGCGAGCGCGGCGGCGTGCTCGGCGCGATGGAGACCGGCTACCAGCGCGGCCGTATCCAGGACGAGTCGATGCTCTACGAACAGCGCAAGCACGACGGCACCCTGCCCCTCATCGGCGTCAACACCTTCCGCAAACCCCACGCCGACACCGCCGAGCCCGGCGCCATCGAACTGGCCCGCGCCACCGAGGAGGAGAAGCACTCCCAACTGGAGCGCGTCCACGACTTCCAGGGCCGCCACCAGGAGCCGGCCCACGCCGCGCTGGCCGCCCTCAAGGACGCGGCGGTCAGCGGGGAGAACGTCTTCGCCGTCCTCATGGACGCCGCCCGGGTCTGCTCACTGCAGCAGGTCACCGACGCCTTCTTCGAGGTCGGCGGCCAATACCGCCGCAACGTCTGACCGAGTCACCGCGGGCGCTCCTTCTCGTCCTGCGCGCGAGGGAGCAGAGGGCGGTGGTCGCCTGCGGCCATCCGGGTCACCACCTCGGCGAGCTGGGCGCAGGCCCGCGCGATCTCCCGCTGGGTCTGGTTCCGCTCGCTGACCACCGCCGCGAGAAGCAGCGCGGTCAGTGACGCGGAGCCGTTGAACGCCTGCAGGGTGATCATCTCGGTGAGCAGGTCGTGGCCGGAGAACGGGCCCGATTCCCGGCCGGCGGCGATGATCGCAAAGGTCGACACGGCCAGTGCGCAGGGCGCCGCCCCGGCCAGCTGGAAACGGAAGGCCGCCCAGATCAGCAGCGGGAAACCCAGGAACAGCAACGGCGCGCGACCGGTCTCCACGACGCCGATGCCGACCGTGGTGGCCACGAGGAGCAGCCCTTCCAGCCACCGGGCCGGCGAAGCGTCCCGCGGGCGGTGTGCCGAGCGGAGGACGAGCAGGACCGGCGCGACCACCATGACGCCCATCGCGTCCCCGGTCCACCAGACCCACCACGTGGGCCAGAAGTCACCGACGTCCAGCGCACCGGCCAGGACCAGGCTCGACGTGCCCGTCGTCGCGCTGACCAGCATCCCGGCCAGTGCACCGAGAAAGATCAGCGCGAGCGCGTCACGAAGCCGATCCAGAGCGTTGCGGAAACCCGCTCGGCGCAGCAGCGCGTACGAGCAGAGGGGCGCGACGGTGTTTCCCGCCGCGATCGCGAGCACGGCAGGCAGGGACGGCCCCAGCGAGACGTTGACCAGGAACGCGCCCAGGGCGATGCCGGGCCAGACCCGCCGGCCGCGCAGGAGCAGGCTCGCCACCGCGATACCGCTCGGCGGCCAGAGCGGGGTGACCTGGCCGCGCACCAGCTGCTGGAGCAGTCCCAGCTTGGCCGAGCCGAAATACAGGGCGGCGACGGCACAGATCTCCAGGGCGGCAAGGGCGCCGCCCCGCAGCCGTTCGTGCCGCTCGACAGCCATCGGGCGACCTCCGTGTCGACATCGCCCCGGAGCCATCATCCGTCGGATCCTGCGGATCCTCCACATTGCCGGGATCGGCCGGGCTGCCGGCCGGTGTCATCCACGTTTGGAGGATGTCGTGGCTGTCCGCGTGGTCGAACCGCTGCCGACCGCGCCCTGTGGACCCCACCGCCGCCGGGGCAGCGACCGGCGGCGCATATGTTTGACCGGCCCGAAGGGAAGGGTGCCTCGGACCGACCTGCTGATCCCCGGAAGACGTGAGAGAACTGCTGCACATCCACCCGTCGGGCCTCGGCTCGGCGCTGCTGCTCCTGGCGGCCGGGATCGCCTCGGGCCTCGCCGGTTCCATAGCCAGTCTGGCCTCGCTGTTCAGCTATCCCGCGCTGCTCGCCGCCGGCCTCGGCCCTGTGGCCGCCAACGTCACCAACACCGTGGCCCTGTTCTCCAACACGGTGGGTACCGCGGCCGGTTCACGGGTGGAGCTGCAGGGGCAGCGCAGGCGCCTCGTCCGCCTGGCGGCCACGGCGGCGCTGGGCGGGGCGATCGGCGCGGCCCTGCTGCTCAGCACCCCGTCGTCGACCTTCCAGCTGGTCGTACCGTGGCTCATCGCCCTCGGGTCCGTACTGATCCTGGCCCGCGACCCACTGCGGAGCCTGACCGCGAGATACCGTCCCGACTCGGCCTCCTTGCCTCAACTGCCGCTCGCCTGCGCCGTGTTGTTGGTCGGCCTCTACGGCGGATACTTCGGCGCTGCGGCCGGCGTGCTGATGCTGGCGGTGCTCTCCCTGTCCGCGACGGAGCCGTTGCCGGTGACCAACGCCGTCAAGAACATCGCCACCGGCGCGGCCAACGTCACAGCCGCCGTCGCCTACGCCTTTCTCGCCCCGGTCGACTGGGGCGCCGCCGCGGCACTCGGCCTCGGCTGCTTCGCGGGCGCCTGGCTGGGGCCGGTGATGGTACGCCGACTGCCCGAGAAGCCGCTGCGCATAGCCATCGCTCTCGCCGGACTGGCGCTGGCCTGGAGCCTGTGGCGGGACGCGGTCGCGCGCTGACCCGGGCCGGCCGGGGAGGACCAACGGCACTCCGCCAGGGGCAGGTTGTCGGGCAGTCGGCAGCAGTACGACCGTATCGGCGCAACCCTGCCTGAGCGGGAGCTGACGCAGGTTGGTGGCGGTGTTTCTACTGTCGCCTTCTCCAGCCGGTTTCTGCGCTCGCTTTCTGCGCTCGCTTTCTGCGCTCGCCTTCTACGGTCGGTCGGTACGGCGGCGGCGAACCACCAGGATGGCGCCCGTCCCGACGACGACAGCCGCGGCTGCCGCGCCCGCGATGGGCAGGGTCGCGCCGGACCCGGTGCTCGCCAGGTCGCCGTCGACGGTGGTGGAGCCGGAGGCGCCGGTGGCGGAGCCGCCCCCGGTGGACGTGCTGCCGCCCGTGGAGCCTTGGGTGGAGGAGCCGGTGCCTCCGGTGGACGTCGTGGAGCCGCCGTCGCCGCCCGTCGAGCCGGTACCGCCGGTCGAGCCGGTACCGCCGGTCGTACCGCCGGCGGAGGCGGTGAGCGTGATGTCGGCCGTGTCGTCGGCCTTGTTCTTGTCGAACGGGCGGGGCTCCCCGGCGAGCGCCACCGAGCCCTTGGCGCCCGGCACCGCCTTGTCGATCTTCAGCTTGAAGGTGTACGTCTCGCCTTCGCCCTCGTTCTGCCAGGACTCGCTGGTGCCGCACTCGTAGGTGCCGGTGGCCACCTTTTCGCAGAAGCCATGGCCCTTGGTCACCGTCGTACCGGCCGGCATCCTGATCCTGACCTTGGTCGCCGAGATGTCGCCGTCCCGCAGCACCCAGGCCGGGCCCGCGTTGGTGAACTTCACCGAGAGGTCGACCGTGTCTCCGACGGCACCCTTCAGTTGGGCGCCCGTCACCTTGAAGTCGGCCGTGTTGTCCGCGGTGACCTTCACATAGGCGTCGTCCCAGTCGGGGTGGGAGCCGTCGCCGGGAGCGGCGGGGGTGGCGTCGGGCTGCTCGACGAGCTTGACCGCCGGGCCCGTTCCACGCACGGGCTCACTCGCGTTCTCGTCGAGGCCCGGCTCGGTGGTCTCCACCACCACACGCAGCCGGTCGTAGAGCGCACGGTCGAGGGCCTTCAGCGTCAGCGCCTTCTCGGGGGCGTAGACCGAGCCGGGCTTGACGGTCTGGTCGAACTCGCAGACCGCCTCCGACTTGCTCGGTGCCTCGTCGTAGGAAGGTATCTCGTAGCGAAGGCAGTTGGAGGGCAGCCCGGTGTGGCCCAGGCCGCGCGTGACGGTGTACGAGAGCCAGACCTTGTCCGCCGCCGCGGTGCCCGTGTTCGTGAAGGTGACCGGCGGTTCGAAGGTGCTGCCCGGCTTCACGCCGTCGATGGGCGCGATCTTGCCGAGCGTCACGGCGGCCGAGGAACCGTCGTCCGCGACGGCCGGCGCGGCGCCCAGCGAGATCAGGGCGACTGCGCCGAGCGCGCCGGCGGTCTGTCGGAGCGGACGAAGGCCGGAAGAGCTCAGGAGCATGTGGGGGGTCCTCTGGTGAACCATCAATGACGGACGAACGAACTGTGCGGGAACGTGAGTTCCGCTACAGGAGACACGTCCGGGCGTCGGATGGTTGCACTGGGAACGCAGATGCGACGGTGTCGCGCGGGGCCTGTGTGCGGGCTCGTGCCTGGCGCCGTGCCCGGCATCGATGTCCCCCCGGTCCACCAACCTGTCCGCCATGCGGGACGGCCCTCTTGACGTCGTCCCGGGCCGGACCGACACTCACCTAGGAAATCCTAGTGAATAGGTAGGGAAATATGAGGCGTCCGGAGTCGGTCATCGTCCCGGTGAGCCGTACGCCTCTTCTGACCTCCCGCCGTCACATCGATCTGCAGCGAGTCTGCAGTGCGATCAGCCCCCAGGGCTGAGTTGCCCGACGTCGCTTCCGCCGCGCGTACGTCCGCGCCCTCACCCGGGGAGAACCATGTTCGTCACGCCTCTGGCCGCCCACTCGTCCGACCGGTCCACGCCCGCCTTCCGCGGCCGGATCGGCAGCGACGCCCGCAGCGGCCACTACGCCGTACCGGGTCGCTACCGACTCCATCTGTCGACCGCGTGTCCCGACGGCCTGCGTATCGCCGTCACCCACGGCCTGCTGGGCCTGGACACCGTCTGCCCGGCGACCTTCCTGGCCGCCGTCCCCGACACTCCCGAGGGCAGCCACTGCGCCCTGCGTCCGCTGTACGAGGCGAGCGCCCACCGCTACACCGGTCCGGCCGTCGCGCCGGTGCTCAGCGACGACTGGTCCGGACGGATCGTCAGCACCCACGCCCCGGACATCATGCGCGACCTCGCCCGCCGCTTCGGCAGCGACCACCCCTCGCCCTACCCGTGCGGCGCGGAGTCCGAGATCGAGGCCGTCGAGCGCATGTGCCGGCAGGGCATCGAGGGCGCCGCGCAGCGCGCCGGATCGGCCGGCGGCGAGCAGGCGGAGCGCGAGGCGGCACTTGAGGAGCTACTGGAGGCGCTCGGCGCGCTGGAGCGGTGGCTCGTCGGGCGTACGTACATGATCCGTGACGACATCACCGCCGCGGACGTCGAGTTGTGGGTCGCGCTGGTCCAGCTCGACACCGTGCACCGCAACCACCTCGACGCCTCCGCCGTGCAGCGCATCGCCGATCACCCCGTGCTGTGGGCCTACGCCCGCCGTCTCACCGCCCACCCGGCCTTCGGCGCCCACCTCGACCTCGACGGCATCGAGCGCCGTCACCACGCCCGCTGTCAGGGCCTGGAGGCTGCCGGAGCGGCCGTCCAGATCCTGGACTGGGCGGCCCACGCCGCCCACTAGCCGTTCCATTCGATGGACCGGCGTTGACATTCGTTCGGACAACTGTCTTAACTGACGGCTCAGTTTCAGCAAGCGCGAGGCCCACAGGGCCGGAACAGCGACGGTGACGCGATGTACACAGCTCCCAGGACGGCCGCGAGCCGCCTCCCGGGCTGCGTACGGCCGTACGCGAACCCGCTCGTCGCCGACCGCGCCGTCGACCTGCTCCGCGTGAACAGCGCACTGTGTACCGCACCGGGCTGTGCCCGCTGCCAGGGCTGACACCTCTCCGCAGCCCTCGCATCCCCTGACGATCACCGCCCGTGCGGTGTGCCGTCGTCATCCAGCCCCCGGTTCACGTGCACCTCCGTGCGCTACGTCCTGCCGTAGCGCACGGCCGTCGCGGCCCGGGGTGTCCGACTCCGCCGGAGCCCACCATGAGTGAACCCCCAGGCGCCGCCGTGTCCCTCGCCGAGGCACCGCCCGCCGACACCCCGTCAAAACCCCTCACCGCGCAGCGGGTTCTGCCACTGCGGCGGCCGGGGCGCTGGATCGCCACCGCCCTCGTTCTGGTCCTCGTCGCCCAGTTCGTGCACGGCCTGACGACCAACCCCTTCTACCAGTGGGACCGCTTCGGGTACTGGTTCCTGCGCCCGAACATCGTCGACGGCCTGCTCATCACCCTCGAAGTGACCGCCTACAGTGCTGTGTCGGGCCTCCTCGGCGGCATCGTCCTCGCCCTGGCCCGGCTGTCGAAGAGCCCGGTGCTGCGCGCCGTCAGCTGGACCTACATCTGGGCGCTGCGCTCCATCCCGCTGATCGTGCTGCTGCTCTTCCTCTACAACTTCAGCGCCCTGTACAAGACGTTGAGCGTCGGCGTCCCCTTCGGGCCGGCCTTCTTCTCCTTCGACGAGTCGAAGCTCGCCACCGACATGGTCATCGCCGTCATCGGCCTCAGCCTCAACGAGGCGGCCTACGCGGCCGAGGTCGTCCGAGGCGGAATCCTCTCCGTCGACCAGGGCCAGCACGAGGCCGCCTCGGCGCTCGGCCTGCCCAGGAGCTACCAGTTCACGAGGATCGTCTTCCCGCAGGCGCTGAGGTCGATCACCCCGAACTACGTCAACCAGCTCATCGGCCTGATCAAGAGCACCTCGCTGGTCTTCTACGTGTCGCTGCTCGACCTGTTCGGCACCGCGCAGTCCATGGGCGCCACCTACCCCGGCGACATCGTGCCGCTGCTGCTGGTGTCCACCGTCTGGTACCTGATCCTGACGAGCGTCGTCTCCGTCATCCAGTTCTACGTCGAGCGGTACTTCGCCCGGGGCGCCACCCGCACCCTGCCGCCGACGCCGTTGCAGAAGCTCCGCACCGGTCTCACCGACCTGCGAGCCCGTATCCGCAGGGAGGCCGCCGTATGACCGCGAAGACTCTCGATCCTCTGGCGGACGTCGAGGCCGCCACCGTCGAGGTGCACGACGTGCACAAGTGGTACGGCGCCCACCGGGTGCTGAACGGCGTAAATCTGACGGTGCGTCCGGGCGAGGTGACCGTGATCCTCGGCCCGTCCGGCTCCGGCAAGTCGACCCTGCTGCGGGTCGTCAACCACCTGGAGAAGCCGGAGATCGGCCACGTCAGCATCAACGGCGAGCTGATCGGCGTGAAGCGGCAGGGCGACCGGCTCAAGGAGCTGAGCGAGCGGGCCATCCTGACCCAGCGCGGCCGGATCGGTTTCGTCTTCCAGAACTTCAACCTGTTCCCGCATCTGACGGTCCTGGACAATGTCGCCGCGGCCCCGGTCGCCACCGGCAGGCTCAGCAGGCCCGAAGCCCAGGAGCTGGCCCGCGAGTTGCTCGTCCGGGTCGGTCTCGCCGACAGGACCGGCGCCTACCCGCGGCAGCTCTCCGGCGGCCAGCAGCAGCGCGTGGCCATCGCCCGCGCGCTCGCCCTGCGCCCCGGCGTCATCCTCTTCGACGAACCCACCTCCGCCCTCGACCCCGAGCTCGTCGGCGAAGTCCTCGCCGTCATCAAGGACTTGGCGACCAGCGGCACCACGCTCGTCATCGTCACCCACGAGATCGGCTTCGCCCGCGAGATCGCCGACCGGGTCGTCTTCATCGACGGCGGAAAGATCGTCGAGCAGGGCCCGCCCTCCGAGGTCCTCGACAAGCCCCAGCACGAGCGGACCAGGGACTTCCTGAGCAAGGTCCTCTGACCCGCCCGCCCGGCCGCCCCCACGGCGCGCCCAAGACCCCCCCACACACACCGCCCTCATCACCCTCCCTGAGCGACAAGGAACGGCCATGTCCATCCACTTCACCCGACGCAGCCTGATACGCGGCATCACCGCGGCGACCGCCGTCGCCACCCTCGCCACTGGGCTCGCCGCCTGCGGTGGAGACAGCGACGCCGCCACCAGGACCTCCGACGCCGCAGGGAGCGTGACCGTCGGGCAGCTCTCGAACGGCGCCGCCAAGCAGACCAGCCTCAAGGTCTCCGAGGTGAAGTCGATCAGCGCCGAACTGCCCAAGTCCGTGAAGAGCAGCGGCAAGCTGGAGATCGGCATCGGCGCCCTGCCCGCCGGTTTCGCGCCGCTGGCCTACGTCGGCAGCGACCAGAAGACCCTCACCGGCGCCGAACCCGACCTCGGCCGCCTCGTCGCCGCCGTCCTCGGCCTCAAGCCCGAACTGAAGAACTTCACCTGGGAGAACCTCTTCGTCGGCATCGACAGCGGCAAGGTCGACGTCGGGGTCTCGAACGTCACCGACACCGAGGAACGCAAGAAGAAGTACGAGTTCGCCTCCTACCGCAAGGACAACCTCGGCTTCGAGGTGCTCAAGTCCAGCAAGTGGAGCTTCGACGGCAACTACGAGAACCTCGCGGGCAAGACCGTCTCCGTGGGCGCCGGCACCAACCAGGAGAAGATCCTCCTGGAGTGGAAGAAAAAGCTCGAGGGCGAGGGCAAGAAGCTCACCGTCAAGTACTACCCGGACCGCAACGGCACCTACCTGGCGCTGAACAGCGGCAAGATCGACACCTTCTTCGGGCCCAACCCGGGCATCGCCTACCACGTCACCCAGTCCGCGAACACGCCCGGCCCGACGCGCAACGCGGGCACCTATTCCGGCGCCGGCGCCTCGCTCCAGGGCCTGATCGCGGCCACCGCCAAGAAGGACAGCGGCCTGGCCAAGCCCGTCGCCGACGCCATCAACTACCTGATCAAGAACGGTCAGTACGCGAAGTGGCTGAAGGCCTGGAACCTCTCCAACGAGGCCGTCGCCAAGTCCGAGGTCAATCCGCCCGGACTGCCGCTGGACAACTCCTGACCCGTCGTCGGAAGGGGAGCCCGCCCTCGCCCCACCGCGGGCTCCCCGCCCCGAGCCATCAGCACCGGAGCCGTCACCCGATGTCCTCCCACGTCCTGGACAACCCCGCGTGGGCCGCGCTCGCCGGCCCGCACGCCCACTTCGCCGAACGCGTCGGCCGCGCCGCGCGCTATCCGGCCGACATGGCCCCCTTCCATGCCCTCGCCGAAACCGACGACCCCCAGGCCTGGGCGGACCTGGCCGCCCTCGTCGGCCCGGGCGGCACCGCGTCCGTACGCGGCGTCCCCAAGGCGCCGACCGGCTGGGAGACCGTACGCACCGGTCACGGCGTGCAACTCGTCGACACCGGCCTGCGCGCCGGACCCGACCCCGAAGCCGTGCGGCTCGGCCCCGACGACGTACCCGAGATCCTCGACCTGGTCGACCGCACCGAACCAGGCCCCTACCTGCCCCGCACCGTCGACATGGGCACCTACCTCGGCATCCGCCACCACGGCCGGCTGATCGCCATGGCCGGCGAACGGCTGCACCCGCCCGGCTGGACCGAGATCAGCGCCGTGTGCACCGACCCCGCCCACCGCGGCCGGGGCCTGGCCACCCGCCTGGTCCGCGCGGTCGCCGCCGGCATCAAGGAGCGCGGCGAGCGGCCCTTCCTGCACGCCAGGGCCACCAACGCCCTGCACGCCAGGGCCACCAACGCGAACGCGATCCGGCTCTACGAGTCGATCGGCTTCACCCTGCGCAGCCGTACGGTCTTCTCGCTCCTGCGACCCACCGGTGTACCGGCGGCGGCAGTCCTGGAAGAAACGGCATGACCGTGTGGTTGTACCCGTTGAAGGCGATCGACCGGACGGAGGTGCGGAGGGTGACACGTGTGCTCCGCCTCCGTGTCCTGAACCCGCGCCGCTGCGTCCGCCTCACCTCCCGGCCCTATATCGACCTTCAGCGCGTGGCCGGCGCGCTCTGTTGCTCCTGACCCTCCCCCAGCCTTCGGCCGGGGGGACCCCCATCTCCCTGCGGTCGCCCACAGCCGTGCGCCCACGCCCGCGCGCCGGCGATCTCGTACGGACCTCCAGGAAGGCACCCTCGTGTCCTCAACTCCCGTTTCACCTTTGCACCTTGCCGTCGCACTCGACGGCACCGGCTGGCACCCCGCCTCCTGGCGCGAGCAAGTGGCCCGCCCCCGCGACCTGTTGACCGCCGGACACTGGGCCGGCCTGGTGGCCGAGGCCGAGCGCGGACTGCTCGACTTCGTCACCTTCGAGGACGGGCTCGGCCTGCAGTCCTCGCACTACGGCGAGCTGGACGGCCGTACGGACCAGGTGCGCGGCCGTCTGGACGCCGTACTGACCGCGTCCCGCATCGCGCCCCTGACCCGGCACATCGGCCTGGTGCCGACCGTGATCGCCACCCACACGGAGCCGTTCCACATCTCCAAGGCGATCGCCACCCTCGACTATGTGAGCACCGGCCGCGCGGGCCTGCGCGTACAGATCAGCGCCCGCCCGCACGAGGCCGACCACTTCGGCCGCCGCACCTTCCCGCCGATCAGCCTGAAGGAGCTGCGGACCCCGGCCGGACAGCAGCGACTCACCGAACTCTTCGACGAGGCCGCCGACCACGTCGAGGTCGTGCGCCGGCTCTGGGACAGCTGGGAGGACGACGCCGAGATCCGGGACGCCGCCACCGGCCGTTTCATCGACCGCGACAAGCTGCACTACATCGACTTCGAGGGCGAGCACTTCAGCGTCAAGGGCCCCTCCATCACCCCGCGCCCGCCCCAGGGCCAGCCACTTGTCACCGCCCTCGCGCACCAGACCGTCCCCTACCGTCTGGTGGCCCGCCAGGCCGACCTCGGCTACATCACCCCGCAGGACGCCGATGACGCGCGCGCGATCGTCGCCGAGATCCGCGCCGAACAGGAGGCCGCCGGCCGCGCCGGCGAACTCCTGCACGTCTTCGGCGACCTGGTGGTCTTCCTCGACGACGACCAGGCCGCCGCGGAGGACCGCCGCGCACGCCTCGACGCCCTCGCGGGAGAGCCGTACACGAGCGACGCACGTATATTCGCCGGTACGCCCACCCAACTCGCCGATCTGCTGCAGGAGTTGGGGCAGGCGGGGGTCACCGGCTTCCGGCTGCGGCCCGCCGTCGCCGGGCACGACCTGCCCGCGATCACCCGGGGCCTGGTCCCCGAACTCCAGCGCCGCGACGCCTTCCGCACCGCCTACGAGGCCGACACCCTGCGCGGACTGCTGGGCCTGACCCGCCCCGCCAACCGCTACGCCGCAGCCGCCGTCTGAGCCGGAAGGACCACACCGACATGAGCAAGCCGTTGAAGCAGATTCATCTGGCCGCGCACTTCCCGGGCGTCAACAACACCACCGTGTGGAGCGATCCCAAGGCCGGCAGCCATATCGAGTTCGACTCCTTCGTCCAGTTCGCGCGGACCGCGGAACGCGCCAAGTTCGACTTCCTGTTCCTCGCCGAGGGCCTCCGCCTGCGCGAACAGGGCGGAAAGATATACGACTTGGACGTCGTCGGCCGCCCCGACACCTTCACCGTCCTCGCCGCGCTCGCTGCCGTCACCGAACACCTCGGCCTGACCGGCACCATCAACTCCACCTTCAACGAGCCCTACGAGGTCGCCCGCCAGTTCGCCAGCCTCGACCACCTCTCCGGTGGCCGCTCCGCCTGGAACGTCGTCACCTCCTGGGACGCCTTCACCGGCGAGAACTTCCGCCGCGGCGGCTTCCTCCCGCAGGACGAGCGCTACTCCCGCGCCAAGGAGTTCCTGGCCACGACGAACGAGCTCTTCGACTCCTGGCACGGCGACGAGATCATCGCCGACCAGGCCACCGGAACCTTCCTGCGCGACGCGAAGGCCGGCTCCTTCGTGCACAGCGGCCAGCACTTCGACATCCACGGCCAGTTCAACGTCCCGCGCTCCCCGCAGGGGCGCCCGGTCATCTTCCAGGCCGGTGACTCCGACGAGGGCCGCGAGTTCGCCGCCTCGTCCGCCGACGCGATCTTCAGCCGGTACGCAGCCCTGGACGCGGGCCGGACCTTCTACAAGGACGTCAAGAACCGCCTCGCCAAGTACGGCCGCCGACCGGACCAGTTGCTCATCCTGCCCGCCGCGAGCTTTGTCCTCGGCGACACCGACGCCGAAGCGGAGGAGCTGGCCAAGGAGGTACGCCGCCGGCAGGTCAGCGGCGCCACCGCCCTCAAGCACCTGGAGTTCGTCTGGAACCGGGACCTGTCCTCGTACGACCCGGAGGGCCCGCTGCCGGACGTCGACCCGGTGGTGAGCGAGGAGCACATCTCCCGTGGCCGCGCCCAGGTGCGCATGTACCGCGACCCGCTGGCCACCGCCCGCGAGTGGCGCGAACTCGCCGCCGCCAACAACTGGTCCATCCGCGATCTCGTCATCGAGACCGGCAACCGCCAGAACTTCATCGGCTCCCCGGCGACCGTCGCGCGGACCATCAACGACTTCGTACAGGCCGACGCCGGCGACGGCTTCATCCTCGTCCCGCACATCACCCCCAGCGGGCTCGACGTCTTCGCCGACAAGGTCGTCCCACTGCTGCAGGAACAGGGCGTCTTCCGTTCCGAGTACGAGGGGCCCACCCTCCGCGACCATCTGGGTCTCGCACACCCCGACGAGGTGGGCGCCGGCCGGCGGGCCGCCTCGTGAAGTTCCTCGCGATCACCCTGATCGTGCACCGTCCGGACCCGGTCACCGGTGTGCAGAAGCCCACCCACGACCGTTTCCGGGAAGTCCTCGACAACGCCCTGCTCGCCGAGGAGCTGGGCTTCGACGGCTTCGGCGTGGGGGAGTGGCACGAGCGGCCGTTCATCTCCTCCTCGCCGCCCATCGTCCTCAGCCATGTCGCCGCACTGACCGAGCGGATCCGCCTGTTCACCGCCGTGACCACGCTCAGCCAACTCGACCTCCGTGCGAGTCGGCCGCACAACGCCAGAAGCCCCGTCCCGCGCAACTCGGGACGAGGCTTCCATGCGAGCGCTGGGCAGGCCTTGCACCTGCATCTCCCCGCAGGAAGCGGGGCGTCTTTCCTTGGACCACCAACGCATGAGCGGCGACCAGGAGTTGTGGTGACCGGCTCAAGATCAAGTGTAGCGCACTCCTGGAGCTGAGCCGAGCTGCGCTGAGGCCGCGGGCGGGGCTCACTCGCGCCGGCCCCCGGCATGGGCCGGGGACGGTCTCCCTCCCCCGAAGGTGACCGTCCCCGACCGCTCCCCCGGCGCCGGACTGTGGTCCAGCCGACCGCGTGGTGCGGATCCGTGCTGTCACCAGCACATGACCGCTGTCTCCCCCGGACCCACGCGGAGTGCAGACGGACTCGGACGACGTAGCGCCGACTGCCGCGCGAGGGAGCCATAGCGTCCGGTCATGCGCACAGACTGCCGCGACCAGGGCCACGGGCGCCTGAGTCGGGGTCTACTCAAGTCCCCCTGTATCAGGAATGAGTACTCGCACTCATACTCCCGTGACGACCTTTGAACGCGACGCGAAGACCCTTGAACTGCCCTGGCGGTTCACCGGACGTGAGGACGAGCTCGAGCTGATCCGTCGGTCCCTGACCGCGGGCCACCACGGCATCGTGGTGACCGGCCCGGTCGGCTGCGGCAAGACCCGGCTGGTCACCGAGGCCGTGCGGGGCAGCGACCGCGCCCGGGCGGCCGGGACGCCCGAGACCCGGCACATCCCCTTCGCCGCGTTCGCCCACCTGCTGCCCGAGGCTGTCTCGCTGCACCGGGCGGTCCAGCTCCTGTCAGGGGTGCGACTGCTGGTGGTCGACGACGCGCACCTGCTGGACGATGCCTCGGCCGCCCTCGTGCACCAGCTGGCCGTGCACGGCCGCACCCGGCTGGTCGTCGTCGCTGCGGACGGCGGCCCGTACCCCGGCGCGATCTCCCGCCTGTGGACCGGGGAACTGCTCCCGCGCCTGGCCCTGGAGCCATTGCCCCGTGAGGACACGGAACAGCTGCTCGCGGCCGGCGTCGGCGGCAGCCTGGAGCCGCTCACCCTCAACCGCCTCCACCAGCTGAGCCAGGGCGATCTGCGTCTCCTGCGCGACCTGGTGGACGCGGTGCGCGAGCGCGGCCTGCTCACACGCCTGCCCGAGACGGACGCGTGGGCGTGGCGGGGCCCCGTGCCGGTCACGGCGACCGTCCGCGAACGCACCGTCGACGTCCTCGAAGGCCCCAGCCCCGCGGAGCGCAGGACCCTGGAACGCCTCGCCTTCGGAGAGCCGCTGGCCCTGCACCTGGACGACTTCGCCGTGCGAGACCTCGGCGACCTCGAAAACCTTGAGGCCGGCGGGCTGATCCACATCGACGACGACGGCATGGTCCGCCTCCTCCACCCCCTGCACGGCCCGGTGCTGCGCGCCGCGGCAGGCCGACTGCGGGCGAGGCGGACGGCCCGCACCCCGGACCAGTGCGCCGCGGCCCTCGCCGCCGAGTCCGCGGCGCTGACCGGACGGATCGAGCAGGCGGACGTACGGTCGCTGCCGACGCCCGTGGGGGAGTGGCTCGCGCAGGAGGGCGCACCGGTGCCGGCCGGGTACGCGTCCGTACGCGCCCGGTTCGCGCGGCTTCGGGGGGAGCTGCGGGAGGCGGCGGCCTGGGCGAGGGAGGGCCTGCGGGACGCTCCGGACGACGCGTCCTGCCGCGCCGAACTCGCCCTGGCCGCCGCGCAGTCGGGTGACTCGACGACGGCACAGGAGGCCGTGACGGGCTGCCCCGGCCTGGACGAGCCGTCCGCATGGCTGGTCGCGTCCCGCGGAGACATCGACGGAGCACTGGCGGCGATCGGCGAGGCGACGGACGGCATGGAGCAGAGGTACGGCGGGGGCGGCGATCGTATGGCGGGGATCGGCGCCGTCGATGGCGACCTCGGGGTGGGGATCGGTGTCGCCGGCGGCGACCGTGGGGTGGGGGCCGGTGTCGCCGACGTCGATAGCAGGGCGGGGATCGGCGCCGCCGAGGACGACCGTACGGCGGAGACCAGTGTCACCGACAGCGACCGTGGAGGTGCTCCGGGAGGCGCGCGGGGGAGTGGTGGGGCCGAAGCGGGGGCGGCCGTGGGCGGGGGTGGGGTCGTCGCGACGATGGGTGTGGAGGGTGGTTGTTGGGCCGGGGCGGTGCGATCCGATGCTGGAGGCGCGGT
Source organism: Streptomyces sp. NBC_00461 (assembly GCF_036013935.1). Classification (NCBI taxonomy): domain Bacteria; kingdom Bacillati; phylum Actinomycetota; class Actinomycetes; order Kitasatosporales; family Streptomycetaceae; genus Streptomyces; species Streptomyces sp. NBC_00461. Next base: position 8,633,074 of record NZ_CP107902.1, read on the forward strand.
CGAACTCGCCTGTGCCGAGGCCGCGTTCGCGCTCTACGACCTCGTACGGCTCGGGGCCCCGGAGAAGGCCGTCGAGCGTCTTCCGGCGGACGGCGTGTTCGCCCGGCATGCCGACGCGCTGGCCCGTGGGGACGGTCCGGCGCTGGACCGGGCGGCGGAGGAGTTGGAGGGGCGAGGGTTCGTGCTGTTCGCCGCAGAGGCGCATGCGCAGGCCGTACCCGCGCACCGCGACCCGCGCGCCGCACGCACCTCACGCACCCGTGCGGTGGCCCTCGCCCGCCGCTGTCAGGGCGCCCGCACCCCGGCCCTGTCCGGCCTGGTCCTGGGTGAACTGACCGCCCGCCAGCGGCAGATCGTCACGCTCGCGGCCGCGGGCCTGAGCAACCGGCAGATCGCGGAGAAGCTCACGCTGTCCATCCGCACCGTGGGCAACCACCTCTACAGCGCCTACGCCCGGCTCGGCGCGAGCGACCGCAGTGCGCTGCCGTGGCTCGTGGAGCTGCCGGACGCGCAGCCGGCCTGAGCCGCGCCCATGAACCGGCGGTCTGACCCCCAGTATTCGGGGGAGGGGTCAGGCCGCCCAGTCATGCCGCAACGCCGCTACGTCGCCTGCGACTTCAGGCCGCTCCGAACGCGGTGAACGCCCACCCCGTCGCCTGATGCAGCGCATCCCCCGGCATCGCGGCGCGTGCGTCGCGCAGGGACTCCGCCAGCGACAGGCCCGAACTCAGTCCCTTGTGCAGGGCGAGCATCAGGGGCACCACCGCGGCGTCGTTGACGGGTGCGCTGCTCGCCACCACTCCCGCCGTGCCGAGCGGCAGCAACGCGGTGACCAGGCCGAGGAGTTCGTCCGCGCCGACCGAGGCGAGGCGGGCGGTGTCGCAGCTGGAGAGGATGATCCGGTACGGGCTGCGGTCCAGGCGTTCGAAGTCGTGGACGATGAGCGGGCCGTCGGCCATCCGCAGCGAGGAGAACAGGGGGCTGTCGGCGCGGAAGGTGCCATGCGCGGCGATGTGGGCGAGCGTGGCACCGTCGAGTTCGTGCAGCACGCGCGGCACGCCGGCGTCGTCGTGTTCCAGGAGGGTCGGCCTGCCGTAGCGGTCGGCGAGTTCGGGCACCTCCGCGCCGCCGGTGGCCAGCCCAGGCCCGCGGACCAGGACGTGCCGACCGCCGGGCGGGGGCTCGGTCTCGTGGGCGCGCAGCCAGCTGCTCGCCGACGGCGACACGCTGAGCACCCGCTCCCGCAGGGACGGCAGCAGCGCCCACGGCACACGGTGCAGCCGGCTCGGCGGTACGACCACGACCGGCCCGGAGCCCAGGTGCGCGGCGGCCGGACCGAGCAGCAGCTCCTCCAGGCGGCGCCCCATCGCCTCGACCACCGGAAGCCGGCCCTCGGCCCCCGGGTGGGCCAGCCGTCGCAGCCCGGCCTGCACATGTTCGGCCTCGGTCTCGGCATCGGCGAGCAGCCCCGTCTCGAACCGGCGCACCCGCCCCTGCCCGCACAGCAGCACCTGGACCCGCCCGTCGAGCACGGCGAGCTCCACCAGCCGCATCTCGCCCAGCCGTTCGAGGAGCCGGGCGGGGTCGAAGCGGCGCTCGGCGCCGGGTGCGTCGCCGCGCATGTGCAGGGTCCGGGAGCGGATCTCCCGCTCCAGCCGGCGTTGTTCACGCTCCAGGGCGGGGATCGACCGGCCGTCCCAGCGGGCCTCCTCCGCGCGGGCGGCGATCTCCCGGAACGCGGTCAGGTTGCCGAGGAGGGCCGGGTCGGCGGGCGGCCGAGTGGGCGGTGCGGACAGCACGGTGGCCCGCCAGCGTTCACTCCAGGTCAGCAGCCGGCGCGGGCTGCCCGAGTCGAGACTGGCCTGCTGGGCCAGCGCGGCCAGCTCCGCGCCCTGCTCGGTGGCCCGCGCCCGAAGCTCCGAGGCGCCCAGCGTCATCCGGTGGTCGTCGAGCACATTCAGCCCGCGCCGACAGGCCTCCAGCACGCCCCGCCCGGAGCCGGACGCGCGGGCCCGCAACGCCTGCGCGGCCCAGCCCGTCATGCGCGCCAGTGGCGGCCCGCTGTGCCGGCTGCGCGCGGCCACGGCCAGATGTCGCTCCGCGTCCGCCGTCCAGCCCAGGCCCAGCGCGATCCGGCCCGCCAGCAGCGACGCCTCCGGGGCGGCCGGCGCGCCGAACGAGGCGAGCCGTTCGGCGACCGCCGCCGCGTCCGCGACCAGGCGTCCCGAGCCGCGCCCGGCGGCCACCTGCGCCTCGATCAGCACCAGTCGGGCGTGCGTCTCCCACCATGGGCGCCGTTGCCCGGCGAACAGCCGCACCGCCAGTGCCGCTCGCGCGATCGCCGTGTGCGCGTCGCCCGCGAGACGGGCCGCGCGCGCTGCCACCAGCAGCAGTTCGGCCTTACGCGTGGACTGGCCGCCGATCTCGTCGAGCGTCCCGATGGCGGTGTCCGCCTCGGCGAGGGCCTCCTGGGCGAGTCCGGCGGCCATCAGGACCTCGCAGCGCCGGATGTACAGCATGAAGGACGGCGTGCCGAGCTTGGCGTACCGCTCCTCGGCCTCGTCGAGCAGGCGCAGCGCGACGGGAATGTCACCCGACCGGAAGGCGGCAAGGCCCCGGCTCTCCACCACGTCCGCCTTGTCGTGCTCCTGGCCGGTGGTGTCCCACTGCGCATGAGCTGCGGTGAAGTCGGCCTCCGCCCGGTCCACCGCGCCGAGCGCCAGATGCACGGTGGCCCGCAGGGTCAGCGCCCGCGCCGTCCAGATGACGTCGTCCGCCTGCCGCAGCACCGGAATCGCCCGGCGTACGTCCTCCAGCGCCTCGCGGTGACGGCCCAGCACCCAGGACGCGTAGGCCCGCCGGAACAGGACACGCGCGCGGGTGTGGCCGCTGCTCACCGCGACACCCCGCTCCAGCGCTGCCAGGCCCTGCCGTGTGCGGCCCGCGTGCACGAGTGCCACGCCGAGGGCGGCCAGGACGTCCGCCTCCCGGTCCGGCGACTGCGCTCGCGCGGCCAGGTCACGGGCCCGGCGCAGATGGTGCAGCGCGACCTTCATGTCGCCCCAGTCCCGCTGCCAGATACCGATCACCTGGTGGGCGACGGAGGCGCGCCACGGTGACGGATCGGCGTCGAGAACGCCCTGCGCCCGCGCCACAGCCTCGCCCGGGTCGGCGAACACCATCGGCAGCAGTTCGAGAACCGAGTCGCTTCCCGCTGTCACTCCACGGATGGTAGTGGCCCTGGTTGCGCCCCACACCGGTTTGGTGCTGTATCAATCGACTGCCCCGAGACTCTGATTGACGACTGTCGCCTCAACGGGAGGACACGCCATGGCACCTCAGCGATTCCACGAGCAGTTCGACCAGATCCAGCGTTCGATGCCCGACGTCTCCCTGGCCATGGGGCCCGACGACGCGGCGGAGTTCATCTACGAGAAGGGTGTGGTGCTCGCCCGTGACGGTGAGGAGGCGCGCCTCGTCGAGGACACCGTGCGCACGCACTTCACCGAGGCGACCGGACTGACCGCCGACCGTGTGCAGCGGGTGAGCCCGGAGACCAACCGCTCGGGCATCACCCGTATCCAGGTCGGCGACCCGGGCCACGGCGACCGGCGCGGCGACCGGGCCGTCGCGCACGCCCTGCGGGCCCTGCGCGCGCAGGAGGGGCGCGCCGAGCGCCGGCTGGTCAGCCGCAACCACGTGGTGTCGATCGCGGTCAACTCCTGTCCGGGCGACGAGCCCGTGCCGGCCCCGCTCACCCAGGGCACCAACCCGGCCGCGGCCGAGGCCGGCCATGACGCGGACACCGCCGTCGGCGTCCTGGTCATCGACAACGGCCTTACGCACGACTACGGAATGGTCCCGCTGCTCGCCCACGTCCAGGGCGACCTGCACGGCGTCGAGACCGACGAGCAGGGCAACCTGCTGCAGTACGTCGGCCACGGCACGTTCATCGCCGGGCTGCTCGCGGCCGTCGCACCCAACACGAACGTCACCGTGCGCAACACTCTCAACGACGCGGGCGCCATCCTGGAGTCCGACTTCGGTCAGCGGCTCTTCGACGCGGTCGACGAGCACGGCTGGCCGGACATCATCAGCCTGTCCGCCGGCACCTCCAACGGCCGCACCGACGGCCTGCTCGGCGTGGAGAGCTTCATGCAGGCACTCCGCGGGCAGCGCACCCTGCTGGTCGCGGCGGCCGGCAACAACGCGAGCGCCACCCCGTTCTGGCCCGCCGCCTACGCCTCCCTGCCCGACTACTCCGACGTCGTGCTGTCGGTCGGCGCGCTGCGCGGCGACGGCGAGTACGGTGCCTGCTTCAGCAACCACGGCTCCTGGGTGAACGCGTACGCCCCCGGCGAGCGCCTCACGAGCGCTCTGACCGGCTTCGACGCGCCCGTGCCGTACCTCTACCAGCACTCCACGTACGAAGCGTGCCGGTTCGGCTTCGGGTACGCGTGCACCTGCCAGTACCCGCGCCACACCGGTGCGTTGAGCGAGGCGGGCACCCCTTCGTCCGCCAAGGCGGACCAGGTGATGTTCGAGGGCTACGCGCACTGGAGCGGCACCTCGTTCTCCGCTCCGGTGGCCGCAGGCATGGTCGCCGCCTACATGACCGCCAACAAGATGAGCGACGCCCGCGCCGCCCGAGTGCAACTGCTCGCGGCGAACACCGGGTTCGCGGAAGTACGCGGGGCGCACGTACCGGCGCTCCGCCCGGCCGGCTGGCGCCCGGGCCCGGTCGTACAGCTCTCACCCGGAGCATGAGGTCCGGAACGGCCCCCTCCACGGCGTACGATGACTTGCCGTACACGAGGGGTGGGGCCGTGGACCGAGCAGATGTCGGCGCGTTGGTCCGGACGGCCGTCGACGGTGACGCGGCGGCCTGGAAGGCGCTCGTGGAAGGGCTGAGCCCACTGGTGTGGTCGGTGGTGCGCTCGCACCGGCTCTCCGACGCCGACGCGCACGAGGTGTACCAGACGGTGTGGTTCCGCTTCGCCCAGCACCTGGGGCGGATCCGCGAACCGGAGAAGGCGGGGGCGTGGCTGGCGAGTACCGCGCGCCACGAATGCCTGAAGGTGCTCAAGAGCTTAAGGCGGCTGACCCCGACGGACGATCCGCAGCTGCTCGACCGGGTCAGTGAGGACCGTACGCCCGAGCAGTCGTTCCTCGATCTGGAGGACGCGGCGGCCGAGACCGAGCGGATCCGGCATCTGTGGCAGGAGTTCGAGGAACTCGGCGATCGTTGCAGGCAGTTGCTGCGGGTCCTGATGGCCTCGCCGACGCCCAGCTACCAGGAGGTGTCCTCGGCGCTGGGCATCGCCGTGGGCAGTATCGGACCGCTCCGCCAGCGCTGTTTGCGGCGCCTGCGGGCACGACTGGAAGCACGGGGGGCGGTGTGAGGGACATGGACGACGACATGAGTGACATGAGCGGCGAGGACGCCTTCGACGGCGAGGACCTGGGTTTCGACCTGCTGGAGGAGGAACTCCGCCGGGCCGCGGCCATCCTGGACCCGGTGCCGCCGGAACTGCGCCGCCTCGCCGTCGAGGCCTTCGCGCTGCACGACCTCGACGCCCGCATCGCCGAGCTGACCTTCGACTCGGTGGTGGACGCCATCCCCGTGCGCGGCGCGACGGACGTACCGCGGATGCTCACGTTCCACGCGGGCGGGGTGACCGTTGACGTCGAACTGACCGCGCAGGGCCTGATGGGGCAGGTGCTGCCGCCGCAGACCGCCGCCATCGAGGTGCTCAGCGGCCCGCAGGCCGGTTCGCCGCTGGAGACCGACACCATGGGGCGCTTCACCTACGACGAACCCCCCGCCGGTCCCTTCGCCCTGCGGCTGCGGACCGGCGAGGGAGTGCTCGTCACGGACTGGGTGACGGCCTGACCGCGGATCCCTCGGCCGCGCCCGGGCGGCTGTCGCGCGGGAGTGCGCCGGGCCGAGGTCAGCCCGACACGGCGTCGACGAGCGTGGCGAGCGCCGAGGCCAGCCGGGTCAGTCCGGGGCCGGTCGGCCCGCCCGGCTCGGTCATGTACGTGTCCCGGCGGATCTCCACCATCAGCGCATCGACGCGCGGCTCCTTCCCGTAGAACTCCAAGGGCACGTACGTTCCGCTGAACGGGCTGTCGAGCCCCGTCTCCCCGCACGCGTCGAACGCCTCGCGCGCCGCCGTCGACAGCTCGGACGGCGTGTGGAAGGAGTCCGTGCCGAGGCAGACCGGCGGACGGGGGCCCGCGCCGTGCAGCTCGTAGGGCAGGGGCGCGCTCGGGTAGGAGTGGACGTCGATGATCACAGCCCGGCCCGTGGCCGCCAGCCGGTCGGCCACCGCCTCGGTCATGGCCCGCGCGTACGGCCGGAAGTAGCGGTCGATCAGCGGCTCGGGGTCGGCGTCCGCGGGCCGCAGCACGTCCCGGTGGGTGGTCCGGGTGTAGACCGCGCCCATCCCGACGGAACTCATCTCCTCCCGCTCGTCCGGGAAGCGCTCCGGGTCGACGACCAGCCGAGAGAGCCGGTTCACGAACCGCCACGGCGCGACGGCGCACCGCTGCGCCGCGGCATCCGCCAGCTCGGCCGTGTGCGCGTCGGTGATGTGGTCCAACTCGCGCTCCAGCGCCGCCTCGTCGAGCACGATGCCGGCCCGCACCTCGGCCGGTATCCGACGCGCCGAGTGCGGCACGTGCAGGATCACGGGGGAGTGGGGGGCGCCGGGCAGGAGCTGGAAGGGCGGGGTGTCAGGGGTCATGCGGCAGGCTCCCGGGCGGGCGTTGTCAGTGGCGTGGTGCACGATCAAGGTGTCACATCGGACGTCCAGGAGGGCGGGGGACCAGCGTGCCCGTCAGCAACCAGCAGGTGCTCACACACCCGTTTCTGAAGGCCCTGTACCGGGACGGCTACTACCAGGACCACCTCGTGGACCGCGGCAGGGCGGTCCTGCTCGCGCTGTGCGAGCGCATCGAGGCCGAGGGACCGGCCGACCTGGAGGCGCTGTACGTCCTGACCCAGGCAGCCACCGAGGAGTTCAACACCCTGCAGGACGCGTTCTGGGAGGCCGACAGCGACATCGAGACGGTGGCGCGCGAGGAGATAGCCGAGGACTTCTGGTTCGTCGCTCAGGCCTACGGCTTCGAGGGCGCCGACGTGGAGGAGCTGATCGCCACCCGAGACTGGTAGCCGATCGCCTCCCGGGACCGGGGAGGGCACGGCTCATTGTCAGACCCGTCGCCTAGCCTCGTTCGCATGACCGTCCACGAGCTTTCGCGCACCGACGCCCGCCGCATCGCCGTACGCGCCCAACTCCTGGACGGCTCACGGCCGGGCGGGCTGCTGGAGCTGGTGCGCGGGCTGACCCTGCTGCAGATCGACCCGATCGCCGCCATCGCTCCCAACGCGGACCTCGTCGCCTGGAGCCGGCTCGGCTCGTCGTACGCACCGGCCGAGCTGAGTGCCGCCCGCGAGAAGCGGTCGCTGCTGGAGCTGCAGGCGATGATCCGGCCGGCCGAGGACCTCGCGCTCTACCGCGCCGAGATGGCCGAGTGGCCCGAGCGGGGGACGCCCTCGTCCTGGCGCGAGTACCACCGCACATGGGTGGAGGCCAACGACGCGTGTCGGCGAGACATCCTCGAACGGCTCGGTGCCGAGGGGCCGTTGCCCTCCCGGACCCTGCCGGACACCTGTGCCGAGCCGTGGAGGTCGAGCGGCTGGACGAACAACCGCAATGTCACCAAGCTGCTCGAACTCATGGTGCAGCGGGGCGAAGTGGCCGTCGCGGGCCGCACCGGAGGCGACCGGCTGTGGGACCTGGCCGACCGCGTCTACCCCGGCATCCCCCCGATCCCGGTCGAGGAGGCGCTGCGCATCCGCGACGAACGGCGGCTGAGTGCCCTTGGCATCGCGCGCGCCCGCGGACCCGAGTGCCAGGTCGAGCCGGCGGACGTGGGCGAGGCGGGTGAGGCCGCTGTCGTCGAGGGTGTCCGGGGCAAGTGGCGCGTGGATCCTGCCCAGTTGGGCCTGCCCTTCGAGGGGCGGGCAGCACTGCTGTCACCCTTCGACCGCCTCGTCCACGACCGCAGGCGCACGACCGAGCTGTTCGAGTACGAGTACCAGCTGGAGATGTACAAGCCGTCCGCCAAGCGCCGCTGGGGCTACTTCGCGCTGCCGATCCTGTACGGCGAGCGGCTGGTCGGGAAACTCGACGCCGCTGCCGACCGCAAGGCCGGGGTGCTGCGCGTCAACGCCGTCCACGAGGACGTGCCGTTCACCGAGGCCATGCGAGCCGAGATCAGCCAGGAGATGGCGGACCTGGCCCGCTGGCTGGAGCTGGAGCTTCTCCTGCCGGCTTGAGGGCTGAGCAGGCCCACTCCCACGCCCGGTGCCCCGGCGGGAACCCCATCGTCGTCAGGGCGCCCAGCAGCATCCCGCAAGCCATGAAGGCCGAGGTCTCGGTGGTGTCGGCACCCAGTGGCGCGTGCACCGTCTCCCACAGCCCGGTCCAGCCGGCCCGGATCGCCTCGCCGAGCGTGTGGTCCCCCTCCGCCTCGGCGGCGGCCACGGCGACGTAGGACTGGAGTTGCATCGCCAGCCGGTCGGGCCGCTCCGTGATCAGCCGGGTGTAGGCCTGCGCCATGGCGCGGCGGGCCTCGGCGCCTTCAAGGCCCCTGGCCGCCGCCTCCATGACCAGGCGGGTGTCCTCCAGGGACCTGAGCGCGGCGGCGACGAAGATCGCCTTCTTGTCGGGGAACAGCCGGAACAGATACGGCTGCGAGACGCCCACGCGCCGGGCGATAGCCCCGGTCGAGGTGGCGTGGTAGCCCTGTTGCGCGAACTCGGCCAGAGCCGCGCGCACCACGGCCTCCCGTCGTTCCGCCGCGCTCATCCTCACCATGCGGACGGGTTCACCCCTCCACGTCCGCCGGGCGGGGCCGGCGCGGGATGCCGAGGGCGCACAGCGCGCCGCCGAACACCACCGCCACGCCGACCCACACCGCGTGGTGCAGCCCGTCGATGAACTCCTGCGGGCTCTGCGTGCTGCCGTACGTCACGAACACCGTGCTCAGCACCGCGATGCCGAGCGCGCCGCCGATCTCCCGCACCGTCGTGTTGGCGCCGGACGCCTTGCCCGCGTGTTCCTGGGCGACCGAACCGAGCACGACGGCCGCCGTCGGCGCGAACACGAAGCCCATGCCGATACCGGCGACGACCATGGGGCCGACGAGGGAGGAGTACGCCGTGTCGGTGTCGGCGACCAGGTTGATCCAGCCGAGGCCGACACCCTGAAGGAACAGCCCCAGCGCCATGAGCCGGCCGCCGCCGACCTTGTCCGTCAGCAGCCCGGCGACCGGGGCGACGAACATCGGCATCAGGGTCCAGGCGAGGGTGCGGACACCCGCCTCCAGCGGGGTGCGCGAGGGCACGATCTGGAGGTACTGGGCGAGCAGGAACAAGGAGCCGAAGACGCCGAAGTACATGGTCGCGGAGACGATGTTGGTGAGCGTGAAGGCGCGTACCTTGTAGAAGGAGAGGGGCAGCATCGGCTGCGGGGTGCGGGCCTCCCAGACGACGAAGGCCGCCAGCAGTACGGCACCGGCCGCGAACGCCCCCAGCACCTTCGCCGAGGTCCAGCCGTCGGTCTCGCCGTGCACGATGGCCCACACCACGGCGCACAGGCCGGCCGCGGCCAGCAGCATGCCCGCCAGGTCCAGGCGCACGGCGGGCAGGGAGCTCTCGCGCAGGGCGAAGAGGACCAGCGGGATGGCGATCACGCAGACCGGCACGTTGATCCAGAAGATCCACCGCCAGTCCAGGCCGTCGACCACCGCGCCGCCCACCACCGGGCCCATCGCCACGGCGAGCCCGCTGACCCCGGACCACACGCCGAGTGCCATGCCGCGCAGCCGCTCCGGCACCGCGTGGGAGAGCAGGGTCAGCGACAGCGGCATGACGGCCGCCGCGCCGAAGCCCTGGATCGTGCGGAAGGTGATCAGCTGCGTGCTGGTGTCGGCCAGGCCGCAGCCGATGGAGGCCAGCGTGAAAACGGCGATGCCGAGCACGAAGACGCGGCGGCGGCCGAACCGGTCACCGAGGGCCGCGCCGGTCATCAGCAGACAGGCGAAGCTGAGGACATAGGCGTTGACGAACCACTGCAACTGCTGGGTGGACGCCTTCAGGTCGACGGCGAGGGTGTGCAGGGCGGTCGACACGACGAGGTTGTCGAGCGCGACCATGAACATGGGCACGCTGCACGCCACGATCGCCAGCCAGAGCGGGATGCGGCGGGCGGCGGGTGCCGCCGGTGTGTCGACCGGGTCGGCGACGGCCGGGTTCTGTTCGGACAGGGTCATGGTGGGATCTCTCCTGGGAGCCGGTGGGGGGGATCAGGCGTCGGTGGGCTGCTGCTCGGCGAGCCGGCGCCGGGCGTCCGTCCAGTCGATGGGCAGGTCGGCCGCCTTGACCTGCCAGAAGGTGAAGACCGAGTCCTTCATCGTGGAGCGCAGCCCGGTCATGATCGAGCGGTGCGGCTCGGTCTTCGCGTACGTGTACAGCGCCTCCTTGTCCTGCCAGGCCGACAGGGTCCAGAAGGTGCGCTTGAACGGCTCCGCGATCAGTGAGGCGCCGTACGCGCCGGGCGCATTGGAGACCTGCCTCCACGCGGCCAGGGACTTGAGGAAGAAACGCGGCACGTCCTTGAGAGAGCGCACCTCCAGACGGGAGGCCATGACGAACGCCTGGGCGTCCGGTGCGGGGGTGGAGACGGTGGTCCAGGGCAGAGTGGGCATGGCTGCGGCCTTCTCCGGCTGCTCGGAGGGATAGAATTAGATACCTCTACTATCCAGACTAGACAGTGAAGGTATCCAATTTCCAGAGCGGAGTCGATTCCGATGCGCATGTCCGAACTGAGCCGCCGTAGCGGCGCCTCGGTCACGACGATCAAGTACTACATTCGCGAGGGCCTGCTCCCGCCCGGACGGCAGACCGCCGCGACCCAGGCCGAGTACGACGATCAGCACCTGCGCCGGCTGCGCCTGATCCGCGCCCTCGTCGGCGTGCGGGGCCTGCCGGTGAGCACCGCCCGGGACGTGCTGAACGCCCTGGCCGAGCACACCGACGACACCCACCGCGTCCTGGGTCTCGCCCTCGGCGCGATCCGGCTGGCCGAGGAGCCCGCGGAAGGCTCGCCGGAAACGGTCGAAGTCGACGAACTGGTCAAGGAGTTGAACTGGAACGTGCACCGGGCGGCACCGGCCAGGGCCGACCTCGCCGAGACCCTGACCTCGCTGCGCACCCTCGGCGCCCCACTGGACCTGCGCACCCTGCTGCCCTACGCCCGCCTGGCCGAACAGACGGCCGCTCTCGACCTCGACCAGCTCGACGGCATTCAGGACCCGTTGGAACTGGCGGAACGGGCGCTGCTGCTGACCGTCCTCCTGGAGCCCGCGCTGCTGGCACTGCGGCGCATGGCCCAGGAGAACGAGTCGGCGCGACGGCACGGTGAGCACTGAACCGCCCCTGGAATCCGTCCGGTTCAGCCCAGTTCGCGCAGCAGCTGGGCCGCCGCCTCCGCGCCCGCCGCGAACGCGGCCTCGTGCGAGCCGATCTGGTCCGGGCCCAGCTGCTTGGAGTGGAAGTAGGACCCGCACAGCTTCACCCGGGTGCCCTCGTTGGCGTCGTAGATCACCGACTGCCGCTCGCGCAGAGCCATGTCGATGACCGGGTGGGTGTAGTCGAACTCGGCGAGGACCGAGGCGGCGTCCACCGGGCCGGGCGGGTCGAGGGTGACGAAGTAGTCCCGCTCGGCCGTGAAGTCCTGCAGCTGGTTGAGGTAGTAGGTGACGAAGCAACGGGTCTCGCCGTCCACCTGGCGTTTGCCGTAGTTCCAGGACATCCAGCTGTCCCGGTCCGTGGGCATCAGGGACGGGTCGGTGTGCAGGACGACCCGGGAACTGCTGTACCGCACCCCTTCCACCGCCGCCCGCTGGGCGTCGGTGGGCTTGTGCAGCAGGGCGAGGGCCTCATCGGCGTGCGTGGCGAGCACCGCGTAGTCGAACCGCTCCGTACCGGACGCCGTGGTCACGGCGACGTGATCCTGCTCCTGCCGCACGGCGACCGCCGGAGCGGAGACGCGCAGGTCGGGGCCGGTCGCCGCGAGGGCCTTGCGGACGTAGGAGATCGAACCGCCGCCCACCGTCCGCCAGTCGACCCGCTGCCCGCCGAGACCGCCCTCGTCATGGCCGACGAAGAATGCGATCACCGTCGCCGCCGGCATCTCCCAGATCAGCTCGGCGGGCACCGACCAGACCGCCGAGCACAGCATGATCAGGAACGAGTGGCGGAACTCCTGGCTGTAGCCGCCCTGGTCGAGGTAGGCGCCCAGCGACATGTTCGCCCGGCCGCGCACGAAGTCCCGGCGGCTCTCCTGGTGGAAGCGGCGCGCCTCCCGCCAGACCGTCGGGAAGGTCGGGTGGTCGGCGGCGTAGCGCTCCTCGATGGCGGACTCGTCCCACTCGAGTTCCTCGGTGCCGAACTCCAGGCCGCTGTCGAGGTCGAAGAACGTGAAGCCGCCCGGGTGGGCAACGGTCTCGACACCCAACTCGTCGAAGAAGGCGGTCAGTTGCGGGTAGTAGCGGCGATTGCAGACGATGAACGCCGTGTCCAGGCCGATGGTCCGGCCGTTTTCCTCGACCTCCACCGTGTTGGCGTGGCCGCCGGGCCGGTGCTCGCGCTCGAAGATCGTGATGCGGGCGCGGTCGCGCAGGTGGTAGGCGGCGGACAGGCCGGCGGGGCCGGCCCCGATCACGGCGACGTTCAGCGGGGTGTGCTCGGGCATGGCAGGTCTTCCTTCCGGGGGAGATGCGGCATGGGGGGCGTGGTCTGCCGGCCCCAGGCGGGGGAGCGGTGGCGAAGGGTGCCGCCGCCCTCGGTCGCCACGGCGATGAGGTGGTTCGGGTAAGGGCGCAGCAGCTGGAGCTGCCATCCCGCGGCGGTGGCCGGCCGGCGGTGGTCGGTGACGGAGAACCGTCCGGCACCGGTCCGCCGGAAGTGCACGCCTGCCGGGCCGTCGGCCAGTCCGACACCGAGGCCCTTGAGATAGGCCTCGGTGAGCACCCATCGGTTGGTCGGGTCGAGGTCCGAGACGGCGGACCGGTAGGGGCCGGACCGGTCGGCGGTGTCGAAGTAGGCGCTCACGAAGCGCGTCTTGTCGGGGTCGAAGGGGACGCGCTCGACGTCCACCCCACAGGCCCGGCCCTGCGTGACCACGCACACGATCAGGCCATCGGTGTGCGACAGGTTGAACCGCAGTCCGTGATCCGGGCGGGGCTCGGGCCGGCCGGTGCGGGTGAGGGCGAACTGCCAGGTGTCCGGCGGCAGTTCGGCGCGGATGCTGAGGGCGAGTCGGCTCAGCAGGCGCCCGCCGAGGAAGCGCCGCCGGGAGGCCGGGCGGCGCAGCCGGTCGTGCCGCTCCCGCTCCGTGGAACTCAGCAGCGCGGTCCCGCCCATACGGGAGGCCAGCTCCGCCACCCCCTGCTCGGGCAGTGTCCACACGTCGATCGCCCGCGTGTCCTCGCTCACCGGGCTTCCGCGCACCGGGCCCCCTCGGCGGGGGCGGTGCGCTCCGCCAGGGTGATCGGCCAGTGCGACAGCAGCCGGTTCTCGCCATGCAGCCGCGTGAGTACGGTCAGGACCTCGTCGGCGGCGGTCGGGTCGCGGTAGGGCTCGTACGGGTGGAACTGCCGGTTCAGCCGCTCCAGTTGGAGCAGCAGCAGGGCGGCACTAGGCAGCGGGACGACCATCGACTCCTGCGAGTGGACATAGGTGTGCACGCACGCGGCGGCCGCGTGCACCAGGCAGTACTCCTGCGCCAGGTCGAACAGCTCGGCCGAGGTGGCGTACCCGCGGCCCAGCTCCGCCCGCAGCCGCTGCGCCTGCTCCTCCAACGGGCCGAGCCTGCCGAGGAGCCCGCCGGCCACGTCGGCGGCGAGCAGCAGCCGGTCGCGGTCCTTGTCGGCCGCCCGGTCGGCGAGCACCCGCAGCCGTACCAGAGCGTCGGGTGCGGCCAGGATCGCGTCGTCGAGGCCGCGGCTGGACAGCTCCTGCAAGTGCGGCCGGTAGAGGGGAAGTTCGGCGTCCATGGCGTAGAGCACGGCGGTGCGCTCCGCGGCCTCGCGGCGCAGCTCCGGGCTCGCCGCACGCGCCCTCTCCAGGAGGGAGGCCAGCTGGTGGCCGATATTGCGCAGATTGACGACGGTGTTGCCGTCGGCGACGTTCGTGACCATCAGGTCCCGCAGCATCTTCTGGTGCATGCCGAAACGGGGATGCGTGCGCAGGAACGTCCGCGCACCGAGCACCACGCTCAGCCGGGAGTGCGTCTGCTCCAGCAGCGTCGGCACCACGTACTTGGCCACCGACGACCACACGCTCACCTGCGCCGGCGAGGCCTGCACGCTGCGCACCGCGCCCAGGCACACCGCGTCCGCCACCATCAGGTCGGCGAAGCACTCGGCGAGTTGGCGCCCGGTGTACGGGGACTCGATCACCGGGGTGTTGAACAGCACCCGGTCCTGCGCGAACTCCAGCGCGGTGCGCAGCGAGGTGTCCACGCCCGACAGGGCGAGGCTGAGGATCACCACCCGCGCCGTCTGACTGGTCTTCAGGGCGATCTCCAGTCCCTGCCCCTCGGCCCCGATGCGGTCGGACTCGGGCACGAACACCCCGTCCATCCGCAGGCCGCTGAGATCCAGGGCCCGCACGCCGTGCAGCTTGAGCAGCGGCGTCTCGCGCAGCGTCTCGGCCTCGGCCCGCCACTTGTCGACGACGAGGATCGAATAGTCCCCGGCGCCCCCGCGCGGCCCGGTGCGGGCGAAGACGACCATGCGGTCGGCGAACGTGGCGTTGCCGATCGGCCACTTCTCACCGGTCACCCGGTAGCCGCCCGGCACCTTCTCCGCGACCACCTCGTTGCTCAGCAGATCGCTGCCGTGCGCGGCCTCGGACAGCCCCCACGCGATGCTGACGCCCCCGTGCACGTCGTCGATCTGCCGGCGCTTCTGCTCGTCGGTGCCCGCGATCCACACCGGCGTGAACGCGGCGTTGGTCAGACCCAGCGCGATCGCGGTCGCCCCGTCCCGGCGTGCGACCAGCCGCATCAGCGTGAACCCGGTCTCCGGGTTGCCGGCCTTGCCGCCCTGCTCGGCGGGCAGCCCGTAGTCGAGGAAGCCCCAGCGGTGCAGCATGCTGACGAAGGCGTACGGGAAGCTGTCGCGCTCGTCGTGGTCCAGTACGGCGGGGAACGACATCCGGCTCGCCGGGTCGCGCGGATCGCCGAGGTACTGTTCGAGCCGCTCGGCGAGTTCGGTCAACTCGGCCTGGGACATCAGGAGTTCTCCATCCGGTGCGAGGCGGGAGCGAGAGGGACGGGCAGGGCGGTCAGCAGCCGGTTGTCGCCGGTGAGCGCCAGGGTGGTGTCCAGGGCGGGCAGCAGGTCGGCGCCCGCGCGGCGGGGATCGACGCCGTCGGCGCGGGCCAGCAGGAAGGCGAGGGCCGCGCGCAGCCAGCCCGGGTCGCCCGGCTCACCGCCGTACAGCGAACGGCCGCGGTTGGCCCACCACAGGTGCACACACGCTGCGGCCGCGTGCAGCCACGCGTAGCGCTCGGCCAGGTCGACCAGGGCGGTGGGGCAGGCGCCGGGCCGCCGTACCGCGGCGGCCTCGCGCTCCAACATGGCCAGCGCGTCGCCGAGTTGCCAGACAAGGGCCGCGGTGCGGTCCTCCAGGAAGTCCGAGACGTCGGGCAGTTGGCCCGTCACGGGATCCGCGCCACGGACGACCAGGTCCAGCCGGGCCGGCTCGTAGGGCGGCAACTCGGCGTCAAGGTCGAAGATCTGACGCAGGGCGTCCTGATCCGCCGCGTCCGCCCGCCTGGCGAGCGAGGGGATCTGCGCCGCGTACGCGCGCAGGTTGGCCAGCGGGCTGGCGTCGATCACCCGGACCACGGTCACATCACGCTGGAGCTTCTGGAACAGCCCGGCGCCCGGCGCCTGTTCGCGCAGCACCGAGCGGGTGGCGAGGACGCCGGCGCAGCGCCGCACCAGTTCGTCCGTGGACTCCGCCACCACATGCTTGGCGGTGAGCGCCCAGACGCTGAACGACCCCGGGGCGACATGGATGCCCCGGGCGGCGGCCAGCGCCACCGCGTCCGCGGCCAGCAGTGCCGCGGAGGCGATCGCCAGGTCCCGGCGTGCGTGCGGTGATTCGGCCAGCGGCCGACCGGCGACCCGCCGCTCGGCGGCGAAACCGAGCGTCAGTCGCAGGGCGGTGTCCGCGCAGCCGAGGCTGCCGGCCATGCTCATCAGGCGTACGGCCTGCTGGGCGAGGACGGCCACTTCGAGCCCCTCACCCTTCTTGCCGACCAGCGCGTCGTCGGGAACCCGCAGCCCGGTGAAGCGCAACCGCGCGGTGTCCACGCCCCGCATGCCCCCGGTGCGGGCGCCGGGTTCACGGACCAGCCCCTCACTCTCCGGGTCCAGCAGGAACGCCGAGAACGCCCCCGGGCCGCGCTTGCCGGTGCGGGCGAGCACATAGACGGCCTCGCAGCGCAGGCCGTTGCCGACCATCCACTTCTCGCCGTACAGCCGGCCGTCCTCGTCGAGCCGCACCTCGCCCGACAGCAGATCGCTGCCGTGGTCGGCCTCGGTCAGCGCGAACGCCACTGAGCCGCCGCGGGTCAGGATGCCCGCCACCCGCCGCCGCTGCTCCTCGCTGCCGTGCAACTGGAGGCAGGTGGCGGCGATGATGCTGAACATGGTCCCGGGCATGACGTTGACGTCCCGGCGGGCCGCGGCGCGCACCAGGGTCATGCTGTCGGCGAAGGAGGCGAGGGTGCCGCCCCACTCCCTGGGCAGGTAGTTGAGGTGGAAGCCCGCCGAGACGAGCGTGCGGCACAGCTCGTCCGGGTGGGCGTCGGCCTCGTCGCGGGCGACGGCGGCCGCGAAGCCGTACGGATTGGCAGGGTCGTCGGGATTCCCGAGGAGCTCCTCGACGGCCTGTGGCGTCAACTCGTTCATCGGGCGGCCTCGGTGAGGGCGGGCAACTCCAGGGGCACGGGCTGGTAGTCGGCCGCGGCGGACGGGATGGTCACGCCCGCGGTGGCCAGCTGGGCGAGGCGGGTGTGGAAGGCGGCGCCGCGCATGAGGTGGTGCGCGACGTCGGCGACCGTGCGGTTCTCGGGGGAGCTGAGGTAGCTGCCGGCGACCCAGGCGTTGAAGCTGCCCATCGAAGGGCCGCACCAGATCTGGTAGTCGGCCGTGCGGTCGGCCTCGCCGGTCACCGCCCAGCGCGAGGCCATGCCCAGGTACCAGCGGAACACCAGCGCCATCCGGCGCTTGGGGTTGTCCGCGGCACGCGCGAGCTGGTCCGGGTCGCGGCGGCTGAAGTACGCCACGCACTCCTGCCAGATCGCCTCCAGCGGGCGGCGGAACAGCTGCGACTCCAGCCGCGCCCGCTCCTCCGCGGGCAACGCCTCCAGGCCGTCGTAGGCCTGGTAGAGGCGGTACAGCTGCTGGGCCCGCATCCCGAACATCGAGCCGCGGCGGAGCACTTGCAGCTCCACACCCATCTCGAACATGTCGGCCGCGGGCGCCATCACGCAGTCCGTGACCTCCGCCTGGGCGAGCAGCGCCCGGGCGGCCGGTGAGGTCCCCGACTCCAGGCAGGACTGGTTGACGGAACCGGTCACCACGTAGGCCGCGCCCATGGTGAAGGCGGCGGCGACGGCCGCCGGGGTGCCGAGGCCGCCCGCCGCACCGACCCGGATGGGGGTGGCGTAGCGGTGTTCGCGCTGGATGTGGTCGCGCACGCGCAGGATGACCGGGAAGAGGGCCGGCAGCGGACGGCGGTCGGTGTGGCCGCCCGAGTCGGCCTCCACGGTGATGTCGTCCGCGAGCGGCACATGGTGGGCGAGCTGCGCCTGCTCCGGGGTGACGAGTCCCTCCCGCAGCAGGGTGTCGACCAGTGCGGCCGGGGCGGGGCGCATGAAGCGTTCGGCGGTCTCCGCCCGGGACACCTTGGCGATGACCCGGTGCTCGGCGACCACCCGGCCGGACGGGTCGCGCCGCAGCCCGGCCAGCCGGTAACGGACCAGGTGCGCGGTTAGCCCGAGGTACGCGGAGGCCTCCACGCACCGCACACCGTGCCGCAGGAACAGCTCGACCGCCTCGCGCTCCAGCCGTTCCTCGCTCGGGCTGTGAATGAGGTTCACGGCGTAGGGCAGCCCGGGGATCTCGGTGGCGAACCGGCCCAGCACCTTCGCGATCGTCTCCGGCAGCAGGCCCGCCGCGCCGAAGGAGGCGAGGAAGCCCTGCCGGGCCAGTGCGATCACCAGGTCGGCGGAGGCGATCCCGCCGGCCATGGCGCCCGCCATGTACGACTGCCGTACGCCGTGCGCGGACCGGAACTCGGCCGAGCCGAGCCGCTGCGGCGGCAGGGCGGGTACGGCGGCCAGGACGGCGGGGCCGTTGCCGCCGGGGCCGGCCGTGCCGCCCGCGACAGCGCCGATCCCGCGCGCCGTCGAGACGATGAACCCGGGCTGCTCCACCTGGGCCAGGGCCTGGTGGATTCCGGCCGGGTCGACGCTCGGACATCCGTGTCCGGACCAGCGGAGAGGGTCCTGTGTCGTGCTCATGGGTAGTCAAACTCCTCGGCTGGGGCGACGTCAGTCGGCTTCGGGACGGACTTCGATGGCTACGTCGGTGAGTTCGTAGATGCGCAGACCCGGCTTCCACAGGTCCGCGTCGGCGATCACCAGCAGCCGGCCGGCCTCCCTGCGGACCTCCTTGACGTGCACGTCGAAGAACAACTCGCGGTCGTCGCGCAGGATCTGGCCGCGGTACTTCCACTGGGTCTCGACGCCGGTGGCCATGGCGAAGCGCGGCCGGGCGATCCCCTCGGCGAGGTTCCCGTCCAGGACGAACAGGCGCATCGCCTGCAGCACCGCTTCGACGCCCAGCGAGCCCGGCATCACCGGGTCCCGGTGGAAGTGGCAGTCGAAATACCACTCGTCGGGGCGGAGGCTGCGGTGCCCGTGCAGATATCCGGCGCCGTAACGGCCGCCGTCGGCAACCAGATCGACCCGGTCGACCAGGTCGAACCGACCGTCGGGCAGACGCAGCTGACCGCCCGCGGGATCGCGGAAGACCGGCGAGTCCTCGCCCAGCTCGATCCGCTTCACCCGGTCGGCCGCCGGCTGCTCGGCCTCGATCCACGTTTTGCGGTACGTGCCGTTGTCCAGGCCGACCTGGTTGGACAGGGCGGCGGCGTTGAAGTAGCCGAAGAGGGACTCGCCGGTGTAGAACACCTCCCCGTCGGCGCTCAGTTCGTACGAGAAGTTCTGCAGTACCGCACCGGAGATGACACTTGTCATCAGCAGCTTCGAGTGGTGCCGGATGGTCTTGCCGCGCAGGTCGATGTCCTTGACCAGGGTCGCCCGGCCGTCGAGGTTACGGATGGCGTACTCCTCCTCGGGCTGGCGGAGCGTGGCGCCCAGGTAGTAGCCGAGGAAGATCGCCGCCTGCAGCGAGCTCTCCATGTAGACGCAGTTCGGCATGTACGGCGAGGAGTTCTCGCGGTAGTACCAGGCGTCCTCCGGTGAGTCGTACTCGGTGGCCATCTCCGCGCCTGGACTCAGGTCGCCGCGCTCTCCGGTGAGGGACATGACCCGGTCGACGAACTGGAAGTCGCCGTTGGGGATGTAGGGGGCGCGGGTGGTGCGGTAGATCTCGAACTCCGGGCCCATCGCCATGTCCAGCAGGCCCTTGGCGGAATGGGCCAGATGGAGTTCGTTGATCATGGCGGCTTCGCCGTTGCGGTTACGACGGCCCAGGAACTTCGGCACGCCGCCGATCTCCGGCCGGTACGGCGTGCCGGGCTTCTCCACGATCTGCAGACCCAGGTTCTGCATCCGCACCACCGGCTTGTCGCCGAGGTAGACGAGGACGTCCGCGATCACGGTCGGCCGCGGCAGCAGCGTCAGTTCGGTGACCTCGACCTCGTAGCGGATCTCGGCGTCCTTCGGGGTGACCTGGCCGCGCACCTGGACGTCGATCCGGCGCCCGGTCACCGTCTGGAAGCGGGCGTCCGGGAGCGTGAGATGCATGCCCTGGTGCATCAGGTAGATCTGCAGCAACTGGACCGCGCCCTCGGCGATCAGCGAGCCGGCGAGCACCGGGTCGTCCGGGAAGTGGCAGGTGAAGTACCAGCCGTCCGGCTGAAGGCGCTTGACCGCGCCGATCGAACCGAGCTCGCAGGGGCCGCCCTTGCGGTCGATGGTGACCTCGTCGACCATGCGCAGCCGTTCGTCCGGCAGCCGCAGCGCCGGGTTGATGCCCGGGTCCTGCGCGTGGTCGGGGCCGAAGACGTCGCCGGGCCGGCCCTGCGCCAGGAGTTCCAGGTCGTGTGCGTCGAGTTGGTGCTTCCGGGCGTACGCCAGCGGCTTGAAGGTGCCCTTGGGCAGCGCTGCCCTCCGGGCGCGGTCCTTGTCGTTGAGGACGACACCGAGCGGGGTCTCCAGCTCCCGCTTGCTGAAGAACCCGGCGCAGGCGTCCTTGAGTTCGAGGATCAGCTCCCCGTCGGCGTAGCAGTGGTAGCTGAAGAAGAAGATCGTGGTGTCGCCCTGGTGGACGAACCGGTCGATGGAGATCTCGTAGCGCAGGGTCTGCCCGGTCGTGGGCAGTCCGCCGTGGAAGATGAGCGAGCTGTCGAGCAGGCGGTAGACCCGCTCGCCCTTGTTGCGGAAGTCGATGCCGAGATAACTGACCAGCAGCAGGTCGCACTGGCCGGACTCCACCGTCACGGCCGGGGGCACCCCGCCGTCGACGGCGTACCAGGCGTCCTCGGGGACGTCGTACTCGGTGGTGATGCGGGACGGCTCCAACACCCCTGGCCTGGCGTCCAGTTCGGTGACGCGGGTGACGAAGTGGTAGGGCGGCGCGGGCAGCCGCACCCGGGCACCGTACGTGTCGATCTCGGCGAAGTCGGGGCCGAAGACCTTGGCCACGGAGCCGGTGGCGAACTCCAGCAGGGCAGCCTCGTCCCAGACGACGCCCTCGTGGACCGTGGGGGGCTCCTGGGCGGGGGGCACCTGCGTCGGGGGCGCCTGAGGGAGGGCCGGGGCTGAAGTGGGCGTGGCAGGAAGGGGGTTGTGGGAGGCCGGCCGGTCGAGGGGAGTCTCGGTGCGGCGGGGAGCAACGGTGCGGCCGAGGGGAGTCCGGGTGCGGCCGAGGAGGGTCTCGGTGCGGTCGAGGGTGGCCTCCTGGAGCACCCGATGGGTTTCCATCACCACCTCGTGGGCGGCCAGCATCTCGCGCCGCAGGTCCCGCACCAGGTCGGCGACGGGGCCGCGGTCGGCGGTGGTGGGGGCGGAAGGCGCAGGCGGACCGGCGAGCGGGGGCGCGGTCACGGCCGGGGTGGCGGCCACCGGCGGCTGCGGGCCGCCCCAGGCGAGGACCGTGACCGGATCGCCGTCGAAGGTGATCACGTCGGAGACTTCCAGGGTCGGGTCGGCGGGCATGTCGGCGGACTCCTCCGGCGGGACGGAAAGGACGGGCACGGGGGGCAGATTCGGCGCGGTCGCCGGGACGGCGGGGGCGGCGGACGGTGCCGGGGTTGCCGGGGCGGCGGGTGTGGGCGTGGTGGAGGGCGGCGGGGCTGGCGGGGCGGCGGAGGCAGGGACCGTGGGCGTCTTCGAGGCCGTCGGAGCGACGGAAGTCGCGGCGGACGGTCTCGCGGTCGCGGGAGCGACAGGTGCGTGGACGACAGGTGCGCGGACGACGGGTGCGTGGATTACGGGCGCTTCGGCGCGGCGGGCACTCGGTGGGGCGGCCGTCTCGCGGGGCGGGTGAGCCGGCGTCGTGCGCTCCGGGCGGCCGGTTCCCGACAGCGCGGCCACGGCTTCACGGGCGATGCGCTGCGGGATGGCCTCTCCCTGGCCCACCCGGATGGTGGGCAGACGGCGGGCCTTCGCGGGCTCTGCGGCCGGCCCGAGCAGGGCGGTCAGGTCCACCGGCAGACCGTGGCCGACGAGCCGGGCCGCCAGGTGGGCCAGCGGTGTGGTGGCCGGAACGCCCCGGCGGTCCACGCAGGCCGCCACGTGCGGGGCGTCGCCCAGGGTGTCCCGGATCCAGCGCGAGCAGGTGGCGCCCGGGCCGACCTCGATGAAGTAGCGGTAGCCCCGCTCGTAGGCCGCCCGCACCAGGCGCGGGAAGTCGATCTCGGAGCGCAGGGTGTGCGCGATGCGCCGGGGGGACTCGGCCAGTCGGTCGGCGTGCAGGGGCTGGTAGTCGTAGGCGCTGAACAGTTCCAGGCCGCCGATCGAGCCGAGCGGATAGTCGTTCATGCGGGCCAGGGCGTCGAGTTCGGGGTCCACGACCGGGCAGTGCATGACGACGTTCACGGGAGAGCGGGCGGCCGGGCAGCCCAACTCCGCGATGAGCGCGCGGCATTGGGTGGGGTCGCCCGCGATCACCAGTTCCTGCGGGGTGTTGACGTGGGTGAGGTGGACGCGGTCGTAGCGGGTGAGCGCCTCGTGCACCGGCTCGGTGGGGGACAGGAGCACATGGGACGCCCACACCTGGGCGTCGGGCGTCTGCTCGGACAGACCCCACGACTCCCGCACCGTGCGCCGCGGTCCGCACAGCCGGTCCTGGAAGACCGGGCTGTCGCTGATCAGGGCGTCACTGCGGCCGGACGGGTCCCAGCCTCCCGTCGCGAACAGCATGCTCGACTCGCCCAGGCTGTAGCCGAACCCGCCGTGCGCGGTGACGCCGAGCACCTCCCGCACGAGCGCGGTGTAGAGGATCGAGAAGCTCGTGCCGGTGGCGAGCATGAACGGGACGTCGTCGCCGAGCCGTTCCTCCAGCCGCATCAGGCCACGCCGGTCGAGTGCTTCCAGCGTGCGGGGGTAGAGGTGGGCGGCGCGCAGCATCCGGGCCGGCTCGGCGGCCTGCCGCTCGAAGCGGTCGAGCAGGCCGGGGAAGGCCCGGAACAGGTCGGCGCCCAGGCCCGGGTAGCTGTTGAAGGCCCCGGGGTAGACCAGCGCGACCTTGCCGGAGGGGCCGATGGGCCGCGGCGTGAAGAAGGAGCCGGCCGGAGTGGCCCACTCCCTGCCCTCGGCGTGAGCTGCCGGAACATCGCGGATCGCCAGCTCCAACTGCCGTATCAGCGCTTCGCGTTCGCCACCGACGAGCACGATGCGCAGCGCCCGTGCCTCCAGATTCTCGGCGGCCTCGCGCGCCAGCACCCGCGGGTCGGCCCCGTCGGTGAGCAGCGCGCGGTGCCGCTCGGCCTCGGCCAGCAGCCCGTCCGGTGTGTCGGCGGCCAGCGCCAGCAGTACGGGACCGCCCGCGCGCTGCCAGTCGGCGGCGGGACGGGGACGTTCGGCAGCCGGTACGGAGGACAGCACGACGTGGGCGTGGGAGCCGCTCGCGCCCACGATGTCCACGGCGGCGTGACGACGGTCCTCGGACCGCTCCCGCAGCCAGGGACGCGAGGCGTCGGGCACGTAGAACGCGGAGTCGGCGAAGAGCTCGGTGAGGTCGTCGGCGGGGCGGCGCCAGCCGGGCGTGCCGGGCAGATAGCCGTGCCGGACGCACAGCGCGGCCCGGATCAGACCGGCCAGCCCGGCGGCGCAACCGGTGTCGCCCAGCTGGGACTTGACGCTGCCGAGCGCCGTGCTGCCGGATCCGTGCCGGTAGACCCGCGACAGGGCGGCGACCTCTCCGCGGTCGGCGTCGGCGGTGCCACCCGCGTGGGCCTCCAGGTATCCCACGTCGGCGGCGGCGACCCCGGCCTCCTCCAGTGCCGACGTCGCGGCCTCGGCCAGGGCGTCGGGTGTGTCGCCGTAGCGCACCGCGACCGCGTCGATCCGGGCGTGCACCCGGCCCGGCAGCGCATCGGCGCGCGTGACGACCATGGCGCCCGCACCGTCGCCGACCCGCCGGCCACGGGAGTCCTCGTTGAAGGACAGCCCCGCCTCGGCGGCCGGCAGGGGGCTTGCCAGCAGGCTTTCGGCTGAACCCGCCAGATCCACGGCGCCGACCAGCACCGCCTCCAACTCCGGGTCGAGCAGCAGCAGTCGGGCGACCTCCAGAGCCTCGGCGGTGCCAGCGCCCTCGGCCGAGAGCGTGAACGAGGGGCCGGTGAGGTTCCACCGGGACGAGATCCGCCCGGCCATGACATTGCCGATGTAGCTCAGGACCTCGTTCGCGCCGATCGGGTCCACCACGGCGTCCCGGGCGACCTCGGCGAGTGCCGCCCGCTGCTCCTCGGTGAGCTGGATCCCGGCCCGGTCGAACTCGGCGCGCAGGAACGCCGCAAGGCCGTACCGGCTCAGCCGGGCGTGCGTGTACGGCTCCAGTTCCGCGGCCACCACGACTGCCACCCGGCGTGGGGCGGGCGTGTCGCGACCCCCGGTGCCGAGCCGGAACCCGGCGTCACGCAGGGCCTCGTCCGCGACCCTGGTCATCAGGGCGTGCTGCGGGTTGTAGATGCGCAAGTCGGCGGGAGGAACGCGGAGTTCGGCGGGGTCGACCTCGACACCGTCGACGAACGCGCCGTGCGGTGCGGTGAGTCCGGCCTGGTCGAGGGTTCCGCCCTCGGTGGCGTCCAGGCCCCGCCAGCGCCGCTCGGGCAGCGGCCGTAGTGCGTCCTCGCCGCGGTGGACGGCGCGCTCGAAGGCGTCCAGGGTCTCCAGCGAGCCGTAGGAAGCCCCGAGGCCCACGACGTCCAGCGCGGGCAGCGTCCTGGGCTCGGCGCCGGCGTGCTCCGCCGTGTCGGGCGCGGCGGAGAGCACGATGTGCGCGTTCGTGCCGCCGAAGCCGAAGGCGGACACCGCCGCCCGTCGGGGACCCGGGGTCTCGGGCCACGGGCGCGGGGAGCGGACCAGGGTCTGGGCGCCGACCTTTCCGTCCGGGGAGCTGATCGGCTCCGCCACTCCGACGGTCGGCGGGATGGTGCCGTCCGCCATGGCCAGCACGACCTTGAGCAGGCTGCTCAGTCCCGCGACGGTGAGCAGATGCCCGATGTTGCCCTTGACCGACCCGAGCAGCGGCACCGGGCCGTGCGCGCCGAAGAACTCCGCGACGGACTCCGCCTCGGTCGCGTCCCCGATGGGCGTGCCGGTGGCGTGGCACTCCAGGTAGTCGACGTCGGACGGGTCGACGCCCGCGTCGGCGTACGCCCGGGCCAGCGCGTCGAGCTGGCCGTTCTTGCGCGGTACGAGGGGGTGGCGGCCGGCGCCGTCGTTCGACAGGCCGATGCCGTCCACCACGGCGTGGATGCGGTCGCCGTCGCGTAGCGCGTCGGCCAGCCGCTTCACCGCGACCATGCCGGCGCCCTGCCCGGTGACGATGCCGCCGGAGCGGCCGTCGAGGGGCTGGCTGAAGCCGTCCTCGGGGTAGGCGTGCAGGTCGGAGAAGGACAGGTGGATCAGGGTCGGGTCGGGTGCGCAGACGGCGCCCGCCAGCACCACGTCCGCCCGGCCGGAGGCGAGGTGACCGCAGGCGAGGCTGAGGGCGTACAGCGCAGACGAGCACGCCGCGTCCAGGCAGTAGCGCGGTCCGCCGAGACCGAGGGCGGCGGCGGTGACCGCGGCGGGCGATCCGCTCACCCGCAGGTTCTCGGGAACGATCGCGTCGCGGCCCACCAGCGGGCGCGCCCCCGGCAGCCCCGCGAGCTCGGGCAGCCCGGCCCGGCGCAGCCCGGCCAGCACGGCCTCCTGCGCCAGCGGGACGCTGACCTTCGCCGAAGTCGGCGTAGGGAACGAGTAGTTGCCCATGACGAGGCCGGTGCGGGCCAGGATCTCGGGGCGGTCGGCCAGGCCGCAGTCGCGCAGTGCCTCGCGGGCGGTGTGCATCGACCAGTGGAAGAGGCGGTCGAGACGGGAGAGGCGGTCGGCGTCCAGGCGGTAGCCGGCCGGGTCGAAGCGGAAGTCCGTGACGAAGCCGCCGCGACGGGAGGTGATGCGGTGGCGGGGGTCGAGGTCACGCTCGTCGAGCGATGCTCCGAAGACCTCCTCGCCGCCGTCACGCCGGCTGTCCGTGCCGGCGCGGAGGTTGTGCAGGAAGTCGTCCGGGGTGTGGGCGCCGGGGAACAGGCAGGAGATCCCGACGATGGCGAACTTGCTCATTGCAGCTGTCTCCTCCAAGGGGCCGGGTCCGGCGGGCGGTCGGGGAAGGCCGTCCGCCGGACCCGGCGGTCCGTAGGTCGGTTCAGCGGCTCGCGAACTTGGCGGCCAGCTGCGGGGTGGACACAAGGGAGACGCCGGTGAACCGCATCAACACGCGTCCGTCGGGCGCGCACGCCGTCACGGTGAGCGCCGCGCTCCGATCGTTCGTCGACTCCGGCTCCACCACCACGAGGAACGGCTCGCCGTCGGGCAGCGCCTCGAACAGGTCGACCCGTGCCACGGCCATCGGCAGGCTCGCCGTCTCCAGGTTCAGCCGCATCCACACCAGCGCGGCCTGCAGCAGCAGGTCGGCGGTGCCGGGCGCGTACCGCTCGCCCCCGAACGCCCCACCGGCGGGCCGGTGTTCGGCCAGCGAGCACTCGATGACCAGCCGCGAGGACTCCGACTCCAGGACCCGGCGCAGCCCGCGCAACGACTCGCCGTGGAACAGAGTGCCGTCGGCGTAGAAGTCCCGCGCGTCGCTGCCGCCGCCGAGGACGGGCAGTCCGGACAGGGACTGCGGCCGCTCGGACGCCGCACCCAGGCTCACCCGGGCCGCGAAGTGCGGCCGCAGGGCCCCTTCCCCGTTCACCGACCGGATCGAGACGTCGGCCTCGGTCCCGTCCGGCGTCGGATTGACGGACAGCTGGAACCGGCAGGCGTCCAGGCCACCGTCGAAGACGACACCCTTGTGGACCGAGAAGTCCCGTATCCGGGCGACGACTTGACCGGTCAGCCGCTCGATGGCGCCCACCGCCCAGCCCAGGGCCGCCGCCGCGGGCAGCACCGGTGCGTCGCCGATGACATGGTCGGCGACCAGGGGATCGGTCACGAGGCCGGACAGGTCACGTTCGACGACGGTCGGCGCGGTGGCTACGGAGTGCTCCGGCGCGGACAGGGGAGTGGTCGGCCCGAGGACGGTGACCACGTCACCCGACCGCTCGGGGGCGAACTGCTCGGTGAACAGCCGCACTCCGGTCCCCTCCGGGATGAGGGTGATGCCGCGCTCCTTGAACACCGCCTTGATCTGCGGCGACACCATTCCGCTGTCCCAGGCGCCCCAGTTGAGCGCGGTCACATGGGCCTCGGGGTGGCGGCGCTTGTAGGCGGTGGCCCAGGCGTTGAGTACCTCGTTGGCCATCGCGTAGTCCGACTGGCCGCGGTTGCCGAAGAACCCGGCCACCGACGAGAACAGCATCACGTGCCGCAGCGGCCGGTCGCCCAGGGCCGCGAGCACCGAACGCAGCCCGCCGAGTTTGACGGCGAACACCCGCTCGATCTCGGCCGCCTTCTTCGCGGAGATCAGCTGGTCCGCGAGGACTCCGGCACCGTGCACCACACCCGTGATGCGGTCCCGGTACGGCGCCAGCGCGGCGGCCGTGGCGGAGACGTCGGTGATGTCGACCGCCAGGTACTCGACCTCGCTGCCCGCGGTCCGTATCTCCACCAGGGTCGCCCGGATCTCGCGCTCGCCGACGACCGACTGGTAGAGCTGCTCGACGCGCTTGGGCGTCGGCTTCTCGCCGGCCTGCCGCAGTTGCTCCACGGCCGCGGCCTTCAGCGCCGCCGCATCGGTGAGGCCGGCGGCCCACGCGGGCTCCGCGCCGAGTGCGGTACGGCCGAGCAGCAGCAGCCCGGGGCGGTGCGTGGCGGCGAGCGCGGCGACGCAGCGGGCGGTGATGCCGCGTCCGCCGCCCGTGACGACCAGCAGATCGTCCGAGGCGAGCACGGGGGCGCCGGTGGCCGGGGCGGCCGGCTCCTCGCCGAGCGTGAGGGCGACCCTGCGGGTGCCATCGTGGCCCACCTGGACCGAGGTTGCGGAAGCGTCGTGGATCTCGGCCAGGACCAGTTCGGCGGCCTGCGCCGGGCTCAGGGCGGGCGCGAGATCCACGGCCCGGCAGAAGACCTCGGGCGCCTCCACGGCGAGGGTCTTCACCAGGCCGCCGACACCGCCGGCCGGGGCCGCCTCCTCGGCCTCTCCGTGCAGGCCGAGGGAGCCGTCGAGCCGGGTGGCGGTCACGAACGCGGCCCGCTGCCCGGTGCCGGCGGCGGCTGTCAGCGGTCCCACGACGTGCTTGGCGACGAGCAGAGCGTGCGCGAGCCGGCGTACCCCCTCCGCCCACGGCAGATTGTCCGCGGCGGCGAAGAAGGCGACAAGACGCAGCGACTCGGCGGCCAACTGCTCGATGTGTGAGGCGAGTTCCTGGGCGCCCCAGCCGGTGAGGGCCGCGTCCACGGCACCGGTGATCCGCTGCGGCACACCGGGCAGGCGCAGCACGCGCACCTGCCAGCCGGCCGCCACGAGTCCGGCCGCCGCGGCCTGTGCGACCTCGCTGCCGTCGTCCACGACGAGCGCGACGGCACCCTGCGGGTAGGCACCCACCAGCCGGTCGGGCACGGGCAGTTCCACCAGCGCGGCCTGCCCACGGCCCAGCGCACCCGGCGCGGGGGCGTCGGCGACAGCGGTCTCGGACGGCGCGTGGGAGCGCTGCGGTTCAGTGGTCGTCGCGCCGGTGAGTCCGCCGACGAAGCCGACGATGTCGCCCAGGGTGCGGAGTTCGGCGAGTTGTTCGGGGCCGACGGGGGTGGGGCTGGGGAACTTTTCCTGGAGGACGCCCATGATCTCGACGCGTTTGATGGAGTCGATGCCGAGGTCGGCTTCGACGTCCATGCCGAGGTCCAGCATGTTGGCCGGGTAGCCGGTCTTCTGCGAGACGACCTCCAGCAGGGTGGCCTTGACGTCGTCGGTGGAGGCGGCGGAGGTGGTGGGCGCGGCGGTCGCCGCCGGTGCGGCGGACGGCGCAGGCGTCGCGGCAGGGCTCGCAGTCACGGCCGTACCGGGGCCGTTGAGCTCCAGGACGAAGCCGACGATCTCGTTCAGCGTGCGGAGTTCGGCGAGTTGTTCGGGGCCGACGGGGGTGGGGCTGGGGAACTGCTCCTGGAGGACGCCCATGATCTCGACGCGTTTGATGGAGTCGATGCCCAGGTCCGCCTCGACGTCCATGTCGAGGTCCAGCGTCTCCGCCGGGTAGCCGGTCTTCTCCGAGACCACGCCGAGCAGTGCGGCGGCGATGGCGCCGCTGTCGACGACCTGAACCGCGGCCGGCGCCGCCACCGGCTCCGGACGGCCGTTCCTGACGCCGCCCAGGCTCAGCACGAAGTTCACGATCTCGCTGAGCGTGCGGAGTTCGGCGAGTTGTTCGGGGCCGACGGGGGTGGGGCTGGGGAACTGCTCCTGGAGGACGCCCATGATCTCGACGCGCTTGATGGAGTCGATGCCCAAGTCCGCCTCCACGTCCATGTCGAGGTCCAGCATGTCCGCGGGGTAGCCGGTCTTCTGGGACACGATCGCGAGTAGCGCCGCCTCGACGCCGTCGGCCGCACCGCCGGTGGCCGTCGGCTCTTCGGTCACGGCCGGCGGCTCCAGGGCCGCGGGTGCCGGGGCGGCCGGAGACGGGGGAAGCGCGGCCGGGGCAGGCGGTGCCACCAGCGATGCCGGAGGAGGCTCGGGAGCGAGTACGGAAGCCGGCACCGCGACGGGAGCGGGTGCCACCGGGGCCGACGCCACCGGGGCCGATGCGCCCAGCTCCAGGGCCGCCATGTCCCGCAGGATCTCGTTGGCCCGCGTATGCGCGCGCCCGATCGCCAGCCCGTGCTCCTTGACGGAGGCCACACCCGGCAGCACCGTGTCGATGCGGCCCTGCTCGTCGGCCCGCTCCAGCAGGCCCATCATGCGCTGGGCGCTGGTGAGCTGGCCGGTGAGGTAGTCGTCGTGCAGCGCCAGGTGGTCGGAGATCAGGCTGGTGAGCCGGTCGTCGGACGACGGGGCGGGGGCCAGGGGTTCGTCTTCCATGAACTCGCTCTCCAGGAAGTCCAGTTGGGCGGACGGCGCCGCTGCCACGAGCGGCGGCGGGGCGGCGGGCGTCTCGGCTGTGCCGGGAAGCGGCGACGGGGCCGCGGCGGCGGGCACGGGGGTCGGCTGCGGAACCGTCACGGGCTGCTGCGGCGCGGGGGCGGCCGGAAGGGAGACGCGGTAGCCGTTCTCCACGGCAGCCCGATACGCGGCCTTACGGGCCTCGGGCACATGGTTGATGCCGTTCAGCGGCACGGTCATGCCCTTGGCCGGCTCGGCGGGCGCGGGCTCCGCCACATAGCGGTCCGCGGTGGCCAACGGCAGGCCCAGTACGGCGAGTTGGGCGAGGGCTCGCTTGAGGGCCGGCTCGGCGTCCCCCTTGTCGCCCGGGTCCAGCTGCACGGCGAAGTGCTCGCGCTCACCGAGGATGCGGCGCACCAGCTGGGTCAGCACGCCCTTGGGGCCGAACTCGACGAAGGTGCGGAAGCCCGCCGCGTACATTTCCTCCACGCGGTCGGCGAACTCCACCGGACTGACCAGCTGGTCGACCAGCGTGCGCCGGTTGGCTTCGACGTCCGGACCGTACGAGGCGCCGGGCGAGTTGGCGTACACGGGCAGGCGCGGGTCGCCGATCTCGGCCTGTGCCACCGCCTGCCCGAACTTCTCCACGGCGTGCGCGACGAACGGTGTGTGGAAGGCGGCCGACACCGGCAGCCGCAGCGCCCTGATCCCAGCCGCCCTCGCGGTCGCCACCAGCCGCTCCACCGCGTCGGTGGCACCGCCCACCACGATCTGGTCGGCCGCGTTGCGGTTGCAGACAATCAACTCCGGGTGCTCGGCGAGGAGTTGGCGCACCTGTTCCTCGGGTGCGGACACGGCGGCCATCGCCCCGGCATCGAAGTCCGGGTCGGCGGGCGGGGCCATCGCCGCGCCCCGGGCGCGGGCCAGCGCGAAGAACGTGTCGTCGTCGACCGCCCCGGCCGCCCACAGCGCCGCCAGCTCGCCGAAGCTGTGCCCGAGGAGCCCGTCGGCGTCGAAGCCCAGTTCGCTCAGATAGCGGTAGTGGCCGGCCGCCAGCGCGCCGATCGCGGGCTGCGCGTACTCGGTGCGGCGCAGTTCGCTCTCCTGAGCCGCACGGGTCACCTCGTCGAAGGCCGGCGGGGGGAAGGCGACCCGGGACACCGGCCGCTCGTGCTCGCCGAACGCGGCGTTGGCCCGGTCGAAGGCGGCCCGCAGCGGGGGCAGCGCGAGCACCGCCGTGCGGCCCGGTTCGACGTACTGACTGCCCTGCCCGGCGAAGAGCGCGGCCACCTTTCCGGTGGGGGCGGCACACGCGCGGAAGTAGATGCCCTTGGGGTGCGACCAGGCGTCGGCGGTGGGCTTGGCCTGCAGCTCGGTCGCGGCCAGGGCGCGCAGTTCGGCGAGCTCGGTGTCGTCGCGGGCGACCAGGGCGAGCCGTGGGTGGCCGGCCGGGGCGGGGTCGGTGCGCGGGTCGGCTCCGTCGGCGACGGCCCGGACCAGGCTATTCATGTCAGGTTCATGCCATGCATAAACCCGGCTCACCGGGAACAGGACCTGAAGGTCGCCGCCGTCGCCGTGCTCCTCCAGCACCACATGGAAGTTGGTGCCGCCGAAGCCGAACGACGAGACGCCTGCCCGCCGTCGGGGACGGCTCGGGTCGAGGACCCAGGGGCGGGTGCGGGTGCCGACGTAGAACGGGCTCTCGGTCCAGTCGACGGCAGGGTTCGGTCGGTCCACGTTGATGGTGGGCGGCAGCAGCCTGTGGTGCAGGGCGAGCGCCAGCTTGATCATCCCGGCCGCGCCCGCCGCCGCCTTGGTGTGGCCGATCTGCGACTTCACACTGCCGACGGCCGCGAACTGCCGCTCCTCGGTGAACTCGGAGACCACCGCGGCCAGTGCCGACAGTTCGGTCGCCTCGCCGACCGCCGTCCCGGTGCCGTGCGCCTCGAAGAGCTCGACGGAGGCCGGGGAGCAGTCGGCGTCCTCGTACGCCCGCCGCAGGGCCGTCATCTGGCCCTCCTTGCGCGGGGCGTAGATGGACTTGAAGCGGCCGTCGCTTGAGGAGCCGATGCCCCGGATCACCGCGTAGATCTGGTTGCCGTCCCGCTCGGCGTCGGACAGCCGGCGCAGGGCCAGCATGCCGATGCCCTCGCCGATGAGGGTGCCGTCCGCGTCCGTGTCGAAGGGGCGGATGCGGCCCGCCTTGGAGAAGGCCGGCGTCTTGCTGAAGCACAGGTACATGAAGATGGTGTTCTCGGCGTCGCAGCCGCCCACCAGCATCATGTCCGAGCGCCGTTCCAGCAGGTCGCTGATCGCCGACTTGACCGCGCCGAGCGAACTGGCGCAGGCCGCGTCGATCGTCATGTTGGTGCCGCCCAGGTCGAGGCGGTTGGCGATGCGGCCCGCGACGACGTTGCCGAGCATGCCGGGGAAGGAGTTCTCCTCCCATGGTGCGAAGGCCAGCTTGAACTTCTCGGCGATCTCCTCCGCGTCCCGGTCGCTCAGCCCGCAGGAGCGCACGACCTCCTTGAGGACCGGCGTCTGCAGCCGGGCGGTCAGCGGCTGGGTGAGCTGGTTGGCGCCGGTCACCCCGAGGACCACGCCCGTGCGGGAGGCGTCGTACCAGTCCTGATCGGCACCCGCGTCCTTGAGCAGGTCGCGCGCCACCACGAGGCTGAGCAGCTGGAGCACGTCGGTGACTTCGAGGGTGTTGGGCGGCAGCCCGAACTCCAGCGGGTTGAAGTCGACGGTCGGAATGAACCCGCCCCGCCTGGCGTACGTCTTGTCGGGCACGGACGGGTCGGGGTCGTAGTGCTCCGACAGGTCCCAGTGGGTGGCTGGGACGTCCTCGATGCAGTCGGCGGCCGAGACGACGTTGCCCCAGAACTCCCGCAGATCACGCGACTTGGGATACAGGGCGGACAGGCCGACGATCGCGATGGGATCCCGCGCGAGCCGGCGGTCGAGGTCAGAAGGATGTGAAGCGTTCACGGAGAAGCTCTCTTCGTCGTACGGCGGGCGCTGGAGCGGCCCGGGGCCGGTCGGTGGCCCTTCGGATGACGTACGGGGATGCGAGCAGGGCAGGGCGGAGCGACGCGCGGACACGCGGAGGGGGGTGAAGGGACGAAGCGGTGGGGATCAGGCGGGGGCGAGCAGGGGAGCGAGCACGCTGAGCGCGTCCGGGCGGTCGAGCATCGTGTAGTGATCGCCCGGAGCGGTGCGCGTGGTGAGGCCGTGCGGGGCGAGCGGCTGCCAGCCGAGCGTCGGGTCGCCCGGGATCAGGCTGCCCTCGGCCTTGACCAGGGTGAGGGGGAGGGGAGCGGGAGCGGGACGGTGGGGAGCCGTCAGGCGGTTGTTGCGCAGCAGCCCGTCGACGTACGTGTCGTAGAGCTTGCGCAGTCCCGGCAGCGGAGTGTCCGGGAGGAGAGCCCCGGCGGCGATACCCGCGTCGAGGACGACGGTGAGCCCCTCGTCGACGCCGAGGCCGGCCAGCCGCCCGGCGGGAACCGGGACGGGACGGCCGCGCTTGGCCCCGAGGTACATCGCGAACCAGCGGAGGAGCAGGTCGGGTTCGAGCGCCTCGTCGGGCTGCTGGTACTCCTCGGTCGGGGCGATGCTGTCCAACAGGACCAGCCGCTCCGGCAGTTGGTCGGCGGGCAGTTGCCCGGTCATGGACAGGGCGAGCACACCGCCGAAGGACCAGCCGACAAGCGTGTACGGCCCCTCGTGCGGCCCCATCGCGGTCAGCAGTACGGCGGACAGGTCCTCCACCGTGGTGGCGGCCCGGCCTCCGGTGAGCGCCGCCTCCGCGTACTCGGGCACCGAGCCGAGGTCGAGCACGGTCAGCCCGGCGCCGGCCGGCAGTGCGTCGGCCAGACCCTGGTACACGGAGGCCGCGAGGGCGCCGGGGTGGACGAGATGCACCGTCCGCCCGCCGGAGGCCGCGGCCCTCAGGACCCGGGCCACCGGCGGCCGTACGTCACGCGGTGGCCGCACGCTGTCCGCTCTCCTCGGCGAGATACGTGGCCAGGTCCTTCACCGTCGGGTGGTACCAGAGGGTGGTCGTGCTGAGCTCGAAGCCGAGCCAGTTCTCCAACTCGCCTGCCAGGATGAGGGCTTCGGTCGAGTCGAGGTCCAGTTCGTCGAAGTACACCTCGCGCGAGACCTCGCCGGTGGCCACGCCCAGACGGTGGGCGATCTTCTCGATGAGCCAGGTCTCCGCCTCGGCGGCGGTCACTGCGGCCATGATGTGTCGTCCTTTCCTGAGTCGCTCCTGGGGGGCGCAGGCGCGCGCCCCAGGAGCGTGCGGTCGGAGATGAGGGCATACGTCGTCGTCGACGGTGGCGCCCAGGGTGATGACGCGTGTTTTGACGCAGGGCTTCGCGGGACGCCGGTGGGGAATGGGGGCGATCGCACCGGAATCAAAAACTCGGTAAGCAGTAAGGGGCGAAGCCGATTTCTGCGAAACGCCGCTACGGTGCGGCGAATGACAACGTGTCAGTAATACGTGGTCTGGTCCATCCCGTGCTCGATCGGTTAAGACTTGCGGGCCCGCAAGCCTGCGATGCTTTTGGTTGGTCGCCCGAAGCACGCAGGCCACAGTCTTGCCAGGTTCTGGAATCTTTAACAACAGGCCTTCCGGCCAGTGGAAAGAAATCCACGTTTACGGGCGTGCGGGTGCCGCGTTCCAAAGTTACGGGGAAGTTAAAAGCCGCCCATGGGCGGCGGGTTACTACTGGTTACCCTTCGACTCACGCCGGAAGGCGCCCGGTGTCATACTCACGCGGCGCGCGAAGAACTTGCCGAAGTTGGTGACTTCGGAGAATCCGAGCTGGCGGGCGATGGCCGTGATGGGCAGATCCGTGTGGGCCAGCAGACGCCGCGCCTCCAGTGCGACCCTGGCGTCGATCACGTCCTTGGCGGAGGTGTCGGCGACGGTCCGGCAGGCCCGAGCCAGGGCACGCGTACTGCAGTTGAGGGCGTTGGCGTAGTCCTCCACCAGCCGCGTGTCGCGGTAGTGCCGGTCCAGTTCATGGCGGAAGCGGAGGAAGAGCTCGCTCTGGTCAGTGCTGAGGGTGCTGGCCTTCATCTGGTGGTGGCGGCTGCGGCAGAGCTGGTCGATGTGGAGCAGTACCACGGCCAGCAGGTGTCTGAGCAGTTCTTCGCCGAACCCTTGGTCGGGTCGCGCGAACTCTTCCTTCAGGACGCTCAGGACCCGCTGGAACACGGGCAGTTCGACAGGGCAGAGCTGCCAGTGCGAGGGGCGCAGGACATCGTCGAGCATGCCCATGTGGACGGTCATCTTGAGCGGGAACGCCTCGGTGAACATGATGACGTCAGCGTCCATGTCCGGCTGGGGGCGGAATCGGATCACCTGGTTGGGCCGGGTCCACAGCAGCGTGCCGGCCTTGCACTCCAGCGGTGTGGAGTCGATCTCGTACGTTCCCCTCCCCGCGGTGACCAGCACGATCTGGTGGAAGTCGAGCTGGTGGGGAGAGGCGAGGAAGTCCATGCCGCCGATGCCACGCAGCTCGCCCAGGCTCGCCATCGCAATGGCGAGGCCCGGTCGGCAGACAGGCATGTAGGGCACGACAGGGATTGGTAACGATGCGAAATCGACCATGAGCGTTCCGGAATCGACCTTTCAGTGTCAACTTTCGGCTTGAATCATAGAGGTGGTCGCCCAACACAGGTAATCCCTGCTCAGCACGTGTCAACGCCGCTCTGCAGTGCATGCGAAGGGACTCTGAACGGGATGATCACCCCCCACTCCGCCGCTCCGGAGCGGTCCGTCGTCGACCGGACGCTCACCATCCTCGGCGCCTTCGACCGGGACAATCCGACGCTGACCCTCAGCGACATCAGCCGGCGCGCCGCACTGCCCCTGGCCACCGTGCACCGCATCGTCAGCAAGCTCCACACCTGGGGCGCCCTGGAGCGGTGCGCCGACGGCCTGTACAGCATCGGACTGCGCCTGTGGGAGACGGCCGTTCTGGCGCCGCGCTCCTCCGCGCTGGTCGAGGCTGCGCAGCCGCATCTGATCGCCCTGCACGGGCAGACCTCGGGCGCCGCGGTGATCGCCATCCGCGACGGCGGCGAAAGCGTGTGCCTGTCCTTCGTCTACGACGACCCCGGATTCCCCCACTGCAGCCCCCAGGGCAGCCGCGTTCCCCTGCACGCCACCGCCGTCGGCCTGGTGCTGCTCGCCCACGCCGACCAAATCGTTCAGAACGAGGTCTGCGATGGCCCCTTGACCGCCTACACCCCGCTCACCCTGACGGACGGCCCCGCACTGAAACGCCTCTTGGGCAGGATCAGACGTGAGGGGCACGCGGCCGTCCACGGCACGCTGGCCGAAGGGCGGGGCGGATTCGCCGTCCCCGTACGCGACGGCCGCGGCGCCGTCGTCGCGGCCGTCGGGGTCGTGGCCCCCTCCGGCATGGTCCACCAGCCGGCCCGGCTTGCCCACCACGTCCACGCCGCGGCCAACGCCATCTCGCAGAGCCTGCGAGCCGTGCGGTCGGCTGCGGCGGAGGTCGGGACATGAGGGGCGACCGAACGAACGCCTGTCGGCACCAGGGCGGGTGACGGTCCGTCAACTTGCTGTCGGCGGCGGCGCTCAGCCGTTCACGCCGACGGCGGCCGGGCCGGGCGGAGCACGGGACGAGTCCGCCCCGGCAGGCGCGATGCCTGCCGGGGCGGAATCAGGAGCGGGCCGTCAGGCCTGCCGCGTCAGCCCAGGGACGCGAGCGCCTCGTTCCAGGTGGCCGAGGGGCGCATGACCGCGGCGGCCTTGGCAGGGTCGGGCTGGTAGTAGCCGCCGATGTCGGCCGGCTTGCCCTGCACGGCGAGCAGCTCGTCGACGATCTTCTGCTCGTTGGCGGCGAGCGTTTCGGCGAGCGGGGCGAAGGCCTTCGCCAGGTCCGCGTCGTCGGTCTGCGCGGCCAGCTCCTGCGCCCAGTACAGGGAGAGGAAGAAGTGGCTTCCGCGGTTGTCGATGCCGCCGACGCGACGGGTCGGCGACTTGTCCTCGTTCAGGAAGGTCGCCGTGGCGCGGTCGAGGGTGTCGGCCAGGACCTTGGCACGGGTGTTGCCCGTGGCCGTGGCGTACTGCTCGAAGGAGGGGACGAGCGCGAAGAACTCACCCAGCGAGTCCCAGCGCAGGTAGTTCTCCTTGACCAGCTGCTGGACGTGCTTCGGCGCGGAACCGCCGGCGCCCGTCTCGAACAGGCCGCCGCCTGCCATCAGCGGGACCACCGACAGCATCTTGGCGCTGGTGCCCAGCTCCAGGATGGGGAAGAGGTCGGTGAGGTAGTCACGCAGGACGTTGCCGGTCACCGAGATGGTGTCCTCGCCGCGGCGGATGCGCTCGATCGACAGCTTGGTGGCCTCGACCGGGGCCAGGACGCGGATGTCCAGGCCCTCGGTGTCGTGCTCGGTCAGGTAGGTGTTGACCTTGGCGATCAGGTTGGCGTCGTGCGCGCGGGTCTCGTCCAGCCAGAACACGGCCGGGTTCCCGGTGGCGCGGGCACGCGTGACGGCCAGCTTCACCCAGTCCTTGATCGGGGCGTCCTTGGTCTGGCAGGCGCGGAAGATGTCGCCGGGGGCGACCGGCTGCTCCAGGACGACGTTGCCGGCCTGGTCGACCAGGCGAACCGTGCCGGCGGCCTTGATCTCGAAGGTCTTGTCGTGGGAGCCGTACTCCTCGGCCTTCTGCGCCATCAGGCCGACGTTCGGGACCGAGCCCATCGTCGACGGGTCGTAGGCGCCGTTGGCACGGCAGTCGTCGAGGACGGCCTGGTAGACGCCCGAGTAGGAGGAGTCCGGCAGGACCGCGAGGGTGTCCGCCTCCTGGCCGTCCGGGCCCCACATGTGGCCGGAGGTGCGGATCATGGCCGGCATCGAGGCGTCGACGATCACGTCGGACGGGACGTGCAGGTTGCTGATGCCCTTGTCGGAGTCGACCATCGCCAGCGCGGGACCGTCGGCCAGCTCGGCGTCGAAGGAGGCCTTGATCTCGGCACCCTCGGGCAGGGCCTCCAGGCCCTTGTAGATGCCGCCCAGACCGTCGTTCGGGGACAGGCCCGCCGCGGCGAGCGTCGCGCCGTACTTCGCGAAGGTCTTCGGGAAGAAGGCGCGCACCACGTGGCCGAAGACGATCGGGTCGGAGACCTTCATCATCGTGGCCTTGAGGTGCACGGAGAACAGGACGCCCTCCGCCTTGGCGCGGGCGACCTGCGCGGCGAGGAACTCGTTCAGCGCGGCGGCGCGCATCACGGAGGCGTCGACGACCTCACCCTCGAGGACCGGTACGGACTCGCGCAGCACGGTGGTGGTGCCGTCCTCGCCGACCAGCTCGATCTTCAGCGAGCCGGCCTCGGAGATCACCGCGGACTTCTCGGTGGAGCGGAAGTCGTTCTCGCCCATGGTCGCGACGTTGGTCTTGGAGTCCGCGGACCAGGCACCCATGCGGTGCGGGTGGGTCTTGGCGTAGTTCTTGACCGAGGCGGGGGCGCGTCGGTCCGAATTGCCCTCACGCAGGACGGGGTTCACGGCGGAACCCTTGATCTTGTCGTAGCGGGACTGGATCTCCCGCTCCTCGTCGGTTTTCGGGTCGTCCGGGTAGGCCGGCAGCGCGTAGCCCTGGCCCTGCAGCTCGGCGACGGCGGCCTTCAGCTGCGGGATGGACGCCGAGACGTTCGGCAGCTTGATGATGTTGGCCGCGGGCGTCTTGGCCAGCTCGCCCAGCTCGTGCAGGGCGTCGGGGATGCGCTGGTCCTCGGTCAGGTACTCCGGGAACACGGCGATGATGCGCCCGGCCAGCGAGATGTCCCGCGTCTGGACCGCGACGCCCGCCTGCGAGGCGTACGCCTGGACCACCGGCAGGAAGGAATACGTTGCCAGGGCCGGGGCCTCGTCAGTGTGCGTATAGAAGATGGTCGAGTCAGTCACCGGGTGCTCCGCTCCACGTCTGCAACATTGCTCGACATCAAGATATCTCGTGATCCCGTCCGGCTCGACAGGGGCCCGGCCCCGCGTCCCACACTCCGGGACCCGATCCGCTGCCCCGCCGTGCAACCAAAGCCGCCGATCTTTGGTCCTGGAAAGAGATCGTGCACTGATCGTCGACGGCCGGAACTGACCTCCCGGCCGCCCGAGCGAAAGCTGACCATGAGATATCGCAGCAGAGTGACGGCCCCTGTGGCCGCCTTGATCGGTACGGCCGCGGCAATGACCACGGGGTCCGCGGCGTACGCCAGTCCTTCGGCCCTGAAGGACGGCGGCACACCCGGCGCCGAGACCCTGGGTGACTCCGTCTTCCCGAGCCTGGGCAACGACGGCTACCGGGTCTCGTCCTACCACCTCGACTTCGCCTACGACCAGACGACGAAGCTGGTCGACGCGGTGGCGACCATCGAGCTGACGACCACTCAGGCCCTGAGCCGCTTCTCCCTCGACGCCCTCGGCCTCGACATCCGCACGGTCCGGGTCAACGGCCGCAACGTCGCCTTCAGGCAGTCCGGCGAGAAGCTGCGCGTCACGCCCGCGACCGCCCTGGCCGCGCAGGCGCAGGCCAGCGTCATCGTGACCTACACCGTCGACCCGCGCGGCACGCTCGCCCACACCGCCTGGGTCGCCACGCCGGACGGCTTCGCGCTGTGCCCGCAGCCGAACTCCGCGCACACGGCCTTCCCGTGCAATGACCATCCCCTGGACAAGGCGGACTTCTCCTTCTGCATCACGGTCCCCAGCGGGCTGCGCGGTGTCGCGAACGGCGTGCTCACCGGCACCAAGAGCCTGTCCGGCGGCCGGACGGCCTACTCGTACAAGTCCCGCTCGCCGATAGCCACCGAGCTGGTGCAGATAACCGTCGGCGACTACGTCATCAAGGACCGGCAGGGCCCGAACGGGCTGCCGCTGCGGGACGTCGTGCCCACCGCCCGCGCCGCCGCTCTCGAGCCGGCGCTCGCCCTCACCCCGAACCTCGTCCAGTGGATCGAGGCACGGCTCGGGGCCTTCCCGTTCGAGACGTACGGGCTGCTGCCCTGCAACTCCGACGCCGCCAACGCCTTCGACTTCACGGGCCTGGAGACGCAGACCCTCACCCTGTACAAGCCGAACTTCCTGCTGCAGGCGGAGAAGAACATCGGCTCGCACATGATGCACGAGCTGGTGCACTCCTGGTTCGGCAACCTCGTCAGCCCCGCCAACTGGGCCGACCTGTGGCTGAACGAGGGCCACGCCGACTTCTACGGGCTGCTGTACCGCTACGAGCGCGGCTGGACCGACTCCCTCGGCCTGACCACGATGGAAGCCCGGATGAAGGACACGTACGCCCGCGGCGACCAGTGGCGCCACGACTCGGGCCCGGTGGCCGCGCCCAACGAGGCCAACCTGTTCGACAGCCAGCGCTACCTGGGCGGCGTGCTCGTCCTGTACGCCCTGCGCCAGGCCGTCGGCGAGGACGTCTTCACCAGGATCGAGCAGACCTTCCTCGCGCGTTACCGCAACTCCGCGGCGACGACGGAGAACTACATAGCCGTCGCCTCGGAGGTCTCCGGCCAGGACCAGTCCGGTTTCCTCAAGGACTGGCTGTACGGCACGAAGACGCCGCGGATGCCCGGCCACCCGGACTGGACGGTCACGCCGGTGCAGTCGGCGCTGGCCTCACCGCACAGCCGCAGGGGCGGGCACTACCACGAGAACTCCGCGACGCTCTGACCGCGGTGACTCGCTGACCCGGGGCGGCCGTTCAGTCGAGGCGGGCGGGGGAGATCTCGCCCGCCTCGACGACCGCCGCCTCGGGGCTGCGCTGCTGCGGGATGGACACCGGCCCCTGCTGCAGCGCCACCGTCCGCGCGGGCGCCGGGATGCGGATGCCCTCCTCGCGGTAGCGCTTGTGCAGTGCCTTGATGAACTCGTGCTTGATCCGGAACTGGTCGCTGAACTCGCCCACGCCCAGGATCACCGTGAAGCCGATCCGGGAGTCGCCGAAGGTGTGGAAGCGGATCGCCGGCTCGTGGTCCGGGACCGCGCCGGTGGTCTGGGTCATCACCTCGGCGATGACGTCCATGGTCACGCGCTCGACGTGCTCCAGGTCGCTGTCGTAGGCGACCCCCACCTGGACCAGGATGGTCAACTGCTGCTCGGGACGCATGAAGTTGGTCATGTTCGACTTCGCGAGCTCACCATTGGGGATGACGACGAGGTTGTTGGACAGAGCGCGCACGGTCGTCTGACGCCAGTTGATGTCCTCGACGTAGCCCTCCTCACCGCTGCTCAGCCGGATGTAGTCGCCGGGCTGCACGGTCTTGGAGGCGAGGATGTGGATGCCCGCGAACAGGTTGGCCAGCGTGTCCTGAAGTGCGAGCGCGACCGCCAGACCGCCGACGCCCAGGGCGGTGAGCAGGGGTGCGATGGAGATGCCCAGCGTCTGCAGCACCACCAGGAAGCCGATCGCCAGGACCAGGACCCGGGTGATGTTCACGAAGATCGTGGCCGATCCGGCGACCCCGGAGCGCGACGCGGTGACCGCCCGCACCAGACCGGCGACCACCCGGGCCGCCGTCACCGTGACGACGAAGATGAGCACCACGGTCAATGCCTGGTTGACGTGGTTCTGGACCGTTCTGGTCAGCGGCAGCGCCGCGCCCGCCGAGGCGGCGCCGCCGACGACCGCGGCCCACGGCACGACGGTGCGCAGAGTGTCGACGATGACGTCGTCGCCGCTCCAGCGGGTGCGGTCGGCGTGCTTGCCCAGCCAGCGCAGCAGCATGCGCAGCAGGAACGCGGCCAACAGGCCCGCCGCCAGCGCGATTCCGGCAATGACCAGGTCGTCCACGGTGAGTGCTCGGTTCACCGGTCGCCCCCGGGGAGCCGATCTGCGGCGAAGGCCGCCGCGGAATACCGGATGTGAAGTCGCGTCACGTTGCCACCTGCTCGACGATTGCGGAAAAGTGCGACCGCTCATCCTGCCGTATACGGCACAGGGGTTCGAACGTCGAGGGCTCCCGGACGACGCGGTTCGGACACTCCACGCGTCCTTACGGGGGGCGGCTCAGATCACCTTCAGCCGGACCAGCGCGCCCAGCGTCAGCGCCCCCGGCAGCAGCGGCAGCCACACCGTGATGATCCGGTAGGCGAGCACCACCGCCGTCGCCACGGCCACCGGGCTGCCGGCCGCCACCAGAGCCACGACCAGCGCGGCCTCCACCGAGCCGAGGCCGCCCGGTGTCGGGACCAGGGCGACCGCGACCGTCGCCGCGAGATACGCCACGGCCATGTGGACGGGCGGCACCGGCAGCCCCAGTGACAGGCCGACCAGGACCAGTCCGGCCGCCTGCAGCGCGGGGAAGGCGAGCGAACCGCCCCAGAGGGCGAGAGCGCGGGAGGGACGGGTGTGCACCGAGCGCAGCTCGCTCAGCGCCGTGCGCAGGAACGACAGGACGGCGGTGCGAAGCCGTCGTACGAGAGCGAGGACGGCCACCGCCACGACCACGACGGCGCCGACGGCGATCAGCAGCGGAAGCACCGACCCGTCGGGCAGCAGCGTGCCGAACCGC
The DNA here is from genome assembly GCF_036013935.1 of Streptomyces sp. NBC_00461. Classification (NCBI taxonomy): domain Bacteria; kingdom Bacillati; phylum Actinomycetota; class Actinomycetes; order Kitasatosporales; family Streptomycetaceae; genus Streptomyces; species Streptomyces sp. NBC_00461. Next base: position 8,675,723 of record NZ_CP107902.1, read on the forward strand.
AGGGCGCCCGGGGAGGCGAGCAGCAGCCCTGCCAGGAGGCCCAGCCTGGCGACCGACTCCGCCAGCAGGTAGAGGGCGAGCGCGGCGGAGGAACGGGCGAGCGGAATCCCGCACACGGTCATGAACCGCAGGTTGACCGCGCCCGCGCCGAGGCCGGTCGGCAGCAGGTGGTTGGCCGAGCCCGCCGCGAACTGGGTGGCCAGCAGGCGCCTCTTGGGCAGCCGGTCCACGACCGCGCCCTGCCGTGTGCAGGCGGCCGCCACCCAGGTCAGACAGGTCGCGCCGACCGCCGCCAGTAGCCAGGGCCACTCCGCGGCCCGCAGATGTCCGAAGCCCTCCACGAGGACGGACCGGTGCTGCACGGCCACGACGGAGACGAGCAGGAGCGGAAGCAGGCACAGGATCTGCCGGATCACGCGGGCCGGGACGCGTCGGGGGAATCGTCCTGGGGGGAGGGGTCCTCGGGGAAGGTGTACAGCGGTCACATCCCGAGAGGGTTTCCAGTCCGCGCCAACGGCGGGTTGCGGAAGCGGGGACAGCGGCTGAAGGCGGGACAGCGGCTGGAGGCGGGACGGCGGCTTGCGTACGGTCATCGGGTCCTTCGAGCGGGGGGACGTCAGGAAAGGATTGACCTCAATGTTGCTTGAGGTTCTAAGTTCTCTCTCATGAGCATGGAGACCACGGCCTGGACACAGCTGCACAGTGTCATGAACGCCGAGCAGGAACGCCGCCCCTTCGCCCGCGCCACGCTGCGCCGCATCGCCGCCTTCGCCCGTCCGCATCGCGTCCGCATCGCGCAGTTCGTGGCGCTCGGGGTGGTGACCGCGCTGCTCGCCGTCGCGACCCCCGTACTCGCCGGACATGTCGTGGACGCGATCGTGTCGGGCGGCGACGAGGGCGAGGTCGTACACCTGGCCCTGCTCATCGCGCTCATCGCGGTCGTGGAGGCGGCCCTCGGCATTCTCGGCAGGCGGCTTTCGGCGACGCTCGGGGAAGGACTCATCCTCGATCTGCGGACGGCTGTGTTCGATCATGTGCAGCGGATGCCGGTCGCGTTCTTCACACGCACACGTACGGGCGCGCTGGTCTCCCGTCTCAACAACGACGTCATCGGCGCCCAGCGTGCGTTCAGCAACACACTGTCCGGAGTGGTCAGCAACCTGGTCACCCTCGTGCTCACCCTCGCCGTCATGCTGACGCTCTCCTGGCAGATCACCCTCCTCGCGCTGGTGCTGCTCCCGGTGTTCGTCGTGCCCGCCCGGCGCATGGGCAGCCGGATGGCCCGTATGCAGCGGGAGGCGGCGACCCTGAACGCGGCGATGGGCACCCGCATGACCGAGCGGTTCTCCGCACCGGGAGCCACGCTGATCAAGCTCTTCGGGCGCCCGGGGCAGGAGTCCGAGGAGTTCGCGGCCCGCGCGCGCCGGGTCCGTGACATCGGCATCCGCACGGCGACCGCCCAGTCCGCCTTCATCACCGCGCTGACCCTGGTGTCGTCCCTGGCGCTGGCCCTGGTCTACGGCCTCGGCGGCTGGTTCGCCCTGCGCGGCCGCCTCGAACCGGGCGCGGTCGTGTCGTTGGCACTGCTGCTGACCCGCATGTACGCGCCGCTCACCTCGCTGGCCGGCGCACGCGTCGAGGTGATGAGCGCCCTCGTCAGCTTCGAGCGCGTCTTCGAGGTGCTCGACCTCAAGCCCCTCATCGAGGAGAAACCGGACGCGCACGCCGTGCCCGACGGCCCGGTGTCCGTCGAGTTCGACGACGTCCGCTTCGGCTACCCCTCCGCCGACAAGGTCTCCCTGGCCTCCCTGGAGGAGGTGGCGTCCCTCGACACCCGAGGCGGCGCCGAGGTCCTGCACGGCATCTCCTTCCGCGCCGAAGCGGGCCAGACGGTCGCCCTCGTCGGCTCGTCCGGCGCCGGCAAGTCGACCATCGCGCAACTGCTGCCACGCCTGTACGACGTCGACGAGGGCGCCGTACGCCTCGGTGGCACCGACGTCCGCGACCTGACCGCCGCCTCCCTGCGCTCGACCCTCGGCATGGTCACCCAGGACGGCCACCTCTTCCACGACAGCGTCCGCGCCAACCTCCTCCTGGCCGCCCCCACGGCCACCGAGTCCGAGCTGTGGGACGCGCTGCGCCGCTCCCGTCTCGACGATCTCGTACGGTCCCTGCCCGACGGCCTCGACACGGTGGTCGGCGAGCGCGGCTACCGTCTCTCCGGCGGCGAACGCCAGCGCATGACCATCGCCCGCCTCCTGCTGGCCCGTCAGCGCGTCGTCATCCTCGACGAGGCCACCGCCCACCTCGACAACACCTCGGAGGCCGCCGTCCAGGAGGCCCTGACCGAGGCCCTGGAGGGCAGGACGGCGGTCGTGATCGCCCACCGGCTGTCCACGGTGCGGGCGGCGGACATGATCCTGGTGATCGAGGGCGGCCTGATCGTGGAACGCGGCACCCACGAGGAACTGCTGACGGCCGAGGGCCGGTACGCGGAGTTGTACCGAACGCAGTTCGAGGAGCCGGCGGGAGAGGTGACGGAGATCGCCTCGGCGGGGGAGGCTGTGGCGTAGTCCTTGCCAGGCCCCGCACAGGGAGAGTCACGTGACCGACCTCGGCCGTATCCGGCTGTTCCACACCGTCCGCGGACCGGTCGACGCTCCCGTCCTGCTGCTGGTGCACGGCTGGGGCGGTGACGGCCGGGAATGGTCGGAGCATGCCGAGGCGCTGGCGGGCCGGTTCCGGGTGGTGGTGCCCGATCTGCGCGGGCACGGCCGCTCCGAGGTGCCGGCGGAGGGCAACACCCCGGTGGAGATGGCGGCGGACCTGGCCGCGCTGACCGAGGCCCTGGGCACCGGTCCCGTGATCGCGGTCGGCCACTCCATGGGCGGCCAGGTCGTCAACCTCCTCGCCGTCCACCATCCGCACGCCGTACGGTCGGTGATCGCCCTCGACCCTGCCCACGGCGCCCACGGCGAGGAGGTCGAGCAGATCCCCGCCAGACTGGCCGCCTACCGTGAACGCGGCGCACAGGCGGCGGCCGCCTTCGTGGCGGCGGCTTTCGGGCCGGCCGCGCCGACGGGCCTGAGCACCGCCCACGTACGCACCATGCTCGGCACCCCCGGCCACGTCATAGCCCAGGCCTACGCGGGCATGTACATCGACGACGGCGCCGTCGGCATCCGCCCGGCCAGCGAGGCCCACCTGCGCCGCCGCACACAACCGGCGCTGACGGTCTGGACGTCGGCCGAAGCGGCTGCATGGGAGCGCGGCACCCTGCGCACAGCCGCATCCCGCGTCGACCACTGGCCCGGCACCGGGCACTACCTGCACGAGGAACATCCGCGCCGCACGGTCCGCCTGATCGAGGACTGGGCGGACGGCGGGCTTGCTTAACGTGCAACCTGTTGGTTGCGCATCTACTCGGGAACGTGCAACCTGTCGGTAGCGCATCCGGCTGTGACGCAACGATGAGACGAGGCTGCCGTGATTCCCGACACGATCGAACGCACCATCGTGATCAACGCGTCCGTGGAGCGGGTCTGGACCGTACTCACCGAACCCGGATTCCTGGGCCGCTGGTTCGGCAGCGGAGAGCCGGTCAAGATCGACCTGCGCCCGGGTGGCCTCCTCGTCTTCGACCACGGAGTCCACGGCACCATCCCCGCTCGCATCGAGACGGTGGAACCGTCGCGCCTCTTCTCCTGGCGGTGGTCCCAGGGAGCCGCGGGAGAGGAGCCCGACGAGGTCAACGCCACCAGGGTCGAGTTCACCCTGGCGGAGGATGCGACGGGGGGTACGCGCCTCACCATGGTCGAGAGCGGATTCGCGCGGCTGGGACTGCCGGACGACGAGGCAGCCGTACGCCACCGCGCCAACAGCCGGAACTGGCCCGGCAAGCTCGACCGCCTGCGCGCGGACTGCGAACGGATCGCACCGTGACCCGTACCGCCGAGGCCGCCGCGTCCCCGGAGGACGTCCTGGTGGCCGTGGCCGATCCGATCCGCCGGGAGATCCTCGCCGCCCTCACTCGCGAAGGCGGCGCGACGCCGACCTCCTTGGCGGCAGGCCTTCCCGTCACCCGGCAGGCGGTGGCCAAGCACCTGGCCGTCCTCGACCGCGCGGGCCTGGTCCGCGCCCACCGGTCGGGACGTGAGGTTCGCTACGAGGCCGATCTGCGCCCGTTGAAGCATGCGACGAGGTGGCTGGACGACCTCGCCGCCCAATGGGGCAACCGCCTGCGGGCGATCAAGGAACTGGCCGAGAGTGATGCCTCGCCCTGAGGTCGACGGGACGTAACGCCGTAGCCGCCGCCTCTCCGGATCGCCGTCGAGGTCGTGCAACTGGCCGTTCAGACAGAGCGGTTACGGGCTGCCGGCGGCAACCGCCGGTCCCCGGTCGACGCTCTGCCGGCCGAAGCGGTCAGCGGGGGGATCACCCCGCGCCAACCCGGTCGGCAGCGCGACCCGGTCGTCCGCTCCGGCGCCATAAGCCCTTCGAATGTTTCGGAGTCACTCGCGAATATTGCGAGAAGTATTGACGCCGTTCACCGGTTCCCCAATCATCCAAATTGCTCGACACTTCGGCTCCTGTTCGATGTGTCGAACGCGCCAGAGCCGCTCCACTCGCACAGCAGGGCAACTCCGGACCGGGTCACGCCCACCGCAACGACCGAGCCGCAAGGAGCATCCGCACGTTGCACATGTCATGGCCTCATCATTCCTTCTTCAGTCGTCGCGACCGTGAAGCCGTAAGCCCGGACAGCCCCAACAGTCCCCAAAGCCCGGACGGCCTCTGACGGACCAACCCGGAAGCCGCCTACTCAAGGATTACGAGGTCCCCATGCGCAGACGAAGTTTGTTCAGCCGCGGACGTCTGTCCGTGGTGCTCGCCGCGGCGGTCGCGGTCCTGGCCACGTTGGCGGCGATGCTCGTCGCCGGCCCGGCTCAGGCGGCAACCAGCGGCGCCTTGCGCGGAGTTGGTTCCGGCCGGTGCCTCGATGTGCCGAACGCCGGCCAGACCGACGGCACGTACCTGCAGACCTGGGACTGCTCGGGCGGGACCAACCAGCAGTGGACGTCGACGGACAGCAACCAGCTGACCGTGTACGGCAACAAGTGCCTGGATGTTCCGGGCCACGCCACCGCGGCCGGTACCCGGGTGCAGATCTGGAGCTGCAGCGGCGGTGCCAACCAGCAGTGGCGAGTGAACTCCGACGGCACGATCGTCGGCGTGGAGTCCGGGCTGTGCCTTGACGTCACGGGCTCCGGTACGGCCAACGGCACGGCGGTGGAGATCTGGACGTGCAACGGCGGCAGCAACCAGAAGTGGACCGGCCTGTCCGGGACGACCCCTCCCGGCAATTGTTCTCTTCCCTCGACGTACCGGTGGACGTCGACAGGTGCGCTGGCGCAGCCGGCGAACGGGTGGGTCTCGCTGAAGGACTTCACCAACGTGGTGTACAACGGCAAGCACCTGGTCTACGCCTCGAACGTGTCGGGATCGGGGTACGGCTCGATGGCGTTCAGCCCCTTCACGAACTGGTCGGACATGGCGTCGGCCGGCCAGACCGGGATGAGTCAGTCAACGGTGGCGCCCACGCTGTTCTACTTCGCGCCCAAGAAGATCTGGGTGCTGGCGTCCCAGTGGGGTGCGTCGCCCTTCATCTACCGCACGTCGAGCGACCCCACCAACCCCAACGGCTGGTCCTCGCCCCAGGCGCTGTTCACCGGCAGCATCCCCAACTCCGCCCCGATCGACCAGACCCTGATCGCCGACGACCAGAACATGTATCTGTTCTTCGCCGGTGACGACGGCAAGATCTACCGGGCGAGCATGCCGATCGGGAACTTCCCGGGCAACTTCGGCTCGTCGTACACGACGGTCATGAGCGACACGGTGAAGAACCTGTTCGAGGCGCCGCAGGTCTACAAGGTTCAGGGGCAGAACCAGTACCTCATGATCGTTGAGGCTCGGGGTGCGAATGAGCAGCGCTTCTTCCGCTCGTTCACCGCCACCAGCCTCAGCGGTTCGTGGACCCCGCAGGCCGCCAGCGAGAGCAACCCCTTCGCGGGCAAGGCCAACAGCGGTGCCACCTGGACCAACGACATCAGCCACGGTGACCTGGTCCGCAACAACCCCGACCAGACCATGACCATCGACCCCTGCAACCTGCAGTTCCTCTACCAGGGCAAGTCCCCCACCGCGAACGGCCCCTACGACCAACTGCCGTGGCGGCCGGGCGTCCTCACCCTGCAGCGCTGACCGCCTGATGCACGGTGATCGCGATGCGGTGCGGTCGGTCCGCCGACGCGTAGTCGAGCGGTTCACGGCGCAGGCAGACTCCATCTGCTGACCGATACTCACCGCATCAAGGGACCCCAGCCGTGTGTCGGCTGGGGTCTTTCCTCCTCTGACGCACGACCACGCGCGACCTTGTCCAGTGCAACGCGAAAACACCGCCGAGCCGCGGTGGTTGCCGGCTCCTGCCTTCCCGCACGTCACAAGTCGTGCAATGTGATGGCCTAATATCCGAATCGACAACAGAAGGCGTCCTGGCTCGTGTGCACATCCGAGGGAAGGGAGAGGAAACTTGCCCCCCAAGGATCCGGCCCATCAGAACGGCGCTGCTCTCGTCGGCAGACACACTCAGATCGGGTGTCTCTCCGCGGTCGTAAAGGATCTGACCGACGGGCGGGGAACGGTCCTGGAGGTCACCGGCGAGCCGGGGATCGGCAAGACCGCCCTGCTCGCCCTGCTCGCCGAGCGGGCAGCCGGGACAGGGGCCCTGGTGGCGCGAGCCCACGCCGCGCGCACGACGACGCAACCCGGCCAGGTCATCAGAGAGGTGCTGGATGTCCTGGACGCGAGGGACTCCCCGATCGCCCATGGAGGGCTCGGCGCCGGGGCGGGCGCCGAGGTGCGGAGCGTGCTGGGGCGCTGGGCGGCGCGGCAGGGCGGCGTGCTGGTTCTCGACAACGTTCATCTGTGCGACGAGGAGTCGGAGAGACTGATCGCGCAGCTTGTGCGGACACCTCCGCCGGGCCCGTTCGTCCTGGCGTTGGCGCACCGCCCGCGGCAGTCCGGCCCGGTCCTGAGACAAGCGCTCGAAGACGGAGTCGAGACCGGCTCGGTCATCCGCCTGGCCCCGCCCTCCTTGGACCTCCCGGCGATATCCGCTCTGCTCGGCGACGGGGGGTCCCGGGGGCCCCAGACGGACACAACATCCCGGCACGCCTTCTCCCACTCGGCGCAAGACCATGCGTACACCGACTGGCGCGACTCCCCGGCCCCCGTGGTCGACGCCACATACGCCGAGCAGTTGCACGCCGCCTCCGGCGGCAACCCGCGGATGCTGCGGATCCTGGTCGCGGCGCGGTGGGACCCGGACGTGTGGCCGCTGAGCGCCGGACCGGACCGGGACGGCATGCGCCGGGAGGCCGTCTCCGTCGTCACCGAGCTGGACTCCATCACCGCTGACGCCGCACTCTCGGTCCAGGTCGCCGCCGTTCTCGGCGATCCCTTCCTGCCGGACGACGTCGCCGCGGTCTCCGAACTCGGCCTGGAACGAACCCTCGCAGCGTTCACCGAGCTCGTCGAAGCGGACTTGATACGGCCGCTGTCCTGGGGCGGCGGCTACGTCTTCCGACACCCGGTGCTCGGCCACGTCGCCCTGGAGCACGCTTCGCCGTCCCTGCGCGTCAACTCCCACAGGCGGGCCCTGGATCTGCTCACCAGGCGAGGAGCGCCGGTGCTCCGACGTGCCCGGCAGGCCGAGCACCTGGTGGGCGCGGGCAGTGCGCAGGCCCGGCAGGTGCTGGTCGACGGCGCCGCGGAGGCGATGGCCAAGTCCCCGGCCGTCGCTGCCCGTTGGCTGCGCCTGGCACTGGACCACCTGCCCGCCGGGGAAAGGATCAGCGCCCCCCGGGTCGTGCTGGTGCTCGACCACTGCCGGGCGCTCAGTGCCGTGGGCCGCCTGCAGGAAGCCCGTTCCCTGGTGCACGATCTGCTCAGGCATCAGTCGGATCTCTCCGTGGACCTTCGGCTGAGCGCCTACGCCGTCTGCGGAGAGCTGGAGCGGTTGCTGGGCCGCCACCAGGAGGCCGAAGCGGTGGTCCGGACGGCACTGGACCTCGTACCCCGCCCACTGCCGGTTCCCTTGCCGGCGCCGGCGGCCGAACTGATCACCGCATACGGGCGAGTGCAGTTGTTCCGCGGCGCCTACGGCGAGGCACGTGACGTGGTCCGCGAGGCGGCGGAGGCTGCTGAGGCCGGCGGCCCGGCGGCGCCCTACCTGCGTGCCCTTGGCGCCCTCGGCGACACCCAGCTCGGGCTGCTGCCCGAGGCGGTCGCCGAGGTCACCGAGTGCGCGCGGATCGTGGACGCCCTGCCGGACGCCGCTGCCGTCACCATGCCCGACGTCCTGGCGATGCTCGGTTGCGCGGAGCTGTTCCAGGAGCGCTTCCATGACGCCTACCGGCATCTGGAACGAGGACTGCAGGCAACCACGGGTGCCACCCGCAGGTTCATCCGGATCAACCAACTGGTGGCCCTGTGCCATCTCGACCAGCTGACGGGGCGTCTGGAGTCGCTCTGCCGCCGTGCCGGGGAGGCCGAACTGCTCGCCCGGACGAGCGGGGTCGACGAAGCCGCCGGGGTCGCCATGATCCTGCGGGCGACGGGGCTGCTGTGGATACGTCCACGGCGGGACACCGACCGGCTGCTCGAACTCGCCGGGGAAGGGCTTTTCCTCGCCCTGCGCAAGAGGGGCTGGCGGGCAACCGTGGCGGTCGGCCTGCGCGCCCACGCCCAGTTCCTCGGCGGGGATCCGGCAGGTTGTCTGCGCACCCTCGTCGAGGAGGGCGGCCCGCGGCTGCAGCGGCTGCTGCGGGCGTGGCAGCCCTCTCTTCTGGCGCTCGCCTCCGTCGCGGCACTGCGGTGCGGTGACATCGACGCCGCACGCGACTGGGCCAGGGCGGGGGAGGCCGTGGCCGAGGAGCTGGGGCTGTCGCTGCAACAGCAGTACGTGCGCAGAGCCCGCGCCGCGCTCCACGCCGCCGAGGGAGAACACCACCTGGCGGCAGGGCTGTTTCACGAGGCCGCGGAGTCGTTCCGCCGTGCGGGGCTGCCGGTGGAACACGCCTGGACCCTGGTGATCGGGGCGCCTTCGGCCCACGCGGCCCATGGCAGCCAGCAGGCGCTGGAGTGGCTCGACACGGCGGGAAAGGCCGCTCGGGCCTGTGGCGCCGAGCGGATCCGTGAGGAGGCGGCAAGGGTCAGGACCCTGCTGCCCGCGTCATGCGTCGCCACCGGTGCGGCGGTCGCAACGGCGCAGGACGCGAGCGCCCCGGCGACGGTGGTCCTGCTCACCGAGCGAGAGCGGGAGATCGCGGAACTGGCGGCAGAGGGCAAACGCACCAAGGAGATCGCGGATCAGCTCTTCGTCAGCACCAGGACGGTCGAAACCCACCTCGGGAGGATCTACCGCAAGCTCGACATCCCCTCCCGGGCGGCACTGCCGCGCGCACTCGGCCGAGTGGTCCACCGGCCGGCCGTCTGACCGGTCGCAGTGGTCCCACCCAGCGGGCCGCCGACGCCCGGACCGTCCGCCGTGCTGCGGTCAGGAACGCAGCTCGGGCAGCAGTGCCCGGACCGTCGCGGCCATGGCCGGCCAGGCCGCCGCGACCTGTTGATCCGTCAGCGGCGCGAGGCTCTGCACCTCGACCCCGGACACCGGTGTCCTCACCGCACTGCTCGTGGGCGTGATCGCCGAGGCGGCCGCCAGGTGAAGGCGGGTCGGCCGGACGGTCAGGCGGCGGACTGCTCGTGCAGGCGGTGAGCGACGGCCAGGAACAGGTGCAGGTTCGTGATGTCCTTGGCCGCGTGGTGGGACCAGCGGACGGGGTCGCCCGTGGAGCCGGTGGTCATGATGCGGACCAGGCCACCCGAGGCACCGACCTCCCTGACCTTCGGCCAGGGCAGGCTGCCTTTCCCCTGGGCGCTCACGGCCGTGCGGGAGAGCGAGAGCGCTCCGAACGGGACCGTGCCGCCCTCGCGAAGCGTCTCCAGCACGGCCGGCCCCTGTGCGCGCACCACCGCGTCCTGCATCCGGGCACCCCAGACGTCGGGATCCTCGTAGAACTCCGTGATCCGCACCGAGCCATGGCCGGGGGCGCTTGCCGAGTAGACGTACTTGGTCGGTGCGGGGACGCCGTTGATGACCAGCTGGACGATCTCCTGCCGGAGGCGCAGGGAGTCCCAGCGCAGGGCGACCGGCTCGCCGCCGGACGGCGGGTGCACGACCAGCCCCGCCTCGAACAGGTGCAGCCGCTGGGCGGCCCGCTTCCGGCTGAAATCGGGGAAGCGGCGCATGGAGAACCAGTAGTACAGCAGCCCGGGGACCAAGAAGAACGCCATGAGCATGAGGCAGTTGAAGACATGGGCGGCGTACACCGCCCGACGCAGGCGCTTCGGCGCGAACACGCCCTGGAGCGCCCCCAGCCGGTGGCGTACGGCCAGGTCGGCGACCTCGGGCGACGCGGGGGTGAGTGGAGTCATGAGGACGAGCCTCCGAGCCGCGCCCAGACGTGACAACCGTGGATCTACGTAACTCGGTTACGTATCTTCCGCGCGCCGGGCGCCGGCCCGCCTGCTGAGGCTTCGCCTCAAGCGGAGACCGGGGGCCCGACGGCATCCCGGTGATCGAGACAGGACAACCGCCAGACCTGCTTCCAGTGCGAGGCGTACCGCCCGACCGATGCTGAGTGGGTACCGGCGCGAGCTCGGCTGGGGCAGGGGCTGGGGCAGGGGCAGGGGCAGGGGCAGGGGCAGGGGGAGGGTGCTCGCTGCCCGCACCGCGGTCGCGCCCGAGCACCCCGACTGAGCCAGGACCAGGAAAGTCCAGGTACCGGATTACGTCCGCCGGAGAGCGGTCAGTAGCGTCCCTGCCGGCTTTCCGAACCCCGGAACCGGTGGCCGTCGTGGCGACGGCCCACAGGTCGTGGCCGGTGTCGCGGGTGCCCTTGGCGTGGTTGTAGCCGAACTGGAAGTAGAAGGTTCCGGGGTCCAGGGTGATGCCCTCGTTGAGCGTCACGACGTAGTCGGCTCCCCCGTCCGAGGCCTTTGCGGCATGCACCGTGGCCTTGTCCCCGAGCGACGTCGACACGCCGGTGTTCGCCACACCGCCAGTCTGGGCTATGTGCACGACGACCTTGAGCGCGCTGAGCTTCTTGATGCTCGTGACGGTGAGGTTGCTCTGGCTCCAGTACACGTTCGTGGAGTTCACGGACGTCTGGACGGAGAGATAACTGCTCTGCCCGGTCCCCGAGGACGTGACGGTCGCCCGCTGCGGCGAGGCACCGGTGGTGTGCGGCGGCGGCGCGGCGGGGTGATCGTTCTGGGCCTGGGCGGGCAGCAGGCCCGCGGCGGGCAGTGCCGCGGCCTTTGCCGCAGGGTGGCCTTTCGCCGGTGCCGGGGACGGAGCCGGAGTCGGAGTCGGAGCGGTGCCCTTGGAGACCAGGGCCTGCCGACCGCCTGAAGCCAAGGCCCGACGCCGGTGATTCGCCGACATCGAGTCACCTTGAACTGAGCCGCCGAGCCGCCGAGCCGCCGTGCCGCCCGAGCCGGTGATCGAGGAGGCGTGCGAGCGGATGCGCCGCGAACGCGGGTGTTGACCTTCGAACGGGCGATCGGCGGGGTTCATCACGATTAGGTGAATCGCGCCGATTGGCTGCAACCACACACGGCCTTTACAAGTCACACACCTCGCAATTACTGAACCAGGCCTCAGGGGATCCCATGAACGACCAGCAGTACCCGCCGCAGCAGCCCGGATGGGGCGGACCTCAGCAGCCGTACGGGCAGCCTCCGTTCCCCCCGCAGCCGCCGAAGAAGCGCAGCGTCGGAAAGGCCGTAGGCTTCGGCTGTCTCGGCATCGTCGGCCTGTTCGTAGTGATCGCGATCATCGCCGCCATCGCCGGCGGCGGCGACAGCAAGTCGAACAAGTCCAGTAGCCCCAACGGCGTCAAGGCCAGTGCGTCCTCGAAGAAGGACCAGCCCGCTGGCGCCGGCACGGCCAAGAGCAGCGAAACGAAGGCGGAGACGAAGCCCGCGAAGCAGGTCGTCACCTTCAAGGCGTGGGGCACCGCTCCCGCCGGCGCCCTGGGCGGTCTCGACATCGGATACGGATCCGACTCCGACACCCGCAAGGGCACCTTCAAGAACGGCAAGTTCGAGGCCACCCTGCCCCTGAACAAGGACGCCCTGTACTACAGCCTTACCGCACAGCTTCAGGGCTCGGGCGACATCAACTGCTCGGTCACCGTCGACGGCCACACCAAGAAGGGCCACGCGTCCGGCGGCTACAACATCTGCGACGCGCAGCTCAACTCCGGGCTGCTCGGCGGCTGGGACTGACCGCGATGCGCCGCCTCACCGCCGTTGCGGCACTCGCTGCCGCCGCGCCGGCGCCGGCCGGCTGCTCCGGGTCGTCCGACGAGAAGCCTGCAAGGACCGTGACCGTCACGGTGAAAACACCCAAGCTCTCCGCAGCCGAGCAGCAGAAGGCGTGCGTCGACGCGTGGACAAAGCCGCTCCACGACAACGCAGACGCCGGCGTCGACGATGCACCGGCGGAGTGCGCGAAGGTGCCCAGAAGTCACAGCTGAGACATGCCGCCTTCACGTCACCCCCACGGCCACACGATTCCCCCAGCACGCGGTGGGCGGACTCGGACGGGAACTTCGACGAGTCGAAGATGCTGGACTCGTTGGACAAGTAGGGGGAAATCCGTGGGGCCCCGCCTGGTTGGGCGGGGCCTTCGTCATGCGATCGTCAGCGCGCAGCAGTCAACGCCGCGTCGAGTCGGTCACGGAGCAGCCGTGCGGTGGCTGGTGACAGAAGCGCGTCGGCGTCCGCCCCGCCGTCGAACGGCGCGAGCCGGATGTGATCGTCGTGGCTGGTCGTGGCTGGTCGTGGCGACGTCGATGGTGATCGTCGCTTCGCCTTCTGCCCGGTGGTTGGCCGCGTCGTCGGCTCCGTTGACGGCGAGGATGTCGGGTCCGGGGATGCTGGACCAGATGCTCATGTGGTGGGCTCCTCGCCCGGGCGCTCCGTGTCCGCGCCGTAGAAGCCTTCCAGTTGTACGTTCAGCTCCGCCAAGTCCGGATGTTCAGCAAGGTCACGCACCTCTGCCTCCGTGAGCATCTCGGTGAGGCGCCGCATGGACCGGCTGGCCAAGGCTGCTTCGGCCGCCTTCTCCAACTCGGCAGCACGCTTGCGGTGCAGGCCCGCCAGAATGCGGAGCTGCCGCGCTCTCAGTTCGTATCGGTCGGGCTGCTCGCTCATACGCTCTTCTCCTCGCTGCATCCCCGATCATGAGCTCAGTGTGGCCGCGGTGCGGCCCGAGTACGACCCGAATCGAGGAGCCCGGGCCAAGAGCCACCGCAGATAGGTGCCCTCGACGGCCGACTTCAGGATCTTGGCGCTTCGGGCAGAACCGGGAGATGCCGTCCTCGAACACCATCTCCCCGTCGTCCTTCACCAGCTCCTTCGCCGCCAGCCACTGCGCCGGCGACATCCCCCTCCATCTCCTGCTCGCCCAGCAGCCCGCAGCCCGCAGTACCGCTTCATCGCGTGCGCGGCCGTCGCCGTGCCCTGCCCGTCGAAGTGAAACGACGTGCCTGCCTACCCCTCATCGGCCTCCTGGGCGGCGGCTTCGTTGGCGCGGTCGATCTCGGCCATGTGCTCCTCCGCCCAGGTCCGAAGCCCCGCAAGCGCGGCTTCCAGGGACAGCCCGAGTCCGGTGAGTCGGTAGAAGACCCGCGGCGGCACGGTCGGTTCGACCCGGCGCGCCACCAGCCCGTCGCGGGTCAGGCTTCGCAGCGTCACGGACAGCATCTTCTGCGACACGCCAGGCATCCGGCGTCTCAGCTCCGCGAAGCGCACCTCGTCCGGTGCGGCATCGGCGAGCGTCTTGACGGCCATGGACGTCCACTTCGTACCGATGCGGTCCAGCAACTGCCGCGTCGGGCAATGGGGATCGAACAGATCGCCGCGTACCCCGCGACCGGAGGTCTGGGCTCCTCGGGTGGTCACCTGTGGCTCACCACCTTCCCTGAAAGTGCCGTCTAGGAAGCGGTCGGTCAGTTACCTATCGTTCTGTGGTCACCAATGGTAACCATCCGGAGGAGCCGCCATGCCCGTCACCACCGCACACCACCTGCGCCGCATCGCGACGAACGGCGTCCAACTCAATGTCGCAATCGCCGGGGACGGACCCGCGGTTCTCCTGCTGCACGGCTTCCCGCACACCTGGCAGCTCTGGAGCGGCATCATGGGCCGACTGGCCGGGCAGTACCGGGTCATCGCCCCGGACCTTCGAGGCTTCGGTGCCAGTGCACGCGCCGTCGAGGGTTACGACGCAGGCACCCTCGCCGCCGACGCCGAAGGGCTGCTCGACGCACTCGGCGAGCCCTCGGCAGCGGTGGTCGGCATCGACGCGGGCACCGCCCCCGCCGTCCTGCTCGCGCTGCGCCGGCCCGGCCTCGTCCGGCGCCTGGTCGTGATGGAGGCACTGCTCGGCCGCCTGCCCGGAGCAGAGCACGTCGTCGCGGGCGGTGCCCCGTGGTGGTTCGGCTTCCACGCCGTCCCCGGCCTCGCTGAGACCGTCCTGGCCGGCAACGAGGCCCCGTACGTCGACTGGTTCCTCGACTCGGGGACGCTCGGGCGAGGAGTACCCGAGGACATCCGCGCGGCCTTCGTCCACGCGTACACCGGGGGTGAGGCACTGCGCTGCGCGTTCTCCTATTACCGGGCCCTGCCCACCAGCGCGCAGCAGATCCAGGACGCAGTCGCGACGGCTCGGCTGACCATGCCCACCATGGCCGTCGGCTCGCATCCCGTCGGCACCGGGCTCGAACGCCAACTCCGTCCCATCGCCGATGACCTGGTCGGACACCATCTCCAGGACTGCGGCCACATCATCCCTCTCGACCGCCCCGACGCGATATTCGCGCTCCTTGCTCCCTTCCTCTCCGCCGATCTGCCGAAGTGACCGGAGCGGGGCCGAAGGATCACGGTCGGCGGTTCGGGCGTTCGTCCCCACGGTGAGTTGTCCAGGACCGCCGGATCAGTTGTCCCGTGACCCTGGAGACAAGCACATCGACCACCTCGTTGCTGAGGTCGTACTGCCATCGCACTCCGGGCTGGTACTGCAGCGGTAGGCGAGCCCTGCTGTGGCGATCGTCACGAGCGTCTTCGAGAGGCGTTGCGTACGCTGATCGCGGCCGTTTGTGAGGGGCACCCCGGGGCGTGAGGACGACCCCGAGTTCCCTTTCCGGCGCCTGATGCACCGTCAGAATGGTCAGCATTCGGTCAGCGTGAGTCCTGAGAAACCCAGGGAAAGCTGCCCGAATATGCGACTCGTTGTAGGGTGTGAAAATAGCCCTTGACCTGCAAAAACGCAGGCAGGGAGCCTACTTTTGGGAGTGCCCCGATGCTGCGCACGATGTTCAAGTCCAAGATCCACCGAGCCACCGTCACCCAGGCCGACCTGCACTACGTCGGATCCGTGACCATCGACGCCGATCTGCTCGACGCCGCCGACCTGTTGCCCGGCGAGCTGGTGCACATCGTCGACATCACCAACGGCTCGCGCCTGGAGACGTACGTCATCGAGGGTGAGCGGGGCTCGGGCGTGATCGGGATCAACGGAGCAGCGGCCCATCTCGTCCACCCCGGCGATCTGGTGATCATCATCAGCTACGCTCAGGTGACCGACGCCGAGGCGCGGGCACTCGAACCCCGGGTCGTGCACGTGGACCGCGACAACCGCATCGTGGCTCTGGGCGCCGACCCCTCCGAGCCGGTGCCGGGCTCGGACCAGGAGCGCAGCCCGCAGGCCGTGCCCGCCTGACCGCCGAACATCAGGAGCGTGCTCATGAGCGACATCGAGATCCGCGACGACCGGGCGGCGGGCCGCCTGGAGGCTTACGACGGTGCCGACGTCGTCGGCCACGTCGAGTACTTCGTCCTCGAATCCCCCGAGCGCGCCCTGGTTCCCGTGCACACCATCGTGGAACCGGCCCACGAGGGGAAGGGCATCGCGGGCTCGCTCGCCCGTGAGCTGTACGGCATCGCCCAGCGCGAGGAAATCGTCGTGGCCCCGCTGTGCCCGTACGTCGTCAAGTGGGCCGAGCGCCATCCCGACGAGGCCCCCGCGGCCGACCCGGAACTGCTGCGGGCGGCGAAGCGCTGGCTGGTGGCGCACCCGGACCGGTTCTGAGACCGGTACCCGTCTCCCTCGAAGGCTCGAAGGCTCGAAGACTCGAAGACTCGAAGAAAGGCCTCCGCCCGCATGCTGGCCCTCCTGCACACCTCGCCCCTGCACGTCCCGGTCTTCGACGCCCTGCGTGACGAGGACCACCAGGGCCTGGACCTGCGGCACTTCGTCGACGAGGAGTTGCTGGCCCGGGCCCGCCACGAGGGTCCGGAGGCGGTGGCGGACGAGGTGCGGGCGGTGCTGGACAAGGCCGTCGGCGAGGGCGCGCGGGCCGTTCTGTGCACCTGCTCGACCATCGGCGCCATCGCGGAGGCGGCAGCTTCCGGGGCCGGGGTGCCGGTGGTGCGCTCCGACCGTCCGATGGCGGCCGCCGCGGTGGCCGCCGGCTCGCGGATCGTCGTCCTGGCCACCGTGGAGAGCACGTTCGGTCCGACGACGGATCTGGTCGAGGACGAGGCCCGTCGCGCCGGGAGGCCCGTCCAGGTGCGGACCCAGCTCGTCGAAGGCGCCTGGACCCGCTTCGAGGCGGGTGACACCGAGGGCTGCGCCCGTCTTGTGGCAGCCGCGATCGACGCGGTCGCCGACGCCGACGCGATCGTTCTGGCCCAGGGCTCCATGGCCCCGGCGCAGCACCTCACGACGACCACGGTCCCGGTGCTGTCCAGCCCGCGCGCGGGCCTCGCCGCAGGCGCGGTGGCGGTGCGCACCGCTTAGGCCCACCGGCCCTTTGCCGACCTACGGGCGCGTGAGTACGGGGCGGGTGGGTGAGTGGGGAGACCGCTGTCGGGTACGCGGGGAAGTAGTCCAGAGCCGACGCCGAGCGACTCGCCGGAGGACATCATGACCGACCCGTACCCCGACCCCGTACCTCCCGCACCCGGCCCGGACCCCCGGCCGCCGGACCCGTATCCGTCCCCGGTCCCCACTCCGCAACCCCCGTCCCCGGAACCCACTCCACCGCCGCCTCCGCCATCACCGCCGACCCCGACGCCGGACCCGGGTCCCTCCCCGTCACCGGTCCCACCGGGCCCGGAACCAGTCCCGAGCCCGCAGCCGGGACCTCCGCTGACCTGACCCGACCTGAGCTGGGTCTCACGGAGGGTGAGATTTCGTTACTGCGGCCCGCCGGGGTCGAGCGGATCAGCGGAGACAACAAGGCGGGTCTGTACCGCGCCACCGATCCTGATCACGGGCTCGTCAGGGACGAACACGGGCGCCCGGTGGTACAGCTCGTGCGCGAGGCGTACGACTGGACGCGCCTGACCATCGGCGGCGCGTGGCGTGCGCTGTGGCTGTTCGTGCTGCCCTTCCTGCTGGTCAACCTGGTGGCATGGATGCAGCCGCGCCGGCCGTGCGGCACGGACAAACTGCATACCAAAGTGGCCGGGGCGGTCTACGAGTTCGGCGCCCGCCTGCTACCCCTGTCGCTCACCGTGCTGGTCGTGGGGACGTTCGGCCAGTTGGACCAGTTCGCGCGGCAGTGCGCGCGTGACACCACCGCGGTGTCCTGCTCTTCGCCGTGATCCTCGCGATGGCCCTCGGCGTGATCCTCTCCGTGCCGTGGCTGCACAACCACTTCGGTCTCCGGCTGTCCGGCACGTCCCGTCGCGCACAGTGGCTTCTGCGTGTGCGCCGTCTGCCGGGGCGGGACACGCCGCCCCGGCGGACCACCGAGCCGTCACCCCACGGGTGCGCCGGCCAGTGCCGCAGGGAGGAGCGGCCCGCCGGACATCCTGCGGACCGCTCCTTCGGCGGGTGAGGCCGTGTCGTGTCCTGGGCGGACTAGGCGGACACCTCCGACCGGTCCCCGCCCCACAGCGTGTGGAACGCGCCGTCCCGGTCCGTGCGCCGGTACGTGTGCGCGCCGAAGAAGTCCCGCTGCCCCTGGGTCAGGGCCGCGGGCAGGCGCTCGGCGCGCAGGGCGTCGTAGTACGCGAGGGCCGCGGCGAAGCCGGGGGTGGGGACGCCCTGGCGGGTGGCGGCGACCAGGACCTCACGCCAGTCGTCCTGGGCGGCCGCGATCTCCTGGGCGAACGTCTCGTCGGACAGCAGGCTCGGCAGGTCGGCGCGAGCGTCGTAGGCCGCGCGGATGCGGTCCAGGAAGGCCGCGCGGATGATGCAGCCGCCGCGCCAGATGGAGGAGACGGCGCCGAGGTCGATGTCCCAGTCGTACTCCTCGCTGCCTGCCTGGATCTCGTGGAAGCCCTGCGTGTAGGAGACGATCTTCGACGCGTACAGCGCCTGCTCGACACGGTCGGCGAAGGCCCCCGCCTCGGCCTCGGACAGCGGGGACGCCGTCGGGCCCGCCAGGCCGCGGGACGCCTCGCGCAGCGCCGCGTGACCCGACAGGGACCGGGCGAAGACCGCCTCCGCGATACCGGAGACCGGGACGCCCAGGTCGAGGGCGATCTGGACGGTCCAACGGCCGGTGCCCTTCTGCTCGGCCTGGTCCACCACCACGTCCACGAACGGCTCGCCGGTCGCCGCGTCCACGTGGGACAGCACCTCGGCGGTGATCTCGATCAGGTAGGAGTCGAGGCGACCCGTGTTCCAGGTACGGAAGATCTCGGCGATCTGGGCGGGGGAGTATCCGGCCACGTCCCGCAGCAACTGGTAGGCCTCGCCGATCAGCTGCATGTCGGCGTACTCGATGCCGTTGTGGACCATCTTCACGAAGTGCCCGGCACCGTCGGGGCCGACGTGCGTCACGCACGGCGAGCCGTCCTTCGCCTTCGCGGAGATCTTCTCCAGCATCGGGCCGAGGGAGTCGTACGACTCCTTGGGGCCGCCCGGCATGATGCTCGGGCCGTTGAGCGCACCCTCCTCGCCGCCGGAGACACCCATGCCGACGAAGTGGATGCCCTGCTCGCGCAGGTCGTGCTCGCGGCGCCGGGTGTCCGCGAAGTGCGCGTTGCCGCCGTCGATGATCATGTCGCCGGGCTCCAGGAGCGGGGCGAACTCCTGGATCACCGCGTCGGTCGGGTCGCCGGCCTTGACCATGATGACCAGGCGCCGCGGCCGCTCCAGGGCCGCCACGAACTCCTTGGCGGTCTCGGCCGCGATGAAGTCGCCCTCGTCCCCGAACTCCTTCACCAGGGCGTGCGTGCGCGCCGCCGTCCGGTTGTGCAGCGCGACCGTGTAGCCGTTGCGCGCGAAGTTGCGGGCGAGATTGCGGCCCATGACCGCGAGTCCCGTGACGCCGATCTGGGCTGAAGTGCTCATACGGTTTGGCTCCTAAAGGATCCGGTGTCGGTGGTGCCGGTCGTGCCCGTCAGTATCGACCCACCGACCATCCTTGCCTGCCGGTTCGCCGAGCGCATGTCCGGGGTGCCCGACGTGCCGCAGGCAGATACGCACGACGAGCCCCACCCGCCTCAGCCGATCTGCAACTCCCGTGCATTCCTGGTTGCTTGCGGGACAGGGCGGCCGATTGCCGTCTTGTCATGGCCTGTTCGGGGCGCTTACTTTTGGCCCTCGGACGCATGTCGAGGGGGATCTTCATGGCCGTACGCGGCCGGCACCGCCGGTATCAGCCGAAAAGGATCAACCGCGCCTCACTCACCATCACGGTCGGCGGCGCCGGCATGGCAATCCCGCTGATCGGCACCGGCACCGCCCACGCGGCCGACGTGTCCACCTGGAACAAGGTCGCCGCCTGCGAGTCGACCGACAACTGGAGCATCAACACCGGCAACGGCTTCTACGGCGGACTGCAGTTCACGCAGTCGACCTGGGAGGCGTACGGCGGCACGGCGTACGCGCGGCGCGCGGATCTGGCCACCAAGGACCAGCAGATCGCCGTCGCGGAGAAGGTCCTGGACGGGCAGGGGCCGCGTGCCTGGCCGGTCTGCTCGGTGAAGGCCGGACTGACCCGGGGCGGCGGCACCCCGGACGTCCGTCCCGCCGGGGGCACCTCCGAGGGCGGGAGCACCGCCAAGAAGACCTCGGTGCGGGACGTACAGCCGCAGACCACGCCCCAGTCCCGGGCGGGTGCGGCCGAGATGTACACCGTGGTACGCGGTGACAGCCTCTCCGAGATCGCCGACAACGAGCGTGTGCGAGGCGGCTGGCGGCAGCTGTACGCGGCGAACCGCAGGACGATCGGGGCGGACCCCGACCTGATCCTGCCGGGCCAGCGGCTGAAGCTGCACCAGAAGGCCCACGAAACGACCCGCGGCGACTCCAAGTCCTCGACGGAGAAGGCCTCTTCGGTCACCGAGGAGAAAACCTCTTCGGCCACCGAGCACAAGTCCACGACCGGCAGTCACTCCCTCGTCGCCCCGGTCCACGGCTCGCTCGGCACCGCGTACCACGTGGCCGGCTCCTCCTGGTCGAAGGGCTACCACACCGGCGTCGACTTCCCGGTGCCCACCGGCACCACCGTGAAGGCGGTCGCGGCGGGACGGGTGGTCAGCGCCGGCTGGGGCGGCAGCTACGGCTACCAGGTGGTGATACGGCACTCCGACGGCCGCTACAGCCAGTACGCCCATCTGTCGGCGATCTCCGTGAAGGCCGGGCAGGGCGTGGGCAGCGGGCAGCGCATCGGCCGCTCCGGCTCCACAGGCAACGCGACGGGCCCACATCTGCACTTCGAGGTGCGGACGGGGCCGGGTTTTGGTTCCGACATCGACCCTGTGGCCTATCTCAGGGCCGGCGGCGTCAGGATTTGACGCGCTCCCGGTGCCGGTCGTGACCCGGCATCGGGACGTACGAGCCGCCGTAGAAGGGGCCGTAGAAGCGATACCTGGCCGGGTCGGTGGGCTCCGCGTCGTCCTGGTCGTAAGGGTCGTAGGCCACCGCCAGGATCGTGGGGCCCGCCTGCGCGGGGACCAGGACCTCCTCGCGCAGGGCGGCCGTGGCCGGCTGCTCGGGGATCATGGCGAGCAGCTCCTCCACGGGGGTCGGTCCGGCGAGTTCCCCGACGGGCGTCGGTCCGGTGACGGGCTCGGCCGGCTCCTCCGGTGCGGCGGCCTGCACGGCGGCGCGCGCCATGCGCTCCGTCGTCAGCAGGATCAGGCCACCCGCCGCCACCACGCCGCAGCTCAGCGCGAGCGCGGTGCCGGTGGTGCCGTAGCGGAAGGTCTCGCCGAACATCGTGATGCCGACCGCGGCCGCCACCACCGGATTCACGACGGTCAGGGTGGCCAGTGGAGCCGTGAGTCCGGCGCCCCGGTACGAGGCCTGGGACAGCAGCATGCCGCCCGTGGCGAAGACGCCGATCACGGCCAGGGAGGGCAGGTCGGTCGAGGACACGCCGTCGGTCCAGTCGACCGCGACGGTCTTCGTGAACACCGAGGACATACCGAACGCGATGCCGGAACCGGTCGCGAGCAGCATGCTGCGCACCGCCGGGTGCCGGTGGGCTGCCCGGCCCGCGATCATCAGCGTCAGGACCACGCCGCCGGAGACCACGGCCACGCCGACCCGCTGGGCCGTGTCCAGCGACTGTGACTCGGAGGAGCCGACCAGGGACAGCAGACCGGCGAGGCCCACGGTCGCCATGATCGCGCCCCGCCAGGCGGTCGCGCCGGCCTTGCGGCCCACGAACAGCGCCGCCATCGGCAGGGCGAACACGATCGTCAGCGCGCCCAGCGGCTGCACCAGGCTCAGCGGGCCGTACGCCAGCGCCACCACGTGCAGCAGTCCGCCCAGGCCGTTGAGCGCCACCGCGGCCCACCAGGTCGGCCGGCGCAGCGGCGCGTACTCCTGGTCCGGGGAGGACACCGCGACGTGCTCCTGTACGATCGCCCCGCCCGCGTAGGCGACGGCGGAGACGAGCGACAACAGCACGGACAACGCGAGGGCACTCATGAGCTGCTCCTCTGCGTGCGGCGGGGGCGGTGCGCCCTGCGCGACGAACGGTCGGCCTTCATAAGCAACACGATGCCTTGTGGATCTGTTCCCGTCGTCGTCCCTGAGCAGGCAATGGGTCCTACTGCCGATGGAGTACGAATCGGGCGCCGTCCTACCCAAGGTGGGCGACACGGGGTGGAGGCCCCCCAATGGGAACCCCTAGGGCCCTTGGTACTACTGCTCCTCGTGGACCTCGATCAGGATCTCGCCGCCCTCGGACCGCTCGGCGGCTTCTTCGTACTACGCACCGGCGGAGCACCGCATGCGCCCCTGCCGACGCTGGCGGCCGCGTACACGGCGTACACCGACTCGGCGTACACGACACACACGCAGACGACGTACGCGCCATACGCGGACGAAAACCAGTTTTCTGATGCTTTTAGAAATCCTATTACTTTCCGGGTCATAAAGGTCGCGCATTCCCTCCGCGCTCCCGAGATGCGGGTCGCTGCCTCCGTGGCCCAGCAGGGGCTCGCTGCCCGGCTGTGGTCGGTGACGCTCGCCTGCGCCGTCCTCTACGGCGGCATTCCCGACCTGGACCCCGGGCTGGTGCACTGGGACCCCGACGCCGGCGCCCCCGACGACCTGTGGCTCTCCGAGATCCGCCCGCTGCCCGCGGACTCCGCGACCGTCGCGGACGTCGTGCTGGAGGGCCACCTCGAACCGCTGGCGGCGGCCCTGCGCGCCCGCCACCGCATCGCCCCCGGCCTGCTGCGGGGCAACGCGGCATCCGCGCTGGCGGGCGCCGCCCGGCAACTGGACCAGTGGGCCCGCGCCCACGGACACCCGCGGGCCGCCGCGCACACCCGCTCCCTCACCGTCGAGCTCCTCGCGCACCCCCTGCTGTCCGGCACCGGCACGCTCACCGGCACCTCCTTCCGCCGCCGCAGCTGCTGCCTCTACTACCGGGTGCCCGGCGGAGGCTTGTGCGGTGACTGTTGCTTCACACGACCGCCGCGCTCTTCCGCGCACGACACATCTGGGTGACCATGAGAGAACCGGTCGCCGAGAGCTGGGGGTTGCGGGTGCGAGTGGGACTGCTGACCCGGGAGTACCCGCCGGACGTGTACGGCGGCGCGGGTGTTCATGTCGAGTTCCTCGCCCGGGAGTTGACGTCCCTGGTCGACCTCGAAGTGCACTGCTGGGGCGAGGGCCGCGGGGTGGGCGTCATACGCCACCGACCGTGGGCCGCCCTGGACACCGCCAACGACGCGCTGCGCACGTTCTCCGTCGACCTCGCGATGGCCGCCGGGCTCGAAGGCCGCGACCTCGTGCACTCCCACACCTGGTACGCCAACCTCGGCGGCCACCTCGCCAAGATGCTGTACGGCGTACCGCACGTGATGACGGCGCACTCCCTGGAGCCGCTGCGCCCCTGGAAGGCCGAGCAGCTCGGCGGCGGATACGCCCTCTCCAGCTGGGCGGAGCGCACCGCGATCGAGACCGCCGACGCCGTGATCGCCGTGTCCGGCGCCATGCGCGAGGACATCCTCACCTGCTATCCGACGCTGGATCCGGCCAAGGTCCACATCGTGCACAACGGCATCGACACCACCCTCTACCGCCCCGACAGCGGCACCGACGTGCTGGACCGCCTCGGCCTCGACCGGAAGCGCCCGTACGTCCTGTTCGTCGGCCGCATCACCCGCCAGAAGGGCGTGCCCCACCTGCTACGGGCCGTGCGGGGCATCGATCCGGCCGCGCAGGTCGTGCTGTGCGCGGGAGCGCCCGACACCCCGGAGATCGACCGGGAGTTCCGCGAGCTCTACCAGGAGCTGAGCCGTGTGCGTGAGGGCGTGCACTGGATCCCGCAGATGCTGCCGCGCCCCGAGGTGATCCAGCTCCTCACGCACGCCGCCGCGTTCGCCTGCCCGTCGGTGTACGAACCCCTCGGTATCGTCAACCTGGAGGCGATGGCCTGCGGGACTCCCGTCGTCGCCTCCCAGGTCGGCGGCATTCCCGAGGTCGTGGACGACGGCAAGACGGGGCTGCTCGTGGCCGTGGACGACGACTTCGAGGCGGGCCTCACACGGGCACTGGACCAGGTGATCGGCGATCCGGAGGCTGCCCGCCGGATGGGCGAGGCCGGCCGGGAGCGCGCGGTGGGGGAGTTCGGCTGGGACGCCGTCGCCCGCCGTACGGTCCGTCTTTATAAGGACACCCTCAAACTGGGCTAGAACACTCTGGACTGGAAAGGAACACAGCGGCAGGGAGTTCCTCGAACAGGCTTACACCCCCCTGTGCAGGGGCAGGCATGGATCAACCACGGTGAGGGGAGCGGCCATGCGTCGTGGCGGACCTTCGGTGCTCGGGATCGTACTGGCGGGCGGAGAAGGCAAACGCCTGATGCCCCTGACCGCGGACCGGGCGAAACCAGCGGTCACCTTCGGCGGCACGTACCGCCTTGTCGACTTCGTCCTGTCCAACCTCGTCAACGGCGACATCCTGCGCATCTGCGTCCTCACGCAGTACAAGTCGCACTCGCTGGACCGGCACATCACCACCACCTGGCGGATGTCCAGCCTGCTCGGCAACTACGTCACCCCGGTCCCGGCACAGCAGCGGCTCGGCCCGCGCTGGTACCTGGGCAGCGCCGACGCCATCCTGCAGTCCCTGAACCTCGTGCACGACGAGGCGCCCGAGTACGTCGTCGTCTTCGGCGCCGACCACGTGTACCGCATGGACCCCAGCCAGATGCTGGCCCAGCACATGGAGAGCGGCGCGGGTGTGACGGTCGCGGGGATCCGCGTGCCGCGCACCGAGTCCTCGCAGTTCGGCGTGATCACCCCGGGCTCGGACGGGCTGACGGTCGATGGCTTCCTGGAGAAGCCGGCCGACCCGCCCGGCCTGGCGGACGACCCGGAGTGCGTGTTCGCCTCGATGGGCAACTACATCTTCACCACCAAGGCCCTCATCGAGGCCCTGCAGCGGGACGCCGAGGACGAGCACTCCGTGCACGACATGGGCGGCTCGATCCTGCCCCAGCTCACCGAACGCGGCGAGGCGCAGCTGTACGACTTCAGCGCCAACCACGTGCCCGGCGAGACCAGCCGCGACCGCGGCTACTGGCGTGACGTCGGCACCCTCGACGCGTACTACGACGCCCACATGGACCTGATCGCCGAGCGCCCGGCGTTCAACCTCTACAACCGCCAGTGGCCCATCTACACCCACGCCAACCAGCTCTCCCCGGCCCGTTTCAACGCGGGCGGCATGGCCAGTGAGTCCATCATCAGCGCGGGCTGCCTCATCCGGGGCCAGGTCACCCGGTCCATCCTGTCCCCCGGCGTCAGAGTCGACCCGGGCGCCGTGGTCCAGGGCTCCGTCCTGCACGACAACGTCCACATCGGCCGCGGCGCGGTGGTGCGCGGGGCGGTCCTGGACAAGAACGTCGAGGTCCCGCCGGGCGCCACGATCGGCGTCAACCCGGACCGGGACGCGGAGCTGTACACCGTCTCCAAGGGCGGGGTGATCGCCCTGGGGAAGGGGCAGGTGGTGTCGTAGCCGACGGGCCGGTCAGCCGGCTGCCTCCTGCATCGCCCGGAAGTTCTTCATGATGGCCTCGCTGGTGGGCCGCACGTCCTTGGTCGGGCTGAACTGCAGGGCCTCGGTGCCCGGCGCAGTGCGCACGGGGACATGTCCGGGCGGTGCGTAGTACGCGTCGCCCTCCTCGTAGACCTCGTCGTGGTCCGCGTAGTGGAAGATCAGCTGCCCCTTGAAGACATAGCCCCAGTGCGGGCACTGGCACCGGTCGTCGGGCAGTCCCCTGAGCAGGAGCGTGTGATCGACGTTCTCGCGGAAGGTGATGAAGTCCACCGTGTAGTCGTCCAACTCCTCGGACCGGTCGAGAACGATTCCGAAGTCGCCGCCCTGGGTGGCCGTCTCCCTGGATACCTTCGACATCTCCCTCGCCCCTTTCTGCTGAGGGTGCCGTCGCAGCCGACTCGCGCGACACAGGGGTGTCGTCCCCATTCTTCGCCGGTGGCGGTGAGGGGGCCACTCGCGGCCACTCGCCGGTTCCTGCCGCGGCTCGTCACGTCCCGTCCCTTTGTCATGTCCCTGGACGCAATCCGGAATCCGTGTTGTCATGCCAACTGCTGTCCATGACAACGTTGTTATGGGAGGTTCCGTGCACACCAGACGTCTCAGAGACCGGCTCGCCCTCCTGCTCGCAGCGGCGCTCGGCGCGGCCGGGCTGGCCGCCGCGCCCTGTGCGACCGCGGCCGACGACCCGGTGGAGGTCCACGGTCTGAAGGGCGAGTACTACACCCAGTCCGCGCCCGGCGCCTTCGACTTCGACCAGCTCAAGGCGACCGGCTTCGATCCGAATCTCGACTTCGACAACCTCGAACCGAGGCTCGCCCTCGCCACCGGGCAGTCGGACGACGTCAGCGTCCGCTGGACCGGGAAGATCGTCCCGGAGAAGTCCGGCCCCCACACCTTCTCGGTCATCGGCGACAACGGCTTCCGGCTGTGGGTCGACGGGAAGACCGTCATCGACCACTGGGTGGACGACTGGGACCGCGAACAGACCGGTGAGCCCGTCGAGTTGACCGCGGGCAAGGCCTACGACATCAGGGTCGAGTACTTCGAGCACTACGGCGGCTCCAACCTCCATCTGCGCTGGACCGAGCCCGGCGGCAGCAAGGAGCCCGTCCCGCAGTCGGCGTTCCGGCTGCCCGACGGATTCGACTACGACGGTGCCATCGCCACCACCGTCCTCGGCACGGGCCGCACCCTGAAGCTCGACTTCGCCCGGCGCCTCGCCGCACCCCCGGCCGGCCTCTCCGACCACCTCGAAGCGGTGATCGGCGGCGCCAAGTGGCCGCTGGGGACGGCGAAACGGGACCCCGCCGACCCACGCTCCCTCCTCGTAGCCCTCAAGGAACCCGTCGTCGGCAACAAGACCGGCACCGCACACGGCACCGCCGACGTCCGCTACGACGGAAGCGGCGGCCTCACCGGCACCGACGGCAACGTTGTCAAGGGTTTCTGGAGCAGCGGCCCCAACCGCTCCACGTACGAACTGCGCACGAAGTGGGCCGACCAGGTGGGCCCGGACAACGCGCACCCCGAGTACCCGCGCCCGCAGCTGACCCGACCCGACTGGCGCAACCTCAACGGGCGTTGGCAGTTCGCCGCCGCCACGGCGGGCGAGCGGCCGCCCGTCGGCAGGAACCTCGCCGAGCGCATCCTCGTCCCGTACCCCGTCGAGTCCCAGCTCTCCGGCCTCGAACGGCACGAGGACCGGATGTGGTACCGCCGCACGTTCACCGTCCCCGCCGACTGGAGGATCGGCTCCGGCAAGCGGCTGCGGCTCAACTTCGGCGCCGTCGACTGGCGGTCCGAGGTGTACATCAACGGCACCGCAGTGGCCCAACACCAGGGCGGCTACGACAAGTTCAGTGCCGACATCACCGACGCCCTGAGACCCGGCCGCACCCAGGAGCTCATCGTCGGTGTGTACGACCCGACCGACGCGGCCGCCGGCGAGAACCCGCCGCTCGGCAAGCAGCGCCTGGACCCCGGCGGCATCTGGTACACGCCGACCTCGGGCATCTGGCAGACGGTGTGGATGGAGCCGGTGGCGACCGACCACGTCGACTCCCTCAAGCTGACCCCCGACGTCGCGGGCAGCCGACTCACCGTCGAGGCGTGGGGAGTTCGCGACGGCGTGCCGATCACCGCGACCGCGTACGACGGACAGCGCAAGGTCGCCACGGTCCGCGGCCGCACCGGCGCCCCGCTCACCCTGACGATCCACGACCCGCACCTGTGGTCGCCGGACGACCCGTTCCTCTACGACCTGAAGGTCACCGTCGGCGCCGACCGCGTCGGCAGCTACTTCGGGATGCGTTCGATCGCCGTCGAGAAGGTGAACGGCGTCCCGCGCACGGTGCTCAACGGCAAACCGGTCTTCATGATGGCCACCCTCGACCAGGGCTTCTGGCCCGACGGCCTCTACACGGCCCCGACTGACGAGGCCCTGGCCCACGACCTGAAGGTGCACAAGCAGCTCGGCTTCAACGCCGTGCGCAAGCACATCAAGGTCGAGCCCGACCGCTGGTTCTACTGGGCAGACCGGCTGGGCCTGATGGTCTGGCAGGACATGCCCGCGATGACCGCCGGGGTGACCCCGAGTGCCGACGCCCGCGCCGAGTGCGAGCGCGAGATGAAGCAGATGATCGACGAGCACATCAGCAGCCCGTCGGTCGTCATGTGGGTCACGTTCAACGAGGGCTGGGGCCAGTTCGACATGGCCCGCGTCGCCGACCAGGCGAAGGCATGGGACCCGACCCGGCTGGTCAACTCCATGTCCGGGCTCAACCTCGGGGGCCGACGGCGGCACCGGCGACATCATGGATGAGCACGGTTACCCGAGCCCCGCCCTGCCACCCCGTCCGGACGGCCGACGCGCCCTGGTGAGCGGCGAGTACGGCGGCCTCGGCCTCGCGGTCCCCGGGCATGCCTGGTCCGTTCAGCAGTCGTACGTCGATGTCGACCCGGCCACCTACACCGACGACTACCTGGCCCGACTCGCCGAGGTGCACGCCCTGGCCTGCAAGGGCGGCAACGGCGCGGTCTACACCCAGATCTCCGACGTCGAGGGCGAGCTCAACGGCCTGCTGACGTACGACCGCAGGGTGCTGAAGCCCGACGTGCAGCGCGTGAAGGCGGCCCAGCAGGCCCTGATCCGCGACGCGTCCCAGGCGACTCCCGCAGGCTGCCCGACCACCTGAACCCCAGATGCGCATCCCACTGCTCCGGAGGTCTTACCGCATGAGATGGACCCGGCGCCTGCGCCTGTGCCTGGCAGGGGCGGTGGCAGCGTCCGCGCTGTCCGCCGTACCCGCCACCGCGCAGGCCACCGAGCCGAGCGACGCCCAACTCACCGATCTGGTCAACCCGTTCATCGGAACCGAGAACGAGGGCAACACCTATCCCGGCGCCGCCGTGCCCTTCGGCATGGTGCAGTTCTCGCCGGACACCGGCCACAACACCGGCTACGACTACTCCCAGAACCACATCCGCGGCTTCTCCCTGGTCCATCTGTCGGGCGTCGGCTGCGGTCTCGGCGGCGACCTGCCCGTACTGCCGACCACCGGAGACGTCACACAGACCGACAACGCCAGGTACGAGGCCGAGTTCAGCCACGACGACGAGAGCGCGAGCCCCGGCTACTACCGGGTCGGCCTGAAGAGCGGCATCAAGGCCGAGCTGACGGCGACAGCGCGCACCGGCGTGCAGCGCTACACCTTCCCGGCCACCGACAAGGCCAACGTCCTGCTGAACGCGGCCCAGTCGCTGCACACCGGCGTCTCCACCAAGGCCGAGATCCTCGACAGCCGCACCGTGCGCACCGCCATCACCGGGCGCGGCTTCTGCCAGGACACCAAGCCGTACACCGTCTACACGATCACCCGCTTCGACCGGCCCTTCACCGCGTACGGCACCTGGGACGGCACGACCGTCACCTCGGGCTCGAAGAACGGACGCGACGGCGCCTACGTCCGCTTCGACACGACCAGGGACCGTACGGTCGAGGCGACCACCGCCCTCTCCTACGTCGACGCGCACGGCGCGGCGGTCAACCTCCGTGCCGAGGGCGGCCGTTCCTTCGACGCCGTACGCCACCAGGCGCAGCGGACATGGGAGAACCGCCTCGACGACGTGCGCACGCGCGGTGGTGAGGAGAGTCTGCGGCGGACCTTCTACTCGTCCTTGTACCGGTCGTTCCTGGCACCGAACATCGGCAGCGACGCCGACGGCCGCTACACCGGCTGGGACCAGAGGATCCACCGCACCGACGGCTTCACCTACTACCAGAACTGGTCCCTGTGGGACACCTACCGCACCCAGTCCCAGCTGCTGTCCCTGCTCGCGCCCCGCGAGGCCCGGGACATGGCGATCTCGGTGATCAAGATCGACGAGGAGAGCGGCTGGCTGCCCAAGTGGGGCTACGGCACGGTCGAGACGAACATCATGACCGGCGACCCGGTCACCCCGTTCCTCACCAACGCCTACCAGCAGGGCCTGCTCAAGGGCCCCGGGGGATACGAGGAGCGTGCCTACCGGGCCCTGAAGCGGAACGCCGACGGGGTGCCGCCCGCGGACTCGCCGGCCGTGGGCCGGGAGGCGAACAAGGAGTACATCGCCGACGGTTTCGCCCCGTACGTCAAGGGCCGCCCGCATGCGAAGCCGGGCGACTCGGACTACGACCACGGCGCCTCGGCGACCCTGGAGTACGCCCTGTCGGACGCGATGCTCGCCCAGATGGCCCGCGAGCTCGGGCACGGTGCGGACGCCGGCCGCTATGCGGCCCGCGCCCAGAGCTACCGGAACGTCTTCGACCCCTCGACCGGCTTCTTCCGCGCCCGGGACGCCTCCGGTGCCTTCACCGGGCCGGCCGACCCGGCACAGAGCGAGGGCTTCCACGAGGGCACGTCCTGGCAGTACCAGTGGCTGGTGCCGCAGGACCTGCCGGGCATGGTCGGCCTGATCGGCGGCGGGCAGGCGGCCAACGACCGGCTGGACTCGTTCTTCGCCTACGACCGGCTGCTGGCCGACCCGGCGAGGACGGCCCGCGAGGTGTGGGTCAACGGCCCGTACGACTACTACAACGCCGACAAGTACAACCCGCAGAACGAGCCCGACCTCATCGCCCCGTACACCTATCTGTCGACCGGGCAGCCGTGGAAGACGACCGACGTCGTGCACGCGGCGCTGACCCTCTTCACCGACGCGCCGACCGGGATGACCGGCAACGACGACCTCGGCACGATGTCCGCCTGGAACGTGCTGTCGTCGATCGGGATCTTCCCTGTGCAGCCCGGCTACGACACCTGGGGGCTGTCCACACCGGTCTTCGACCGGGTCGACCTGACGCTCGACGGCCGCTACTACCCGCACGGCGCCCTCACCGTCACCGCTCCCGGCACCTCCGGCACCGACCGGTACATCCAGTCGGCCCGCACGGACGGGAAGGCGTACGACCGCACGTACCTGACGACCGGCGGCTTGCGCTCCCTGCGCTCGCTCGCGTTCACGGTCGGCCCGCGCCCGTCTGAGTGGGGAACCTCGGCACAGGCGGCGCCGCCGGCGCTGAAGTGACCTCAGGTGTTGCTTGAGTCCCATCCCTCACATGGGGGTGGGACTTAATCTGCTGTTAACTGTGCGTAGCTTGATCGTACTTGACCGTAATCGCCCTGGGGGGGTTGACTGCTTGCTCACCCTTCGGCGACGCGAGGCAAGCAATTGACTTCTGACCTGCTCGCTCCTCTCGACCTGGCGTTCTGGAACATCGAGTCCCCCGAACACCCCATGCACCTCGGTGCACTCGGGGTCTTCTCGGCCCGCTCACCCACCGCGGGCGCCCATGCCGCCGATCTGCTCGCGTCCCGGGCCGCGGCGGTGCCCGGTCTGCGGATGCGGATCCGGGACGTATGGCAGCCGTTCTCGTTCCGGCCGCTGGCCTTCGGCGGGGCCACCCGGGAGTCCGACCCCGCGTTCGACCCCCTCCACCACGTGCGGCTGCACGCCCCGACAGCGAACTTCCACCAGGACGCGGGCCGGCTCATGGAGTGCCCGCTGGAGCGCGGCCGTCCGCCGTGGGAGGCGCATGTGCTGCCGGGGGAGGACGGCCTCTCCTTCGCCGTGCTGTTCAAGTTCCACCACGCCCTGGCCGACGGGCTGCGTGCGCTGACGCTCGCCGCCGCCGTCATGGACCCGATGGACCTGCCGGCCCGGGGGCCCCGCCGCGAGGAGATCAAGGCCGGGCTGCTGCCCGACGTGCGCAAGCTGCCGGGCCTGGTCCGCGGTGCCGCCTCCGACGTGGCCCGCGCCCTCGACATCGGCGCCTCCCTGGCCGTGTCCAGCCTGGGCGTGCGTTCCTCGGTCGCGCTCACCGCCGAGCCCACCGGCACCCGCCGCACCGCCGGCGTGGTCATCG
This sequence comes from Streptomyces sp. NBC_00461, assembly GCF_036013935.1. NCBI lineage: Bacteria > Bacillati > Actinomycetota > Actinomycetes > Kitasatosporales > Streptomycetaceae > Streptomyces > Streptomyces sp. NBC_00461. The sequence continues at coordinate 8,707,804 of NZ_CP107902.1, forward strand.
ACCTCGACGACGTGCACCGCATCCGCAAGTCCGAGGGCGGCACGGTCAACGACGTCCTGATCGCCGTCGTCGCGGGCGCCCTGCGCCGCTGGCTGGACGAGCGCGGCAACGGCAGTGACGGCGTCCGGCCACGCGCCCTGATCCCCGTCTCCAAGCGCCGCCCGCGCACCGCCACCCCACAGGGCAACCGGCTCTCCGGCTACGTGATACGGCTCCCCGTCGACGACCCCGACCCGCTCGTCCGGCTCGGCACGGTCCGCGCGGCCATGGACCGCAACAAGGACGCCGGCCCCAACCGGGGCGCGGGCGCCGTCGCCCTGCTCGCCGACCACGTGCCCCCGCTCGCGCATCGGCTCGGCGGCCCGCTGGTCAGCCAGGCGGCCCGGCTCTGGTTCGACATCCTCGTCACCAGCGTCCCGCTGCCCAGCCTCGGCCTGAAGCTCGGCGGAAACCCGGTCACGGAGGTCTATCCGCTCGCCCCGCTGGCCCGCGGTCAGGCGCTGGCGGTGGCCGTTTCCACCTACCGCGGACACGTCCACTACGGGCTCGTCGCCGACGCCAAGGCCGTACCGGACCTGGACCGACTGGCCGCCGCCCTCAGCGCGGAGGTGCAGACGCTGATCACTGCCTGCGGTTCCTGATCAAGACGGGTTTGGAGGACGGGCCCGGCGCTCCGTAAAATTCGCCCTTCGACAGCGGGTGCGATCGGAGCGCCGCTCGGGTGATCAGGGAAACGGCAGCGCGATGACGGTGACAGAGGACGGCCCGGCGGCCATGGACGAGGTCGTGTACGGGCCCGGCATCGACCCGGAGCGGCTCGCCGTCTGCCTCAGTGTGCTGGAGGAACTCGACGAGCTGGAGGTCGACCACCCGGACGCGATCGCCGTGCGAAGGGCCACCGCCGGCGTCTACCGCACGGTCAAGCAGCGCCGCCGCCAGGAGCGCCGGGCCGCCAAGACCGCCCACGACAAGGCGGTCACGGAGTCCACGGCGACCGGCTCCGCCCAGCGCATCGACGACGAGACCGAGGGCATCCTGCCGTCGTCGGTCACCGAGGAGGGGCAGATCGCGGGGATACTCCAGCGCCCGCGCTCCTGCTACACCTGCAAGACCCGGTTCGTCGAGGTCGACTACTTCTACCACCAGCTCTGTCCCGACTGCGCCCGCCTGAACCGCGGCAAGCGCGACGCCCGCGCCGACCTCACCGGCAAGCGCGCGCTGCTCACGGGCGGCCGCGCCAAGATCGGCATGTACATCGCGCTGAGGCTGCTGCGTGACGGCGCCCACACGACGATCACCACCCGCTTCCCCAAGGACGCCATCCGCCGCTTCAAGGCCATGGACGACTCCGCGGACTGGATGCACCGCCTGGAGGTCGTCGGCATCGACCTGCGCGACCCGGCACAGGCCGTGGCCCTCGCCGACCAGGTCGCCGAGGCCGGCCCCCTCGACATCCTCGTCAACAACGCCACGCAGACCGTACGCCGCCTGCCCTCCGCCTACGCCGCCCTGGTCGACGGCGAGAGCGCGCCGCTGCCCGCCGGGGCACTTCCCGCCCACCACGTCATCGGCGCCTTCAACTCCGGCGCGGTCCATGCCCTGACCGGGTCGGCCGCGCTGCCCGCCGGCGTCAGCGGTCTCGACGCCCAGCAGGTCGCCGACCTCGCGCTGGTCGCGGGCAACGCCAGCGTCGCGCGGCACCTCGACGGCACCGCCATCGACGCGGGCGGCCTGGTCCCCGACGTCGTCGACACCAACACCTGGGTGCAGACCATCGAGCAGATCTCCCCGGTGGAGCTCCTTGAGACCCAGCTGTGCAACTACACGGCGCCGTTCATCCTGATCAGCGCGCTGCGGCCGGCCATGGCCGACGCGGCGAAGAAGGCGCCCAGCAAGCGTGCCTACGTCGTGAACGTCTCCGCGATGGAGGGCGTCTTCGGCCGCGGCTACAAGGGCGCGGGCCACCCGAACACCAACGCCGCCAAGGCCGCGATGAACATGGTGACCCGGACGAGCGGCCCGGAGATGTTCCAGAGCGACGGCATCCTCATGACCTCGGTCGACACCGGCTGGATCACCGACGAGCGCCCCCACTACGACAAGCTGCGCCTGGCCGGCGAGGGCTTCCACGCCCCGCTCGACCTGGTCGACGGGGCCGCACGGGTTTACGATCCGATTGTGCGCGGCGAGCAGGGCGAGGACCTGTACGGCGTCTTCCTCAAGGACTACGCGCCCGGCAAGTGGTGATCCACCTGCCGTGACGTGTGGCCCGGCGCCCGTGGGGAACCCGGTTCCTGGTGACACACCGCGCCAGGGAGTGACCATGAGCAGTCACGGCATTGATCCGCGAGCGCACGACGATCCACGCAACCGCTACCCGAGTGACGAGCAGTTCTACGGAAGCGACCGTCCGGACCGCGCCCAGATACCGGAGGACCGCCCCCGCGGAGGCAGGGGAGGAAGCCCGGCGAAGCACCGCGGAACGTGGGCCACGGTCGCGCTCGTCGCAGGCATCATCCTCCTGATCATTCTGGGGATCGCACTGTTCCCGTGAGGGAGCCACTGCCGCCGCCTTGAGGAGGTGGTGCGTATGAGCGAAGACGGTCGTCGACGGCGTACCCCCGAGCGGGGTGCGCCGTCCTGACCCGGGTTCCCCCGTCCACCAGCAGATCGGCGCCGGTGACCCACTGAGCCGCGTCCGAGGCCAGCCACAGCACGGCCCGCGCGACGTCCTCCGGCTCTCCGATCCGCCCGAGCGGCAGCCCGGCGGCCAGCTGCTCCTCGCCCGGCTCCCACACGAACCGCGCCATCTCGGTGCGGACGAGTCCGGGGGAGACGGAGTTGACGCGCACCTTCGGCGCCAGCTCGCCCGCCAGCTGCTGGGTCAGGTGCAGCAGCGCCGCCTTGCTCGTGCCGTAGGCGCCGACGTGGGGCCCGACATGCCCGGCGCCCTCCGTGCAGATGTTGACGACCGAGCCGCCGTGCTCCCGCATCCACGCCCGCCACGCGCACTGCACGAGCCGCAGCGGTGCCTCGACATTGATCGCGAACGCCTCCCGCCACGCCCCCGGATCGGCATCCATGAGCGGCCCGTACGGCTGGTTCGTGGCCGCGTTGTTGACCACCACGTCGATCCGGCCGAACGCCCGCAGGGCCAGCTCCGTGACCTCCCGCAGATGAGCCGGATCACCGACGCTGCCGGCCAGACCCACGCCACCCAGCTCCTCGGCCGTGCCGCGCACCTCGTCCGCGTCCCGGGCGGTCACGCACACCAGCGCCCCCGCCGCGGCCAGCTGCCCGGCGACCGCGCGCCCGATCCCGCGCGTCGCCCCGGTGACGACGGCGGTCCTGCCCTTGAGTCCGTACGACGACGTCATCGCCGTACCGTCTCATGACGGGCCGTCAGTCAACAGCCCCGAGGCGGGAGTTGCGTGCGGCGACGAGTTCCAGGATCGTGCGCCAGTCCTCCAGTACCCCCGCGTCGAAACCGGCGCTGCGGCCCTCCTCGTCCGCCTGGCGCAGGCGCAGCAGATCGTCGTCGTGGGGTGTGTCGGAGCGGTGGTGCTCGCGGACGAGCCGGGAGACCCGCTCGCCGAGCAGGGGCCGTACGGCGTCGGCCGCGCAGCCCGGGTGGGCGGACTCGTCGCCCGGTCGCAGGAGCGGACCGATGACGTGGACCAGGCCCGCCACCTGCAGCTCCTTGTCGGCGGGGCGACGGCGCCGCAGCAGGGCGGCGGTCTGCAGCGCGTGCTGGTGCAGGTCGACCCGGCGACTTCGCAGGCCCGGGGCGTCCCATGAGCCCCGGCAGGCGTACAGCAGATCCATCAGCTCTTCGACACTGCGCAGCTCCATGCGCCAGTCCTCCCGCCGGACAAGCCGTTGCCGTCCGAAAGCAGATCATGGCCGCCTTGCGATTCGGCCAACGGGACTTGAACTGCGTGGCCTGTCCCGCGCTCGCGGCCAGGGTTCTGGCCCCGGCGGTGGCGCTCAGCTCACGGGTGATGTGTCCGCGTCCTCCGGGAGCCGCCGTCCCGTAGAGGCCGAGAAGCAGTGCACGGCGTCCGCGCGGATGGCCACCCGCAGCACTGCCCCTCTGCCGTGGGCGGGGCGTCCCGGGAGCCGGATGACGAGGGCGGCCAGCCCCTCGCCGGTCCACGCGGTGGCGTGGAGGTAGACGACGGCGCCGGTGTCCTCGACCGTCTCGACGACCAGGTCCAGTCCGGCAGTCTCCCGGTCCTCGGGCGGAAGCAGCTCGAATTGCTCGGGCCGGACGCCGAGCACGATCTCGTCGGCGCCTCCGGCTGCGGCCGCCCGCAGGGTGGCGCGGGTCAGCGGTATGTCCAGAGCGCCCAGCCGGGCCCCGTCCGCGGACAGCGGAAGCCGGAACAGGTTCATCGCGGGCGAGCCGACGAAACCGCCCACGAAGGTGTTGGCCGGGTGCGCGTACACCTCCTTGGGGGTCCCCACCTGCTGCAACACGCCGTCCTTGAGTACGGCCAGACGGTCGCCCACCGCCATCGCCTCGGTCTGGTCGTGGGTGACGTACACCGTGGTGATGCCGAGGTGGTTCTGCAGCCGGACGATCTCCGTCCGGGTCTGTGCCCGCAGCCGGGCGTCGAGGTTGGACAGCGGCTCGTCCATCAGATAGACCCGCGGGTCCCGCACCAGCACCCGCCCCGTCGCGACGCGCTGCCGCTCACCGCCCGCGAGTGTCCTGGGCCTGCGGCCGAGGTACTGCTCCAGGTCGAGCACGGCAGCGGCGTGGTCGACTCGCTGCCGGGCGCGCACCTTTGACATGCGGGCGATCTTCAGGGCGAAGCCCATGTTGTCGGCAGCCGACAAATGTGGGAGGAGGGCGTAGTCCTGGAACACCATCGCGATGTCGCGGTCCCGGGGCGGAAGATGGGTCACGTCCCGTACACCGATCAGGACCGAGCCCGAGTCGACCGCCTCCAGTCCGGCGAGCATGCGCAGGCAGGTCGACTTCCCACAGCCGGAAGGACCCAGCAGGACCATGAACTCACCGTCCTCGATCTCGAGGTCGAGCGAGTCGACGGCCGGCCGCTCCCTCGACGGGAAGCGTCGGGTGGCCTTGTCGAAGGTGACAGACGCCATGACATCCCCCTCCCGGACAGTCCCTCGAACCCAGCATGGAACGGGTGTTGCCCTTTCGGCAGGCCTGTACGCCGAACGAGTGACAGAAAAGGGCTCTGAAGTCGGACAATTTACGACAGTAGGCCCAAGTTTTGAGCCCCATAGAGCGGACGTCTGCTCATTTGGTTAATCTGGAGGGGACGGGCAGCATCACCGGGTCCCACCCACACCCACGTCCGTCCCGGGGCAAGCCGGTTCACAGCGGCCTGTTCACGCACGAGTTACCGGCGCCACCGCGTCCGAACTGCTTTCGACTCACACCCGAGCGGGCGTCAGGCGCCGGACCGCAGAGTGACCGGCCAGCCCCGAGGGTGACCCGACACATAAGGAGTGCGCGGTGACACCAGAGAAGACGAATCGCGAACAGCGCCCCAAGGAACGCACGGAGCGCGGCGCCGGCCACCGGCCCGGCGAGATCGGCAGCCTGGACGTGTGGGCCCGGTCCGCCCCGATCCGCCTGGCAGGTTACGAGGACGACCTGGCCGAGCCTCACATCCTGCCCAGCGTGGACTGAGCCACCGGCAGGACTCTCGCGATCGCCGACGGCATGGGCGTGCGACACTCACGCCCATGCAGATCAGAGAAGCCGCGTCCGACGACTGGCCGCGGATCTGGCCTTTCTGGCACCGCGTCGTCGCCTCCGGCGAGACGTACACCTGGGACCCGGACACCTCCGAGGAGGCTGCCCGGGTCCTTTGGATGAATCCGGCCAAACGCGTCTACGTCGTCGAGGACGACACCCGCGCGATCGTCGCCTCGGCCTACGTCACCCCCAACTACGGAGGCCCCGCGGCCCGCGTCGCCAACGCCGGCTTCATGGTCGACCCCGACCGGGCCGGCCGCGGCATCGGCCGCGCCCTCGCCGAGCATGTCCTGACCGCCGCCAAGGCCGACGGATACGACGCGATGGTCTTCAACGCCGTTGTCGAGACCAACCCCGCCGTCCGGCTGTGGACGTCGCTGGGCTTCACGATCCTGGGCACGGTGCCGGACGCGTTCGAGCATCCGCGGCACGGCCGGGTGGGGCTGCACATCATGTACCGGGCGCTCTGAGCGGGCCAAGAGCGCGGCACGCGTGAGCACGACGGTCGGGCCCGGGACGACTCAAAGCCGGTGCACGGATTGAGATCAAGCTAGTCCAACGGTGCCGTCCGCCGCCACGGATGCAGCTTCTCCAGCTGCTCCGCGAGGTCCAGCAGCAGTGCCTCCGCGCCCGGGCGGCCCACCAGTTGGACGGCGCAGGGGGCGCCGGACGGCAGGGCGCCGAAGGGGAGGGACAGGGCCGGCCAGCCGGTGAGGTTCCACGGCGGGGTCAGGGGCGAGTACGTGGTGTTGGCGAGGAGATTGGGAAGCCAGCCGCGTTCGTGCCAGGCCACGGACTTGGGGGAGCGGCGGGCGAGCGTGGGCGTGAGCAGGACGTCGTACTCGGCGAGGAACGGCTCCAGGCGGCGGCGCAGTCGGTCCCGGCTTTCGCTGGTGCGGACGCTGCTCACGAAGCGGCGGCCGACGGCGGCGTGCACCCGGGTGCGGCGGGTGAGCAGGCGCGGGTCCAGGCCCGCCGCGTCCACCGCGGTGCCCGCCGTCCAGTGGGCGAGGGACGTCGTGCTCAGGGAGAGCGGGTAGGGCGGGTCGGCGCGGCGGACCTGGTGCCCGGCCTTGATCAGGGCGGCGCCCGCGTCACGGGCCGCGGTCGTGTACGGCTTGGTGATCGTGACGCCGAGCAGGGGGCTGCGCAGCGATACGGCGATCTTGCGCATGGCGGGCTCGGACGGTCGTACCGCGTCGGTGCCGGCGTCCGCCAGGATCGACAGCATCAGGCGGGCGTCCTCGACCGTGGTGGCGAGCGGACCGTTCTCGGACATGCCGAACCAGTCGCCCTCGCCGATGCCCGCCGGGACCACGCCGTGGCCCGGCTTGATGGTGACGAGACCGCAGTTGGCGGCCGGGATGCGCAGCGAGCCCATCCCGTCGTTGCCGAGTGCGATCGGCACCAGCCCCGCGGCGACCGCGGCCGCGCTGCCGCCCGAGGAGCCGCCCGCCGTGCGTGTCAGGTCCCAGGGGTTGCGGGAGGTCCCGTGCACACCCTCGGTGGTGCCGAAGACGCACAGCTCGGGCACGTTCGTCAGACCCACGACCACCGCGCCCGCCGCCCGCAGCCGGGCCACCGTCACGTGGTCCTCATCGGCGGGCTTGTCCGGCGTCGCGGCGGAGCCGACGCGGTTGGACTCGCCGCGTACGGCGAGGTTGTCCTTGACGGCCACCGGCACGCCGGCCAGCGGCAGTTCGGCGACATCGGCGCGGGAGGCCACCTCGTCCGCCTCGGCGAGCGCCGCCCGGGCCCGCACCACGCGGAAGGCTCCGACACGGGCGTCGAGCCGCTCGATCCGCTCCAGGTGCTCGGCCACCACCTCCCGCGGCGTGGCCCGCTTCTCGCGTACGGCGGCGGCGATCTCGGCAGCGGTCCGGCCGACCCAGCTGGTCACGGGGGCTCCTCGGGAGTGCGGTGAGCGGGCTACTCGTGAGTATGGGAGCACTCTGCCCGGCGGCGGCCCCGCCGTCGAGACCATCGGGTCTTGGACATTCGGGCGGCTCTTCTTGGACTTTTCGCGGGGTGGCTGCGGGGCGCTCGCCCCTGACCTGTAGGTCATCCGATCACTGGGGCAACTGCTGTGCGTGCACGCCTCATTGACAGGACTTCACCGCTCACTCAATGATCAGACATCCGATGAATTGGAGCCGCTCATGAGTCCGTATCCAAGACGTCAGGTCCTGGGCGCCGCAGTGGCGGTCACCGCCTCGACCGCCCTTCCCCTCACCACGGCGACCGGGGCGCATGCCGCCGAGCCCGTCGACGCCCAGGCCGCCGGACGGCACTGGGTCCCCGTCCCCGACCCGGTCCCCGTTCCGCTCGACAGCCTCTACGACAACGACGGCATCGACACCGCCTCCGCCCGCGGCGGCGACTTCGACGGCTCCGGCTACACGTTCCCGGGCGAGGAACTCCCCACGGGCCGCATCGAGGTCGACGGGATCCCCTTCCTCTTCCCGGCCCCGACGGCGGGCGCCAAGAACAACGTCGTCGCGCTCGGTCAGCGCATCGACCTGCCGAAGGGCCGCTATCTGTCGGCCGTCTTCCTCACCGCCGGCAGCTACGGCGACGCCACGGGCCGGGCGACCGTCCACTACGCGGACGGCTCGACGACCACCGCCGGCCTCGGCGGCGCCGACTGGTACGCGGCGGGCGGCTCCCTGTCCGCGCCCTACCGCTACAAGCCGGACGGCACCAAGGACGAGCACGCCGTCGGCATCGGCACCTCGGAGGTGTGGACCGACCCGAAGCGCGAGGCCATCGCCATCACCCTGCCGGTCACCGGCCCGGCCGAGGCCGGCAAGGTCTCCCTGCACGTCTTCGCGCTGTCCCTCCAACCCGTCGCCCAAGGACGGGCGTTGGCCCTGCGCGACGCCCGCTCCACCAACTCCCTGATGGAGTCCACCGGCGCCCAGAGCGTCGAGGCCACCGTGGTCAACGCGGGTACCGTCGCGATCCTGACCGGCGACGACGTGTCCGTACGCGTCGACGTCCCCGGCGCCCGCACCGTCGAACCCGCCCGCATCCACCGCCTCGACCCCGGCGAACAGGCCCGCGTCCGCGTCGGCATCCGCAACCGCACGGGCACCGCTCCCGGAACACAGCAGGACGGCTCGGTGAGCGTCAGCGGCCGGGGCTCCCAAGCGGCGGCGCGAAACAGCCGGTTGACGCTCGGCGTCGCCGACTACCGGCCCACCGAGGCCTCCCTGGCCGGCCACCAGGCGCCGTACTGGTTCAACGGCGCCAAGTTCGGCATCTTCATCCACTGGGGCGTCTACTCGGTGCCCGCCTGGGCGCCGGTCGGCAAGCAGTACGCCGAGTGGTACTGGGACCAGATGCAGGACCCGGTCAACCCCACCCACGCCCACCACCGGGACACCTACGGCGAGGACTTCGGCTACGACGACTTCATCCCGCGCTTCACCGCCGAGAGGTTCGACCCGCGGGCGTGGGTCGAGCTGTTCCGGGACGCGGGCGCGCAGTACCACGTGCTGACCTCGAAGCATCACGAGGGCTTCGCCCTGTGGGACACCAAGGTCTCCGACCGCAACGCCGTGAAGCTGGGCCCGAAGCGGGACCTGGTCAAGGAGCTGTTCGAGGCGTCGAGGCGGTACGCCCCCGAACTCCACCGCGGTCTCTACTTCTCCATGCCGGAGTGGTTCAACCCCGACAACCCCTGGATGGGCCACGCGCCGCGCAACCCCTACACCCTCGACCCGGTCCCCTACACGGGATACACCGCGGGCAAGGACTATGTGAGGGACTACCAGGCCCCGCAGATGCTGGAGCTGATCCACGGCTACGACCCGGAACTCATCTGGTGCGACATCGGCGGCGTGAACGACAGCCTCCACGTCCTCGCCGAGTACTTCAACCACGCCAAGAACCGTGCCCGTCCGACCGACGTGACCGTCAACAACCGCTCGGGCATCGGCTTCCACGACTTCACGACACCCGAGTACACGACGTACGAGAACACGGTCGTCGCCAAGTGGGAGTCCAGCCGCGGCCTCGATCCCTTCAGCTACGGCTACAACCACGAGACCCCCGACGATTCCTACATGACGACCGAGGAGGTCGTGCACAGTCTCGTCGACATCGTTTCCAAGAACGGCAACTTCCTGCTCGACATCGGTCCGCGCGCCGACGGCACCATCCCGGAGATCATGCAGACCCGGCTGCGCGAGACGGGCGCCTGGCTCGCGGTCAACGGCGAGGCGATCTACGACACGACGTACTGGTCGCGGATGGCGCAGCTCGGCGACGACCTGCGGTTCACGGTCCGCCCCGACAAGGCCTTCTACATCCACTCCCTGACCCGGCCGGGCGCGAAGCTCACCGTCGAGGCGCCGGTGCCGGTCCGCGCCGGCGACCGGGTGACGATGCTGGGCCACGACCGGCCCCTGACCTGGACCGTCAGCAACGGGGCACTGGTGATCGACGTACCCGAGGCAGCCCGTAGGGCGGGACGGCACGTGTGGGTGTTCGAGGTGCAGTGGCATGGCTGAGTTCAGAAAGAGACTGGTGCGGCTGCTCGGCCTCGCGGCGGCGCTGACGCTCCTCGTGGCGCCGACCTCGGCGGTCGCGCAGGACCAGGACAAAGCGCCGGTGACCGTACCGGCGCTGACCAACTGGACTGCTGAACAGGGAAGTTACCAGTACGGCACGAAGTCCCTGTACGACCAGAGTTGGGACCCGCGCGGCTTCGAGGGCGAGAAGCTCGCCTCCAGCAGGGGCGTCACCGGCGCGAAGATCAGCCTCTGGCCGGACAACGGCCGTGGCGAGACCGAGAACGAGGTCGCCGTCGGACTCTGGCCCGCGCTGCGGCACATCGCGCAGGCCACCTGGGGTGATCCCCGTCCCGACGCCACGTATGCCGGGTTCACGGCGCGCGGCACGGCCGTCGGGCACGCGCCCGGGTGGCGGGATCTGACGCGGCTTTCGGTGGCGGACGGCAGGTACACCTTCCGTACCGCTGGCAGGTCCTTCGAAGCGCAGGTCACCCGCACCGCCGACGGATACGCGAGCGTGCGTACGGCGGACGGCTGCCTGGAGGTGGGCGGCGGCAAGCTCACCCTCAACGTGCCGCTCCAGCCCGGCGTCGAGGCGACCGGGAAGACCTGCGACCCGGCCGACACCCTGCAGCGCTGGCAGTTGGCGCCCGCGTCCGGCGGCTTCCACCTGGTCGACGCGATCACGCAGATGGCGCTGACCGTGACGGACGACGGCCGGCTGGTGCACTACCCGCCGGACCGGGGCACCTCGGCCGTCTGGCACCTGACCGAGCCTGATGTGGGGAGTTGACCGGGGAGTCCGGGACGCCGTGCGGATCGCGTGGTGTGAGCCGTACCGATCAAGGGTCTGAGGGGGTATCAGCAACGAGGCGGTCACCGGGGTGTCGTCGCTCCGGTGACCGCCTCTTCGCCGAACGGTGCTTCAGGTGCGGGAGCGCCGGTGCCGGCGGATGCGCCAGACGACGAGAGCCACCAGGACGAGGGCGGCCGTGACCAGGGCGAGGGTTCGTCCGACCAGGCCCGCGGCGCGCTCGTAGGCGGCCCCCGCGGCATAGCCGACAAGGACGTTGCCGACGCCCCAGAGCAGGCCGCCGATGGCGTTGTAGAGCAGGAAGCGGCGGTACGGCATGTTCGACGCGCCCGCCAGTGCCGGGACGAGGGACCTCAGGAAGGCGAGGAAACGGCCGACGAAGACCGCGGCCGGACCGCGCCGGCGGATCAGGTCCCGTGCCTTGTCCACGCTCGCTGCCCGTCGGCGCAGGGGGCGGCTGCTCAGCAGCGGCGGTCCCAGGCGCCGGCCGATCTCGTAGCCGACGGTGTCCCCGGCGATCGCTGCGAGGACCACGGCGAGCGTCAGCCAGGCCAGGTCGACGTTGCCCCGCCGGGCCAGCACACCGCCGACGATCACGGCGGTCTCGCCGGGCAGCACGAACCCGAAGAACAGCGCGTCCTCGGCGAACACCAGGGCCACGATCACGACGTAGACCACGGGTCCGGACAGATCGGCGAGCCAGTCGACGAGCGCGTGCATCTGCCGCCTCCCTTCCGTTCCGGTGACGGGTCCGGTGACGGGTCCGCTTACGAGTACCCTTCGGAGGCGGCCTCGTCCGGGGCCGTCCGGCGCAGCACGAAGGTGACCGCGGTCATGGTCAGGACAGGCTCGCCGTGCTGGTTGAGCACCTCGATCCCGGTGTGGACGAGTCCGCGGTCCGGCTTGGAGCGGGAGACGCGGGCTCCAGGACGGTCACCGGGGCAGGTGTGCCGGCCGCCGGCGATCAGCCCCTGGTAGGGGCCCCGCAGCGCGGCCTGCGGATCGGTGTGGATGCCCTGCGGATCGACGGCGCGGGCGAAGCGGAGGATGTCCTCCTCCGTCATGGCGATGCTGCCGAGGAAGTAGACAGCACCCGGCACATAGTCCTCGAAGCGGCGGTCCTCGATGGGCACGGCGAAATCCACGTCGCCGATCGTGTTGGTCGTCGGTGCTGTCATGCGCGGCACGATAGCCGCCGGGCGGGGCGATCCCGGGGCACGACGGGCTCAGGTCGCGACGAGCTCAGGTCTGCTTCAGGACCTGTTCCAGGAAGGTCACCGAGTCCGCGGCCGGTGAGGCGACCAGGCTGAGGCGGTCCATGACCGCGAGATAGTGGTCGACCTCCTCGGGCTTGTCCAGGTACAGGGCGCTGGAGAGCTGCTCCAGGTAGACCACGTCGGGCAGGTCGGGCACCGGGAAGCGCAGCACGGTGATCGGGCCGCCGGCCGCCGCGTGGCCGCCGACGTGGAAGGGCAGCACCTGGAGGGTGACGTTCGGCAGGGCGGCCACCTCGATGAGGTGCTTGAGCTGGTCCCGCATCACGTCGGACCCGCCGAGCGGACGGCGCAGCGCCGCCTCGTCCACCACGACCCACAGCTTCGGCGAGCCAGGCTTGGCGAGCAGCTGCTGCCGGGTCATGCGCAGGTCGACGCGGCGCTGGATCGCGTCCGGGTCGGCGATGGCGTGGCCGAGCCGGATGACGGCTTCGGCGTACGCCGGGGTCTGCAACAGGCCCGGGATGAACTGGACTTCGTAGGTGCGGATGAGGGACGCGGCCTCCTCCATGCCGAGATGCTGCTCGAACCAGCTCGGGAAGGCGTCTCCGTACGCCCGCCACCAGCCCGGTTCGTTGGCGCGCCGCACCGAGTCGAGGAACTCCTGGCGCACGTCCGGGTCCTGGACGCCGTACAGGGTGAGCAGGTCGGCGATGTCGCGCTGTTTGAAGCCCACGCGGCCCAGTTCCATGCGGCAGAGCTTGGCGTCCGAGGCGCGTATGGCCGAAGCGGCCGTGTCCCGGCTGATGTTGAGGGATTCGCGCAGGCGGCGCAGCCGGGTGCCCAGCATGATGCGCTGCACGGTCGGCCCGCCCCGCTGCAGGCTCAGAACATCGGGAACGGAGGGAGCGGGTGCTGGTTGAACTGCCGTCATGGTCATCCCCTTGGCCGCCGCACCGGCTGCGTGTGCATGTGTTCGGGACTCAACCATGGAGGGTAGCACCGTGCCGCCGAACGGCTGCGGTGCGTGAAGTGGCCGGAAGGCGCCGATCGTTGACCAGCGCCTTCCGGCCGTCCGCGAGCGCTGCCCGACTTCAGCGGCCGGGGAGTAGGCCGTCGAAGTCGCCGTCCTTCACGCCGCGGACGAACGCGGAGATCTCGGCGCCCGTGTAGACGAGCGCGGGACCTTCGGGGTGGCGGGAGTTGCGTACGGCGACGCTGCCGTCCGGAAGTGTGGCGAGTTCGACGCAGTTGCCCTCGGGGTTGCTGTGATGGCTCTTGCGCCAGACCACTCCTCTGAACTCGGTGGCAGGCATGCCGTTGCTCACGTGCTGCATCTGAAAGCCTCTTTGAGACGAAGTCGCGGCTGGCTCTGCAATTGCATCTTCAATTGCATCCACGGGTGGTGTGCGGGACGATAGCGCCCGGCCCCCACCCTCGCAAGATCATCTGCAATTGCAGCGGTAATTGCCGATGCACTTGCGTGCGGACTGCTGGACGTAGCACGATACTTCGCACAGGTGTAGCGCTCGGTAGTTCTCTCCGCAGGGGTCCCAGGGGTCGCGATGTCCGCAGAGCAAGTCGCAGAACCGGCGAACCCCCCGCGTATCGAGGCGACTTGGGAATGGCTGTGCCGAGCCGTGGATCACATCGGCAGCCCCGCGCCCGGGCTCAGCTTTCCCCTCGCTCCCGCCTCCGCGGACGGCCTTGGGCCGGCCCACTGTGCGGTGCTCGTCGTCCCGCCCGTTCCCCAATCCGCCCACATCGCCCGCGACTTGATCAGACGGACGCTCGTCGACCGGGCCGCGCACGAACGCGTCGAGGACGTGGCGGTCACCGTGTCGGAACTGGTGAGCAACGCTCTGCGCTACGGCCGGGCGCCGGGCGCCGAGGGGGAGTTGCACCCGGCGCTGTGGCTCGCGTACTGGGACCACTGGTCGTGCGCGGTGTGTGCGGTGACCGACGACAGCGACCTGGTCCCCGTCCCCGTGGAGGCGGACGAACTCGCGGAGTCGGGACGGGGACTGCAGGTCGTCTCGGCGCTGAGCGACAGCTGGGGCTGGAACCCCCGGGCCGACGGCGGAAAGGTCGTCTGGGCCCTGTTCGGGCTCTGACGCCGCGGTCGGGATCCTCTCAGGCCTTGCGGCCGATACCGCAGATCGCGTCCACCTCGGAGGGTGAGCGGCCCACGTCGATGGGCTCGGGGTGCCACTGCGAGGTGGGAACGACCCCCGGTTCCACCAGTTCCAGCCCGTCGAAGTAGGCCGCGATCCGCTCGGGCCCGCGCAGATGGTACGAGCTGGCCGAGTTGGCGTTGTAGACGGAAATGGCCTGGTTGAGCGCCTCGTTGGTGTCGGTGCCGTCGCTCAGGGCGAGGTAGCTGCCCGCAGGCAGCGCGTCGAGGAAACGGGCCACGACGGCGCCCGGCTCGTCGGAGTCGGGGATCTGGCCCAGGATGCCGAGCATGGTCAGCGCCACCGGCCGGCTGAAGTCCAGGGTCCTGGCCGCCTCTTCGAGGATCCGCTCGGGCTCGCGCACATCGGCGTCGAGGTAGGCGCAGGCGCCCTGTGGGGTGCTGGTGAGCAGGGCCTGGGCGTGCACCAGCACCAGCGGGTCGTTGTCGACGTACACGATGCGGCTCTCGGGAGCGACGCGTTGCGCGACCTCGTGGGTGTTGTCGACCGTGGGCAGGCCGGTGCCGACGTCGAGGAACTGGCGGATCCCCGCCTCGGCGGCCAGATGGCGCACGGCCCGGACGAGGAAGCGCCGTTGAAGACGGGCGAGCAGCGCGATGTCCGGGAACATCTGGAGGATCATCTCGCCGGCCTGGCGGTCGGCGGCGTAGTTGTCCTTGCCGCCCAACAGGAAGTTCCACACACGGGCCGAATGCGGCCGGTCCAGCTGCAGCCGGTCGGCCAGCGGGTCTTCGGAGGTCATGGGCAAAGCCTCACATGAAGTAGGCGCCGGTGTCCGGCCGTTCATGCTGTTCGGCCCGCGGGCGCGCTGAGTCCGTCTCGCCGTCGTGCCGCCCCGGCCGGTGCCACCGCGTCAAACGGTCCGGAACGCTGTCGATACCGTGCCACTGTGAGTCTTGATGAGCTGATGGAAGAACAGACCAGTCTTCGCGATGTCCCGTCACCAGCCGCAGGTTCGTCGGTGGCGGGCGCACGCACGACGGCCACCCAAGGGCCGCCCGCGGTGACGGCGGAGTCGTGTTTCCGTATCGCGTCGCTGACGAAGGTCTTCACCTCCACGGCGCTGGTCCGCACGCTACGGGACAAGGGCGTCCCGTTGGGCACACCCGTCGTCGAACTGCTTCCCGCACTCGCGCCGGACTGGCGGGCCGATAAGAGCCTCACCATCGAGCAGATCCTCGTGGAGCGGCCCGCTCACGCCCCGACCTGCGCCCGCAGCCACTCCTCCACTTCCCCTACATGTGCGGCCGCCGCCGCTCGGGCCGCCTCCGGGTCGTGGGCCACCAGGGCCCGGTAGATCGCCGCGTGCTCGCGGCGGGTACGGGCGAAGGCGCCCTCCTCCTGGTAGCCGCGCCACACGCGGGCGCGGAAGGTGCGTGAGGACAGGCCCTCCAGGATGGCGGCCATGGTCTCGTTGCCCGCGGCCGTCGCGATCTCGCGGTGGAAGGCGAGGTCGTGGGCGAGGATCTCCTCGGGGTCGTCGGTGGCATTCATCGCCGTGAGGTGCTTCTCGACCTCGGCCAGCTGGTCGGGCGTGATGCGGGCCGCCGCCAGCGCGGTCGCCGTCGACTCCAGGATGCGGCGCACCTCCAGCAGCTCCACCAGGCGCGGGCCCCGGGAGAGGTCGGCGACCACGCCGAAGGTCTCCAGCAGGTCGCCGGCTTCCAGCTGGGTGACGTAGATGCCGGAGCCGTGCCGGGCCTCCAGGACGCCGAGCACGGTGAGGGCGCGGATCGCCTCGCGCATCGAGCTGCGGGAGATGCCCAGCTGCACCGCGAGGTCGCGTTCGGTGGGCAGTCGCTGGCCGGGCTCCAGACGGCCCCCCGCGATCATGGCCTTGATCTGCTCGATGGCGCGCTGCGTCACCGTGCCCTTCTGCGGAGCGGGCCTGGTCTCGGTCTCCCCGGCCAGGGTCTCGTCCATGCCCACTCCTTCAGTCGCCGGTGCGCCGCAGTCTAACTGTGAAGGTGGTAGGACCACTATGGCTCGAAATCGCGAAAATCCGGCGCCGGCGGGTGTTGTTCGACGGAAGTGGTCTGATAAGTATGCGTGCAACTGCTCGATCACCGTCAATCTCGATCACGCTCGACGAGGAGCTGACAGATGCCCGGCAGCACTGCGCGGAACAACGGACGACACGGCAGGCGACTCTCCTCGTGGGCGGTGCGCACGACGGCCACGGCAGCCGTGGCCACCCTCGCGCTCACGGCATGCGGTAGTACGAAGGACACCGGTTCCGGCAGTACGGGAGGCGGCGGCACCGGCAAGGTCGGGGTGATCCTGCCCCTGCTGACCTCGCCGTTCTGGCAGTCGTACAACGACTACGTGCCGAAGATGGCGAAGTCGCAGGGCGTCGAGACGCTCAAGACGGTCAACTCCAACAGCGACCCCTCGCAGCAGATCACCGACATCAACAACCAGCTCAACCAGGGCGTGAAGGGCCTGGTCGTGGCCCCGCTGGACAGCGCAGCCATCGAGGCCGGCCTCGACCAGGCCGATCGCAAGGGTGTGCCCGTGGTCGCCGTCGACGTGGCACCGGACAAGGGCAAGGTCGCCATGGTCGTACGCGCCGACAACGTCGCGTACGGCACCAAGGCCTGCGACTACCTCGGCGGGCACATCACCAGAGGCAAGGTCGTGCAGGTCATGGGCGACCTGGCCTCGGTCAACGGCCGGGACCGCTCCGAGGCCTTCCGTGCCTGCGTGAAGAAGAAGTATCCGGGGCTCAAGGTCCTGGAGATCCCCGCCAAGTGGGAGTCGGACACCGCGGCCTCCAAGCTCGACACACTCCTCAACGCCAACCCCGACATCAAGGGCATCTACCTGCAGGCCGGCGGCGTCTACCTGGCGCCGACCCTGCAGACCCTGAAGTCGAAGGGGATGCTGAAGAAGACCGGCACCGCGGGCCACATCACCATCGTCTCCAACGACGGCATCCCGCAGGAGTTCGACGCCATCCGCAAGGGCCAGATCGACGCGACCGTCTCCCAGCCCGCCGACGCCTACGCCAAGTACGGCCTGTACTACATCAAGGCGGCGATGGAGGGGAAGACCTTCAAGCCGGGCCCGACCGACCACGACTCGACGATCGTCAAGCTGCCCAACGGCATCCTTGAGGACCAGCTGCCCGCCCCGCTGGTCACGAAGGACAACGTCGACGACCCCAAGCTCTGGGGCAACACGGTCAAATGAGCCTCCAGGAAAGCCAGTTGGTGCCCCTGGTCGAGGCGCGGGGCATCGTCAGGCGCTACGGCCCCATCACCGCCCTCGCGGACGGCCGGCTCACCGTGCTGCCCGGCGAGTCACACGCCCTCGTCGGACGCAACGGCGCCGGCAAGTCGACCCTGGTCAACGTCCTCACCGGGCTCCAGGCGCCCGACGAGGGCACGGTCCGCTTCGACGGCGAGCCCGCGCCCCCGCTCGCCGACCGGGACGCCTGGCGCCGCAAGGTCGCCTGCGTCTACCAACACCCCACCCTCGTTCCGGAATTCACGGTTGCCGAAAATCTCTTCATGGCGGAGATTCACACCGCCAAGTCGACAAGGTTCAGATCCAGGGGCGGCCGGGGGTCCGGGGGTTGTCCCCCGGATGAACACAGCATCAACCGGCAGCCGCTCAGCCGCGGCTTCATCAGCTGGCGCCGGCTCAGGACCGAGGCCGCCGCGCTCCTCGACACCTGGGACGTGCGCGTCGACCCGGAGGCACGCACGGCCGACCTCAAGGTCGAGGACCGCCAGATGGTGGAGATCGCCCGGGCGCTCAGCTTCGGCGCCCGCTTCATCATCCTCGACGAGCCGACCGCCCAGCTCGACAACCGCGAGATCGAGCGGCTCTTCGACCGTATGCGCGCACTGCAGGACTCCGGCGTCACCTTCCTGTTCATCTCGCACCACCTCCAGGAGGTGTACGAGGTCTGCCAGACCGTCACCGTGCTGCGCGACGCCCGCTGGATCACCACGGCGCCCGTCGCCGACCTGCCCAGGGCGGCCCTGGTGGAGGCGATGGCGGGGGAGAGCCTGGAGACGATCGCCGAACAGGCCGTGCAGGAACAGATCGTCGACGACGACGCCCCCGTCCTGCTCGACGCCCGCGGGCTCACCTCGGACACGTACGAGAACGTCGACCTGACCGTCCGGCGCGGCGAGGTGCTCGGGCTCGCCGGCTCCAGCGCCAGCGGCAAGATCGAGTTGGCGGAGGCCTTCGCGGGCCTGCGCACACCCACCGGAGGAACCGCCCGACTCGACGGCGAACAGCTGCAGTTCGGGTCGGTGCAGGCCGCCCTGAAGGCAGGAATCGGCTGCGTCCCGCGCGACCGGCACGGGCAGGGCCTGGTCCGCGGGATGACGATCGGCGACAACACCACCATGAGCGTCCTGGACCGGCTCGGCCGCTTCGGCTTCATCGGCACCGACCGCAAGCGGGGCTTCGCCACCGAGCTGATCGACCGGCTCGACATCCACGCCGAGGGCCCCGAGCAGCCGGTCTCCGAGCTCTCGGGCGGCAACGCGCAGAAGGTCGTCATGGCCCGCGCCCTCGCCTCCGACCCGCGGCTGCTCGTCCTGATCAACCCCACCGCGGGCGTCGACGTGAAGTCCAAGGAGTCCCTGCTCGCCCGCGTGGACACCGCCCGTGAGGACGGCACCGCGGTCCTGGTCGTCTCCGACGAACTCGACGACCTCAGGCGCTGCGACCGCGTCCTCGTCCTCTTCCACGGCCGCGTCGTCGCCGAGCATCCGGCGGGCTGGCGCGACCACGAGCTGATCGCCTCCATCGAAGGAGTGGACCATGGCTGACACCAAGGCGGCCGAGCCCCTCTCGCCGTCGAAGGCTCCCGCTGCGCGGTCGGCCAGGACGGTGCTGCTGCGCCGGGCCCGCGAACTGGCCCTCGTACCGGCCCTGTTGGCGCTGTTGGTGCTCGGCGCGGTGGTCAACGACTCCTTCCTCACCGAGCGCAACCTGATCTCGATCCTGGGCGCCTCCGCCGCGCTCGCCATGGTCGTCCTCGCCGAGTCCCTGGTGTTGATCACCGGCAAGTTCGACCTGTCCCTGGAGTCGGTCGTCGGCATCGCGCCCGCCGTGGGCGCGCTGCTCGTCCTGCCCGCCGCGCAGTCCGGTTGGGGCACCGAACTCCCCTCCTGGCTGGCCCTGTTGGCGATCCTCGTGGTGGGCGGGGCGGTCGGCGCCTTCAACGGTGTCCTGGTCGTCAAGTTCAAGCTGAACGCGTTCATCGTGACCCTCGCGATGCTGATCGTCCTGCGCGGACTGCTGGTCGGCGCGACCAAGGGCAAGACGCTGTTCGGCATGCCCGACAGCTTCTACTCCCTGGCGACGAGCACCTTCCTGACCGTCCCGATGTCGGTGTGGCTCGCGGCGGTCGCCTTCGCCGTCGCCGGGGTCGTGCTGAAGTACCACCGCGTCGGACGCGCCCTGTACGCCATCGGCGGCAACGCGGACGCCGCCCGCGCGGCCGGCATCCGCGTCGAGCGCGTCATGCTCGGCGTGTTCGTCGTCGCCGGCGTCCTCGCCTCGGTCGGCGGGATCATGCAGACCGGGTACGTCGGCGCGATCAGCGCCAACCAGGGCAACAACATGATCTTCACCGTGTTCGCGGCGGCGGTCATCGGCGGCATCAGCCTGGACGGCGGCAAGGGCACCATGTTCGGCGCCCTGACCGGCGTACTCCTGCTGGGTGTCGTACAGAACCTGCTCACCCTCGCCCAGGTGCCGTCCTTCTGGATCCAGGCCATCTACGGCGGAATCATCCTGGTCGCCCTCATGATCGCCCGTGTGACGACGGGACGGGCCCAGGACTGACCCCCTCCGCCCGACCTGCCACCGACCGAAAGGCCCCCTGTGTCCCTGACGCCCGGCCCCTCCTGCCGCATCCTGGCGGTCGACACCTATGACGTCCGTTTCCCGACCTCGCGCGAACTCGACGGCTCCGACGCGATGAATCCGGACCCCGACTACTCGGCCGCGTACGTCGTGCTGCGTACCGATGCCGAGGAGGGGCCGGAGGGGCACGGCTTCACCTTCACCATCGGGCGGGGCAACGAGGTCCAGGTCGCCGCGATCCACGCGCTGCGCCACCATGTGGTCGGACGGTCCGTCGACGAGGTGTGCGCCGACCCGGGGGCCCTGTACCGGGATCTCGTCGGGGACAGTCAGCTGCGCTGGCTCGGACCCGAGAAGGGCGTGATGCACATGGCGATCGGCGCGGTGGTCAACGCCGCGTGGGACCTGGCGGCCAAGCGGGCGGACAAGCCGCTGTGGCGGCTGCTCGCCGAGGCCGACCCCGAGTGGCTGGTCGGGCAGATCGACTTCCGCTACCTCACGGACGCGCTCACGCCCCAGGAGGCGCTGGAGATCCTGCGCCGGGGCAGGCCCGGCGCACAGGAGCGCACGGCCCGACTGCTGGAGCGCGGATATCCCGGCTATACGACCTCTGCAGGCTGGCTCGGCTACAGCGACGAGAAACTCACTCGGCTCGCCGCCCAGGCGATCGCCGACGGCTTCACTCAGATCAAGCTCAAGGTCGGCGCGGACCTCGACGACGACATACGCCGCTGCCGGGTCGCCCGCTCCGTCGTCGGACCGGACATCCGTATCGCGATCGACGCCAACCAGCGCTGGGGCGTCGACGAGGCTGTCCGCTGGACCAAGGCGCTGGCCGAGTTCGACCCGTACTGGATCGAGGAGCCCACCAGCCCCGACGACGTCCTCGGTCATGCGGCGATCCGCAAGGCGGTCGCACCGGTCAAGGTCGCGACCGGCGAGCACGTGCAGAACCGGATCGTGTTCAAGCAGCTCCTGCAGGCCGGTGCCCTCGACGTCCTCCAGATCGACGCGGCCCGCGTCGGCGGCGTCAACGAGAACCTCGCGATCCTGCTGCTGGCCGCCAAGTTCGGCGTGCCGGTCTGCCCGCACGCGGGCGGCGTGGGCCTGTGCGAACTCGTCCAGCACCTGTCGATGTTCGACTACGTGGCGGTCTCCGGCACCATGGACGACCGGGTGATCGAGTACGTCGACCATCTGCACGACCACTTCCTCGACCCGGTGGTGATCCACGAGGGTCACTACACGGCACCCACCGCGCCGGGCTTCTCGGCCGCCATGCGGCCCGAGTCCATCACGCGCTACACCTTCCCCGGCGGCACCTTCTGGGCCGCCGACCTCGACCACAAGAACGGACGGGCGGCATGAGCGACTTCGAGGGGCTCAAGGCCCTGGTCACGGGCGGAGCCTCGGGCATCGGACGGGCGACGGCCGAACTCCTCGCCGCCCGCGGCGCCCAGGTAGCCGTCCTCGACCTCGACCCCACCTCGGTCGACAAGCCGCTGCTCGCCTACCGGGCCGACGTCGCCGACGACGCGGCGGTGCGCGAGGCGGTGGCGGCCGCCGCGGCCGAACTCGGCGGCCTGGACGTCCTGGTCAACAACGCGGGCGTCGGAGCCCAGGGCACCGTCGAGGACAACGACGACGCCGAATGGCACCGCGTCCTCGACGTCGACGTCGTCGGCATGGTCCGCGTCGCCCGCGCCGCCCTGCCGCACCTGCGCCGCTCCGAGCACGCGGCCATCGTCAACACCTGCTCCATCGTCGCCACCGCGGGCCTGCCGCAGCGGGCGCTGTACAGCGCGGCCAAGGGCGCGGTCTACTCCCTCACCCTCGCCATGGCCGCCGACCACGTCCGCGAAGGCATCCGCGTCAACTGCGTCAACCCCGGCACGGCGGACACTCCGTGGGTCAGCCGACTGCTCGACGCCGCCCCCGACCCCGCCGCGGAACGCGCAGCCCTGGAGGCCCGCCAGCCCACCGGCCGCCTCGTCAGCGCCGCCGAAGTCGCGGGCGCCATCGCCTACTTGGCGAGCCCGCTGTCCGGCGCCACCACCGGCACCTCACTCGCCGTCGACGGCGGCATGCAGGGCCTGCGCCTGAGGCCGGTGGGCCGGTGAAGCGCCTCGGCGGCAGCGGGGTCGAGGTCAGCGCGCTGGCCTTCGGCGGCGCCGGCATCGGCAACCTCTACGCGGAACTGAGCGACGAGGAGGCCCACCAGGCCATCGAGACCGCCTGGGACGAGGGCATCCGGTACTTCGACACGGCCCCGCACTACGGCCTCGGCCTGTCCGAACGCCGCCTCGGCGCCGCCCTGCGCACTCGCCCCCGTACCGCCTACACGATCTCCACCAAGGTGGGCCGCCGCCTGGAGCCGTCCGACGCGGGCGGCGACGACCTGGCGGACGGCTTCGCCGTGCCCGCCACCCACCGCCGCGTGTGGGACTTCAGCGCCGACGGCGTACGCCGCAGCCTCGACGCCAGCCTGGAACGCCTCGGCCTCGACCGCGTCGACGTCGTCTACCTCCACGACCCCGACGACCACGCGGAACAGGCCTTCCGGGAGGGCTATCCGGCGCTGGAGAAGCTGCGCGCGGAAGGCGTCGTGGGCGCGATCGGCGCCGGCATGAACCAGGCCGAGATGCTCACCCGCTTCGTCCGGGACACCGACGTGGACGTGGTGCTGTGCGCCGGCCGCTACACGCTGCTCGACCAGCGGGCCCTGACCGAACTGCTGCCCGCCGCCCAGGAGCGAGGCACCTCGGTGGTGATCGGCGGCGCCTTCAACTCCGGCCTGCTGGCCGACCCGCAGTCCGCGGCGACGTACGACTACGCCGTGGCGCCGGCCGAGATACTGCAGCGCGCCCTGCACCTGCAGTCCGTGGCCGAGCGCCACGGCACGCACCTGCGCGCCGCTGCCCTCGCCTTCTGCGCCGCCCATCCGGCGGTGGCCGGCGTCCTGGTCGGCGCGCGCACCCCGGACCAGGTCCACGACTGCGCCGAACAGTTCGCCGCACACGTACCCGCATCCTTCTGGCAGGAGCTCCGCGACACCGGCCTCCTGCCCGCCGCCGCCCCCGTACCCGTCGAGGAACCGTCATGAGAGTCGCCCTGCACACCACGGTCCGCGCGGACCGGATCGCCGAGTACGAGGCCGCGCACCGGGAGGTCCCGATGGAGCTGACGGACGCGATCCGTGCGGCCGGCGTCACCTCGTGGACGATCTGGCGCAGCAGTACCGACCTCTTCCATGTCCTGGAGTGCGAGGACTACGGCCGCCTCCTGGCGGAGCTGGAGAAGCTCCCGGTCAACGTCACCTGGCAGGCGCGGATGGCGGAGCTGCTGGACGTGGTGCACGACTACTCCGACGAGGGCACGGCCGCGGGCCTGCCCGTCGTGTGGGAGCTGCCATGACGGTGGACGCGCACCACCACGTGTGGGACCTGTCGGTCAGGGACCAGTCCTGGATCCCCGAACTCAGCCCGCTGCGCCGGAACTTCACCCTCACCGACCTCGTCCCCGAGGCACGCGCGGCCGGAGTCGACCGTACGGTCCTCGTCCAGACCGTCACCGTGCCGGAGGAAACCCCGGAGTTCCTGGAACTGGCCGCCTCGCACGACCTGATCGCCGGCGTGGTCGGCTGGACCGACCTCACCCGCCCGGACATCGCCGAGGAACTCGCCCGCCTGCGCGAACTCCCCGGCGGCCGGCACCTCAAGGGCATCCGCCACCAGGTCCAGGGCGAGGCCGACCCCCAGTGGCTGCTTCGCCCGGACGTACTCCGGGGCCTGGCAGCCGTGGCCGAGGCGGGCCTGGTCCACGACCTTGTCGTCCTCCCGCACCAGCTGCCCGCCTGTGCCGAGGCCGCCGCCACCCTGCCCCAACTCGCCTTCGTCCTCGACCACTTGGGCAAGCCGCCGATCGCCTCCGGCGCCCTGAAACCCTGGGCCCCCGACCTCCACGCCCTCGCCGCTCTCCCCAACACCTACGCCAAGCTCTCCGGCCTGATCACCGAGGCGGACCCCGACTCCTGGAGCGTGGAAGACCTCCGCCCGTACACCGAGACGGCCCTGGAGGCCTTCGGTCCGCACCGTCTGATGTTCGGCTCGGACTGGCCGGTGTGCACCGCGACGGCGACGTACGGCGAAGTGCTGTCCCTGACAAGGGAGTTGACGAGAGGTCTCGACGCGGAGGAACGCGCGGACGTCTTCGACGGCACGGCGACACGGGTGTACGGCCTTTGATGCGCGGTGGCCCGTCGCGCCGGACTTCAGCCGCGCCGGGCCACCCCCTCAAGCCGCGTCGGCGGAAGATACTCCCGCACATACGTCCGCTCCCAGCAGGCGCCCGTCTCCCGTAGCTCGCGCCAGCTCGTGTACCGGTAGCGGAAGAGGCGGGCGCGGATGTAGCGGGGCGGCGCGTCGGGCGGGAACGGGGACCGGCGCAGCAGCCGCAGCGTGTCTCGGTCGTTCTCCAGCAGCCGTTCCACCAGGGCGCCGAACCACGCCCCGGCGTACGAGGGCGAGAGCGCGGCGAACCACATCAGCCAGTCGAGGCGCAGGTGGTACGGCGCGAACTGGCGCGGCCAGCGCCGTGGATCGCCCGGCTTGCCCTTGAACTCGTACTCGCGCCAGTCCGATTCCTCGTGCGGCACGGCGTCGTCCGTGCCCTCGATCACCACCTCGTACCGCTGCCGGCTGACGCTGCCGAACGCGCCGTAGGTGTTCACCAGGTGGAGTGGGTCGAAGGAGCGGTTCATGACCTGGCGGCGGGAGAGCATGTTGCGGACCGGCTGGTAGCTGAGGGCGAGGAGCAGCGCGGCGACCGCGAGGACCACGACCTCGTACCAGAGGGGGGCGCCGGGCACGGACGGCGCGTCGGCCGGGAGCCCGAGCGCCGAGACGGCGAGTACGACGGTGATCCAGTTCAGCCAGGCGAAGTTGCCCGACAACACCAGCCACAGCTGGGTGACGATCATCAGGGAGGCTGCGGCCGTGGCGACCGGCTGGGGAGTGAACAGCAGTACGGGGACGAGGAGTTGGGTGACGTGGTTGGCGGCCACCTCGACGCGGTGCAGGGGCCGCGGGAGGTGGTGGAAGAACCAGCTCAGGGGACCCGGCATCGGCTGCGTCTCGTGGTGGTAGTCCAGGCACGTCAGCTTCCGCCAGCACGCGTCGCCGCGCATCTTGATCAGGCCCGCGCCGAACTCCACCCGGAACAGGATCCAGCGCAGCAGGAACAGGACCACGATCGGCGGGGCCACGTCGTCGTTGCCGAGGAAGACGGCCAGGAAGCCCACTTCCAGCAGCAGGGACTCCCAGCCGAAGGCGTACCAGGTCTGGCCGACGTTCACGATCGACAGGTACAGCGCCCACGGGATCAGCCACAGCGACATCCCCGCCCCGAGGGGGAGCCGGGAGTCCAGCCCGGCGATCAGCGTCGCCGAGACGGCGCAGCCCGTCCAGCAGCAGGCCGCGAAGAAGCGGTCCGAGTAGTGGAGTTGGAACAGGCTCGGCGCCTGCCTGAAGCGGACCCGGTCGACGAAGCGGGGGACCGGCAGCATGCCCCGCTCACCGATCAGCGCCCGGAACTGCCGCGCCGCCGTCAGGAACGCCACGAGGTACAGGCCGGCGAGAGCCCGCTGGAAGACCAGCCGGCTCCACCAGTACTCGGGTGCGGTGAACCAGTCCACGGCCGTGCGCTCCTCACTCCACATTGTCGCGCCGAACCCTATGTCACGCTCCGTGTGTCCCCCTTCCGCTTCCGTAACCCAGGGGAGCGAAGCGGCCACCGGTGTCGTGGACGGCTGACCACCGATGCGCGACCGGGGAGCCTGGAATTTCTCCCTGCTCCCCGGTCGAAGAATCGGGTGAAGCCTGGCAAGGTGGGCCCATGGTTGATCGGGGCGTGAGCGCCCTGCCTCTCCCGGACGACTGGCCCGCCCACCCGGATCCGATCCTGGCGCTCAACCTCATGGGCAGCTTCGACTGGGACCTGGACAGCGGTCTGTTCCACATGGACGCCCAGGCCCACGAGGTCTTCGACCTGCGCCCGGACGAGTACGACGGCCACCCCGACTCCCTTTCCGTACGGGTGCCCAGATCCGAGGGCTACCGGCTCGACGGGCTGGTCGCGCAGGCCATGAAGGACGGCAGCGAGAACTACGGCGCCTACTTCCGCATCCGCCGCCGCGACGGCACCCTGCGCTGGACCCACACCCAGGGCTACATCCGGCGCGACGAGACGGGCCGTCCGCGCCGCATCATCGGCATCGTCCGGGACGCCACCCAGGAACTGGGCGACAGCGAGGCCCGCCGCGAGCAGGCCGCCCAGGACGCGGCCCGGCGCGAGCAGACCAACGTCGTCCAGCTCACCACGGCCGCCCTCGCGCACGCCCGCACCGTCCAGGACGTCATCGACGTGGTCAAGGACACGCACGGCCTCACCCATCTGGGCGCCACCAGCCTGGTCATGGGCCTGGTCGAGGCCGGCCGCATCCGGCTGATCGCGGAGGGCCCGGCGGGCAGCTTCGTCCCCGGCACTCTCATCACCCGCATCGACGAGCCCTACCCGATGAGCGAGGCCGTACGGACCCTCACGCCCTGCTTCATCGAGTCGCCGGAGGAGTTCGCCGAGCGCTATCCCCTGCTGTGGCCGCACATCACCGACCTCAAGATCACCTCGGCCGCCTATCTGCCGCTGATCGTCCAGGCCCGGCCGATCGGCGCGATGGGCCTGCTCTACAACGACCGGCGCGGTTTTTCCACCGAGGACCGCAACGTGCTGCTCGCCCTCGGCAGCAGCATCGCGCAGAGCCTGCAGCGGGCCACCTTCTACGAGCAGGAGAAGGACCTGGCCACCGGTCTCCAGCAGGCGATGCTGCCGCGCACCATCCCGAGCGTCCGCGGCGCCGACGTCGCCGTCCGCTACCGCGCCGGTACCGCCGCGGGCTCCCTGGCCCGGGACATCGGCGGCGACTGGTACGACCTGATCCCGCTGCCCGGCGGCAAGGTCGGCGCCGTCATCGGCGACGTCCAGGGCCACGACACGCACGCCGCCGCCGTCATGGGCCAGCTGCGCATCGTCCTGCGCGCCTACGCCGCCGAGGGGCACACCCCCGCCACCGTCATGGCCCGCGCCTCCGTCTTCCTCCACGAACTCGACACGGACCGCTTCGCGACCTGCCTGTACGCGGAGGCCGACCTGTCCACCGGGGTGGTCCAGGTCGTCCGCGCCGGACACATCGACCCGCTGATCCGGAGCACGGACGGCAGTTGCCGTCGCGTCGCGGTCCCCGGCGGACTGCCGCTCGGTCTGTCCGCCGAGTTCGGGAGCCTCGAGTACCCGGTCGGCACCCTGGAGCTCGACCCCGGCAACACGCTGCTGCTGTGCACCGACGGCCTGGTCGAACAGCCCGGCGCGGATCTGGACGAGGGCGTGCAGGTCCTCACCGCGCTCATCGCCTCAGGACCGGACGACGTACGGGACCTCGCGGACTGCCTCATCGACGTGGCCGAGGAACGCGGCGGCGACGACGACGTGGCGCTGCTCCTGCTGCGCCGCCGCGCCCTGGACACCGCGCAGCCCGGCGGCCGGCTCCAGCAGCACGTGGCACCCGGCGACCCCGAGGCCCTCACCCAGGCCCGGCACATGATCCGGGCCGCGGTCCGTGCCTGGGGCGCCAAGGAGCGCGCCGACGAGATCGAGCTGGTCGCCGACGAGATGATCACCAACGCGCTGATGCACACCGAGGGCTCCGCGATCGTGACCCTCAGGGTCCTCGGCGGCAGCGACCGCCGCCTGCGGGTCGAGGTCGAGGACTCCTCCAGCGCCCTGCCGCGCCGCCGCGAGGCGGGGGAGTCGGGCGTCTCCGGGCGGGGTCTGCTCCTGGTCGACCTGCTCACGGACGTGTGGGGCGTGGAGGCGCGGGGCGGCGGCAAGTGCGTGTGGTGCGAGTTCATGGTCCCCGGACTCGACTGACCCCCCTGGCACTGTCGGTGCCGGATGGCACTCTGGACGTATGCCGGAACTCCCCGAGGTCGAAGCACTCAAGGACTTCCTCACCGAGCACCTGGTCGGTCACGAGATCGTGCGGGTGCTGCCCGTCGCGATCAGCGTCCTCAAGACGTACGACCCCCCGCTCACGGCCGTCGAGGGCCGTGAGGTCACCGCCGTGCACCGGCACGGCAAGTTCCTGGACCTGGAGACGGACGGCGGCCCGCACTTCGTGACCCACCTGGCCCGCGCGGGCTGGCTGCACTGGAAGGACAGACTTCCGGACGGCCCGCCCCGCCCCGGCAAGGGACCGCTCGCCCTGCGCGTGGCCCTGGAGACGGGGGCGGGCTTCGACCTCACGGAGGCGGGCACCCAAAAACGCCTCGCTGTGTACGTGGTCCAGGACCCCCAGGAGATCCCGGGCGTGGCCCGCCTCGGCCCCGACCCGCTCGCGGACGACTTCGACGAGAGACGCTTCACGGAACTCCTCGGACCCGAGCGACGCCAGATCAAGGGCGCCCTGCGCGACCAGAGCCTGATCGCGGGCGTGGGCAACGCGTACAGCGACGAGATCCTGCACGCCGCGAAGATGAGCCCCTTCAAACTGGCCGCATCCCTCACCCCCGAGGACACCACCCGTCTCTACGAGGCCCTGCGGGCCACACTCACCGAGGCGGTCGAGCGCTCCCGGGGAGTGGCGGCGGGCCGGCTGAAGGCGGAGAAGAAGAGCGGCCTGCGCGTCCACGGCCGCACCGGTGAGCCCTGCCCGGTGTGCGGCGACACCATCCGCGAGGTCTCCTTCAGCGACTCCTCGCTGCAGTACTGCCCCACCTGCCAGACGGGCGGCAAGCCACTGGCGGACCGGAGGATGTCACGCCTGCTCAAGTAGTCGCCGACGCCCCGGAGGGGCGCGGGGAACTGCGCGACCGGCCACGACGGCGCCACAGACGAACGACGGACCCTCGCGGCACCACCAGCTGAGCGCTCAGCCGTGCTGGAGCGTCACGAGGTGCTCCCCGTCCGCGGTGCGCACCTCGTACCGGGCGATCTCACCGGTGTGCATGGCCGAGCTGCCCTGGACGGTGATCGGGCGGGCGTCGTGACGGGGGACGGTCCAGTTGCTGACGATCTGTTCGGAGCCGTCGCGGCCGACGGCGATCAGACGACAGGAACGCGGTCCCGCGCCGTCCTTCACCTCCAGCTTGACCTGGCTGCCCGAGTACTCGTCCTGGGTCGTCACCTGGGCCCACACGCCCGACTTCGCGTCGGTCGCCGCCATCCGTACGGCTGCCTCGCGGGTGCTGCCCTCCGCCATCATCGTGAGCCCGGGCCCGGCCACCCCGATCACCAGGGAAGCCGCCACGGCGTACAGGAAGCGCCGGCGTCCGGCCCGGTGCCGGGTCGCCACCGCGGCCAGCAGCCGGTCCAGCAGCTGCGGGCCGGGCCGGGTCAGGGGACTCACGAACCGTGGCGTCGACCGGCGGTACAGCATCATCTGCCGGGTGATGGGCCCGAATTCGGTCACGGAGGCCGCGCAGCGCGTGCACTCCATGAGGTGGTCCTCGAAGCGGAAGGCGTCCGCCTCGTCCAGCACGCCGAGCGCGTACGCGGCGACGTCGCGATGCCTCTCCTGGGACCTCATGCCGAATCCTCGTGCCGTTGGGTGCGGGTGGGGTTACTCCTTGCTCCCACCGGTACGCACCAGGCAGCCGAATCACTCAAGGCACCTACAGAATCGCAAGCAAGTGATTCGGAGCCGTCAGGGCCGCGGATTGGTCCGAATCTCAACAAGGCTAAAAAAGGTGGATGGCGAGGTGGCCGAGCGGCAGACCCAGTTGCCACGCCTTCGTCCACACCTTCGGACCCTCGTCCTCGCCGACCGCCCCGGCGCCGCCCGGCACCGCGTTCAGGTCGGGCGCGAGCAGCTCGGTCTCCTCCAGCCAGCGCCAGGCCGCCTCGGCAAGTTCCACGTCCGGAGCGGGCCCGCCGGATTCGGCCGCCTCGGCGGCGACCGCGGTCATCCGCTCGCGCACCCAGTCCTGCCACGGCTGGTCGTACGCCGTCAGCGACAGCCAGGTCTCCAGCTGGGTGACCACCCGGATGCCGGGGAGTTCGCCGTCCGTGTCCGAGAGGAAGACGGTCAGCGCCAGGGCGTCCCGCCCGGCGCGGAACTCGAAGGACGTCGGTGGCATCAGGTCGCCCGTCCGCAGCAACTCGTCGGCGATGTACTCGGCGTACAGCCAGGCCATGGGGACGACCAGTTCACCGCCGCCGGTGCCGTCCGTGCTCTCTTGACCTCTGTGCAGCATCCCTTCCTGCCTTCCTCCGGTGCGTGCGCGTCGCCCGACTCCGGGCCCCTGTGTCGGGGCCCCCGAGCCCCCAGTCCGGAACACGGATGAGGACAGCTGATTGCTCAACCGGGGTCCTCAGCAAGGCGCTTTACGGAGGTTTGACTCAGCCGTCGGTTTCACCGCAGGTCGGCTGCATATCCCGGAAGCACCCGGCGCAGGGCGCGCAGCGCGTAGTACGCGCGGGACTTCACGGTACCGGCAGGGATTCCGAGGGTTTCGGCGGCTTCCGCAACACTCGCCCCCTGGAAGTACACGAGCACCAGGACTTCACGGTGCTCCGGAGTGAGTGTCTTCACAGCCTCGCGTACGTCGAGGGCGGCTGCCGCACGCTCGGCGTGGTCGCCGATCACCCGGGCGTTCTCCAGGATCGCGTCCCCGACCTCGGGCGGCCGCGCCTGCCGGGCCCGCCGCGCGTCGATGGCGAGCCGTCGTCCGACGGTCATGAGCCACGGCCGTACGGACTCGAAGTCGTCGGCGCGCAGTGCCTCGGGATGCTGCCAGGCGCGCACGAGGGTCTCCTGCACGAGGTCCTCGGCGCGCTGCCGGTCGCCGTCGCAGAGCCGGAGCAGGAGCGCGAAGAGGGGCCGACCGTGCTCCCGCTGCAGTGCGGCGAGCTCGTGGTCGGCGGTCAGCCCGTTCGTGAGGGTGGTTCCGGCCGTCATGGGCGTATGGCATCGCAGGGGACCGATTTGGGACAGGGGCCGCACCGGGCTCTGCGGCGGACGGTCGATCGCGTCGACGAACGGTTCGACGAACGGTTCCGGACACCGCCGGACGCGGTCCGGGAGACCTCTTCACGGGCGCCGGACGGGCTAATCGGTGGGCCGGGGTTGTTTGGGGGCGCTTGGAAGTTCGTACCTATTTGTCCGTAAATAGGACCACAGTGGGGTGAGCTGATGATTGCACGCAGACGACAGGTGGCCCTGGCCCTGACGGCCCTGCTGGCAGCGGGCGCCGCCTGCCAGGCCCGGCACCACCAACCGTCCACCGCCGGACGGCCGGCCCCGGCCCCGGCCCAGTCCGCGGCCGGCGGATTCACACTGGTCGCCTCCGGCGACATCATCCCGCACAGCACGGTCATCGACCGTGCGCGCTTCGACGCCGGCGACACCGGCTACGACTTCCGTCCGATGCTCTCCGGCGTCGAGCCCGTCGTCTCCCGCGCCGATCTGGCGCTGTGTCACATGGAGACCGTCTACGGGGCGAACGGCGACTACACCGACAACCCCGTCTTCAAGGCGCCGCCCGAGATCGCCCAGGGCCTCGCCGCGACCGGCTACGACGGCTGCTCCACGGCCTCCGAGCACAGCCTCGACGACGGAGTCGACGGCGTCCGCCGCACTCTCGACGCCCTCGACCGCGCGGGCGTGCGGCACACCGGTTCGGCGCGCACCGAGGCCGAGGCGCGCACCGTCACGATCCTGCGCGCGGGCCCCGCCAAGGTCGCCCACCTCGCCTACACCTTCGACACCAACGGCCATCCGCTGCCGCAGGGCCAGCCGTGGGCCGTGAACCTGATGAACGAGAACAGCATCGTCACGGACGCCAGGGCGGCCCGGCGGGCGGGCGCCGACGTGGTGGTCGTCTCCCTGCACTGGGGCACCGAATGGCAGGACGCGCCCGACCCGCAACAGCTCGCGCTGTCCCAGCAGCTGACGGCCTCCCGCACGGGCGGCCGCCCCGACGTCGACCTCATCCTCGGCACCCACGCCCACGTCCCGCAGGCGTACGAGAAGGTCAACGGTACGTGGGTCGTCTACGGCATGGGCGATCAGATCGCCGGCGAGATGACCAACAACGCCGGAGCCCAGGACCCGCGCGGCAACGAGTCCACGCTCGGCCGCTTCACCTTCACCCGGCCCGCCCGGCCGGGAGGCCGCTGGGAGGTCACCAAGGCGGAGTTCGTTCCGCAGATGTTCGACGTCGACGCCGGACGGGTGGTGAACCTCAACCAGGCGCTCACCCAGGGCGCGGAGGTGAAGGCCGCACGCGACGCCATCCGGGACGTGGTGCTCAGCCGGGGCGCCGCGAAGGACGGGCTGACGATGGGGCAGTAGGCCGGCCCACGCCCACGCGGGCCGCCTCTCAGGACGGGCTCGGGGAGGCCGATGCCGACGAGCGGCCCGGCGCGGGCGACGCGGGCGGGTAGCTGGGGTGCAGCGAGGGGGAGAGCGGAGCCAGCGACCTGCACATCGAGGTCGGGAAGGCCGGTTCCCTGCGCTGCACGGTGCGGCAGCCTTCGGCGATCGGTACCCAGCCGGACTTCTCCGCCTTGAAGAACCAGCGGTCGCCGAGCCGGGACGAGCAGCCGGGGGCCGCGTCGCCGTCGCAGGCCGGCCCCGTCCGCCAGGAGAAGTCCATCACCATCCACCTGCCGTCGCAGTCCTGGGAGTCCCGGTAGGTGTGCTCGGGCGCATCGACCGCGATCAGCGCCTGGTCGTAGGAGGCGGCCGTGCAGCCGGTGGCCGGCGGCGTGCAGCCCAGCCGCCCGCACAGCCTGAGCGCGGGCGGCCTGGCGCCCTCGGCGGTGAACTGCACGTCGTTGTCGACGACCACCTCCCGGCCGCCCAAGGGACCGGACAGCCGGACCTTCGTCGTGGCCGACTTCTCCTTGGTGCATCCGGAACGCGTGTCGCCCGACGGCGAGGAGAAGGTGATCTGCACCCGCACGCTGTTCTCCACGGGTTCGGTGAGCACCGCCTTCAGCCCCCGCACGCACGGGCGTGCACCGCTGGGCACCTGAGCGTCGAGGAGCAGCGTGCGGCCGTCGCCGGAGAGACGGGCACCGGTGACGGCCGAAGGTTGCGCGAGGGTCCACGGGACGGGGCCGGTCGGCGATGCCGACGTCCCCCGGCCCGCCACCTGCGTCCCGCACGCGCCGAGCACCAGTACGGCGACGGCACCGAGCACGGCGCTCACGACCGCCCCGCGCGTTCCACCCGATCGCATCCCTGCTCAATCCCCCCGTAACGCACCGGTGTTGCCCCGGATCACGGCAGACTCTAGCGGCGGGCCAGTTCCGACCGCCTGCAGGAGTACCCGAAGTAGATCCCGAACCCGATCAGGAACCACACGGCGAACCGCACCCAGGTCTGCCACTGCAGATACGTGATCGGCCAGATCGAGGCGACGACACCCAGCGCCGGCACGAACGGCATCCACGGTGTGCGGAAGGTGCGCGGCAGATCCGGCCGTCGGTGGCGCAGCACGATCACCGCCGTGCACACCACCACGAACGCCAACAGGATGCCGATGTCGGTGAGTTCGGCCGCCTCGCCGATCGGCAGGAATCCGGCGATGACCGCCGACGCCACCCCGATGATCCACGTCACGCGTGTCGGCACCCGCCACGAGCCGGCCTTCAACGTCGTGGCCCGCCCGCTGTGGGGAGGTGACGCGGCCGAGTGCATCCACTACGGCACGCATTTCAGCTCGATGTTCCGCAGGTGCTGTCCCGACCGCACCACGACGAAAAGGATCGACGCGGACAACCGTATGGCCGTGCTCGCGAAGCTGCGTGAGGAAGCCGTGTCCCGGTGGCCGGGGCCGTGACGCCTACGGCACCACGGTCACCGGCCACCGTCCGGCCTTCACCAGCCGGATGGCCACCGACCCGACGATCCGGTGCCCCGCCTGCTCCGAAGCGCCCACCACCACCGCGTCCGCCTTCAGCTCGTCGGCCGCCTTCACCAGGCCGCCGTACGGGTCACCGCGGAACGTGTGGAACTCCCAGCGGACCTCGAATATCCCCTTCGTCCGCTCGGTCGCGTCCCGGATCTGGGCGACCAGGTCTTCGGCGATCTCGTCCGTCGTCTCCGCGACCGGCACCCCCATGGCCGCACCGGCGGCCATCACCGGCTGTACGTACACCACGGCGAGCAGCGCATGCTGGCGCCGGGCCAGGCCACCGGCATATGCCGCGGCGCGCAGTGAGGAGTCGGAGCCGTCCACTCCGACCACGATGACCTTGGGCCCGTCAGTGCCCCGCTCGAACTGGTGCGAGTGCTGTTCCGTCACGGCTGCGAGGCTATCGGAAGCCCCAGGTCCCCCCGTCATGCGGGACCTCTCGACGGGCGCGGCGGCCGCGCTCTTCCTACAGTCGGAACCATGAGTGCCACAGCGGAGGCCTTGCCGCCCAAGGACACCACCGGCCGGACCCGGCCGCCCGGCCACGGGCCGATGAGCAAGGTGCCCGAGGCCTTCGCGGCGTTCTTCGGCGCCCTCGGACTGCTCTGCGTGCTGCTGGCCCTCATCCCACCGCTGCGCGCCCTGCTGCGCCCGGTGGTCCGCTTCCTCGATCTGCTCATCGTGCCGGTCAGCGCCAATCTCGCCTACGCCGTCTTCCTCTTCCTGCTCGCCGCCGCGACCGCCGCCCGCAAGAAGATCGCCTGGTGGCTGGTCGTCGTCTACCTGGGACTGCTGGTCCTCGACGACGTCCTCGGCGTCCTGGTGGGCCTGTACGCCGAGTCCATCCCCTCCCTCGTCGTCTGCTCCCTCGCGCTGACCCTGCTGATCGTCGCCCGCCGGGAGTTCTACGCCGCCTCCCGCCGCGCCGCCGTCCGCCGCGCCCTGCTCGTGCTGCTCGCCGGACTCGCCGTCGGCATCCTCGCCGGCTGGGGCCTGGTGGAGCTGTTCCCCGGCACGCTCCCACGCGGCCAGCGCCTGCCATGGGCCGCCAACCGGGTCCTGGGCGGCCTGGTCTCGGGCCATTCCTTCGACGGGCACCCACCCCGGGCCCTGTTCTTCCTGCTCGGCCTGTTCGGCGCCGTCGCCCTGCTCAACGCCGCCTCCACCCTGTTCCGTTCGCAGCGCATGGAATCCGCCCTGCACGGTGACGAGGAGCCCCGCATCCGCGCCCTCCTTGGGGCCTACGGCGAGCAGGACTCCCTCGGCTACTTCGCCACCCGCCGCGACAAGGCCGTCGTCTTCTCGCCCAGCGGCAAGGCCGCCGTCACCTACCGCGTCGAGGCCGGCGTCTGCCTTGCCAGCGGCGACCCCGTGGGCGACCGGGAGGCCTGGCCGCACGCCATCGCCGCGTGGCTGGACGTGGCCCGCCGGCACGCCTGGGCCCCCGCCGCGATGGGCGCCTCGGAGGACGGCGCCAAGGCCTTCGCCCGCGCCGGACTCGGCGCGCTGCAACTCGGCGACGAGGCGATCCTGAACGTCGCCGGCTTCGACCTCGACGGCCGCGACATGCGGGTCACCCGGCAGGCCGTGCACCGGGTCCGCCGCACCGGCGCCCACTGCCGCGTCCGCCGCCACGCCAACCTCACCGACGAGGAGATGGAGGCGGTCGTCGACAAGGCCGACGCCTGGCGCGACACCGAGACCGAGCGCGGCTTCTCCATGGCCCTGGACCGCCTCGGCGACCCGGCCGACGGAGACTGCCTCCTCGTGGAAGCCCTCAGTGAGGACGGCCGCCTCCTCGCCCTGCTGTCCTTCGTGCCCTGGGGCCGCGACGGCGTCTCCCTCGACCTGATGCGCCGTGACCGCAGCGCACCCAACGGGGTCATGGAGTTCATGGTCGCCGACCTGTGCGCCGCCGCCCCGAAGCTGGGCGTCCGAAGGATCTCCCTCAACTTCGCCGTCTTCCGCTCGGCCTTCGAGGAGGGCGCCCGCATCGGCGCCGGACCCGTCCTCAGGCTGTGGCGGCGCCTGTTGCTGTTCTTCTCCCGGTGGTGGCAGCTGGAGGCCCTGTACCGCTCCAACGCCAAGTACCACCCCGAGTGGTATCCCCGCTTCATCTGCTACGGCGACACCGGCTCCCTCGCCCGCATCGGCCTGGCCTCCGCCATCGCCGAAGGCTTCGTCTCGGTACCGTCCCTGCGCAAACTCTGGGGAAAGGGGCACCCGAAGGGCGCGTCCAGGCCCGCGACCACCGAGGGCCTGCCGTCGCTGTCGGCGCTCGGCCTCGCCGGAGGGGACGAGGCCGGGCCCGGCGACGGGCATGCCGGCCTGCCCGAACAGGTCCGCATCCGGCACCGCACGCTCGACCGGCTGCGCGCCGACGGCACCGACCCCTACCCCGTCGGCATCCCGCAGCGCACCCACGCCCTCGCCGACGTCCGCGAGGGCGAGAAGGTCACCGTCGCGGGCCGCATCATGCTGGTCCGTGACTTCGGCGGCATCGTCTTCGCCGTTCTGCGCGACTGGTCCGGCGACCGCCAACTCGCCCTCACCCGTGAGGACTCCGGGCCCGCCCTCGACTGCTTCACGGCCGACACCGACATCGGCGACCACATCAGTGCCACCGGCCGCGCGGGCATCAGTGACAAGGGCGAGCCCACCGTCTTCGTCACCTCCTGGCAGCTCATCGGCAAGTGCCTGCGCCCGCTGCCCGACAAGCGCGGGGGCCTCGCCGACCCCGAGGCCAAGGTCCGCATGCGCTACCTCGACCTGGTCTCCAGCCCCGATGCCCGCGCGGTGATCCGCGCCCGCTCCACCGCCGTACAGGCCCTGCGTCAGGGCCTGTTGGAGCGCGGCTACCTCGAGGTCGAGACTCCGATGCTGCAGCAGATCCACGGCGGCGCCAACGCCCGCCCCTTCACCACCCACATCAACGCCTACGACCTAGACCTCTACCTGCGCATCGCCCCCGAGCTGTATCTGAAGCGGCTGTGCGTCGGCGGGATGGAGAAGGTCTTCGAGCTGGGCCGCACCTTCCGCAACGAGGGCGTGTCCTACAAGCACAACCCCGAGTTCACGATGCTGGAGGCCTACCAGGCCTT
Organism: Streptomyces sp. NBC_00461; assembly: GCF_036013935.1. Lineage (NCBI taxonomy): Bacteria > Bacillati > Actinomycetota > Actinomycetes > Kitasatosporales > Streptomycetaceae > Streptomyces > Streptomyces sp. NBC_00461. The sequence goes on from NZ_CP107902.1 coordinate 8,745,190, forward strand.
CGCCGACTACGACGTGATGCTCGACCTCGCCCGGGAACTGATCCAGGGCGCGGCCACCGCCGCCTTCGGCTCGCCCATCGCCCACAAGGACGGCACGGTGTACGACATCTCCGGGTCCTGGCCGGTCAAGACGGTCTACGGCGCGATCTCCGAGGCGCTGGGGGAGGAGATCGACGCGGACACGGACCTGGAGGCGCTGCTGGGGCTGTGCGACCGGGCCGGCGTCCCGTACACCGTCGACGACGGCCGCGGCGACGTCGTACTCGAAATGTACGAACGCCTCGTCGAGGAGAAGACCCAACTTCCCACGTTCTACAAGGACTTCCCGACCGACGTCTCCCCGCTCACCCGCCAGCACCGCAGCGACCCACGGCTGGCCGAGCGGTGGGACCTGGTCGCCTTCGGCACGGAACTCGGCACCGCCTACTCCGAGTTGACCGACCCCGTCGAACAGCGCCGCCGCCTCACCGCCCAGTCCCTGCTGGCCGCCGGGGGAGACCCCGAGGCGATGGAACTCGACGAGGACTTCCTCGACGCCCTCGAATACGCGATGCCGCCCACCGGAGGCCTGGGCATCGGCGTCGACCGGCTGGTCATGTTCCTCACGGGCCTGACGATCCGCGAGACGCTGCCGTTCCCGCTGGTACGCCGCCGCTGACCGCTCACGCCTGCGGTGCGCGCCTCCGGCGCCACCCCCGGAACCCCCGCACACCGAGCGCGAGTTCGCGCCGCGGTGCCGGCGACACGCCGTGACCGGCCGGTTGCTTGGGCCAGGCAGGTGGATTTCTGCCGCCGCTTCGGTGTTGCCGGGGAGCGTCGGCCCGCGGGCGGGCGACTGATGAGTCATGAAGAACGATCAGTTGCTCACACGGCGCCGGGCGTTGATCGCCGCCGCAGCCGTTCTGGGCGCGGCAGGCGCCGGAAGCGCCCTCGCGCTGAGTGGGGGCGAGGAGCCGGTCCGGCCCGCCCCCGCCCCTGCTGCCCCCGCCGCCGGCCCCCGGGCCGGCTCCGCGCTCAAGCCGTCCGCCTACCGTCTCCAGCCCCTGACCGGGTACGGCGGGCCGCCGCGTGCGGCACCCGGCAGGACGCCCGTACGGCACGAGCCGTTCCTGCGCATGTCCGGCCGCGGCCGCACGATGGTGCTGACCTTCGACGACGGCCCCGACCCCCGATACACCCCGCACATCCTGGACACCCTGGCCGAGCACGACGTACGCGCCATGTTCTTCGTGTGCGGGGAGATGGCCGTCGACAACCAGGACCTGCTGGCACGGATGGCCGACGACGGCCACATCGTCGGCAACCACACCTGGACCCACCCCCTGCTGACCCGTCTGAGGCGCTCCCGGATCCGCTCCGAGATGGAGCGCACCAGCGACGTCATCGAGAAGGCCTACGGGGAGCCGCCCGTGTGGTTCCGTGCCCCCTACGGTGCCTGGAACCGCGCGGCCTTCCAACTCGGCGCCGAGATGGGCATGGAGCCCCTCGCCTGGACCGTCGACAGCCTCGACTGGACCACCCCCGGCACCCGCACCATCGTCCACCGCGTCGAGGACGGCGCCGCCCCCGGCGTCGTGGTGCTCTCGCACGACGCCGGGGGCAACCGTTCCCAGAGTGTCCGGGCCCTGCGCACCTATCTGCCGCAACTACTGGATTCCGGCTACCACATCACCCTGCCGAGAAGGCGAAACGCATAACCGGATTCCGCCCGCCCGGTCGGGGAAACTCTCAGCGGGTCTCGACCAGGCGGGCGAAGACGACGACGTTCCCGTCGTAACCGTGCTGCTTCGAGAAACCGCCCCCGCAGGTGATGACCCGCAGTTCCGGTCCGCCTTTGGACGCGTAGACGCGGTCGCCGGGGAAGTTGTTCTTGTCGAAGACCTCGATGCCGTAGATCTCGAATGCGGCCGTCTTTCCGTCCTTGCGGGCGACCTCGACGCGATTTCCCTTCTTCAGGGCGCCGAGGTTGTAGAAAACGGCGGGGCCCTGTTTGTTGTCGACGTGGCCGACCACCACCGCGGTGCCCTTCTCGCCGGGAGAGACGCCGCCGGTGAACCAGCCCGCCAGATTCGGGTCCTCCGGGGGCGGCGCCGCGACCCAGCCGTCCGAGTCCAGGCCCACCGGCAGGACCGGTGCGTCGACCCGGATCGTGGGGATCCTGACCCGGTCGGGCAGGGCGTACGGCAGCGGCTGGACGGTGCCCGTGGCGCCGGGGACCCGGCTGTCGGCGGCGGCCGCGGAGGCGGGCTGCGGCGGACCCACGTCGAACTCTCCCGAGCCGTTCCGAATGAGCGCGAGGCCGGTCAGCAGAACAAGCGCTATCACGCCCCAAGGAGCACGCTTCTTCCGCCGCTCCTCCTCTTCAGCCAGTTCGGCCAACTCGGACGCAGACATTCGTTTCCCCTCTCGACGCGGCCGTCGCCCCGCCATTCGCGCATGAGGACAACGCTAAATGCCGCGGGGGAAACCGGCGACGGGACAGAAGCGAACGGGTGGCTTCCACGCTTCGGTGCGCCATCCGAGTCGCGGCGGACCAGAATTTTCTGACGGTCCGTGACCTGCGGCGATATCCGATTGCGCGGCAATAGCCCGGCGTGTCCTCTCACCAGGACGGACCATCGCCGAAATGCGGGCGAGTCCAGCGCAACTGAGGGTTTTTCTGGGAGACGCTTTCTCGCCGACAGACCGGGGACGGGCCCCGGGGCGTCTTCCGCGGAGGATCACATGAGTACTCATCGTGCCCTGGCGGTCTCTGCCGTCGCGGTCGCCGCCCTCGGCCTCGCCGCGCCGGTGGCCGTCGCGCGGGACGGCATGAACATCAGCCCGACCAACATCGTCGCCCTGCCCAGTGTCATCGCCCGTGGCGGGCAACTGACCATCACCGTCGACGGCTGCCCCGGCGGCGGCACGGCGACCTCGGAGGCGTTCCAGCCCACGCCTCTGACCCCGGTCAGAAACACCAACACGGCCAGGGGCACCGCGACGGTCAACAGGAACGCGCGGACGGGCTCGCACAGCATCACCGTCAACTGCAACGGCAGGACCCTGACGAACCCGGCCGCCTTCACCGTCATCGGAGGCGTCCAGGGCGGTCTCGGTGGCAGCAACTCCAGCGGGGCGACGCCGACCGACGTGGCCATCGGTGGCGGTCTCGTGGCCGCGGCCGTCGTGGCCGGCGGGGTGTTCTGGTTGCGCCGGAGGTCCGAGAGGCGCATCTGACCTTCCGACATGCCTTCGCCCCGGAACCTGTTGAGGGTTCCGGGGCGAAGGCATGTCCTCAGGCGTCGTCCTCGCCGTTGCGGCGGCGCGAGAAGTGGTACGCCGCTCCGACCGAGCCCGCGATGAGCGCCGCGCCCATCCCGATCTCCTTGAGGTCGAACCCGGCGATGCTGCCGCCCTCACCGGCGTGCACGCCGCGGCTGGGAGTGACGGGCACCACCGTGGGGTTGACCGGTACGGGTGTCGGGTGGTGCGGGTGGCCGCCGGCGATGGTCAGATCCGTGGAACCGCTGGCGCCGTCACAGGTGAACGTCACCCGGTACACGGCGCCCGGCTTGGCGTCCCAGTCGACCTTCGCCTGTGCCCAGGAACTGCCCGGCCGGATGGTGACGGTGTCGAACACCGCCGATCTGACCGTCGCCGGTCCCTTGCAGTCGCCGTCCCGGTTCACATGAAGCGTGACCTGGGCACCGGCCGCGACGGTCGAGGGCAGCACGCTGAAGGCGAAGGGTGTGATGTTGTGGCCGTCGCCTCTGGCGACGGCGGCCGGTGCGGAGAGGGCCAGGGCGCCGAGGCCCAGCAGTACGGCCGAGGCGACGCGTATCGCGCGCATGGTGTTCCTCCGGTCCCCGAGGAGCAGCTGCGGACCCTTTCCGCTTTCAGGGGAAATGCACCTCGATGACCGAAACGCTAGGAACAGGTGTGCGTGCGCGCGATCGGAGTAGCGCGAATGGGGCAACCGTGTGGGCCGGCCAGGGGACGGTGACGGCGTGGCGCGCGTCCCCCGGCGCTTCGTCGGGTGAGGGCCGCTCAGGACTGGATGTGCGGGAAGAGGTTCAGGAACGGTGACGCCGAGGCCGTGATGCCCCGGGTGTACGGCGCGTCGAAGTCCCAGATGAGGAACAGCAGGAAGGCGATCAGGGCGGAGAACAGCCCGGCGAGGATCAGTTCGCGCATGGTGCGCCGGATCTGCAGCGCGAAGATCATGCCGATGGTGACCACGGCCCCGGCCAGCAGCCCGAACCACACCACGCCCGGCATGGTCGCCCCCATGGAGTCGGCCCGGGCACTGCGGGCCTGGTCCGCCGCGGTGACCTGGTCCAGGAGCGGCTGGTACGCCTGGGCCTCGAAGTCCGTCTTCGGCTGGTAGTCGGTGACGTCCTGGCGGACGCGGGCGAAGAGTTCGGCACCGCGCGAGGTGAGGCGGCCGTCGTCGGCCATCGTCTTCCACTCGGTGTTGACGACCTGTCCGACATAGGCGTTGACATCGTCCCGAATCCGGTCACGGACGTCGGCCGGATAGACCCGTACCCGCTCCGAGATCTCGTGCAGTGCGACGGCCTCCGCCTGTACGTGGTCCTGGGCGGCGCTGCGCCCCTCCCACACGCCGGCGATGGCCAGGCCCAGGACGATGGCGTACACCACGCCGATCCACATGGTCATGTACTCGATGACGTCAGGGGTGTCGTTGGGGTCCTCGTCCTCGGGCGCGGCCCGGTGTCGCACGAAGGTGATGATGACCACGACGGCGCAGGCGGCCAGCATCGCGAGGGTGAGAACAAGCCATTCCGGCAAGAGATGCCTCCAGAAATCAGCGCGGCCGCAGGGCGGCGACGGCGATCACGGCGGGCGCCGTGATGATCAGGACAAAGACGATCGGTGACGCAGTGCCGTGCGACGGACTCTTGCGTACCGGCGTCCGGTAGTGCGGGTAGGTCACCGGGGCCGCGACCGGACGGGGGGTGGGCTTGGCCGACAGCTTCGGGGTGGGGGGCGGAGCCGGAGGGGTCGGCGCGGGCGGGGGAGTCGGGCTCGGGGTCGGGCGAGGTGGCGCGGGCCGCGCAGGCGCCGGAGAGGGCGAGGCGGGCGGCGGTTCGGGTTTCGGGGTCGGCTTCGGTGTCGGTTTCGGCTTTGGGGTGGGGGTGGGTGTGGGTGTGGGCGCCGGAGGGGGCGGCTTCGGCTTGGGGGGTGTCGGCGAGGGCTTGGGTGTCGGTGTGGGGGGCGGTGTCGGCGTGGGTGGGGGGCACACCGGGGGAGTCGGCCAGGAGAGGTCTCCGGCGACCGCCACCGCCTGTATCCCGTCCGGGCCGGCCGAGGCGTATGCGCAGGCGTCGGCCGTCGCCGCGCCGGCCGGTGCCCCCACCAGCAGCCAGGTCAGCGTCACCAGCGCCAACGCCCTTGCGGCGAAGGTGGTTTGGGTCGGTTCGGGTCCATGCACGACGAAGATCATGAGCCTTGGCGCGCCGAGGCGCGCCGGAGCGCGCCGGGATTGGTCCGAACGGGGGATGAAGGGCGTGCGGTGGTTTGACCGGCGTGCACCCGGGGGGCCGTAAATGCGCACGTATGTGCGAGATGGAGTGCCGGTGTCACGGGTTCCGGAAAGAAATTTGTGAGGCGGTTGAACACAACCGCGGGTCCCATTCGTACCCATGCTCGTGCAGCGGAGCAGCAGGGCGCTGCAACACCGTTGTGATTATGGGGAGTTGTTGACGATGAAGACCTCCTGGCGGAGCGCCTCGTATGTGGTGGGCGCCGCGGCCATGCTGGCCCTGACGACGGCGTGCGGCCAGGACAGCGGCACTTCCTCCGTGGGCAGCCAGAACGTCGGGGCCACGGCCGCGGCGGGCGATTACGGCAGCGTCGCCGCCGGCGGCACGACCGCCGCCAGTCCCAGCAACGGCTACGGGGCCGACGGGCAGGGCTCCGCGGCCCAGCCCTCGGCCGCGGGCAAGCTTGCCGTCACCCAGAACGCCGAACTCGGCAAGGTGCTGACGGACGGCGGCGGTCTGACCCTGTACCGCTTCGACGCGGACACCGCCGAGCCGCCCAAGTCGAGCTGCGACGGCGACTGCGCCAAGACCTGGCCGCCGGTTCCCGCGGACGACGCCACGGCCGGCGCCGGCATCGACAAGGCCCTGCTCGGCGAGGTCACCCGGGCCGACGGCACCAAGCAGCTGACCATCAGCGGCTGGCCCGCGTACCGCTACGCGAAGGACTCCAAGGCCGGGGACATCGCCGGTCAGGGCGTGGGCGGCAAGTGGTTCGCGCTCGCCCCCGACGGCAAGAAGGCCACGCTCGCGAGCCTGCCCGGTCTGTCGGTGCGCACCGACCCCACGCTCGGCAAGATCGTCGTCGACAAGAACGGCATGACGGTCTACCGCTTCCTGAAGGACGTGGCCTGGCCCGACCCGATCTCCAACTGCACCGGTTCCTGCCTGGAGAAGTGGCCGGCCGTCGCCCCGGTCGAGCCCAACGACACCAAGGGCGTCGAGAAGAAGGGCCTGATGGGCTTCACCCGCCCCGACGGCGTCAAGCAGATGACCGTCGACTGCTGGCCGGCGTACACCTTCTCCGGTGACAAGGCGCCCGGGGAGACCAACGGCCAGGGCGTGGGCGGCACGTGGTACGCCATGGCGCCCGACGGAAAGCCGGTCGGCGCGCCGAAGAAGTAGCCGTCACCTCCCCAGGGTTGACTGCACCGGACAGCGCGTACGACCGTGGTCCGCCCCCTCCGCACCGCACGGAGGGGGCGGACCCCTTTGCGTTGTGCCCCTGGAGGGACGGGAGTTGGCCCCGGCGCGGCGCAGTACCGGACGAATGCGGCAAGTGCCACAGGCAGTGACCGGGAACGGACGGTCAATTTCCGTTTCAGCTCGCCCCGTTGGCAGGCGATCAGTAGCCTCAGCTCGAACACCGGATCGCCAACGCCTTGGAGAGATAGATGGAGCGTCCCGCCTGGGCCCCACGAAGCATCGACATCTCGGTGCCCAGTGTCTCCCGCATCTACGACTACTACCTGGGCGGTTCGCACAACTTCGAGGTCGACCGGGACGCGGCCCGCAAGGCGATGGAGTTCATGCCGGGGCTCCCCAAGATCATGCAGGCGAACCGTGCCTTCATGCGCAGGGCCGTGCGCTTCGCCGTGGACGAGGGCATCGACCAGTTCCTGGACATCGGTTCGGGCATTCCCACCTTCGGCAACTCCCACGAGGTGGCCCAGGCGGCCCGGCCCGGCGCGCACGTCGTGTACGTCGACCACGACCCGGTCGCCGTCGCGCACAGCGAGGCGGTCCTCGCGGGCAACGAGGGTGCGGGCGTCGTCGCCGCCGACCTCCGCAAGCCCCAGGAGATCCTCGCGAGCGCCGAAGTGGAGCGACTGATCGACCTGAACCGGCCAGTGGCGCTCCTTCTGGTTGCCATACTGCACTTCGTGGAAGACGAGGACGACCCGTACGGGGCCGTGGCCGAACTGCGCGAGGCGCTCGCGCCCGGCAGCCTGCTGATCCTCACCCATGCCTCGTACGAGGGAATCCCGCTCCCCGCCGAGCGGGCGGCGGGCACGGTGGACGTGTACAAGGACATTCGCAACCCGCTGATCATGCGTTCGCGCGACGACATCGCGCGGTTCTTCGAGGGGTACGACATGGTGGAACCGGGACTGGTGTCGATGCCGCACTGGCGGCCCGAGACGGCACCGGAGGACGAGGATCCTTATGCGTTCTCCGGGTTCGCCGGCGTGGGGCGTACGGCGTGACCGCGGAACCGGACGGGCCTTTCGACAGACTGCGCAGGTTCGCGACGATCTGGAGCCGGGCGGTCTTCCCGGTGACCTCGACGTCGCTGACCCGGCCGGAGTTGGAGCAGCAACTCCTGCCACTGGCCCGGCGGTTGAGCGAGGCGCTGCACACCCGGACGCTCGACGCGGACGAGGGCAGGGCGGTCGGCGCGGCCCTCGTCGGAGCGCACTGCACCGACCCGGAGGCGCTCACCCGCACCCTGGACTGCGTCGACGCCTACCTGGTGCTCTACTGCGGCGAGGACGGCGACCGGGAGGAACTGCGGGCGCGTTCGGCGCGGTTGCAGCACGCCATGGCCGCCGGGTTCGCACAGGCACTGCGCGAACGGACGCTGGCCGAGCAGGAGGCAATCTCCGCGGCGGCCCTGAAGGCGCAGGGCCTGGTGGCGCAGGCGCTGCACGACACCGAGGCCCGCTTCCGCGCGGTCTTCGAGGGCGCGGCCATAGGAATCGGCATCGCCGACCTCGATGGCAACGTCCTGCAAGTCAATGGCGCCCTGCTGCGCATGTTCGGTCTCACCGACCAGATGATCCGCGGCCGCAGGGTCCAGGAGTGGACCCACCCCGAGGACGCGCCGCAGACCTGGACGCTCTACGACGAACTCGTCCGCGGCGAGCGCGAGCACTACCACCTGGAGAAGGCGTTCTACCGACCTGACGGAACGGTCCTGTGGACCAACCTGACGGTCTCGCTGCTGCGCGACGCCGACGGCACCCCGCAGTACCAGCTGGCCCTCATGGAGGACACCACCGAACGCCGGCTGCTCAATCTGCGGCTGCGCTACGAGGCCACCCACGACGCGCTCACCGGCCTGCCCAACCGCACCTTCTTCTTCGAGCGCCTGGAGAAGGCGCTGGGCGCGGGCAGCGGCCAGCGCTTCGGCCTGTGCTACCTCGACCTGGACGGCTTCAAGACCGTCAACGACAGCCTCGGCCACGCGGCCGGCGACCGGATGCTCGTCGAGGTCGCCGACCGGCTGCAGGCGTGCACGACCGCGCCCGGCGAGATGGTCGCCCGGCTCGGCGGCGACGAGTTCGTGGCGCTGACCACCGGCGCCGACACCCAGCACGAGGTCGACGAACTCGCCGCCCGCATCATGAACGCGCTGGTCACCCCGATCAGCGTCGACGGCCGTGAACTCACCGTGCGCGGCAGCATCGGCATCGTCGAGGGGCCGGCGGGGGAGCGCAGCCCGGCGGAGGTGCTGCGCAGCGCCGACATCACCATGTACCGGGCCAAGTCGGCGGGCGGCAACCGCTTCGAGCTCGCCGACGAGGAGGCCGACGCCCGCGCCATCACCCGGCACGGGCTGACCACCGCGCTGCCGACGGCGCTGGACCGGGGCGAGTTCTTCATCGAGTACCAGCCGCTCGTCCACCTCGGCGACGGCAGCGTGCGCGGCGCCGAGGCGCTGGTGCGCTGGCTGCACCCGCAGCACGGCGTCCTCGGCCCGGACCGCTTCATTCCGCTCGCCGAACACACCGGCCTGATCGTCCCGTTGGGCCGCTGGGTCCTTGAGCAGTCGGTGCGCCAGGCCCGCGAGTGGCGAGAACGGTACGACGATGCGGGCCCGCTCCGCATCAACGTCAACCTCTCGCCCTGCCAGCTCACCCACCCCGGCCTGGTCCAGGACACCGTCGACATCCTGGAGCGCGCGGGCGTCGCACCGGACGCGCTGTGCCTAGAGGTCACCGAGTCCGCCCTCATCGGCGCCGACGACGACCTGCTCAAGCCGCTGCGCCGGCTTGCCGAAATGGGCGTGGACATCGCCCTGGACGACTTCGGCACCGGCTACTCGAACCTGGCGAACCTGCGCCGCCTCCCGGTCAGCATCCTCAAGCTGGACCGCTCCTTCACCCAGAGCATGCAGCAGTTCCCGGCGGACCCCGTCGACCTCAAGATCGTCGAAGGGATCGTCTCCCTCGCCCACAGCCTGGACCTCGCGGTGACGGTGGAGGGCGTGGAGACCGGCGCCCAGGCCGAGCAGTTGCGGATACTGGGCTGCGACACGGCGCAGGGCTGGTACTACGCCCGCCCGGGCCCGCCGGACCGGCTGCACGAGTTGGCGCTGGTGGACGCGACGGGCTGAGTCACAGGCACCGACACGGGCTCACCGTTCCAGCAGCATCCGCTGGAGTTCGCGGGCGGCCCGGGGCGGGGCCACGTCGCTGCGGTGTGCCAGGGCGATCGTGCGGTGCAGTCCGGGGCGGGCGAGCGGGGTGACCCGTAGACCCCGCCCGGACCGCGTGGCGACCATGCGCGGGACGACGGCCACGCCCAGGCCCGCCCGGGCGAAGCCCAGCACCGCGTCCATCTCCCCGCCCTCCACCGCGAAGTCGGGTTCGAAGCCCTCGGCACGGCAGGCGGCCACGGTCAGTTCGCGCAGGTCGTAGCCGTGCCGGAACATCACCAGGCGCTCTGACTCCAGATCGGAGACGCGGACCGTGCGTCGGCCCGGACCGCCGGGTGCGGGTGCCTCCGGCGATGACACCACCACCAGGTCCTCGCGCAGCAGCTCCACGGTCGTCAGCGCCGGCGAGGGCGTCGGCAGCGGCAGGACGACCAGGGCGAGGTCGAGGGCGCCGCGGGCGAGTTCCCGTACGAGATCGTGGGAGCCGCCCTCCTCGATCAGCAGCTGGATGCCCGGGTAGCGGTCGTGGAAGGCGCGCAGCACGTCCGGCAGCAGCCCGGTGCAGACACTGGGCGTCGCGCCCAGCCGGACCCGGCCGCTGCGCAGCTGCACCAGCTCCTGCACCTCGTGCCGGGCCGTGTCCGCGTCGGCCAGGATGCGGCGGGCCAGCGGCAGCAGCGCCTCGCCCGCGTCGGTGAGCGTGATGTTGCCGCGCGCCCGCAGGAACAGACCGGCCCCTAGCTCCCGCTCCAGTGCCTTGATCTGCTGGGAAAGGGAGGGCTGCGCGACATGGACGAGCTCCGCGGCCCGGGTGAAGTGCCGGGTCTCCGCGACCGCGACGAAGTACTGGAGCTGCTGGAACTGCATGCCCCGATGATAGCCACAGCCTATGGAATCAAGCCGGACCATGTCTTGGACCGATGAGGCTCTTCGGCCCTAGCGTCTTGAGTCATGGCTCTGGCAACGCGGACGGACCGACGGCCGTCGATGGCGCGCACGGTGTGGGACAGCTCCGTCGGCAAGAAGACGGTGATGGCCGTCAGCGGCGTGATCATGCTGCTGTACCTGGTCGCCCATGTGATCGGCAATCTGAAGATCTTCTTCGGGGCAGGCGAGTTCAACCACTACGCGCACTGGCTGCGCACCGTCGGCGAGCCCTTCATGCACTACGAGTGGACGCTGTGGCTGATCCGGGTGTTGCTGGTCGTCGCGGTCGTCGCGCACGCGGTCTCCGCTTACCAGCTCAGCCGCCGCGACATCAAGGCGCGGCCCAGCACGTACGTGCACAAGAAGGCGGGAGCGAGTTACGCGACGCGCACCATGCGGTGGGGCGGGATCATCCTCGGCCTGTTCATCGTGTGGCACATCCTCGACCTGACCACCGGCACCGTGCACCCGGGCGGCTTCCAGGAGGGCCACCCGTACCAGAACGTCGTGGACACCTTCTCCACCTGGTACGGCAACGTCATCTACATCGTCGCGATGCTCGCCCTCGGCCTGCACATCCGGCACGGCTTCTGGAGCGCGGCCCAGACCCTGGGCGTCGGCAGCCGCGCCCGCGACCGCGCCCTGAAGACCTCCGCAAACGTCCTCGCAGTGCTGCTCACGGCCGGCTTCATCGCCGTACCGGTGGGCGTCATGACCGGAGTGGTGAGCTGACATGACTTCTTATGCCGACTACGGGACCGGAGAGCCGGTCGTCGACGACAAGGCGCCCTCCGGCCACGTCAACGAGCGCTGGGACAAGCGCCGTTTCGAGGCCAGACTGGTCAACCCGGCCAACCGGCGCAAGCACACCGTGATCGTGGTGGGCACCGGCCTCGCGGGAGGTTCCGCGGGTGCCACGCTGGCCGAACAGGGCTACCACGTCGTCCAGTTCTGCTACCAGGACTCCCCGCGCCGCGCCCACTCGATCGCCGCGCAGGGCGGCATCAACGCGGCGAAGAACTACCGCAACGACGGCGACTCCGTCCACCGGCTGTTCTACGACACCGTCAAGGGCGGCGACTTCCGGGCACGGGAGTCGAACGTGCACCGGCTCGCGCAGATCTCCGTCGAGATCATCGACCAGTGCGTGGCGCAGGGCGTGCCGTTCGCCCGTGAGTACGGCGGCCTCCTCGACACCCGGTCCTTCGGCGGCGTACAGGTCTCCCGGACCTTCTACGCCCGCGGCCAGACGGGCCAGCAACTGCTGCTCGGCGCCTACCAGGCCCTCAGCCGGCAGATCGCCGCGGGCGCCATCGAGATGCACCCGCGCACCGAGATGCTCGACCTGATCGTCGTCGACGGGAAGGCCCGCGGCATCGTGGCCCGGGACCTGGTCACCGGGAAGATCGACACGTACTTCGCGGACGCCGTCGTACTCGCCAGCGGCGGCTACGGCAACGTCTTCTACCTGTCGACGAACGCCATGAACTCCAACGCCACCGCGATCTGGCGCGCCCACCGGCGCGGCGCCTACTTCGCCAACCCCTGCTTCACGCAGATCCACCCCACCTGCATCCCGCGCACCGGCGACCACCAGTCCAAGCTGACCCTGATGAGCGAGTCGCTGCGCAACGACGGGCGGATCTGGGTGCCCAGGGCCAAGGGCGACGACCGGCCGCCGAACAGGATTCCCGAGGACGAGCGCGACTACTACCTGGAGCGCATCTACCCCTCCTTCGGCAACCTGGTGCCCCGCGACATCGCCTCCCGCGCCGCGAAGAACGTCTGCGACGAGGGGCGGGGCGTGGGCCCCGGCGGACAGGGCGTGTACCTGGACTTCGCCGACGCCATCGAGCGGATGGGCCGCAAGGCGGTCGAGGAGAAGTACGGCAACCTCTTCGACATGTACGCGCGGATCACCGCCGAGGACCCGTACACGGTTCCGATGCGGATCTACCCCGCCGTGCACTACACGATGGGCGGCCTGTGGGTGGACTACGACCTGCAGACCACCATCCCCGGCCTGTTCGCGGTCGGCGAGGCCAACTTCTCCGACCACGGCGCGAACCGCCTCGGCGCCTCCGCCCTGATGCAGGGCCTGGCCGACGGCTACTTCGTACTGCCGGCCACCATCAACGACTACCTCGCCCGCAACCCGCACCACGAGCCGGTCACCGACCAACACTCGGTCGTGCAGGAGGTGTTGGCGGAGACCGAGGACCGCCTCCACCTGCTGCTGTCCGTCGACGGCGACCGCACTCCCGACTCCTTCCACCGCGAAGTCGGCGAACTCATGTGGGAGTTCTGCGGCATGGCGCGTACGGACTCCGGTCTGCGCAAGGCCCTGGAGCGCATCCCGCAGATCCGCGAGGAGTTCTGGCGGCGCATCAAGGTGCCCGGCACCGGCGAGGAGTTCAACCAGTCGCTGGAGAAGGCCAACCGCGTCGTCGACTACCTCGAACTCGCCGAGCTCATGTGCCTCGACGCACTGCACCGGGCCGAGTCCTGCGGCGGCCACTTCCGCGAGGAGTCCCAGACCCCGGACGGCGAAGCGGCCCGCAGGGATGACGAGTTCGGCTACGCGGCGGCCTGGGAGTTCACGGGCACGGGCGAGGCCCCGACCCTGCACAAGGAAGACCTGGTCTTCGAGTACGTCCACCCCACTCAGCGGAGCTACGCATGAAGCTCACCCTGCGCGTCTGGCGGCAGCGGAACGCCGGCGCCGACGGCGCCATGTCCACGTACGAGGTGGACGGCATCTCCTCCGACATGTCGTTCCTGGAGATGCTCGACACCCTCAACGAGGAGCTCATCCTCAAGGGCGAGGACCCCGTCGCCTTCGACCACGACTGCCGCGAGGGCATCTGCGGCGCGTGCAGCCTGGTGATCAACGGTGACGCGCACGGTCCCGAGCGCACCACCACCTGCCAGCTGCACATGCGGTCCTTCAAGGACGGCGACACGATCGACATCGAGCCGTGGCGGGCCTCCGCCTTCCCGGTGATCAAGGATCTCGTCGTCGACCGCTCGGCCTTCGACCGCATCATCCAGTCCGGCGGCTACATCACCGCCCCGACCGGCGCCGCACCGGATGCGCATGCCGCCCCCGTACCGAAACCGGACGCCGACTTCGCGTTCGAGCACGCCGAGTGCATCGGCTGCGGGGCCTGTGTGGCGGCCTGCCCGAACGGGGCGGCGATGCTCTTCACCTCAGCCAAGATCAACCATCTCAACGTCCTGCCGCAGGGCGCGCCCGAGCGTGAGACGAGGGTGCTCGACATGGTGGCGCAGATGGACGAGGAGGGCTTCGGCGGCTGCACGTTGACCGGGGAGTGCGCCACCGCCTGCCCGAAGGGCATCCCGCTGGTGTCCATCACGAGCATGAACAAGGAATGGCTGCGGGCCACGCGGAAGGCGGCCAAGCGGTAGCGGACCGTTCGCCGGTCGGTGCGGACGGGCGGGGCCGGGAGTGGTGCTCCCCGGCCCCGTCTCGCATGTGTGGGGTCTGTAGTGTTCGTGGACGGGAGACCTCATCCTGGAGCGGGCTCGGCGAGATGGAGGCCCGCGGATGGCTGGAGCGCTGCGCACCGGTGAAATGACGGACACCTTTTGACCGTTCGGGCCATGGCCGAGGCCTCCGCCCGAGCCGTTCAACAAGCTCACACCCGTTCTCTCTGCGCCGGACACGTCAAGGTCAGTCGGCATCGGAAGAACAGGGGCGGCGGACCGCATGACACCGCGTCGCCGCCCCCGTCTCGCCGACCCGGCCCGTGACCAGGAGTAAGCCATGACCGGCGTATCCACGCTCGACCGTCCCCCGCAGCCCACGGCACCCACCCGCTACACCGTTTCCCTCGCCCGTGACGAGGCCGACGTGCGTGCCGCACAGCGGCTGCGGCACGACGTCTTCGCGGGAGAGATGGGCGCCCTGCTGGCCACCCCGCAGCCGGGCCACGACATCGACTCCTTCGACGCCTACTGCGACCACCTGCTCGTGCGCGAGGAGGTGACCGGGCAGGTCGTCGGCACCTACCGGCTGCTGCCGCCGGAGCGCGCCGCCGTCGCCGGACGGCTGTACTCCGAGAGCGAGTTCGACCTGACCGCGCTCGACGCGATCCGGCCCGGCCTGGTCGAGGTCGGCCGCTCCTGCGTCCACCCCGACCACCGCGACGGCGCCGTCATCGGCCTCATCTGGGCGGGGATCGCCCGCTACATGGTGGACCGCGGCCACGAGTGGCTGGCGGGCTGCTGCTCCGTCCCGCTCGGCGACGGCGGCGCGCTCGCCTCCGCGACCTGGGAGCGGGTGCGGGGCAAGTACCTGGCCCCCGAGGAGTACCGGGTGCAGCCGCTGCTGCCCTGGGTCCCGAACGCCGCCGCCTCGGCCACCCCCGCCTCGGCCGAACTGCCCGCCCTGCTGCGCGGCTACCTCCGCCTCGGTGCATGGGTGTGCGGACAGCCCGCGCACGACCCGGACTTCGGGGTCGCCGACCTGTACGTGCTGCTGTCGATGCGCCGGGTCAACCAGCGCTATCTGCGGCACTTCCTCTCGCTCGTGCCGTCCTGATGAGCGTCTGGCTGCCCAGCGCGCCCTGCACCCCGGGGGCGTGCATCGAGCCGACGGGGTCCGCCACGGCCGTACCGCGCGCCGTGCTGCGGATGGCGGCAGTCGTGGTCCTGGTGCTCGCCGGGATCGTGCTGTCGCCGCTCGGCGGGCGCATCCCCGCCGAGCTGGTGAGGCGGTGGAGCCGATGGGTCGTACGGGCCGCAGGGGTCCAGATCCGCATCACCGGCGCCGCCGCGCCCACCGGCGGACTGCTCCTGGTCGCCAATCACATCTCCTGGCTGGACATCCCGCTGCTCGCCGCCGTCCGCCCGGCCCGCATGCTCGCCAAGGCCGAGATCCGGCACTGGCCCGTGGCGGGACCGGTCGCCGCGCGCGCCTCCCTGTTCATCGACCGCGACCGGCTGCGCGCCCTGCCGGACACGGTCGCCCGGATTGCGGACGAACTGCGCGACGGGGGCGCCGTCGCCGTCTTCCCCGAGGGCAGCACCTGGTGCGGACGCGCCCAGGGCGACTTCCGCCGGGCCGTCTTCCAGTCCGCCCTCGACGCGGGCGTTCCCGTCCAGCCGGTCCGTCTGCAGTACCGCATCGCCGGGGGCACGCCCAGCACGGCGCCCGCCTTCATCGGCAACGACTCGCTGCTGGCCTCGGTGTGGCGGGTGGTGACGGCGCGGGGGCTGGTGGCCGAGGTCGACGTACAACAGCCCATCGCACCGGGCAGCCACCACGACCGCCGCTCGCTCGCCCGCGCGGCCCAGCCCGCCGCCACGGCCCAACCGGGTTGGATCCACACGGCGTTGGTGGCCTAGCGATTCGGTTCGCCGGGCATCACCAGGGTCAGGTGACCGGTCCGACGCCCAGGTCAGGGACGGCGACGTCGACTGGCTGCCCGAGGAACTCCGAGGCCGTCTCCCGGGCGAGGGCGACGTCCGTGCCTGGCCACAGGTGGGTGATCAACAGTCAGGCGGCGCCCGCCTGTTGGGCATCCCGACCGGCAAGCCCCGCGGTCAGCGGGCAGGGCGCGTCGGCGGCCGGCATCCGGTTGGGGGTAGGTGGCCTCCCACAGGAACAGATCCGCGCCCTCCGCGAGGCGCGGAATGTCCCGGCTGGGGCCGGTGCCGCCGGTGGGGCGAGCACGCCGCGCGGCGTGCCGAGCCGGATGCCCGCATACGGAGCAGAGGGTTGAGGTCGACGCGGTGGTCCGGGTGCCCATGGCCGATCAGCATGGCGTCGACCGCGTCGACGGTGCTGTGGCGCAGCAGGCGGGGCAGGGTGACGTAACCGGCATCGACCGGCAACCGGAATCCGCCGCCATGGATGGACAGCCGCTGCACGCCCGGACCGCCGAAGGCCACGCCCCGCAGCCGCCGAGAACCGTCAGTCGCATGGCCTGAGACCCTGGCGCCCGAAAAAACCCGGCGACGGGCCGGCGGCCCCCTGTTAGCGTGGCTTCCATGAAGGTCAGGACCTGTTGCAGGCACACCGCAGCCGCGCGAGCGACCAGCTCGCCGGCTGCCGACGCCTGACCTCTCCACCTCTCCCCGGCGGCCGGAAACGGACCGCCGGGTTGTGCTTCCCCTCTGCGCACGTTCGCAGTCTGCTCCCGCGGTGCGGTTTCCGGTCCCATGACCCGAAGGAACCCCGCCATGAACACCGACGAGACGAAACGGACGTTCATCGACTTCTACCGGGAGCGCGGCCACCAGCTCATCACCGGAAGCACCCTGCTGCCGCCGCCCTCGGACCCGGTGCTGTTCACCACCTCCGGCATGCACCCCCTCACACCCCACCTCCAGGGGCGTCCGCACCCCCAGGGACGGCGCCTGATCAACGTCCAGCGCTGCCTGCGCACCACCGACCTCGACGAGATCGGCGACCTCACCCACCTCACCGTCTTCGAGATGCTCGGCTCCTGGTCCCTCGGCGACTACGGCCATTCGCAGAGCCTGCGGTGGGGATACGAGCTGCTGCGCGACGGGTTCGGCATCCCGCGGGAGCGGCTGTACGTCACCGTCTTCGGCGGTGACGGCCGGCTCGGCCCGGACACCGAATCGCTGCGCACCTGGCAGGAGTTGGGGCTGCCCGTGGAGCCGACCGACGACGAGAACTGGTGGTCCAACGGGCCCGTCGGACCCTGCGGACCCGACTCGGAGATCTTCGTCTGGACCGGCGACCCCGACACCCCACCGGAGGGCACCCCCACCACGGACCCGCGATGGGTGGAGATCTGGAACCACGTCAACATGCGCTACCGCCGTCACGAGGACGGCAGCCTCGAACCCCAGCGGCAGCCCGCCGTCGACACGGGCATGGGCCTGGAACGGCTGACGACCGTCCTTCAGGGACACCGCTCGGTCTACGAGACGGACCTGTTCGAACCGTGGATGCGGCTGCTTGCGCCGCTGTGGCGCCTGGACGGGCCGTCGACGCGACTGGTCTGCGACCACCTGCGCTCAAGCATCGTCGTACTCGGCGACGGCGTCCGCCCGTCCAACACCGGCCGCGGCTATGTCCTGCGCCGCCTGATCCGCCGCCTGCTCACCACACTGCGGCGCGAGAACCCCTCGCACACCCTGACCGACCTGCCCGTGGAACTCGTCGGGCACACGCTGGACCACTTTCACCAGTCCTGCGGGTCCGGCACGGTCCGCGAGCTGCTCCTGGACGAGGAAAAGCGGTTCACCAAGCTCCTCGAACGCGGTCAACGGGTGCTCTCCCGGCCGGAGTTCGGCGACCCGCTGAGCGAGGAGGACTACCGGTACCTCCACGACACCCACGGCCTGCCCCGCGATCTGGTCGCCGGTCTGCTCACCACCGACTGACGCCCGTTCCGGGTCTTTCCGGCTTTCCGCACTCGGGAGCCGGAAAGACCCGGAACAACGCGGAACAACACGGAAAGTCCCGGAACGACTCGGTGGCTAGGCTTGCCTCATGTCCGATCATGATCACGTTGACGTTGACCTGGTTCACCTGCGCCCGATCGCCGAGGACGATCTCGATCTGTTCGAGCGTCTTCACGAGGACCGCACGGAGGCCGGGGAGCTCGGCTTCTTCGGCTACCGCAACCCGGGGCAGCTTCGCCGGCAGTGGGTGGAGCACGGTTTCCTCTCCGCTCAGGGCGGGCGGCTCGCCATCGCCGGGGACGACGACACGTTCGTCGGGGAGGTGCAGTGGCACGAGGTGCTGCAGGGCCCGGCATCACCCTGCTGGAACATCGGCGTCTCCCTGCTGACCGCCGAGCGCGGCAAGGGCTACGGCAAGCACGCTCAACGTCTGCTCGTCGAGTACCTGTTCGCCCACACCCGGGTCAACCGTGTCGAGGCGAGCACCGAGGTGACGAACATCGCCGAGCAGCGTGCCCTGGAATGGGCGGGCTTCAGCCGCGAGGGCACGCTGCGCGGCGCCTGTTTCCGCGCCGGCGCCTGGCGCGACATGGCGATCTACTCGATTCTGCGCGCCGAGGTCGCCGCGCAGCCATGAGCCCGCAGCGGGGTGTGCAGCGGATCTTGGTGGTGGGCGTCACCGGCGCGGGCAAATCGACCCTCGCGCAGGCCGTGAGCGCGCGTCTGGACATGCCGTACCACGAGATGGACGCCCTGTACTTCACCGGCCCCGACTGGGCCGTCAACGACAAGCTGACCGAGACGGTGTCGCCGCTCGCGGCCGAACCCCGCTGGATCATCGACTCCATCGGCTATCCGGAAGTCCGTGACCTGCTCTGGGAGCGGGCCGACACCGTGCTGTGGCTGGACTACGCCAAGCGCGTCGTCCTGCCCCGCGTCCTACGCCGCTCGCTGCGACGCACGCTCACCCGCGAGCCGGTCTTCGGCGGCAACACGGAGACCTGGGCGGGCTGGCTCAGCAAGGAGCACCCGGTGTGGTGGGCCTGGTCCCAGCATGCGGGCCGCCGCCGGGAAATCGCCCACCGCACGAGCGATCCACGCTTCGCGCCGCTCCGGACCCTGCGCTTTACGCGCCCCGCCGACACCGCGGCCTGGTTGGCCACGCTCACGCCTGTCGCGGCAGCACCCGGCTCAGATACGGCGCCGTAGCGCTCGCCTCCGCTCCCGCGACCTGTGTCGGCGTGCCCTCCGCGACGATCCGGCCGCCCGCGTCCCCGCCACCCGGGCCCAGGTCGATCACCCAGTCCGCGCCGGCCACCACCGACATGTCGTGCTCGACGACGATCACGGTGTGGCCGGCGTCGACCAGACCGTGCAGTTGGCGC
The DNA here is from genome assembly GCF_036013935.1 of Streptomyces sp. NBC_00461. Taxonomy (NCBI): domain Bacteria; kingdom Bacillati; phylum Actinomycetota; class Actinomycetes; order Kitasatosporales; family Streptomycetaceae; genus Streptomyces; species Streptomyces sp. NBC_00461. The sequence goes on from NZ_CP107902.1 coordinate 8,764,833, forward strand.
ATCACGACCTCGACATCGGCCGGGTGGAGACCGGTGGTCGGTTCGTCGAGGAGATAGAGCGTGTGGCCGCGGCGGCCACGCTGCAACTCGCCGGCCAGCTTGATGCGCTGGGCCTCGCCACCGGACAGTTCGGTGGCGGGCTGGCCCAGGCGCAGATAGCCGAGACCCACGTCGAGCAGCGCGCCGAGACTGCGGGCCACCGCCGGAGTGTCCGCGAAGAACTCCGCCGCGCTCTCCACCGTCAGGTCGAGCACCTGCGCGATGTTCCGTCCCCGGTACGTCACTTGGAGCGTCGCGGGGTTGTAGCGGGCCCCGCCGCAGTCCGGGCACGGCGCGTACGTACTCGGCAGGAACAGCAGCTCGACGCTGACGAACCCCTCGCCCTGACAGGTCTCACAGCGCCCTCCGGCCACGTTGAAGGAGAAGCGGCCGACGCCGTAACCCCGGCTGCGCGCCTCGTCGGTGGCCGCGAACTCCCTGCGTACGACGTCGAAGAGGCCGGTGTAGGTGGCCAGGTTGGAGCGCGGGGTGCGGCCGATGGGCCTCTGGTCGACCGACACCAGCCGCGCCACCCCCGCCAGGTCTTCGGTGATCTCGCCGATGAGCGTGGACTTCCCGGACCCCGACACGCCGGTGACCGCGGTCAGCACGCCGAGCGGGAACTCGGCCGTCACCCCGCGCAGGTTGTGCCGGATGACCGGGCCGACCTTCAACTGGCCGCGCGCGGTGCGCACTTGGCGTACGGGGGCGGGGGAGCGGTCGAAGAGGAAGCGGGCCGTCGCCGACCGCTCGACCGAGGCCAGCTCCGGCACCGGACCACTGTGCAGCACCTCGCCACCGTGCTCGCCGGCCAGCGGACCCACGTCCACCAGCCAGTCGGCGCCGCGCATGACGTCGAGATGGTGCTCGACCACGAACACCGAGTTCCCCGCCGACTTCAGCCGCTCCAGGACGGTGAGCAGGGCCTCCGTGTCCGCCGGGTGCAGACCCGCGGACGGTTCGTCGAGCACGTAGACGACACCGAACAGTCCGGAGCGCAACTGGGTCGCCAGGCGCAGTCGCTGCAACTCGCCCGCCGAGAGAGTGGGTGTCGAACGGTCCGGACTGAGGTAGCCGAGGCCGAGTTCGAGAATCGGCGCGATACGGGAGCGCAGGTCCTCGGTGAGGACGCGGGCGGCCTCGGACGTGGCCTCCAGGGCGGAGGCGAGGTCCGCGACGGGCAGCGCCGCCAGCTCGGCGATCGTACGGCCCCCGAAGGTCACCGCCAGTGCCTCCGGGCGCAGCCTGCTGCCGCCGCACGCGGGGCAGGGCGCGCTGCTGAGGAAGCGTTCCGCCTTGGTGCGCAGGGTGGGGCTCTTGGAGTCGGAGAAGGTCTTCATGACATACCGGCGGGCACTCATGTACGTGCCCTGGTACGGGCGTTGGATCCGGTCCGCGTCGCGTACCGGGTGCACGGTCACCACCGGCTGCTCGTCGGTGAAGAGGATCCATTCCCGCTGTTCGGCGGACAGGTCGCGCCACGGGCGGTCGACGTCGTGGCCGAGTGCGTCGAGGATGTCGCGGAGGTTCTTGCCCTGCCAGGCGCCCGGCCACGCGGCGATGGCACCCTCACGGATCGACAGGGCGGGGTCCGGAACCAGCAACTCCTCGGTCGTACGGTGGACTTGCCCCAGACCGTGGCACTCGGGGCAGGCACCGGCAGCGGTGTTGGGGGAGAAGGAGTCCGAGTCGAGGCGCTCGGCACCGGGGGGATAGTCGCCGGCCCGGGAGAACAGCATCCGCAGGGAGTTCGAGAGGTTGGTGACGGTGCCGACGGACGAACGAGACGTCGGTGCCGAGCGGCGCTGCTGGAGGGAGACCGCCGGCGGGAGCCCGGTGATCTCGCCGACCTTCGGCGCGCCGACCTGATGGATCAGGCGGCGCGCATACGGTGCCACCGATTCGAAGTACCGGCGCTGCGCCTCGGCGTAGATGGTGCCGAACGCGAGCGAGGACTTCCCGGACCCGGACACACCGGTGAACACGGCCAGCACGTCCCGCGGGATGTCGACGTCCACGCCCTTGAGATTGTGCTCACGGGCGCCGCGGACGCGGACGTAGGGGTCGTGTGGGTCGCGCATGAACAGGAACTCCGTACGGGTCTGCGGCCGGGGCGGGACAAACTCCGCGAGTGTATGCGAACGGGCCGCAGCGCGCGCCGGCGCTGCGGTCGCCGTGGGGTTCGCCTCGGCGCAGTGATCAGTCGCTCAGGTCTGGCACTGCTTCGTGGATGCGGGGGACCAGCCGCTCCAGGCGGCGCCGTCGGCCCGGGCGTGCACCCGGATCTCGACCCTCACGGGGGCGCAGATCCGGGTCGTGCTGCCTACCTCGACAGGGCCGATCTCCTGGCCTGCCCCGACGTAGGCGCGACCGCTGCCCACTTTCGCCCAGGAGCCACCATCGGGACGCGAAAACGCCTCGTAGGAGACGTTCAGGCCCCTGGTGCCGGTGTTGCGTGCCTTGATGTACGCCGTCATCTCTCGGGAGGGGAAGCGGCCGACCGACCCGCGCTGAGCACTGATGCAGCCATTGACGGCCACACGGCCGGTCGACGCACCCCCGCCACAGGCGATCCCCACCGCGTGAGCGTTGGCCGGAAGTGTCAGCACCGCGAGCGCGGCCGCACCCAACACCATTCCCGTACGCCTCAAATGCACTGCCATGTCCCTTCTTTGACCGTCTGTACGCTGAAGAGACCATGGTTCGCCTCGCGGCGCGGCATGCAGAGTCACCGACTTCTCACCCGGATGGGTGCGGACCGGGCCCGCAGACCCCTCGCATGCCGCGCCGCCGGCCAATTCGCCTACGTCGCGCGCCAGATCGTCATGTCCACCATCAGGAAGCTGATCCCGGGGGTGTCCCACAGTGCGGTCGACTTCACCTGGACCACGAGCAGCGCGATGTCACCGTTGCGGTGCTTGACGCAGAACTCGCTGCCCGTCGCCGCGGCGGCCAGCGGGAAGCTGTGGGCCGTGGCGCCTCCCATGAGGATGCGGCAGTCATCGAGGGTAGCTCCCGTCATGCCCATCAGCTGGGAGATCGTGCTGGTGTCGCTCTCCAGCGCACAGCCGATCTTCTTGCAGACGAAGCGGAGGTCGCCCCTGCGGTTCTTGAGTTGCGTCCCGTCCTTGAAACTCACCGAGTTCTTCTCGTCCAGCGTCAGTTGGGGGTACGGCTCGGCCCGCGGCGTCCTGGGCGCTGCCGGGGAAGGGTTCGACGCCCCAGGCTTCCCGCCCTCGGAGCCCGTCGTCGACGCGGATGCCGACGACGATGCCGACGACTGTGCGGAAGCTGTCCCACCGGTCGTCGACGAGGCACCGGAGTCCCGGTCGCGGGACCGGTCCCTCGCGTCCATCACCGTCCATGCCAGGCCCGTCAGCAACAGCACGCCTGCCGTCACGGCGGCCGTGAGCAGCGCGGTGCGTCTTCGGCGGGCCCGCCGCTCCGCAGGCACCGTCGGCCGCATCTGCAACTGCGGCTGCGCGAGCAACGGCCGCGCGGGCACCAGGTGCGTGTGCACCGGTTGCGTATGCGTCCGGGTGGGGTCGGGGGCCGGAGCCGGGACCGTCACCTCCGGCCCCGTGACCTGCTGCCAGACGGCAGGCCCCCCGCCCGCGTCGGCATCCCGGCCCAGCCGCTGCCGGCACCACGCGACGACCTCCGCCAGGGTCGCCCGTTCCGTCGGATCGGCGGCCAGGCACCGGGCGATCAGCGGACGGAGCTGTTCGGGCAGCAGGGTCAGGTCCGGTTGCGAGTGCACGATCCGGTAGAGGACGGTGGCAGATGGGCCGTCCCCGTACAGCGGCTCGCCCAGTGCGGCGAACGCCGCCGTCTGACCGAGCGCGAAGACGTCGGTCGCCGACGTGACCTCATCCGCTGTCGCCTGCTCGGGAGCCATGAACTGAGGCGTGCCGACGGCGGAGCCCGTGGCCGTGTGCGAAGTGGCGTCCGCGGCCAGCGAGATACCGAAGTCGATCACCCGCGGCCCGTCGGCGGCCAGCAGGACGTTCGACGGCTTCAGGTCCCGGTGCACGATCCCCGCGCCATGGATGGCCTGCAGCGCCTCGGCCACCCCCGCCATCAGCCACAGCACCGCCGGCACGGGCAGCGGTCCGCTCCGGGCGACGGCCTCCGCCAGCGAGGGCCCGGGCACATAGAGCGTGGCCAGCCACGGCGGTACACCGTCCGGATCGGCGTCGATCAGCTCGGCGGTGTACGCGCCCCGGACCCGCTGGGCTGCCTTGATCTCCCGGCCGAACCGCCGCCGGAACGCCGGGTCGTCGGCCAGCTCCGGCCGCACCACCTTGATCGCCACCGGCCGGCCGCCCTGCGTGTGCGACAGATAGACCCGCCCCATGCCACCGGCACCGAGCCGGGCGGCCAGACGATAACCGGCCACCATGGGCGGATCGTCCGCCTGCAACGGCTGGAACACCTCAGTCGCATGGTTCATCGGCCCTCGTCCCCCTGATCCACTGGCCCGCTGGTCATCCGATGGGTTGACCAACCACAGAACCTTAAAGGCTGTCCTGTGACTGCTGATCGGAAACGGGGTGAAAGTCGGAAACGGGGTGCGAGGGGGGAGCCGCCGGCTCGTCTGCTCGGGCGTCAGGGTGACAACCGAGGGCGGCTCACGCCGGGTACGGAGTGGTGTCGCGTGCCGACCGGAGCGCGCCCGCCCACCAGGCCAGCTGGTCGAGCACCGTCTTGGCGTAGCCGGTTGTCTCGGGGTCGAGGGGGCGGCCGTCCTGCCATGTCGTGAAGTAGTTCGGGAAGGCGAGGCCGTCGCGGACCGTCACCGCGTGCAGTTCGGTGAGCACGTTCTCCAGGTGCAGCACCGCGTGCCGGCCGCCCGCCGCACCGCCGTAGCTGACGAAGGCGACGGGCTTGGCCGTCCACTGGCTGAAGTGCCAGTCGATGGCCGCCTTCAGCGACGCCGGATAGCTGTGGTTGTACTCCGGCGTGACGACGATGAACGCGTCGGCACCCTCCAGGGCCGAGGTCAGTGCCGCCATCCCGGCCGGACGGGGGTATGCGTCGCCGGCGTACTTCGGGGACGCGGCGGGCAACGCCAACGGAATGTCGGAATCGGCCAGATCGACGACCTCCACGTCGAAACCGCCGTGCGTGGTGGCCTGTTCGGCGACCCACGAGGCCACCACCGGGCCGAACCGGCTGTCCCGGACACTCCCGACGATGATCGCCAGCCGGTGCCGGTGCTGGTGCTGGTGATCGTTCGTGTTCTCGTTCTCGTTCTCGTTCTTGTCCATGCCCCTCACGATCGGGCTGCGCCACGACAGCAGCCAGACCGTGCTCAGGCTGGCCCCCACAGGGCCACGCTGAGCCCCTCGCGATCAGCGGGCGGCGAATTATGCTCTCCCCATGGGTACGCCGTTGGGGGACTTCATCCGGGCCAGGCGGGACAGCGTCCAGCCGGAATCGCTGGGGCTGCCGAATCACGGGCGCCGTCGGTCCCCGGGGCTGCGCCGCCTGGATCTCGCCGCGCGGGCCGGCATCAGCGTCGAATACCTGACCCGCATGGAACAGGGCCGTGACCGCAATCCGTCGGTGGCGGTGGTGAACGCGATCGCCGACGCGCTCAGCCTCGACCCGGCCGAGCGCAACCATCTGCGCTACCTCGCGAAGATCACCGGCGGCGAATGCGTCGCCCACGCCCGGCCCGCTCCACCCAGCCGCGACGTCCGCCCCTCGGTCCTGGAGACACTCCGCCTCCTCGAACCGGGCATCGCCGTGGTCACCAACCGGCTCGGCGACATCCTTGCCCACACCAGCGATTACGAGGCGGTGGTGAGCGAGACGGGACTGCTCGACGCCGGCTCCCCGAACCTCACCCGCTACGTGTTCACCGATCCCCGCGCCCGGACGTTCTTCGCCGACTGGGACGACGTAGCCGACCAGCAGGCCTTCGACGTGTGGCTCGCACCGTCCGCCGAGAGCTCCGAGTGGTTCAGCACAGAGCTCGCCCATGCCGCGGGCCTCGACTTCACACGCCGCATGCACCGACACCTCGTTCCGAAACGGGGGGTGCTCCGCCTCCACCACCCGTTCGGCTGCGAACTTCAGCTGGTCCGCGAGACGCTCGAACTCTCCGAGGACGCCCAGCAGTTGATCGTCTTCCTCCCGGCGGACGAGGAGACCGCCCAGGCAGTCGACCGACTCCGGCGCAGGCGCCACGGCCGGCTCCGGGCCATCTCGTAGCCCGTTATCTGCTGGGTATCTGCCGGGCGTCTCAGGGGTATCCGACGGGAATCTGCCCTCGCCTCCGGGCCGCGGCGACATTCGCCGCTCGGGCACCGGGAGTCACTGCCGCGTGGGCAGCTGCCGCAAACCGTTCTCCAGCAGTGCGAAGGCGTGTTCGGCGTCGGCCTCCGCTCCCGGGTACCGCTCGTCGACCGACTCCCCGTATGCCAGGCGTTCGGCGTTGTCCAGGGCCAGCGCCCAGTGGACCGCGACGATTTGGACGGCGGCGAGTCGCGCCGTGAGTTCCGGAGTGTCCGCGGTTTCCCGCAGTGCCTGAGCGAGTGCGCGTTCGCCACCGGTCCTGAACCGTTGCATCCGGGCCACGAGTGAGGGCGTGTCGAAAATCATCCGCACGAGCCTGCGCACCTGGGGGTGGTCGTTGAGCCCGGTGATCGGGTCCCGCTCGCACAGTCCCTTGAGGAAGTGTTCCCGCACTGCGGCCAGCGGGGCGGTGCCGTCCGGGCGGGCCCGCACGACGCGCGCGATCTCGGTCTCGTGGTCGGCGAGGCGATGGACCACGAGGTCCTCCTTCGCCGGGAAGTAGGCGAAGAGTGTCCGCTTGGACACCTCCGCCGCCTCGGCCACCTGGGCCACCGAGACCTGGTGGAAGCCGTGTTCGAGAAACAGCGTGATCGCCGCGTCGGAGATCGCCGCGTGGGTCCGCTGCTTCTTTCGTTCCCGTAGCCCTGGCTTGCCGTCCACGGAGCCACCGTAACAGAAAACTGCCCCCAGGGGATTTCTGCACCTGGTATACATTTACTCCGAGGTGAGAGATGGGATGGAGTGAGGGTGTTGACGTTGACGGAGAGCACGGCCGACGTCGTTGTCGCGGGCGCCGGCCCGACCGGACTGATGCTGGCCTGCGAACTGGCGCTGGCCGGGGTCGAGACCCTGGTCCTGGAGAAGCTGCCCCAGCGCATCGAGCAGGTGAAGGGCGGCGGCATCCAGCCCCGCACCGCGGAGCTGCTGGAGTCGCGCGGGCTGCTGGAGCCGCTGCTGAAGCGGGCCGTGCCGCGTGACCCGGTGGGTGGTCATTTCGCGGCCCTGCCCGTGCCCCTGGACTGCACGCCCTGGCGCACCAGGCACCCTTTCCCGATCGCGATCCCGCAGTGGGAGATCGAGGAAGTGCTCGAAGAGCGGGCGCTCGCCGCGGGTGTGCTGGTTGTGCGTGACACCGCCGTCTCGGCAGTCGAGTCCGATGACGACGGCGTGGTCGTGACGGCGGACGGTCTGCGGGTGCGCGCGAGCCATCTGGTGGCATGCGACGGCGGCCACAGCACGGTGCGCAAGCTGCTCGGGCTGCCGTTTCCCGGCAGGCCCGGCACCCATCAGGCGGTGGTGGCCGACATCCGCCTGTCCGCCGTATCGGCGCACGTGCCGCGGCAGATGGGGCACATGAGCAGCCTGACCCGCCACGCGGGCGGCTACTGGGCCATGCTGGTCCCGCTCGGCGACGACCGGTACCGGTTCACCTTCGGGCGCGCGGACCAGGCGGACGGCACCCGCGACATCCCCGTCACCGCCGAGGAGATCACCGCCGCGCTGCAGACCGTGTACGGCCCGGAGACCACCCTGGGTGCCGTGGACCACTCCTCCCGCTTCAGCGACGCCACCCGGCAACTGGAGCACTACCGCGCGGGCCGGGTCCTGTTCGCGGGCGACGCCGCACACATCCACCCGCCCCTGGGCGGCCAGGGTCTCAACCTCGGCATACAGGACGCCTTCAACCTCGGCTGGAAACTGGCCGCGGTCGTCAAGGACCGCGCCCCGAGCGGCCTTCTGGACAGCTACCACAGCGAACGGAACCCGGTCGGAGCCCAGGTCCTGCACCACACGTCGGCGCAGCGCGTCCTGGCCGACCCGAACCCGGGCGAGGACGTCGCCGCCCTGCGCGACATCGTCATCGACCTGCTGCGCCTGCCCGACACCAACCGCCACCTCGCGGGACTGATGTCCGGCCTCTCGCTGCGCTACGAGCTGCCCGGCGAGCATCCCCTCACCGGGCAGCGCATGCCGGACGCCGACCTGGTGACCGAAGCAGGCCCGACCCGGCTGTCGGCCCTGTTCGGCTCGGGGCACGCCGTCCTGCTCGATCTGACCGCGACCGTCCCGGCCGACCTCCCGCTCCCCCCGCGAGTCGACCTCGTCCGTGCCACCTGCGCCGACGACCTCGGCGCGGCAGCCCTGCTCATCCGCCCCGACGGCTACGTCTCCTGGGCCGCGGACACCTCCACCGCCCGCGCCGACACCCTGCCTGCCGCGCTCGCCGCGCTCACCAGCGGCCTTGCGCAGGTGCACTGAGCGAGGCGGGCGCGCACGGCGGCACGCCACCAGAATGGGCCGTATGGACGCCGAAGCGAAGAACTACATCGACGGGATCGCACCCGAGCACCGCGCACTGTTCGACCGCGTGCACCGGTTGATTCTTGAGGCGTATCCCGAGGCGAACGTCGTGCTGGCGTACGGGTTGCCGACCTACCGGGTCGGCAACCGCAAGCTGCACGTCGGAGTGTGGCAGCACGGGGTCTCGGTCTACGGGTGGGACAAGGACGCGGGCGCGGGCCTCACCTCCCGCCATCCGCATCTCGTCAGCGGCAAGGGGACCATCCGACTGCGCTCCCAGGACGCGGAGGGCGTCACCGACGGGGAGTTGAGCGACCTCATCCGAGCCTCGCTGGGGCCTGGAACCACGCCGTAGCGGCCTCGCGCCGCCGCGTGGACCGGGGCGCCGAGAAAGATCTCGGGCGGCCATGTCGAGAACCCGAGACGGGCTCCGTCCCCGAGGTGAACGCGACCACAATGGGCGCACCAGTACCGAGGAGAACGACGATGGCCAAGTACCTGTTGCTCAAGCACTACCGAGGCGCTCCGGCTCCGGCCAACGACGTGCCCATGGACCAGTGGACGCCGGAGGAGATCTCGGCCCACGTGCAGTACATGCAGGACTTCGCGGCACGCCTTGAGGAGACCGGCGAGTTCATCGAAAGCCAGGGACTGGCCCCCGGAGGGACGTTCGTCCGGTACGACGGTGAGGGGCGACCGCCGGTCACCGACGGCCCGTTCGCCGAGACCAAGGACCTCATCGCCGGCTGGATGGTGATCGACGTCGACACCTACGAGCGCGCCCTCGAACTGGCCGGGGAACTGTCGGCCGCCCCCGGCGCGGGCGGCAAGCCGATCCACGAGTGGCTCGAACTGCGCCCGTTCATGACCGAGCACTGCACCATCACGGAGTGACCTCACCGATGAACGGGGCCCTGCTGAGGAGCCTCACACCGAGCGTGCTCGCCGTCCTCGTCCGCCGGGGAGCCGACTTCGCGGCGGCCGAGGACGCCGTGCAGGACGCGCTCATAGAAGCGGTCCGCGGGTGGCCGGCCGACCCGCCGCGGGATGCGAAGGGCTGGCTGGTCACCGTGGCGTGGCGCAAGTTCCTGGACGCGACGCGGGCGGACGCCGCCCGCCGCCGGCGTGAGGACCGTGTGGACGAGGAGCCGCAGCCCGGGCCCGCGCCCGCGGTGGACGACACGCTGCAGCTCTATTTCCTGTGCGCCCACCCGTCGCTGACGCCGTCGTCCGCGGTGGCGCTCACCCTGCGCGCCGTCGGCGGGCTGACCACCCGCCAGATCGCCCAGGCCTACCTGGTGCCCGAGGCGACCATGGCGCAGCGCATCAGCCGGGCCAAGCGCACCGTCTCCGGTGTGCGCTTCGACCGGCCCGGTGACGTCGCCACCGTGCTGCGGGTCCTCTACCTGGTCTTCAACGAGGGCTACTCCGGCGACGTCGACCTCGCCGCCGAGGCCATCCGGATCACCCGTCAACTCGCGGCCGTGATCGACCACCCCGAAGTGGCGGGACTTCTCGCCCTGATGCTGCTCCACCACGCCCGGCGCGCCTCCCGGACCGCGCCCGACGGCAGCCTGGTGCCGCTGGCCGAGCAGGAACGCGGCCGATGGGACACCGAGTCGATCGCCGAGGGCGTCGAGATCCTGCAGGCGGCCCTCGCCCGTGACCGGCTGGGTGAGTTCCAGGCCCAGGCCGCCATCGCGGCCCTGCACGCCGACGCACTCACCGCCGAGGAGACCGACTGGGTGCAGATCGTCGAGTGGTACGACGAACTCGCGCACCTGACCGACAGTCCCGTCGTGCGGCTCAACCGCGCGGTGGCCGTCGGCGAGGCCGACGGACCCCGCGCCGGGCTGGCGGCACTCAAGGAGCTGGACGAGTCACTGCCCCGCCACACCGCGGTGGCGGCCCACCTCCACGAACGCGAGGGTGACCTGGCCACGGCGGCGCGGCTGTACACCGAGGCGGCCCACAAGGCACCCAACCTCGCCGAACGCGACTACCTGACCCGTCAGGCCGCCCGGCTCAACGCCCGCCGACGGCACTGACGGGCCGGGCCCGGCCTCGGGGCGCCGCCGCCGACGGTGATCACCACAGCCGGGCAAGGCGCCGGTAGGAGTCCAGCAGGGCCTCGCGGTCGTAGGTGCTGGTGGTGACCAGTACCTCCTGCGCCCCCGTCTCCTTCAGCACCGTCTCCAGTTCGTGCGCGACCTGCTCCTCGGTGCCGGCCAGGTGGCCGGTGAGCCCGGCGTCGTAGAAGCCGCGTTCCCGTTCGGTCATCGTGAGGTGCTCGACGCGCTCGGCGGGCGGCAGGGGCGGAAAGGCGCCGTGGGTGCGGGAGTGGGCCATCGACCAGGCCTCCGGGATCAGGAGCCGCCGCGCCTCCTCGGGGGTGGCGGCCACGACGATCGTGCCGGAGATGACGACGTACGGCTCGGGAGCCCAGGGCGAGGGGCGGAAGTGGGCCCGGTAGTGGTCGATGCCGCGCTGCATCCTCTCCCGGTTGCGGAGGTCGCCGATCACCATCGGCAGGCCCGCGCGGGCGGCGATCTCGGCGCCCTCGCCCATGGCCAGCACGAACGGCGGCACCGTCAGGCCCTCGGCCGGCCGCGCATGCACCCCCGTCGGCGAGGTGCCGCGGAACCAGCCGAGCAGTTCCTGCAGCTGCCCTGCGAAGTCGTCGGCGTCGTCCTTGTCGCGCCCCAGCGCCCTGCGCACCCCGCCGGTGAAGCCGACGGACCGGCCGAGACCCATGTCGATACGGCCAGGGAACAGGGACTCCAGCACCCCGAACTGCTCGGCCACGACCAGCGGTTGGTGGTTGGGCAGCATCACACCGCCCGTGCCGACCCGGATCGTCCGCGTTGCGCCCGCGACGGCGGCGGCCAGCACGGTCGGCGCGGACCCGGCGACCCCGGGCACCCCGTGATGCTCGGAGACCCAGAACCGGTGGTAGCCGGCGTCCTCCAGCTCCTGTGCCAGCCGTACCGTGTCGCGCAGCGCCTCGGCGTCGGTGTGACCCTCGCGGGTGCGCGAGCGGTCGAGGACGGAGAAGCGTGTCGAGGCGATCGCGGAGCTCATGGAAGGTTCAACACCTGCGAGCCCGCAGGATTCCTCACGGCCCGATGTCGTGGTGAGGACCGAACGGATCCCCCTACGAGAATGGCGAGAGGTTCAGCGACGACTCCGCACGCGTGCGTCCCGCGGCGGCCGGATGAACTGCAGCTCAAGCGTCACCGGTGGCTCGGCGACACCCGGCCCGCCCGCCGCCGCCCAGCCCGCGATCTCCTCCGTGCAGTCGTCGTCCATGGCGAACCCGACCCAGGTGGCCCGGCCGCCCGCCCGGCGCCCGGCGGCCGAGGGCTGGACGACGATGACGTTCGCCTGGTCGCAGGGGCCCAGGCAGTCGGTCGTACGGACCTGGAAACCGTGCTCGGCCGCCAAGGCGCGCAGCCGGTCCAGCTGCCAGACGTGGTCGGTGCCCGGGTGCTTGCGTGGATCGCCGCAGCAGCAGCCCCGGCACACGACGAGCGTGCAGGGGCGCTGCTGGGCCGCGCCGATCAGGGTGTGGCGGGGGGAGGGAAGAGCGGATGGCATGGCCCAAGCATGATCCATACGCCCGCTGCCCGATGCCACCGGGTGGAGCCCGCCGGACCTGTGGCCTCGTATGCCGTTCCAAGTGCCGCCCGGATCGGGCGAGTTGTCCGTCGGTGCCGGTGGTTCACGCGGACACGGACGGTCCTTCTGCGCCGGCCGCCTCGAAGAGCATCTTCGCGGCCACCGACGTTCCGTCCGTGCGGATCGTGCCGGCCACCGCGTTCGCCCGTGCCCGGGTTCCGGAGGCCAGGGCGGTGGCGAGTACGGCCGACAGGGACTCGACGGTCGGCGTCGGGCCGTCGTGCGCCGCGCCGATGCCCAGCTCGGCCACCCTGGCGGCCCAGGACGGCTGGTCCGCGATCTGCGGAACCACCACCTGAGGCGCGCCGGCCCGGGCGGCCGCGGTCGTCGTGCCCGCGCCGCCGTGGTGCATGACGGCGGCCACCCGGGCGAACAATGCCTGATGGTTGACCTCGCCGACCACGAAGCAGTCGTCCCGGTCGTCCACCGGAGCCAGGCCGGCCCAGCCGCGGGCGAGCAGGACACGGCGGCCGTAGCCACGGACCGCCTCGATGGCCACCCGCGCGAGGTCCTTCGAGAGGTGCAGGGCCATGCTGCCGAAGCCCACGTACACCGGCGGAGCACCGGCGTCCAGAAAAGCCTCCAGCTCCTGCGGGAGCGGGCGTTCGTCCGGCAGGAACCATGCCCCCATCTGCACGATGTCGAGATGCGAGACGTCCTGCCAGGGGCCCAGGACCGGATCCGCCGCCAGCCACGGCCGGTCGGTGAAGGTGTGGTCCCGGACGCTCCGCACCGGTGGCAGGCCGATCGCCGCCCGATGGGTGTTCTCCGCCTCGCCGTACAAGGCGTTCACACGCTGGTCGTCCTGCTCCCACAGCACCTTGAGGTCGCTCTCCTCCTGCGGCGACGGAGTGCCCGGGCGCGCCCCCGGACGGAGGTGCGGCGACGGCAGCCCGAACGGATGGAAACACGCGTACACGTACGGGATCCCCAGCTTCTCGGCCACCGAGCGTGCGCCGGCCGGCATCAACCCGGTCGCCACCAGCACGTCACATCCCTCGGCCGCCGCGGTGAGCGTGTCGAACCGCGCGGCGACCAGCTCGGGCGCGAGCCGGAACGCGTCCGCCGCGGACGGCGGCCTGGTGCCGGTCACCACCGAGCGCACCGTCGGGCCGAGCGGCACCAGCGGCACACCGGCACGGTCCAGCAGCGCCACGAACTCCTCGTCCGGAGGTGCGCACACCCGGACCTCCGCGCCCAGTTCCCGCAGCCGCACGGCAAGCCCCGCCAGCGGTTCGACATCCCCGCGCGATCCCCACGTCGACAACAGCACACGCATGGTTGAATCCCCCATTTCCGCAGGTCCTGGCTTCGGCCGCCCATCCTGCGGTACACCCCGGGCCTTGCCGCAAGCCCCCCGGTGCGCTATACGTTGAAGAGGGCAAGGAGATGGATCCGATGGATCTCCTTGCCGTTTCCTTTGCCGCCTGGTCGTCGGCCATCTCGTGCAGGTACGCCGGTGTCTAGGGTGGGCGGGTGACCGACAGCAGCAAACGCCCGCTCGCCGTGTTCGATTTGGACAACACGCTCGCCGACACGGCGCACCGACAGCGGTTCCTGGAGCGCAAGCCGCGCGACTGGGACGCTTTCTTCGCCGCCGCACCTCACGACCCGCCGATCCCGGAGGGCATCGCGCTGGTGCTGGAGAGCGCGAAGGAGTGCGAGGTCGTCTATCTCACCGGCAGGCCCGAGCGCTGCCGGCGTGACACGCTCGACTGGCTCACCGCACAGGGACTGCCCGACGGGCGCGTGTACATGCGGCGCAACGACGACCGCCGGCCGGCCCGCCGCACCAAGCTGGAGATCCTGCGCCGTCTCGCCCGTACCCGGGACATCCGTGTGCTCGTGGACGACGACGAGTTGGTGTGCGAGGACGCGCAACGGGCCGGCTTCACCGTCGTACGGGCACGCTGGACGGCCCCGTCCGCCGCGCTGGAGGCGGCGCAGGAAGGAGAGGGGCGGACCTGAAACGCCCGCTGGGGGACGGGCCCGTCAGGTCGGGGTTCTGCGGCCGGCCGGTCAGTCCGACTCGTCCAGTCGGAAGCCCACCTTCAGGCCGACCTGCCAGTGCGCGATCTGCCCCTCCTCGATCTGGCCCCTGACCTGGGTCACCTCGAACCAGTCCAGGTTGCGCAGAGTCTGCGAGGCGCGGGTGACACCGTTACGGATGGCCTGGTCGACACTGTCGGGCGAGGTGCCGACGATCTCGGTGACCCGGTAGGTGTGGTTCGACATGCGGGTGCTCCTCTCCGCCGTGACACCTGCGTCACGCGTCACTCCACCGTGCCCCAAGGCGCGGCCGAGCGCGACACGTCGGGGCCTTGCTCCTGCCCGCGTTTGCGCCGCGCGTGCCGTCGGGAGACGGGCCCCTTCGTCCGCGGCGGGCCACTGTCCTCGCCGTGGCCGGGCGGTGGGGTGGTTCCTCGCTGGGTCCAGGCTTCGTGACCGGCCCGCGCTTCCGGGGAATCCTGCCCGGGGAAGGGACCCGCGGCGGCGGCGGCGGTGCGTCGCGGCGACGGGGCGTCCCTGACGGCGGCCAGGGACAGCGTCTCGGCGTCGGGTTCGTCGCTGGGTGTCCGATACGTGATCGTGTCGGGCAGCATGACGAGGGCCGTCGTGCCGGACGGCTCACCTGCGGGGCGTGCGGGGCGCAGCTGGACGCGGATGCCGTGCCGGCCGGCCAGTCTGCCCACCACGTACAGGCCCATGTGCTGGGAGATGTCGGCGTCCACGGTGGGCGGGTTGGCGAGCCGGTGGTTGATCGACGCGACGTCGTCGGCCGGCAGGCCGATGCCGCTGTCGTGGATTTCGAGCATGATGCGCCCGTCGGGCGGGACATCGGCGGTCACCCGGACCTGAGAGTGCGGGGAGGAGAACGAGGTGGCGTTCTCCAGCAACTCGGAGAGCAGGTGGACGAGGTCCGTCACGGCACGGCCGTGGATCTCGGCCTCCGGTATGCCACAGAAGGCGACGCGCTCGTACTGCTCGACCTCGGAGGCGGCCGCGCGGATGACGTCGACCAGGGGCAACGGCTGATCCCACTGGTGGGCGGGTTTCTCACCGCCGAGCACGAGGAGGTTCTCGCCGTTGCGGCGGACGCGCGTGGCGAGGTGGTCGAGGCTGAACAGGTTCGCCAGCTGGTCCGGGTCGGTCTCGTGGTCCTCCAGGTCGGTGATCAGGGCGAGTTGACGCTCGATCAGGGACTGGTTGCGGCGCGAGAGGTTGCTGAAGACCGTGTTGATTTCGCCGCGCAGCAGGGCCTGTTCGGTGGCGAGCCGTACGGCCTCGCGGTGGACGAGGTCGAAGGCGCGCGCCACCTCGCCGATCTCGTCGGTACTGGTGATCGCGATGGGCACGGCGAGCCGGGAGTCGACCTGGCCGGGGGCGGTTCGTGACAGCCGGGCGATCAGTGCCGGCAGCCGTTGCCCGGAGATCTCGATGGCGGCTGCGGTCAGATGGCGCATACGGCTGCTCATCGTGCGCGCCACCCAGGAGGCGAGGAGGAAGGCGATCAACAGGGACGCGAGGACGAGCGCCGCGTTGACGACGGCGTCGCGGCGGGCGTCGTCGGCGATGCCGCGCGCGCCGGCGAGCGCTGTGTCGGTGAGATGGACCTCGACGCCCCGGTAGGCGTCGAAGCCGAGCGTGGAGGCGGCGAAGAACGACTCGGGGGTGATGCCCTCGGCGGCCAGCCGCGCGGGCGTCTTCCCGTCGGCGATCTCGCTGATCATCTTGTCCATGCCGGGTGGCGCGACGTAGGTCCGGCCCGCCGCCCTGGCGTTGGCGGCAGCATCGGCGCTCCGCTGTTCACCCCGGCTCCGCGCGTCGGCCAGCGCCTTGCGCAGCCGTGCCATGTCCTCGGCGGTGCCGGCGCCCGCGTACTCCTGGAGCGCCACGGGTTCGAGGTAGGCGTACGAGCGGAAGGACGCGAGCTGCGACTGGAGTTCACCGGCGGCGAGGGCGCCGCGGTCCTCGACCAGCAGATGAGTGCCGATGGAGCGGGTCAGGGACTTGGCCGCCTGGGTCAGGGAGATGGCGTAGAGCGTCCGGCCGAAGCTGGCCTGGTTGGTGCTGCCGAAGCCCAGCTCGTTCGACATCTCCATCAAGGGGTGCTGGAGCAGGTGGTAGCTCTCCTCCGACCGCACTCCGGACAGGCGTGAGGTGAAGGCGTTCGAGCGTATCGTCGGCAGCTGCTTCTCGCCGGTGCGCACCAGTTGGACCCGCCGCAGGAGGCCGGCGGCCTTCGGCATGTGGCCGACCGCCCGGTCGAAGGCCTCGGCATCCGCGTCCGTGACCTTGCGGGCCCGCACGACCGCGGCGGCGTTTCTCTCGTCCTTCAGCAACGGAACGACGGACACGTCCCGTTCGTTGATCGCGTCACCTGCGTACCTGTTCGCCGCCTGGACCAACTCGGCGACGCGGACCGCGTCGTCGGCGGCCCTCCAGGTGTCCACCGAATGCCTTACTCGTAAGCCTCCCAGGACGAGGGCGACGAGTACCGGGATCAACAGCACGGCTCTCAGGCGCCTGGCCACGGGCCAGTTGCCCGTCAGGGACCGTCGCCGGGCGGCGTCTGCGGTTGGCTGTAACGCGGAGTTCGGCAAGATCGTCCCATCGGTGCTGGATCGCCTCGCGTTCGACGCAGGCCGTGCACCCTCTTAACGTCCCGTGGCAGGGCCATCGTTCAGGCGGGCCTGTGACCTGCCTGAACGATGGCCGCCGCGCGCGTCTCTTCGACTGCCCACCATCCGCGGGGCGGGCGGCTTCGGCACAAACGGCTGATCCTGGTCGTCGACGCCGAGCGGACCGTACGGCGCCCGCGGGCAGTGCGGTGTGCGCGGTCCCGAACGGAGCGGCGCCTGTGGTACGCGTCACCCCCGCGTGTCCCAACCTGGGCCGGAGTGCGAGATGTCCGGGGTGTCGCGAGGATGCCCCTTGACCTCCCGCATTGGTCCATACCAAAATCCGGCACACCCGTACGAGCCGTGCGCTCGTCCCCCCACGTCGGGACCCTTCCCCTGTCCGCCAGGCAGAACAGGACCCCTCGTGAGACGTCGTCGCCTCCTCGCCCTCACCTCCGTCGGCCTCGTCAGCGCATGCGGACTCGAACCCGGCGGATCCGGCCGGCGCACCGTCACCGCCTGGCTGATGAAGGACAGTGCCTCGCAGAGCTTCCTGAGCCGTTTCACCGAGGCGTTCGAACGCGACCACCCGAACCTCCGGCTGGACATCCGCATCCAGCAGTGGACGGGCATCGGCCAGAAGGTGCAGCACGCGCTGGACGCCGACTCCGGGAACGGTCCCGACGTCATCGAGGTGGGCAACACCCAGGTGCCGCAGTACGTCGAAGGCGGCCGACTGCTCGACCTGACACTGGAGTCGTCACTGCGCTGGGGGAGCGAGCGCTGGCTGCCCGGTCTCGCCGAGCCGGGACAGTTCCTGTCCCACCAGTACGGCATTCCCTGGTACGCGGCCAACCGGGTCGTCATCTACCGCAAGGACCTGTTCGCGCAGGCCGGCATCAGGAAACTGCCCCGCACGCGTGCGGAGTGGCTCACCGTGACCGAGACCCTCAACTCCGGTGGCAACCAAGGCATTTACCTCGCCGGGCAGGACTGGTACACGCTCGCGGGCTTCATCTGGGACGAGGGTGGCGACCTGGCGGACGACGGTGACGGCGAGGGCTGGCGCGGCACACTGGACACCCAGGCCGCCCAGCGCGGCATGGACTTCTACCGCCGCCTGCACGCTCTCGGCGACGGACCATCCCGCGCGGACGAGGAACACCCGCCCCAGGCAGGCGTCTTCGCCGCGGGAAAGGTGGCGCAGATCGTCGCGGTCCCGGGGCTCGCCCGCACCGTCGTCCAGCAGAACCCCGATCTGAAGGACACGTTGGGCTTCTTCCCCGTGCCCGGCCGGACCGCCGCCCACCCCGGAGCGGTGTTCACCGGCGGCTCCGACCTCGTCGTACCGAACAACACCCGCGAACGGGACGGCGCCGTCGCCCTCGTCGGCGCACTCACCGGCGCCAAGTGGGACACGGAACTGGCCCGCACCATGAACTACGTCCCCAACAAGAGGTCCCTCGCCAGAGCGGTGGACGGCGAGGAGGGCGTCGCGGCCATGGCGGCCGGGGCCGCGCAGGGCCGGGCAACGCCCAGTACACCTCAGTGGGGTGCCGTCGAGGCGGACAACCCGATCAAGGACTACATGACACGGGTGCTCACCGGGGCCGACCCGGCGACGGAGGCCCGTAGGGCGTCCCGGCGCATCACCGAGGTTCTGAACAGGCTGAACTGAACGCCTGGCGCGGCGGCCGGGAGGGTGCCGCGCCAGGCGCTGCTGCGGCCGGTCGGACGTGTCCGACCGCCTGCGCAGAGACGTTCCGTTCAGGACCCGCGGTTCACGCCCCCGTCGGGGCCACGGCACGGCCCGTCTGCGGGGAGATCGGGCCGGCGCACAGATTGCGGGCGGTCAGCCCCTGCGCGATACGGGGGATCGCGGCGACCGTGTTGGCGGGCCAGTCGTGCATGAGGATGACCTGGCCGTTGGTGAGCCGGCCGGCCGCCGCCACGATCGCGTCGGTGGAGGCGCCGTTCCAGTCCTGCGAGTCCACGTTCCAGATGATCTCGGTGAGCCCGTACCTGGCCTCGACCGCTTTCACCGTCGCGTTGGTCTCGCCGTACGGCGGGCGGAACAGTTTCGGCGTACCGCCCCCGGCGCTCGCGATGGCCTGCTGGGTCCGGGAGATCTCCGAGTCGATCTGAGCCTGGCCGAGCTGGGTGAGATGCGGGTGGGTGTAGCTGTGGTTTCCGACCCACATGCCAGCGGCGACCTGGGCCTTCACCTGGGCCGGGTAAGCGGTGGCGTACCGGCCCTCGTTGAACATGGTGGCCCGCAGCCCGTTCTGCTTCAGCGCGTTGAGCAGTGCGGGCGTGTTGCCGGAGGGACCGTCGTCGAAGGTGAGACCGACGTAGCCGCTGCAGGTGGCGGCCTGCGCCGGAGCGGCGTGCCCGACGAAGCTCCCCGCTGCGGCCAGCGCGACGACGGTCAGTGCCGTCGACAGACGACGTAACGGGACACTCGACGCGGCACTCATCCGGCCACCGTGATGGTGGAGCTTCCGCTGCTCTGGTATCCCTCGGTCGCCATGATCATGTAGTACTTGAAGCTGCCGAGGTTCATGCCGGCGCGGGCCCATGCGTCGAAGTGGTTGCCGGTGGTGATGGTGCCGCCCGTCCGCTTCGATTGCCGCACGCTCCAGTACTGGTTGAAGGTCCTGGTGCCTTCGACGGACGGGGCGTTGTACCGCGTCGTCTGGTAGATGTCGTACGTCCCGCCGTCGCTGCTGACGGCGCCCTTGTACGTTCCCGTGGGCCGGTAGGTGCCCCAATTGTCGACGATGTAGTACTCGACGAGCGGGTTCGACGTCCATCCGTACAGCGCCAGGTAGGCGTTCCCGGACGGGTTGAAGCTGCCCGAGTAGGACACGTTCCGGCGGGCGCCGTTGCTCCAGCCCTTGCCGGCGACGAAGTTCCCGGTGTTCCTCCAGTTGGTTCCGTAGTTGCCGCCGGAGTCCAGGGTCATGGAGACCGTCCCCTGCGCGTCCGTCCAGAACGAGTAGTAGAAGCCGTTGTTGGTGCCGGTCTGGTTCGTGGTGATGACCGTGGCGGCGCGAGCGGTGCCGGGGAGCGCCAGCGCCGACGCCGTCCCCAGCAGCAGGCCGCAGGCGGCCCGGCGGCTCATCGGGTGTGCGGGTGTGAGGTCCATGAGCGGGGTTTCCTCCTCGTGGTGCGAGGGCGGGTATTGGTCCGACAGTGTTGGCCTGTCCCCGTCAAGCGTCAATAGTTTCGGCATTGATCGCGAAACATTCGACTCCTTTTGGACGCCTGATGGGCACTCATTGTGCCGCTCTACCAGGAGAGTTGTTGGTTCTCGTCGAGGGCGATGACTTATGACATTCGATTGAGATCATGAGCCGGTGAGAAAATCTCCGAATGTTTCGATGCCATTCCGGACGACGGGTTTTGGCCTCGCGCGGCCGGGGGCAGCCGATACGCTGGACAAAGGCCGTGAACCGGGGGCGGGGGGCCATGGATCCACGGATGCAGTTGCCGGTGGGCGGGTACGTCTGTGAGCGCGAGCTCGGCCGGGGCGGGCAGGGTGTGGTGTGGCTCGCCCGGGACCGGACGGGGCGGCAGGTCGTGGTGAAGTTCCTGCTGCCGGGCAAGGAGTACGACGAGGTCGCGCTGGCCCGCGTACGCCGGGAGTTCGGTGCGGCGAGCCGGGTCGGTGAGCTGGCCACGGCGCGGGTCCTGGACGCCGACCTGTCCGGACGGCACCCGTACATCGTCAGCGAGTTCGTCCCCGGCCCCACGATCCACCAGCATGTGGCCGCAGGTGGGCCGTTGCCCTCGGGGCGGCTGCAGTCCCTGGCGCTGGCCGTCGCGCACGCGTTGGCGCAGGTGCACCGGGTGAGGGTCGTGCACCGGGACATCAAACCGTCCAACATCCTGCTCTCCGCGGACGGACCGCGGATCATCGACTTCGGTATCGCCCGCGACGACCGGCTGCTCGAGTCGGCGCTCACCACACCGGGCAGCGTGCTCGGCTCGCCCGCGTACATGTCGCCCGAGCAGGTCAAGTCGCTTCGGGTCACCGCCGCCTCCGACGTGTTCTCCCTCGGCGGCACGCTGTACTTCGCCGCCACGGGGCGGCATCCCTTCGAGGGGGAGAGCGACTACGAAGTGCTCGTCGCGGTGTGCGAGCGCGACGCGGATCTCACGGGGGTGCCGGAGCCGGTCCGTTCGGTCATCGCCGACTGCCTGCGCAAGGACCCGGCGGAGCGTCCCACCGCGGCCCAGCTCGTCGCCCGGCTCGCGGGGGCGGCCAAGGAGGCGCCGGAGGACGGGCAGACGCAGTCGGGGGTGGCGTCAGGCCCGCCGCAACTGCCGGCGTCCGGGCACGGGAGCGGCGCCGCCGGCCCCCGCCCCCGTACGAGCGCCAAGCAGCTGCGGCTGTGGGGGTTCGCGGCAGGCAGCGCCGCGGTGGCCGTGCTGCTGGCCGTCGTGCTCAGCACCACCTCGGGGGGATCGCCGACGAAGGGTGGCGGCCCGCGGGTTCATGGCTCGGCCTCCCCGCCCGTCTCGTACACCGATGACCTGACCGACTCGGGCGACTGGTCGCACAAGGACCCGTCCCTCGGGAGGATCACGCACGACGGCGGGACCATGCTGGTGGATCCCAGGCCCGAACTGGAGGTGTGGCCGCAGGCACCCTTCGAGCCGTCCTCCTTCCAGGTGCGGCTGAGCACCCAGGCGGAGTGGTACGGGGGCGAGGGCGGGGTCGGCCTGTGGTGCAACGGCTCGGGGGACTACGAGAAGGGTTCCCGCTGGGCGACCTACCTGACTACCGATCAGGAGGCCCTGATCGTGCGCGAGTTCCGCTTCAAGGGGGCTTTCCAGCATGACCGGGTCGTCGAGGTCGACCTCGCGGACAAGGGTCTGAGAGTGGAGAGTCGGCAGCTGGTCGACATGTCGATGACCTGTTCCTCGGCCGGCCAGGGCCGGGTCAAGGTGGAGCTCGCCGTCGACGGCACCCGGGTCGCCTCGTACACCGGAGCCGCCTTCGACGAGCGGGGCTGCGGTGTGGCCGCCTTCCACTACAGCGCGACCGACCCGAAAGGCACGGCCTTCCACGCGGGCTTCGAGCGCTTCACCGCGTCCGAGCCGTCGGCGTGATGACAGCACACTGACTGCGCACTGACTACGCGCCGATTACTCACTGACTACGCACCGGCAGCGCGAGCAGCTCGCCCGGCTCCTCCGGCGGCGACGAAACGGAACCTGGCCCTCGGGGTATTGCGCGATCGGGGACGTGCAGCCATTATCAGGAATCCTGTTACTTTAACCTTTAAGCGATAGGCGCCCTGCCATGCCACTCAGCCCCCGGACCAAGGCCAGAGGGGTCCAACTCCTCCTCGGCCGCATGATGAGCCGCGTGCACAAGGATCTCCGCTTCACCGACATCTCGAAGCGAACCGAGACGCTGCGGGTGGAGACCGGAGCCGGGCCGGTTGCCTGTACGGTCTACCGCCCGCCGGTCACCGCAGCGACCCCCGCCCCCGTCTACATCAACTTCCACGGCGGCGGTTTCGTGGTGGCCCGCCCCGAGCAGGACGACCACATCTGCCGCTACATAGCCGCCACGGCCGGCTGCGTCGTCATCAACGTGGACTACGCCGTCGCCCCGCAGCAACCGTTCCCCGCGCCCGTCACCCAGGCGTACGACGTGACCGCGTGGGTCGCCGCGAACGGCGCAGCAGGCGACTGGGACGGTTCGCGCCTCGCCGTGGGCGGACACAGCGCCGGGGCCACCCTGACCGCCGCGGTCTGCCGGATGGCCCGAGAACGCGGCACGTTCACGCCCCGGCTGCAGATCATCGACTCGGCGCCGCTCGACCAGGTCGCCGATCCCGCGACCAAGCAGTCCCTCATCGCCAAGCCGCTGCTCACGCCTCAGCTCATGCGGATCTTCACCGCCGCCTACGTGCCGGACCCTGCCGACCGCGCCGATCCCCTCGTCTCGCCCGGGCTGGCCGACGACCTCGCCGGACTCCCTCCGGCCCTGGTCATCACCGCGGAGAACGACCGCCTGCGCGACGAGGGCGACGCCTACGCCAAGGCCCTGGAGGCGGCCGGCGTTCCGGTCACCCACCGTGTCTTCGAGGGCGTCGACCACTACTTCACCCACACCGGCCCGGTGCCGACCGGGAAGGAGGCCATCGACCTGATGGCCACCGCTCTGCGCACCGCGCTGAGCGACTGACACCCGGAACGCCGAGGACATCGGGTGCCGGCGTCATCGCCCGCCGGCACCCGATGTCCCGCGACGCCACCTGCCTGTCAGGGCTGGGTCAGCGCTGCCCCGACGGTCACCGCGCCACGCTCAGCGACAACGCGAATCGGCTCTCCCCATCCGTCCACCAGTGGGCCAACTCCAGCCCGGCCGAGGACAGTTCACTGCGTACGCGCTCCTTGCGGAACTTCGCCGAGATCTCCGTGCGCAGGTCCTCGCCCTCGGTGAAGTCGACGGCGAGGTCGAGTGCGGGAACCTTCACGGTCTGCGCGGTGCGGGACCGCAGGCGCATCTCGATCCACTCGTTGTCGGCGTCCCAGAGGGCGACGTGGTCGAAGGCGTCGGCATCGAAGTCGGCGCCCAACTCGCGGTTGACGACGGTCAGGACGTTCTTGTTGAAGGCCGCCGTCACTCCGGCCGCGTCGTCGTACGCCCGGACCAGAACCTTCTCGTCCTTGACCAGGTCCGTGCCGAGGAGCAGCGCGTCGCCAGGGGAGAGAAGGGAGCGGACCGAGGCGAAGAACGCGGCCCGTTCGGACGGGAGCAGGTTGCCGATCGTGCCGCCGAGGAAGGCGATCAGCCGGGGACCCGGCGTCTCCGGCAGCGTCACGCTCGCAGTGAAGTCGGCGATCAGTGCGTGGACCTGGAGGCCCGGGCGCTCGGCGATCAGGGCGTGCCCGGCCTGGGTGAGCGCGCTGTCGCTGACGTCGACCGGGACGTAGGTGTGCAGGTCGGTCAGCGCGTCGAGCAGGTACCTGGTCTTCTCGGAGGAGCCCGAGCCGAGCTCGATCAGGGTGCGCGCGTGGGTCGCCTCGGCGATCTCGGCGGAACGGGCGATGAGGATCTCCCGCTCCGCGCGCGTCGGGTAGTACTCGTCGAGTTCGGTGATCTGCTCGAACAGGTCGCTGCCGTGGGCGTCGTAGAACCATTTCGGAGGCAGTGTCTTGGGCGTGCCGGCGAGGCCGTGCCGGACGTCGGCGCGCAGCGCGGCCTCCGTGGCGTCCTCGGGCAGGGTGCGGGTGAGAAGGAACGGGCTCACGTACGGGGCTCCTTCGGCAGTGCGGGTGCCAAGGCGTCGCTCGGCTCTTTGAGAGGCTCCTTGAGAGGGGTGAGCAGCACGTCCGTGCGGCTCGCCGCGAGCAGTGTGCGGTCGGGGACCTCCTGCCAGTGCGGGTCGTCGTCGTAGGGCTCGGAGGCGACGACGGTGCTGCGGCCGGGCCGGGACAGGTACCAGAGGGTGTCGCCCCAGGTGGTCGCGGTGATCGTCTCGCCGTTGGTGAGCAGCAGGTTGAGCCGGGAGCCGGGGGCCGCCTCGGCGACCTCCAGGACCGTGTCGGCCAGCGCCTGCCCCTCGTCGTCGCCGCGGCGCAGCCGCGCCAGGACCAGTGCCCACACGAGCGCCGAGTCGTTGCGGGCCTCCAGCGACAGCATGTCGACGGCGGGCAGAGTCGCCACGAGGGGGGCGAGCGAACCCGGCCATCCCTTCACGGCGCCGTTGTGGCTGAACAGCCAGGGCCCCGCGGCGTACGGTGCCGCCGCGGCCTCCGCGTCGGCGCCCGACAGGGTCGCGTCGCGTACGGCGGCGAGCACGGCGCCCGAGCGCACGACGCGCGCCAGGTCGGCGAAGGACAGGTCCGCCCAGATGGGCCCGGCGCGGCGGTACCGCGCCGGCACCGGGTCACCCTCGGCGTACCAACCCACCCCGAAACCATCGGCGTTGACCGTCCCGTACCGCTGCCGCCGCGGTGCCCACGACTGCCGGTACAGGGCGTGCGCGGGCTCCACGAGGAGGCTGCCGAGCGGCTCCTCGGGCCCCAGGTACGCCAGATGACGGCACATCAGATATCTCCCGCGGACCGGGCGGTGCGGAACCCGGAGAAGATCTGCCGCCGGATCGGGTAGTCCCAGTTGCGGAACGTTCCCCGGCAGGCCACCGCGTCCACGGCGAACGAACCGCCGCGCAGCACCTTGTACTCGGGCCCGAAGAACACCTCCGAGTACTCCTTGTACGGGAAGGCCTGGAATCCCGGGTAGGGCTGGAGGTCGCTCGACGTCCATTCCCACACGTCGCCGATCAACTGCCGTACGCCGAGCGGTGATTCGCCCTCCGGGTAGCTGCCGGCCGGGGCCGGGCGCAGATGCCGCTGGCCGAGGTTGGCGTGCTCCGGCGCCGGGTCGGCGTCGCCCCACGGGTAGCGCATCGAGCGCCCGCTCGCCGGGTCGTGGCGGGCAGCCTTCTCCCACTCGGCCTCGGTGGGCAGCCTGCGCCCGGCCCAGCGGGCGTACGCGTCGGCCTCGTACCAGCACACGTGCAGCACCGGCTCGTCGGACGGCACGACCTCCGTGACCCCGAAGCGGCGCCGCAGCCACTGCTTGCCGTCACGGCGCCAGAACAACGGGGCGTTGATGGAGTGCCGGCGGATGTGCGCCCAGCCCTCGGCCGTCCACCAGCGCTCGTTGTCGTAGCCGCCGTCGTCGATGAACGCCTGGTACGCGCCGTTCGTCACCGGCGTCGTGTCGATGTGGAAGGACGCCACCTCGCGCCGGTGTGCCGGGCGTTCGTTGTCCAGCGCCCACGGCTCGCTGGAGGTGCCCATGGTGAACGGGCCGCCGGGGACGAGGACTTCGGCCGGTCCGCCGGCCAGCGGTGCCGGTTCCGGGTCCGGGGCGGTGAGGGCCGGGGGGCCCTTGCGGAGCTGATGGGTGATCAGCATCGTCTCGTCGTGCTGCTGTTCGTGCTGAGCGATCATCCCGAAGGCGAAGCCCGCCTCCGTCAGCCGCGTGCCGTGGAAGTCGGCGCTCTCCAGCAGGTCCATCACCCGCCCGCGCACGTCCGCCGCATAGGTGCGGGCCTCGGCGGGCGGCAGCAGCGGCAGCGAGGGCCGTTCGGAACGCGGGTGCTCGAAGGCGTCGTAGAGGCCGTCGATCTCGGGCCGCATCGCCTCCCGGCCGGCGACCGCCCGCAGCAGCCACAGCTCCTCCTGGTTGCCGATGTGGGCCAGGTCCCACACCAGCGGGGACATCAGCGGCGAGTGCTGTGCGGTCAGGTCGGGCCCCTCGACACAGCTGGTCAGGAGGGTGGTGCGGGCGCGGGCGGTGGTGAGCGTCGTCAGCGCCCGCCGGCGGAGTGCTTCCGCGTCGATGAAGGTGCCCTCCATGACGGTGGCGTCCCTGACGGTGTCGTTCACGGAGGATTCGTCGATGGCGGGGTCGTTCATGTGCGCAGGTCCTTCCCGTGCGGCTTGGGGGTCCCTCCGGTCGGGCGAAGCCGGGACTGGGGGAGGTCCGTGCCGCGCACCCGGTCCAGCAGGTCGTCGGCGGGGCATCGACCCTGGATGACATAGCGGTCCAGATACGCCGCCACGGCGTCCGCGACCGGTGTGGTGGCCCCGAGCCGCGGCAGGGCTTCGAGCGCCGCGGTGAAGCACACGACGGCTGCCTCCTGCAGCTCGGGGTCGGCCAGGCCGTACCGGGCCGCGTCGGTCCACAGCGGATTGTGCGGCGCCGGCAGCCCGAGCGCCCGCTCGGCCAGCGGCTTCACGGTGCGATACGCGGTCTCCGCGGCCTCCGGATCATCGAACAGCGCCGTCGCCACGGCGAGCGGGACGATCCAGCCGTCGTCGCCGGGCTGCGCGTCGATCATGCGCAGTTCCAGGAAACCGCGTGGTCTGACCGGCGGGAACAGCGTCGTGATGTGGTAGTCGAGGTCCTCGCGGGTGGGCGGCCTGGGCGACTGCGACCTGGTCCACTCCCGGAAGGTGAGCCCCTCCGGGACGTCCCAGGGCCCGTCGTCCCGTCGTACGCACATCACCGACGAGTCCATGACGTGCCGGGCCCAGGTGCGGCGCGGGTCGCCGTCCAGCGGGGGCGCGCCCGCCCGGTCGGCGCCTATCTCCATCCACAGCAGCTGGCGGGTGGAGCGCCAGCCGGTGGGCTCACCTCCGGCCAGCGGTGAGTTGGCGAACGCGGCCACCAGGACCGCGCCCAGCTGGTGCGACAGCCACCAGCGCCGCCCGTGGCCGAGCGGCCCTGGCTCCTCGTATCCGGCGTCCAGGCAGACCTGGACGGAGGCCGAGGTGCACATCATGCGGCGACCGGCCGGACCGTTGCGGTCCAGACAGGCCTCCAGGGCGTCGTAGCGCGGTTCGTGCAGGAACCGGCGCGGCCGATGCCAGGGGTCGTGGCCGAAGCCGACGATGCCGAGACCGTGCTCGCGCAGCGCCGCGCGGACGGCGTCGAGGTCGGCGGAAACGGTACCGATGCACTCCATCAGGGAGGTGGCGGGCGACGAGCTCAGTTCCAGCTGGCCGCCGGGCTCAGTGGTGAGCGCCGACCTCAGGGGCACGGTCCGCAGCGAAGCGTAGGCCGCTTCGAGTCGTTCGGGTGTGACGGGGAGCTGCGGTGTGCGCAGCTCGTGGACGAGCCATTCCACTTCGACCCCGACATTTCGGGGTGGGCCGGTCTTGAAACAGATGCCCCGGACCAGTGCCTCCACCTCGGGTGAGGTGAGGGGGGTGCGGGGCTCCGTACAGTCGCTCGCCGGAGCGATGCTCGGCGTATCGGACATGGTGGGAACCTCCTGAGATTCGACTGTGCCGCCGACCGGCCCGTCAGGTGCCCGGACGGCAGCACTCGTCCTACCCAAGACCCTCCCGCCGTATCGCACAAGGGTGCGTATCGGCACGTTCCGGCTCGGTAATCTCCTCGTTCCGAGCGTTTGCTGCGGATTTCCTGGGCGTTCGCGGACGCGGAAAACTCTGTTGCACCGCGTGTCCAGCATCGCCCAGGATCGGTGCATGAGCACGACGGGGGAGCGCGCGGGGCGCGCGAGCATGGCGCACACGGGGGTGGCGCCATGAGCGCGCGCCTGCGTGGCATCGCGCGGCAGACGGAGCAGATCGTGGCGGCCGGGACCTATCGCGCGCCCGACGGGCGCGAGGTCTCGATCGCCACGGCGGTCGAGGCGGCCCGGGCCGGCACGCGCATGCACGGGCCAGATCCGCTGCGGATACCGGCGACCGCCCTCGTCGACACGTTCTTCGAGGTCACGGGCGAGAGCAGCCTGGAGGCCGCGCACCGGCTCGGCGGCCGGACGGCGGTACTGAACTTCGCCTCGGCCCGCAATCCGGGCGGCGGGTTCATGAACGGCGCACAGGCCCAGGAGGAGGCCCTGTGCCGCGCCTCCGCCCTCTACCAGTGCCTTCTGCAGGCCCCGGAGTTCTACGACCACCACCGCGCACACCGTGGCCCGTTCTACACGGACCGTGTCATCCACTCACCCACGGTGCCCGTCTTCCGCGACGACCGCGGCCGCCTGCTCGACGAACCCTGCACGGCGGGCTTCCTGACCGCCGCCGCTCCGAACGCGGGAGTGATCAGACGTACGACGCCGGAGCGCACCGGTGAACTGCCGAAGGCCCTGGGCGTCCGCGCCGAGCGGGTGCTGGAGACGGCCGCGGCCCACGGCTACCCGAGGTTGGTGCTGGGCGCCTGGGGCTGCGGAGTCTTCCAGAACGAGCCGGAGCAGGTGGCGGGCGCCTTCCGCGCGCTGCTCGGTCCGGACGGTCGCTTCTCCCGCACCTTCGAGCACGTGGTGTTCGGAATCCTGGACCGCACGCCGGGCAACACGGTCCGCGGGGCGTTCGTACGGGCGTTTCCTGAGCGTCAACTGCAGCCGTAGGGCCGCGGCGTCGGCCTCCTGAGCGTGCCTGCATTCGCTCGGCTGCCGGGTGGAGAGGCCCCCGCGGACGGGGGGATGCCGCGGGGGACTCTCGCACAGGAAGAGGGAGGAAAGACGGCCCGCGTTCCCGGCGAGGCGTTGTTCTTGCTTCGGCTTCGGCTTCGGCTTCGGCTTCAGCGGGCGCGGCCGATCCGCATGCCGGGGCGGCGGCGGTGGACTGTCAGGTAGGCGAGGCCCTCGGCGCCCGCGGTGAGGCTGCGGGTGGAGCCGTGGGGGAGCCAGAGCAGGGTGCCCGTGGTGAGGGACTGCTCTTCGTCTCCCGGGGTGCCGCCGAGGACGCCGTCGCCCGAGACGACGAGCAGCAGCACGTCCAGGTGAGGTTCCGCGTGCGGGGCGACATGGCGGCCCGGTGCCAACCGGACGACATTGGCGTCGAGTTGGCGTCCGCTCTCGGTGAGCTTCCACAGCACGCCGACATCATCCCCGGCGGCGGTCACGGCGCCGGTGTCGCACAGGATGCGCGCGGTCGCCGCCTCCGGTTGCTCACCGGTGGGTGTCCCGGCCTCGGTCATCGGCTCACTTCCCGCGCCCTCAGTTCCAGCCGTAACGCTCGTGCAGCCGGTGCCGCACCAGGTTGAACCGTCCCCGGTCCAGGGCACAGGCCTCCCGGCGCATGCCGTCCTCGTGCAGCCGCAGGACCCGGTCCACGTCGACCCAGGAGTCACGCCCGGACCGGTCCCACGGGCCGCTGCCGATCGCCACCCACTCCCGGTCGTCGTCGTGCCGCTTGCTGGACAACTGGACGGCGAGCAGGGTGCCGGCCGCCTCGCGGGCGACGACGAGGACGGGACGGTCCTTGCCACGGCCGTCGTTCTCCTCGAAGGGCACCCACGTCCATACGATCTCGCCGGGATCCGGGTCGCCGTCGTGCGCGGGGGAGTACTCGGTGCGCACCGTTCCGACCTCGCGGGGGTGGGCCTCGGTGGTGGCGGTGGGCCCGAAACGGCCCGGGACGTTCTCATCGGTAAACGCAGTCACGCAGGCACCATAGAGGACCCGTCAGCCGGCGGAGTCCCTGCCCTCTTCGCCCAGGCGCTCGACCACGTCCTTGGCCTTCTCCACGCCGGTGTCGATCTGCTCGCTGTACTTGCCGTCCGTCTTGTCGTCGACGAGATCGCCCGCCTTCTCCAGCCCGTCGCCGATGGCCTCGCCGTGTTCCTCGGCGACGTCCTCCGCCTTGTCCTTGAGGTTCTTGAGGGACTCGAACATCAGGGCCTCCCTGCTCGGAGCCGCGCGCAATCGCGCGCCGTGCGCAATCGCGCACAGAGGCGATGCTTCCCCTGCGGAACACCGCCGGGCAAGAGGGCGCGCGAAGCACACCGGGGCACACGGACGCCGGGAACCCCCGAGATCGAGGGCCCCCGGCATGCCGTCCGGCTGTACGGCCTTCTCCTACACGTCCTTCTCCTACACGTCCTTCTCCACCGGCACCTTCTGCGACGGCGGCGCCGCGATCCCGTTCAGGGACGGCGAAGTCCCGTTCGGGGTCGGTGCGTTCTGGTTCATGGAGGCCAGCAGCTGGCGGGCCAGGCCGAGGCCGGTACCGCCCATGGTGAGCGCCTTGGCGAGCATCTCGGCCATGCCGTCGGCGCCGTTGAGCACCACCATGTTGTCGACGCTGCCGAACGCGGACGCGCCGGCCTTGACGATCTCCGGCCAGTTCTCCGCGAGTTGCTGGGCGACGACGGCCTCCTGGTTCTCGGCCAGGGCCGAGGCCCGTGCCTTGATGGCCTCCGCCTCGGCGAGGCCCTTGGCCTTGGTGGCCTCTGCGTCCGCCAGGCCCCTCGCCTGAGCCGCGGCCGCCTCGGCCTCACCGGTGGCCCGCGTGGCAGCCGCCATCGCGGAACCGCGCGACTTGGTCGCCTCGGCCTCGGCACCCGCGGCCGTCTTGACCCGGGTCGCCTCGGCCGCCGCCGCGAGCTCCGTCTCCTTCGCCTTGGCCTGCGCTGCCGAGATACGCGCGTCGCGCTCGCCCTCGGCCAGCGTGCGCTTCTCGTAGGCCTTGGCATCCGCGGGCTTGCGGACGTCCGCCTGGAGCTGCTGTTCGCGCCGGTGCGCCTCCAGTTCGGCGACCCGGGTCTCCTGGACCACGACCTCCTGCCGGGCCGCGGCGTCGGCGAGCGGACCGGCCTGGCGCGCCTTCGCGCCCGCCTTGTCGCGCTCGGCCTGGTAGCCGGCCTGGAGGATCTCGCTGTCCCGGGTGGCCTGGGCCATCCGCGCGAACGACTGCTGCTCGGCCTCGGTGGCGAGACGGTTCGCCTCCGCCTGAGCGATCCGGGCGTCCCGCTGGACGGCCGCCGCGTGCGGCATCGCCAGATTCTGGATGTACCCGGTCGGGTCCTCGATCTCATGGATCTGCAGGGAGTCGACGATGAGCCCCAGCTTCTCCATCTCCGTGCCGCAGGCGGCCCGGGTCTGCCCGGTGAGCTTCTCCCGGTCGCGGATCATGTCCTCGACCGTCAACCCGCCGACGATGGACCGCAGATGACCGGCGAAGACGTTGTGCACCCTCTCCGACATCATCTTCTGCTGGTCGAGGAAACGGCGCCCCGCGTTCGCGATCGACACGAAGTCGTCGCCCACCTTGAAGATGACCACGCCCCGCACCTTGAGCGGAATGCCCTGGTGGGTCACGCAGTCCACATGCAGTTCGGTCTCGTTCAGGTCGAGCGAGAGCTTGCGCACCGCCTGCACACCGGGCAGCACCAGCGTGCCCCGCCCGGTGACGATGCGGAATCCCATGCCCTCCTCCAAGCCCTCCGTGCGGTGCTTGGAGCCGGAGATGATCAGTGCCTCGTTGGGTTCCGCGACACGCCACATCATCTTGAACAGACCGATCAGAACGGCGATGGCAACAACCGCCACCCCCGCAACGACGCCGACGATCATCGGCATACGCCCCCTTTGCATGGTGCCCTTTCGGCACCGAACGAAGGGAGTGTGCTCCTGCCCGAGGCCCGGGTGAAGACGCTGGCCAATCCTTGTCACGTTCTTGACGCAAGCGCTCTCACCTGGGGCTGAGCACGCTCAACTGTCGTACGCGGCCGTGACGTAGACCGTCCTCGGTGGCAGGTACTCCACCACCATCACCACCGTGCCCCGCTCGATCCGGACCGTCCCGGTGGCCGGATAGGCGAGGAAGTGCTCCGCCCCGCCCCGCACCCGGACGATCACCTCGCCGACGAGCCCGGGCCCGACCGTTCCGGTGACCCGCCCCATGAGCCCGACCATCGACGCATCGTCCATGGCCACAGGGTAAGTGCCGAACCGGCCTAGGCCGCCGGGAAGTCGGTGGCGATCTGCTGCGCCGGCCACGCCTCGTGCCAGCGCAGTTGCGCCTCCAGCTGCGCGGCCAGTGAGATCAACAGCGGTTCGCTGCCGTCCGGTCCGAGCAGTTGCGCCCCGACGGGCAGCCCGCCGTCGACGAATCCGGCCGGGACGTTCACGCCGGGCCAGCCCAGCACGTTCCACGGCCAGGCGTACGGGCAGGCGGCGATCATCGCGCGGTCCGTGGCGAAGCCGCTCAGCTGCAGCATCGAGCCGATGCGCGGCGGGGGCGCGGCCGTCGTCGGCGCGAGGACCACGTCGTACGACGCGAAGAAGCCGCCGATACGACGGTGCAGCACCGCCTCCGCCCGCCGTGCCGCCCTGAGCGGCGCCCCGCCGAGCAGCCGGCCCAGCCGGGCGGCGCCGTGGGTGCGCCGGTCGAGCAGCGCGGGGAAGGGCGCCTCGCGGACCCGTTCGGCGAGGCCGACGGTGGCACGGGGGACGAAGGTGAGCCCGATCCGGCCGTACGGCGGGTCGGCCTCCTCCACGACGTGCCCCAACCCGCTGAGTTTCTCGGCGAGTTGGAGTACCTGGGTGCGTACCTGCGGCTGGAGGCGCGCGGGCAGGGCGGTGAACGGCGGCTTGAGGGCGAGCGCGATGCGCAGTCGGCCGGGCTCACGGCCGGCCGCCTCGGAGGCGTTGATGGCGGGGGGCCGGTGCGGGTCGTGCTCGTGGTTGCCACTCGCCGCGTCGAGGAGCAGTGCCGCGTCCGCGACCGTACGGGCCAGGGTGCCGTTGACGGTGATGCCCTGGAAGGACTCGCCGCGCGGCCAGGTGGAGATGCGGCCGCGCTGCGGCTTGATGCCGATGAGATGGGTCCAGGAGGCGGGGATGCGCACGGATCCGGCGCCGTCCGAACCGAGGGCGGCCGGCACGAGACCGGCGGCGACGGCGGCGGCCGACCCGCCGGACGAGCCGCCCGGGGTGTGTTCCGGGCTCCAGGGATTGCGGGTCGCGCCGAACGCGGGTCCCTCGGTGAATGGCCACTGCCCGAACTCGCAGGTGTTGGTCTTGCCGACGATCACGGCGCCGGCCGCCCGCAACCGCCGTACGGCCTCACTGTCCTCGGCGACCGGCGGGAACTGCCCGTCGCAGCCGAAGGCGGTCGGCTCACCGGCCACGTCCGTGTCGTCCTTGACCGCCACCGGGACGCCGAGCAGCGGCCTGCGCACCCCGGCCGCCAGTTCCTTGTCCGCCGCCTCGGCCTCGGCGAGGGCGGCCTCGGCCCGCACGAGCCGGAAGGCGTTGAGGGACGTCTGCGTCGCCTCGATCCGCGCCAGCGTCCGCTCGACGAGCGCCTGGGAGGTGACAGTGCCGTCGGCCAGCGCACGGGCGGTCTCCAGCAAGCCTGCGGAACGGTCGGGCGTCATGCGGCACACCTCCGGGACGGCATCGTCTACCGAACGGTAACGTCCGAAAGCGCTTCGCCGGAACGCCGTGCGGGCGCCTGCAGCCGGATGGGTGTCTACAACGGCGCCGGTGAAGAAGCACCGGCGATGAGCAGACGGGGCGTGCCTGTTCCGTCCGCGCGCACGCTCCACAGGTCGCTGCGGCCGACCTTGCCTTCCGTCGGCAGGGCGTAGGCGACGGTGTGGTTGTCGAGCCAGGTGGCCTGGTCGTCGACGCTGTGGCGTTCGGCCAGCGCCGTCTCCTTGAGGGTCCTCAGGTCGAGGACGTACTCGTGCCAGAGGTCGGTCCGGGACAGGATCCGTTTCTTGAAGGCGACGCGGGTCCCGTCGGGGGACAGGGAGGGACACTCCACGTTCTCGGCCAGGGTCGTCACCGTGCGCCGGGAGAGCGAACCCCGCACCAGGAAGGTCTTGTTGGCGGTGTTGAGGGTGGCGTAGAACGTGTCGTCGTCGGAGGCGAAGGTGACGCCCCAGAAGTTGATGTCCGAAGCGTGGTAGGGCTTGCCGTCCCGGACGACGGTGAAGGTCTCCAGGCTGGGAGTCAGCCGCATGGTGCGGGTGTCCAGGATCGAGGTGCGGGTGGAGAAGAAGGCCGAGGAATAGGACTCGCCGGAGACGAACACGGTCCAGGCGACGAGGCGGCCGCTGGGTGAGACCCGGGCTCGGCTGGGGGTGCCCGCGAGCGGGAAGGTGCGCCGGGTGCGGAGGTTCGCGTCCACGAGCAGGGCTCGGTTGCTCTGCTTGAGGACGCCGGTGGTGGACTGGAGGCAGACGCCCGTGCCGGCGGCCGCGTAGAAGCGCGCGCACTTCAGGTCCGAGGCGATGCGCCTGCCGTCGGGGGCGGCGGAGGGAACCGAGGCGACCGCTGTGCGGTGCGGACCGGCAGCCCCATTGACAAAGACCAGGCGGCTCTTCTGATCGAGCGTCAACGTGCCCGCGCCGACCGCGGGTCCGCCCGCCTGTGGCCGGTTGGCGCGGTCCGCGCGGGCGGCGGCGTGCAGGACGACGCCGGTTCCCACGCCCGCGAGCACCAGGACCGCCGCGACGAGTATGAGCAGGCGGCGGCGCGTGGATGTCATCTGGATCCTTGTGGTTCTTGTCGTTGAGGTGGTCATCGGCTTGATTCGGCCGGTCGCAGCACGATGCTCGCGACGCCCGCGCAGCACAGCAGGCCGATCGCCGAGCCGGCCAGGGCCGGGCCGTCTCCCCACACCGTCCAGGCGGCGCCGAAGGCAAGCGAGCAGCAGAACCGGGCCAGCGCCTGGCTGGTGCCGACGAGGGCCAGGCCGCTGGCGCGCAGACGGTCGGGCACGACGGCGGCGAGGGCGGCAGGGAGCACGCCGTCCGTGGCCGCGTAGAACGTGCCGTGCAGGGCGAGTACGGCAACGGGCAGGGCCGGCGTGGCCGGGGCCCACAGAAGGAGGGCGTAGCCGGTGAGCAGAACCGCGTGCCCGGTGAGGAACACGGTGCGGCGCCCGACCCGGTCGGCCAGGGCGCCGACGGGCACGGCCAGCAGCAGGAAGACGGCGGCGGTGCCCAGCGGCAGCAGCGGGAACCACTCCTCACCGATGCCCGCGCGCCGCTGCAGAAGCAGGTAGACGAACGCGTCGCTCACGGTGGTCAGGCCGAGGAGCGCGGCGCACCCGGCGAGCGCCCGGAGTTGGGGCAGGCGCAGCAGTGCCAGCGCTTCGCGTACGCGGACGGGCTGCCTGCCGTCCGCCACAACTGCTTCGTCAGCCGCGTCGTCAGCCGCGTCACCAACTGCTTCGTCCGTCTTCGGGCCGTGGCGTCTGCCCGGCACGAACAGCACCAGCACGAGCACACCGACGGCGGCGACGCACGCGCTCACGCCGAACACGGCGTCGTAGCCGTCCACCGCCGCGCGCAGGATGAGGAAGGCCGCGAGCGGGCCGAGCATCGCGCCGGTGGTGTCCATCGCGCGGTGCACGCCGAAGGCCCGGCCCTGCCGCGCGGCCGGAGTGGACAGGGAGATCATCGCGTCGCGCGGGGCGGTGCGCAGGCCCTTGCCGGTGCGGTCCAGGGCGAGGACCGTGCCGAGTGCGCCGATGCTGCCCGCGAGCAGGAGCAGAGGCTTGCACAGCGCGGACAGGCCGTAGCCGAGCCCCGCCATCAGCTTGTGGTTGCGCACCCGGTCGGCGAGGTGGCCGCCGGTCAGCTGGACCAGTGCGCTGACGCCGTTGTAGACGCCGTCGAGGGTGCCGAATCCCAGCGGGCTGAAGCCGAGCGTGGTGACGAGGTACAGCGGCAGGACGGCGGTGACCATTTCCGAGGATATGTCGGTGATCAGGCTGACCGTGCCCAGCACGAGGACGACCGGGGCGACCGTGCGCCCCGGTCCGCGTCTTCGGGGCCGGTCGGTGCCCGCCTTCACAGGCGCGGAACGGTCGGTGAGGTACAAGAGGTGGCTCCTGGTGCGGTGGGATCAGTTCTGCCGGCTGCTCTCGTCCCGTAGCCAGGTGCCGAAGTCCTGTGCCCGGATGGCCTTTCTGGCTCCCCGCCGGGCGGCGACCGCTGCCGCGAGGAAGACCACGACGCTCGCGAACAGTTTCGGTTCGCCGCGGACCAGGGCCACGAGATCCGCCTTGCTCGTGCGCGTCGGGACTTCTTCCGGTTCTTGGTGCGGATCGACGGGTTCCTGACGTGGATTGGCCGGTTCCTGATGCCGCTCGACCGGTGTCTGATGCTGTTCGACCGGTGTCTGATGCTGTTCGATCTGGGCGGTGGACACCGCCGCCCGGATCCGTCGCTTGATCAAGTCCCGCCAGGTGCGCGGCGGTTGGATCACGACACGGGCCTCGGCGACCACGAGCCGCTCCTTCGGGGCGAACGCCAGGGAGGCGGCCAGGTCGTCCGCCATCAGCGGCGGCAGCGCCGCGATCCGGGTGTGCCCGGCCTTGGAGACCGCGATGACGCCCCGGCCGAACAGCCCCTCGCGTACGGCGGGGAGACGCCGCCACGCCTGGTAGTAGGCGCGTACCCGCCATGCGCAGGCGGCGAGCGGAATCTCTCGTTCGGGGGCGGTGGCGAGGATGCCCGAGGCCTCGTCCCGCAGCGGCTCGGCCAGCACCCGCACCCCGGCGCCCGTGATCACGACGTCCGCGTCCACGTAGATGCGGGGAAAGCCGCGCGCGTGGTCGTCACCCGCCCGCAGAGCGGCGTGCTTGGACGGGACGGGGATCTCCAGCACCCGCACGCGCGGCCCACGGGAAGCCGCGATCCGCGCGGTGCCGTCCGTGCAGCCATTGCATACGACAAGGATGTCGGTGTCGTCCTCAGGGGCGGAATCGGCCAACAGTGAATCGAGGAGTCTGCCGATGACAGGCGCCTCATTGTGGGCCGGGATCACGATGCTGGTCACGCGGGCAGTATGCCGTCGGTGTCACTAATGCGACATGTGTTTCGTCCAACTGTTCCCGAGACCGCGCCCCGTGGTCTAGATTGACGATCGCCGGACCGGTTTGGGTGGGGAACAGGTTCTTGATGGCATCTCACGGTACGGCTTTGTGAATGGATTTGATCAGACAGGCCAGCATGCTGGAAGCCTGAGGCGGTTGGGGAACTGCCGAAGCTTCCATCACTTTCCAGTGCCGCTTCGTCGAGGGCGCTTCGGTCAGGGGTAGCCGCGCATGTGGTGGGGGGCGCATGACCATTGAGGTCACGCATGAGCAAGTGGTTGTGGAACACAGGCGTCCACAAGGTCGCCGAAGACGTTGGGAACGGAAGTATCGGATCGTTCTGCTGGTCGCGGACGGCTTGGCAGCCGCTGCCGCGGCCTTCCTGATCCACGCTGCCTACGGCCGCTGGGCGGTGGCCCTGGTACTGCCGCCGACCTGGATCCTGGCCATGCTGGCCCACCGCTCCTACGACCGCAGCACGCTGGGTCTGGGCACCGAGGAGTACCGACGGGTGCTGCGAGGCGCCGTCGCACTGCCGGCGCTGGCCGCGGTCGCGCACTGGCTGTTCACCCATGACTCGGGCCTCCTTCATGACATGACCATGGCCGCGATCCCGGTGGCCGCGATCGCCCTGCCGGTCCGGTACCTGCTGCGCCGCCGGCTGCACAGACGGTGGGCGAGGGGCCGGGACCGCAGCGCGACGCTCCTGATCGGGCCGGCGAACGGCATCGTGGAGCTGGTCCGAGTGCTGCGGCGCGGCGGCACGCACGAACTGCAGGCCGTCGGCGTGTGTCTGAGCGACCCGGAAAACGCCGCGGAGGTACGCAAGTTGGGCCTCCCCGTCCTCGGCGGCTTCGGCGACATGAACGACGTCGTCCACGCCCTCGGCGTCAGCACCGTGGTGGCGCTGCCGGTTCCCGACTCCGATTTCTCCGCCCTGCGCCGGATGTCCTGGGCGGCGGCCGCACAGGGCGTCGACTTCCTGCTCGCCCCCGTACTGGCCGACGTGTCCACCTCACGCCTGGCGGTACGGCCCACCAACGGGGTGCCGCTGGTGCGGATCAAGGCCCCCGACCTCTCGCGGACCTCCCGGGTGCCCAAGGAACTGCTGGACCGTTCCTTCGCGGGGGCGCTCCTGCTGCTCCTCGCGCTGCCCATGCTGCTGATCGCCCTGATCGTCCGGCTGGACAGTTCCGGGGCGGCACTCTTCCGGCAGCAGCGGGTGGGCCGGTACGGCGACCACTTCACCATGCTGAAGTTCCGCACGATGCGGCCGGACTCGGAGGCCCTGAGGGCAGAGCTGGAGCACCTCAACCAGAACAGCGACGGCCTGTTGTTCAAGGTGAGGAAGGACCCGCGGATCACCCGGGTCGGCTCGTTCCTCCGCCGCAGCTCGCTCGACGAACTGCCCCAGCTCATCAACGTCGCCCGGGGCCACATGTCGCTCGTCGGCCCCCGCCCGCCGCTGCCCGAGGAGGTCGAGGAGTACACGCCGGACGTCAAGCGCCGGCTGCTCGTCAAGCCAGGGCTCACCGGACTGTGGCAGGTCAGCGGTCGTTCCGACCTGCCCTGGGACGAGGCGGTCCGGCTCGATCTCGGATACGTGGACAACTGGTCGATGGGCCTGGACCTGTCGATCCTGGCGCGCACCGGGTCCGCGGTGGTGCGAGGAACGGGGGCCTACTGATGGACCGAGAGAAGAAGAGGAACCAAGTGACTGAGACCACGCAGCCGTTGGGGGTCGCGGTCGTCGGGGCCGGCTACTGGGGCCCCAACCTCGTACGCAACTTCCAGGCCAGCGACCGGTTCCGGCTGCGCTGGCTGTGCGACCTCGACGTGGACCGGGCCCAGCGGGTCCTCGGCGGCTACTCGACGGTCCAGGCCACCGCCGACTACGCGGCCGTCCTCGCCGACCCCGACGTGGCAGCCGTCGCCGTGGCCACGCCCGCCGGCACCCACCTCGACATCGCCCTGGCCGCCCTGCGCGCCGGCAAGCACGTCCTCGTGGAGAAGCCGCTGGCGGCGACCTACGCCGACGGGATGCGCCTGGTGGCCGAGGCGGAGGAGCGCGGCCTCACCCTGATGTGCGACCACACCTACTGCTACACGCCCGCCGTGGGCCGCATCCGGGAACTGGTCCGCTCCGGCGAACTCGGCGAGATCCACTTCGTCGACTCGGTCCGCATCAACCTCGGGCTCGTCCAGAAGGACATCGACGTGATGTGGGACCTGGCCCCGCACGACCTGTCGATCCTGGACTTCATCCTCCCCGACAACGTCGAGCCCGTCGCCGTGGCCGCCCACGGGGCCGACCCGATCGGCGCCGGCCAGGCCTGCGTGGCCTACCTGACGCTCCAGCTCAACACCGGGGCCATCGCCCACGTGCACGTCAACTGGCTGTCGCCGACCAAGGTGCGCACCACCATGGTGGGCGGCTCCAAGCGCACCCTTGTCTGGGACGACCTCAACCCCGCCCAGCGCGTGGCCATCTTCGACCGGGGGGTGGACCTGGCCTCGCCGCAGGAGATCGGCGCGGACGAGCGCCGGGACATGCTCATCTCGTACCGCTCCGGCGACATGGTCGCGCCCGCCATCGGCGAGAAGGAAGCGCTGCGCAGCATGGTCGACGAGTTCGGCGACGCCATCAGAGCGGGCCGGGCGCCGCTGACCGACGGGCGGGCGGGCCTCAGGGTGCTGGACATCCTTGAGGCGGCGTCCCGGAGTCTCGAATTCAAGGGCGCGGTCGTCGGCCTGCGCGCCGGGCGTTGACCGATCCGAACAGCTGAGAGGTAAGTGCAGTTGAGCAGCGTACGAGGCAAGAAGATCCTGGTCACCGGGGGAGCGGGCACCATCGGCTCCAACCTCGTCGACCTCCTGGCCGAGGGCGGCGCCCGCGAGATCGTCGTACTCGACAACTTCGTGCGCGGACGGCGGGCCAACCTCGCGCGGGCCCTGCCCAGCGGCGTCGTGGAGGTCGTCGAGGGCGACGTCCGGGACGCCGAGACCGTTCGGAAGGTCACCGAGGGCGCCGACCTGGTGTTCCACCTCGCCGCCATCCGCATCACCCAGTGCGCGGAGGAGCCGCGGCTGGCCAACGAGGTCCTGGTCAACGGCACCTTCAACGTCCTGGAAGCGGCCGCGGAGGCCGGGGTCGCCAAGGTGATCGCCTCCTCCTCGGCGTCCGTCTACGGCATGGCCGAGACCTTCCCGACGACCGAGCGCCACCACCCGTACAACAACGACACCTTCTACGGCGCCGCCAAGGCCTTCAACGAGGGCATGCTGCGCAGCTTCCACGCCATGTACGGCCTGGACTACGTGGCGCTGCGCTACTTCAACGTCTACGGCCCCCGCATGGACATCCACGGCCTCTACACCGAGGTGCTCATCCGCTGGATGGAACGCATCGAGGCGGGCGAGCCGCCGCTGATCCTCGGCGACGGCACACAGACCATGGACTTCGTCGACGTCCGCGACATCGCCAGAGCCAACGTGCTGGCCGCCGAGTCGGACCTCACCGACGAGGTGTTCAACATCGCCAGCGGCACGGAGACCTCGCTGAAGGAACTCGCCGAGGGGCTGCTGGAGGCGATGGGGGCCCAGGGCCTGGAGCCGGAGCACGGGCCCGCCCGCGCGGTGAACGGCGTGACCCGCCGCCTCGCGGACACCTCGCACGCCGCCGAACGCCTCGGCTTCACCGCGCAGATCGACCTGCGCACCGGGCTGCGCGATCTGGTCGAGTGGTGGCGCGCGGAGCGGGAGGCGGCCAAGTGAGCACCGACCGCATCCCGGTGATGATCCCCTGGCTCGGCGAGGAGGAGGCCGCCGCCGTCTCCGAAGCCGTCCTGTCCGGATGGGTCGCCCAGGGGCCGAGGGTCGCCGCCTTCGAGAAGGCCTTCGCCGAACGGGTGGGAGCCGAGCACGGCATCGCCGTCAGCTCCTGCACCACCGCCCTGCACCTGTCGCTCGTCGCACTCGGCCTCGGGCCCGGCGACGAGGTCGTGGTGCCCTCGCTGTCGTTCATCGCCACCGCCAACGCCGTCCGATACGTCGGCGCCGAGCCGGTGTTCGCCGACGTCGAGCCGGCCACCGGCAACCTGACTCCGGCCACCGTGGACGCGGTGCGCACCCCGCGTACCAAGGCCGTCCTCGCCGTCCACCAGGGCGGTGTACCGGCCGACGTGCACGCCCTGCGCGCCGCCTGCGCCGACTGGGACCTGCGCCTGGTCGAGGACGCGGCCTGCGCCATCGGCTCGACGGTGGGCGGCAAGCCCGTCGGCCACGGGGCGCTGCTCGCCGCCTGGTCCTTCCACCCGCGAAAGCTCGTCACCACGGGCGAGGGCGGAATGATCACCACGGACGACGCCGAGTGGGCGGCCCGCCTGCGCAGGCTGCGTGAGCACGGCATGAACGCCTCCGCGGCGGACCGCCACGCGAGCAACAAGCCGGTCCTGGAAAGCTACCTGGAAGTCGGCTTCAACTACCGGATGACCGACGTCCAGGCCGCGATCGGCCTGGTCCAGCTGGGCAGACTCGACGCGATGATCGCGCGCCGCCGCGAACTGGCGGCCCGCTACGACGACTTGCTGCACGACGTCCCCGGCCTCACCCCCGTACGCGATCCCGAGCACGGGCAGTCCAACTTCCAGTCCTACTGGGTGCTGCTGGACGAGGACTTCCCCGTCGGCCGGGACGACCTGCTCGCCGCGCTCGCCGAGGCCGGCGTCTCCGCCCGCCGCGGGATCATGGCCGCGCACCTCGAACCCGCCTACGCGGACCACCCGAGCGCACCGCTGCCGGTCACCGAACGGATCACCCGCCGCTCGCTGATTCTGCCCCTGTTCCACACCATGACCGAGGCCCAGCAGGACCGCGTCGTGACCGCACTGCGCGAACAGGCCCGAAGATGAACGAACTTGTCATCGTCGGCGCGGGCGGCTTCGCCCGGGAGACCGCACAGGCCGCCGCGGACGCGGGCGAGTACAAACTGCTCGGGCACCTCGACGACAACCCCGCCCTGCACGGCACCGAGGTGGACGGCGTGCCCGTCCTCGGCGGCTGCGGCCTGGTCCACGACCTGCCCGAGGCCCGGGTGGTGATCTGTGTGGGCAACCCCGGGGACTACGCGGCCCGCGCCCGCCTGGTCCGCAGGCTCGCTCTGCCCACGGACCGCTGGGCCACCGTGATCCATCCGACGGCGTCGGTGTCCGCGACGTCCGAAGTCGGCCCCGGCTCGGTGCTGCTCGCGCACTGCGCCCTGACCGCCGCCGTGCGGGTGGGCGCACATGTCGCCGTGATGCCCCATGTCGTCCTCACCCATGACGACGTGGTCGAGGACTACGCCACGCTCGCCTCCGGCGTCCGCCTGGGCGGGGGAGCGCGGCTGGAACAGGGCGCCTATGCGGGCTCCGGAGCCCTGGTCAGGGAGGGTACGACGATCGGCGCCTGGTCGCTGGTCGGGATGGGGAGCGCAGTTCTCGGCGATGTACCGCCGGGCGAGGTCTGGGTGGGGAGCCCGGCCCGACGGCTGCGCGCCGCGCCCGCGCCCGCGCTGGACGAACTTGCGGCTGAACAGGACATGCGACGCGAACAGGACTCGCGACGCGAACAGTGGGGGGACCGCTGACATGAACCACATTCCGCTCGTGGACCTCAAGGCGGCCCACGAGGAGGTCGCCGACGAGGTACGCGCCGGATTCGAACGAATCCTGGCCAACACCGCGTTCGTAGGCGGCGACGAGGTCCGCCTCTTCGAGCGCGAATACGCCGACTTCGGCCGCGTCGGACACTGCGTGGGCGTCGCCAACGGCACCGACGCCGTCGAACTCGCCCTGCGCGCAAGCGGGGTCGGCCCCGGCGACGAGGTCGTGGTGCCCGCCAACACCTTCATCGCCACCGCGGGCGCGGTGGCGAGAATCGGTGCGCGACCGGTCCTGGTGGACTGCCTGCCCGACACCTTCCTGCTCGATCCGCAGGCCGCACTGGA
Organism: Streptomyces sp. NBC_00461; assembly: GCF_036013935.1. Taxonomy (NCBI): domain Bacteria; kingdom Bacillati; phylum Actinomycetota; class Actinomycetes; order Kitasatosporales; family Streptomycetaceae; genus Streptomyces; species Streptomyces sp. NBC_00461. Next base: position 8,807,889 of record NZ_CP107902.1, read on the forward strand.
CGCGGTCGGACCCGCCACCCGCGCGGTCGTCCCCGTCCACCTCTACGGGCAGATGGCCGACGTGACGACGCTGACCGCCCAACTGCCCGGCCACGTACGGATCGTCGAGGACGCGGCCCAGAGCCAGGGCGCGGCCCGGGACGGCCGGACGCCGGGCAGCGGCGGCATAGCGGCCACCAGCTTCTACCCGGGCAAGAACCTGGGCGCTTACGGCGACGCGGGCGCCGTGCTCACCGACGAAGAGGAACGCGCCGGCCTGGTACGCGCGATCGCCAACCACGGCGGAGTCGCCAAGTACCGCCACGACGTGCCCGGTTTCAACAGCCGCCTGGACGGACTGCAGGCCGTCGTCCTGCGCGCGAAGCTGGCCCGGCTGGCGGACGGCAACGCGGCCCGGCGGGCGGCCGCGGCCCGCTACGACGAGCTGCTCGCCGGCCTCGCGGCCACCGGCCGGATCGTGCTCCCGGCCACGGCACCCGGCAACCTCCACGTCTGGCACCTGTACGTCGTCCAGATCGCCGACGCCGACCGCGACGACGTCGTCGGCAAGCTCAACGCCGAGGGCATCGGCGCCGGCGTGCACTACCCCGCCCCGGTCCACCTCACCCCGGCGTACCGCCAACTCGACTACTCCCGCGGTGACTTCCCGAACGCCGAGAAGGCGGCGGACCGGATCCTGTCGCTGCCGCTGTACCCGCAGATCACCCATGACCAGCAGCAACGCGTCGTGGAGTCGTTCACCGCCGCGCTCGGAAGCTGACCGGTCCCCGGCGTTCCACGCACCATCCCCGGCTCCACGGGCCGGTCCAGCACAGCACCGCTGAGAGGTACACATGAAAAGTTGGGGCAGACGGATCCGGGGCGGGCGCCTCGCCGTCGTAGCAGGACTGATATTGGCGGTGCTCCCGCTGGCCGGGTCGGCGCAGGCGGCGTCCGATCCGTGCGGGTCGGGCTCGAACCCCGTCGTCTGTGAGAACTCCAAGCCGGGCACCCCGAAGACCGACTGGTTCTCGCCCAACGCCTACGGTGACATCAAGGGCTTCTCCACCAAAGAGAGCGTCCAGGCGGGTGACACCGTCCAGTTCAAGGTCCAGTCGAAGACCTCGTACCACGTCGAGATCTACCGTCTGGGCTGGTACGGCGGCGACGGCGCGCGCGAGATGTCGACCGCGGCCCAGGCGGCCGTGACCTACCCGGCCAACTACACGACCAAGCCCGCCAGTTGCACCACCAAGAGCGGTACCGGCCTGGTCGACTGCGGCAACTGGCCCGTGACCGTCAACTGGACCGTGCCCAGCGACGCCGTGTCCGGTCTCTACATCGCGAATCTGACACAGACCGACGGCGACGGCCTGATGCCGTACCCGTTCGTGGTCCGCAAGGACTCCAGCACCTCCGACGTCGTCGTGCAGACCAGCGACGAGACCTGGCAGGCCTACAACGACTACGGCGGTCAGGACCTCTACGGCGGCACCGGGCCCGCCCCTGACGGCCGCGCCTACGAGGTCAGCTACAACCGGCCGCTGGACATCGGCGGCGACAACGGCATCTACGGCTCCGAGTACATGATGCTGTCCTGGCTGGAGCGCAACGGCTACGACGTCAGCTACACCTCCGGGGTGGACGTGTCGTCGTCGAGCGGCGCCACCCTGCTGAAGAAGCACAAGGTGTACCTGTCCTCCGGCCACGACGAGTACTGGACGCAGAGCCAGTACTCCAACGTCCTGGCGGCCCGCAAGGCAGGCGTCCGGCAGGGCTACTTCAGCGGCAACGAGGTCTTCTGGAAGACCCGGCTCACCCCCAGCATCGACGGCACGAACACGGCCGACCGCACCCTGGTCTGCTACAAGATGACCAAGATGGCGCAGAACAACGGCATCGCCGACCCCAGCGGCATCTGGACCGGCACCTGGATGGACCCGGCCAGTACCGGCTACGGGCAGGACTACCAGCCGCCGAACATCCTCACCGGCTCCATGTTCACGGTGAACGGCTACCGCAGCGACGCCATCACCGTCCCCGGTTCCTACGGCAAGAACCGGATCTGGCGCAACACCTCCATCGCGAACCTGACGTCGAGCCAGACCGCCACCTTCCCGACGGGCACGCTCGGCTACGAGTGGGACAGCGACATCGACAACAGCACCCGGCCCGCCGGGGCGATCGACGTGTCCTCCACGACGGTGGACATCAACGACGCCAAGCTCCGCATGGACTGGGGCAACGTCTACGGCAACGGCACGGCGACGCACAACCTCGTCGAGTTCCGCGACCAGGACTCCGGCGCCCTGGTGTTCGGGTCGGGGACCGTGCAGTGGTCGTGGGGCCTGACCAACGTCCCGACCTACAACCCCGACGACACGGTGGTCACCGAGGACTCCCGGATGCAGCAGGCCACGCTGAACGTCCTCGCCGACATGGGCGTCCAGCCGCTGACCCGGCAGAGCAACCTCGTCGCCGCGACGGCCTCCACCGACACCACCGGCCCGTCCGTCACCGTGACGAGCCCGGCCTCCGGGGTCACCGTCCCGGCGCTGAAGCCGGTCACCATCAAGGGCACCGCCTCCGACTCCGGCGGTGCGGTGGCCCGCGTGGAGGTGTCCACGGACGGCGGATCAACCTGGAAGGCCGCCACCGGCCTCACCTCCTGGAGCTTCAGCTGGACCCCGACGACGCCGGGACCGGCGTCGGTCAAGGTCCGCGCGGTCGACGACAGCGTCAACATCGGCTCCGTCACCACCGTCCCGCTGGCCGTCGGCCCCCAGGCCTGCCCCTGCACCGTCTGGCCGGCCTCGGCCGTGCCCGGCACCGTCAACGCGGGTGACGGCAGCTCCCTGGAACTCGGCGTCAAGTTCCGCACCACCGTGGCCGGTTCCATCACCGGTGTCCGCTTCTACAAGTCGCCCGCCAACACCGGCACTCACACCGGCAGCCTGTGGACCGCCTCCGGCACCCGCCTGGCCACCGGCACCTTCAGCGGCGAGACGGCCTCGGGCTGGCAGCAGCTGAACTTCGCCACCCCGGTCACCGTCAAGGCCAACACCACTTACGTCGCCTCCTACTTCGCCCCCAACGGCGGATACTCCTACGACGGCGGCTACTTCAACGACGGCGCCGCGGGCCTGGCCCCGCTCACCGCACTCAAAACCGGCACCGACGGCGGCAACGGCGTCTTCCACTACGGCTCGACCAGCGCCTTCCCGTCCTCGCAGTCCTCGGGCAGCAACTACTGGGTCGACGTGGTGCTGGACACCTCGACGGCCAGTACGACCCCGCCCACCGTCAGCTCGACCTCCCCGACGTCCGGGGCGACGGGCACATCGATCACGGCACCGGTCTCGGCCACCTTCAGTTCGGCGGTCGACCCCGACAGTGTGACGTTCACCGTGAAGGACCCGGACGGCGCCACCGTGCCGGGGGCGGCCACGCTGCCCGCGTCGAACAAGGTGACCTTCACTCCGTCGACGGAGCTGGAGCTGCACACCACGTACACCGCCTCCATCCAGGCCTCCGACGTGTGGGGCAACGCCATGGCGGACCCGGTGACCTGGTCCTTCACGACCAGTTCCACCCCGCCCGCGGTCACCTGCCCCTGCACGCTGTGGAGTTCGTCCGCCGTGCCGGCCACACCCGACACGACCGGTGACACCAACTCCCTGGAGCTGGGCACTCGCTTCACGTCCTCGGCGGACGGCTGGATCACCGGCGTCACGTTCTACAAGGGCACCGGCAACACGGGCACCCACACCGGCAGCCTGTGGACCGACGGCGGCACGCTGCTGGCCGGCGGCACCTTCACCAACGAGACGGCCTCCGGCTGGCAGACGCTGACCTTCGCCACCCCGGTGGCCGTCACCGCCGACACGCCGTACGTCGTCTCCTACCACGCGCCCCACGGCAACTACGCGGTGGACGGCGGCTACTTCGCGGCAGCCCACCAGTCGTATCCGCTCACGGCCACGGCCGACACCACCGCGCACCACAACGGGCTCTACCGCTACGGCAGCGACTCGGCCTTCCCCAACGGTTCCTACGGATCCGCGAACTACTGGGTGGGCCCCGTCTTCACCGCCGAGAACCCGAGCGCCTCCCTGGCGTCGGCCACCGCCTCGGAGGTGACCGCGGCCTCGGTGGCGCACACCGCCGACGCGGCGAACGCCCTGGTCATGACCGTGGACAAGAACGCCGCGGTGTCGTTGGTGAAGGCGACCGTGACCATTGTGAAGGGGTCCAAGGCCGCCAGGAAGCTCCACGTGACGGCCGTCGTCTCCTACAACCGGGCGACCCACAAGGCGACCGTCGCTCTGTCCGCCCCGTTGCCGGACGGCACCCGGTTCAAGATCACGGTCAAGGCCGAGGACAAGCACCACCACACGGTGAAGTCCGACAGCTGGACCCTGACGAGCAGGACCGTCTTCAAGAAGACAAAGAACTGACCCGTCCGACCGCACCGTCGGTGGTCCGCGCCCAGCCGGGCACGGACCACCGACGGGGATTGGCTTCCCACCGATGAGCAGCGTCAGTGTTGTGATCCCCTGCTACAAGTACGGCCACTTCCTCGCCGACTGCGTGAGCAGCGCCCTGGACGAGCAGGACGGCGTTGACGTCCGCGTGCTCATCATCGACGACGCCTCGCCCGACGACTCGGCCGAGGTCGCGCTCAAGCTCGCCGCCTCCGACCCGCGCATCGAGGTCCTCGTCCACGAAACCAACAAGGGCCACATCGCCACGTACAACGAAGGCCTCATGGAATGGGCCGACGGCGACTACGTGGCCCTCCTGTCCGCCGACGACCGGCTGGTGCCGGGCGCGCTGGTCCGGGCCGCCCGGCTCCTGGACGCCCACCCCGAGGCGGGATTCGCCTACGGGCGCCCCCTGCGCTTCCAGCACGGCGGGCCACTGCCCAAGGCCCGCACCCAGAGCACCGGTTCGGTCGTCTACCCCGGGCAGTGGTGGCTGGAGCGGCGCTTTCGCGAGGGCACCGGCTGCATCACCTCGCCGGAGGTTGTCGTCCGCACCGAACTCCAGCGGAAGGTCGGCGGCTACGACCCCGCCCTTCCCCACGCCGGCGACATCGAGATGTGGATGCGGCTCGCCGCCCACGCCGACGTCGGCTACATCCGCGGCGCCGACCAGGCCTTCTACCGCGTCCACGGCAAGAACATGTCCACCACCGACTTCGGCGGCCAGCTGGACGACCTGCGCCAGCGCCTGGTGGCCTTCGACTCGGTGCTCGCCAAGTGCGGCGACGGGCTGCCCCACGCCGACCGCCTGGCCGACCAGGTCCACACCCGCCTCGCCCGCTTCGCGCTGCGCCGGGCCTACCGGGCCTACGACCGCGGCCGCACCGGCGTCGTACCGGTCGACGCGTGCGTGGAATTCGCCGAGCAGTGCCTGCCGGGATACGCGGCACTACCCGAGTACCGCGCGCTGCGGCTGCGCAGACGCATCGGGCCGCAGGCCATGCCGTATCTGCAGCCGCTGGTGTGGTCGGCCGTGGCCGAGCGAGGGCGGGAGTGGCTGTGGTGGGAGTCCTGGAAGCGCCGCGGCATCTGATGCGGGATCAGTCCGACTCAGTTGGCCACGGGGACCGCACCGGTCTGCCTGCGGCGGCCCGCAGGGGTCTGCCGGCGGCTCATCGCGTACCGGTCGAGCCACAGCGCGCCGACCACTCCGCCGGCCAGACCCAGCAGAGCCGTGCCCGCAAGGCCCCGGCTCTTGGCGCCCTGCACCTCGGCGACGCTCGGGGAGGTGAGGACGGAGGCGGTGATCCGCCCCGCGGCCGGCACCTGCTGGGCGGTCTGCATCTGCTCGACGTGCCGGGTGTAGACGTCGATGACGCGGCGCACCGCCGTCACCGCCGCCTCGGGGCCGGAGGCCTGCGACTGCACCTGCAGGGAGGGGATCAGATAGCGGGGCGTCGCGCTGGTGCCGCTGTTGCGGGGCACGAGATGGTAGGCCCCGTGAACGCCCGCCGCCCGCAACTCCTTTGCCCCGGTGGGGGATTGCAGCTGCTGGACGACCGCGTACGAGACCACGGCGAGCGGCGGCTGCAGATTGGTCAGCTGGTTGGGCTGGTTCTGCGTCACCGGCGGCTTGAGGACGACGACCGCGGAGCCGACGTACTGCGGGGTGGGCCGGACCACGTAGTACGCCCCGGCCACCGTCAGCAGAAACGCGACCACCACGACGTACCAGCGGCGGAGCAGCGCGTCGGCGACGTTCCCAGGCGACATACGAGTTCCTTCCGTCACTCCCGATACTGGCAGGACGCGCGGTGGGATGCCACCGAAAGGAGGGACGCATCATGAGTCTTGGTGAGATATGGGCAATTCTGCGCCGACGGTGGTACTTCATGGTGCCCTTCACCGTGCTCAGCCTGATCGGCGGCGGATACCTGTACGTGACCGTCCCCGTCTCCTACCAGTCGCAGAGCTCGGTCGCGCTGCTGGACTCCTCGGCCGTGGCCCGGCTGGCCCCCACCTTCGGCAACCCCATCTCGAACGCGGGCGGTTCACTCATCGTGACGGCCGACGTGCTGATCAGGACGCTCGAATCGGCCGACGCCGCGAAGGAGTTGCACAACCGGGGCGTCACGGACCCCTACACCGCCGGCTTCGCGCCGGCCAGCGACAGCCCCCTGCTCGTGCTCGGTGTCACCGGCACCGACCGTCAGAAGGTGCTCAAGGAGACCAACACCCTGACGGCCTTCGCAGGTGAGCAGCTCAATGCCCTGCAGGCCGCCGCCAAGGTTCCGCCCGCGTACGCCGTGCAGACCGCTCCCGTCGTCCTGCCGCAGACCCCGGTGGCGAAGTCCAAGAGCCGTTACCAGGGCGTCGCGGCCGTCATCATCCTCGGCGTCGTCAGCGCGTTCCTGCTGTCCATCCTGATGGAGGGCGTCTCGGTGGTCCGCCGCCGGCACCGGGTGGCCCCGCGACGCAAGCAGGCCCGCACGCCGAAACGGGTCCGCGCGGGCATGCTCAGCCGGAGGCTCGACGCCACCGCGGTCCTCACCGTCTACCTGGTGCTGGCCTTCTTCATCCCGTCGAACCTGGCCCTGCCCGCGCTCGGCGGCGTGGGCACCCCCGCCAACGTCTTCGCCCTGCTCGGCCTGATGTGGTACCTGGCGACCTGGCTCGGCGGCCGCATCCTGCCCGCGCCCGGCACCCGGCTGGTGCGGGTCACGCTGTGTCTGCTCGGGGTGGCCGTCCTCGCGGCCTACGTCGCCGACGCGATGCGCGAGAGCTCGCACGAGGAGGTCCTCGGTGCCGACCGAGGGCTCATCGGGTTCCTGGTGTGGGTGTCGCTGGTCGTTCTGACATCGGCGGCCGTGCAGGAGCGCGGCCGGCTGGACGTGCTGATGCGCCGGGTGGTCGTCCTGGCGTCCGTCGTCGCCGCGATCGGCTTCTACGACTTCTTCGCGGCGACCAACATCGCCGACTCCATCCACATACCCGGCCTGCAGACCAGCGTGGCCCAGGTCAGTGTCATGGACCGCGGCGCCTTCACCCGGCCCCGCGCCACCACGGCCCAGCCGCTGGAGTTCGCCGGCATGCTGGCGATCCTGCTGCCCTTCGCGATCCAGCAGGCCGCCGACCCGGTACGCCGCCACCTGCACGTACTGCGCCGCTGGGGCCCCGTGGTCCTCATGGCCGGCGCGCTGCCCCTGTCGGTGTCGCGGACCTCGATCATCGGCGTGCTGCTGGTGGCCGTGGTGATGGTGCCGCGCTGGAAGCCGGCCCGGCGCTGGGCCGCGATCGGTGTGATGACGGCCTCCGTGGCCGTGTTCAAGGTGCTCGTCCCGGGGCTGATCGGCACGATCACGGGCCTGTTCGCGTCGTTCCTGTCCAACTCCGACAGCAGCACCCAGGCCCGTACCGTCAAGTACAGCGCGATCGTGCCCTATCTGAAGGAACACCCGCTGTTCGGACGGGGCTTCGGCACGTTCACCCCGGACCTGTACTTCTTCACGGACAACCAGTACATGCTGGGCCTTGCCGAGATGGGAGTGCTCGGGCTCGTCGCCCTGCTCGCCCTGTTCATCACCGGCATCCACCAGGGCGGTGCGATCCGGCGGCTGGCCCGTACCGAGGCCGACCGCGAACTCGGGCAGGCGTTCTTCGCCTCGGCGCTGGTCGCCCTGGTCATCAGCGCCACCTTCGACTCACTCAGCTTCCCGATGTTCGCCGGCATGTTCTTCCTCATGCTGGGGGCGGGCGGCAGCTATCTGGGCTTCGTCCGGCGCGAGGCGGCTGCCGCCGCCGTCCCCGGCCCCCGTACGACACCGGAAGTCCGCCTTCCCCAACTCGTGGAGTCCCGATGAGTCCCGTCGCCGTCATCGTCGTCACCTGGAACAGCGCCTCGGTGCTCCCCGGGTTCCTCGCCGCGCTCGACGACGGCATGGCCGGCCTCGACTGGCGGCTCGTGGTCGCCGACAACGACTCCGCCGACGACACCGTCCAGGTCCTCAAGAAGCTGGCCCCCGACGCCACGGTCGTCCAGACCGGCCGCAACGCCGGATACGCCGCCGGCGTCAACGCCGCGCTGGGTGCCGCCGGTGACGTCGGGGCCGCGCTCATCTGCAATCCCGACATCCGTATGCGGCAGGGCTGCGCCAAGCGTCTCCTCGACAGCCTCGGCGACGGCGTGGGCATCGCCGTACCCCTTTTGTACGAAGAAGGGCGGGACACGCCGCACCACTCGCTGCGCCGCGAGTCGAGCGTGCTGCGGGCCCTCGGAGAGGCGGTCATCGGCAACCGGCGGGCCGGGCGCTTCCCGCTCCTGAGCGAGCTGGTGACCGACCCCGCCGTGTACCGGCGGCCCACGCGCGCGGACTGGGCCACCGGCGCGCTGATGGCCCTCTCGGCCGACTGCCTGGCCGCCTGCGGTGCGTGGGACGAATCCTTCTTCCTCTATTCGGAGGAGACCGAGTACTGCCTGCGGGCGCGGGACCACGGGTACGCAACCCAGCTGGAGCCGACGGCCGAGGCCGTGCATCTGGGTGGCGACTCCCAGGTCTCGCCCCGGCTGTGGACCCTGCTCACGCTCAACCGCGTGCGGTTGTACGGGCGGCGCCACGGCGCCGTCGCCACCGCCTGCTTCCGGGGCGCCGTGTTCCTGCGCGAGGCGTCACGGGCCGCCCTCGGCAGGAAGGCCAGCCGCGCGGCCGCGGCCGCCCTGCTCCGGCCGGGCGCGCTGCGGGCCACACCCGAACCGTGACCCTCAGCCGGACCAAGTGGTGTAGAAACTCTCGGGGTTGACCAGGTACCGCACCGTCGGGTGCGGCACATGGCGCACGCGGTGGCCGCGGCTGTAGCGGTACACGAGCTCCCAGTCCTCGCGCGGAAGCACGTCCGGTGTCCGGCGCAGACGGCTGAAGTGCAAAGCCCCGTTGCGCCGCGCGACGAACGCGTTGGTGTCCAGGAAGGACTCGCGCGCGGCCCGGCGCCGGTCGAACGGCACGGACAGGATGTCGTGTTCGGTCCCGTCCGGCAGCAGGCGGCGCAGCGCCGTGTAGACGCCGTCGGGACCGCTGGGGGACTCCAGGACCGCCAACGCCCGTTCCAGATGGTCGGGTTCCCACAGGTTGTCGTCGTCCAGGAAGGCCACGTACCGGGAGCGGGTGAGGCGGATGCCCACGTTGCGCACGACGCCCGCCACACCGGTGTTGCGCGCCAGCGAGACGACGAACAGCCTTGGATCGTCCGGGAGTTCGGGCAGTCCGGCGCCGTCGTCGACGACGATGACGACCTGGTCGCGAACGGTCTGGGCCAGGGCCGAGCCGACGGCCGCCCGCAGTGCGTCGGGGCGGCGGTGGGTGGCGATGACCGTGGCGACGAGGGCGTCGGGCACAGGGCCGGCGGCAGCCGCGAGCCGGCGGGTCTCGGCGGTCTCCAGGCGGCGCAGCCGCAGTGCGGAGGGAGCGAGGAGGACCTTGTTGCGGAGCTCGAAGAGGACGATCCAGCCGAAGGCGCGCTTGAGAAGCTCCCAGGGGGCGCGGGCGATGCGGTGCATGATCCTCTTCCTCAGCCGGCCGGCTCGGGGGTGACCGGGGTGCCGTCGGCGAACCGGTTGCCGCGCCAGACGTTGCCGGAGCCGGCTGTGTTCCAGGCGGTGACGGCTCCGTAGTTACCGGAGTTGGAGTGGTAGCGGGTGGAGAAGACGTTGTCCGTGACCGTGATCCCGGTGGCCCCGTCGCCGCCGCCGTAGAGCGCGTAGGCGCCGCCGGCCAGCAGGTTCTTGTCGATGACGGTGTTGGATACATGGCCGGTGTCGGCGAACAGGCCGATGCTCGCGGACGCTCCCCGGTCGACGGCGACCGGGTTGAGTAAGGTGTTGTGACGGATGATCAGTTCGCCCGTGTTGCCGCCGCCGCTGATCACCGCGTCGGTGTGCTGCCACTCGCCGCCGGCGTTGCGGAACGGGACCAGGTCGTGGACGTAGTTGTCGTGGATGTGCCCCTGGCCCATGGAGAGGGCGTTGCCGAACACGGAGACGTCGCACCAGCCGACCTCGACGGAGCTCGTGCCCATGTTGGACACGGCGTAGTCCACGCCGCCGTTGTCGGGGCCCTTGCCGGGGACGGCGGTGATGGTGGTGTGCAGGACGCGCAGTCCGCTGTGACCCGGGCGCAGGTTGACCCCCCACCAGTTGGTGGAGGTGATCCTGGAGTCGATGACGGTCACGTTGTTCGCGTAGATGTCGAGCGAGCCGGTGATGTCCCAGCCCTTGATGACCATGCCGTCGGTCCTGATGCTCAGGTTCCCCGTGGCGTGCGGGGTGAGGCGGATACGGGGGCCGGTGGTGCGGGCGTTCGGGAAGTCGGCTTCCCGGGGTGCCGTGGTGGTGGCGCGAGGCGAGTTGTGGGGGCGGGGACTGCCAGGACTGCCGGAACCGCTGGGACTGCCCGGATCGCTGGGGCTGACGGTGGCCTGGGCCGAGGTGCGGGTGCTGGAGGGTTCGGCGGCCGGGGACGACTCATGAGTGCGGGGAGCAGGGGCGGCCGGGGACGAGCCGGCGGCCCCGGAGCAGCCGGCGGTCAGTACCAGGGCCAGGCAGGCGAGCAGACGGCGCAGCCGTGTCATACGGCCTCCGGTGTGCGGGAGCCGAGCAGGAAGCGGCGACTGGGCAGCACGCACACCACGTAACTGGCCAGCGCGGCGGTGCCGATGACGAACAGGGCGAGGGCGCCGTCGCCGACGAGCCACTTCGCGGCGAGGATCACCAGGGTCATCACGGCTCCCCCGAGGAAGGGCCAGGCGCAGGCTCTGGCGATGTGGGCGAGGCTGATCCCGGCCCGGCCGAGTGCGTGGAGGAACACCGGCACGACCAGCACCGTGGCGACCAGGACATGGCCCTGGGAGACGCCGACGATGCCGCCCAGGCGGGCGCCGACGATCAGGGCCGGGACGAGGGCGACCACCCACAGCCCCTGGACGAGGATGAGGGAGCGGCGCCGGCCGACGGCGACGAGGCAGTCGTAGGCGAGTTCGCAGCCGATGCGGATCAGTCCCAGCGCCATCAGCCAGGGCAGGGCGTTCGCGGCGGGCAGCCACTTGCTCCCGTACACGAGCTGGACGACGGGGCCGGCGAGTCCGCCGAGCAGGACACAGAGGGGGACGGTGCCGGTGACCAGCACCCCCAGGGCGCGGCTGAAGCCCTGGGCGAGGGCCTGGGGGGAGTCGGCGAGGCGCGAGAAGCCGGCGAAGGAGACGCGTCTGGCCGCCTCGGAGATGACCCGGACCGGCCAGCCGGACATGTTGAACGCCAGGACGTAGAAGCCGAGGGCGACTCCGCCGAGCGTCGATCCGACGACCATGGTGTCCACATTGACGACCGCGAGGGCGAGCAGGCTCGCGCCGGCCAGCGGGAGCCCGAACTTCAGCAGCGCGCGGGCCTGTTCGGGGTCCCAGCCGAATCGCAGGGTGCCCGGCGCGGCCAGGGCGGAGCCGACGAGGGCGGCGATGTTGCCCGCGACCGCACCCCAGGCGAAGCTCATCGCCCCCCAGCCGGCGAAGGCCAGCACCAGCGTCACCGCGGTGCTCAGAACGAAGTTGAGCGCGTCGATGACCATCCGCCTGCCCTGCGCGAACTCCCGGGTCAGGAACCCGGCGGGCACCTGGGCCACCCCGTCGATCAGCAGACACAGGCACATCACCCGCAGCACGCCCGAGGCATGGGGCGAGTCGAGCAGCCCGGCGACCGTCGGTGCCGAGACGAACAGGGCGACGTACAGCAGGCCGCTGGACGCGGTGGACAGGGTCAGCACGGTCGGCGCGAAACGGCGGGGATCGCCGTCCCAGCGGACCAGGGCCAGGCTGACGCCCAGCTCGTTCGCCGAGAGCAGCACCAGCAGCACGGTCTGGGCGATGCCGTAGACGCCCCACTCCGCCGGCCCCAGCGCGAAACGCGCCAGCAGGATGCCCGTGGCGAAGTTGCCCAGGCGCATGACCACGGTGTTGATCAGGCTCCAGCGGGCTGCCGAACGGACTTTCCGGCTGAGGGAGTCGGGAGCGACCGCGTCGCTCGTCCCGGCGCTGTCGGGCGCCTCGGATCTCTCGCCCGGCTCGGCTCTCTCACTGTCCGGTGTGCGAACGCTGTCCATGAGTCGATTCCTCTTCCAGCGGCTCGGTGGCGGGTGCCACGGCCGTGGCGGACCGCCCCGTCCTCGGCTGTGCGGCACGTCCGTTCCCGTTCGACCGCGACCAGGCGGGAGGCCGCCGCAGGGCGATCGTCTGTTCCGCGACCGACTCCCCGGCCGGCGGCTCGGCGGCGGTGACCGGCTGCGCGGTTTCGTCGCGCTGCGCGGGCTCCTCCGGCTCCGCCGGCGTACGCGGCCGCCGGCGCGCCTCCACGTAGAAGACGGCGAGCAGGCTCAGCACCAGGCCCAGGGCCCCGGCCATGACCATGTACTCGATCCGCGTCTTCGTCTGCGCCACCGGGTTCTGCGGGGGCACGATCGTCGTCATGCGGATCATGGCCTTCGGCACCACCGACTGCTGCTTCTGGAACTGATCAAGCCGGTCCTTGGCATACGCGGTCAGGATCTTGTTCGAGGACAGGACGGCGGCCTTGTCGGTTCCGGTGACCGTGAGCCACATCAGCGGCCCCTGTGCGTTGTCGGCGAGCTTGGCCTCGAACGTTCCGGTGGCGCCGCGGGACTTGAGCTCCCGGAGCGAGACATCGGAGTTGAGGTTGCGGGCCAGGCTGTCGGCCATGCCGGTGAGCGAGGTCTGGGTGCTCAGGAAGGGATTGCCGTCGTAAGCGACCGTGGCCTTCTGGGAGTTCAGAAGAACCACCGTGCTCTGCGACTGGTAGCCGATCGGCACCAGCAGCACCACGCCGACGATCAGGCCGGCGGTCAGCAGCAGGCCCGGCAACAGGACGTACCAGCGCCTGCGCATGACCCGGAAGATCTCAGCGAGATCCATGGTGGTCCCCCCTAGCGACCAGACGTTCGACGAGCATATGTTGCGAGCGGATCATATGGGGAACGTTCGTTTCGTGGGTCTCGGCTGTTCGATGGTGCTCGGTCGGATGCCGGTGCTCGGCCGGTCGGTCGGTCTCGGCCGGGTGGTCGCGGTGCCTCCCTCCAGCAGCACGTCGGCGATGCGGTCGCTCGCGCGGCCGTCCCACAGGTCGGGCCGGCGCGGCGCGGGCGGCACGTCCAGCACCGCGTTCACGGTGGCCACGATCCGTGCTGGATCCCGGCCGGCCAGCACGTTGGTGCCCTGCTCGACGGTGATGGGGCGCTCGGTGTTGTCCCGCAGGGTCACGCACGGCACGCCCAGCGCGGTGGTCTCCTCCTGCACACCACCGGAGTCGGTCAGCACCACGCGAGCGGAGTCCTGCAGGGCGATGAAGTCCAGATACCCGGCGGGCGGCACGAGGCGGACGCCCCCGGGCACACCGATCTCGGCCAGCCTTCCGGCCGCGCGCGGGTGCACGGGCAGCAGGAGCGGGCAGCGGCCTGCGATCTCGCCCAGGGCCTTCAGGAGCCCGGCGAGCACCTCCGGATCGTCCACGTTGGCGGGCCGGTGCAGCGTGACCAGGCCGAACTCGCCCCTGGACAGGCCGTATCGATGGAGGATGTCCGAGGCGCGGGCCCGTTCCAGGTTGGCCAGCAGCGTGTCGATCATGACGTTGCCGACCAGATGGATCTGGTCCTCCCGGTACCCCTCCGCGCGCAGGTTCACGGCGGCGTCGGGGGAGGGGGCCAGCAGGTAGTCGCTGACCCGGTCGGTGGCGACCCGGTTGACCTCCTCCGGCATGCCCCAGTCGCGGCTGCGCAGACCGGCCTCGACATGGGCCAGCAGCGGCCCTGCCTTGGCGGTCACCAGGGCGCAGGCCAGCGTGGAGTTGATGTCACCGACCACCACCACGATGTCCGGCGACAACTCCTCCAGGAGCGGCTCGAACGCGGTCATCACCCGCCCGGTCTGCTCGGCGTGGGAGCCGGAGCCGACCCCGAGGAAACGGTCGGGCGGGCGGATGCCGAGGTCGGTGAAGAACACGTCGTTCATGGCCGGGTCGTAGTGCTGGCCGGTATGGACGAGGAACACCTCGGCGCCCCGGCGTTCCAGGGCGTCCATCACCGGTTTGATCTTCATGTAGTTCGGTCGCGCCCCGGCGACGCACACGATGCGCGGCATGGCTCAGAGCACCTCGATCGTGGGTCCGGACGGCAGCCGTCTGCGGCAGTCGAGAACGAAGGGGGCGTGCTCGGCGATGAGTTCGTAGTCGAAGCTGTCGTGGTCGGTGAGCAGGACCACCACGTCGGCGGCCGCCAGCTCCTTGGGTGTCGGTTCGACCCGGACCAGCCGGTTGTCCACCGGCAGGCCCTCGACGACATGCGGGTCCGCGGCCCTGACCTGGGCCCCCATGTCGAGCAGCAGCCGGGAGATGCGCAGGGCGGGCGACTCGCGGGCGTCGCCAGTGTTCTTCTTGTACGCCAGACCGAGCAGCAGGATCCGCGAGCCGTTCACGGAACGGCGCCGGTCGTTGAAGAGGTCGCCGATCCGGCGCGCCACGTACTCGGGCATGTGGTTGTTGATGTCGTTGGCCAGCTCCACGAAGCGGAAGCTCTGGCCGAGTTCGCGCTGCACGCGCCAGGAGAGGTAGGAGGGGTCGATCGGCAGGCAGTGGCCGCCGACACCCGGTCCGGGCGTGAACTTCATGAACCCGAACGGCTTGGTGGAGGCCGCGTCGATGGCCTGCCAGACGTCGATGTCCAGGTGGTGGGCGAACATCGCGATCTCGTTGACCAGCGCGATGTTCACATGCCGGAAGGTGTTCTCCAGCAGCTTGGCGAGTTCGGCCTCCTTGGGCGAACCCACTGGCACGACGGTGTCGACGAGTTGCCCGTAGAAGTCCTGAACGGCCTTGAGGGACGTCTCGTTGACACCGGAGACGACCTTCGGGGTCTGCTGGAAACCCCACACGGCGTTCCCGGGATCGATCCGCTCCGGGCTGTAGCCGAGGTGGAAGTCGCTGCCCGCGACCAGGCCCGAGCCCTCCTCCAGGATCGGCGCGAACAGCTCCTGGGTGGTGCCCGGGTAGGTCGTCGACTCCAGGACGACCGTCGCTCCGGGGCGCAGGTAGCGGGCGAGGGTGACCGCCGACTCCCTGATGTACCGCAGGTCCGGCGTGCCCTCGTGCAGCGGGGTCGGCACGGTCACGACGGCGATGTCGAAACCGCCGCAGTCGCGCGCCGATTCGCTCGGGCGGTAGCTGCCGTTGTCCAGTGCCGCCCGGATCCGCTCGGACGACACGTCCTCGACGAAGGACTCACCGGCGGCAAGGCTCTTGATCCGCCGGGCGTCGACGTCGTAGCCGATCACCTCGTGTCCGACCTCGGCTGCCCGAACGGCCAGGGGCAGGCCGACGTATCCCTGTCCGACCACGACGACACGCATCAGTGACTCCTGTTCGCGGGGGCGGCCGACGGGGTGGGCCGGATCAGCTCGCGCGCCGTCATGAGGAGGAAGGAGAGATTGGTGGTGAGGTAGCGCCGGCCCAGGCGGCGCGGCTCCTGCAGCGCGCGGTAGAGCCACTCAAGGCCCCACCGCTGCCAGGAGACCGGAGCCCGCTTGGTGACCCCGGCCAGGATGTCGAAGGAGCCGCCGACCCCGTGCACCACGCGGGCGCCCGTGCGGGCGCCGTGGGCGGCGGTGAAGATCTCCTTCTTCGGCGAGGTCATGCCAAGGAACAGCATGTGGGCGCCGCTTCGCGCGATGCCGTCCGCGATCGGCTCCTGCTCCAGGTCGTCGAAGTAGCCGTTGCGGCTGCCGGCCACCTTCAGGCCGGGGAAGCGGTCGGCCACCTGGAGGAGCATCTGCTCCAGCACGTCCTGCTTGGCGCCGAGGAAGTACACGGGGATGCCCGACGTCTCCGCCTCGGCCAGCAGCCGCAGGAACAGGTCGATTCCGGCCACCCGCTCCGGCAGGGGCGCACGCAGCACCCGGCCGGCCCACACCACGGCCTGTCCGTCGGCGAGGACGAGATCACAACCCGCCACGGCCTTGGCGAGCCGGTCGTTGCGCCGCATGTTCACCAGCTTCGCGGCGTTGACCACCCCGATCTCCAGCTGCCGGCCGTCCCGCACCGCCGCCAGGCAGCGCTGCACGGTCTCGTCCATGGTCAGCGGGTCCAGCTCGACCCCGAACAGCGTCCGACGCCCGCTCATATTCGGCCCCCCTGCCAGGCGTAGAGCATCCAGCCGAACTCGTACGGCCGGCATTCGCGATCCACGGACAGCGGGCGGTACACCCGGTCCAGGGACTTCAGCCGCAGGCCCGGAGCGACCCGGGTGGACAGACCCCGGGCGGCGCGTACGGCCTTCTTCGGGTCGCCCCGGTAGACCTTGCGCCAGGTGGCACCGAGCTCGTCGAGGATCATGGGCTCCCGGTGCTGCGAGCCGGCCAGTTCGGGTACGTCCGTCATCCAGCGCAGGCCCTTGCGGATCGCCGCGCCGAAGTCGGTGCCGCCGGCGTCGGCGAGGTCGAACAGCGCGGTCGGCGCCATCGCGTGCTGGTGGACGCTGTAGACCGGGTAGCCCTCCACGACACCGCCGGTGCGCGCGTCGTAGTGCCACCACCACTGGCCGCCTTCGCCCTGCAGCTCGCAGATGCGCGCCGCGCACGCCTCGGACGCGGCCAGCGCCTCCGGGTCGCCGTCCCCGCTGGCGTGGGCGCGGGCCAGGGCCTGCAGCGGATAGGTCTGGTCGGCGAAGCAGCTCACATGCGCCCGGTACCAGGGCACCAGACCGGGTGCGGTGGCGTGCGGGAACAGCGGACTGTTTCCGATCCGGGCTCGCAGCAGACGGTCCCGGGCCGCGGTGAAACGTCTCTCCACGTCGACCGTGTCACGAGCCGCCGCGAGGGCGGACAGCACCCACGCCGCCTCGACGGTGTACTGGGGCTGGCCCGCCACGTTCAGTGCCTCGACCCGGTCGAGGGCGTCGGACAGTTTGGGATGTTCGGTCTCGGCGGCGGCCCAGGCGATGAGCGCCGCGTCGCCGAGGTTGGTCACCGCGGGCAGCGACTCGACGAGCAGACCCGCGAACTCCTCGGCCGTACGCCCGCCGAGCACCGCGCGCTGGCGGTCCTCGGGGAGGTACCGGGCACCCAGGACGGTGATGGCGGCGTAGCGGGTGCTGGTGCCACGCCGTTCCAGGGTCCAGGAGCCATCGGGGGCTTGCCGCCCGGCCATGGTGTGGACGAAGGCCTCCCCGCCGGGGAGCAGCATGGACGGCAGCCCCGACTCGGCGACTGCGAGCAGCCGTTGGGCGAGTGCGAGCAGCGGCGGGTCCTCGTCACCGAGTGCCGCGAGACGTGTGTTGGTCATCGGTTGGACACACCAACCCCCTGATTTCGCGCAGAGTTGTGAGCGCCGCGACACGGACGGCCGGGCGGTGGAGGCAAGGCGGACGTCAGGCCTCGGAGCGGATGCCGCTCCTCGTTTCAGACACAGGTGTTCCCACCCGGTAACCCCCCCTGGGCACTACTGGTTCGTGTGCCCATTGTGCTTGGGCTGCACAGTTCGTACACATGTTATGCCGGTGAATGTTCGAAGATTTGCGATTTGGCGGAAACCTGAGTCATGCGCGTTCGACGAGTTCGCCGTCCTTCTCGTCGTGCAGCGCGCCCGTCTCGGGGCACTCCCACGTACCCGGTTCGCCGTCCCGCTCGACCAGTCGTACGCCGGCCCGGCCGACCCAGCCGATCCGGCGCGCCGGAACCCCGGCCACCAGGGCGAAGTCCGGCACGTCCCGGGTGACCACGGCACCTGCCGCGACCATCGCCCAACGGCCGACACGCACCGGCGCGACACACACCGAGCGGGCCCCCAGCGAGGCTCCCTCGGCCACCGTCACCGCCACGGCCTCCCAGTCGTCACCGCGCTTCAACCTGCCCTGCGGGTCCACGGAACGGGGGAAGTAGTCGTTGGTGAGGACGGCCGCCGGGCCGACGAACACCCCGTCACCGAGGACCGCGGGTTCGTATACCAACGCGTAGTTCTGGAGCTTCACGTGATCGCCGATCCGGACACCGGGGCCGACATACGCCCCGCGGCCCACGATGCACCCGCTGCCCAGCCGTGCGTCCTCCCGGATCTGGGCCAGATCCCAGACCGTCGTTCCGTCGCCGACCGTGGCACTGTCGTCGACCTGGGCGGTCGGCTGCATCTTGAAGCTCACCGGGCTGAACCTTTCTTCTCGTCGAGCAGAACCGGAGACGCCGCCGCGGGCGCCTCGCGCAAGGGGCGGATGCGGTCGATTCCTGCCAAGCGCAGGTGCTCGTGCCGCACGTGCGACTCGGCGGCGAAGTGGACGACCTGGTCGTGTTCGGCCGTCAGTTTTCCGGCCAGTTGGGGGTCGCAGATGTCGCCCTGGACGAACGCGAAGCCGGGGTGGTCGCGTACCTGGTCGAGGTTGGCCGGGTTGCCGGCGTAGGTGAGCTTGTCCAGGACGGTGATCGCCACATCCCCCGGGCCCTGCGGGCCGAGCAGGGTGCGGACGTAGTGGGAGCCGATGAAACCGGCACCGCCGGTCACCAGGATTCTGGTTGTCATGAGGAGATCTGCACCTTGCTGTGATCGCCGAGGACGAAACGGTGGGCGGCCGGCCTGCGAGGCGCGGGAGTCACCTCGACGTTGCGGCCGATGAGCGAGGCCTCCACCCGTCGGACGCCGCTGACCGAGGAATCACGCAGCATGATCGAGTACTCGATCTCGCTGTCCTGGATCCGGCAGTCGTCGGCGATCGAGGTGAAGGGGCCGACATAGGAGTCGGTGATCACGGTGTTCGCGCCGACGACAGCCGGGCCCACGATCCGGCTGCCCGTCACCTTCGCCCCGGCTTCCACGCGCACCCGGCCGATGAGTTCGCTGTGATCGTCCACCGTTCCGTCGACCCTGCGCTCCAGGGTCTCCAGGACGGAGCGGTTGACCTCCAGCATGTCGCTGACGTTCCCGGTGTCCTTCCAGTACCCGGAGATCATCGTGGAACGCACATCACGTCCGGCGTCGATCATCCACTGCAGGGCGTCAGTGATCTCCAGCTCGCCGCGCCCGGACGGCTTGATCGAGCGCACGGCCTCATGCACGGCCGGGGTGAAGAGATAGACGCCCACCAATGCCAGGTCGCTCTTGGGGTGCCTGGGTTTCTCCTCCAGGCCGACCACCCGGCCGGCCGCGTCCAGCTCGGCCACCCCGAACGCGGTCGGGTTCGCCACCTTCGTCAACAGGATCTGCGCTTGAGGCCGCTCGGTGCGGAAGCCGTCCACCAGATCCGTGATGCCACCGACGACGAAGTTGTCACCGAGGTACATCACGAAGTCGTCCTCGCCCAGGAACTCACGGGCGATCAGCACCGCATGGGCCAGCCCCAGGGGCGCGGTCTGCGGGATGTAGGTGGCGTCGAGGCCGAACGCGGAACCGTCGCCGACCGCCTCCCGGATCTCCTCGGCCGTGTCCCCGACGATGATCCCGACCTCCGTGATGCCCGCCTCTGCGATCGCCTCCAGACCGTAGAAAAGCACCGGTTTGTTGGCGACCGGTACGAGTTGTTTCGCCGACGTATGAGTGATGGGGCGCAAACGGGTACCTGAGCCACCGGACAACAGGAGTGCCTTCACGAGATCACCATACTTTCGACGAACTCGCCGAAGGAAGCATTCCGTTTGTGGGCGGCTTGAACGGGCGCCCGACCACGCCTTCTTCCCCCGGGCCGACGACACCGCTGACCCCGTCATCCCCAGCGCGCCGTCCATCGCCCCGCAGTTATCAGGTCAAGCGTCCCGGACTCTTGACTCGTAAGGCGCCCGCCGCGATTCTCTCCATGCATTGCGCGGGTCATGACAACCTCATGGGTCGGTCTACCCGCCATCCCGCCGACCGAGGGACGTGGGCCGTGACGCTGACTCGACGCTGGTACCGCAGACGCAAGAACGTCACCGTGCTGTCGCTGCTCCTGCTGGTGCTGGCCATGGCCCTCGGCCCCACACCGAGTTCGGCTGCCGCCGGTGACTGGTGGATCCCGACCGCACGCCCCAACCCGGACTCCCGGATCGACGTCACCGGCGAACCGTTCACCGGCACCGACTCCGCGGGCAAGGTCCGCGGGTTCGTCGACGCGCACAACCACCTGTTCTCGAACGAGGCCTTCGGCGGGCGGCTGATCTGCGGCAAGGTGTTCTCCGAGGCGGGGGTCGCCGACGCCCTCAAGGACTGTCCCGAGCACTACCCCGACGGCACACTCGCGATCTTCGACTACATCACCCACGGCGGCGACGGAAAGCACGACCCGGTCGGCTGGCCCACCTTCAAGGACTGGCCGGCGTACGACTCGATGACGCATCAGGCGGACTACTACGCCTGGGTGGAGCGGGCCTGGAGAGGCGGGCAGCGAGTCCTCGTCAACGACCTCGTCACCAACGGCGTGATCTGCTCCGTCTACCCCTTCAAGGACCGCAGCTGCGACGAGATGACGTCGATCCGGCTGCAGGCGAAGCTGACCTACGACCTCCAGGCCTACATCGACAAGATGTACGGCGGCACGGGCAAGGGCTGGTTCCGGATCGTCACCGACAGCGCGCAGGCCCGTGAGGTCATCAAGCAGGGCAAGCTGGCCGTCATCCTGGGAGTCGAGACCTCCGAGCCGTTCGGCTGCAAGCAGATCCTGGACATCCCGCAGTGCAGCAAGGCCGACATCGACAAGGGACTCGACGAGCTGTACGCGCTGGGCGTGCGCTCGATGTTCCTGTGCCACAAGTTCGACAACGCGCTCTGCGGTGTCCGCTTCGACTCCGGCGGCCTCGGAACGGCCATCAACGTCGGGCAGTTCCTGTCGACCGGAACCTTCTGGCAGACCGAGAAGTGCACCGGCCCGCAGCACGACAACCCCATCGGCAACGCGTCCTCCTCCGCCGAGAAGGACCTGCCGGCGGGCGTGGACGTCCCCTCGTACGGCGGCGACGCCCAGTGCAACAAACGCGGGCTCACCGATCTCGGCGAGTACGCCGTGCGCGGCATGATGCAGCGCAAGATGATGCTGGAGATCGACCACATGAGCGTCAAGGCGGTCGGCCGGGCGCTCGACATGTTCGAGGCCGCCTCCTACCCCGGCGTGATCTCCTCGCACAGCTGGATGGACCTGAACTGGACCGAGCGGGTCTACTCCCTCGGCGGCTTCGCCGCCCAGTACATGCACGGCTCGGAGGGGTTCGTCGCCGAAGCGAAGCGCACGGAGGCGCTGCGCGACAAGTACCACGTGGGCTACGGCTTCGGCACCGACTTCAACGGCGTCGGCGACCATCCCGCCCCGCGCGGCGCGGACGCCGCGAACAAGGTGACGTACCCCTTCAAGAGCGTCGACGGCGGCTCGGTCGTCGACAAGCTGACGACCGGTGAGCGCACCTTCGACATCAACACCGACGGTGGCGCCCACGTCGGCATGATCCCGGACTGGATCGAGGACATCCGGCGAGTCGGCGGACAGGACGTGGTTGACGACCTCTTCCGTGGCGCCGAGTCCTACCTGGACACCTGGGGGGCGACCGAGCAGCACCAGGGGTCGGTCGACCTCGCCAAGGGACGGACGGCGACGGCCAGTTCGTCCGAATGGAATCCGTTCACCAGCTACCGGCCGGGGCGGGCGGTCGACGGTGACGGCGGCTCCCGGTGGGCCAGTGACTGGAGCGACGACCAGTGGTGGCAGGTCGACCTGGGCGCCACGAACCTGGTCGGCCGCGTCACGCTGGACTGGGAGCGGGCGTACGGGAAGGCGTACCGCATCGAGCTGTCCACCGACGGCACGAACTGGCAGACCGTCTGGTCCACCACCTCAGGAGACGGCGGCCTGGACACCGCCAGGTTCACCGGCACCCCGGCCCGCTATGTTCGGGTCCACGGCCTCGACCGCGGTACCGACTGGGGATACTCGCTGTATGACGTGGGCGTTCACAGCGCCTGACCGAGGTCGCGACACCCGAGGACACACATGGCACGCATGCCGTCGGCTCAGCGGCGCAGGCAGCTGACGGAAGCGGCGATCAGGGCGATGGCCCGGGACGGCGTCGCCAAGACGACGACCCGGTCCATCGCCGCCGAAGCGGGCGTGTCCCTGAGCGTCTTCCACTACTGCTTCGACTCCAAGCAGGCCCTCGTCGAGGCTGTCATCACCGCCCTCACCGACCACTCCGTGACCGTGGTCAAGCAGGCCCTGCGGCCCAGGACCACACTCGTGGAGACCGTCCGGGCAGGCTTCGAGGCGTACTGGGACCATGTCCGCGCCCATCCCGACGAACACATGCTGACGTACGAACTGACGCAATACGCCCTGCGCGAGCCGGGGTTCGAGCACCTGGCCCGACGGCAGTACGAGCTGTACGGCGACGCCTACACCGAACTGATCGGCCGGCTGCGCGGCAGCATGGACCTCCGACTCCGAGTGCCAGTCGCCACGTTGGCCCGCTATCTGGCCGCCATGACCGACGGCCTGACCCTCAACTACCTCGTTCTCGGCGACGAGTCAGCCTGGACGGACATCCTCGACACCGTCATCGACCACATCGCCGGGCTCGTCCGGGACGACGCCGAGGGGTGACCGTCTCACCGCGAACACGAGGCGCGGCGGACGAGGGCAGTCACTGGCCGGTGGCGGCGGGAGGGTGGTCTCGGTCCCACTGCCATCTCCACATCGCGGAGAGGCGGTGGTCGTGCTCGAAGCCGGGGCGGGAGAAGGAACCGACCCGCTCGATCGCCTGCCCCGTGCGCGGGTCGTCCCGCCTCAGGAGGCCGTAGGCGGCATTGAGCCGCGTACTGAAGTCGTCCTCGTCGAGCAGGGGCACGAGCGCGTCGGCGAGAGCCGCTGTACGGTCCCGGCCCTCCGCGACGGCCTCCGCGACGCCGGCCCGCACCCCGGCCACCGGATCCCGGAGCAGCCCGACGACGGCCTCCGTCACCTCCGGGCTGGAGTCGTGTGCCGCACTGAGCGCCCGGCCGGCCGCGACCCGCACACCCCAGTCCTCGTCGCCGGCCTGCACCAGCAGTGCGGCACGGGCCGTCGCGCTGAAGGAAGCCCGGGAGGAGGCGTCCCAACCGACGAGGAGGCCGGGAACCCGGGCGCGGACGCCGGGGTCCGGGTGAGTGGCGTGCCGGAGTCCGACGGCCTCCGCCTCCCGGTACTCCGTTTCGCTCAGGACATGGAGCACCTCGGCGAGGATCTCGGGGTCCTCCTCGCCTTCCGCGGCCCAGGCGGCGAGCAGTTCGGCCGCTTCCGTCTCGTAGGAGTTCCGCCAACTGCCCTGGGACAGCAGGTAGGAGAAGAGGACGTCGAGGACGAAGCGACGGTGTTCCGGATCCGGGCTGTGCCGGTACGCCATGACGGCCGACCACGTCTGTCTGCTGCGGCGTTCGCTGAGCACCCATCGGGCGGACGCCCATGCGACATGGTCCCGATCGTGCTGCTCCACGGCCCTGGCCACCAGCTCCTCCACCGGCGTCAGGATGCGGAAGGCCCACTCCAGGTCCGTGAGGATCGCGCTGTGCCCGGTGCGCACGGTGCGGTCGCCGAGCGTCAGCTGGGACACCTGGTTGTACTCGTCGTCCATGACCCGGGTCCGATGGGCGGGGCCCGACTCGCCCGTCCTGCGCCGAAGTTCGTCCTCGGCGCCTGGCTCGAGCCACTGCCGGGCCACGGCCAGCAGCCGCTCCCGTTCGGCCTCGGGCAGGCGAAGCCGCGGCTCCCGGCCCAGCACGGCCTGCGTCACCGCTGGTGAGCCGCCCTCTACAGCCCGTACCAGCGGGGTGGTTCCGTCCGGCAGCACTCGGTCGGGATCCGCCCCGCCCTCGACCAACTCATCTGCGACGGCGGCGTCATAGGCGGCGACAGCGAGACACAGCACGGGCAGGCCGTCGGCCGTGACCGTGTCCGGGGCGGCTCCCGCCTCCAGCAGCGCGCTCACGGCCTCTGCGTCTCCCCGCCGGACCGCCGCGACGAGCTGTGCACCGTCCACGCTTCGCTGTCTCCCCGTCTCGTACCGGATGCGCCGGGCGGCAGACGAACAGGTGGTGCCGGCTCAGATGAGGGTAGTTCGGCGGGTCCCTTGTCGCGACCGGATAACACCGACTCCGACTGACTCACAGCCACGGCAGGGGCCGGGCGGTCGGGCTTGGCGCCGGGCCTGCCGCTGGTGACGACGATCGAGGCCGGCTCGCCGGTCGCGGCGCGGCCCAGCCGGACGACGCCGCCTGACTCCACTGACAACCGCTCACGCCCGGCTGCGTCACTTGTTGAGGTCCTGGTCGACGTCACGCTCCAGGACGCGGCGGGCCGCCTCCGCCTCCGCGGCCGGTGGCGACAGTTCGTCGAGGGTGTCGAGGTCGTCGTCCGTGTCCAGTTCCTGCTCCCAGGCCGCCGCCAGGCGTTCCTGCTCCTCGCGTGGCCTGGCACTGACAGCCTCCCGGTGCTCCGGGTCCAGGGCTGTCAGGAATCGTCCGACCGGGTTCGTCGACATGCTGGTCTCCTTGTCATGGAAGGAATGTGCCGTTCTGTCCCAGCATGGCTGAATGCGTTGAAGTCGGACACCAGGAGTGCCCCCACCGAGACGATCAACGCCTCCGGCTGCCGCCACTGTCCGTGGTCGGAGCCGATGCGGCCCGTCCCGGTCCTGGCCGAGCTGCACCACCACGCTTCCCGCGGGACCTGCGGGGGATGCCCGGGTGTCCGGCTCACGCAACGGATGTCACCGGTGCGTCACAGCCCGCTCGGGCCCCACAACTTGAACCGGGCCCCTCGTGTCGAACCCTGCGTTGGCACCGAGACCAGTGCTTTCCGATACCAGCGCCTTCCGAATAACTGACGCATCATCAACATCCAACGGGGGAACCAGACATGACCATCGCCGCGCGCACCACTCGTCGTACCGCAGGCTCCGCCGCCGTCGCAGCGGCCTCGTTCCTGCTGCTGGCGGGAGCCGGCATCCTGGCCGCGCCGACCGCCTTCGCGGGCGTCCCCGGCGGTACCTCCGCCGTCGACCGCAACAGCGACTTCGACGGCGACGGCTACGACGACGTCCTCACCGGAGCCTCGGAGGGCACCGTCGACGGGAAGGAGGGCGCCGGGTACGTGACCGTCCAGTACGGCGCCCCCAACGGCATCGGAACCAACACCACCGTGCCCAAGGGCGAAGTCCAGGTCATCAGCCAGTCGACCAAGGGCGTGCCCGGAACCTCCGAGACCGGGGACCGCTTCGGACAGGCCGTCGCCACCGGAGACCTTGACGGTGACGGCTACGACGACGCCGTCATCGGCGCGCCCGGCGAGGACGAGGGCACCGTGGAGGACGCGGGCCGGGTGACCGTCCTGTACGGGTCCAAGGCGGGCCTCGGCGCCGAGCGCACATCGAGCATCACTGCCGCCCAGCCCACCGAGGGCGCCCGGTTCGGCCTCGCGGTGGCCGCCGCCCGGTTCTCCGGGGACATCGACGGCGACCAGCTCGTCGTCCTCGACCAGAAGGCGGGCCTGCACGTCTTCACCTACCACGCGGGCGTCCTGCGACAGGTCGGCACCCCGAAGTCCACCGGGCACACCCTCCAGGGGGCCTACCTGACCACGGGTGACTACGACCGCGACGGCTTCGCCGACCTGGTCGTCTCCGGCTACAGCCCCGACGACGACTACGTCATGGGCTGGTCCGCCTACTACGCGGGCGGCGCCGAGGGCCTGAGCTACGGGCGCGACCTGCACGGCGGCCTGGGCACGGCCTCCGGTGACATCAACGGCGACGGCTACGACGACCTCGTCGTCGGCCAGCTCAGCGCCGTGGACGAGGCCACCGGTGACGCGGACGCGCCCGGCGGCCTGGTCGGCGTCTACTACGGCGGCGAGGACGGGCCTGCCGGCACCCAGGGCCCCGGCACCGCCCCGCAGTGGTGGTCGCAGAACTCCCCGGGCGTACCCGGTGCGGCGGAGCAGGGCGACGCCTGGGGCAACGACCTGTCCGTCGCCGACGTCGACGGTGACGGCAAGGCCGACGTGGCCGTCGGCGCACCCGGCGAGGACGCGGACGGCGAAGCCGGTGCGGGCGCGGTGTGGCTGCTGCGCGGTTCCGCCAAGGGCCTGACCGGTACCCACGCCCAGTACTTCGACCAGAACACACCCGGTGTCCCCGGCACCGCCGAGGCCGGCGACGGATGGGGCGCGCAGGTGCGGCTCGTGGACACCGACGGCGACGGGCGGGCCGAGCTCGTGGCGGCCGCGCCCGACGAGAACGCCGGCGACGGCGCGGTGTGGCTGCTGCCCGCGAGCGGCAACGGGCTGCTCGCGGAAGGCTCCCGGTCGTACGGCGCCGCCGCCCTCGGCGGCAACGCCCACGGCGCCCACTTCGGCGCGGTGATCGACGAGTAACCCTTCGCGACCTCTGGACGCGCGAACACGGGCTGCCCGCCACGGGACCGGGCGGGCAGCCTGAGCACACCCGATGCGCCCCGCACCGCCACCCGTCCGGCCGTGCTCGTCAGGTGCCGGACGCGGAGGCCTCCGAACCCTGGGTGGCCCTGGCCGCGCGGCGCCGGGTCAGGCGGGTCCGCAGGCCCAGCCGTCCGCCGGTCACCACGAGGGCGATGATCAGGACGATGCCGGTGAACAGGCTGGGGGCCCACTGAGCGGAGGTCGCCAGGCCGAGGCCCACCGTTCCGGTGCCGAGCAGCAGCACGGCGATGACCGTGCCCCATGAGTTGAAGCGGCCCGCACGCAGCTGGGTGGCACCGACGAAGGCGGCGGCGTAGGACGAGAGAAGGTACGGCGTGCCGGCCTCCGGGGAGCCCGAGCCGATCTGGGACGCGAAGACGACGCCCGCGAACCCCGCGATCGCCGAGGACGCCACGAGCGTGAGGAAACGCAGACGGTCGGTGGGCACCCCCTGCAGGCGTGCCGCGTCCGCATTGAAGCCCGTCGCGTACAGGCGTCGTCCGGTGGCGGTGTGCTCCAGGACGAACCACAGCGCGGTGGCCACCAGCAGGAGGTAGAGCACCGGGACGGTGAAGCCGCCGGCGCCCTTCTGCGCGATGCCGGCGAAGGATTCGCGCAGGAGTTTCACGCCCGTGATCGACGTTCCGTCGGTGAACATCGTGATGAACGCCTGGATGAGCGACCCGGTCGCCAGGGTCGCGATGAACGAGTCCACCCGCAGCGTCACCACGACGAGTCCGTTGATCACGCCGATCACCAACGCGGTGCCCATGGCGAGGGCGATCGCCCCGCCGGCTCCGATGTCGGTCGACACGATCACCTTGGCGGTGATGACTCCGCTCAGCGACATGGTGTAGGCCAGCGACAGGTCGAAGACGCGCGCCGCCAGCGGCGGCACCACGCTGAGCGCGACCAGTCCGGTCACCGCGTTGCTGTTCAGCACCTGCTGGAAGGTCGACCAGGTGGGAAACGTGTCCGGCGCCCAGAACGAGAACACGACGATGATCGCGATCCATACGTAGACCGCGCCGATGTTCGTGAACGACAGGGACGTCAGCGCGCGCCGGCCCGTCGAGGGGCGGGCCGGCGGGAGGGGCGGCTCGCCCGCGGGTTCGCCGAGGTCCGGGCCGGTGCCGGTGGGGCCGGTGGTGGCGGTGCTCATGTTTCGGTTCCTTCCATGGCATGGACCAGCGTCGGCTCGGTGATGGCGTCCCCGGCGATCTCCCGGACGACCCGGCCGTCGCGCAGGACGAGGACACGGGTGCACAGCGCGAGCAGATCGCCCACGTCCGACGAGGAGACGATGACGCCCAGTCCCTGGGCCGCCTGCTGCTTGATCAGGTCGTAGAGCTGGAGCCGGGTGGCGATGTCGACACCGGCGGTCGGCTCGCACAGCACCAGCACCTCGGGTTCGAGGGCCAGGCAGCGGGCCATCACGACTTTCTGCTGGTTGCCCCCGCTGAGCGTGGTGATCGGGGCGTCACGGCCGGCCGTACGGATGCCGACCCGCTCCACCCAGCCGTCGACGAGCGCGTCCTCCTGACGGGCGTCGAGCGGACGCCGGCCCGAGCGCAGCCGGGACAGCAGCGGCAGCGTGAGGTTCTCGGCCACGCTGAACTCGCCGACGACACCTTGTCCGGCCCGGTCGGCAGGCACGAGCGGGATGCCGAGCCGGGCCGCACGGGAGACGTCGGTCCACTCGTCGGAGCGGGCGGGGCACCGCAGTTGGCCGTGCACCTCACCGGTCCAGGCGCCGGTGACCACGTACGGCAGCATGTCGTGCCCGGAACCGGCGAGCCCGGCGATGCCGAGCAACTCGCCGCGGGCGAGCGTGAAATCGAGGCCCCGCAGCGGGCCGGCCGTCAACTCCCGCGCCTCCAGCGCCATTTCACTATGGAAGGAAGCGGTCGCTGCAGTCTTCGGGCGAGGGGTGGCCGCCGGTCCCGTGTCCTCGCCTGCCATCAGCGACGCGAGAGTCTGGGGTGTCAGGGCGCCGACCGGGCGAGTCGCGATCCGCCCGCCGCCGCGGATGACGGTCACCCGGTCCGCGATCTGGAAGACCTCGTCCAGCCGGTGCGACACGTACAGCACGCTCGCCCCGCCCCGCCGTACTTCGCGCACGATGTCCAGCAGCTTGGCCACCTCGGTCGGGGGCAGCACGGCCGTGGGCTCGTCCAGCACGAGCAGGCCCTGGCCGCCGTCCCATCCCTGCAGTGCCGCGGCGATGGCCACGACCGTGCGCTGCACGGGGGTGGCGTCGACGAGCGGGCGGCGTACGTCGATGTCCAGGCCGAAGCGGTGGACGAGTTCGACCGTACGGCGCTCCTGCTCGCCCCACCGGATGTTGCCGAAGCGGCTCCGGGCGAAGCCCCGGCTCAGGGCCAGGTTGTCCATCGCGCTCAACTCGCCGACCAGACCCAGCTCCTGGTGGACGAAGCGCAGCCGGTCGTGCTCCGCGCCGAGTTCGAACGGCTCTCCGTCCAGCCGCGCCTCGGCTCCGGGATCGGCCTGGTGGTAGCCGGCGAGAATCTTGATGAGGGTCGACTTCCCCGACCCGTTGGGGCCGATCAGGGCGTGGATCTCGCCAGGGGCGATCTCCAGGTCGACGTCCTGCAGTGCCTGGGTTCCGCCGAAGCGCTTGGACAGGCCGGTGATGCCGAGCACCGGCCGGGCCGGCGCGGTGACCGGTTCCCCGACCGGCGCGGAGCCTGTCTCGGGGCCGGTCATGATCCGCTCCGTACGGCCATGCCGCCTTCGGGGTGGAGGTAAAGCGTGGGATCGGTCAGCTGGACGGACATGTGCGGATTCCCATCTGCGCCTCGTCGCGCTTGCGGGTCGATAACCAAGCTGAAATGACTTCAGTTATTGCGGTGGTGGGTGCCGAGGCGTGCCGCGGCACCCACCGTGACCGTCAGCTCTTGCCCCAGAGCTTCTTGAACTGGGCCTGGTAGTCCTCGACGAGCGGGAACTGCGTCTTGGTCGAGATCAGGTTGTCCTTGGTGATGACCATGAACGGCAGCTTCGCGTCCTGCGTGACCTTCATCGACTGGCCGGTGAAGTGCCGCGCCAGCCCGTCGGCCTGTGCCCACGCGTTCTCGATGTGGTTGAACGCGATGGCGGCCTGCGTCTGGCCGGAGTGGATGTACTCGTAGTTGGTGGCCTCGCCGACGTTGACGACCGTGTGCACCTTGTTCTGCAGCCCGGCGGCCCGCAGTGCGGCCGGCACGCCCACGTTCATCAGAGCCAGCGAGAAGGCGACGTGGGTGACCTTGGGGTGCGAGCGGAGGTAGGACACGACGCGGTCGGGCATGTCCTTGCCGATGGAGCTGATCGGCACGTCGACCTTGTCGTACCCGCAGCCGGAGCACCATTTCTCGTACTCGCTGCGGAAGGTGGAGGCGACGGGCTTGAGGATGCCGTACGTCGGCAGGTCGAAGTAGACGGTGTCCGCCTGGCCGTTGCTGTCGGAGGTCACCCAGGAGGCCATCAGCTTCCCCTCGATGGCCACCACGTCGGGTCCGTCGATCAGCATGCTGATGCCGTCGCCGGCCGTGTCGTCCGTGGAGGACTCGACGACGGGGATGTTCATGTCCATGAGCTGCCCCAGCTGCTTGGCGAAGACGCTCCGCGGGAAGCCGGAGGCGATCACCGCGTCGGGCTTGTCACGCACCGCCTGCGTCCAGGCGGCCTGGACCGACTGCGGGGTGCCCTGGGTGGGGATCTTGTTGACGGTCCAGCCCAGCACCTTGGCGGCCTGGCTGAAGTAGTTCGCCAGATCCTGGCAGGACTGCACGCCGCACAGGATGAAGTCGATCTTCCTGTCGGTCGGGATCGGCTTCCCGACGGGCTGGGTGATGCCGATCTGCGTGGGCCGCTTCGAGTACTGGGCGAGCACCTTCCGGGCCGCGTCGACACCGGCTGACCCGCCGCCCGCGGCCTTCGCGGAACTGTCGGCACCGGCGCTGCCGCCGCACGCGGCCAGGGCGAGCAGCCCGGCGGCGGTGAGCAGAGCGGTGGCGACCCGGGTGCGGCTCGCGGGGGTGGTTGTGCGACTCATGGCACTTCTCCTGTCGACCGGGCGGCGGCTTGAGCCGCGCCTCCATGCCGTGCAACCTGAGTTCAATTCAGGTGAATGTAAGCGGGCGGGAGCCGCTAGGCAACAGTCGTGCGTGGCTTTGGTCGAGGATCGGTCCCGGGGCGCGTGTACGCCTCTTGACATGTACGCCGACCCGGGAGAGGCCGGCGCCCGTCGGCACCCCGGAACGTGTACCGCTCAGTCGGGCACCAGCACCGCCCGCCCCCGCACCCGCCCCCGTCGCAGCCGGCCGAACGCTTCGAGCGCCGCCGACAACGGCAACCGCTCGATCTCGACGTGCAGTGCCCCCGACCGTGCCAGGGCGATGACCTCGGCAAGTTCGGGGCGGGTGCCCCAGAAGGGCAGCGAGAGCCGGAAACCGGGCGGGAGGAATCCCGGCTTGCGTACGGCGACCTGACCGCCGCCGCTGCCGACCAGCGCGAGTTCTCCGCCCGGGCGCAGGAGGTCGACGGCCAGTCGGAGGGTGGCGTCGTTGCCGACGAAGTCCAGTACGGCGTCCGCGCCCACGCCCGCGGTGGCCGCCCTCAGCACCCGTGCGGTGTCCGCCCGCATCAACGTGCCGTCGTGCGCCCCGGACCGGTGGGCGACGGCGAGGGCCTCCTCGCGCACATCCACGGCGAGCACCCGGCTCGGAGTGGTCGCGCGCAGGATCTGGACGGCCAGGTGTCCCAGCCCGCCCACGCCGATCACCACGGCGGTGCTTGCCTCGCCCAGCGCGCCGCGCAGCCCGGCGACGGCGTGATACGACGTCAGGCCCGCGTCGGAGAGCGGTGCCGCCTGATCGGACGGCAGGTCGCCGATCGGCACCAGGTGGCGGGCGGAGGGGACGAGAACGTACTCGGCCATTCCGCCGTCCTGGCCGAGCCCGACGCCGTGCCGGCCGAGTTCGCCGCGCCGGTCGCAGTAGTTGTCCCGGCCGGCCGTGCAGCGGGAGCAGTCGCCGCAGCCCCACGGGCCGTAGATCGCGACACGCTCGCCGATCCGGAGTCCCTCGGCGTCGAGGCCGAGGGCCGCGATGTGCCCGGCGACCTCGTGGCCGAGTGTGAACGGCAGCCGGTAGGGGAGTGTGCCCGGCGCCGAGTCGATCACATGCAGATCGGAGTGGCACAGGCCCACGGCCTCCACCCGCACCAGCACCTCCGCTCCGCGGGGTTCGGGGCGCTGGACGTCGCCGATCGTCGGCTCCCGGCCCCATTCCCTCAGTCGTACAGCCCGCATGTTCACCGTCCCGGGTCTTGTCAGGTAGCCGCCGGGGACGATAACAGAGATGAAGTCAGTTCAAAATCATTGCGTCGAGAGGTTGTGCACGGATGTGTGCGGATGGGCAGCAGGCCAGGTTCCGGGACAAGGTCGCGATGGTCACGGGTGCCGGCTCGGGCATGGGTGCGGCCGTGGCCCGGCAGTTGGCGGCCGAGGGTGCGGGAGTGGTGGTCCTCGCCGATGTGAACGGTGAGAGCGTCGCCGCCCTGGCCGAGGAGTTGCCGGCCGGGCGGGCGATGCCCCTCGACGTGGCGGACGCGGTCGCGGTCGACAGGGCCGTCGAGAACGTCCTGCGCGCATACGGGCGACTCGACGTCGTGGTGCACGCCGCGGGCGTCGACGACCCCGAGGCCAAGCGGTGGATCGCGGACGCGCTCGACGAGGGCCGCCCGCCCGAGGTGACCGACCGGCTCGCCGACGCGGCCTGGCGGCGCGTGATGGCGGTCAACCTGGACGGCACCTTCCATGTGCTGCGCGCCGCGGTGCGGGCCATGCGGCCCGCGGGTTCAGGCGCCATCGTCGTCATCGGCTCCTCGTCGGCCTTCGACACCCCCGTCGGCTATCCCCACTACGCCGCCTCCAAGGCGGGAGTCCACGCGCTGAGCCAGGCCGTCGCCAAGGAGGTCGTGGCGTCCGGGATCCGGGTGAACGTCGTCGCACCCGGTCCGACCGAGACCGGCATGGCCGCCCGCACACCCGCAGCGCTGCGTACCGGCTTCGCCGACCCGCGCGTGCGCCCGTACGCGACAGCCGAGGAGATCGCCGACATCGCCCTGTTCCTGGCCGGTGAAGCCGCCGCGAACCTGGTCGGCGCCGTGCTGCTGGCCAACGGAGGCCGATTCACCGCCTGACCGCCTTACTACCTGACTGCCTGACCGCCCGTCTGCCGGACCCCTGTCGCGGCAGGCGATCCAATGAACACCCGCCGAGGTATTGCCACCCTCGGCATTGCATGCCTACGGTTCATGAATTGAGTTCAGTTTATGTTGTCCGGGTGTTCCTGTGACGTCCGGGCGCCCGGAGCGAGGAGTCGGTCGACGTGGATCAGTTCCTGCTCATCCTGGTGAGCGGTCTCGCCAGCGGCGCGGTGTACGGCCTGATGGGGCTCGGCTTGGTGATCATCTATCGGGCGACGGACGTGGTGAACTTCGCTCTCGCCAGCCTGGCGACCGTCGGCCTGTACGCGGCTCTGGCCCTGTACGACCGCGGACTGCCGCTGCTCCTGGCCGCCGTGGCCGCGATCGTCACCACCGCGGCGGTCGGCCTGGTCGCCCGCGAGACGGTGATCAGACCCCTCGCGCAGGGGGAGCTGCTCTCCGCGCTGGTCATGACCATGGGCGTCTCGCTCATCGCGGAGAGCGTCATCAGCACCATCTGGGACGATCAGCCACGTCTCTTCCCGAGCCTGGTGCAGGGGTCGGTCTCGCTCGGGGGCTCGGCGATCCCCACACAGAGCCTGCTGACCATCGCGGTGGCGGCCGTGGCGATGGCACTGGTGGCGTACCTGTTCGGCCGCACCACCATCGGCACCGCCATGCGCGCCGTCGCCGAGTCCGCCGACACCGCCCAGATCCTCGGTCTCGGTTCGCAGCGCATCGCCCGGATCGCCTGGGCACTCGGCCTCGCCCTCGCCGCGCTCGGCGCCTTCCTGTACGCGCCCCGGGCCGGACTGGTGCCGACGGTGCTCAGCGCACCCCTCTTCCGCGCCTTCGCCGGGATCTTCCTGGGCGGCCTGACCAGCATGTACGGGGCTGTGATCGGCGGGCTGACGGTCGGCGTCCTGGACAACCTGGCCGCGAGCTACGTGTCGGCCGGCTACCGGGACACCTTCGTGTTCTCGTTCACCATTCTCGTGCTGCTGTTCCGCCCCCAGGGGCTGTTCGGCGTGCGCACCTTCCAGCGGGTCTGAGGGAGCGGTCCATGTCCGTCGTCAGTCGTACCAACCTCGCCAAAGCGGCACTCGGACCGCTCGCCGCGGCCGTGCTCATACTCGTGATGAACAGCGGGGCCATCCCGCTCTACCAGGCGTACTCGGTAGGGCTCGCCGCCGTCTACACCGTCCTCGTGCTTTCCGTCAGCCTGCTCGCCGGATGGGCCGGGATCTGGTCGATAGCCCATCCCGCCTTCTTCGCCCTGGGCGCCTACTTCGCCGCGTACGGCAGCACCCATGGCGGGTCCCTCGAACTCGTGGTGCTCGGCGCGACCGGGTGCGCCGCGGCCTTCGGCGCGTTTCTGGGGTTGGCGGGCGCGCGGTTCTCGATGCTCTACGTCGCCCTGCTCACCCTCGCGTTCACCATGGTGTCGCTGGAGGTGATGGGGCAGTGGACCGGCGTGACCGGCGGCGACCAGGGCATCCCGATGGACAGGCTGCACAGCGCCCTGGGCCTCGGCACCGTCGCCAGTGCCGGCACACAGGCGCAGTACCTCGCCGTCGCCACGGCCGGAATCGCGCTCGCGGTCGCCGCACTGGCGAAGCCCAGCGCACTGCGGATGCGGCTGGTAGCCGCCAAGTCCCATCCGCCGGCGGCCCGTTCCATCGGCATCGCACCCGAGGCCCAGTCGGCGCTCGCCTTCGCGGTCAGTGCGGTGTTCGCCGCGCTCGCCGGCGTGCTGCTGGCCCTGGTCGTCGGATTCGTCAGCCCCGACCCGTTCTCGCTGATCCTGGCGATCGCGCTCGTCTCGGCGTGCGTGCTCGGCGGGGCAGGCACCCTGCTGGGCGCGGTCGTCGGCGGCGCCTACCTGACCTGGGCACCCACGGTCGCCGAGAGCGCGGGAGTGGCGCAGCCGATCCTCCAGGGAGTCGTGCTCATCGTCGCCCTGCTGTTCCTGCCCGGCGGAGTGGTGCTCTTCCTCGGACGTACCGCACGCCGACTGCTGCGACGCACCCCGCCGCAGGCCCCCGCCCCCGTGGAACTGTCCGAAGAACCCCCGCAGCGCGTACCCCAGCCCGCCCCAACAGCCCCGGAATTGCTGCGACTTGACAAGATCGCGGTCACTTTCGGCGGCCTGAGGGCACTCGAGGACGCCTCACTGTCCGTGCGGGCCGGCGAGACCCTGGCCGTCATCGGCCCCAACGGCGCGGGCAAGACCACCCTACTGAACGTCCTGTCCGGGCTCGTCGGAGGCGGACGGGTGGCCGGCAGCGCACAGTACCGCGGCACATCGCTGCTGAGGACACGATCCACCGCCCGCCGCAGGCTCGGCATCGGACGCACCTTCCAGCACGCGGAGACCTTCCCCGAGCTGACGGTCCTGGAGAACGTACTGTGCACCCGCCGCCGCGGCACCGCCCACAACCGTGCCAGAGCCGCCGAACTCCTCGACCG
This sequence comes from Streptomyces sp. NBC_00461, assembly GCF_036013935.1. Lineage (NCBI taxonomy): Bacteria > Bacillati > Actinomycetota > Actinomycetes > Kitasatosporales > Streptomycetaceae > Streptomyces > Streptomyces sp. NBC_00461. The sequence continues at coordinate 8,843,542 of NZ_CP107902.1, forward strand.
CGTCGGCCTCGCGCACGTCGCCGACCGCTACCCGGCCGAGCTTCCCTTCGGCCTGCACAAACGCCTCGACCTCGCCCGGGCGCTCGCTGAGGAGCCCGAACTGCTCATCCTCGACGAGCCGTTCGGCGGCCTGGACGCCACCGAACGCACCCTGCTCGCGCGACAGATCGTGCGACAGCAGCGGCGCGGGACGGCCGTCGTCATCATCGACCACGTCCTGGACGATCTGCTCGCCGTGGCCCACCGCGTGGTCGCCTTCGACTTCGGCCGGCCGATCGGAGAGGGCGCGCCCGACAGGATCCTGGAGGATCCCCGGGTGCGCTCCTCCTACCTCGGAGAGGGCGGAGCACGGGACGAACTCCCCGGCCGCGACGGCGCCGAGCGCGCCGCCGTGCACCTCGACGCGGTGCATCAGGCTTACGGCGGAGTCACCGCCCTGCGCGGGATCAACCTGGCCGTTCCCCGGGGCAGCGTCGTCGGCGTCGTCGGCGCCAACGGCGCGGGCAAGAGCACGCTGGGCCGCATCCTGCACGGCACGCTCCCACCCACCCACGGCCGACGTACGACCTCGGGCGACCTGCGCACCGCGCTCGTGCCCGAGGGACGTTCCCTGTTCAAGACCCTCTCCCTGCGGGAGAACCTGGAGGCCGCCGCGTACGCCGCGGGCATCAGGGGAGCGGATCTACGTGCGCGGCTCGCGGAGACCACCGCCTGGCTGCCGCCGCGGCTGAGCGAGCGGATGGGCGTCGCCGCCGGCGGACTCTCCGGAGGCGAACAGCAGATCCTGGCCATCGCCCGGGCTCTGATGGCGCGGCCGGACCTGCTGATCGTCGACGAACCGGCACTCGGCCTGTCACCCGCGATGGTCGACGAGGTGTACGCCCGCCTCGGCCGACTCGCCCACGAGGGGATGACGGTGGTCCTGCTGGAGCAGTCGCTCGGCCGTGCCGCATCCGCCTGCCACGAGGTGGTCGTGCTGCACGAGGGCTCCGTCGCCGTCCGCGGCGAGCCCGCCGACCCGACGTTCCTCGCCCGCGCCGAACAGGCCTACTTCGACGGACAGGCCGACTTCGACGGACAGGACGACGCTCCGGTCGCCGCGCACGGCTGAGGCAACCCGGCACACCCACCACCCGCACGACCCGAGCACGATGGAGACTCCCATGCACTCCCGTCACCCGGAGATCGATCCCCAGCTGCTGTCCGAGACCGACGAACAACGGGAACTCCGCACAGTGCTGCGCGACTTCTTCACCGAAGTGAGCGGCCCCGAGGAGGTCCGCAAGCACCAGGCCTCTCCCCGCGGGCACGACGAGACGGTGTGGGCCCGGCTGGCGGGTGAGATCGGCGTGCACGGCCTGGCGATCCCCGAGCAGTACGGCGGATCGGGATTCACCTTCGCCGAACTCGCCGTGGCCCTGGAGGAGTCGGGCCGTGCGCTGTGCTGCGCGCCGCTCCTGCCCACCGTCGTCCTCGCCGCCCACGCCCTCCTGCACAGCGCCGACCGCCAGGCCTGCGAGCGCCACCTCCCGCGGATCGCCGACGGCACGCTCACCGCGACCGTGGCCGGATTCCACGACGACGCAACGGACGTCCCGGCCGGCCCCGGCGTCCTCGCGGAACACGGTGCCACGGGCTGGGTGCTGCGCGGCGCCGCGGACTTCGTGCTCGACGGAGCCGGCGCGGACCTGATCCTGGTCCGGGCCCAAACGCCGGACGGCACACGGCTGTTCGCGTGCGAACCGAGTGCGGACACCTGTACACGCACACCGCGCCGCGTCCTGGACGAGACGCGCCGCCAGGCCCTGGTCGAGTTCCGCGGAGCACCGGTCCTGCCGGTGGGCGAACCGGGTGCGGTCACCGCGACGACGCTCGACGCGGGGCGGGCCGCGCTCGCCGCCGAACAGCTCGGCGGAAGCGGTCACGCCCTGGATGCCACCGTCGAATTCGTCAGGCAGCGCAGGCAGTTCGGGCGGCCGATCGGCTCCTTCCAGGCGGTCAAGCACCGCCTGGCCGACGTGCTGGTGGCGCTGGAAGCCGCGCGCTCGGCGGCCGCGTACGCGAGCGCCTGCCTGGCCACGGCCTCGCCGCAGCTGCCGGTGGCCGCGAGCGCCGCCGCCGCGGTCTGCTCGGAGACCTTCCACCTGGCGACGGCCGAGTACGTGCAGCTGCACGGCGGGATCGGCTTCACCTGGGAGCACCCGGCCCACCTGTACGTGCGCCGGGCCCGCAGCAGCGAGGTGCTCTTCGGCACCACGGACCACCACCGCACCCGCCTCGCCGACCTGACCGGCCTGCGATCCGAAAGCGCCGCGTGACACCACACACGGGCCGCGCGCTCACCACGTCGTTTCGCTTCTGCGACGGGCCTGCCGCCCGCCGCAGAGGCGGGGCCCACGCTTCGCGGCGTCTGCGCATCGGGCAGGGTGCAGCCCATGCCCGCACTGCTGTTGGCAGCCGGGAGCGGGTCGGCCGGCCGCGTCAGGCGCAGTTCACAGCGCGGCGGCCCGACTACGTACCAGGAGGTTTTGCGTCCCCAGGCCGATCGCCAGATATGCGTAGAGCGAGACGGTCCCCAGTACGCCGGCCCCGGCCGCATGGTCAATCCACAGGCCCAGCCCGAGGTGTACGCCCACCGAGGCCAGCCACAGTCCGGTAGTGGCCGCTGTCCCCTTGCGAAGCACCCGGCCCTCAGGGTCACGCCAGACCCGCACGGTCCGCGCCCTGACAGCGCCGAGGCACGCCGCGACGGCCAGGCTCACCACCAGGAGGATGACGGGCAGCGCGGTCAGCGACTGATCCCTGACGACTGACCAGACGCCCAACGCGATCCCCGCGACACCCAGGACGCCCAGGCCCCCCGGGGCGATCAGCGAACCGATGCGCCGTACCGGACGGGTGCGCAGTTGCCGACGTATCACCAAGCCGACCACGGCCAGGAGTACAACGACAGCGGCCTCGCCATGCACCTTGTGCACTTCAACTCCCCCGGTGGCTCTGCGCTCGTGCGGCGCAGTACTGCCTGCCCCATTGTGCGTGGGTGTCCGCGGAGCCAATACAGCGGCCCCTGGCGTCAGTTGGCCGCCATGCACGTGGGGTCCGGCCGAAGGTGTGCCCTCCGAGACCGTTGATGCGATGTGCATCACTCTCTGGGTGCCTCGGGTCGGGCATGCGCGATCATGACTGCAATGGACGCTCGTTTCCTTGGTATCGCTGATGTGGTCGAAGCCCCGTCCGTGGCGGTCGTGGTCGACGTCATGCGTGCTTTCACCGTGGCTGCCCGGGCCTTTGCCCAGGGGGCGGAAAAGATCGTTCTTGCCGGGTCGCTGGACGAAGCTCTGGCGCTGAAGGCTCGCCACCCGGATTGGGTGGCGCTCAAGGACGGTCCGCCCGCGCCCGGGTTCGACATGGTCAACTCGCCGGGCCTGCTGCGGTCTGCTGACCTCGGCGGACGGACCGTCGTGCAGAAGACGACGGCAGGGACGGTCGGCGCCCTGGCCGTCAGGGAGGCGTCGCTGGTGCTGTGTGCCGGCTTCGTGGTGGCGGAGGCAACTGCTCGGCTCCTGCGGACACACAAGAGCGACAGCGTCACGTTCGTCGTCACGGGCGAGGGCGGACAGGCTGATGAAGATCTGGCGTGTGCTCAATACATCGCTCGGAGAGTCACCGAGGCGGGGACGGACGCTGCCGAGTTCCTCCGCCGCGCCGCCGAGTCACGAGCCGCCGCCGAGCTGGCGGAGGGGGTGCGTCAAGGAGTCCATCCCGATGACGTCGCACTCTGTCTTGAACTCGACCGGTTCTCCTTTGCCATGGTGGCGGCCTTGGAAGATTCGCTCATGGTCCTCCGTCCGCGCGCGGTACCGTCGCTGACCGACGGCACCCCGATCTGATCTGCTCAGCTCTCGTACGTGTAGAAACCGCGACCGCTCTTACGTCCCAGGTGACCCGCGGCGACCATCCGCTGCAGCAGCGGGGGAGCGGCGTACAGCGGTTCCTTGTACTCCTCGTACATCGACTCGGCGACCGCCTGCGCCGTGTCGAGGCCGATCAGGTCCAGTAGCCGCAACGGCCCCATGGGGTGGGCGCAGCCCAGTTCCATGCCGCGGTCGATGTCCTCCGGGCGAGCCGCACCCGATTCCACCATGCGGATCGCGGCGAGCAGATACGGCACCAGGAGCGCGTTGACGACGAAGCCGGAGCGGTCGGGGGCCTGCACGACCTCCTTGCCGAGCCGGTCGGCCGCGAAGGCGCGGGCGCGGGCCAGGGTGTCCGGGCTGGTGGTGAGGGCGGGGATGACCTCGACCAGCTTCTGGACCGGCACGGGGTTGAAGAAGTGCAGCCCCACGACCTGGGAGGCCCGGCCCGTGACGACGGTGAGATCGACGACCGGGATGGAGGAGGTGTTGGTGGCCAGGACGGCATCCGGGGCGTCGACCACCTTGTCCAACTGCCGGAAGACCTCGACCTTCACCTCCCGGTTCTCGGCGACGGCCTCGATGACGAACTGCCGGTCTGCCAGCTCGCCCAGGTCGTCCGTGAAGCGGAGCCGGGCCATGGCCTGATCACGCTCGGCCTCGGTGAGTTTGCCGCGCCTCAGGCCGCGGTCCAGTGAGGCCACCACGCGGCTGCGCCCGGCGGCTGCCAGCTGCGGAGTCGACTCGGCGACGATGACGTCCAGTCCGTGCAGTGCGGCGACTTCGGCGATGCCGGAGCCCATGAGGCCGCAGCCGATGACGCCGAAGCGGGAGATGTCGGTCATGAATGTCCTTCGCTGGAGGGGGCGGAGTGCGGAGCGCGGGGTGCGGATGCGGGTCGGTCTGTGCTCCCTCCATCCTGAACCGAGGTAGGTGCACCTTTCAAGCAGTCTATTGAAGTCAGTTCAGTTCGGTGGCAATCTCGGAGTGTCGGAAACGGAACGGCACCCCGGAGGGACGATGCTGGCCGCCAGGCTGTACGGAGCCAAGGATCTGCGGATCGAGGAGATGCCCGAACCCGAGCCGGGGCCGGGCGAGGTGAAGATCCGCGTGGCGTACGCGGGGATCTGCGGCACCGACACGCACGAGTACTTCGAGACCCCGCGTGCCACCCACCAGCCCAACCCGCTGACGGGTGCGGTCCTGCCGCAGACCCTGGGCCACGAGTTCGCCGGAACAGTGGTGGCCTGCGGGGAAGGGGTCGACCGGGTCGCACCGGGCGTCCGGGCCTGCGTAAGGCCGATCCGCACCTGCGGGGAGTGCCCCCGCTGCACGGACGGGCTGCCTCATCTGTGCACGTTCCTCGCGGCGATCGGGGTGACCTCGCCCGGCGGCGGACTCGCCCAGTACGTGCTCGCCCCGGCCGACTCGGTCCATCCGCTGCCCGACGGCCTCTCGCTGGAACAGGGCGCCCTGGTGGAGCCCATGGCCGTGGCCCTGAACGCCGTGGAGCGAGCCCATGTGCCCAGGGGTGGCAGCGCCTTGGTGACAGGCGCCGGCGCGGTCGGCATGGGGGCGCTGTTCGCGCTCAGGGCGCACGGCGTCCGTGACGTGTTCGTGTCCGAGCCCTCGCCGTCCCGACGTGCGGCGGCCGAACGGCACGGCGCCCGCGTGCTGGACCCCGGCGAGGTCGACGTGGTCGAGGAGGTGATGGCCGGCACCCGCGGCCGGGGCGTGGACGCCGCCGTCGAGTGCGCGGGGCGACCGGACGCCCTGAACGCCGCCATCCGGTCGGTGGCCGCCCAGGCGCCGGTCGTGATGGTGGCCCTCTACTCGGGGCCGGTCGCCATCGACGCCTCCGTGGTGCGCCTGGCCGAACTCGCCCTGCTCGGCGCCGAGGCGTACCCCGACGGCGTCTTCGAGCGGGTCGTCGAGCACATGGCCGCCGGGCACTACCCGACGGACGGCTGGCTCGACCACATCCCGCTCAAGGACACCGCCGCGGGGCTGCGTGACGTCCGCGAGGGGCGGCGGCTCAAGGTCCTCGTCGACCTTCCCGGGGGACTCGGGAGCCCGACCGCGGCGCGAGCGTAATTGAACCGATCTCGGTCCGGGGGTTGACAGTGGATCAACCACTCCCGAGACTGTAATGAATTCAGTTCAGTTTGGAGGATCGAAGATGGCAGTGGAAGACGAGATCCAGTTCGAGCGTGACGGTCATGTCGCCCGTGTCTGGCTCAACCGACCCTGGAAGAAGAACTGCGTCACGGTGCCGATCCTGGACCGGCTCGACGAGATCATCACCGAGGTCGACGAGGACCCCGAGCTGCGGGTCCTGGTGGTTCGCGGCCGCGGCGGCACGTTCTGCTCGGGCTTCGACCTGGACAGCCTCAAGGCGGAGTACGTGGGCAGGTCGAACGCCATCGACGTCGCGGTCAAGTCCGCGAAGGTGTGCGACCGCCTGTACTCGATGAAGACCCCCTCGGTCGCGGTCCTGGAGGGCCATGTCACCGCGGGCGGCTTCGAGATCATGATCTCCTGCGACTTCGCCATCGCCGTGGACGACGCCAAGATCGGCGACTTCCACATCCGGCGTGCGCTGTTCGGCGGGGCCGGCCCGATCTACCGGGTGCCGCGCATGATCGGCATCCGCAAGACCAAGGAGCTGATGCTCACCGGCAAGCTGCTGTCCGGCATCGAGGCCGCGGACTTCGGCCTGATCAACAAGTCCGCGCCGGCCGACAAGCTGGACGCGACGGTCGAGGACTTCATCTCCGACCTCACCGACAAGAGCCCCTTCACGATGTGGCTCACCAAGATGACCATCGACCGGAGCCTGGACGCGGACACCCAGTCGCTGATGGTGATGGAACACCTGGCCGTCGGCGTCGCCCTCAACTCCGAGGACGCCAACGAAGGTGTCTCCGCGTTCCTGGAGAAGCGCGAACCGAAGTGGCAGGGGCGCTGATCCGGATGACCGGCCATCCGCGGAGTCCGGACGACGGCCTCCAGGGCTCACACTGCTCCGGCTGCTCGGTGACGGTCTACCCCGCGGACGAGGCGTGTCCGCGCTGCGGAGGGCCGGCCCACCCGGCGGCCCTGTCCGGCGCGGGCACGCTCTGGACCTGGACGGTGCAGCGCTACGCACCCAAGTCCCCGCCGTACCAGGCCCCCGCGGACGGCTTCGCGCCGTTCGCGCTCGGCTACGTCGAACTGCCCGAGGGCGTACGAGTGGCGGCCGTGCTCGACATCGAAGACCTCGACCGGGTCCGGATCGGCATGCCCCTCACCGTGAGCGTCGGTGACGGCGTGCCGCGGGCCCGGCCCACAACTGTCCGGGAGGAGGATTCATGAGCACCGACGTCCTGGTCTGCGGCGCCGGACGCACCCCGTTCGGCCGCAGCGAGGCGAGCGGCCGTCAACTGGCGGTGAGCGCGGTGAACACCGCGCTCACCGACGCCGGCATCGACTGGTCGCGGGTGGGGGCGGCCTTCGGCGGCAGCGACAGCGCCGGTCTGGCGGACACCCTGGTGGCCCAACTGGGGCTGACCGGACTGCCGTTCGTCAATGTCAAGAACGGCTGCGCGACCGGCGGCAGCGCGCTGCTCTCCGCCGTGAACGCGATTCGCTCGGGCATGGCGGACGTCGTCCTCGCCGTCGGCTTCGACAAACACCCGCGCGGCGCCTTCGATCCACGGCCCGAGGACTGGGGGCTCGGCACGGAGTACGGCAGCGACGGCCTGATGGTGACCACACAGTTCTTCGGCATGAAGATCCAGCGCTACATGCACGATCACGGCATCACGCCGCAGACCCTCGCGCTGGTCGCCGAGAAGGCCTACCGCAACGGCGGCCTGACCCCCGACGCCTGGCGCCGAACACCGGTCTCCGCCGCCGAGATCCTCGACTCCGGCATGGTCAGCGACCCCCTGACCCGTTACATGTTCTGCTCCCCGGGCGCCGGAGCGGCCGCACTGGTGCTCTGCTCGCCCGAGGTCGCCCGCACCCTGGACGGCCCGTCGGTCACCCTGCGCTCGGCCGCCGTACGCACCCGGCGCTTCGGATCCTTCGAGGTCTTCAGCCCCTGGATCCCCGCGGGCGAGCCGGCCAGTGTCAGCCGTGACGCCTCGGCCGCGGCCTTCGAGGAGGCGGGCATCGGACCCGGTGAAGTCGACGTCTGCCAGCTGCAGGACACCGAGAGCGGCGCCGAGGTCATGCACATGGCCGAGTGCGGGTTCTGCGAGGACGGCGAGCAGGAGCGTCTGATCGCCTCAGGCGCCACGGGGATCGGCGGCGCACTGCCGGTCAACACCGATGGCGGCTGCATCGCCAACGGCGAACCCATCGGAGCCTCGGGACTGCGTCAGGTCTACGAGGTCGTCCAGCAACTGCGCGGCAGAGCCGGCGAGCGTCAGGTCCCCGGCAAACCCAGGACCGGGTTCACCCATGTCTACGGCGCCCCGGGCGTGAGCGCCTGCACGGTGCTGTCCCGCTGAACGGAGGTGGAGAAATAACCATGAGCGGTATCCCGGAACCCGAGGAGTTCCGCGCCCGGGCCCGCCAGTGGCTGGCCACGGTCGCCCGGCCGCGCGCCGCCGGCGGACAGTGGGGCAGCGGCTCCGACTCCGTCGCCGTGTTCGAGAACTGGACCGAGCAACAGGAGCGCGACCACACCGCCCGCACCCGGCAGTGGGAACGCACTCGCCACGACCAGGGCTGGGGCGCACTCAACTGGCCGTCCGCATACGGCGGACGCGACCTGCCCGCCTACTACGAGCAGCTCTACCGCGCCGAGGAAGCCGCCTTCGACGTACCGCACCGCACCGAGGTCTTCCCGGTGACCCAGCAGCTCGTCGCGCCCGCGATCGGTATCTGGGGCTCCGAGGAACAGAAGCGCCGCTGGCTGCGGCCCATGCTGCGCACCGACGAACTGGCCTGCCAGCTCTTCTCGGAGACAGAGGCGGGCTCCGACCTCGCCGCGGTGCGCACCAAGGCGGTGCGGGACGGCGAGAACTGGGTGCTGGACGGCCACAAGGTGTGGACCTCCGGAGCCCGCGTCGCCACCTGGGGCGTCGCGGTCTGCCGCACCGACCCGGATGTCCGCAAGCACGCCGGCATCACCGTCTTCCTGGTGCGCATGGACGCGCCGGGTGTGACCGTCCGGCCCATCCAGCAGATGACCGGCGGCGCCAGCTTCAACGAGGTCTACCTCGACGGTGTCGTCGTGCCGGACACCGACCGGCTCGGACCGGTCGGCGAGGGCTGGCGGGTCACGCTCAGTGTGCTGGCCGCAGAGCGGCTCGACTCCGGCAACCTCGGCCTCGACAACGCCGACCGGGCCCTGGAGCTGGCCAGGCACCTGCCCCGTCCGCTCACCGGCTCCGAACGGCAGCGCGCCGCCGACCTCTACCTCCGCACCCTCGTGCAGCGGCTCATCGGCCTGCGGGTGACCGGCGCCCTCGTCGCCGGACGTGAACCCGGCGCGGAGGCCTCGGTCGGCAAGCTGTACGCCACCGAGACCATGCGCCGCACCAGCGACCTGGTGTCGGAGCTGCTCGGCCCGAGCCTCGTCGCCGACACGGGGGAGTGGGGCACGTACGCCTGGACGGAGCACGTGCTCGGCGCGCCCGGCTACAGCATCGCGGGCGGCACCGACGAGATCCAGCACAACATCCTCGCCGAGCGCGTGCTCGGCCTGCCCAGGGAGCCGGTCCGATGAGCCCGGCCGCGGAGGTGTCGGACCTGGCTGCCCGGGTCCGCCACCGACTGGGCGCGTCCACGGGGGAGTTGACGACCCTGCCGGGCGGCCACTCCGGGCTGACGTACTCGGTCTCGGCCGGGGACACGAGGCACGTCGTCAAGGCCGTACCCCCAGGACAGCGGCCCGTCGGGCGCAACGACGTCCTGCGCCAGGCCCGGGTGCTGGCCGCGCTCGCCGGTTCCGCGGTGCCCGTGCCGTGCGTGACCGCCGTCGACGAGGCCCAACCGGCGTGGTTCGCCATGGAGTTCGCGGCCGGGGAGGCCGTCGAGCCCGTGCTCGACGAGCCGGAGCTGTCCCCCCGGACCGCGCGGGCCCGGATGCTGGCGGTCGCCCCCGTGCTACGCCGGCTGCACGCCACCGACATCCGCACACCCGGGCTCGACCCACCCGAACCGCTCGACGCGGCAGGTGAGCTGGAACGCTGGAGCCGCACCCTGCACGCCGTACCGGCCGAACTGCGCCCGGGAGGCGAGGAATTGCTCAAGCGCCTCGCCGACGAGGTGCCCGGCGGCCTCCCGCCCGTCCTCCTGCACGGCGACTTCCGGCTCGGCAACGTGCTGTGCGTCGGTGAGTGCGCGGTGGCCGTCGTCGACTGGGAGATCTGGAGCGTCGGCGACCCCCGTATCGACCTGGGCTGGTTCCTGCTCTTCGCCGACCACCGCAACTTCCCCCGACTGGGCCGCGCGGTGCCCGGACTGCCCACCGAGGCCGAACTCCTCGACGCGTACGGCGACGGCGGGCCCGCGCTGCCCGACCTGGACTGGTTCCGCGCCCTGGGCCGGATGAAGATGGCCGCGATCATGGGCCACAACCTGCGTCGGCATCGCGAGGGCAAGCATCACGACCCGGACCAGGAGCGACTGCCGCCCACCATCGCCGCGATGATCCGCACGGCGCGCGACATCCTCGCCTGATGCCTGACCGAAGGAGCAATCGTGGATTTCGGATTCTCGCCGAGGGCGAGTGAACTCCAAGGCCGTATGCGGTCGTTCATGCAGGAGCACGTCTTTCCCGCGGAGGCCGTCTACGACCGGCAACTGGCCGGGGCCGACGACCCGCACGCCCTGCCGCCGGTGATGACGCAGCTCAAGGAGAAGGCGCGCGCCAAAGGCCTGTGGAACCTCTTCATGGCACATGGCGACTGGGGCGCGGGCCTGACCAACCTCGAATACGCGCCGCTCATGGAGCTGGCGGGCCGCTCCATCATCGGCCCCGAGGTGTTCAACTGCTCCGCGCCCGACACCGGCAACATGGAGCTGCTCGCGCTGTACGGCACCCCCGAACAGCAACAGCGCTGGCTGCGACCCCTGTTGGAGGCCGAGATCCGCTCCTGCTTCGCCATGACGGAGCCTGAGGTGGCGAGTTCCGACGCCCGCAACATCCGTACGCGTATCACCCGCGACGGCGACCACTACGTCGTCAACGGCCGCAAGTGGTACACCTCCGGGATCCTCGACCCCGACTGCCGGCTGATCATCCTGATGGGCAAGACCGACCCGGACGCGCCCACCCACCGGCAGCAGAGCATGCTCCTCATCCCCCGGGACACTCCCGGCATCACGATCCTGCGCGACCTGCCGATGTTCGGCTACACCGACCGGCTCGGCCACGGGGACGTGCTCTTCGAGGACGTCCGTGTGCCGGTGGAGAACATCCTCGGCGGGGAGGGAGAGGGCTTCGCGATCGCCCAGGGACGGCTCGGGCCGGGCCGTATGCACTACGCGATGCGAGCGGTCGGATTCGCCGAGCGTGCCCTGCAGTTGATGTGCGAGCGCGCCACCGAACGTGTCGCCTTCGGCGGCCCGCTCGCCGACCGGGGCGTGGTGCGCGAGTGGATCGCCCGCAGCCGCATCGAGATCGAGCAACTGCGGCTGCTGGTCCTGAAGTCGGCCTGGCTGATGGACACCGTCGGCAACGCCGCCGCCCGGATGGAGGTCGCCGCCATCAAGGTGGCCGCCCTGGAAGTGGCCCACAAGGTCGTCGACCGCGCCGTCCAGACGCACGGCGCGGCAGGCGTCAGCGACGACACCGTACTGGCCCGGCTGTACTCCATCACCAGGGCATTGAAGATCGCCGACGGCCCCGACGAGGTGCATCTGCGCACCGTGGCCCGCCAGGAACTCGCCCCGTACAAGAAGAAGTCCGACACGAAGGCAGGGGCAGCGTGAGCGCCAACTCCCTCGACGGCAGGGTGGCCGTCATCACCGGCGGATCCCGTGGCATCGGCCTGGGCATCGCCACCGCCTACCGGACGGCCGGCGCGCACGTGGTCATCGCCGCCCGCAAGGCGGCCGGACTCGCCGAAGCGCGCGAGCAGTTGCTGCGGGTCAAGGGCGACGGAGACCTGCACACGGTCGTCGCCAACGCCGGCGAACCCGACCAGGCCGAGGCCTGCGTCGAGGAGACCATGTCCCGCTTCGGGCGGGTCGACATCCTCGTGAACAACGCGGCGACCAACCCTTACCACGGAGACCTGCTCGACCTGGACCTGCCGCGTGCGGAGAAGACCGTACGGGTCAACCAGTACGGGATGATCGCCTGGACCCGCTGCGCCTGGCGCGCCTGGATGGCCGAACACGGGGGAGCGGTCGTCAACATCGCGTCCGTGGGCGGCCTGATCGTCGACCCGCACATCGGTTACTACAACGCGACCAAGGCCGCCATGCTCCACATGACCCGGCAGCTCGCCTACGAACTCGGGCCGCGGGCACGGGTGAACGCGATAGCCCCCGGGCTGATCAAGACCGAACTGGCGCGTGCCGTGTGGGAGGTCCGCGAACCCGTCCTCACCGCCAAGCTGCCGATGCGGCGCCTGGGCACGGTCGAGGACGTCGCCGCCGCGGCACTGTTCCTCGCCTGCGACGCCTCCTCCTGGATGACGGGCCAGACTCTGGTCCTCGACGGCGGAGCGACCGCCCTGCCCATCGGGGTGGACGAATGACCGCGCCCCGCCCCGCTGCCGGACTCTTCTCGCTGGAGGGCAGGACGGCGATCGTCACCGGGGCCTCCGCCGGGCTCGGCGCCCGTTTCGCCGTGGTCCTCGCACAGGCCGGCGCCACCGTCTTCGCCGCCGCACGCCGCATCGACCGCCTCAAGGAACTCGCCGACACCGACGCCCGCATCCACCCGGTGGCCTGCGACGTCTCGCTGGAGGCCGACCGGACGCGACTGGCCGAGACGGCGCTGAGCACCACCGGCCGGATCGACGTGCTGGTCAACAACGCGGCCAGCCCGGGCGAGACGCGTGCGGCGGACGAGTCCCCGGACGCCTTCGCCGGGGTGCTGGACGTGAACCTCACCGCCCCCTTCCACCTGGCGAGGCTCACCGCCGAGGCGCCGGCCCCGGCCGGCGCCAGGAGCATCATCAACGTCGCCTCCATCCTCGGCCTGGTCTCGGCCGCACCCCTCGGCGGCGCGAGCTACTCGGCGTCCAAGGCCGGACTGATCGGCCTGACCCGTGAGCTGGCCGGACAGTGGGGCCGTGACGGCATCCGCGTCAACGCTCTCGCCCCGGGCTGGTTCCGCACCGAGATGACCGCGGACCTCTTCGGCGACGAGCGCTCCAGCCGCTGGGTGGAACGCAACACCCTGCTGCAGCGCGGCGGCGACGGTCACGAACTCGACGGCGCCCTGCTGTTTTTGGCCTCGGATGCCTCCTCGTACTGCACCGGGCAGGTCCTCACCGTCGACGGCGGATGGACCGCGCGATGACTGTGACCCTCGACATCCGGTACGACGGCCTCGCCCGTGTCACCCTGCGCCGCCCCGCCGCGGGCAACGCCATCGACCTGGAGACCGCACACGGACTCCTCGACGTGGCACGAGCCTGCGAACGCGACGCCGTACGGGCCGTGCTGCTCACCGGTGAGGGCAGGTCCTTCTGCGTCGGCGGCGACCTCAGGGAGTTCTCCCGGCTCTCCGGCGAGGCCCTGGAGAAGCACCTGATCGCGGTCACCGACGCCCTGCACGACGCCCTGCGCACCTTCGCCGCGATCGACGCGCCCCTGGTGGCCGCCGTACAGGGAGCGGTCGCGGGTGCCGGCATCGGCCTGGCCGCGGCCGCCGACATCACCCTCGCCGCCGACAACGCCTCGTTCACCGCCGCCTACACCGGCATCGGATACTCGCCGGACGCCGGAGTGAGCTGGTCGCTGCCCCGCCTCATCGGCCCCAAGCAGGCCCTCGACCTGCTGTTGACGAACCGCAGGGTGCCCGCGGCGGAGGCCGCCGCGCTCGGACTGGTCAGCCGGGTCGTCGCCGCCGACCAACTGGCCGCGGAGGCCGCGCGCACGGCCGGGACCCTGTGCCAGGGCCCGACCGCCGCCTTCGGCGCCACCCGCAGGCTCGTCGCCGCCGCCCTCACCTCGGACCTCTCCTCGCAGCTGGACCGCGAGGCCCGTGCGCTCGCCGCGGCCGCCGTTTCCGAGGCGGGCCGCGAGGGCGTGGCCGCCTTCCTGGCCAAGCGGGCGCCCCTGTTCGCACCCACCCCCTTCACGTAACCCCGGACCCCAGGGAGATCCCGTGTCGCAAGCATTCGTCGTCGGCGCCGTCCGCACGCCGGTAGGCCGCCGCAAGGGCACACTCAGCGGCGTGCACCCCGCCGACCTCGGCGCGCACGTCCTGCACGCCCTGCTCGAACGCACCGGAGCCGATCCCGGCAGCATCGACGACGTGTACTTCGGCTGTGTCAGCCAGATCGGCGCCCAGACGGGAAATATCGCCCGCACGGCCTGGCTGTCCGCCGGGCTGCCGCAGCACGTGCCCGGCACCACCATCGACCGGCAGTGCGGCTCCTCCCAGCAGGCCGTTCACTTCGCCGCCCAGGCGGTCGGATCCGGCGCCGCGGACCTGGTGATCGCCGGCGGCGTCGAGGTGATGAGCCTGGTGCCCATGGCCAGTCCCATGTTCGTCGGCGAACAGGCCGGTATGGGCAGCCCCTACGCGGGCGGAGGCTGGCGTGCGCACTTCGGGGAGCAGGAGGTCTCGCAGTTCCGCGGAGCCGAGCTGATCGCCGAGAAGTGGGGCGTCTCGCGCGAGGACATGGAGCGGTTCGCCCTCAGCAGCCACCAGCGGGCCCTCGCCGCACAGGCCGCCGGCGCCTTCGACGAGGAGATCGTTCCCGCCTTCGGTCTCACCGCCGACGAGGGACCGCGCGCCGACACCACGCTGGAGAAGATGGCCGGCCTGAAGACGCTCACCGAGGACGGCCGGCTGACGGCCGCCGTCTCCAGCCAGATCTCCGACGGCGCCGCCGCCCTGCTGATCGCCTCCGAGGAGGCGGTACGCCGGCACGGCCTGACCCCGCTGGCCCGCGTGCACAGCATGGCCGTGGTCGGCTCCGACCCGGTCCACATGCTGACCGGTCCGATCCCGGCCACCGAGAAGGTCCTCGACCGGGCGGCCCTGTCGGTCGACGAGATCGACCTGGTCGAGATCAACGAGGCCTTCGCCTCCGTCGTGCTGGCCTGGCAGAAGGAGATCGGTGCCGATCAGGCCCGGGTCAACGCCTTCGGAGGGGCCATCGCGCTCGGCCATCCGCTCGGTGCCACGGGCGCCCGGCTGATGACCACGCTCGTCCACCAGCTGCGCAGGACCGGTTGCCGCTACGGTTTGCAGACGATGTGCGAGGGCGGCGGCATGGCCAACGCGACCGTGCTGGAGCGGCTGTGACCGGATCCGGCTGGTAACTGAGTTCAACTTGGGTTTACCCTCGGGTACGGACACGGTGAGTGACGGCCATGGAGAGGGAGTATGACGAGGATCGTTGAACCGGAGGCCGGACCGAGGTCCAAGCGCGCCGCCATTCTCGCGGCCGCGGTGGACTGTTTCGGCGAGACGGGCTTCGAGGCCACCAAGTGGTCCACGGTGGCCGAGCGGGTCGGCATCGGACAGACCGCGCTCTATCACTACTTCGAGTCCAAGACGCACTGCCTGCTCACCATCATGCGGATCGAACTGGAGCGTTCGCACGACCGGTTCGTCGAGGCCACCAAGGACGCGGCGGACCCCGTGGAGGCGCTGCGGGCCGCGGTCCGCGCGGCGTACGACGTCTCTCCGCACGAGGTCCTGCAGATGCGCATCCTGCAGAACCACATGGACCTGCTGTCCGGTTCCCGCAGGTCCAAGCGCGAGGAGGCGGAGCGTGTCGCGGCCCGCCAGCTGGTCCAGGTGGTCGAGCGGGACTGGATGAACCTGCTGGTCAAGGGCATGGCTCAGGGTGCCTTCCCGCTGCGGGACGCACAGCTGCTCGGCGCGAGCGTGCTCGGCCTGATCGTCAGCGTGTGGCGGTGGTACCGGCCGTCCGGACCGACGCCGCTGGCGGAGATCGGCGAGCTGATCGAAGGCGCCTGCGTACGGATGGTCGCCACCTGACGTACCGGGAGACCTCGGCTTTCGCGGCCCCCGACGGATGTCCGTCGGGGGCCGCGCCGTTCCCGGGCCGATGTCGGGTGATCGGTTTCGTGTCGGGCCATTGCCAGGCGCGTTTCCCCGGGATTAACATCGGGAACGTAACTGAATTGAACTCAGGTTGATCCGAGGAGGGGTCTTGCGACGACGCACGACACGCTCGCTCACCGCCGCCGCAGCCCTGCTCGCCGTCGTGGTGAGCGCCTGCGGCACCACCGGCCCCTCGGCGTCGGCGGACGACAAGGTCATCAGGATCGGCGCCTGGTTCCCGCTCACGGGGGCGGTGGCCTCCTTCGGCATCCCCGAGCGGGCCGGCGCCGACGCGTACTTCAAGTCGGTCAACGCACGCGGCGGGATCAACGGCCGCAAGATCGACTGGATCGTCAAGGACAACGCCTTCGATCCGCAGCAGACCGTGCAGGTCGCCCGCCGACTCGTGGACCAGGACGGCGTCGTGGCGATCGTCGGGGCCAACGGCACCGCGCAGTCCCAGGCCACCTTCCCCTTCGTACTCGGGCAGCGGAAGGTGCCGGTCCTCAACCCCCTGGGCGGTGACGCCTCCTGGTACGAGCCGCCCCGCGAGGGTCTGTACGGACTGCAGACCCTCTACGAGGACCAGGCCGCCGCACTCGGCGAGTGGGTGGCGCGCGACGGGGCGAAAAAGGTACTCGTCGTCCACAGCGACCCGAAGGCGTTCGTGAACGTCGCCAAGGACATCGCCCCCGCCGCCCACAGGACCGACCCGTCGATCCGCGTGAAACGACTGCCGGTCAAGTTCCAGACCACCGACTACAGCCCCGTCATCAGCAAGGTGAAGGCCGAGAAACCCGACGCCGTCGTCCTGATCCTCGCCTCCGCCGAGGCCGCGTCCTACCTCAAGGAAGCCAAGCTGCAGCACCTGTCCACGCCGGTGTACGGCTACGCGCCCGTGGCGGGACAGTCCACGCTCACCCTGGCCGGCTCGGCGGCCGAAGGCGTCAGGGCGGTGCAGCTGGTCAAGTCGCCGCACGACGACGACCCTGCCATCAAGGAGTTCCGCGCCGCCCTCGCCCGGTACGAGCGGGGACAGCCGGCCGACTTCATCACCCTGTGGGGCTGGGCAGCCGCGAAGGCGTTCGTGGAGATCGCCAAGACCATCGACGGGCCGGTCACCTCGCAGTCGCTGACCGCCGCCTACGCCAGGGCCAAGGCGGTCGACACCGGTGTCGGACCGGTCCTCAACTTCTCCGCGGACAGCCACAACGGCACCCGCGACGTACAGAAGGTCGTCGTCAGGAACGGCCGCTGGGAGTCACAGGGGGACTTCTTCACTCCGCCCACCAGAGACTGACCCGCCATCCGCACCAGCGAGAGGAACCTCAATGACCAGCGTGCTGCGCGCCTACATGGCACGGATGGACAGCGGCCGTCCCGAGCAGGCACTCGAACTGCTCGTGCCGGACTTCCGCTTCCTCATCGTCCTGCCGACGGGAGAGGCCACCGGGCGCTCCAAGGACGATTTCGCCGCCTACATCGCGGGCCGCAACGCGGTCGAGCGGGCCCACGAGATCCTCCGCCGCAGCAGTGACGGTGACCTGGAGACCGTGTACGGGGTGGTGACCGAGTCCGGCAAGACCATCGGGTCCTTCCTGTCGGCCGCCGTGGTCACCCCCGACGGGCGGATGGCCCGCTACCAGTCGTACTTCACCACGACCTACGACCTCATCGACCGGCAGGACTGAGCCATGACGGCACAGACGCAGGTGGACGTCGTCGTCCTCGGCGCAGGCCTCGCCGGACTGAGCGCGGCCGCGACGGCGGCGGCGGAAGGCGCCTCGACCTTCGGCGGCATCGAGGTCGCCGCCGAAGGCACGGTCGTGGACGCGTCCGGCCGGCCGGTACGGGGCCTGTACGCGGCGGGCGCCGACATGGGCGACGCCTACCACGAGGGATACGGCGGCGGACTGTGCCTCGCGGTCGTCTCGGGCAGGCGCGCGGGCCGCCTGGCCGCGGCCCGGACCCGACGACGTACGCCCGTCCCCGCGGCGCACTGACACAGACCAGCAGACCTTCCGAACCAGGGAGCCGAGATGACCGACACATCCACCGCGACCGCCCCTTTCCTAACCGCGTGGTTCGAGATCCTCGACAGCGACGAGCCCCACCGGATCCTGGACCTGATCGGCGACGACTTCACCCTGTCCATCCTGTTCTCCACCGGCGACGGCAACGCCACCGACTTCGCAGGGGACCGCGCCGCGCTGGTCGGCTACCTCGAACAGCGCGAGAGGGGCACGCGCACCCACCATCTGCTGTCCGCGACCACACTGGGCCAGGACGAGCTCTTCCTCGGCGAGGTGCGGCGCGCGGGTGTCCCCGAGGCGAGCTTCGTCGCCGCCGGACGGGTGAACGCGGCGGGCAGGCTGCAGCGTCTGCTGATCGGCCGCTCGTCCCAGATCCGCTTCAACTGAACACGTACGGAGAACAGCATGTACAACCTCGTCCTGCTGGCAGCACGGCCCCCGGAGTGGACGCACGAGCGGTTCATCGACTGGTGGCGCGGCGACCACGCCGAACTGACCTACCGCCTGCCCGGCCTGCGCGCCTGGCGGCACACGGAGATCGACCGGGCGATGGAGCCGAGGTCCGAGGGCTGGGACGGGATCTCCGTGCTCGGCTTCGACTCCCCGGAGGATCTGAAGAAGGCCCTGGCGAGCCCGGAGTGGGCGGCGGCCGTGGCACAGGTGGGAGACATGAAGGGCCGCCGCATCGCGGTGATGGGCCATGAGGCGGAGATGTTCACCGCCTGAGAGGGCCCGTCCGGGGGCCGTCCGGCAACGGCACAGCATGCGAGAAGCAGGGTTCATCACGGCGTCCGGCACAGCGTAGCGAGGAAGATGTATGCGACAGGTAGTTCGGGAGTTCCAGCGAAGGGCCGAGCAGGCGGACTTCGTGGCCGTCGTGGACGACACCGGCAGCCACACCGCGCGTGAACTGCTCGCCGAGGCGGCCCGGCTGGCCGAGGCGATGTTCCCGCGCGGGGCCGGCGGCACCGTCATGCTCCAGGCCGACAACTCATGGCGGACCGTCGCCGCCAGCCTCGCCGTCGGCCTCGGCGGCGGTGTCCTCGCAGTCGTCAACCGGCACACCACATGCGCCGAGTTCGCCGCGGCCTTCGAGGACATCCGGCCGGACGTCGTCGTCGCCGAGCCGTCGGCGCGGGACGAATGGGCAGTGCCCGAGCTGTTGCCGGGCCGGACAGCCGCCGTGCTCGACGGCTGGACCTGCCAGGCCGCACCCGAGCAGCGTGACGTGGCCCGCTGGTCGGGTGGCGTCCTCATCGGACTGACCTCCGGCTCGACCGGGCGGCCCAAGGGCGTGGTGCAGTCCGAGGAGGCCCTGCGCTACGCCGGCCGGAGCACCATCGACATCAACGGCCTGGCCCGCGGCGACGCGGTGGCCGCGATCGTGCCGCTCTCGTCGACGGCCGCCTACTGCTTCGGCGTCCATCTCTCCCTGCTGCTGGGCGGCCCGCTCGTGCTGACGGCGAAATGGGACCGGGCCGTGGCGCTGCGGCGGATGGCCGAGACCCGGGCCCGCTGGACGATGTGCGTCCCGACGATGGCGCTGCAGATGGGCGCCGAGGCGGCCGGCTCGGGCATGCTCGCCGGAGTCCGCGCCATCACCGTGGGCGGCGGACCCATGGACCGCGGTGCCCTCGCCCGCGCCGAACAGTCCCTCGGCACGAAGATCCTCCGCGTGTTCGGCATGTCCGAGTGCCTGGGCCACACCTCGCCCAGGCCCGACGACCCCGAGGAGATCCGGCTGGGCAGGGACGGCCGCCCCTTCCCCGGTACGGACCTGCGGGCCCTCACGCCCGACGGCTCCGAGGCCGGAGCGGGGGTCACCGGACCGGCGCAGGTACGGGGTCCCTCGCTCTTCCTGGGCTACGCCCGCGACGGCGCGGTCGAAGCACCGGAGCTGACCGCGGACGGCTACTTCCCCACCGGTGACCTGCTGTTGACCCATGAGGACGGCACCGTCAGCATCATGGGCCGCGAGAAGGACATCATCATCCGCGGCGGCCGCAACATCGACATCACCGAGATCGAGCGGGCGGTGGCCGGCTACCCGCGTGTGTCCCAGGCCTGCGTCGCGGCCGTCCCCGACGAGGTGCTGGGCGAACGGGTGGCACTGCTCGTCGTCACCGAGGACGGCGGCGGCATCGACCTGGCGGAGGTCACCGGACACCTGGAGGGCGTCGGCCTCGCCAAGGCCAAGTGGCCCGAATTCGTGTACGCCGTCGAGGAGTTGCCCCAGACCAAGGTCGGCAAGCTCGACCGTTCCGGTGCCCGCGCACTGGCGCACCGGCTGCGCGGGCGGGCACCCGACCCGGCGGCCTGACCCGGGGCGCACCGATCCACAGCAGTACACCAGAGCAAGGGAGAGTCATGACAGCGCGGTTCGATCAGGGCCCTTGGGCCCAAGCCGGAGTCCAGACCGTCCAGCCCGGAGTGCACCGCGTCCCCCTGCCCCTGCCCAACGACGGGCTGCACGCCGTCAACGTCTATCTGCTGGAGAACCTCGCCGACGACGACGGCATCGTCATGATCGA
Source organism: Streptomyces sp. NBC_00461 (assembly GCF_036013935.1). NCBI lineage: Bacteria > Bacillati > Actinomycetota > Actinomycetes > Kitasatosporales > Streptomycetaceae > Streptomyces > Streptomyces sp. NBC_00461. The sequence continues at coordinate 8,864,219 of NZ_CP107902.1, forward strand.
CGGCGGCTGGGCGATCCCCGAGGCCCGCAAGGCGCTGGAGGAGGCGCTGGCCGCCATCGGCCGCGACCTCGGCGACATCAGCCACATCCTGGTCACCCACATCCACCGCGACCACTACACGAACGCCGTGGAGCTACGACGGCTGCTGGGCTCGCGCGTGTACCTGGGCGCGGGCGAGCGGCCGGGCCTGGAGATGCTCGACCGGCTGCGCAGCGACGAACCCGCCGGCTCCCTGCAAACGCTGCGCCGGGCGGGTGCCGTCGAACTCGCCGACCGCATCCAGGCGATGGACCACGGCGGCTACGACCCGAGCGTGTGGGAGGCTCCCGACCACTGGCTCGGCGCGGAGACCCTCCGCTTCGGCGAGCACGAGCTGCGCGTCGTACCAACTCCCGGACACACCAAGGGACATGTGGTCTACCTCGACGAACAGCGCGGTCTGCTGTTCTCCGGGGACCACGTCCTGCCGCACATCACGCCGTCCATCGGCTTCGAACTGGCCGAACCGGGCGGCCGCCCGCTCGCCGACTACCTGGACTCGCTGCGGCTGATGACCCGGTACGCCGACACCCGGCTGCTGCCCGCGCACGGGCCGGTCGCCGACAGCGCCCACACCCGCGTGGCCGAGCTGCTCACGCACCACGACGACCGGCTGGCCAAGTCCCTTGCGGAACTCGGCGAGAGCACCCTCGACGCGCACGCCGTGGCCCGCGGGCTGGGCTGGACGCGGCGCGAAGTGCCCTTCGCCGAGCTGAGCGCGTTCAACCAGATGCTCGCGGTCAACGAGACGGCCGCGCACCTGGACGTCCTCGTCCTGCGCGGACGGGCCACGGTGGCGTTCGCGGACGGGGTGAACCGGTACACGCGGGTGCGCTGACACCACCACGGGAAAGGCCGGAGGGGCGCGGCGACGGCCGCGCCCCTCCGGCCTTGTCAGCGCGCCGTCCAACCGCCGTCCACGTACAGCTCGGAGCCGGTGACGAAGCTCGCGTCCTCGGAAGCGAGGAACGCCACCGCCCCCGCGACCTCCTGCGGCCTGCCGAGCCGCCCCATGGGGGTGCCCTCGACCATCGCCGCGTGCCGAGGAGTGCCCCGCCACAGCTCGCGCGACAGCGGTGTCTCGATGAAGCCGGGATGGACGGAGTTGACGCGGACACCGCGCGTGGCCCAGTGCAGTGCCGCGTTCTTCGTCATCAGCCGTACGGCGCCTTTGGCCGCGTGGTACGAGAACTGGCTGCCGAATCCGCCGACGGTACCGAAGATCGACGCGATGTTGACGACCGAGCCGCCGCCGGAGCGCTCGATCGCGGGCCCGCCGTGTTTCATGCCGAGCCAGACACCGCCCTGGGTGACGGCGATGACCTTGTCCCAGGACTCCCGCGTCTCCGTCTCCACGGTCCGCATCTCGGCGATGCCCGCGTTGTTGACCAGCACGGACAGGCCGCCGAGTTCGGCCACCACCCGGTCGACGGCACCGCTCCACGCCTCCTCGTCGCTGACGTCCAGCGCAAGGCCGAGGGCTCGCGCCCCGTCGGCCGTCAGATGCTTGGCCAGCTCCTCGCAGCGGCCGGCGTCGACGTCGGTCACCACCACGGTCGCGCCCTCGGCGGCCAGTCGCCGCGAGACGGCCTCGCCGATGCCGCCGGTGGCGCCGGTGACCAGGGCGATCCGTCCGGACAGTCGTTGTTGCACGGCCTCTCCTTCGTTCGGGGCGTCAAGGGTCACGGCAGTAGCTCAAGTCCCGAGCGCAGCAGCGCGGGAGGAGCGGTGCCGAGCTGCTCGAAGCCGGTGCCGACGGTCTGTCCCGCGAGATAGCGGGCATGGATGCCCTCCGCGATGACGGCGAGCTTGAAACAGGCCAGTGCCTGGTAGTACGGCAGCACGAGGATGTCCCGGCCGGACTTCTCGGCGTAGCGCTCGGCCAGTTGGCGTCCCGAGGGGAAGCCGGGGTTGGCCGTCGGGACGTGGCGCGCGCCGAGGACCGGTTCGCAGGCCGGATCCCAGTACATGAGCAGCATCCCGAGGTCGGCGAGGGGATCACCGAGTGTGGCCATCTCCCAGTCGACGATCGCCGCGATCCGCCCGAAGTCACCTACCGCCACAAGGGTGTTGTCCAGGCGGTAGTCGCCGTGCACGATGGCCGGGGCGCCGCTCGCCGGCAGGGAGCGGACCAGGCGGCCGTACAGCTCGTCGAGGTCGTGCAGCGGACGCGTGGCGACCTTGTCCCACTGCCCTCGCCACCGCCGCACCTGACGCTCCAGATAGCCCTTGGGCCGGCCGAACCCGCCGAGCCCGACGTCGTGGGCGTCCACCGAGTGCAGCACCACCAGGGCGTCCACGAGAGCGTCGGCGGCACGGCGCGCGTCGGCGCCGGGCAGGGCGGCGGCCTGGTCGCCGTCGCGCAGCACCACGCCCTCCACGAACTCGACGACGCTGAACGGCGCCCCGATGACCTCCGCATCAGTGCAGGACAGCACCGCACGCGCGACCGGTACGCCGGTGCCACCGAGGGCGGCGACGACGCGGAACTCGCGGTCCATGTCGTGCGCGGTGGGCGTCAGCACCCCCAGTGGCGGCCTGCGCAGCACCCAGCGGTGCGTCCCGTCGGTCACCTCGTAGGTGAGATTGGAGCGCCCGCCCTGCAACAGCCGCACCCGCAACGGCCCTTCGCACTCCGGTACCCGGCGGGCGAAGTAGCGCTGCAGCGCGGGCACGTCCACGCCGACCACCCCCGCCTGTGACGCGGTCACTGCGCGACCGCCCGCTCCCGCGCCGCCCGGACCGCGCGCTTGGCGATGGCCCAGCGGTGGGTCTCGGAGGGACCGTCGTAGATACGGAAGGGGCGCACCTCCCGGTACAGCCGCGACAGCGGGGCGTCGCCGGAGATGCCGAGCGCGCCGCACACCTGCACGGCCCGGTCGACCACCCGGCCCACCGCCTCGGAGACGTACGTCTTGGCGATCGAGGTGTGCTGCGCCGCGCCACGGCCCTGGTCCAGCTCCCAGCAGGCGCGCCACAGCACCGCCCGGCCGGTCTCGATGTCGATCTCGGAGTCGGCCAGCATCTGCTGCACCATGCCGAGTTCGGCCAGTGGCCGGCCGAAGGCGGAACGCCCGGCCGCGCGCTCCAGCGCGATGTCCTGGGCCCGCCGTGCCACCCCGAGCCAGCGCATGCAGTGGGTCATCCGCGCGGGTCCCAGGCGCACCTGTGCGTACCTGAAGCCCTCGTCGACCTCGCCCAGCACGGCGCCGTCGTCGACCTCGCAGTCCGCGAAGACGACCTCGCTGTGCCCGCCGAACAGGCCCTGGTCCAGGGTGTCGATGTTCCGGACGATCTTCATGCCCGGGTTGTCCGCGTCGACGAGGAACATGGTCGCGCCGCCCGGGTCCCCGGGGCCTCCGCTGGTGCGGGCCATGCAGATGGCGAACGTGGCCCCGTCCGCGCCGCTGATGAACCACTTGCGGCCGTCGATCCGCCAGCCGCCCTCGATCCTTGTCGCGGTCGTGGCGAGGGCCCGCGGATCGGATCCGGCGCCCGGCGCGGGCTCGGTCATCGCGAAGCAGGAACGCACCTCACCGGAGGCGAGCGGACGCAGCAGACGTTCCTTCTGCTCCTCGGTGGCCACCCTTTCGAGCAGATGCATGTTGCCCTCGTCGGGTGCCGCGCAGTTCAGGGCGAGCGGCCCGAGCAGCGAGTAGCCCGCCGCCTCGAACACCACCGCCTGCCCGCACAGGTCCAGTCCCAGACCGCCCCACTCGGCGGTGACGTGCGGAGCGAAGACCCCCGCCCCACGGGCCGCGTCCTGAAGCCGTCGGCGCAGCGGCTCCGGCCCGGAATGCACGTTGCCGTCACACGCCTCCTCCTCGGGCACGACCACATCCCGTACGAAGTCGGTGGTGCGCCGCGCTATGTCGGCGACCCTCTTGTCGATCTCGAACCCGATGGCCACGCTTACTCCCGACCTTGGCTACTGACCATTAGCCATCACAAGGGCGTGAACACCCTTATGTCAAGAGTGGCGGCTATAGTGACAGTCCAGCCATGGCCGCATCGGCTAATCATCAATAGCTTCAGGAGTCCGGGTGAGCCCAGTCCACGGGGGGCCGTACGAGCGGTCGCACCGGCCCGCACGACCGGAGGGCGTGCCCACGGCCGACCGTCGGTCGGCGATCCGGCAGTCCGCGCTGCGGCTCTTCGCCGAACAGGGCTACCGCTCCACCACCATGGCCGACATCGGGGCGGCCGTCGGCATCCGCGGCCCGAGCCTGTACAAACACGTGGCCTCCAAGCACGAGCTGCTGGCCGAGATCATGATCGGCACGATGGAGCAGCTCATCGCCGACAACGTCGCCGCCGTCGCGAGCGCCGACCACGTGCGGGAGCAACTGCGCCGCTCCGTCGAGGCGCACATCCGCTACCACGCCCGGCACCGCCTTGAGGCGTTCGTCGGCAACCGGGAGATCGGCAGCCTGGAGGCGCCCGACCAGGAGCGGGTGCTGCGCGGCCGCAGCGACTACGAGCGACGCTTCCGTGAACTCATCGAGCGCGGCGCCGCGGAGGGCGCCTTCCATGTGCAGTCGGCCAGAATCGCCTCGTACTCGATCCTCGACATGGGCATCGGCGTGGCCAGCTGGTTCCACGAGGACGGCGAGTTCTCCGTCGACCAACTCGCCTACCAGTACGGCGACATCGCGCTGCGGATCGTGGGAGCGCGGCCCGAGGAAGGCGTGCGGGCGCAGGACGCACCCGAGCGGCGCTGAACCCCTCCTCCGCCGGGTCTGGGCTACCAACCTGAATTCAGTTAGAGTGCGCCTCATCGCCTAGGAGGTCGCATGTCCTTCGTTCTCATCCACGGTGCCGGCTTCGGGGCGGACTGCTGGGACGAGTTGATTCCTCACCTGAGCGCGGACGCGCTGGCAGTCGACCTGCCAGGTCGCGGAACAAGGTCCGCGATCGCACCCGGCACGGTCACCCTCGCGGACTGCGCCGACGCCGTCCGCAAGGACATCGAGGCGGCCGACCTGCGGGAAGTGGTGCTGGTCGGCCACTCCTTCGCCGGGGTCACGGTGCCGCGCGTCCTGGACCTCGTACCCGAACGGATCCGTCAGGTCGTCCTCGTCTCCGCCGTCGTACCTCCCGACGGATCCCGCGTCCTCGACCAGATCGACCCCGGCGTACGGGAACTGGTAGAGCAGTCCATCACCGCCGGGGTCTACCAGCAGACCCGCGAGGGCGCCGCCGCGATCCTGTGCAACGACATGGACGAGGCGACCGCCGCGTCCGCCCTGGACCGGCTGACCGACGACTCGGCCGCTCTCCTGAACGAACCCGTGGACCTCAGCGGCTACCGCTGGGGCATCCCGCGGACGTATGTGCACCTCACCCGCGACCAGTGCTACGTCGAGGAACTCCAGCAGCGATCCATCGCCCTGCTCCGGGCCGACGTCGTCGACCTCGACACCGGTCACATGGCGATGATCAGCGCGCCGCAGAAACTTGCCGCCGTCCTGAACGCCCTGCACGGCTAGGCTGTGTCCGGCGGATCTTGTGACTGCCGCAGCCTTGGTTCGTTGGCATGCTCATGGGGCGCGGAGATCTCACAAATGAAGAATGGGCCCGGCTGAAGCCGCATCTGCCGAACTCCGGTCAGCGCGGGGGCCATTGGGAGAGTCATCGCAGGGTGATCAACGGGATTCTGTTCCGGCAGCGCACCGGGGTACCGTGGCGGGATCTGCCTGCGCGTTTCGGTCGGTGGAAGACCGTGTACGAGCGGCATCGGCGTTGGTCAGCGGATGGCACATGGGACAAGCTCTTCGCGGCTGTACTCGCCGATGCTGACGCGGAAGGCCGCATCGACTGGTCCATGGTGAGCGTGGACTCCACCTCCTGCCGGGCCCACCAACGCGCTGCGGGAGCACGTAAGAAACCCCCGCGGCTTCCGGGAAAAGACACACGCCCCTGCAGCACCGCCCCGATGAGGGCCTGGGACGCTCACGGGGCGGCCTGACCTGCAAGATCCACCTTGCCGGTGAGGGCGGACGCCGCCCACTCGCCTTGCTGATCACCCCGGGGCAGTGGGGCGACGCTCCGCAGCTCATCCCGGTCATGGAGCGTGTCCGTGTCGCCCGCCGGGATGGCGGGCGACCGCGGACTCGGCCTGGCCACCTCGGCGGAGACAAGGCTTACTCATCCCGCCGCAACCGCCGCTACCTGCGGCGACGCCAGATCAAGCACACGATCCCCGAACCGAAGAACCAGCGGGCCAACCGACAGCGCAAAGGCAGCAAGGGCGGTCGGCCCGCCGGCTTCGACAGGACGATCTACAAACGCAGGAACGAGGTGGAGCGGACGATCAATGCCCTTAAGGGCTTCCGGGCTGTGGCGACGAGGTTCGACAAACGCGCCTACGTCTTCTACGGCACCGTCACCGTTGCCTCGATCCGACTTCGGCTCCGGTCGTGACCCACCGGAGAGAGCTAGTAGTACCCCTTCGCCCCGTCAGGCAGCTCCCTCACGATGTCCGCGTGCCCCGCGTGCCGTCCGGTCTCCTCGACGAGATGGATGAGCACCCAGCGGAGGCCGGCGTTGCCGGACCGGCAGTCGGGGTGGCGGCCGACGTCATCCAAAGCGGCCGCGGCCACGATCTCGTTGCTTCGAGCGCACTGGGCCTCGTACGACGCACACGCGCGGCCGGGAGTGCGCCCCATCGCTTCGAGGGAACCGGATGCGCACCACCGGCCGTCGTTCAGGCCCGGGTGTAGCCGCCGTCGGCGAAGAGTTCGGCGCCGGTGACGAACGACGAGGCGTCCGAAGCCAGGAAGAGGGCGGCCTCGGCGATTTCCTCGGCGTCGGCCAGTCGTCCCAGTGGCACGACGGCCTCGGCGAACCGGTCGACGTCCGGCCCCGCGGCGCGCAGCAGGGCAGGGGTCCGCGTGGGTCCCGGGCTGAGGACGTTGACCCGGAATCGACGCTCTCGCGATTGCCGGGCCCAGTTGTGCACGAGGTTGCTCAACGCTGCCTTCGAGGCGCTGTAGACCTCGAGGTGCTCATTGGGGCGCACGCTGTTGCTTGAGCCGATGACCAGGATGGAGGCGTTCTCCGCCAGCAGCGGAAGCGCCTTCTGGACGGTGAATAGTGGGCCCTTGACGTTGACGGCGAGTGTCAGGTCGACGTTCGCCTCGGTGTGGGCGCCGAGTGCGGCGTCCGCGACGATTCCCGCGTTGGCCACCAGCACGTCGATGCGTCCGGCCTCCTCGCGGACTCGCGCGTAGAGCGCGTCCAGGTCGGCCAGGATCGAGACGTCGGATCGTACGCCGGTGGCCGCAGGACCCATCTCCTTGACTGCCGCTTCGAGGCGGTCGATGTCCCGGCCGGTCACGAAGACCCGTGCGCCCTCCCGGACGAAGCGGTGGGCGATGGCCAGCCCGATCCCGCTGGTCCCTCCGGTGATCACGGCCACCTTCTCCTGCAGCACGCCTGGCATGTCGAACCCCTTCAGTTGTGGAATGGATCGTCCATAACATAGCCAGTAATGGACGATCGAGTCAAGAATGGATAGGCTGAGACCATGCCGAGACCACGCGCATTCGACGAACGCCAAGTCCTGGAGCGGGCCCGGGAACAGTTCTGGGCGACCGGCTATGCAGGAACCCGGATGGACGACATCGCCCAGGCGACCGGCCTGGGCAAGGGCAGCCTGTACGGCGCATTCGGCGACAAGGGCAAGCTGTTCCACCGCGTGTTTGGCGACTGGTGCACCGCAGTCGTTGAGGTGGCCGAAGGGCGGCTGGCAGGTGGCCCGGACGCAGAGGCCTTGGCCCGGCTGTCGGGATACGTGCACCTAATGGCGGAGAACACCGCCTCCGACACCGAGCGCCGCGGGTGCCTGTTGGCCAAGGGCGCGGCGGAACTGGCCCAGCACGATCCGACGGTCGCCGGACGGTCGGCCGAGACCATGACGGCACTGCTGACCCTGCTGCGGACAGAGATCAGCGCAGCCCAGCGCCACGGCGACATCGATAGCGCTGCGGATCCGGAGCGGTTGGCGGCACTGCTGCTGACGGTGGTCCGCGGTATCGAGGCGGTAGGCAAGGCCGGCCTGGCCCCGGAGACGCTGCGGAACATTGCAGACACCGCACTGGCGGTCCTGCCCATGCCCGAGGGGCAGAAACGCCTCGCAAGCGGGCGCAGTCCGGCCCGCGAGAACTAACTTGGTGCCATCACGGCCACATGATCCGCCGGACGGGCCCTAGCTAGAGGAGCGGGCGCGCCTCACGACCGGCTGCCCCGCGGGGGCGTGCGCAGGGCGAGGAGGGCGACATCGTCCTTGCCGGGTGGCTGTACGCGGCGCAGGAGCTGGTCGGTGAAGGAAGCCAGGGGGCGGTGGGCGAGGGCGGCGGCGTGTTGCCGTAGCTGGTTCAGGCCCTCGTCGAGGGTGTGGCCGGGGGCTTCGATGAGGCCGTCCGTGTACAGGAGCAGGGTGGACTCGGGCGGCAGGAGGATGGTGGCGTCGGGACGCGGTGTGGTGACCCCGGTGCCCAGCATGAGACCGTGGCCGTCGGTCAGGTAGTGCGCCAAACCATTGCGGGCGATGAGCAGGGGTGGGGGGTGGCCCGCGTTGGTCCAGGTCAGCTGCCAGTGCCCGTCCCCGGTGTCGGTCACCCGGCCGAGGACGAGGGTGGCCATGGTGACGTCGGTGATGCGCATGATCGCCCCGTCGAGCCGTTCGACGATCCGGCTGGGGGGTTCCAGCTGGGACCAGGCGTAGGCGCGGAGCATGTTGCGCAGCTGGGCCATGCCGGCCGCGGCCTCCAGGTCGTGGCCGACTACGTCACCGATGGCCAGGGCGGTGGAGCCGTCGGAGAGAGTGAAGGCGTCGTACCAGTCGCCGCCGACCTGGGAGGCGTCCGGGGCGGGCAGGTAGCGGACGGTCATCTGCAGTCCGGGCACGCGCGGCATCTGGGGCAGCAGGTGGTTCTGCATGGTTTCGGCGACCTTGCGCTGGCGCTGGTAGAGACGCGCGTTGTCCAGGGCGAGGCCGGCACGGCGGGCGATGTCCTCGATCAGGGGAAGGTCGGTGGTGGCGAAGTCCCCCGGCTTCTTGGCGCGGCCCAGGGTGAGGGCTCCCAGGACCGCGCGGGTACTGCGGATGGGGGCGATGGCCGCGGAGTGGATGCCGGTGGCCTCGAACAGACGACGCTGCTCGACGGCGATACCGGAATCCGGAACTCCCTGGTAGGTCTCGGGTCCGGCCAAGGTGGAGGCGATGCCGCGCAGGGCCCGGGACAGAGGCATCGGCGACTCCTCCGGCACCGGTGGCATGGGGCCCTCCAGGTCCTCGTGGGACGTCAGTGTGCCCCCCTCGGCTTCGACCACGGTGGTGCGCCAGACCTCGTCCCGTTCGGTGATCAGATCGATGACGACCCAGTCGGCCAGCCGGGGCACGACCAGCGTCACCAGCCGCCGCAGCGCCTCGTCGGCGTCGAGGGTGGAGGTCAGCTGGGTGGTGGTCTCGGCCAGCAGAGCCAGTCGTTGGAGTTCGCTCAGCGGCGGCGCGGCCTGTTCCGGACGAAGATCGGGCCGGTGTTCCTGACCAGGGACGTGGAAGACGACGAGCGTGCCGGTGCCGTGGCCTTCGAAGGCGTACGACGTGATCAGCCAGGAGATGCGGAGCAGGGAGCCGTCGGCGTGGGCGAAGTAGTCCTCGTCGGCCTGGGCGGGACGTCCGTCGTGGAACGCCTGGCGCATGCTGCACTGGCTCGCGGGCAGCGGCTGACCCTGGGGCCCGCGGTGCAGCAGGTCGTGGGCGTCGTGGCCGACGAGGTCCGCGGCGGGCCGGCCCAGCAGGTGTGTGGCGCGGCTGTTGGCGGCAACGATATGGCCCTGCTCGTCCACGACGTAGGCCCCGGCCCCGATGGCCTCCAGCGCTTCGGCGACCCCGGCGGGCGGAAGGTGGGGAGGCTGCCTCTGGTCGGTGTCGGTGCTCTCGGCTGCTGCCATGTCCTCGCCTCGCCTCCTGCGTGATCGACTGTTGCCCCGGGCGCCGCTCCTACGGTCGTCGTCGCCTGCCGTCCTCACGTGCCTGGTTTCCCGTATGCCCCGTTGCCCGCGGAGAATCCGCACCATCCGGTGCCTCGGACGGTCCGCACCCGGAGCGGGCCGGCGGGCGCCGAGGGTGGCGGGCGGGTGCAGGCTGGGCATCGCCCACTGGGAGACCGGCGAGCCGCCCCGGATCGCTGCCCCACTCGGGCCATCCAGTCCAGCGCACCGCCGCTGTCGCCGACGGGCACGGGAACCGTGCCCGTCGGTGCCCGACCGCATCACGAACTCCCGTGCGCCGGACCCGCCTGACGGGGGCGCGGCTGATCGGGGACCAGGCGCACGCGAGCGGTGACCTGCTTTCCCCCAGGGCGCGCGGCGGTGTCGAACCGGTCGCAGAGGGCGCGCACGAGGTGCAGCCCGTGGCCGCCGACACGCTGCCGATCACGCGGCTGTGCCACGGGTTGCTCGCGGGACGTGTCCCACACGGTGACGGACAGGTCGGTGGCGGACAGCTCCAGAACCAGACCGCAGGGCCCCGGAGCGTGCAGCATCGCGTTCGTCAGCAACTCGCTGATCACCAGCTGCGCGTCCATGACCGTCGAGGACGGCAGCGGTACGTGGCCCAGGCGGGCGGCGCGGTCCAGGAGGGCCTGGAGCGCACGACGCCCGTCCACCGCGCGCGCAGCGCCCTCGGCGAAGGCCACGCTGAAGCGCAGTGTTCGGTTCCCAGCCACGCGATGCTCATCTGCCGATCCCATGTGATGAAGTCGATGCACCGTCCGGATACCCCTCACCGGGAAAGCCAGGCGCCGGGCCCCGAGGCGCGTGTGCCGCCGACCGGACGCCCCACTCTCGCGCCCCACCTGCTCAGCCCAGACCGGGCGACGGCTTGCCTCCCGCAACGTGCGCCGGTGTCGACCGCGGTGACGCGGCGGGGGAGAGCAGCGCCGAGGTGGCCCTGGCGTGCAGGGAGTCCAGTACCTTGATCTGCCGCTCCGCCCGCCGCAGCAGCTCCTTCAGCCGGGCGGAGTCCAGGCGCTGCTCCTCCGCGGAGGCCGACAGCAGAGTGCGCCAGAGCATCGACTTGCCGCCGACGCCCGTGCGTATGGCTTCGAGCTCGATCAGCACCGTGAGACCGGAACGACGCACCAGACGGCCATTGGGCTTCACCCGTGCGAGCTTCTCGCCCAGCCATGCCCCGTAGACCTTGTATCGCCTCGTGGGGACGTTCAGGTCCGCCATCAACCTGAGCAGGGCCTGCCGGTCCTGGGAGATCTCCGTCGCCAGGCTCCGCAGTTCCGGGCCGTAGACCGAATCGCCGTGCTCCTGGACCATGCGGTGCACCAGTTCGGCACCGCCCGTCGCGCCCGCCAGGTGGTCGTTGAGATAGATGCCGAGGATTCTCCGCGACCCGTTACCCTCGCCGGGATTTCGTACGGGAGCATTCACGGGAGTATTCATCGTCTTCCTCCGCGCTCCGGGGTTTCTGGACGATGAGCGAGTGCCCCTGTCGGCGCGGTCAACCGCGTGGTTCGGTGCCAGGATCGCGAGCGCCGAGCACGAACTCGGCAGGCCAGAGCTTCTGCACCACCTTGCTCAGCAGCGGGTGACCGGACTCGACCACCTCGCAGTAGCGCATCGATCCGTCCTCGTTGCTCTGCCGGCCTTCCAGGACGACAGGCGCGCGCAGCACCTCCTCGCCTCACGGCCCGATCGCGTCGCAGAGCAGACCCTCGAAGCGGTGTCCCGCCAAGGTGTCGGCGCACCCTCTCGACGAACTCCTCGATCACCGGGGCCCGGAGGTGGACCCAGGCCAGGTGGACCACGGTCCGTCCGTCGTCGAGTCGAACCGGGAGACGCACCTTGAGGAAGTTGCCGACTCCGTCCCGCGACCATGATCACCGGCCCTGGACGCCCGCCGGGCCGTCGACCGGCACCCTTGATGGCCGGGCCGCGGGGTGGGCGGCGCACGACCGGCCGAGCCCGCGCGGTCCCGCCGACAGCGGTCGCAGCACAGGCGGGACATCGAGCGCCGGTGCCGCCGTCGTCACAGGCGGACGACGATCAGGGCGATGTCGTCGCGAGCTCCGCCGGACAGGCCGAGGCGGGCCAGCAGGGAGTCCGCGAGGCGTTGCGGGGACTGGGTGCTGCAGTGGCCGAGGACTTCGAGCAGGCGGGCCAGCCCTGCCTCGATGTCCTCGTCGCGGCGCTCGATCAGGCCGTCGGTGTAGAGCACGAGGGTGTCGCCGGGGGCGTACGGCTGGCCGGCCTGGGGACGGGGGACATGGTCGGGGCGGGCGCCCAGGGGCGGGTCGGTGGCCTTGTCGAGGAGCTCGCAGCTGCCGTCGGGGTGCACCAGGACGGGTGGCGGGTGGCCGGCGCTGCTGTAGATGATCAGGTGACTGCGGGGGTCGATCAGGGCCTTGGCGACGGTGGTGTTCAGCGCCCCCTCCACCGACCGGGCGTACAGTCCCAGGACCTCCAGGGCCTGGGCGGGACGCTCCAGCGCGCGGATGGCGGCACTCAGCGCGCTGCGCAGCATGCCCATGACCGTGGCGGCCTCCAGCCCGTGGCCGACGACGTCACCGACGGCCACCGCGAAACGGCCGTCGGCCAGGTCGACGAGGTCGTACCAGTCGCCGCACACGTTCAGCGACCCGGCAGCGGGCAGGTAGCGCACCGCGACGTTCTTGTGCCGGACCAGATCCGGCGCCTGCAGCATCGCCTCCTGCAGCGCGACGGCCACCTCACGCTCCCGGGTATGGGCCAGCCGCAACTCCTCGTTCAGCCGCTGCAACTCGCGTGCCCGCGCATAGAGTTCGGCCTCCAACGCCTCCCGCTCGGTCAGCTGTTCCGTTGGCGGCCGCCGTCCGGCTGTGCGCGTCTGCACGAACGCGGTCACGTCCTCCACCCGGTGGATGATCCAGCGCACCTTTCCGTCCGAGCCGAGGATCGGCGTGTTGATCGGCGACCACCATCGCTCCTCGAACGCCCCGGCCGGGCCGCTCACGGGGATGTCGTACTTCTGCAACGCCATCGTGTCCGGTTCCCGCGCGGCCAGGACACGGTGCAGCGAGGCGCTGAGATTGCGCACGCCGTCGGCCTCCGGATCGGCCGGGTTGTCCGGGAAGGCGTCGAAGATGTGCTGCCCGAGCAGGTCCTCGCGCGTGCGGCCGGTCGCCTCCAGGTAGGCCTGGTTGACCTCCACGATGACCAGGTCCGGGCCCAGTACGAGGTACGGGCTCGGCGTGGCGGCGAACAGCGCCGCGTAGTCCATGTCCACCAGCGCCACCACCTCTGCACCCGGCACCGGCCCCACGCGCCCGGTCGGCGCCCACGGCTCCCGCCGCCCTCTCCAGAGTGCCCCCTCTGCGATCGCGAGCACCAGGCATAGGCACCGCGGGGGAGCCGCTCGGCCTTCGTCACCGGCCGATCGGCGCGTGAGGACACCGCAGTGTGGATACCCGGGAGCGCATGACCCGAGATATCACATCCAGCCACCTCCATCGCAAGGCACGCCGTGACCCGCCACCCGATCGGGCCGACGAGCAGGCCGACGATCGGGCCGACGAGCAGGCCGACGATCGGGCCGAGCCGCGTTCGGATGCCCCCGAAGAGCGGTTCGGACCGGACCCGCAGGTGGAGCAGCGTGCCCCGGACACGCCCATCGACCTGCCCCGACGTTCGTGGGGCGCCGTGCTGAAAGGCAGCTTGCGGGAGTTCAAGGACGACGAGCTGACCGACCGCGCGGCGGCCCTGACGTACTACGGCGTCCTGTCCCTGTTCCCGGCCCTGCTGGTCCTGGTCTCCCTGCTGGGCCTGTCCGGCGCGTCGGCCACCGACAAGGTGCTGACCAACCTCCGGCAGCTGGCCCCCGGCTCGGCCCGGGACATCCTCACGCGCGCGGTCGAACAGCTGCAGGGCGGCGGCGGCCTCGGCTCGGCCATGGCCGTCGTGGGCCTCGTCCTGGCGGTGTGGTCGGCCTCGGGCTACGTCGCGGCGTTCATCCGCACGTCCAACGCCGTCTACGACATGCCCGAGGGGCGCCCCGTCTGGAAGATCCTCCCCATCCGGGTCGGAGTCACCGTCGTGCTCATGGTGCTGGCCGTGGCCAGCGCGCTGATCGTCGTCTTCACCGGCGGTCTGGCCCGCCAGGCGGGCAAGGCGCTGGGCATCGGCGACACGGCCCTGACCGTCTGGTCGATCGCCAAGTGGCCCGTCCTGGTCGTCCTGGTCACGGTGATGATCGCGATCCTGTACTGGGCGAGCCCCAACGCCAAGGTACGCGGCTTCAAATGGATCACCCCGGGCAGCTTCCTGGCCCTGCTGATCTGGCTGATCGCCTCCGCGGGCTTCGCGTTCTACGTCGCCAACTTCGCCTCGTACAACAAGACTTACGGCACCATGGCGGGCGTCATCGTCTTCCTGGTCTGGCTGTGGATCGGCAATCTGGCCCTGCTGCTCGGCCTGGAGTTCGACGCGGAGACCGCGCGGCAACGGGCCGTGGCAGGCGGGCATCCGCCCGGGGAGGAGCCGTACGTCACTCCTCGCGACACCCGCACATGGGACGACGAGGACCGGCGCCGCCTGGCCGGCCCCTGACCACCGCCGGCGGCATCCTTTCGCCTCCCCCACGCGGGTGCCTGATCACTGGTGGACCGACGCGGTGAGGCGTCGTAGTGCGCCGCCCAGCCGCGAGCGCGCCGCACGGTCGCGGCGTCCGCGCTCGGCCCGTAGGTCTCGTGGGAAAGTTCGGCGGCGCCGTCCGTCAACTGGATCCACGCGGCGGCCAGGTCGACGGCCGGGTCTCCGGCGAAGAGGTCGCCGAAGTCGATCACGCAGCAGAAGGCGCCGTTCGAGGTCAGGACGTTGGCCGGGTGCAGGTCGCCGTGCAGGGCCCGCGGGCGCCCCGTCGGGGGCAGGGCGGTGGAAGGCGGTCAGGAAGGCGGCCAGGGTGACGGCCGCCTCCCCTGCACGCGTCGCGGGGGCGCGGCCGGCGGGCTCGCCCGGTACCCAGGTGGTGACGAACCGTAATCTGCAGCGGAAGGCCGGGAGCGAGGGTGGGCCGTTCGGACTGCGAGGTCGTCGCCGAGCCGCCACACCTGGTGGCCCGTCGCGCGTGACCGCCTGGCGGGGGTCAGGCGAATCCGCCGTTGCTCATCAGGAGCTGGCCGTTGATCCACTGGCCCTCCGGCGAGCAGAGGAAGTCGACGAGGTGGGCGGTGTCCTGCGGGGTGCCGAGCCGGTTGAGCGGCGTCTGGCGAAGCACGTGTGAGCGCCCTTCGTCGGTCATCCAACCGGTGTCCACCGGCCCTGGGTTGATCACGTTGGCGGTGACGCCGAGGTGGGCGAGTTCGTGTGCGGCGGCCAGGGTGATGCGGTCGAGGGCGCCCTTGCTCGCGCCGTAGGGCAGGTTGCCCACGGTGTGGTCGCTGGTCAGGCTGATGATCCGGCCGCTGCCCGGCGCGGCGGCGAACCGCCGGCCGTACTCCCGGATCAGCAGCCAGGTGGCGCGGGCGTTGACGGTGAAGTGCCGGTCGAAGCTTTCGACGGTGGTGTCGAGAAGACCGGAGGCGACCGATTCGCAGTGGCACATCACCAGGGCGGAGACGCTGCCCAGGCTGCGCTCGACCTCGTCGAAGACGCGGGCCGGAGTGTCCGGGTCGGCCAGGTCCGCCTCGACGGCCGCGGTGGCGGCGCCGTTCTCTTTGAGGGCGTCGGCGATCGCGTCGGTCGCGCCGGACTCGCGGCCCCAGGTCATGCGCTCGTCGTAGGGGGTCCAGTAAGTGAAGGCGATGTCCCAGCCGGAGGCGGCCAGCCGGCGGGCGATGCCCGCGCCGATGCCGGCGGTGCGACCTGCACCGGTGACCAGGGCGAGCGGGCGGACCGACGGATGGGGCGGCTCGGGAGTGGGGTCTCCTTGGCCGAGGTGTCCTTGGCTGCTGTTCGTCGTCACAGTCCGAGATCGTCCGTGATCGGAACCGCTCGCGGCAACTGCCTTTCTCCCGGAAGGAGTTGGCCCGCTGGACTACCGTGCCTGCCATGACCACGGACAACTGGCAGGCAGACACCCGAACGTCGTACGACACCGTCGCGGTCAGCTATGCCGAACAGGTGCGCGATGCCATCGCCGGACAGCAGTACCTTCGTATGGCTCTGGCGTTGTTCGCCGACAGTGTGCGCGCCGCGGGTGGCGGGCCGGTGGCCGATGTCGGCTGCGGCCCCGGCCACGTCACCGCCCATCTGCACCGGCTCGGTGTCGACGCGTTCGGTGTCGATCTCTCCCCGGGGATGATCGACCAGGCCCGGCGCGACCACCCCGGCCTGCGGTTCGAGGTGGGCTCGATGACGGACCCGGGTCTCCCGGCCGCCTCGGTGGCCGGCCTGGTCGCCTGGCAGTCGCTGATCCACGTCCCCGACGGCGAAGTGCCCACGGTGTTCCGGCACTTCCACCGGGCTCTGCGTCCAGGCGGACCGCTGCAGCTGCTGTTTCACGTCGGCGACGGGTCGCGGTTGAAGACAGAGGGCTACGGCGGTCACCCGATGAGGGTGCATGTCCACCGCCGACGGCCGGACCGGGTGGCAACCTGGCTGCGTGAGGCGGGGTTCGAGATCGAGGCCCAGCTGCTGCTCGACCCGGATGGTGCAGCTCCACAAGCGTTCCTGTTCGCACGCCGGGAGCCTCGCCGGTAGGTCGGAGATCGCGCCCGGACCCGGCGCTACAGCAGGCCGATGTTGGTGAGCGGGAAGTTCCAGTCGTTGCTCTCGACATCGCCGCGGCCGTCCTGAGCCGCGGCCGGTACCGCGAACAGGATCAGCCCGGCGACGACGGCGGCCAGAGCGGCGATCACGCGACGCTTCACGGTTCCTCCTCCACGACGGCAGCAGCGACCACCCTGTGCCGAGCGGGCGGCCCCGCCCGCCCGGACACGCCGCTCGGCCCGTGGATTCAGCCGACCGGTGGCGGCGGCTCTTCGCGACGGCCTCCGTTCGGCAACCGAGCAGCCGGTCGCCGACCAGCACCGCGCAGGCCCCGACGGTCAGCAGCCCGCCGGAGAGGAAGGTGCCCCGCACGCCGGCGAGCGGCAGGACCAGTCCTCCGAGTGCGGCGCCCGCCGCGATACCGGCGTTGTAGGCACCGGAGTTCGCCGCGAGCGCGATGTCCGTGCGGCCCGGCGCGCACTGCAGCATCGCGTTCTGGGCGGTCATGAACACCGGCCCGAGCGCACCACCCATCAGCGCCAGGAACACCACGGCAGCCACCGGGTCGGTACCGGACGCGTACAGGCCGAGCATGCCCACCGCCTGCGTGGCCACGGCAGCGGTCAGTGCGGACCGTGGGAAGCGGTCCAGGAACATCCCGGTGATGCTCACCCCGGCCAGACACGCGACACCGAAGGCCACGAAGAGGACGCTGACCGTGCCCGGGGAGAACCCGCTCACCTCGCCCAGGAACGTCACGATGTAGGTGAAGCCCGCGAACGCCCCGGTGGCGGACAGCGCTCCCGCCGCCAGCACCGTCCCGAACCGGCGGACATCGGGCCTGGTTCCGTAGGCGGCGGGCTCCTTCTCCGGACGCGAGGTCGGCAGCAGGACGGCGACCGTGACGAGTGAGACGAGCCCCAGCGCCGCCGGCGCGCCGATGGGCACCTGCCAGTGGCTCTGCCGGCCCAGCCAGGTCCCGGCGGGGACACCGAGGACGAGGGCGAGCGAACCGGCGACGGACAGCGCCCCGACCACCCCGCCCTTGGACCTCGGGCCCGAAAAGGCCCACCGCGACCGGCCCCGTCACGGCCCAGAACAGCGCCTGGGCCACAGCCGTCAGCAACCGCGCCGCAAGGAGCACCCCGTACGAGGTCGCCGGCGCCGCCACCAGACTGGACACGACCAGCGCGGCCAGCAGTCCGGTGAGCACATGACGTCGGGGCACGGCCCGTGGGACGTGGGCGAGCGGCAGGGACGCGACCGCCACCGTCAGGCCGTAGCCGGTGACCAGAAGACCGACCGCCGGCAGGGAGACCCGCAGGCTCTCGGAGATGAGGTCCAGCAGACCGATCGGCAGGTTCTCCGCCGTGTTGAACGTGAAGGCGGCCAGCATCAGCGCGCCGAGCACCGTCGGCCTCCGCCATGGAGCCGGCGGCCGCCCGACCTCACGGCTTCTTCCCGCGCCCGTCCGTCGCGCCTGTTCTGTGACCCCTTCCATGCAACAAGCGCAACGGACTCACGGGTTCCTCCGCAACCGAATTCATCGGCCGCCTGTCTCAGCCGTCGGACTCCGGCGACGGGATGTAGGCGCCCGGCACGTCGTCCGGCGCGAAGACCTTGCTGTCACCGGGGTACGGCTTGGTCCAGTTGTGCGTCTGGTACCACGTGTAGCGGTTCATCTGCGTGGGGTTGGCGTAGTCGGGCACGGCGCCCGGCCCCGTCAGCCGCTGGTGCTTGGCCCAGGTCTTCCACTGCGCGGCGAGGTTCTGCCTGGCCTCCGGCACCGAGGTGGACGTCGGCGCGGCCGCCGCCTTGGTGTCCTGGGGCGCCGGGGTGTCCGAACCGCAGGTGGGCTGGGGGCTCACGCCGAGGGTCAGGGAGGTCCGGTTGGGCACCGCGGTGAACGGTGTGGTGTTCGCCTTCGGGGTGAACGCGCCGTACATCGGGGTGGCCGCGCTGTCGAGCTGGTTCATCGGGTGCATCCCGAGGATCTGCTCGATGGTGCGGACCATCGTGATCTGCGAGTAGTAGTGGTTGTCGACGGTGCCGTGCTTGGCGTACGGGCTGATCACCTGGACCGGGGCACGGTGGCCGTCGACGTGGTCGAGGCCGTTCTGCGAGTCGTCCTCGACGACGAAGATCGCCGAGTCCTTCCAGTACCTGCTGTGCGAGATCTCGTCGACCATCCTGCCGACCGCGAGGTCGTTGTCGGCGACCTCGGCGGACGCGTTCGCCGGACCGCCGGTGTGGTCGTTGGAGAACCAGAACATGTTCAGGTTCGCCGGACCGTTCTTCTCGAAGTCCTGCTTCCAGATCTGTTCCTTGTAGATGTCCGGGACATCGAGGTCGAACAGCGGGAAGCCCTGCACCGACACCTTGTTGAGCGAGGGGATCGCCGAACCCGTCTTGATCGGGTACGCCGTCTGCTGCCCCGTCGCGTCCATGTTCTTGGTGTCGCAGTACAGGTTCTGCCAGGTCGCGCCGGCCGGCTTGGTCTCCAGCGACTGGAACTCGCCGAAGTCCTTGACGGACTTGCCCGCCGCCTGCGCGCCGGACCAGATGAAACCGGTCTTCTGGTGGCCGAGGGCGTCGTTCTCGGTGTCGTAACTGCGCTGGTACTCACCGGCCGAGGACTCGGTGTACTCCGGGTTGTCCGACTGCATCAGCCAGTTGTGGCCCTCGGCGGAGTTCGTGCCGACGTCGTAGAAGTTGTCGTAGAGCCCGAACTGCGCGGCCAGCGCGTGCTGGTTGGGCGTCACGTTCTCGCCGAACGTCGTGAGCGACGAGTCGCCGTTGCCCTGTGGCAGGTCGCCGAAGACCTGGTCGTAGGTCCGGTTCTCCTTGACGAGCAGGAAGACGTGCTTGATCGTCGAGGGGTCGCCGAGGCGCACCGGGACCGGCAGCGCCTTCGCGTGGCCCTTGCCCTTGGCCGTCAGGACCGAGCCGGGCGTCCAGCCGTTCTGCCTGAATACCTTGGCGGTCTGGGCCCTGATGACGCTGTCGTCCGGCAGCTTGAACTGCGTCAGGCTCGACGTCGTGTCGTGGGTGCCGTGGCCGGCGCCGGCGGTGGGGCGGCGGGCGTCGATGCCGCGGGTGTTGGAGACGACCACCTGCTTGCCGACGGTGGCGATCTCCGAGGGGAAGTAGTCCGTGGGGAGCAGGCCGACATAGCGGGCCGGCTGCTGCGGGGAGGTGTAGCGGTAGACGGCGACCGCGTTGGCGCGGCCGAGCGTCACCAGCAGACGACCGTCGTCGGTGAGCGTCACGGCGTTGGGCTCGTAGCCGACCGACGCCTCGGGCCACGGCTGGGTGGCGATGGTCTGTACGACCCTGTCCTTGGCCGTGTCGATGACCGAGACGCTGTTGTCGGCGGTGTTGGTGACGAACACCGCGCCCTTCTTGGCGTACACCGCGGTGGGGTGCAGACCGACGTCGATGCTCGCGACCGCGACGGACGGGTCGGCCAGGTCGATGACGCTGACCGTGCCGGTGGTGGTGGCACCGGTGTCCGGGTCGGCCGGCACGTCGGTGCCGTAGGAGTTGATCGTGGTGTCGCCGACCCGGGCCGGGCGCCCGCCCTCGTTGCTGACGTAGAGCTTGTCGCCGACCATGGCCAGGCCGCGGGGGGCGGTGCCGACGGCCCAGCTCCGCTTGACGGTTCCGGTGGCCGCGTCGATGGCGACCACCCGGTTCTGGCCGTTGACCGCGGAGTACACGGTGGAGCCGTCGGCCGAGAACACGGCCGCGCCGACCAGCGCGTGCTTGGCGCCGTCGGCCGGGATCGAGACGGTCACCGGGTTGGAGAGCGTGCCGTCCGCGCCCACGGTGAACCTGGTGTAGCCGTCGGTCTGGCCCAGCCACAGCTGCTTGCCGTCGGGCGAGTACGCCGGGCCCTCCTGGCCGACGGAGCCGTTCTTGATGCGCAGGTCGTCGGCCGCGTTGGTGCCGGCCTTCTGCTTCACCTGGCCGGTCGCCAGGTCCATGACCACCAGCGACGCGTCACCGTCGGCGACCGCGGCCGTGAGGTGGGTGCCGTCCGGGCTGACCGCCGACGACATGATCTTGCCGTCGTTGATGACGGTGCGGCTGCCGTACGGCTTGATGTACTGGTCGCTGGAGATGACCTGCCCGTTGGCGGTCTCCTGGGCGACCTGCTGGGTGCCGAAATGCCACGTCGAGGCGACCGCGGCGCCCGTGACGCCGAGCGCGACCGCGATGCCTGCCGTCACCAGCATGGCGCGACGGCCGACGCGTCTGCCGAAGAGGTCGATCCGGTCCTTCTGCTCAACCCGGCGCTGCCGTGTTACCTGCATGGACTATCCCTTCGAGGTGGTGTCAAGCAGGTCGACGCTTCCGTCGAACTGCCAGAGCGGGTTGGGTGCGTCGCCTGTCGAGGTCCGCAGCAGGAAGTAGCCGTTCACTTCCTTCGGCCCGTCGCCGTCGGCCACGAACCGCCCGTCCGAGGTGATGTCGAGCTGGTAGATGGCGGTCCCCGCGACCGGTGCACTGGGGAGATGCCAGGTCACGACGCAACGCCAGTCGTTGCCCGCGCCCTCCTGGGCGGCTCGGCCGTCGCTCTTGGTGCAGGCGGCCGTGGCGCGCAGCTGCGCCTCGGTGACGGCGGGCCGGTGCAGCTGCCGGGTCTGCAGGCGGTAGAGGTGGGCGAACGCCGTGGCGAGTGACCGCTGGACCTTGTCCCGCTCGATGCCCGAGCCCAGGGAGGGGGTGGCCGCGGCGACCGCGGTGACGGTGAGGGCGGTCAGTGCGACCAGCGGCAGCAGCCCGACGGTGAGCGCGCGGCGCCCGGCACCGTCGTAGGCCGGGTTGGTGAAGTCGCGTCGCAGGAACAGCAGAAAGGCCAGCGCGGTCGCGAGCGCAGCCCACACCAGGCTGACCACGACGCCGGTCAGGAGTGGGGCGAGCTGCGCGGGGCCGGTGAACAGACCGTTCCAGGAGATGAAGGCGTAGCCGGGCAGGGCGAGTCGCACGGCGACGGGCAGCGGCAGCATCTGGGCGACCGACATCGCGAGCGCGACGAGCGGGGGCAGCAGCAGCCCCATCGGGGACCGCCCCAGCGCGACCGATCCGAGGAACCCGATCGCGGCGAGGGCCAACGTCGGAGCGAGGGCGCAGCCCCAGGCGAGCAGGACCCGAACGGCCGCGTCCCCCGGCGCCAGCAGATGCCCGTCGAGACCGACCAGCGGCTGGTTGCCGACCGCCACGAGACCGCCGGCCGTGCTGGAGGCGGCGAGCCCCGCCATGAACAGCAGGACGACGGTGAGGCTGGCCAGCGCCTTCGCCACGAAGATCCGCCGGGGCGACCGGACCGCCACCAGCAGATGGCGCCAGGTCCCGAGCCGGTCCTCGACGGCGAACACATCGCCCGCCACCACCGAGGTCAGCAACGGCAGCGCCCAAGTGCCCGCGAAACCGAGCATCACCAGCGGCCCGGCCCACCCCGTGGCGTGCATCCAGCGACCGAATAGGGTGTCGGACGGGAGCGTGCTCTGCCGGCTCACCCCCGCGACGAACAGCGCCGGCGCGATCCAGCAGGCGAGGACCAGCAGGCGGATCCGCCACTGCGAGACCAGCTTCACCAACTCGAAGCGATAGCCGCGCGAGACCGGGACGCGGCGGGCGACGGCGGCCTTGTCGTCGGCGACGGTCGCGGTCATCGGCCGGCCTCCTGCTGGTCCGTGAGGGCGAGGAACGCGGCCTCCAGAGGCGACACCACGGGCGCGAGTTCGCGCACCGCGATGCCCGACCGCACGAGCCCGGCCACCAGTTCGTCGAGGGCGGGCACCAGCGCGCGCACGACGAGCAGCCCGGCGTCCTGCCGTATGCCGGTGCCGTCGACGACCCGGATGCCGGCCGTGTCGGCGGCCAGCCGGCGTGCGGCAGGCAGGTCGGAGGTGCGCAGCCGGTAGTCGAGTTCACGGTTCTCGGCGGCCAGCTTGCTCAGCGGGCCGGAGAAGACGACCCGTCCGGTGGCGAGGATGGTGACCTCGGAGCACAGTGCCTCAAGGTCGTCCATGCGGTGGCTGGAGAGCACGACACCGGTTCCGTCCGCGGCGAGCCGGGTGAGGACGGCGTGCACATGTCTCTTGCCCGCCGGATCAAGGCCGTTGGAGGGTTCGTCGAGCACGAGCAGCCGGGGCTTGGTGAGCAACGCGGCCGCGAGACCGAGTCGTTGACGCATTCCGAGGGAGAAGCCGCGGGTCCGGTCGTCGGCGACATCGGTGAGCCCGACCTCGTCGAGTACGTCGTCGATCCCCGCCGTCCGTGCGTCGTGGCCGCGGAGTCCGGCCAGCGCCGCGAGGTTCTGCCGGGCCGTGAGCGAGGGGTAGAGGCCGGGCGCGTCCACGAAACCGGCGACCCCGTCGGGCGCGGCGAGCGCCCGCTCGACCGGCGTCCTCAGGATCTCCAGCCGGCCGCCGTCGGCGACGGCCAGGCCCAGCAGCAGGCCGAGCAAGGTCGTCTTGCCGGCGCCGTTCGGTCCGACCAGGCCGTGGATCTGACCCTGCGTCACATCCAGGTCGATGCCGTCGAGTGCGACGACATCGCCGAAGCGCTTGGCGATCCCACGGGCCCGGACCGCGAGGAGTCTGTCCATAGTCCCTTCTCCTGCATCTCTCAGGGAACATAGGGACCACGCACAGCGCGGGCGGGGACGGCTGGTTGAACGCCCATGGAACGGATCGTCAAGGCATCGGCAAATGCGCGTGACGGACCGGCCGCTATCGGGCCAGACTTGGGCAACACCGCAGGCCTCGGAGCCCGTACGCAACGCCACTTCTCGTAGTGACCGGGCCGCCCTTCTCGTTCGACATGCACATGGACGACATGGCGCTGAGCGGCAGGCGCGTGAGTGGGTGCGGCTCGTGATCCGTCCAGGGCAGCAAGCCTGCCCGGCCGTTACCCCCAGGGACCTTCCGTGATGCCCTGACCGACGTGATGCTGGGTGCGGACCTCGCTGTCGGAACCACCGGAACGACCGGAGATGCCATGCGCGTTCAGGAGCCCGGCCGGGATCGCCGTGACCCGGAGCGGCCGACGCGGCACTCCGCGCCCGCCGCCCACGACCGTCTGGACCCGGTCACTTCGGAGGGCGCCGGCCCCGCGCGCGTCCCGGGGACGTTCTCTCCGCAGCGCCTCGTCGCACTTCAGCGCGCCGTCGGCAACCGGACCGTGGCCGCGATGCTCGCCGAACGGCACGGTCGCGGCGAGGACCCGCACGCTCACGAAGAGGATCACGCGCACGCCGAACACACCCACGGCGAGCCGGTCCAGCGTGCCGCCACCGTGGACCACGGCCACGAGGAACCCGTGCAGCGTGCCGCCGCGCACACCGTGCTCCGGTCGGCGGGCCGGGCGCTGGAGGCGCCGCTGCGCACCGAGATGGAGGCCCGCCTCGGCGCGGACTTCTCCGGCGTACGTCTGCACACGGGCGCCGTCGCCCAGCGTTCGGCGCAGGAGCTGGGCGCCCGTGCGTACACCTCGGGAGAGAACGTCGTCATCGGTTCGACGGGTGTCGACAAGCACACCCTCGCCCATGAGTTGACGCACGTCATCCAGCAGCGGAAAGGCCCCGTCTCCGGCACCGACCACGGCGACGGACTGCGGCTCAGCGACCCGTCCGACCGCTTCGAGCGGGCAGCCGAGGCGAACGCGAAGCGGGTGATGGCGGCGCCGCCATCACACTCGCACCGGACGGGGGACGAGGGGCAGGCGGACTCGGCCGGTTCGCCCTCCCGCGGAGCGCGGGACACGGGCGGGGCCGGGACCCCCGACGTGCAGCGCGCGGTCGGGTTCGAGTTCGAGGCGCAGTGGAACGTGCGCAGGATGGAGGACGACTCGGAGGATGTCCGCGCACAGCGGTCCCAGGAACGGCAGCAGCTGATCGACGCCAGGATCCTGGAGATCTTTCTCTCCTCCCATTCTCCGTACCACCGGCGGCTCAAGCCGCAGGAGCAGGCGCAGGTGGCCGACGGCAACGCCGACGCGCTGCGGGCCCAATGGTTCGGCCACGACGGCCAGTTGACCGCGGCCGGTGCGCAACGCCTCGCCGATCTCGACGTGACCGACTCAGAGCGCCAGGGCCTGGTGACCACCCTGCTGGTCAGGGGGCAGGTGTCCGAGGAGCCCCTGGCGGGCGAGAACCTCGGCAAGGGGCGGGTCGACGGGCTCGTCGTGGCGGGCAACAAGTTCGACCTGACGGCGGACGCCAGCCCCACAGGCGGCTCCAACCTGGAGTGGATCACCGACCCGCTCACCTCGCTCGCGGAGGTCGGGACGGTCATGGACAACCTGACCGCCATGGCCCGCTACCTCGACGGCCGTCGCGGCGATGCGTACATCCCCTCCGAGGACGTGACCGCGGGCGGCGGGACCCCCCAGTCCCGCCTGCGGATCTACCCGGACGGAAACCCTCTCAGCTTCGCCCCGCAGGCGACGCTCGGGGCGCGCCTGGAGCGTCTGCCGAAACTGATCGACTATCTCGCGAACCGCGAGCCGATGAGTGTGATGGAGCGCGTGCCCGTGCTGGGGGCGGGGCGGGTCAAGGGGCGCGCGCAGGCGTCCGCCGACCTGTCGGCGGGCGGTCTCGGTGAGCTCCCCGCGGCCCGGGCCGGTGCCGACGCCGCGATCACGGCGCTGCTGCCCCAGCTCGGCTTCCAGCCGTCGAGGTCCGACACCAAAGCGCTCACCGGCCTGGTCATGCATCTTGCCGCGTACCTGATCCAGGGTCAGAACCTGCAGCCGGGTGCCAACGCCAAGTCGATCGCCGGGGCCCTGATGGCCCGTACGGACTTCGCCCACGCCTTCAGCCTGCTGTCGCCGAACCTGACGGGCCACTTCCAGGCGAACCGTGACGAGTTCGTCGCTCTCGTCCTGCGGGCGGCGGGGATGACCGGCCGTGGCGGCGAGCGGGTCTTCGGCAACGAGGTCGAGCGAGGTCTGGCCAACGACCGGACCCGGACCACCGTCGAACTGACCCGCAACGCCTGGCTGAGCGCCCTGCCGTCCGGCTCCGACCTGCTCAAGAACTGGGACCACCTGACCGTGGACGAGCGGGACGTGGTGGACGACGAGGACGGCGCCCGAGCCGTCCACAAGTCCCTCGGCGCCCTCGGCGCCCAGCAGAACCTCGTCGGCCCCCAGGGCAACCAGGAGGCGGTCGTCGCCGAACTGCGCCGCATGAAGGACAACGTGCCGACGGCCAACCTGAAGCAGCTGGCCGTCGCCGTCTTCACCCTCGTCGAACAGCTCAACGCCCAGCAGACGTTGCGCTACGAGAAGAGACGTTGACCGCGGCTCTTGGCCGGGGTGTCTCGGGGCCCTGCCCGAGCACGTGCGCCTGCACCTGCGCTTCGTCGAGGCCGTCCCGGCGCCGGGCGTCACCCACCTCCGCTACGACCGACAACGTCGTGGACACCCTCAGCTCGCGCGGCGAGCCGTGGCGGCACCGCGCAGTCCGTGGCCCGATCGGTGGCGGCGACCGTCACCGGCAACGCGGACAGCCGCACGCCCACCTGCGACGGCCCGACCGCGGTGGCCATGCGAGACGCGATGTCCGCCGTCCGCATGGACTTCGCCGAGGCCAACAAGTGGGTGTTCTACGGCATGGCCATCGCCCTCGGCATCGGATACCTGTGCGCCCTGCGCCATCCTGGCGGCCGCGCACAGGACCGCGTCGAGGAGAAGCCCGCACGGGACCCCGTCGAGCGGTGAGGTCCTCAGTTCCTCGACTTCTCAACTCCCCGATGTCTCGCACGCCTTCGCCGCCCCGGAGCACGAGCAGACGTCGCGGGGGTGACGGCGCGCCCCGGGTGGCCGAAGAACGCCTCAGGCCGCGGCGTGAGCCCCCGTATCGCGCTGTGACACGGCCACGTATCCCACGAACCCGATGATCGCGACCGTCCACGCCAGGGTGACCGGCGCCAGACCGAGGCCGAGGCCGCCGCGGGCGTGGCCGAGTGCCATCCAGTCGGCGAGCGAGGCCCCGAGGGGGCGGGTGATGACGTACGCCGTCCAGAAGGCGGTCACCGCGTTCAGGGCGCCGAAGCGGTGGGCCAGGGCGGGCACGCAGATGCCGGCGGCGAAGAGGGCGACCGAGCCCAGGTAGCCGAAGCCGACGGTGGCGGTGAGGTCGCCCGCGGCGGTGCCGAGGGCGAACGTGGCGAGGACGGCCGCCCAGTAGAACGCCTCGCGGCGGCGGGTTTGGACGGTGTGGATGGACAGGGTCCGCTCGCTCGCGTACCAGAGGACGAAGACCGTGGCCAGTACGGCGAGGAAGGCTGGGGCCGACACCCCGTAGGGCACACCGAGGCCGACGTGCAGGACGTCGGCGGCCATGGTTCCGAACACGCTGACCATGACGACCGCGGTCCAGTACGCCCGGGCGACGTACCGGCGGAAGGAGAACTGGACGGCCAGGGAGACCACGAGGCCGAGGCCACCGAGCGCGACCGCCGGAACCGGGCCGAACGTATGGGCCAGAAGGTCCGACGCCGTCTCGCCCATGCCCGTGGTCAGCACCTTGATGATCCAGAAGCAGGCGGTCACCTCCGGCACCTTGTTCGCCAAACGGCGTACGGGGACGAGGGGACGGTCGTCGAGAACGTGCTCTGCGGTCATGATCCGCACGATGGCACTTCGACCCTGAACGCAACCTGAACGGTGCGCGGGGAAGCGACGGCACGTAGTACCGCGGTACGACCCGACCTGCGTGGATCAGTCCCCGGTACCACCGGATCGGGACGTTTCGCCTCCTAGCGTGGTCGGTGAGGCGTCAGGGGCCACGGACGGGCGCCGGTGTCCGACAGGAAGAAACGCGAATGATCGACGCACAGCAGCTGACCAAGAGGTACGGCGAGAAGGCGGCCGTCGACGGGCTGGACTTCACCGTCGAGGCGGGCACGGTGACCGGCTTCCTGGGCCCCAACGGCGCGGGGAAGTCCACGACCATGCGCATGATCGTCGGGCTCGACGCTCCGACGAACGGCTCCGTGACGGTCAACGGTCACCACTACGCCCGGCACCGGGCCCCTCTCCAGGAGGTCGGCGCCCTGCTGGAGGCGAAGTCCGTCCATCCGGGCCGCTCGGCCTACAACCACCTGAGGGCGCTCGCGCTGACGCACGGGATTCCCCGTCGCCGGGTCGACGAGGTGATCGACCTCGCGGGGCTCGGCAGCGTGGCGAGGAAGCGGGCCGGAGCCTTCTCCCTCGGCATGGGCCAGCGGCTCGGCATCGCGGCGGCGCTGCTGGGCGATCCGCAGACGGTGATGCTGGACGAACCCGTCAACGGGCTCGACCCGGAGGGCGTGCTCTGGATCCGCAATCTGCTCAAGGCCCTCGCCGACGAGGGCCGGACCGTGTTCGTGTCGTCCCATCTGATGAGCGAGATGGCCCTGGTGGCGGACCATCTCATCATCGTGGGACGCGGGCGGCTGCTGGCCGACACCACGGTGCGGGACCTCGTTCGCGAGGCGGGCGGCGACACCGTGAAGGTGGCCACGCAGGACCCGGCCCGGCTGCGGGACGTACTCGCGGGCCCCGGTGTCGACATCACGGGCCGCGCCGGCTCCGAGGAGCTTCAGGTGTCCGGACTCACTGCCCGCGAGATCGGCCTGAAGGCGGCCGAGCACGGGATCCCGCTGTTCGAACTGACCGCACGGACCGTGTCGTTGGAGGAGGCGTTCATGAACCTGACCAGAGACGCCGTGGAGTACCACGGCTCCACGACCGGCATCGACACTCTTCTGGCCGACGGGAGGGCGGCATGAGCACCCTCACCGCGACCGTCGAGACACCCTCGGCCACTTCGCGCCGTCCCGCCTACCGGGTGACGGGACGGCGCGTGCTGTCCTCGGAGTGGGCGAAGCTGTGGTCGCTGCGTTCGACGTGGATCACCCTGGGTCTCGGCCTGCTCTTCCTCGTCGCCTTCGGGCTGATCGCCGCGAGCCGCTACAAGTCGGGGATCGACTCCGGCGACATCGACAAGCACTTCGCCGACTCGACGGCCGTGAGCCTGTCCCTGTTCGGCACCAACTTCGCCCAGCTGGCCCTCGGCGTGCTCGGCGTGCTGGTCACGGCGGGGGAGTACTCGACCGGCATGATCCGCTCGACGCTCGCGGCCGTACCGCGTCGGCTGCCCGTGCTGTGGTCCAAGGCGGCCGTGTTCGGTGTGGTCGCGCTGGTGGTCGGCACCCTGGGCGCGTTCGTCGCCTTCGGGTTCGGCAGCGGCATCGTCTCCGGCACCCCCGCCGCGATGAGCCTGACGCACGCGGGAGTTCTACGAAGTCTGCTGGGCGCCGGACTCTACCTCGGCCTGGTCGGCGTGATCGGCACCGCCCTCGGCGCACTGCTGCGCTCGGTGGCCGGCGGCATCTCGGTGCTCGTCGCCGCCCTGATGCTGATCCCGGGGCTGATCTCCCTGCTGCCCAGCTCCTGGCAGGACAACATCAGCCCCTACCTGCCGAGCAACGCTGGCGAGTCGATGTTCGCCCTGACCCACGACGCCACCAGCCTGTCGCCCACGGCCGGGCTGCTGGTCTTCCTCGGCTGGACGGTGCTCGCACTGGCGGGCGCGGCGTACCGGCTGGTGCGCAGCGACGTCTGACCGGCCGCACCATGGGCAGGTGACCACCTTGACGACCACCACCGAAGACGTCACTGGGATGGGACCGCTGGTCGCCCGGCTCGCCCGGGGCGGCCAGCGGCTGCGGCAGGCGGACCGGGCCCGCCCCTGGGTGCTGGACACCGCGGTGGTGGCGCTGGTCTTCCTGATGTTCTGCCTGCCGGACCTGCTGCACGGGGGTGCCGGGGACGGCGACGGTCCACGCCGGTTCCGGCTCGCCGTCACCCGGCTGCCCCTGGCGGCCATGCTGGTTGTGCAGGCCGGTCTGGTGCTGCCGCTGCTGTGGCGGCGGCGCCGGCCCATGGCGGCCTTCACCGCCGTCGCGGTCGTGTTCGTCGTGCAGTGGTCACTGGGCGCCGCGCTGCGTGCGGACATCGCCCTGTTCATCGCCCTGTACAGCCTGGCCCTGCACGGGCATCCACGGCAGTTGCCGTACGCCTGCGGGGTGATGGCGGCGGGAATGGTTCTCGTCGCGGTGCGCATCTCGTCGGCCGTGTCCGTCTGGGACGCGCTGTTCTTCCTGCTCAGCACGTCGATCGCGGCCCTGGCACTGGGGCTGATGGTGCGCATCCGGAGGGCCCAGCTCGCCGGGTTGCGGGAGCGGGCGGCGCGCCTGGAGACGGAACGCGACCAGCGCAGCAGACTCGCGGCCGCCACCGAACGCGCTCGGGTGGCCCGCGAGATGCACGACATCGTCGGCCACAACCTGTCCGTCATCATCACCCTCGCCGACGCCGGCGCGTACGCCACCGACGCCGCTCCCGAACGCGGCAAGGAAGCCCTGCACCTCATCGGCGATACCGGCCGGACGGCCCTGGGTGAGCTGCGACGGGTGCTCGGCGTGCTGCGGGAGGCGTCCGACGTCCCCGCCACGACGCCCGAGCTCAGCCCGCAGCCCGGCCTCGCCGACATCGAGGCGCTGTGCGACGGGGTGCGCACGGCCGGCCTGGAGATCGTGTACCGGACCGTCGGTGAGGTGGACGCCCTGGACCGGGGCATGCAGCTGACCGTCTACCGCATCGTCCAGGAAGCCCTCACCAACACCCTGAAGCACGCCGGAGCCGGAACACGGGTGACACTGTCGGTCATCGTCGAGGACGACCGGCTGGTCATCCGGGTCCAGGACAACGGCCGGGCCGGACGCCCCGGACCATGGAACGAGGAAGGACACGGCTTGGTGGGCATGCGAGAACGCGCGGCGCTCTACGGAGGCGACATCAGCGCCGGCCCCGCGACCGGTGGCGGCTGGACCGTGCGGGCCACCCTCGACCTGACACCCCAGGCAGGTGCCCGGTGACCACGGTGCTCGTCGTGGACGACCAGCCGCTGCAGCGCTACGGCTTCCGGGTGCTGCTCGACTCCATCCCCGAGACGGAGGTGGTCGGCGAGGCCGCGCACGGCGCCGAGGCCGTCCGCAAGACCGCCGAACTGCGCCCCGACGTCGTCCTGATGGACGTACGGATGCCGGGTATGGACGGCATCGAGGCGACGCGCCGGATCACCGCCGCCGGCGGCCGCTCCCGTGTCCTCGTACTGACCACGTTCGACGTCGACGAATACGTGCACGCCGCCCTGCGCGCCGGAGCCAGCGGCTTCCTCCTGAAGGACGCGCGCCCCGAGGAACTCCTCGCCGGGATCCGCGCGGTCGCCGCGGGCGACGCCGTCATCGCACCGGCGCTCACCCGCCGCATCCTGGACGAGTACGCCGAGCACGTGTCCGCCGGCCGGAGCGACGCGAGCGAGGACCCGCGGCTGACCTCCCTCACCGACCGCGAGCGTGAGATCCTCGTCGCCATCGGCAAGGGCTGGACCAACGGCGAGATCGCGGCCCGCTTCGTCGTGTCCGAGTCCACCGTGAAGACCCACGTCGGCCGGGTCCTGGCCAAGATCGGCGCCCGCGACCGCATCCAGGCCGTGATCTTCGCCTACGACTTCGGACTGGCCCGACCGGGCACCGGATGACGGGACGGCGGAGGCGGGCCCGCCGGTAGTCAGGATGCGTTCAGGTATCCGGTGGCACGGTCGGGCCTCATGACATACGAGACGTCACAGACCTCCGCGTCCTAGGCGGCCGGAGCCCAGGCGGAGTCCTCCGGTCGACGGCCGCACTGGAACAAGGTGCCCGAAGTCACCGTCTACTTCTGGATCATCAAGGTGCTGTGCACGACGGTCGGTGAGACGGCGGCCGACCTGCTCAACGAGAAGGCCGGTCTCGGTCTGACCGGTGTGTCGGTGCTGATGAGCGCCCTGCTGGCCGTCGTCCTGGTCGTCCAGTTCCGCACCCGCTCCTACCGCGCGGGCGTGTACTGGCTCGCCGTCGCCCTGATCAGCGTCGTCGGCACGCTGATCAGCGACAACCTGACCGACCGCGACGATCAGCAGGCCCGCGGTGAGGGCCGCCGTGGTGGTGTGCCCCGAGGGGAACGCCCAACCGCTCGCCTGCGCAGCCCAGTCGGCATGCGCCGGGCGCGGCCGGTGGACGGCGGCCATCACCCCGTAGCGCACCGCCTGCCCGGCGCCCAGACAGGCAAGGGCCAGGCATCCGTTCCGGTTGCCACCGAATCGGGGAATGCGTGGCCTTACATGTCGAGGACGATGTCGGTGTCGGGACGGGCGCAGCAGATGAGCACCTGGCCGTCGTCGGGAGGCTCCAGCGGGCTGGGGGAGTAGGTGACCTCGCCGGACAGCAGGGGCGTGACACAGGTGTGGCAGACGCCGGTACGGCAACTCCAGCGGGCGGGGACGTCGCAGGCGTCGGCGAGTTCGAGCACGCTGCCCCGGGAGGCGGGGTAGGGCGTGGTGATGCCGCTGCGGGCGAAGGTCACCGACGGGCCGGTTGCGAGCGGGCCGGGCGGCAGGTGCGGCGGCCGTTCGGACTGCCCCGTCAGACCCGGAGTGATGGAGGGCAGCGCCCCGAACAACTCGGTATGGACGGCCGCGGAGTTGACCCCGGCCGCGGTGAGGGCGGCCCTGACGTCGGCCATGAACGAAGCCGGTCCGCAGACGTAGGCGGACGCGTCGGCCGGGATGGCCAGGGCGATCAGCTTGTCCGTGGTGAGGCGTCCGGGGGTGGCGTGGGTGCGGCGGTACTCGTCGGGTGTGGCGGCGCTGTAGAACACGTGCTCACGGGCGTGCGGCAGCGAGGCGACCAGGGCGTGTGCCTCGGTGGCCAGCGGATGTTCCCGGGGACTGCGGGCCGTGTGAATCCACCGGACCTCGCGGTCGCTGCCACTGGCCGCGAGCTCGTGCAGCATGGCCAGTACCGGAGTGAGGCCGATGCCGGCGGAGACTAGGAGAACCGGGCCGGTCCCTTCGTCGAGGGTGAAGTCGCCGCGTGGTGCTGCCGCTTCGAGGACCGCGCCCGGCCGCAGCCGGGAGGTCAGATAGCCGCTCGCCGTGCCGTGCGGCTCCCGTTTGACGCTGATCCGGTAGCAGCCGTCGCCGTCGCCATCCGGGCCCGAGGACAGCGAGTAGCTCCGCACAGGAGCGGGGCGGCCGGCCTCGGGGACCCGCAGGGTCAGGTACTGCCCGGCCCGGGCGGCCGGGAGCGGGGTGCCGTCCGTGGCGGCCAGATGGATCGAGAAGACCGTCGTGCTCTCGGGAACGATCTTCGTCACCTGCAACGGCCGGAACCCCGGCCACGCGGGCTCGTCGTGCGAGGGCACTCGACCGGCGGTGCCGTTGGTGCCGTCGGTGGCGTCGGGGCCGTTGGTTTCGGCGGCCTTGACCAAGTCGCGGAAAGACTCCTGCCATCCCGGGCTCAGCGCGGGGATCCGGGTCGCGAGGCGCAGTTTGGCCGGGTCGCGGGCGGGGAGGTAGAGCAGTGCGTCGGTGTCGGCCACGGTCAACGCGCCGGGCCCGGTCCGGGTCCTGATGATCCGGTCGCCGGCCTCGATCCGTCCTTCGCGGACGACACGCATGTAGAAGCCGGGGCGATGGTGGCTGACCAGCAGAGCCGGCAGCTGGGGCTCGCCGAGGCGCAGGCCCACGCGGTAGCAGGTGACCCGTGGCTGGGTGACCTCGAACTCCGCCTCGCCGATGCGGTAGCGGTCGCCGATGCAGACCTCGTCGTCGGGCAGACCGTCGACGGTGAGGTTCTCCCCGAACTGGCCGTAGTCGAAGTCGTCGCGTCCGAAGTGCTGTTGCCAGTGCCGGTAGGACTGGATCTGGTACACCAACACCGCGCGCTGCTCACCGCCGTGTCCCTGGGTGTCGCCCTGGCCGTCGCCGTCGATGTTGAGCCGGCGGACCATGGCCGGGCCGGACACGGGCCGCTTCCACACGCCGGTGTAGACGGTTCTGCCCTGCCAGGACACGTTCTGGGGCAGGCCGACGTTGACCGCCAGCAGGCTCGGCGCGCCGGGCGTTCCCTCGTCTGCGAGGGCGGCTGCGAGGGGGATCACGGGTGCCTGCCGAGAGCGGCTTCGTCGAGTGTGAGGTCGCGGTCGACGCCGTGCGAGATCACGTTCTGCCCCGGTTCCAGGCGTAGTCGGGTGCCGTCGAGACACACCTCGACCTTGTCCGGTTCGAACGACACCATTCTGGAGACGCGCCCGACCTCACTCCATGCGTCCTCGTACGACCATGCCCCGCGCCGTGCCGCGTCGACGTCGTAGTAGCTGGCCAGGCCCTTGTACGGGCAGAAGGTCCGGCCCTCGGCCGCGGTGAGCGCGGACTCGTCGACGTCGGCGCGCGGGACGTACCAGCGGGGCGCGAACCCTGACTCGTACAGGACCAGCGGGCGGGTGCTGTCGGCGACGACCCGGTCGCCGACGCGGACGACGAGGTGGCGGCTGGTGCGGCGGATGTCGATGCGGTGGTAGGTGTCGGCGGCGTGGCCGACGATCCGCTCGTCCTCCTCGTAGAAGGCGTCCATGGCCCGCCACGCGAACGCGACCCGCCCCTTCAACTCGCCTGCGTGTAGCGGCAGTTCGGTGTACTGCCAGGCCGCGCGCGGTGCGCTGCGCTCGCCGGTCCGCACGGTGTACCAGGCGGTCGGTCCGAGGTCGCGGTGCCGGGTGGTGTGCTCGCTCGGCTGCAGGGCACCCTCAGCCGTGTCGCCGAGCGGGAAGTAGGCCACCGGGTAGCGGCCCGGCTCGTGCAGCAGTACGACGTCTTCGCTGTCGGCGATCCAGGCACCGCCGTACCGGACCCGCATGCGCCGGCGCGACGGTTCGGCGAACAGCATCCGTTCGGGCAGCGGGTCAGGAACCAGGAACCGGCCGATCGCTCCCGTTGCGAGCGGTCCTTGCTGCCAGGAAAGGCCCATGGTGTCGCTCCTTTCGCGTTCCGTCCGGGCGTACGACGGTCCGGGCGGGAGGGGGGTTGCCAGGTCAGCCGCTCACGCCGCTCAGCTCCGTCCTCCGGTCATGACAGCGACCTTTCGAGGAAGCCGCGGATGGAGCGGGCGGCAGTGTCGAGGTGGCTTTCGAGCAGGAAGTGGCCGCCGTCGAGCAGGCTGATCTCGGCACCGGGGGAGTCGTCGGCGAAGGCGAGCGCGCCCTCGGGCAGGAAGATCTCGTCGTTGCGGCCCCAGACGGCCAGCAGCGGCACCCGGCTGTCACGCAGGTAGGCGTGCAGCTTCGGATACAGCGGAAGGTTGTTGGCGTAGTCGGCGAACAGGGCCAGCTGCACCAGGTCGTTGCCGGGCCGGGAGACCAGGGCGAAGTCGTGGTGCCAGGTGTCGGGGCTGACCAGGCTCTCGTCCGGCACGCCGTGCAGGTACTGCCACCGGATGGCTTCCAGGGTCAGCGCCTGGCCCACCGCCGCCTCGGTCTGCGGGGTCCGGTCCTGCCAGAACTCGCGTACCGGCTTCCAGAACCCCGGCGCGAGTCCCGCCTCGTAGCCGTTCCCGTTCTGGGTGATGACCGCCGTGATCGCGGTCGGGTCCTTCAGCGCGAGCCGCCAGCCCACGGGGGCGCCGTAGTCCTGGACGTACATGGCGTAGCGGGTGACGCCGAGCTGCCCGAGGAGGTCGGACGTCAGGTCCGCGAGGGCGTCGAAGGTGTAGTCGAACTCGTCCGCGGGCGGCGCGTCGGACAGACCGAAGCCCAGGTGGTCGGGGGCGATCACGTGGTACCGGTCGGCCAGCAGCGGGATCAGGTTCCGGAACATGTACGAGCTGGTCGGGAAGCCGTGCAGCAGCACCACGACCGGCGCCTCCTTCGGCCCCGCTTCCCGGTAGAACAGCCGCTGTCCGCGGACGGTGGCGTAACGGTGATGGATGGTCGTCATGTCTGCTCCGCTGGGTGCCGGGCCGGTCACTGCCGACCTCTAACCGTTGTCTGAGTCGTAAGTGGTTACGACTGGAGCCAACCATCAGGCCCATAACCTGTCAAGTGCAAGTTAGTGGTTAGATTGACAAGGTCGCAGAAGCGGCACCCCTGCCCACGACCAACTGACTGCCCGTACGGGAGGCCCAGATCGCCCAGATGCCCCGCGATGGACTGTCCATCGCGGAGATCGCACCCGGTTGTGCCTTGGCGTGAGCCGGCCGCTCAGCCGTCACCGGAGCCAGAGCCAATGTCTGCGCCTGCGCCGTAGAGCGCGGCGATGTCCTTGGACATCGCCCAGCGGCTGTACGTGGGCGACTGGGGCCAGCCCTCGGGTGAGTCCTGCCATTCCTCCTGACGTCCGTACGGCAGGAGGTCGATCAGGGCGAAGCTGTGACCGAGCTGCTCCGTGCCCCGGCCGGCCGTGTGCCAGGTGCGATAGACGGTGTCGCCGTCGCGCAGGAACACGTTGACCGCGAAGCCGCCGTCGGGCGGTGCGCCGACGTCGGCCCCGAACGAGCTGTTGGCGGTCGAGTACCAGGTCATCCGGTTGCCCACGCGCCGCTTGTACGCGAGTGCCTCTTCGATCGGGCCCTGGGTGACGATGACGAATCGCGCATCGTAGTTGTCCAGGAACTCCAGGCGGGTGTATTGCGAGGTGAACCCCGTGCAGCCCGGGCACTGCCATTCCTTGCCGGCGAACCACATGTGGTTGTAGACGATCAGTTGCCTCTTGCCCGCGAAGACGTCCGCCAGCCGAACCGGTCCCTCCTCGCCCTCAAGGGTGTAGTCCGGCATCTCGACCATCGGCAGGCGACGACGCTCGGCGGCGATGGCGTCGAGCTCACGGGTCGCGGCCTTCTCCCGGGCGCGCAGCGCATCGAGCCGGCCCTCCCAGGTTGCGACGTCGACGACGGGTGGAAGTGCGTGGGTGGTCATGGTCCCCTCACAGAGTTCGTGCGCAGCTGTCGCTTGTGGACAGGTAGACCCCACGGGGCCCGGGAACTCATCGGTCGCCACGACCCGTCGAACGGGTCGCCGTGGTCAGCGTGGTCAGCGTGCGATGCGGTGTCTTCTTCCGCCGCGGCGGAAGCGCAGGGCGACGTAGGCGAGATCGGCGAGCAGCACGACGACGCCGATGACGAAGAGATAGAACAGGCCGTGTGCGACGAATCCGATGATGCCCAGGACGAGGGCCACGAGAACGAGGAACAGAAAGAGACTCATCGGCTCTCCCGGCGGCTGCGGTGGCTCAGCGGCGGGCGAGGCGGCGTTCGCCGCCGGCCCCTGGCACGTAGTCGAGTTCGTAGTGCGCGAAGATTCCCGGTTCGTCGGTGGCCGGCAGCTCACCGTCGGTGTCGATCGCGGGTGCCTTTTTGACCACGTCCTTGAGGTGCGCGATCTTGAGATATCCCGGTCCGACGGTCGCGCCGGGCAGCGGCACGAACACCAGACGGCGACGGGTGGGAAGACCCACCGTCACCGTCGCGAAGAAGGGCAGGTCGGTCGCGGTGTCCACGTACACCGCCTCCAGGACACCGATCTTGTGACCGTTGGGGTCGACCACGTCGTGGCCACGCCATTCACGGATGTCGCCCGCCTTGAACATCATGAACCTCCGCAATGAGGTGTACCCCCTATCGCGTTCCTGATGTCCTCGAACGGTGCCGGTCGACGACGTCCGGCGGCTCGTCCGCTACGGCCTCGGAGGCTTGACGGCG
Source organism: Streptomyces sp. NBC_00461 (assembly GCF_036013935.1). Taxonomy (NCBI): domain Bacteria; kingdom Bacillati; phylum Actinomycetota; class Actinomycetes; order Kitasatosporales; family Streptomycetaceae; genus Streptomyces; species Streptomyces sp. NBC_00461. Next base: position 8,901,595 of record NZ_CP107902.1, read on the forward strand.
ATGTCGAGGTAGAAACTGTCGATGCTGCGGACCGCCGCCTCGAACTCCTCCAGGTTCACCGGCTTCGTGACGTAGGCGTTGGCGTGCGGCGGAGGGCAAAGCCACGTTCGACTCGCTGCGCGGGGCCATGACCCGCCAGCAGTCCCACCTGGAGAGCGAGCGGGCGGCGGCCGGCCGGGACCTGCGGGACGCGGTGGCCCTGCGGAACTGGATGTCCGCCGTCATCGCCGGCGTGATCGTCCTGGTGGCGTTCGCCGTCTTCGAGGGACTGCGGCGCGGCATCACCGACCCGCTCAGCCGGCTCGGCGCCGACGCCCGTGAGGCCGGGCGAGGGCACTTCGACCGCCCCATCGTCGGCACCGGCCCGGCCGACCTGCGAAGGCTGGCCTCGGACGTGGAGTCGATGCGCCTGCGCATGGTGGAGGAACTGCAGTTCAGCGAAGAGGCACGCAGCCTGCTGGACGAGCAGGCGGCCGATCTGAAGCGGTCGAACACGGAACTGGAGCAGTTCGCCTACGTCGCCTCCCACGATCTGCAGGAGCCGCTGCGCAAGGTGTCCAGCTTCACCCAGCTCCTGCAACGACGCTACGGAAACCAGCTGGACGAGCGGGCCGACCAGTACATCGCCTTCGCCGTCGACGGTGCCAACCGTATGCAGAAGCTCATCAACGACCTGCTGGCCTTCTCCCGCGTCGGCCGCGTGCACAACGACCACCAGACGGTCGACCTGGACGCCGTCCTGAACAGGACCCTGGACGACCTCAGCGTGGCCGTGGAGGAGAGCGGCACCGAGATCACCCACGACGGGCTTCCCACGGTCGTCGGGGACACCACGCAGCTGACCATGCTCTGGCGGAACCTGCTGTCGAACGCGATCAAGTTCCGCGACCCCGACCGGCCGCCGCGCATCCACGTCGGCGCCACCCGTGTCGACGACCTGTGGGAGTTCGCGGTGAGCGACAACGGCATCGGCATCGATCCGGAGTTCCAGGACAAGGTCTTCATCCTCTTCCAGAGGCTGCACACCAAGGACACCTATCCGGGAACCGGCATCGGTCTGGCGATGTGCAAGAAGATCGTGGAATTCCACGGAGGCACGATCAGGATCGACCCCGACCACCGGCCCGGCACCCGTGTCGTCCTCACCCTTCCCGCTGTCGGCGACGAGTCGACGGCCCCGGAGAGAGGCCCAGCCGTGACCGACCCGGCCGCCGGCCGCGCAGAGCAGTACCACGTTCTGCTGGTGGAGGACGACGACGGAGACGCCCTCCTGGTCGAGGAACTCCTCTTCGACACCGATCTTCCGCACACACTCGCGCGATGCCGTACGGCCGCCGACGCGCACACGGCACTCGAAGCGGGCTTCGTCGACTGCGTCCTGCTCGACCTGCACCTGCCCGACGCCTCCGGAGTGGAGACCGTCCAGGCGATCCAGACGGACACACAGGCCGCCATCATCGTCCTGACCGGGCTGGACGAGCCGCAGGCGGGAGTCGAGGCCCTCGCCGCCGGCGCGCAGGACTACCTGATCAAGGGCAAGGTCGACCCGGACCTGATCCAGCGGGCCGTCCGCTACGCCGTCCAGCGAAAGCAGGCCGAGCGCGCCAACGCCGCCCTCCAGATCGGCCGGCTGCGGGCCGAGGAGAACGCCCGCCTGGAACGCGGGCTGCTGCCCCAACCCCTGTTGTCGTCCTCGGCCGTCACCGCCTCCAGCCGCTACTACCCGGGGCGCGCGCAGGCTCTGCTGGGGGGCGACTTCCTCGACGTCGTACAGACCGACGACGGGCAGGTGCACGCCATCATCGGGGACGTGAGCGGCCACGGCCCCGACGCCGCCGCCCTCGGTGTCTGCCTCCGCATCGCCTGGCGCGCCCTGACCCTCGGCGGCCACCGCGACCAACATCTGCTCCACCTGCTGGAACAGATACACGTCGCAGAACGCACCCAGAGCAACCTGTTCACCACCTGCACGCTCATCACGCTGAACCCGGACCGGGGCATCCTCACCCTGCACCTGGTCGGCCACCACGAACCCCTCCTGGTCACCGCCGACGGCGCGCGAGAGGTCAGCGCGGCCCACGGAATAGCCCTCGGGATCGCCCCCGGGCTGCGCATATGGCCGGCCTCCACGCTCACGTTGCCCGTACGGGGCGCGCTCATCGCCTACACCGACGGCCTCATCGAGGGCTTCGCGGACACCAGCACCACCCGGCTGGGCGTGGAGGGCCTCCTGCAGATCATCGACGCGATCCGGACGCCGGATCCAGGTCTCCACCTCGACCACCTCATCGCCCGAACCCGCACCCTCAACGCGGACCGGCACACCGACGACCTCGCCGTCCTACGACTGGACTGGGACACCGGCACCGACGACGCCCAGTAGACGGCCCGCTGTCACCGGCGCCGCCACTGCGGCGGCCTGTTCGGCGTCCGACGGTAGAGCCGCCACCGCCCGGCGGGCCGCTCGCCCCTGTACCGTACGGCGAACAGGGCCAGCTGCTCGGGGAGCCCGCGCGGGTCGGCGAGGGCTTGGCGGAGCAGGGCGCGTCCCGGGGGCGGCACAGTCCGTCAGTATCGCAGGGCGGTGCCCACCTCGGCCTTCACCTCGCCCGACAGCTTGTGGGTGCTGCGGGCCGTCGCCTCACCGGACTTGCCTGCCGCGACGTCGGAGAGCGTGACCACCACCACGTCGAGGAGGTTGCCGCCGGCGTCCTCGAAGTTGACCTGGATGGCGAAGGACTTGGCGGAGGACGCCGTGTTGTCGGCACTCACGCGCACGGTCGTCCGCCCGTCGCCGTCCGTCGTGGGCGTGCCCAGCTTCACCGAGGCCTTGGCGTCGACGCCACCCTTCGCCTCGTCCAGTTTCCGACCCGCCTCAGCGGTCGCGGACGCGAGTGCCTCGGAGGCGCGCGAGGCGAGGGACGTCGCGGCCGATGCCGCCTTGCTGACCGCGGAGGACGGGTTGGTGTCGTCCGAGCAGCCGGTCAGACTTGCCGCGACGACCACTGCCAGCACCGCACCTGCCTTCCAGCGAGCCATGACGTCTCCTTCGCACTCGGTCCCCCTCTCCCTCCCTCCCGGTCCCAGTGAAGTGCCTGTCGGTGGCGCCCGCATGCCGACGTCACCCGAACGGCAGGGGAGCGCCGCAAGGCCCCACCAGCCGCAATGCGCTCGTCCGGCCTGCCCTATCATCCGTCTCCAGGAGCCGGCAGCCGGCAGCCGGGAGCCGTCGAGGGGGCGCAGGGATGGTGGCAGTACGCATGGCAGCGGCGGTGCTGGTCACGTGGGCTGCGCTGATCGTGCTCCTGCTCGCGCCGTCGCCCCTGCCGGAGCACTGGCGCTACTACATCTACTCCCCGGCGAGCGTGGGTCTGTGGATGCTGGCCATGCTCGTCGCGCCTGTCGTGGTCTGCTTCGCGAAATGGCCATGGATCAAGTCGGGCGGCAGCTGAACCGCGTTTCACCGAGCACGGTGAGCCCCCGAGCCGCGGGCGACGTACGCGACTCGGCATCCTCGGCAGACCTCGCCCGGAACGGGCACGGGCTTTCCCGGAGGCTGGCTGAAAGCTGACGCTGGGCCTTCTCCCACCCGGCCCGCAAGGTCTACTGCAACCTGCCCATCACCGGCCTGTCGGTCGCCGTGGCCCTCTTCATCGGCACCGTCGAACTGCTGGGCCTGGTCGCCGAGAAGGCCGGCCTGCACGGCGCGTTCTGGGACTGGGGCTCCGGCCTGGACCTCAACATCATCGGATACGTCATCGTCGGAATGTTCTTCGCGACCTGGGCGATCGCACTGGTGGACGGCGGGTCTGGCACAGGGACCCACCCCCGCCGAACAGGGCGCCGAGTAGCCGCGCCGCCCATCTGGCAGGTGCGGCCGCGCGAGCCGGGGTCGTACGGAGCCGACACGATGCCGATGCCGACGCCCTACGGCCTCACGCTCACTCCACCTCGCTCGCGATCGCGTTGATTGCCGCGGCGGCGATGGCGCTGCCTCCGCGTCGGCCACGGACGATCAGGTGTTCGAGGCCGGACGGATGCTCGGCGAGTGCGTCCTTCGATTCGGCGGCGCCCACGAAGCCCACCGGAACGCCGATGACCGCGGCCGGGCGGGGCGCTCCCTCCTCGATCAGCTCCAGGAGGCGGAACAGGGCGGTGGGCGCGTTACCGACGGCGACCACCGCACCCTCCAGCCGGTCCCGCCACAGCTCCAGCGCGGCGGCACTGCGCGTCGTGCCCAGCTTCGCGGCCAACTCGGGGACGCCGGGGTCGGAGAGGGTGCACAGCACGTCGTTGTCGGCGGGCAGCCGATTGCGGGTCACGCCGCTGGCCACCATCCTGACGTCGGTGAAGATCGGTGCCCCGGCGCGCAGGGCCTCGCGGGCGCGGGCCACCACGCCGGGCGTGTAGGACAGGTCCCGCACGAGGTCGACCATCCCGCAGGCGTGGATCATCCGAACCGCGACCTGGCTGACGTCGGCGGGCAGGCCCGCGAGGTCCGCTTCCGCGCGGATGGTGGCAAAGGACTGGCGGTAGATCGCCGCGCCGTCCTTCTCGTACTCGTACACCGTGCTTCTACTCTCTCTTACCGGTCATGCATGCGGGCCGCGGCCGGATCGACGGCGACCGTACCCACCATCTCTCGACCGGCGGGCGCATGGCGGCGAGCATACCGACCGGCTCTCGACGGGCCGTTGCCCCACCGCCCGTCGGCCGGGCCCGGGTCCGAGTAGGGGTCCGAGCCCGGGTCAATCCTCCGGTCCGCCGAACGCACCCAGGATGCGCTCGGCGGCGAGTGTCGCCGTCAACTTGCCGTCCCTGACCTGCTGTTCCAGGCTCGGCGCGAGAGCTCGCACGGCCGGGTCCGAGTGGAGGCGGCCGAGGAGTTCGTCGCGGACCATCGTCCAGGCCCAGTCGACCTGCTGGTCGCGGCGTTTGGCGGCGAGGCGGCCGGTCGAGTCGAGGAGGGTCCGGTGCTGTTCCAGCCGCTCCCAGACGGCGTCCAGGCCGGTCGATTCGCGGGCGCTGCAGTGCAGCACCGGCGGAGCCCAGAACGCGTCCTTGCCGTGCATCAGCCGCAGCGCGCCCGCCAACTCCCGTGCGGCGGCCTGGGCGTCGCGCTCGTGCGGACCGTCCGCCTTGTTGACGGCGATCACGTCGGCCAGCTCCAGGACGCCCTTCTTGATGCCCTGCAGCTGGTCACCCGTGCGGGCCAGCGTCAGCAGCAGGAACGAGTCGACCATGTTCGCGACGGCGGTCTCCGACTGGCCGACGCCGACGGTCTCCACCAGCACCACGTCGTAACCCGCCGCCTCCATCACCACGATCGACTCACGGGTCGCCTTGGCGACCCCGCCGAGCGTGCCCGCGGTGGGGGAGGGCCGTACGAAGGCGGAAGGGTCGACGGCCAGGCGTTCCATGCGCGTCTTGTCGCCCAGGATCGAGCCGCCCGTACGGCTGGAGGACGGGTCCACGGCGAGCACGGCCACCCGGTGTCCGAGCGAGGTCAGCATCGTGCCGAATGCGTCGATGAACGTCGACTTGCCCACGCCCGGGACACCACTGACGCCGATCCGCCGGGCCCGGCCGCTGTGTGGAAGCAGTGCGGTCAGCAACTCCTGGGCCAGCACCCGGTGTTGGGGCCGGGTGGACTCGACGAGCGTGATGGCGCGCGCGATGATCGCCCGCTTCCCGACGAGGACTCCCTTCACATAGGCGTCGACATCGATCACAAGTCGTGCCCGAGGCCGGTCGCGAGCCGCTGCACCAGGTCGTGGGCCGCGTCCGGGATCACCGTCCCGGGCGGGAACACGGCCGCCGCACCCATGTCCAGCAGGATCGGCACATCCTGCGGCGGGATCACACCGCCCACCACGATCATGATGTCCTCGCGGCCCTCCTCGGCGAGCTGCTCGCGCAGTGCCGGTACGAGGGTGAGGTGACCGGCGGCCAGGGACGAGACACCGACGATGTGCACGTCCGCCTCGACGGCCTGGCGGGCGACCTCGGCCGGGGTCTGGAACAGCGGGCCGACGTCGACGTCGAAGCCGAGGTCGGCGAACGCGGTGGCGATCACCTTCTGGCCGCGGTCGTGGCCGTCCTGGCCCATCTTGGCGACCAGGATGCGAGGGCGGCGGCCCTCGGCCTCCTCGAAGGAGGACACGAGCGTGCGGGTGCGGTCCACGGACGGGGACTCGCCTGCTTCGTTGCGGTACACGCCGGAGATCGTACGGATCTGTCCCGCGTGCCGCCCGTACACCTTCTCCAGGGCGTCGGAGATCTCACCGACCGTGGCCTTCGCGCGGGCCGCGTTCACGGCCAGCTCCAGCAGGTTGCCCTCGCTGCCGGCGGCCCGGGTGAGCGCGTCGAGCGCGTCCTGGCACACCCGCTCGTCCCGCTCCGCCCGCAGCCGCCGCAACTTCTCGATCTGCTGGGTGCGCACGGAGGAGTTGTCGACCTTGAGGACGTCGATCGCCTCGTCGCTGTCGACGCGGTACTTGTTGACGCCGATGACCGGCTGGCGTCCGGAGTCGATCCGGGCCTGAGTGCGGGCCGCGGCCTCCTCGATGCGCAGCTTGGGGATGCCGGCGTCGATCGCCTTGGCCATGCCGCCCGCCGCCTCCACCTCCTGGATGTGCTGCCAGGCGCGGCGCGCGAGGTCGTAGGTCAGCTTCTCGACGTAGGCGCTGCCGCCCCACGGGTCGATGACCCGGGTCGTGCCGGACTCCTGCTGGATCAGCAGCTGGGTGTTGCGAGCGATGCGCGCGGAGAAGTCGGTGGGCAGCGCCAGTGCCTCGTCGAGGGCGTTGGTGTGCAGCGACTGCGTGTGGCCCTGCGTCGCGGCCATCGCCTCGACGCAGGTACGCGTGACGTTGTTGAACACGTCCTGCGCGGTCAGCGACCAGCCGGAGGTCTGCGAATGGGTGCGCAGCGAAAGGGACTTGGCGCTCTGCGGGTCGAACTGCTTCACCAGCTTCGCCCACAGCAGCCGGGCCGCCCGCAGCTTGGCGATCTCCATGAAGAAGTTCATGCCGATCGCCCAGAAGAACGAGAGTCGGGGAGCGAACGCGTCCACGTCCAGGCCGGCCTCACGGCCCGCGCGGATGTACTCCACGCCGTCCGCGAGCGTGTACGCCAGCTCCAAGTCGGCTGTCGCACCCGCCTCTTGGATGTGATAGCCGGAGATGGAGATGGAGTTGTATCGGGGCATCCGCTGGGAGGTGAAGGCGAAGATGTCGGAGATGATCCGCATCGACGGCTTCGGCGGGTAGATGTAGGTGTTGCGGACCATGAACTCCTTGAGGATGTCGTTCTGGATGGTCCCGGCCAACTTCTCGGGCGCGACGCCCTGTTCCTCCGCCGCCACGATGTACAGCGCCAGCACCGGCAGCACGGCACCGTTCATCGTCATCGACACGGTCATCTTGTCCAGCGGGATGCCGTCGAACAGCTGCCGCATGTCGTAGATGGAGTCGATGGCCACACCCGCCATGCCGACGTCACCGGTCACGCGCGGGTGGTCGCTGTCGTAACCCCGGTGCGTGGGAAGGTCGAAGGCGATCGACAGGCCCTTCTGGCCGGCCGCGAGGTTGCGGCGGTAGAAGGCGTTGGACTCCTCGGCGGTGGAGAAGCCCGCGTACTGGCGGATCGTCCAGGGCTGGTTGACGTACATCGTCGGGTACGGGCCGCGCAGGTACGGCGCGACGCCCGGGTACGTCTCCAGGAAGTCCAGGCCCTCCAGGTCACGGCCGGTGTAGAGCGGCTTGACCGCGATGCCCTCCGGCGTCTCCCAGACGGGCTCGGCCCCCTGCGTGGCGTTCTTCACGGCCGTACGCCACTCGTCGGCGCCGCCGTCGGTGGTCGGGGTCCCCAGCTCGATGCCGGTGAAGTCGGGGATTCCCATCAGGACACTCCCATGCGGTCGAGGGTGGCGGTGAGCACGGCGACGGCGTCGCAGCCCGCGAAGACGTAGGAGTCCACGTCGGTGTACTGCCCGGGCCGGCCGGCGAGGAACACGTGCCGTGCGCCCGCCGCCCTGAGGGTCTGTACGACGCCCTCGGCCTGTTCCTCGTACAGCGCGTCGCTGGAGCACAGGCAGACCTCGGTGGCGCCGCTGTCCTCGAACGTGCCCTCGGTGACGGGCTCGACACCGCCGGCCTGGAAGAGGTTGGCGGCGAAGGTCGTGCGCGCGGTGTGGGCGGCGGCGGGGCCGATGGTGGCCAGGAAGAGACGCGGCCGGGATCCGGTCGCCGCGAGGTGGGCGTCGGAGCGGGCGCGCAGGGCCTCGTACGCCTCGTCGCGCCGCACGCGCGGCAGGCCACCGGAGGATGACGGGGGCGCGGGGGCGCGCTCCACGGGCTTCTCGCCGAGGTGCGGGAACTCGCTGACGCCGGTGATGGGTTCGCGGCGCCTGGCGAGCTTCGCGCTGCGCGCCTCCCACGTGGCCGCCAGGTCCGCACCGAGCCGGCCCGAGCGCAGGGCGGCCGCCTGGCCGCCGAGTCCCTCGATGTGGCGGAAGAACTCCCAGCCCGCGTGGGCGAGTTCGTCGGTGAGCCGCTCCACGTACCAGGAGCCGCCCGCCGGGTCGATCACCCGGGACAGATGCGATTCCTCGACCAGGATCGTCGAGGTGTTGCGCGCGATGCGGCGCGCGAAGGCGTCCGGCAGACCGAGTGCGTGGTCGAAGGGGAGCACGGTGACGGCGTCGGCGCCGCCGACTCCGGCGGCCAGCGTGGCGATCGTCGCGCGCAGCATGTTCACCCAGGGGTCGCGGCGCGTCATCATCACCGGCGAGGTCACCACGTGCTGCAGCTGCGCGCCGGCGCCCGGCGCCCCGCACACCTCGGCCACCCGCGCCCACAGCCGGCGCGCCGCCCGCAGCTTGGCGATGGTCAGGAACTGGTCGGCCGTCGCCGCGTAGCGGAACTCCAGCTGCGCGCAGGCCTGTTCGACGCTCAGCCCCGCCTCGGTCAGCTCACGCAGATAGGCGACACCACTCGCCAGTGAGGAGCCCAGCTCCTGCGCCGCCGAACCGCCCGCCTCGTGGTACGGCAGCGCGTCCACGGTCAGTGCCCGCAGCCCCGGGTACTCCTCGGCGCAGCGCAGGGCGAGGGAGGCCACCGGAGCGAAGTCCGACGCGCTGCCCGTACGAGCCTCGTGCCCCAGCGGATCGGCGCCCAGACTGCCGCGCACCGCCTCCTTGGCGACGCCCCGCTCCTCGTAGATCCGCAGCAACTCCCGTGCGGCGGGCTCGACTTCGCTGCCCGCGTCGAGAACGACAGGCGCCAGGTCGAGGTACACGCCGTCCAAGACCCGGCCGAGCGACGACACCGGGATGCCGCCCTCGCTCTCGCCCAGGACCAGCCAGAGCGAGGTGACGCCGTTCTCCAGGTCCGTGAGTGCCGCGCCGTTGTCGGCGACCGTGTGCCGCTGGCGTACGTCCCAGCCGCCGGCGGTGTTCCCCTCGGCGCGGCTCGCGCGCACGAACGGCGCGAAGCCGGGGAGACCCGGGTCGGGTGCGGCATCGAGCGCGGTGTAGAGGGGGCGGGTGCGCAGCCCGTCCTCCAGCGCGGTGGACAGGGCGTCTTCCGCCGCCGCGCCGGAGACTTCCTTGCCCGACTTGCGCAGGACGCCGGCCACCAGGCCGTGCCACTGTTCAAGGTTCGCGTCAGGGAACTCGGCGGCCAGCGTGAGCCCGTCGTCAGGCAGGACCGTCATGCTCGGATGCTAGGACAGATCGACAAAGGAGCAGCAGAGGGCACGGCTGTGACCTTGCCCTCCATCACATTGTGACCCCGGTCTCTCACCCCCCGACCTTGATCCTCCGGTGGGGTCACGACGGACATCATCCAGGTCATGCGCCCTTGGCCATGTTCCCGTCAGACGGTACTGTCACGGGGTTGTTGACGACGACAGAGCGGAAGCCGGTGAGAGTCCGGCACGGTCGCGCCACTGTGAACGGGACGGCCCCCCGTACGGGCGGAACGCCTCGCGAGTCAGACCCGCAGCTGTCGTCATGTGCACCACTGAGATGGGACGCGTACTCCCGAGGAGGTTCTGCCATGGCGCAGACCGTCGCCCAGCCGACACCCGCCACCCCTGTCGTACCCGCCAAGCTGCCGCTGAACGCGATAGCCCCCTGGGCGGTCTTCTTCGGCGTCCTGATGCTGGTCCTGCTCTATTTCGTCGGCGCCGAGCAGGGCGCCACCTCCGTCGTCTCCGGCGAAGGCGTACACGAGTGGGTGCACGACGCCCGTCACCTCCTCGGCTTCCCCTGCCACTGACGGAGACACCGCACAATGGGGGCAGGCAACTCCCGTACCCCACTGAGTGGTTGAACCACCCACCGCCTTGAGGGCCCCCGGACCATCGGGGGCCCTTTGGCGTCTTCCCGGCACCCCTGTCCGCGTCAGTGTCCGCCCTCGGGCTCCCGCGCTCCGAGCGTCTGCCCCAGCCGCAGGTTCCAGCGCCCCGAGCGTCCACTGATCTCGGTCGCCGTCAGGGGAGGCACATCGAGCCGCCAGAACGTGGCCTCATGCGCCGCGAGGACCCTCACCACCGTGGCCCGCACGATCTCCGGCTCCACCACGACGAGCGTGCGGCCGTCGGTCTGCGCGGTCGCCTCCAGCCACCGGCCGACGCGTTCGCAGAGGGCCCGCACGGACTCCCCGCCGTGCGGCGCCGCGGCAGGGTCCGCCAGCCAGTGGGCCACCTGGTCCGGTTCTTCGGCACTGACCTCGCCGAGCGTCCGGCCCCGCCAGCGGCCCATGTCCATGCCGCCCAGCTCGGGCGCCTCCACGGCGACGAGACCGAGGGCCGAGGCCGTCTCCCGGCAGCGCACCGTGGGGGAGACCAGGACCCGGTCGGCCGCGGACAGCGTGCCGGCGGCCGACCGGGCGCGAGCTGCGCCACCGGCGTCGAGCGGACTGCCGTCGTCGAACCGGGCCTCCCGCACGGATCGGTTCATGGCGGGTGAGACGAAGGTGACGCGGCTGGTCACGCCGTGACTCCTGTTCTGCCTGTTTGACTACTGCGGGGCGACGGACGGCGGACGGCGGGGCGACGGGGCGCCCGTAGGGCACCCCGGTGATCACGCGGAGCGGGAGAGCTGTGCGCGTACCCACTCAGGATCGGGATTGGTGTGCGGCCGGCCCGCCACGACGACGGTCGGCACGGTCTCGTTGCCGTCGTTGGCCGCCCTCACCGCTGTCGCCCCGGCCGGGTCCCGCCAGATGTCGACCCAGTGCAACTGGCGGGCGCTTCGGCCCAACCGGAGGCGCAGGCGGATGCAGTACGTGCAGCCAGGCCGCCAGAAGACGACCGGCCGGCCGTCGACCGCGCTGCGGCGTTGTGCCTCCATCGCACCGACCGACTTCGGGAAGATCAGCGGTGAGTTGATACCCGCGAACAGCACAAACACGACCAGGAGCGCCGCGGCTGCGGTCGGGGCCCCCGCGACGAGCAGAGCAGCCGCAACGAACGAGCCGCAGAGCACGAACAGCATCGGGAGGATCCAAGCGCGCGTCATGAGGACAAGGCTATCGACGAGCCGACACCCGGCGAACGCCGGCCGATCTTCCGGACGGTCACCGGGTGAATCACTTGAGGCGTCGTTCACCGGACCGTGTTCATGCGTGGCCCGAATCCGCCCGGAAGAGCGTGATGGTGAACAGGCTGCGCAGCAGCCGGTCGGCAACTGGGAGGAAAGCCCGGAATCGGAGGGGGAGTCGAGTGCGCAGTGCGTGGGGCGGGCGAGTGACGGAGGTGACCTCGATCGCTCGCAGCCCGTACCGCTCCAGGGAGCGTGGGTCGTCGCAGGCCCACGCCCAGCGGGCCTCCATGTTCTTCTTCACCGCCTGCTGGTGCTGCTTCTCCAGGAGGCTCCTGGGATACGTGTCGACGGCGACGAGCGCGCCAGGGAAGCCTCGCGCGATGCGCGTCAGCGCCTGCGCGGCCTCCTCCTCGGGGAGGTAGACGAGCACGCCCTCGGCGACGAAGAAGTAGGGCCCGGGACTCTCCTCGACCGTGCCCAGCCAGTCCTCGTCCAGGACCGAGGCGGCGATCATCCGGCGGCGCTCGGTGTCGGTGAAGAACCTCCGGCGCAGTTCGATCGTGTCCGGCAGGTCGAGGTCGATCCAGTGCACGGTGCCGTTGTCGACTCGCTCGAACCGGGTGTTGAGCCCTGTGCCGATCTCGACGACCGTCCCCGCCGGGTGCTCGGCCAGGAAGGCCCGCACCCACGTGCCGACGATCGCCGTACGCAGTACCGTGATCGCCGACCCCGGGCCGGGCCCGTACTTGTCACTCGCGTAGTCGATCGCGCCGATCATCTCGACGGCTTTCGGATCCCGCAGCAGCGGCCGCTTCCTGGCGGACTCCCGGGCCCGCGCGGCCAGCGGAATGAACAGCGTCTCCTGAACGGGGCCGAGCCGCACCCGGTGCTTGGGGCCGTTCGTGTCGCTCATGTCAGGCATGGTTCCCATGACAGCCCGCCGGGCGATGGAGCGGTCCGGGCAATGGGCGGTCTGGTCATCCGTGACGACCAGACCGCCACCACGGTCCCTAGGCGACGATGCCGCTGTCCTCGATGACGATCTTCTTGGCCGTGGAGCCCGAGCGGCTGCCGAGGGCCTCGACGGCCTTGACGACGTCCTCGCCCTCGACGACCTCGCCGAAGACGACGTGCTTGCCGTCCAGCCACGGGGTCACCACAGTGGTGACGAAGAACTGCGAGCCGTTGGTGCCCGGACCCGCGTTGGCCATGCTGAGCAGGAACGGCCGGTCGTGCTTCAGCTGGAAGTTCTCGTCGGCGAACTTCTCACCGTAGATGCTCTTGCCGCCGGTGCCGTTGCCGTTGGTGAAGTCACCGCCCTGCAGCATGAACTCCGGGATCACCCGGTGGAAGGGCGAACCCTTGTAGCCGAAGCCGTTCTGACCGGTCGCCAGCTCACGGAAGTTGCGTGCGGTCTTGGGCACGACGTCGTCGTACAGCCTGAAGACGATGCGACCGAGGTCCTCGCCATTTGCCGAAACCTTGAAAAACACGTTCTCACTCATGGCCACGATTCTGCACAACAGGCGCGGCCAGGTCGAACCGGGGCGGGCCAGGGGGTGTGACCGCCGGTCACGGTCGACCTGCCCGGACGCCCGCCCCGCGGTGTCAGCCCTGCATGCGCAGCGCCTGCAGTTGCTCCCCGAGCGGGCCCAGACCGACATCGTGGCGGCGCTCGTCGACGCTCTGCGGATGGCGGATGGGGTACGGGTGCAGCGTCGCCGGATTGATCCGAGTGCCGTAGTACTGCGGCTGGCCGAGGTCGACGGCGCACTGGTCGGCGATGTAGGCGAGGTGGATGGCCGGCGTACGTCCGTCCGCGGTGTCCTGGGCGATCAGATCGCGGCACCTGAGCCGGAAGTCGAGATCGGAGGCGTGCAGCAGGATCATCAGGGCCGCGGTCGACGCGGGCGAGCCGACCAGGTCGGCGTTGGGCCAGCCGTAGCGGCGGACGATCGTCGCGAGGGCCTCGGCGTTGTCCTGGTGGCACTGGGCGATACGGCGCGTGCGCTCCGGCGTGGGTTCCGCCCCGCTCTGGCGCATCAACTCCCTGTCCCGGTCCGCCCTGCGCAACAACTCGGCGGCCAGCGCCGAGGCCGTCGCCGGAGACGCGGGTACCGCCGTGGCCGCCGTTGACATGCAGCCAGAGCGGCCGGAGAGACCGTTTCCGCCACCGTCCAGGCGGCCCGCCGTGCCCTTCACGGGGCCGCCCCCAGTCGTGTGATCGTGAACCACACCCTCTTCCCCGGGGTCCCCGGTTCGGGTGGCGCCGTGCCCCAGCCGTCGGTCAGTGCGCTCACGATGGCCAGTCCGCGTCCCGATTCGGCCGCCTGGTCCACCGCCCGCGGCCGCGGCAGCACGGGCGAGCGGTCGGCCACGACCACGCGCAGCGTGTGCTCGGTGCACTCGATGACGACCGCGACGGTGTCGCCGGGGCCACGGCTCGCGTGACTGACGGCGTTGGCGAAGAGTTCGCCGGTCGCCATGGCCGCGTTGTCGAGTTGCTCGGGATGCGGCAGCAGCTCGGCCAGACGTTCGGTGACCGTGCGCCGTACCGCGGCGGCCCAGGACGGATCGGCCGGAAAGGTGGAGCGGAGGAGTTCGTTCGCACTCGTGGGCACACCTGTGTCGGCGAGCTTCGCACCCGTCTTGGCGAGCAGGACGTGACCGGTCGGCAGGTCGGCGACCGCTCTGTTCCCGTCGTGTGCCGGCGAGGGCGACGGCGCGTGGCGCTGTGCCCTGGATGCCGTCATCGAACCTCCTTCGTACGCAGCCCGGTTGTGGGGTGGCTGCTTCAACGGGCAACCGCCGCAGCGACGATCCGACCGTGGGCCGTCAGGGCCGTCAGGTCGCACGCGTGCAGGGGGGTCAGCCGGCGGGCGGGTCGGCAGGAAGGGATCCGCGGCCGGCGAGGAGCGGCGCCGACGACGGCGCCGACGAATGACGGATGCCTTGGTGGATGCGTTGACTGATGCCTTGTCACAGCCGGTGGCCGGGGCATGGGCCCGCGTCTGGGCCTGCACGCGGTTCGGCTCGGCGGTGCGCGGAGCGACCAGGGAACGGGACATCAGTTCCCTTGGTGTCCAAGGAAGTTGGACACCGTCCAAGCGCAATGTGCGACAGGTCACAGGATCACTATGGCCGCCAACAAACACAGCCCGCAACCTTCGTTCCGATAATTTCAGAACTATCGGCAACGTTCTGTCCGAGTCGTCGGAAGCGTGGCACACTGCACGCTGTGACGGCCTTTCAGGAGGTTGGACGTGAGCGATAACCGCTCGGGCGGCAGCGCGCCGACCGTCCTGCGGATCGTTCTCGGCAAACGTCTGCGGACCCTGCGCGAGCAGGCCGGAGTGTCGTTCGAGGACGCGGCGCGGGTCATCGACGTGACCCCTCTGACGGTCCGCCGTATAGAGAAGGCCGAGGTAGGCCTGCGCATCCCGTACGTGCGGGAACTCCTGCACACCTACGGTGTCCCGGCGACGGAGATCGACGACTTCCTGGCCCTGGCCAGGGAGGCCAACCAGCCGGGGTGGTGGTACAAGTACCGCGACGTGCTGCCCGAGTGGTTCAAGGCCTACGTGAGCCTGGAGAGCGAAGCCAGCGTCATCCGCCTCTACGAACCCCACTACGTCCCAGGCCTGTTGCAGACGCACGACTACACCACCGCGCTCATGCGCGTCGGCTTCCCCAGCGAGTCGAAGGAGGAGATCAGCCGCCGAGTGTCCCTGCGCCTCAGGCGCCAGGACCTCCTCGCCAAGCCGGACGCCCCGACCGTCTGGGCCATCCTGGACGAGACGGTGCTGCGCCGGCCCGTCGGCGGGACCGAGGTGATGCGGGCACAGATCGACCAGTTGATCGAGTCTCTGGCGATGACCAAGGTCCGGATCCAGATCATGCCCGTGTCCGTGGGAGCCCATCCGGGCGCCTTCGGTCCCTTCCACCACTTCCGCTTCGGATTCTCCGAGCTGCCCGACGTCGTCTACGCCGAGAACCTCACCGGCGCCGTGTACGTCGACCGGCCGGAGGAAGTCGTCACCTATCTCGAAGTACTGGACCGGATGGCCGTTCAGGCGGAGCCGGTCGCGCGAACCAGGGACATCCTGGCTGAACTGCGTAAGGAGCTGTGATCCATGGGATCCAACGGCCGTATCTACAGCGGAATGCCCGCCGTCGACCTGGGAAGCGAGGGCTGGCACAAGCCCTGGAGCGGTACCAACGGCGGCAGTTGCGTGGAGGCCAAGCGACTGCCCGACGGCAGCGTCGCCTTCCGCCAGTCGACGGACCCCGACGGGCCCGCACTCGTCTACACCCGCAACGAGATGATCACGTTCCTGGAGGGTGCCAAGGCCGGCCAGGCGGACTTCCTCGTCGCCTGAGCGCCCACCACCACGAGCCGACAACCGAACCACCCGCACGACGGCTCCCGCCGTGCGGGTGCACCGTCCACGCCGAGGAGTCTCCTCGCCGTGCAGGAGGTGGTGCGCGCAGTGCGCCTTCACCCACGAGCGCGTCAACTGCGCGCCGGCGCACGGGAGTTCCCGGATGGTCGTGATCCACGGGTACGGGTGCTTTCAAGTGGTGAACTCCGGCCCCACACGCAGAAGTTGTCGTTAGGTTGGTTACGTACCCCGTGACGCACGGCAGGAGAATCTCCCATGGCAGACAGCCAGTCGACTTCCGACCAGGACGCACTGTCCAAGATCGACACCTCGGTGCCGCACTCGGCTCGCATCTGGAACTACTGGATGGGCGGAAAGGACAACTACGAGGTCGACCGGATCGCCGGCGACGCCTACCGTGAGGTCGCTCCCAACATCGAGACCATGGCCCGTGGCTCCCGCCACTACCTGATCCGCGCCGTCACGCTCGTGGCGGGCGAACTCGGCATCCGCCAGTTCCTCGACATCGGCACCGGCCTGCCGACCTACGACAACACCCACCAGGTCGCCCAGCGCATCGCACCCGAGTCCCGCATCGTCTACGTCGACAACGACCCCCTGGTGCTGCGTCACGCCCAGGCCCTGCTCACCAGTTCGCCCGAGGGCGTGACCGAGTACATCGACGCCGACCTGCACGAGCCCGAGAAGATCATCGAACGGGCGGAAAAGGTCCTGGACTTCGACAAGCCGGTGGCGCTGATGCTCATGGGCATCCTCGGCCACATCCAGGACTACGACGAGGCCAAGTCCATCGTCCGCCGCCTTCAGGCCGCCCTGCCGTCGGGCAGCTACTTCGTCCACTACGACAGCACGGACACGGACGCCTCGCTCAAGGACGCCCAGCAGGGTTACGACGACACCGGCGCCATCCCGTACGTGCTGCGCAGTCCGCAACAGCTCGCCGCGTACTACGACGGTCTCGAACTGCTGGAGCCGGGGATCGTCTCCTGCCCGCTGTGGCGCCCCGAATCCGGCACCACACCCGAACCCACGGACATCTACGGCGGCGTGGCCCACAAGCCCTGAACCGTCACCCGCGATCCCCGAACCGCCACCAGCGGGCCGGGACCCGCCACCCCGGCCCCTGAACAACTCATTCGTTCGGCGGCACAGCGGAGGAAGCGGAGGATCCCGGGTCGGCGGGGGAGCCGACCTCGTCCGCGCGATGGCAGGGCGCCGACGCCTGCCCGTCGCACATCAGGCTGCCGTTGCCCGACGCGGCAGCCTGGCAACGCAGCGGGACGCGGTTGCCGCGCAGCACCTCCCGCACGTCCAGGATCAGGGGAAAGACCTCGTGGTTGCGGTCCTCGCCCTGTTCGTCCCAGGCCCGCTGCTCGGCTTGGACGGCCATCCGGTCCTCGGCGAACACCCTCTCGGTGAAGCGCCTGATGAGGGGCCAGGCGAGATGAAGAGCGCCGGGGATCCCGGGCTTTTCGATCATGAGTAATCCGTAGGCGTGACATCTGCGCTGCTCGGCGTCCTCGGGCACGTACACGGCCCAGAGCCTGAAGGCCGGGCGTTCGGCACCCTCCGGGACCAGATCCAGTGTCTGGTACGGGCATTCGGTGCGGATGGTCATGACGTCACTGGAGTCGCTGCCCCTGAGACCCTCGGCGGCCAGCAGACCGGCGGCGCGATTCTGCTTCCCTCCGGCGTGGGTGAACAGGTACCTGGCCTCCACCGACCGGCCGCGCCCTGCCTGGCGCGTTCGAACGGTGACGACCGGAGGAGGGTCAGGGGAGGACCGCGGCCCCGCCCCAACGTGATCGATTGATCGCTATCATGGAGGTCGTCGCACGAAACCGATCGTGCGAAAAGCGAACGTGCGAGGTGCCGTGCGGCCATGCCCCGGCGGGCGGCCGACGCGGACGGGAGCGGTGGGACATGCGGGAGTCGGCGGAGACACGGCAGGCCCGGATCGCGGAGGTGGTGCGGGAGCGGGGGGTCGCGCGCATCACGGATCTCGCCGACGAACTCGGCGTCTCCGTCGTGACCGTGCGCCGCGACGTCGAGGAACTCGCCCAGCGCGGGGAGGTGCGCCGCGGGCACGGGGTGGCGCGTTCGCTGCGCCCGATGCCCGAGGAGGCCGCCTCCGGGAACGACGCGGTCGCCATGATCGTGCCCGAGAGCAACACCTACCTCACCGAGGCCGTCCAGGGCGCGCGAGAGGCAGCGGAGAAGGCCGGCCTGCGGCTCGCCCTGCACATCACCGCCGGCCACGGCGGGGCGGAGCGCGAGGCCGTGCGGCAGGCGCTGGACGACGGGGCCCGCGGACTGCTCCTGTCGCCGCACTGGCGCACCCAGGAGGAGGCGGACGCGGACCAGTCCTGGCTGTCCGGCCTGGACGTTCCCGCCGTCCTCGTCGAACGGCGGCCCCCCCGGACCAGCGCGATCTACCAGGTGGACTGCGTGCGCACGGACCATGCCTACGGCGTCCATCTGGCCCTCGGGCACCTGGTCGACCTCGGCCACCGGCGGATCGTGCTGGCGGCGCGCGACGACAGCCCCACGGCGCGCATCATCCGCGGGGAGTTCGCCGGACAGACGGCTGCTCGGGGACTGGCCGACGGATGCCGCGCGATCCTCAGTTCGCCCACCGCGGGCCCCGACCCGCTTGTCGCCGACCCGCGCGCGGTCGACCTGGCGGAGCCGGTCGCCGAGTGCGGTGCCACGGCGGTGCTGATCCACAGCGACATGGACGCGCTGGTGCTGGTGCGGGGGCTGCAGGCCGCGGGGATCTCCGTCCCGGGACGGTGTTCGGTGGTCGCGTACAACGACGTCGTCGCCGACATGGGGTCGGTCCCGCTGACCGCCGTGGCGCCGCCCAAGGCGGAACTCGGCCGCACCGGAGTCGACCTGCTGCTGCGGCGGCTCGACATGGCCCGGGGCGGGCTGCGCCCCGGTGCCACGCGCCATCTGGAGCTGCTGCCCGACCTCGTGGTCAGGGCGTCCACCGCACCACCGGCGGTCTGAATGCGACCGGAGGGGCCATCGCCGTTCTTCACGCAGATGTTCGTTTGAGCGTTTGAGTTTCTTCTGTTCGATCTCTTGACGTGTTTTTCGCTTGGCGCCCAGGATGCCCGTAACCCAGCAAAGAAGCGGGAGGGCCCATGCGACATACCCGCAACTCCGTACCGGCGCTGCTCACGATCCTCGCCATGCTGCTCACGGCCTGCTCCGCCTCCGGTGGCAGTGGCACAGCCCAGGCCCGACAGCAGGTCCACCTCACCTTCTGGTCGGCGCTGCGGGGCACCCAGCAGGTCGTCGACGAGTACAACCGCGTCCAGAACAAGGTCAGGGTCGACTTCCAGCAGGTCCCCTCCGGAGCCCAGGGCGGCTACGCCAAGCTCAGCAACGCGGCCCGCGCCGGCAACGCCCCCGACGTCGCCACCATCGAGTACCCCCAGCTGCCCGGCTTCGCCATCGACGGCGTACCGCGCGACCTCACCAGGCTGCTGCCCCACTCGGTGCGCCGCAAGATCCTCCCGCAGGCGCTGGACCTCACCACCCTCGACGGGCACACCTACGCCGTGCCGGTGGACATCGAGCCGATGATGTTCTTCTACCGCAAGGACGTGTTCACCAAGTACGGCATCCAAGTCCCCAAGACCTGGGCGGAGTTCGAGAGTTCGGCCCGCAAACTGAAGAAGGCGCAGCCCCGCTCGCGTATCGCCAGCTTCTTCACCAACGGCTCCCTGCACATGGCCGGGTTCGCCTGGCAGGCCGGCGCCCAGTGGTATCGGACCTCCGACGACACCTGGCGCATCTCCATGGCCGACGCCCCGACCCGCAAGGTCGCCGCCTTCTGGCAGCACCTGGTGGATGAGGACCTGGTGCGCGTCGAGCCGGTGGACAGCCAGCAGTGGCGGGCGCACCTGCAGAGCGGCGAGACCGTCGGCTACACGGCGGGCGCCTGGGCGGCCGGTTCGCTGATGAACTCCACACCCACAGGCAAGGGCAAGTGGGCCGTCGCGCCGCTGCCGCAGTGGGATCCGACCAAGCCGTCGCTCGGCACACAGGGCGGCTCGACCTTCGCCGTCACCAAGGACAGCGGGCACCCCAAGGAGGCGCTGGACTTCATCTCCTGGATGGTCACCAGCCCGGACGCCCTGCGCGCCAAGCTCTCCAGCGGCATCAGCAGCGCCTACCCGGCCGTGCCCTCCCTCGTCCCCGTCGCCCGCAAGGAGATGGACACCGGCTACTACTCCGGCCAGGACATCTTCGGCCTCTTCCAGCAGCAGGCCAAGCTGATCTCGCCCCGCTGGAAGTGGGGGCCACGCATGACCTCCACCATCACCTCCGTCGAGGACGGCTTCGCGAAGGCCGGCGCCGGCAAAGGAACCATCATCGGCGCGCTCCGCGAAGGACAACGCCGGACGCTGCCCGACCTCAAGAGCCTCGGCCTGTCGGTCACTACCAACTGAGGTGCACCCGTGAGCACAGTGATCTCTCCAGGGAAAACGCGAAAGCGGACGGGGACGGCACCGCGGACCGCGAGCGGGGCCCGCCCCCGAAAGGCCGGACGCCGGCAGCAGGCGCTCGCCTGCGTCACGCTCCTGGCTCCGTTCACGGCAGTGCTCGTCGCCGTGTTCCTCGTCCCCGTCGGCTACGCCATCGGTCTCAGCCTCTTCTCCGAGGACCACAAGGGCCTCGGCTTCGGCGGCGGCACCACCGTCTTCACCGGACTGCGCAGCTACCTCGCGGTGCTGACCGACCCGAGCTTCGTCTCCGGGTTCGGCGTCATCGCCCTCTACTGCGTCATCTTCGTACCGGTCGTGGTGGCCGGCGCCCTCGCGCTCGCCCTGCTCCTCGACTCCGGACTGATCCGGCTGCGGCGCACCGCCCAGATGCTGCTGTACGTGCCGCACGCCGTGCCCGGCATCATCGCGGCCGTGATCTGGCTGTACCTCTACACCCCCGGCCTCAGCCCGGTCATCAACGTCTTCGCCCGGGCCGACATCACCATCGACTTCCTCGGACTGCACAGCGTCCTGCCGTCGATCGTCAACATCGCCCTGTGGAGCGGCCTCGGCTACAACATGGTGATCTTCTACGCCGCCCTGCAGGCCCTGCCCCGCGAGGTGATCGAGGCGGCGCGGATCGACGGCGCCGGCGGCATCCGTACCGCCCTCATGGTGAAGGTGCCCATCATCAAGGGCTCGGTCGTGATGGTGTGCATGTTCGCGCTGATCGGTGCGCTGCAGCTGTTCACCGAGCCCATGCTGATGAACCAGGCCACCCCGATGGTCAACTCCCGCTTCACACCGAACATGTACATCTACGACGCCGCGTTCCGCCGTAACAACTACGGCCTGGCCTCCGCGGCTTCCGTCATCCTCCTGATCGTCACCTGCGCACTGTCGTTCGCCGTCACACGCTGGGCGGGCCGCCGGGAACGGAGCACGCGATGACCACGACCCAGCTGACCACCGCCAATAAGCCGACGACCAGGCGCAGTTCGGCGAGAACGAGCAAGCTGACCAGCCGTGCCGTCGCCAACACCGTCGTCGTCCTCGCGGCCCTCTACGCGGTGTTGCCGGGCCTGTGGCTGCTGCTCGCCTCCACCAAGAACGCCGACGCGCTCTTCGGCAGCGACATCCTCTCCCTCGGGAACTTCTCCCTCTGGCACAACCTCAGCGACCTGTTCACCATGGAGGACGGCGTCTACGGCCGCTGGTACCTCAACAGCCTGCTGTACGCGGTCCTCGGCGCCCTCATCGGCTCGCTGATCAGCGTCGCCGCCGGCTACGCCTTCGACAAGTACGAGTTCCCGCACAAGGAGAAGCTGTTCGGGCTCGTCCTGACCGGCGTCATGGTCCCGCCGACCGTCCTGGCCCTCCCGCTCTACCTGGTGGCCTCCGGCATCGGCCTGGTCAACACCTTCTGGGCGGTCTTCATCCCCGTCCTGTTCAACCCGTTCGGCGTCTACCTCGCCCGCCTGCTCAGCAGCGGGTACGTGCCCAACGAGGTGCTGGAGGCCTCCCGGGTGGACGGCGCGGGCGAACTGCAGACGTACGTCCGGGTCAGCCTGCGCATGCTCGGCCCCGGCTTCGTCACCGTCTTCCTCTTCCAGCTCACCGCCATCTGGAACAACTTCTTCCTGCCGATGGTGATGCTCTCCAACCAGCACCTGTATCCGCTCAGCCTCGGCCTCTACACCTGGAACAGCTCCGCCACCGTCTCACCCGAGTACTACCCGCTCGTCGTCATCGGCTCGCTGCTCGCCGTCGTCCCGCTGATCGTCGCGTTCCTCACGCTGCAGCGCTACTGGAAGTCCGGCCTGACCGCAGGGAGCGTCAAGTGACCCACCCCGACGACCAGTTCCGTCGCCCCCCGCGCACCGTGCTCGCCATGGCGCACAGGACCGCACGACAGGTCCTCGACCCGGAGGTACGGGCCCGGCTGGCCGCCCTCACCGACATCGACCCGCAGCTGGTCCTGGACGATCTCACCACCCCCGTCGCGCGGCGCGCGCTCGCCGACGCCGAACTGCTCATCACCGGCTGGGGCTGCCCACCCGTCGACCAGGCGGTGCTGGACTCGGCGCCCCGGCTGCGCGCGGTCGTCCACACCGCCGGGACCGTACGCCACCACATCACCCCCGCCTGCTGGGAACGCGGCCTCGCGGTGTCCTCCGCCGCCGCGGCCAACGCCGTGCCGGTCGCCGAATACACCCTCGCCATGATCCTGCTCGCCAACAAACGCGTCCTCGACACCGCCCGCGCCTATCGCACCGAACGCCGCCGCGTCGACTGGTACGAACGCCACCCCGACGCCGGCAACTACCGCCGCACCGTGGGCATCCTGAGCGCTTCGATCATCGGACGCCGCGTCATCGACCTGCTGCGCCACCACGAACTGGACGTGCTGCTGCATGACCCCTACGTCTCGGACGCCGAGGCGCGCGCGCTCGGAGCGGAGCCGGTCGGCCTGCCGGAGCTGTTCGCCCGGAGCGACGTCGTCAGCGTGCACACGCCGCTGCTGCCCGAGACCCGCGGCCTGGTCAGCCGCGAGCTGCTGGCCCGGCTGCGCACCGGCGGCACACTGATCAACACCGCGCGCGGTGCCGTCGTGGACCAGCGGGCCCTCACGGCCGAGGTGGTGTCCGGACGCCTGAACGCGATCCTCGACGTCACCGAGCCGGAGGTACTGCCCGCCGACTCACCGCTGTTCGACTGCTCCAACGTCGTCATCACCCCGCACATCGCCGGCTCGAAGGGCGGAGAGCTGCGACGCCTCGCCGACCTGGCACTGGCGGAGGTCGAGTCGTACGTCCGTGGCCGGCCCTTCGCCCATCCCGTACGGCCCGAAACCCTGGCCCGCCTCGCCTGACACCTGCAGCCGCTGACGAAGACCGCCGCAACGAACAGGAGACGTGGCCCCGCCATGCCCGACCGTCCCCTCGCCCTCCCCGCCGACGACCGCACCCTCAGCCCCCGCACCGGCTACACCCGCGCCCACTGGGAGGCCGCCGCCGACGGGCTGCTGACCGCGGCCCTGCGCTACGCCACCCCCGGCCACGCCCTGATCGACCTGCCCGGCCCGCCGTCCAGGTCCGGGGTGCGCTCGGACGGCCTGGAAGGCTTCGCGCGTACGTTCCTGCTGGCCGCGTTCCGCACGGCCGGAGCGTCCGGCAAGGACCCGCACGGCTTCCTGGAGCGGTACACCGCCGGTCTCACGCGGGGCACCCGCACCCCCGGGCGCGACGACGCCGAGTCCTGGCCGGAGATCGGACACCACGGGATCCAGGGCCAGCCCATGGTGGAATCCGCGTCCGTGGCGCTGGCCCTGCGCCTCACCGCGCCCTGGACCTGGGACACCCTGCCCACCGCCGACCAGGACCGCGTCGAGCACTGGTTGCGCGGCGCGCTGCGGCACACGCCCGCCCCCAACAACTGGTACCTCTTCCCGCTGACCGTGGCGGGCTTCCTCGAAGCAGTGGGGCGCGGCGACGCCGAGACACAGCGTGCCATCGAGCGCGGGCTCGTCCTGCTGAACGGCTGGTACCAGGGACAGGGCTGGTACTCGGACGGCGACGGCCGCTCCTTCGACCACTACAACGGCTGGGCCCTGCACTTCTACCCGCTGCTGCACGCCCACCTCGTCAAGGACCGGACACTGCTCGGCCAACTGGGCCCGCGGCTGAGGGAGTTCCTCGAAGGCTTCGCCATGCTCTTCGACGCCAACGGCGCCCCGATCCACCACGGACGCTCCCTGACCTACCGCTTCGCCGCCGGCACCGCCGTGGCCCTCGGCGCCCTCACCGGCGAAACCCCGCTCGCCCCCGGCGCCACCCGCCGCATCCTCAGCGGGGCGCTGCGGCACTTCCTCGACCGCGGCGCGCCCGGCGCGGACGGCATCCTCAGCCTCGGCTGGTACGGCCCGCACGCGGCGACCCTGCAGAACTACTCCGGTCCCGGCTCCCCGTACTGGGCCTCGAAGGGCTTCCTCGCACTGCTGCTCCCGCCCGGGCATCCGGTGTGGACGGCCACCGAGGAGAGGGCACCCGTCGAGGGGCCCGACCGCACGCTCGCCCTTCCCGCGCCCGGACTGCTCATCCAGACCACAGGCGCGGACGGCCTCACCCGCCTGCACAATCACGGCAGTTACAAGCTCGACTCCCGCGAGCCGGAGCGCGCGCCCGGCAACCCGCTCTACGCCCGCCTCGCGTACTCCACCCGCACCGGCCCCACCGGTGCCGCCAACGTCCCCGACAACCACATCGCGCTCCAGGCACGCGGCACCCGCAGCGCCCGCCTGCGCATCAACCCCCTGGCCGCCGGCCCCGACTGGCTCGCCTCCTGGCACCGGCCCGTCTTCCCCGACGGCGGCCCCGTCCTCCCCTCGGCCCGCATCGAGAGCTTCACGCTGACCCGCGGCAGACTGGAAGTACGCGTCCACCGCACGGTCGGCGTCCCGCCGGGAACGACGATCCACCACACCGGCTGGGCCGTCGCCCTGTCACCCGAACTCGCCGCCGAAGCAGAACAGACACCGGAGACACAGCTCAACGGTGCAGAAGTGACAAGTCAGTTGCTCGGCCTGCACGGCTGGCCCGCGCAGCGCACGGTCCGCGCCCCCCAGGGCACCGCCTACGGCCCCTGGGCCCTGGTCCCCGAGCTCACCGGAACCGTGGGCGAGTCGGACTCCGGCACGGTGTTCGTCGCCCTGGCCTCCCTCACGGGTGAACCGGACCCGGCCCCCCTCGCCGGACAGGCCACCGCCGAGGCGAACGGCCTCGCCGTCACGATCCGCTGGGCCGACGGAGCCCGTACGGTCATCGATTTCGGCACCCACGACGGTCCCTCCGTCACCGAGGAGCCGTCATGACGCTCCGCCTGGGGCTGTGCTCCGTCACCCTGCGCCACCTGGACGCGGCCGGCGTCATCGAGGCCGCGGCTGACGCGGGCCTGGAGTGCGTCGAATGGGGAGCCGACATCCACGTACCCGCCGGGGACGAGGCCGTCGCCGCCGATGTCCGCGCCGCCACCGAGAAGGCGGGCCTGGCGGTCGCCTCATACGGCTCCTACTACCGGGCCGGACACACCGACCCGGCTGCCTTCGGCGGCGTCCTCCGCTCGGCCGTGCGGCTCGGTGCGCCCCGCATCCGGATCTGGGCCGGCGCCGCGGGCACCGAGGAGACGTCGCCCGACGGGAGGGCGGCGGTCATCGCGGACACCCGTCGCGCGGGGGCGCTCGCGGCCGACGCGGGCATCCACCTCGCGTTCGAGTTCCACCGCAACACCCTGACCGACGGCGCCGACCGTACCCTCCAGTTGCTCGACGAGATCGGCCGCCCCGATGTCCGCACGTATTGGCAACCGCCGCTCGACGTACCCGACGTGGACGCGCTGGTCGGCCTCGACGCCCTGGCCAACCGTGTCGCCGCGGTGCACGCCTTCTCCTGGTGGCCCGCAACCACCCGGCACCCGCTCTCCTCTCGCGCCGCACTGTGGCGGGCGGCCCTCGACCACCTGCGTGGGCAGGGCCAACCCCTGGACGTCCTCCTGGAGTTCGTCCCCGACAACGACGAGAAGGTGCTCGCGCGCGAAGCCCGGACTCTCCGGTCACTCGCAGCCCGATAGATCGATAGATCGGACCTCTCGCACCTCATTGACGCACCACACCCTCATCCCTATGTTGCAACGCGGAATAGCTCCGATGAATCGCTGAGTCTGCTTGGAGGCAACGTGTCCTGCCCCTCCGCTCCCGACCCGTCCAGACGTACCGTCCTCGCCACCGGATCCGCCCTCGGCGGCGCACTGCTGACCTCCGGCCTGACCACCCCGGCGAGCGCGGCCGAGCAGGCCGACCAGGTCGACGAGACCACCACTTCACTCCAGGACCCCTGGCGGAGCGTGCTCGACGACGCCGACATGGTCTGGCAATTGATGCCGACGGACTGGTACGAAGGCCCGTTCCTCGGCAACGGCTTCCTCGGCTCCGGCATCTACGCCGAACCCGGTGCCGCATCGACCGCGGTGCGCTTCAACGTCCAGCACTCCGAAGTGCAGGACCACCGCCCCGAGTTCGGCTCCCTCTTCGGCCTGGCCCGGCTGCCGATCGGACACTTCACCCTGGAGCCGGTGGGCGCGATCACCGGCCTGGACTGGCGACTGTCGCTGCACGACGCCGAGTTGACCGGCACCCTCACCACCGAAAAGGGCACCCTGAGCCTGCGTGCTCTGGTCCACAACGACCGTTCCGTCCTCGCCGTGGAGGTGACACCGAGCGAGGGCGAGCGGGGATTCCGCTGGGTGTTCCACCCGGCCGAGGCGATCAGCCCGCGCGCCGCCTTCAAACCACTGCCGGACGGCTACCAGGGCAACCCACCGGCGCGGGTCGCCGACCATGACGGGGTGAGCGCCGCCGTGCAGCCCCTGCTGGCGGGCGGACAGCACGTCACCGCGTGGCGGGAGCGGACCAGGGGCAGGTCGCGGACACTGTACGCGCACGTGGCGTACTCCCACCCGCAGACCACGGCCCTGGACCGGGCGCTCAGGACGGTCCGCACCACGGCCCAACTCCCGTACTCCGCACTGGCGGTGACCCACCGCGCCTGGTGGCACGCCTACTACCGCAAGAGTTTTCTGTCCGTCCCCGACGCCCGTATCCAGCGCTTCTACTGGATCCAGCTGTACAAGGCCGCCTCCGCGGCCCGCCGCGACGCACCCGTGATGGCGACCAGCGGCCCCTGGCTGGAGCCGACCCCGTGGCCCAACACCTGGTGGAACCTCAACGCCCAGCTGGAGTACTGGCTCATCCACGGCTCCAACCACCTCGAACTCGACGCCATCACCCGGGCGTTGAGCGAATTTAGGGACAACCTGGCCAAGGAGGTGGCGGCGCCGTACCGTGCCGACTCGATCGGCATCCCGCGGACCACCGACCCCCATCTGGTGAACGGCGCGGCCGGCACCCTCACCGGCTACGGCGTCGGCATCCCCGGCCAGGACCCGCCGACCCCCGAAGTCGGCGACCTCACCTGGGCGTTGCACAACGTCTGGCTCAGCTACCGCCACACCATGGACCAGTCGATCCTCCGGGACGTCCTCTTCCCCCTCCTCCGCAAGGCGATCAACTACTACCTGCACTTCACCGAGCCCGGCCCGGACGGCAAACTGCACCTGCCCGCCACCTTCTCCCCGGAGTACGGCGGCGACTCACGCGACTGCAACTACGACCTGATGCTCCTGACCTGGGGCTGCCGCACGCTCATCGAATCCACCGAACTCCTCGGCATAGAGGACCCGTTGGTGCCCCGCTGGCAGGAGGTACTGGCGAAGCGGACGCCGTATCCGACGGACGCCAACGGCTTCATGATCGGCGCCGACATCCCCTTCGCGAAGTCGCACCGCCACTACTCGCATCTCCTCGCCGTCTACCCGCTGTACGAGCTCACCGGCCGCACCCCCGACGAACGCGCGCTGATCGAGAAGTCGCTGGCGCACTGGGTGGGCTTCGAGGGCGCCCTCCAGGGCTACACCTTCACGGGCGCCGCCTCGATGTCGGCGCTGCTCGGCAAGGGCGAGGACGCGCTGAACTACCTCGGCGAACTCATGACCCGCTTCATCAAGCCCAACACCATGTACCTGGAGTCGGGCCCCGTCATCGAGACCCCGCTGTCGGCGGCCCAGTCCCTGCACGACATGATCTGCCAGTCCTGGGGCGGCGTCATCAGGGTGTTCCCCGCGCTGCCCGCCGCCTGGGCGGACCTGGCCGTGCACAACTTCCGTACCCAGGGCGCCTTCCTGATGAGCGCGCACCGCCGAGGCGGCACCACCCGCTGGGTGGAGGTGTTCAGCGAGGCGGGCGCTCCCTGCGTCGTACGGCACGGCATCGCGGGACCGCTCGACGTACGGGACCGACGGGGCCACCCCCTCAGGTACACCGACGCCGGCAGCGGCGCGATCCACCTCACCCTCCGCAAGGGGGAGTCGGCGCTGATCACCACCAGGGGCGACCGGCCCGACCTGACCGTCGCACCCGTACGGCCGAACGGGGACGCGCCCCGCTGGGGGCTGCCGGTCGCCTGAGCACGATCGCGCGGTGGCGAACTGGAACAATGAGGCCTCGCAGTCGTCGCCGACCTCGGCACCACCTCCACCCGCGACCTCCTGCACCGGGCCGAAGAGGTGCTCGGCTTTCTGCCCCGGCTGCGGCGGACCACCGAGGACATCCTGAGCAGCAACCCGGGCATCACCGCATAGCAAGGGAGGGATTCCCAGGGATTCCCAGGGATTGATCCCGCATGTGGTATCGATCGATACCGTTTCAGATGCATG
Source organism: Streptomyces sp. NBC_00461 (assembly GCF_036013935.1). Lineage (NCBI taxonomy): Bacteria > Bacillati > Actinomycetota > Actinomycetes > Kitasatosporales > Streptomycetaceae > Streptomyces > Streptomyces sp. NBC_00461. The sequence goes on from NZ_CP107902.1 coordinate 8,930,373, forward strand.
GACGGCTGTAACCTGGCCCCATGAGCGCCGACGGTCCCCCCAGAACCACCACCCCGCGCGCGACCGACCGCCCCGGGGACGCATCGCCCTTCGCGCTCGGCCTGCTGCTGCGCCGGGCGCACTGGCGGGCCGCCGCGGTGATGGGGGAGGCGCTCCGGCCGCTCGGCATCGAGCTGCGGCACTTCGCCGTGCTGATCGTGCTGGTCGACCAAGGGCCCACGGTGCAGCGGGACTTGGCGGCGGCGACAGGGACCGACAAGGCCGGAATCATGCGCGTCGTCGACGACCTGGAGCGCAAGGGGCTCGCCGTACGCAAGTCCGTTCCCGGGGACCGGCGGGCGCGGGCGGTGGAGATCACGCCTCAGGGGCTCGAACTCTTCGACGCGGCCCATGCGGCGGCGCAACCGCAGTCCGAGCGCCTGGTCGCCGGCCTCGGGTCGGGCGATGCGGAGAAGCTGACGGAACTGCTGACCCGGATCGCCCACTCTGGGGACGAAGAGGCGTGAGCGCGCCCACGGAGCGGTTGGCTGCCGCGCGGGCGCGCCGCGTCTGATCCGGCCCGCCCGGTTATGCGGCGAGGCGCTCCGCGAGTTCCTTCGCCTTGGCGCTCGCCTGCTCGAAGGCGCGCTCGCGGGACGCCTCGTAGAGCGGGAGCAGTTCGGACATCGCCGGGTTGCGGGACGCCATGGTGAGTTCCGGGACGATGAACTCGACGTCCAGGCCGAGGGTGTCCTTGAGGACCGCCTCCAGGTAGTTCTGTACGAAGTCGAAGCCCTCGCGCGGGCTGCCCGGCGCGTAGGAGCCGCCGCGGCTGGCGACGACCACGGCCGGAGTGCCCTGCGCCGAGGGGTGCTCGCCCGCGGTGCGGCCGAGCAGAAGCACGCTGTCCAGCCATGCCTTGAGGGTCGACGGGATCGAGAAGTTGTACATGGGCGCGCCGATCAGGACGAGGTCGGCCCGCTCCAGTTCCTCGATGAGCTTCACGCGCGCGGCGAACGCGGCGGACTGCTCCGGGGTGCGCTCCGACGGGGAGACGTAACCGGCTGACCAGGCGGCGGCCGTGATGTGCGGGACAGGGTCGGCGGCGAGGTCGCGGTGGATCACCGTGCCCTGCGGATGCTGTTCCTTCCAGGCCTCGCGGAAGGCGGCCGTGACCGAACGGGACGAGGACGCCTCGCCCGGGAACACGGACGAGTCGAGGTGCAGCAGCGTGGCCATCGTTTTCTCCAGAATGCCGAGCCCGGGGCGGGACGCCGAGGGCTGAAGGGTCGTGCTCAACAATAGTTAAACACGAGAAGGTATCGAGTGATACGATCTTGATCGCAACCAAAGCGGCATGTGTCGAGCGGACGAGGGAGCAGGGGAGCATGGACGTCTACGAGGCGGTCACGAGCCGCCGGGCGGTGCGTGGATTCACCGACCGGGAGGTTCCGAGGGAGACGCTGGAGCGTGTCCTGTCCGCCGCGGCCTGGTCGCCGTCGGGATCGAACATCCAGCCGTGGCACGCCTATGTGCTGACCGGCCGGCCTCTCGCCGAGGTCAAGAAGCGCGCCGGCGAACGCCTGGCCACAGGCGACCCCTGGGACGAGCCGGAGTACGAGCAGTACCCGCCCACACTGAAGTCCCCCTATCGCGAGCGCCGGTCCGCCTTCGGCGAGCAGCGCTACGGCTCACTCGGCATTTCGCGCGAGGACCTGGAGGCGCGTCAGCGAGCCGCCTCCGCGAACTGGGACTGCTTCGGCGCGTCCGCGGCCCTGTTCTGCTACATCGACCGCGGCATGGGCGCGCCGCAATGGGCCGATGCCGGCATGTGGCTGCAGACCGTCATGGTGCTGCTGCGGGCCGAAGGGCTGCACAGCTGCCCGCAGATGGCGTGGGCGAAGTTCCACCGGAGCGTCGCGGAGGTCGTCTCGCCGCCCGGCGAACTCATGCTCTTCTGCGGCATGTCCATCGGGTTCGAGGACGTCACGGTCCATGACTCCCGTACGGGACGGGCGCCGCTCGACGAGACCGTCACGTTCGTCGACGGCTGCTGAGGCCCCGTCCTCCCGGCCTGTGTGCGGCCTGTTTCCTGCCGCGCCCCATAAGTGTTCTTATGTCATATTGCGCACAAACCCCCGACGAAAGGCATGTCATGAAGTTCGCGGTCATCGGCGGTACCGGACTGATCGGTTCGCAGGTCGTCAAGAACCTGAAGGCCGCCGGGCACGAGGCGGTCCCGCACTCGAAGTCCACCGGAGTCGACGTCATCACCGGCCAGGGACTGGACGCGGCGACGGCGGGAGCCGACGTCGTCGTCAACCTGACGAACTCGCCGACCTTCGACGAAGCCTCCCCGGCGTTCTTCCAGACCTCGATGGACAACCTCCTGGCCGCGGCGCACAAGGGCGGCGTCCGCCACTTCGTCATCCTCTCGATCGTCGGCACGGACCAGGTGCCGGAACTGGACTACTACCGCGCCAAGGCGCTCCAGGAGCACATCCTCGCGGACGGGCCGGTCCCCTACTCGATCGTCCGGGCGACGCAGTTCATGGAGTTCATGGACGCCGTCCTGTCCTGGACCACGGAAGGCGACACCGTCCGGCTGCCCGCCACGCCGATCCAGCCGATCGCCGCCAAGGACGTGGCCGAGGCGGTGACGGAGGTCGCCACCGGCGCCCCGCTGAACGGCATCCGCAACATCGGCGGCCCCGACATCTTCAGCCTCGACGAGCTGGGCCGGCTCACCCTGACCCGCAAGGGCGACAGCCGTACGGTCGTCACCGACCCCACCGCCGGCATGTTCGCCGTCGTCAAGGGCGACGTCCTCACCGACAAGGAAGCCCACCTCGCCCCCACCCGCTACACCGACTGGCTCTCCTGACGCGCGGACCGCGGTGCCGGTGACCGGTGCGGTCGCTCCGGGCCCCGGCCGGACGGCCGGCGCCCGACCGGCGACATCCCTCCGGGGGTGCCGGATGATCAGATCGGCTCCGCGCCCCTCGTACCCTGGTCCCCGTGCCGTCCTCCCGCCTCCATCGCGTCGCCGTCCTCGTGCTCGAAGGGGCGAAGCCGCTCGATGTCGGCATCCCGGCGCAGGTGTTCACGACCCGCGCGAGCATGCCGTACGAGGTGCGGGTGTGCGGTGCGGCCCCCGGGCTCGTGACCGGCGGCGACGGCCTGGCGTACCACGTCGCCGACGGCCTCGACGCGCTCGCGTGGGCCGACATCGTGTTCGTGCCCGGCTACCGGTTCCCGGACCGTGAGGACCCGCCGTGGGCCGTCGTCGACGCGCTGATCGCCGCCCACGACCGGGGCGCGCGGCTCGCGGCCATTTCCACGGGCGCCTTCGCGCTCGCCGCCACGGGCCTGCTCGACGGCCGGCGCGCCACGACGCACTGGCATTACACGAAGGCACTGGCGGACAGGCATCCGCTCGTCCAGGTCGACGAGAACGTCCTGTTCGTCGACGCGGGCAGCGTGCTGACCTCGGCCGGTGCCGCCTCCGGCATCGACCTGTGCCTGCACATCCTGCGCCGCGACCTCGGCGTGGCCGCCTCGAACCACGCGGCCCGGCGCCTGGTCGCGGCCCCCTACCGCAGCGGCGGCCAGGCGCAGTACGTACCTCGCAGTGTGCCCGAGCCGCTCGGCGAGCGGTTCGCCGCCACGCGTGAGTGGGCCCTGCACCGGCTCGACGAACCCCTGGGTCTCGAAACCCTCGCCGAGCACGCCGCCGTCTCGCCGCGCACCTTCTCGCGTCGCTTCGTCGAGGACACCGGATACACGCCGATGCAGTGGGTCATGCGCGCCCGCATCGACCTGGCCCGGGAGCTGCTGGAGCGTTCCGAGCGGAGCGTCGAGCAGATCGCGAACGACGTGGGTCTCGGCACCGGGGCGAATCTGCGGCTGCACTTCCAGCGCATCCTCGCCACCACGCCGAGCGAGTACCGGCGCACCTTCACCCAGGGCGAGTAGCCCGCCGTCAGGACGCTCCGGCGGCTTGGCGCGATCCTTGCGAACCATGGCGCTCACGCCACGGCCACGGCCGGACCCCGCGCGCGAGGCTGGTGTCATCAAGGCCTGACGCACAGACATCAAGGGGCATTCATGACTCGCATCGCCATCAACGGTTTCGGTCGCATCGGCCGCAATGTGCTGCGCGCCCTGTTGGAGCGCGACAGCGACCTGGAGATCGTCGCCGTCAACGACCTCACCGAGCCCGCCACCCTCGCCCGGCTCCTCGCCTACGACTCGACGGCCGGCCGGCTCGGCCGCCCGGTGAGCGTCGACGGGAACACGCTCGTCGTCGACGGCCGACGCATCACGGTGCTCGCCGAGCGCGAGCCGGCGCAGCTGCCGTGGGCCGAACTCGGCGTCGACCTCGTGCTGGAGGCGACCGGCCGCTTCACGTCGGCCAAGGCCGCCCGCGCCCACCTCGACGCGGGCGCGAAGAAGGTCCTCGTCAGCGCGCCGTCGGACGGCGCCGACGTGACCCTCGCGTACGGGGTCAACACCGACGCCTACGACCCGGAACTGCACACGATCGTCTCGAACGCCTCCTGCACCACCAACGCGCTCGCGCCGCTCGCCGCGGTCCTCGACGAACTCGCCGGCATCGAGCACGGCTTCATGACCACGGTGCACGCCTACACGCAGGAGCAGAACCTCCAGGACGGCCCGCACCGCGACCCCCGCCGTGCCCGCGCCGCCGGCGTCAACATCGTGCCGACCACGACCGGCGCCGCCAAGGCGATCGGCCACGTGCTGCCCGGCCTCGACGGCAAGCTGTCGGGCGACTCGATCCGGGTACCGGTTCCGGTGGGCTCGATCGTCGAGCTCAACACGACCGTCGCCCGCGACGTGACGCGTGAGGACGTGCTGGCGGCCTACCGTGCCGCCGCGGACGGCCCGTTGGCCGGTGTCCTCGAGTACTCCGACGACCCGCTGGTGTCGTCCGACATCACCGGCAACCCGGCCTCGTCGATCTTCGACTCGGCCCTCACCCGCGTCGACGGCCGCCACGTCAAGGTCGTCGCCTGGTACGACAACGAGTGGGGCTTCTCCAACCGAGTGATCGACACGCTGGAACTCCTCGCCGCCCGCTGAGCCGGACGGACGGTGAGCCGGCCGTCGTCATCGGCCCGGCAACACCCGTCCCAGGCGGGCGAGCGGAGACAGAGCCATGAGCACGGGTGACAGCAGCATGCCCGCCGCTGTCACCAGCAGGCCGGTACGTGGCCCCCACTCCTGCGCGAGGAATCCGCCCAGCAGGGAGCCGAACGGGGTCAGGCCCATGCCGACGAACGTGATCGTCGCCGCGGCACGGCCCTGCATTCCGTCCGGAGTCACGGCCTGCCGTACGGCCATCACGGTCACGGTCACCAACTGACTGCCGGTACCGAACAGGAAGTTGGCCGCCAGCAGCGCCGGAACCGTCACCGTGGCGGAGCCGTGCAGCGCGGGCACGCACAGGAACACACCGTCGCCGAGCGCTGCCGCTGACACGAGCACCGCGCCGTGCCCGAACCGGCACGGCAGCCGGGCGGCCAGCATCGAGCCAAGGAGCGCTCCCGGTCCCGTCGCCGCGAGCGCCAGCCCGACAGCGGCGGGGGATAGGTGCAGCTCCCGCGGCAGGAAGAGCAGATAGACGGTCATCGTGGCCGCGAAGGAGAACTGGAACGCGGCCGAGGCGAGACACACCGTCCGCAGCGAGGCGTCGCCCGCGACGAAACGCAGGCCCTCCTGGATCCGCCGCCCTACCCGAGAGGGTCGTCGCGAGGTCTCCGGCACCGGTTCACGGCGACGGATCCGCCGGATCGACAGGAACGACAGCGCGAAGAACAGTGCGCCGACGGCCGCAGCGATCGGCGCGGACGCCAGTGACACCAGCGCACCGCCGAGAGGGGGTCCGCCGATCTGCGCCGCGGACCGGCTGCCCTCCAGCGCGCTGTTGCCCCGTACCAGCTGATCGCGTTTCACCAGCCGTACCAGAGACGCCTGGTAGGCCACGTCGAAGAACACGGACAGAGCCCCGACGGCGAACGCGACCACGAACAGCGCCGACAGCCCGAGCCGGCCGAGAAGACCGGCCGTGGCGGCGACGCCCAGCACCAGGGTCCGGCCCACATCCGCCAGCACCATCACCGTGCGGGTTCGCCATCCGTCCACCCATGCGCCGACGAAGAGCGAGAGCAGCAGGATCGGCACCTGCCCCACCGCGCGCAGGACGCCCAACTGGCCGGCGCCTGCGTGGAGCGTCAGGACCGCGAACAGCGGCAGCACCACCAGACTCGCGTGTTCGCCGAGTTGGGAGACCGTCTGGCCCACCCACAGCCTGCGGAAGTCGCCGTCCCGCCACAGGCTGGGCGGAACAGGCCGGCCGGAATCGGACACGGCGGAGGAGACGGACGGCATGGTGACCCCTTGGAACGCCGGCAACGAGGCCCGCCCCCCGGCGCTCGACAGGCGCACCGACGGTTCGGGCAGGGAAAGGCTCGCCGTGCCGCGGCATCACAGGCAGCACGCGATGACCGGCCCATCACGGACCAGGACGTCAACGCGTGCGCGAACGACCGACCATGTCTCCTGCTCCTTGGCCATGGCACGCTCCTCGCACGTGCCTGCGGGCAGGCGACAACGTAGCGGGTGATCCCGGCACGGGCCACCGAATTCCCGCTTGCAGTACCGGAGTTGCCTACCTGGCCGGTGGCGGCCCGCTGCTCTCCCGCACCACCAGCTCCGTGGCCACCTCCACCCGCGTCGTCTCCGGCTCCTGTCCCGACAGCAGCCGCAGCACCATGCGGGCGGCCAGCGCCGTCATGTCGGCTATGGGCGTCCGCATGGTCGTCAGACGGGGCGTCACCCAGTCCGCGAACGGCAGGTCGTCGAAGCCGACCACACTGACGTCGTCCGGAATGCGCAACCCGCGCTCGGCCGCCGCCCGGTAGGTGCCCAGTGCCTGATGGTCGCTGCCCGCGAAGATCGCCGTGGGACGGTCGGCCAACGCCAGGAGATCCAGGGCGTGTTGATGGGCGAGAGAGTGGGTGAAGTCGCCGTAGCGGACCAGCTCCGGGTCGAAGGGGAGCCCGGCCTCCGTCAGCGCCGAACGGTAGCCGTCCACGCGGGCACGCGAGGTCAGCCGGCGCTCCGGGCCGCTGATGACGGCGATGCGCCGGTGGCCGAGCTCGATGAGATGGCGTGTCGCGGCAAGCCCGCCGGGCCAGTTGGTCGCCCCCACCCACGGAATGCCGGGCGCGGGCTCGTCGACCGGCGCGACCAGGGCGTACGGGATCCCGAGACCGGCGAGGTCGGCCTGCTGCTCCGGAGCGAGTTCGGGTACGACCAGGATCGCGCCGCGGGTGGGGCGCGTGGCCAGCGAGTCCAGCCACTGCCGCGCCCGCTTCTGCCGCCCGTGCGTCGCCGAGACCACCAGCCCCATGCCCGCTTCGTGCAGCACGTCCTCGGCGCCCCGGATCAGCTCCACCGCCCAGGGGCTGTCCAGCTCGTTGATGACGAGATCGATCAGCCCGCCGGGCGGTGCCGCGGTGGCTGCGGCGCGCGGCCGCGCGAGATAGCCGTGCTTCTCCAGCAGGCGCTGCACCTTGGCCCGAGTCTCGGCCGATACATCGGATCTGTTGTGGAGCACCTTGGAGACGGTGGAGACCGAAACCCCTGCCTCATCGGCGATTTCGGCCAGCGTGCGCCGCCTCGCTTCGCCGGATCCTGTCCGGACCGTTGACGTCATCGGATCAATCTCCTACGTTTCCGGAGCGGTCGCAGATTGCGAAAACTATCGCAATCCAATCCTCCGGCGTAGAGGTGGCAGGTGGTTCTCGATGGAGAGACGGCGTCCGGGCCGGAGGCATCTGCCGGTACTGGCCACGGTGGCAGCGCTGTTGGCCTTCCCCGTACAGGCGCAGGCAGCGGGCCAGGGCCGCATCTACCATGTCGCCCCCTGGGGCAGAGACCACGCGTACGGCTCCCCGTCGAAGCCCCTGCGCACCATCGGCGACTGCCTCTCCCGCGTTCGCCCGGGCGACACCTGCCTCATCCACCGCGGCACCTACCGCGAGCAGGTGACCCCGCCCTCCGGTACGAAGGACGCCCCGATCAACCTCGCCGCGTACGGCGACGGCCCGGTGACCGTCGACGGGACCGAGCCGGTGGCCGGCTGGAAGGACGCCGGCGGCGGACTGGTCGCCGCCGACACGAACCTGCCGACGGACCCCGAGTTCAACGCGGTGTTCCTGGACAACGGGCGTGCGGCGGAAGGCCGTTGGCCCAACTCCGGCTCCGATCCGCTCAACACCACCTGGGCCGAGGCCGACTCCACCTCCACCGACCAGCACATCGACGACACCGACCTGCCGGACGCGGACTGGGCCGGCGCGACCGTGCACCTGTGGGCGGGCTCCAACCCCTGGGCCCAGCAGACCGGCACGGTCACCGCCGGCTCGCCCGGCAAGCTGGACTTCAAGGGCGGCAACCACCGCTGCCCGCCCCTGTGCATGGGCAACCAGAACTACCGCAACTACTACCTCGTGGGCTCCAAGGCCGCCCTCGACCAGCCGGGGGAGTGGTACTACGACACATCCGCCCACCGGCTCTACCTCGTCCCGCCCAAGGGCGGCATGGCCAACCACACGGTGACCGCCAAACACCGCCTGTGGGGAGTGGACCTGTCCAACGCCTCGTACGTCACCGTCCGCGGAATCGACCTGTGGGGCACCTCCCTGCGAACGGGCAGGATGAGTACGGGAGTTGTGGTCGACGCACTGCATGCCACGTACATCTCGGAGTTCTCCACGCTCCCCATGCCGCCGGACGGCGACCTCGCGATCCCGCCCTCCGAGGGGCACATCGTGGCCTCCCGCATCCTCGACTCCGGTGTGCAGATCCTCGGCACCGGCAACACCCTGGAGAACAGCGAGATCTCGCAGTCCGCCGGCGACGGTGTCCTGGTGCGCGGCACCGGCAACACGGTCACCGGCAACTACGTCCACGACGTCGGCTGGATGGGCAGCTACACACCCGGCATCGAGATCAACGGCAACGACCACACGGTCACGCACAACACGGTCCGCCGCACAGGCCGCGCCTCCATCGACACGGCCTGGCAGCTCAACGGCACCGAGTTCCACGGCAACCGCATCGCCTACAACGACCTGTCCGAGGCGATGCGCACCTCCCGCGACGGCTCACCCCTGTACGTCTGCTGCAGCCTGGACGGCACCGGCACCTCCGTGGACCACAACAGCTCGCACGACGCCGACGGCCAGGTCGGCTTCTACGTCGACAACTACTCGGGCCACTTCCTCCTGCACCACAACGTCGCCTGGAACACCGGCACGCGAGGCACCTTCTTCAACGGCCACACCGGCCCGAGCATCGCCAACCAGGACCACAACTCCAGCTACGGCGTGGGCATCAACGGCAACTCCACGCTGCTGAGCGGCGCCACCGACGCCTCCGGCTCGTACTTCAGCAACATCGTCGGACCCATGCCGGTCAGTGCGACCGGGACCGGCGACCCGCGGCCGGTGGTCCGCTCCAACCTCATCACCGACAAAGCCGGCTACACGGACCCCGTCAACGGTGAGCTGTGGCTCACCGACGTCTCACCCGCGATCGACACCGGTGAGACGCTCGACGGCATCACCACCGAAGTCCGCGGCACGGCTCCCGACATCGGTGCCTACGAACACGGCGAGCCGATCTGGTCGACGGGCTGCGACCTCCCCGGCTGCCAACAGCGCGTCCGGCACGGCGCCTGGACCGCGGCCGCGAGCGACGGCTCCGACGCCTTCGCCGCCGTCGACGGAGACATCAACACCCGCTGGACGGCCGCCGCCGCGCAGGCCCCCGGCCAGTTCCTGACGGTCGACCTGGGCGAGCCGAAGACCGTCGGCCGACTCTCGCTCGACGCGGGCCGCGACACCAGCGGACAGCCGTACGGCTTCTCGGTGTCGGTGAGCCGCGACGGCACGCACTGGAGCGGGAGCCTCGCCCGGGTCTCCGGCCGGTCCTTCACTCAGGACGCTGCCTTCCCCGCCCGGACGGCCCGGTTCGTCCGCATCACCCTCACCGCGAGCGGCCCCGTCCCCTGGGTGGTCAACGACCTGCGTCTGTACAGCGACGGGCCCGATGCCTCCGCCACGCTCCAGGCCGAACAGGCGACTTCCATGCACCGGGCGGCACGCACCACGGCCACCACCGGGGTGCTGGGCTCCGGGGACTGGATCGCCTTCCGTCGCGCGGCCGTGCACGGCGACCACCTCACCGTACGGCTCGCCTCCACCTGCACCACCGGCTGCGCGCTCCAACTCCGGCTCGACACCCCGCGCGGCCCGGTGGCCGCGACCCTCCCCGTGCACGCGACCGGCGCCACCACCTGGCAGGAGCAGTCGGTCACCCTGCCCCACCGCGAGACCGGTGTCCACACCCTCTACATCGTCGCGAAGGGCGGCCCTCGCGTCGCGTCCCTCGACTGGCTGACGATCCGGCCATGACGCTCGCCGCTCCGCGCCGGACGCCAGGGAGTCAGCCGGGGAGTCAGAAGAAGCGGGCCTCTGGATATCGAGCCGACGACCCGTCCAACAGGCCGTCGTCGTCCCGGCCGCGCAGCCAGCGGTCGAAGAAGGCGGCGAGACAGGCGCGTTCGGCGGCGATCGCATGCCTCGGCATGATCGTGCCGATGTTCTCGACGACGGTCTTCCGCGGAAGTCCCAGCTGACGGGCGATCTGCGGGACGAGCGCCTCGGCGTCGGTGTACGTCGCGTGTTCCGCACCTCGCAGGCTCAGGCCCCGGTGCCAGCCGCGGCTGTTCCGCCACAGGGCGTCCCAGGACGGCACCGTGCTCAGGTCGTTGCCGTCCTTGCCGATCAGCAGGAAGGGGCGGTCGACGCCGTCGGCGGCAACGGTGGAGAGGTTGCCGACGGTGTCGTCCTCCTGGACGTACGCGAGAACCCCGTCGAGATCGGCCGCCGCCGCGATGCGCGAATCGTCGTGCATGGCCTGCAGGGCGGTGAAGCCACCTGCCGACTGGCCGAACATGCCGATGTGGCCGAAGTCCAGCATGCCGCGCAGCGCCCCGGGGAGCGCACGGGGCAGTTCGTCGAGGACGAAGCGGATGTCGGCCACCCGCACGGCGAGCGTCTTCTGCAGCAGCGCCTTGATGCGCCCCGGGTCCGGGTAGGCCTTGTCGAACTCTGCCGGCAGCACGGAGCTTTCGACACGGCCGCCGGGAAACTGGACGGCCGAGGCGTCGTAGGTGTGATCGACGGTCACCACGGCGTACCCCCGGGAGGCGAGGTCGTCGCAGAGCGTGGTGCCCAGGGAACGCGGGTCACCGGCACCCGGCGAGTAGCAGACGACGGGGAGCGGGCCCATGCCCCGATCGACAGGGGCGCCTTCGTGGGCATGGGTACGCGTGGCCGACCAGTCGACCCGGTTGCCGGGCACATCGGTGAAACTGTTCAAGGCGGCGAATCCGGTGGCCTCGCCGGGGAGCATCTGTGGAGCGGCCGGGTAGCCGCCGACGGCTCGCGCCGGATAGCGGATGCCGATCATGAGTTCCCGGTACGGCTGCGCGGTGATCCAAGGATCGGACCGCGACGCATCGACCAGGTGCAGCGAGACCGTCCCCACCGGGTGCGGTCCGCTGGGCGCGGGCAACGTCAGCCGCACCGGCCCGGCCTTGCGCGATGCGGCGGAGACGGCGGACGAGGCGCGTGCCGGGACGGCGGACAGGGCGACGGCGGCAGCGGCCGACAGGATGACAGAGCGACGGGTCTGCATGACTGAACCCCTTTGGTCTGCACGTGTTCTGCTGTCTGTACGTGTTGAGCGATCACGTACAGACTCGCGGCCCGACATGGCCGCCCACCATCCGGCAAACCGGTCGACGCGTCTGGGGGATTGCCCCCATCGCCGCACTCCATCCCCGGGTGGAGACCGCTCCATCGACCCGTGGGTGGTGGTGATCCACTACTACGCGGAGCACGCTGGAGGCATGGAACCTCTGCGCTCGGCACTTGTCGTTGTCACCGACGTCTGCTTCCTGGTCTTTGTCGTGTCCTGGATCGCGGGTGCCGTCCACTTCGGCGCGAAGAGCCAGGCGGGCCTGCACGGCTGGGTGCGTGGACTGCGTCGCACACTGCCTCGCCGGGTGTTGCTGATCGCAGGCGTCTACGTCCTCTTCACGCTGGTCGGACACTCGCGGGGCTTCTGGCGCCATCTCCAGTACTGGCAGCCCGAGCTAGCACTCCTGGGCGGGCTGCTCGCCATCGCCTCGACCGCTCTGCTGCTGTGGGCCCGCTGGGTCCTGGGCACGATGTGGGCCAGCGTCCCGACGGTCCAGGAGCATCACGAGCTGCGCACGGACGGCCCTTACCGGCTCGTCCGTCACCCCATCTACACGGGACTGCTCGGCCTGCTCCTCGGCGCCACGCTGGCCTGCGGATTCGGTGTCTGGACGGCGTTCCTGGCGGTCGCCGTCCCGTGGCTGCTGCGCCGTGTGCACGTCGAGGACGGGCTCATGGCGCACCAGTTCGGCGCGTCCTACGACTCTTACCGCGCCCAGGTCCCGGCACTGATCCCAAGACTGCGCCCCACCCGGGCGGGCCCCCGCCCGGTCGGCCATGAGCGGCAGTAGCCGCGTTGGCCCGGTTCGGTGGGGCGGCGGATCGCTCAGCCGCCCCACCGAACCGGGCCTGGTGCCCTCGCCCCGAGGTCAGAAGGCGCGGAACTGCGGGCCGTAGTTGCCCGGTGCGTCGGGGATCGGGCGTTCCATCAGCTCCACCGCGGGAGTCTCCAGCCCGCGCATGATGTGGATGGCCGCGTGCAGGGAGCGGTGGCCGCCGCCGGCCCAGGCCGTCTCAAGGGTGCGGAGGAGGCTGTTGTAGGTGGTGTCGAAGCTCTCCAGGAGCCGCCGCACCTCTCCCGGCGGGTTGGGCCACCCGCCTTCCGGAACCGGCGCCATGGGGCGCGCGTCGGGGAAGCGCACGGGCGCGCCGTTGAACTCCCAGTCGCCGTCGTTGTCGCGCAGACGTCGGCCGTGGTAGATCTCGCCGAACGCGTAGTAGTGCGCCGGGTAGTCGTCGTCGAAGGCCGTGGCGGGGGAACTGGCGGTGCCCTCGCCCTGTTCCTTGATGATCTCGATGGCGCGTTCGACGTCGTCGGGAGTCTCCACCGGCTCCAGCACGTCGGAGCCGATGCGCGTGGACAGCTGTCCCCGCGCCGACAGTTCCGGCGCCACGCTCCGGAACGTCTTGAGGATGTCGCTGTAGAAGGTGCCGACGCTCGGCGAGGTGTCGATGCTCCGGGCGAGCGGACGGTGAGGGACTTCGATGCCCATCATCACGTCGTGCACGTACGTCTTGGTCAGGCCCGACAGATAGACGGTCAGCCCGGCGTGCACACCGCCGGGCAGCGGGCCGGGGTAGGTGGGCGCCGCATCCCTGATCCGCGGCCGCCCGCCGATGGCCACGAGCAGGTTGCAGACCACGCCCAGGTGGAACATCTCGTCGCCGACGATGCGCCGGATCAGCCGCGCGGCCTCGCTGCCGCGATCCCTGATGGACCACCAGCCGCACAAGTAGGGCGGGATGGTGGCGAGTTCGAGCGCCACGGCGACCTGGAGGGCCGATCTGAGCCAGTCGTCCCGGCGGCTCTCCTCGGGCACGGCCAGCAGACGCGCCACCGACTGGTGGCCGGGCGCGGCAGCCGGCCCGCTGGCCGACTGCACGGCTGCCTGCACCGGACCGCCGGCCGCCACCGGCGCACCGGCCGCCAAGGCAGCCGACGCCAGGAAGCTCCTGCGCTTGAACGGGGCAACCGTCGGCCTGTCCGAATCATCCCTCGTACCAGTCAATTTCGCCTCAGCTCATAGCAATGGCCCCGCCAGTCTTCGGACGAACGGGACCTTTCCGACAGTTGTGGAAGCTAGCAGCCATGACCGCCGTTCCCGGCGCGCACGGGCCCGGGCGACGTGTCGACCACCCTGTCAGTCCAGCGAGTGGGAGGACCGCCGGGCCACCGGCGGAGGGGTCGGGGGCGGGGTGCCATAGGAACTCCCTATAGCTCCTGTTGACATTTCGTCTTTGCCTCTGATTCCTTTCCGCGCCTACGGTGAAACAGCTCGACGAGGTGCTCACACGTGAATTCTCCGAACATTCCCAGTGTGCGCACGCCGATGATTCTTCCGTCGAGCGAGCAAACATGCGATGGAGAGGACCGGTGGCATGAGCGCGATCGAGAATGGATCGGAAAAGCGTGAACTCGTGGGCAAGCGGGCCCTGGTCACAGGTGGGTCCCGTGGAATCGGCGCGGCCGTGGTGCGCCAACTCCTCGACGCGGGCGCCGAAGTGCTCACGACTGCCAGGTCGGCGACGAGCACGGTGCCGGAGGGAGCCCTCTTCGTGGACGCCGACGTGCGGACACGGGCAGGAGCGCAGGCGCTCGCCGAGGCCGCGCAGAAGGCGCTCGGCGGGGTGGACATCCTGGTCCACAACGCGGGTGGGGCGCGACCTCACCAAGACGCCTCGGTCATCCCCGACGAGGAATGGCAGGACGCGCTGGACCTCAACTACCTGGCGTCGGTGCGGTTGGACTCGCTGCTGGTGCCGGGGATGCGGGAACGCCGTTCGGGGATGATCGTGCACATCTCCTCGGCCGCGGTCCTCGCCCCGTTGGGACAGTTCCTGCACTACACGGCGGCGAAGGCGGCGCTGGAGAACTACAGCCGGGGAATGGCCTCGGAGCTGGCTCCGTTCGGGATCCGGGTCAACACCGTGAGTCCTGGCCGAACCGCCACCCCCGGCGGCGAAGCGACACGGGAGCAGTGGGCGAATCTGAACGCGGCGCCGGGCCGGACCAACGCCGGCGACACCCCGCCGCTGGGGCGCGACGGCCGGCCCGAGGACATCGCCGACGCGGTGCTGTTCCTCGCGTCCGACCGGGCGAGCTGGCTGACCGGGAGCAATCTCATTGTGGACGGCGGTGAATTCCCCAGGGGCTGACGCCGATGCGCCGACGGAATTCCGGAACGCGACTTTCCGTAAGAGGAATTCGTCGGCGCCCGCTTCCTTCCAGGCCTTCAGGACACCGGTGAGAAGGAAGCGGACTCGGACCAGGTTTCCTCACGCAGGAGTTCGAGCAGCGCGGTTTCCGCCGGGCCCGCGCCCTGCCGGACGACGGCGATGACGGGCTGGGACACGACCGGGAACACCGGGCGAACGAGGTGCTCGTGACCGTGGGGCACCGCTGAGGCCGGGACGAGCGTCATCCCCAGCCCTTGGGCCGCCCAGCGCACGGCCGTCGCCGTCTGGGACACACGGGCGGCCGTGGTAGGGGTCAGCCCGTTGTCCCTCAGCACGTTCAGCAGCACGCCGTCGAGCGCGCTGTCGCGGTCGAACCGCACCCACGGCTCCCCCTCCAGATCGCGCAACTCGACCCGCTCCGCGGCCAGTTGCCGATGCCCGGCACCCAGCACCACGACGAACTCCTCGTCGCCGAGGTGGTGGGCGTCGGCGGGACTCCGCTCGCACGCCGCCATCAGGGCGAGATCCAGCACGCCCCGGCGGCACAGCCGATCCAACTCGGCGGAGCTCGGCTCCTCGAAGACACTGACCTCCAGCCGCGGGAAGCGGCGACGCAGCGTGCCGAGCGCGCCCGGCAGTTGCCGCGTGCCAAAGCCCAGCTGCGCCGAGACCACCAGCTCGCCCACCAGCTCGTCGGCACCGGCCCGCGCCGTCGCCCTCGCCCGCCGCGACGCGCTCACCGCGACCTCCGCCTCCCGCAGGAACGCCCGGCCGACCACGGTGGGCACCAGCCCGGTCGGTGTGCGGGCGAACAGCTCCACGCCGAGTTCCCGCTCCAGGCCGCGGATCTGCTGGGACACCGACGGCTGAGCAACGCGCAGCAGCTCCGCCGCTGCCGTCACCGAGCCCTCCTCGGCAACGGCCAGGGCGTACTCGTACTGACGAAGGCTCATCGGCTCCCGTCCCCTCCCTGCGGTCCGACCCCGTGCTGATCGTTGTAAGCAACCCGGTTCCGCCGGCGAAGATTCCCCCGGACACGGCCGGAGCCGATCTGCTCCTGTCCGCGAACAGTGCGGAGACCACCTGCGGAACCGGCATGAGGGCCGGTTAGAGCGGAACCGGCATGACGGCGCAGCGCACCGGCTTGGCGTGCGCCGGGTCGAGGGCGTTGAGGACGAGCCGGTTCACGTTCGGGTCGTAGATGCCACCAGCGTGACCGGTGAGGTCCAGCGGACATACGTTCTGCAGCAGGATGTTGTGCACGGTCGCGCCGGATCCGGCCTTCAGGAACTGGTTGGTGTACGGGGTCACGACCAGGTCGGTGCGGGTGACGATGGTGGTGTAGGTGACTCCGGGCTCGGTGTCGCCGTTGGCGTACAACTGCTGGAGCACCGAGGAGCCGATGGTCTGCTCCTTGGCCGCGGGGCTGTCCAGGCCGAGCGGCTTGCCCACCTTCCCCGCCACGTCCAGTCCCGCGTCGACCAGGTGGGCCAGGCCGGATGCGTTGGTGCCGTGATTGCTGGGGTTGATGCCCACCAGGTGGTGCACCTTCGCGGCGCCGTTCTCGAAGCGCAGGTACCACTCGGGCGTCAATCCGCCGCCCTGGCTGTGTCCGACCAGGTCGACCTTCGAAGCGCCCGTGGCGGACAGCACCTTGTCGACGTAGGCGGCCAGTTGTTTGGCCGAGTCGGGGATGTGGCCGGTCGCCTTCAACAGGGCGTGGGGTGTGCTCTCGCCGTAGTTGAGGGCGAAGACGCAGTGGCCGGCGTTCTTCAACACCGGGGCGAGGCCGCTCCAGCTGGCGAAGGCGTTCGTGAAGGTGCCGTGGACCAGCACCACCGGGTAGGGGTGGGTCGCGGACGGCTTGCAGGTGAAGTCGTTGGTGCCGGCGGGCGAGCGGTCGGGGTCGGGCAGCGAGGCGAGCGCGGCCAGACCTGTGCTGACCGCCCCCAGGTACCCGAACTGGTCGGCCTGGTCGGCGCGCAGGGCGGATGGGGCCTCGGCGGCGACGGGCCGCGGTCCGGGGGGTGCGGCTGCAGCGGCGGGGACGGCGGCGGCGAGACAGGCCGCCGCTGCCAGGGCGGTTCCTGCGGCCTTGAGGATTCGGCGCATCATCGTGCGCACCTCCTGGTGACGGGTCGTCAGCGGGCTCGGAGCGGGCCCAGCTTGGACAGCCGTCACTCCGTGCTCGCGCACGGCGCGCCACGTGCGCCCGTTCGGCGCACGCGCGGTCAGCCGGGCGAGCGGACGGCCCCGGCTACCGGAGGAGGGGGAGAGGACAGGGGGAGGACGGGGAGAGGAGAGCAGGCGCGATGCCGTGCTTTCGGAGGTGCGGCACTGGCGTCTCGTCGCGGGCCGGCGGCCCGAATGCCGACCAGGTGCCGGACCCGCACGCCCCGTTGGCGTCGGCGCGCGTGCCCGCCCGGGGACGAACGGGGTGGATGGGCACCCCGCGCGTCCCCGCCTGCTACGCGGTGGCAGGCAGTACGTGGTCTCCGATCTTGTCGGTGCTCAGGCACAGTGAGCAGACCACCGCGTCGTGGGTGGCGCACGCGGTCACGTCGGGCCGCTCGTAGGGCTGCTGGCAGACGTGGCAGTCGTACGTCGTGGCGCTCGGATTGCCCTCCGCGTCGAGCAGCGGCTCCTCGATGCCGTCGTCGGCGCGGCGGAGGTAGTACCTGCCCTTGGTGACGACGGCCATCAGCGGGGTGAGGACGAAGGCGATGACGGCCGCGGCGACCGGGGAGTACGGCTGCAGGCCGTCGCCGAGTGCATGGAAGTACATGGCGATCGAGAGGCCGGAAGCGGCCACGAAGGCGACGACACCGACCGGGTTGACCGCGTGGAGCATGCCGCGGCGGAACTCCGGCTGGAGCGGGGAGAGCTTCAGCAGGTACTTGTTGATGCCGATGTCCGTGGCCACGGTGACGACCCAGGCGATCGCGCAGTTCGAGTAGAAGCCCAGGATGCTGTTGAGGAAGCTGAACATGTCGGCTTCCATCAGAGCCAGCGCGAAGCCCAGGTTGACCAGTACGAAGACCATGCGGCCGGGGTAGCGCCCGGTGACGCGGGTGAAGGAGTTGGTCCATGCCAGGGAACCGGAGTACGCGTTGGTCACGTTGATCTTGATCTGGCTGATCACGACGAGCGCCACGGCGAGCGGGACGACCATCCAGGACGGCATCATCGCGTCGAACGCGCCGCGGAACTGCTGGATCGGCTCGGGCGCCGCCGTCGGACCGACCTTGGCGAGGATGTAGACGGCGAGGAAGACACCGATGGCCTGCTTCAGCGCGCCGAGCACCACCCAACCGGGGCCGGCCATGACCACCGCGGTCCACCAAGTGCGCTTGTTGGCCTCGGTCTTCGGCGGCATGAAGCGCAGGTAGTCGATCTGTTCGCCGATCTGCGCGATGAGCGAGAGACAGACGCCGGCGCCCAGCAGCACGGAGGCGGTGTTGACGCCGCCTTCGCCGTCGGTGCCCGTGTAGGCGAGGAAGTGGTCGACGGTGCCCGGGTCGGTGGAGATCAGGTACACCAGCGGGGCGACCATGAGCAGCAGCCAGATCGGCGTCGTCCACACCTGGAGCTTGCTGAGCGCCTTCATGCCGTAGATCACCAGCGGGATCACCATCAGGGTGGAGATGGCGTAGCCCAGCCACAGTGGCAGTCCGAGGCCGAGCTTGAGGCCCTGGGCCATGATCGAGCCTTCGAGGGCGAAGAAGATGAAGGTGAAGCTGGCGAAGATGACGCTGGTGAGGACGGACCCGTAGTAGCCGAAGCCGGAGCCGCGGGTGATCAGGTCCAGGTCGATGTTGTAGCGGGCGCCGTAGTAGGCGAGCGGGAAGCCGGTGATGAAGATGACGACCGCTGCGACGGCGATGGCCAGGAGCGCGTTGCCCGTGCCGTGTGCCAGTCCGATGCCGGCGCCTATGGAGAAGTCGGCCATGTAGGCGATCCCGCCGAGCGCGGTCGTCGCCACGACCATCGGGGTCCAGCGGCGGTAACTGCGGGGCGCGAAGCGGAGGGTGTAGTCCTCCAGGGTCTCCTTGGTGGCCTGGCTGGTGGGGGAGTCCGACGCTGTGGCTGTCTGTGGGGAGTGGGTTGCACTCATGATCGACCCTTCGGGGATGAGGTGATGCTCCGGTGGGGGGCGGGCGAGCGGGGGTGTGGGTGCGGTGAGTGGTGGGCCCCGGGTTGGCGTCGTCGGCAGTCGGGGAGGCGCAGGAGGGGAGTCGGAGGCTGGGGCGAAGTCCCCGGATTTCTCGGGCGGTTGGCGTCCTCAGAAACGGCCGGCGTGCAGGGCCATCTGGGTCATGGCCCGCCGGGCGTGCTCCGTCACCACGGCCATCGAGTCACCGACATGGGCGTGCAGGGCCCGCAGTCCCTCGTCGAGCCGTCCGTCACGGACGAGTTCCAGGATCTCGATGTGTTCGGTGATCGTCGTCTCCACTCGGTCCTGGGTGAGGAAGTCGTACCTCCGCACCCGGCGGATCCGTTCGCTGACCGCCACGAGGGCGTCGGTGAGCGCGGGATTGCCGGAGGCACGGGAGAGCTCGGCGTGGAATCTCTCGTCCTGGACGACGAAGCTCGGATCCGGCTCCGGAGGCTGCTTGTGCATCGCGTACCAGTGCTCCAACTCGGCGGCGACGACTGCCGAATCGTGCCGGACGGCCGGATCCTCGATCGCACGCGCGATCCCACGCAGTTCGAGGGTGACCCGCAGCTCGTAGAAATCCTTCAGCTGGGCCAGATTGGGGACCGTGACGAAGAAGCCGCTGTCGCCGCGCTCGATCAGCCCGTCGGCCAGCAGCCGCGCCAGCGCCTCGCGCACAGGCGTCCGCGAGACCCCGAACCGTGCGGCCAGCCGCAGTTCGACCAGCCGTTCACGCGGGCCGAAATCGCCGTCGAGCACGGCCGCGCGCAGCTTCGCGTAGACCGACTCGCGCAGCGACAGCCCGCCTGCCGCCGCCGGACCCGACACCGTGCCCGGCGGCGTATACAGCTTCGAATCCATGGGGGGACACGCTAGAAACCGGTTGTTTCCCGAAGATCCATCGCGTCGTGAACGGCTTGTTTCCGAGATCTCACGCGCCTGGTCGCGGAGGATCGGCCCGCGGCGGGGGATCACCGGCCGGGCGAGTCGACCGTACGACGATCTTGACAGTCTCGGGGAGCCAGTCGAGCCACATCCGAGGCCAGGGAGTCCGGTGCGAATCCGGAGCTGACGCGCAGCGGTGAGGGGGACGGGCGGGGCATGTGACGTCACTGGGAGGAGCCCGTGCCGGCCGGAGGGCCGATGGGGGCGAGCACCGGGAAGGCGCCCCGGCCGGACGAACCCGCCGACTCCGGCTATCCGCGCTCGATCGACAACTGCGGCCGCAAGGTGACCCTGAAGTCGGCCCTGAAGCGCGCAGCCTCCCTCAACCAGGGCACCACGGAGATCCTGCTCTCCCTCGGCCTCGCCGACCGTATGGCAGGCACCGCCACCTGGACCGACCCGGTGATGAAGGGACTGGAGAAGGCGGACTCCGAGGTGCCGCGCCTCGCCGACAACAACCCCTCCTTCGAGAAGGTCCTGGACGCCGAACCCGACTTCGTCACCGCCTCGTTCGTCTCCACGCTCGGCAAGGGCGGCGTGGCGGCCCGCGAGCAGTTCGAGAAGCTGGGCGTGCCGACGTACGTCTCGCCGTCCGACTGGTCGGCCGGCAAGGACAATGACAGCGGCGGCGGCGGATTGCGCAGCAGGCCCCTCACCCTCGACGCCGTGTACGGCGAAGTACGCGGCCTGGCCCGCGCGTTCGGGGTCGAGGCGCGAGGCGGGAGACTCTGAACTCCTCGACCTGATCGCGGCCCTGGCGGTCACCACCGTCCTCGCCCTGCACGACCTCAACCTCGCCGCGATGTACTGCGACCGCCTGCTGGTGCTCGCGGACGGCCGCGCCGTCGCGGAGGGGACTCCGGCCGAGGTGCTGACTTCGCCTCTCATCGAACGGGTCTACGCCGTCCAGGCCGACGTCACCAACGGCCCGGGGTACCCGGTGATCCGCTACCTGCGCCGGGTCAACGAGCCGTAGAGGCCGCCGATGTCGCAGTCATCGCCGTGTCCGATCGCGTCATCGGTCTCCCGCGTCTCCCACGAGTGGTCGGCGGGGGTGTAACCGAGATCGCGGCGCGCCGCGGAGATGTCGAACCAGTGGGCCCGCGTCAGCTCGGCCACCAGGAAGCGTGTCAGCAGCGGACGTTGTCGTCGTCGGGCTGCCTTCGCGGTGACTTCGAGGAGTACGGCAGCGGCTCGTGCGGCCGAAGCGGGGACTCTCCGGACCTCCACGGCGTGGCCGTCGTGCGCCAGTAGCCCCCGGACGGTGTCGGCGAGGGTGCAGGGCCGGCCCTGAGTGATGAAGTAACTGGCGCCTGCCAGCGGAGAGTTCGCCGCCAGTTGTTCCACGGCCAGCACGTGTGCCTCGGCCGCGTCGGCGACGTGCACGGTGTCCACGAGTTGGGAGCCCGCTCCCGGCAGCAGCAGTTCTCCCTTCCGGACCGCGGCGCGCAGACCGGGCAGCAGATGCGGGTCGCCGTCACCCCAGATCAGGTGGGGCCGCAGGGACACGGTCGCCAGACCAGGGCCGTTGGCGGCAAGGACCATCTGCTCCGCTCCGGCCTTGGACCAGGGATAGGGGGCAAGGAAGCGCCGGGGCATGGCGACGGATTCGTCCACGCCCTCCAGGTCCTTCCCGGCGAAGACCACACTGGCACTGGAGCAGTTGACCAGTCGGCGCACACCATGGCGTCGGCAGGCGTCGAGGACGGCCGCGGTTCCCCCGATGTTGATGGACGCGAAGTCCCGTCGCGGCCCCCATACGTCGGCCAGCGCGGCCGTGTGCACGACGGCGTCACACCCGCGTACCGCATCCGCGACGGTCGCGGTGTCGCGGATGTCGCCCAGCACGGCTTCGGCCCCGCCGGGCGGCAGGGCACGGCGGCCGCGTTGCAGGGAACGCACCTGGTGTCCGCGGGCCGCGAGACGCCGGCAGATCTCCGCGCCCAGGAAGCCGCTGCCGCCGGTGACAAGGATCTTCACGCGCGTTCCTCCGCTGCCTGGGCGGCAGGACTCTTCGCTGCCAGCCGGCGACGCGCCCACTCACCGAGGGCGCCCCGTTCGATCTTCGCGTTGTGCCGGATGTCGACAGGGAATCCGGGGTGGAAGACGATCGTCCGGACTTGAGCCCCGCCTTCCAGCGCGGCAAGCGTGCGACGCAGGTCGGCGACGATCCGGCCGCGCTCGGCCCCGCGGCGCGGCCCGTCGGTTTCCACGCACAGGGCGGGCAGAGCCAGCCGGTCACTGCCGGCGTCGACCAGGGCCGTGCGCCGGACACCGTCGACCGCGTTGCACGCCGGCTCGATGCATTCGGTGAACAGGGGGCCGTCGGGACTGGGCACTGCGTGCGCCTTGCGTCCGCAGTACCAGAGGTTCCCCTCGTCGTCCGTGCGGCCGAGGTCGCCGGTGCGGTGCCAGACGTCCGGCCCGTCGGGGATCTTTGCCTGAGCGTCGGCGTCCGGGCGGCCGTAGTAGGTGCGGCTCACCAGCGGGCCGCGCACCGTGATCTCGCCGATCTCGTGTGCGGGCAGCGGTTCGGCCTCCGGCCAGTGGTCCACCGGTCCGGCGTCGGCCGGGATGACGGCCACGGACGTGGCAGGCACCGTCCGGCCCACACAGCGGCCGCCACCTCGTTCGGACGCGGCGCGCGCGTCACGCAGGTCTTGGCCCTCGATCGCACTCACCAAAAGGCACTCGGTGGCGCCGTACACGCTGCGGATCACGGCCTGGTCCGGCAGCGTGCCGGTGAGACGGTCCAGAAGGCCGTACTCCAGCGGAGCGCCGAAGGTGGCGACCGACCGCACGGCGGCAAGAGCCGGTTCCCTGCGGCCGTCGCCGGCGAGCACGGTCATGAGGGCCGGAGAGCCGAGCAGGCTGGTCGCGCCGGTCCGCGCCGCCGCGTGCAGCAGGTCCGCACGACGAGCCCGGCCCGGATGGCGAAAGTCCATCCGGGGGATGACGACGGTGATGCCGAGGGCCGGACCGCCCAGGGCGAAGGGCAGGAAGCCGACGAGCGCCACGGCTCCTGGCCGCGTCCCGAGAACGCCTCCCGTGGCGGCGCACTGACCCACCAACTGCTCGTTGGTGTAGACGACGCCCTTCGGTGTCCCCGTGGAGCCCGAGGTGTAGGCGATCAGCGCCGAATCGTCGCCGGTGGCGTCCAGCGTGGCGCGCGGTGCCGCGCGAGCGAGCGCGGCGAGCGTCGGCCAGGGACCCGGGCCACGGCCGGTGGAGATCACCGTACGCACACTGGCGGGTGTCCACCCGCACAGCACGCGTGCCACATGTGCCGGCGGCTCTCCCACGAATGCCTGCGGAGCGGCCTCCCGCAGACAGGTGCGCAGGGCGTCACGGGGCAGTCCGGGGTCGATCAGCACGGCGCAGGCTCCGAGCGCGGACAGCGCGTACACCGTGGCGATGAGGTCCAGTGGGCGGCGCGTCATGACCACCGTGCGCGTGCCCCGGCCGATGCCCGCGGCGGCCAACGCGTCGGCGGCACTCAGGCATCGGGCGTAGAGGCCGGAGTACGTGACCCGTTCCCGGCGCCGGCCGCGGAACGTGTCGAGGGCGACCGCGGCGGGCCGGGACCGCTTCCCCTGCGAGAGCTGTCCCAGCAGCCCGACCTGCGTGTCGGCCACGGCCGTCACCACGACGCTCCCGTCCCTTCCGTGTGCCGACCCAGGAACTCCCTTACGCACGCCACGACTTCCTCACGCGCGTCCTCCTGTACGAAGTGACCGGCGCGCGGAAACAGATGCGCCTCGGCGGAGGGGAAGCGCCGTAGCCATTCCGCGAGGAAGCGGTGGTCGAAGACCCGGTCCCGGCCGCCCCAGCACACCAGCATGGGCAGGGACGTCAACTGCGGTGCCTCGGCGGGGCCCACGTCGATGAGCGGCCACGCCGGGTCGGCGGCGGTCAGTGGAATGTCCTGGATGAAACGCAGCACCGCCAGCCGCCGGTGCAGGCCGCGATAGGGGCCCACATAGGCGCGGCGTACCGGCCGGGGCAGTGCCGAGGCGACACCCAGGTGGGAGGCGGCCACGGCGAAGGCGTTGGTACGGTGCACCAGCCGGGCCGATGTGCTGCCTCCGCTGCGGATCAGGCGCAGGTACCACGGCAGGCGGTAGCCGAGCGGCATCGGGAAGGCCGCGGAGTTGAGCATGACGATGCGGGCGAGCCAGTCGGGTCGGCGGCGCGCCCACGCCATGCCGATGATTCCGCCCCAGTCGTGCCCGATCAGGGTCCAGCCCCGGTCCGGCAGACCCCGCTCGGTCACCAGGTGCTCCACCAGCCGCTCCAGATCCGCCAGGCGACTGGGCGCGGTGTAGGAGTAGGCGGACTCGTCGGGGCGGTCGGAGCGGCCCATACCGATGTGGTCGGGGACGATGCACCGGTGGTCGGAACGCAGGTCCCGCACCAGGTTGCGCCACATGTAGCTCCAGGTGGGATTGCCGTGCAGCATGAGCAGCGGCGCACCCGTCCCCTCGTCGAGGTAGTGCTGACGCACGCCCCCGTGTTCGAACCAGTGGGGGGCGAAGTCGTAATCGGGATAAGGAAGTTGGGCCTCGGTCAACGACACGGGAGCAGTGTCCGCCCTGGCAGATCCTCCTCGTGCCGCGCGTAACCCCGAGGGATGAAGCCGCCGACCATGATCACTCCAATGGGTGCATGCGGACCGGCTCCCGTTTGCGGTGCGCTGCCCCAACTCCCTTCACTGGCCCGCACCGTCACGCCCGGAACCCGGCAGGAGAACAACACCACTTCCATGACAGAGCCCCGCTGCACCACGATCCGTCGCGTCGCCGTCCATGTTCCCGCGGACCGTCAGACCGGCGCGGAGATCGAGGACGAGGTCCGCTCCCGACACCCCGGCCTCCGCCTGATGCCCGGGCTGCTGCGCCAGATGTACGGCTTCGAGGAGCGCCGTGTGGCGCCTGCCGATGCCTGGCCCTCCGACTTGGCGTCGGCAGCCGCCCGGAGCCTTCTCGACGAGTGCGGCCTCGGCCCCGACGCCGTGGACCTGCTCGTCTTCGCCTCCGCGAGCGAGGACATGGAGGAGCCTGCCACCGCCCACGTCGTGGCTGACAAACTCGGCGTCACGGCACCGGTCTTCGACGTCCAGAACGCCTGCAACGGCGTCCTCAACGCCCTGGAGATCGCCGACGCACTGATCCGAGCCGGCCGCTACCACCGCGTGCTCATCGTCACCGGGGAGCGGGGCACCATGCTCTCCCGCCTCCCGGCACGCGACCGCGACGAACTCGCCCTGCTCCTGCCCGCCCTCACCCTCGGCGACCTGGGCGCCGCGCTGCTGCTGGAGGGGAGCGACCGGCCAGGGCTGCTGGGCACCCGCTTCTCCAGCAACTCGGCCGGTTGGCGGGCCGCCACCGCGACCAACCCCTACTACTCGCCCACCAGCCCGGTGATCTCCCTCCGCTTCGACTCCCAGGCGCTGGCCGCCTCGTTCCAGGGAATGGAGAAGGACATCCTCGACGCGCTGGCCGAGTGGGACCGCAAACCCGGTGACCTCGACCTCGTCTGCGTACACCAGGCATCCGTACCCTTCACCGGCGCCATCCTCGACTCCGTCGGCATCGCCCGCGACCGGGCCGTGGCGACCTTCCCCCGCTACGGCAACGTCGCCACCGCGAGCCTGCCCCTGCAACTCGTCGAGGCCGCACGGGAAGGCAGGCTGCACCCGGGTGCGCAGGTGGCCCTCCTCGGACTCGCCAGCGGAGCCTCCGCCGGAATCGCCCTCGTCGAGTGGCGGCCCGGGCCCGCCTGACGGCGCAGCCACCCCCAGGACCCGCCCCCTACGCAAGGAACACCCCATGCACACCACGACCGACACCTACGGCGTCGTCTGCGCCGCGCTCACTTCCACCTTCCGTATCCCCGAGGACGAGCTGACACCGGAAGTCACCCTGGAACAGCTTGAGTTGGACTCCCTCGCGCTGGCCGAGTTCGTCCTGGTCCTCGAAGAGAACCTCGGCGTGAAGGCCGAGGGCGAGCGCGCCAACCGGAGCACGACGCTCGCCGAGGTGACCGCCTATCTCGACGAGCTGCGCGCCGCCGGGGCGGAGGCCCGGTGACCCGGGACAAGCAGCCGATCGCCGTCACCGGCCTCGGGCTGATCACCCCGGGAGGCCAAGGGGCCGAGGCCGCCTGGGAGGCGGTGTGCGCCGGACGCTCCCTCGCCGCGCGCGACCCGGCCCTGGAGGGGCTGCCGGTGGACTTCTCCTGCCGTCTCCCGCTCTCGGAGGACGACGTCGACCGGTGTGTCGGGCGCAAGTCCTGGCGCATGGGCCGGATCGCCAAGCTCGGTGTCCTCGCCGCACGGGAGGCCGTACGCGACGCGGGCCTGGATCCGGCGAGGTGGCAGGGAGCCCGGGTGGCCACGATCATCGGCTGCGGCATGGGCGGTACCGAGAAGTGGGAGGAGCAGCACCTGCGGCTCGAACGGCGCGGACCCGACCAGGCTTCGCCCCTCTCCATCCCCATGATCATTCCGAACCTGGTGGCCGGTGAGGTGTCCATCGACCTCCACGCCCGTGGTGTGAGCCTGGCGCCGGCCACCGCCTGCGCCTCCGGCGCCACCGCGATCTCGCTGGCCCGCGTCCTGCTCGGCGCCGGCCTGTGCGACATCGCGGTGGCAGGGGGCGTCGAAGCCGCCGTCAGCCGCCTGACCACGGCCGGCTTCTGGCGTATGGGCGCGCTGTCCGAACGGAGCCACGCGGTCGCCGAGGCGTCCCGCCCCTTCGCCGCCGACCGGGACGGCTTCGTGATGGCCGAGGGCGCCGGCGTCCTGATCCTGGAACGCGCCGCGGACGCCGCCGCCCGAGGGGCACACCCCCGCGCCCTGCTCGCCGGGTGCGGGAGCACCTCCGACGCACACCACCCGACCTCTCCGCCGGAGGGCGCCGAAGGAGCGGAAGCGGCTCTGCGCACCGCCCTCGACGAGGCGGGCCTCGCCCCCCAGGACGTGGACCACGTCAACGCCCACGGCACGTCCACACTGCTCAACGACGCCACCGAAGCCACGTTGATCGCCCGCGTCCTGCCGCACCGCCCCAGTGTCACCGCGGCCAAAGGCGTCCTCGGCCACACCCTCGGCGCCGCGGGCGCGATCGAGGCCGCCCTCACGGTCCTGACCATCCAGCACCGACGCGTACCGCCGATCGCCAACCTCCAGGCTCCCGCGCCCGAGTTCGACATCGACTGCGTCACCAAGCAGCCCCGCCCTCAGGACGTACGCGCGGCCGTCAGCCATTCCTTCGGCTTCGGCGGCCACAACGTCGTCCTTGCCTTCACGGCGGCGTGATCACCGCGAACGGTCCCCGGTGTGCCTGAGGGGTGGCCGGCGGACGGCAATGAATTCCCGCCGGCCCGGGGCCGACCTCGACGGCGGCACGCGCACCGCCGCGGAGGCCTGCGGCTCGCGTCCGGGCGTGGTGATCGTCTGAGGCGCGCGCTGGGTTCGGTCCGACTGCAGTGCCGTAGCAGCCGGTTGGTGGCCCTCCGGGCGGGCGTCCTACGAGGGTGATGACGCGAGTCGGCTTGTCAGGCGCCGAGCACCGGGGTGGCAGAGGTGTGGAAGTAGTGGCCCTTGTCGAGGTCTTCGAGGAGGCCGGGGTGGGTCGGCTGCCAGTCCAGCAGTTCGCGGGTCACGGTGTTCGATGCCGGGCAGTCGAGTCCGAGGAAGCCGCCCAGCCAGGAGAAGTGCTCGGCCGCGGCGTCGGGAGCCACGGACGTCACCGGCACATCGAGATGGCGGCCGATGACCTCGGCCACGTCCCTGAGCGCGACGCCTTCCTCCGCGACGCCGTGCAGCACCGTCCCCGCGGGAGCCTTCTCGAACGCCAGCCGGAACAGCCGTGCCGCGTCGAGGCGGTGGACGGCCGGCCAGCGGTTGGCGCCGTCGCCGACGTGGCCGGAGACCCCCTTGGCGCGGGCGATGGCGACCAGGGTCGCCATGAAGCCGTTGTCTCCATCGCCGTGGCAGGTCGGAGAGAGCCGCACCACGGATGAGCGCACGCCGCGCGAGGCGAGTGCGAGTACCGCCATGGCGGTGGTGGCACGCCGGGTGACCGGCGAGCCGTCGACCGCGGCCATGTCCCGCTCGGTCGCCACCTGCCCCGGCTTGAGGCCGGCCAGGCCCGAGGCGAGGACGAAGGGCCGGTCGCTGCCCGCCAGCGCGTCCCCGAAGGTGTCGACGGCGCGGCGGTCGGCCTCGACGGCACCTTGGAAGTCGCCGGTGAACGCTATGTCGTGCTTGAAAGCCAGGTGAATCACCCCGTCCGACGCGGCAGCGGCGCCGCCCAGGACGTCGAGGTCGTCGAGGGTGCCGCGGACCGCTTCCGCCCCGGCGGCGGTGAGTGCGGTGGCGGAGGCGTCGGAGCGGGCGAGCCCCACTACGTGGTGCCCCGCGTCGATGAGTTCGGGAACGAGGGCCGAGCCGATCCAACCGGACGCGCCGGTCACGAAAATGCGCATGGGAAAGCTCCCCGGACTGTCGATGTCAGTGACTGTCATCGAAGCTAACATATGATGTCAGTTGCTGTCATCACGTAGGATCTGCCCATGGGTAGATGGGAGCCGAACGCGCGCGAACGTCTGGCGAAGGCGGCGTTGGAGCTCTACAGCGAGCGCGGCTACGAGCAGACGACGGTGGCGGAGATCGCCAAACTGGCCGGCCTCACCGAGCGCACCTTCTTCCGGCACTACGCCGACAAGCGCGAGGTGCTGTTCGGCGGTTCGAGCGCATTGCAGGAACTGTTCGTGAACGCGGTCGCCGAGGCTCCCGAGGCCGCGGCGCCGATCGATGCCATGGCGGCGGGACTCGCGGCGGTCTCCGAGGTGTTCGTGGACCGCCGCGAGTTCGCCCGGCAGCGATACGCCGTCGTCGCGGCGCACGCGGAACTCCAGGAGCGCGAGCTGATCAAGCTCGCCTCGCTGTCCGCCGCGCTCGCCGACGCACTGCGCGGACGCGGCGTCACGGAGCCGGCGGCGAGCCTGACCGCCGAAGCGGGGGTCGCCGTTTTCAAGGTCGGCTTCGAGCGCTGGATCGCGGCGTCCGAGCAGCGCACCATGGCCCAGGTGGTACGGGAATCCCTGGACGAGCTCAAGGCCGTGACAGCGGGCTCCTAGGGCCCGTTGCCGCTCCTTTATGGGCAAACGTTGCCCGCCGGGGCACTAGCTCGTGAGGATGACCAGTTGGCGGGTCGCCCGGGTCATCGCCACATAGCGGTCGACCGCGCCTTCGACGCCGTCGCCGAACGCCTCCGGGTCGACGAGGACGACCAGGTCGAACTCGAGCCCCTTCGACAACTCGGGGGACAGGGACCGCACGCGGGGCGTCGCCCGGAACGTGGGGTCGCC
This sequence comes from Streptomyces sp. NBC_00461, assembly GCF_036013935.1. Classification (NCBI taxonomy): domain Bacteria; kingdom Bacillati; phylum Actinomycetota; class Actinomycetes; order Kitasatosporales; family Streptomycetaceae; genus Streptomyces; species Streptomyces sp. NBC_00461. The sequence continues at coordinate 8,959,866 of NZ_CP107902.1, forward strand.
GATGACGCAGGCGATCCCCTCGGTTTCCGCGGCGAGCCAGGTGTTGAGGATGGACTCCAGATCCGCGGCGGATCCGTGCAGGACGGGGATGTTGTTGCTGCGGATGGAGGTCGGGACGTTGGCGTCAGGCAGCGCGGCCCGGATGACCGGCTCGGCCTCGGCCATGACCTCTTCCGGCGTACGGTAGTTGATGCTCAGCGAGGCCACGTCGATCCGGTCGAATCCGACCCGCTCCAGGCGCTCCTGCCACGACTCCGTGAACCCGTGCCTGGCCTGGGCGCGGTCCCCGACGATGGTGAAGCTCCGGGACGGGCAGCGCAGCAGCAGCATCTGCCACTCCGCGTCGGTCAGTTCCTGGGCCTCGTCGACGACGATGTGTGCGAACGGGCCGGCGAGCAGGTCGGGGTCGGTTTCGGGTGGGGTGTCCGCGTCGACCAGGCTGTTCTGCAGGTCCTGCCCGGTCAGCATCGACATCAGCATGCCCTGCCAGTCGTCATCGGTCCTGATCAGGTTCTCGGTGACCTGGGCCCGGTAGGCGCGTTCGGCGGCGACCGAGGCCTCGTGGCGGCGCTTGCGCAGGGACGCCCGCGAGTCGCCGAGCCGCTGCCGTGCCGCGTCCAGCAGCGGCAGGTCCGACGCCGTCCACGCCTGGGCGTCCGCGCGCTGCAGCTTCCGTACGTCGTCGGGGCCGAGCCAGGGAGCGCACATGCGCAGATAGGCGGGCACCGACCACAGGTCTCCCACGAGGTCGGCCGCTTCCAGCATCGGCCACGCGCGGCCGAGCGCCGCGTTCAGCCCCTCGTCGCGCCGCAGCACTCTGCGGAACAGCTCGGGCGGGACGTCGCCGGTGTACTTGTCTCGCAGGATCTCGACCAGCTTCTCCCAGACCTGGTCGCGCGCCTCGTTGTGCGGGGTGCCCGGTTCCGGGGCGTCGAAGGCCTCGGCCCAGTCGTTCGCGCTCAGCGGGATGTCGCTCAGGTCGACCGTGACCGTCAAGGGCTCGGTGGGCGGTTCCTCGTAGAACCTGACGGCCTTCTCGATCGCTTTCACCATGCCGGCGGACGACTTCAGGCGGGCCACGTCCGGGTCGGTCTCGACCGTCGCCGAGGCCCCTTCGGGGACGAGGTCCCGCAGGATGCAGGTCTGCACACCCTCCTCTCCGAGGCTGGGCAGGACGTCGGAGACATAGGCCAGGTAGGGCCGGTGCGGACCGACGAACAGCACACCGCCGCGACGGTGACCGAGACGAGGGTCGGCGTACAGGAGGTGGGCGGTGCGGTGCAGGGCGACGACGGTCTTGCCGGTGCCCGGGCCGCCGTCGACGACGAGGGCGCCGCGCGATCCCGCCCGGATGATGGCGTCCTGGTCCGCCTGGATGGTGGCGAGCACGTCCCGCATCCGGGACGACCGGTTGGCGCCGAGGCTGGCGACGAACGCGGACTGGTCGTCGAGCGCCGCGTGCCCTTCGAGGCCGTCGGCGGTGAACACCTCGTCCCAGTAGTCGCTGATCCGGCCGCGGGTCCAGCGATACCGGCGGCGGCTGGCCAGCCCCATCGGACTGGCGTGGGTCGCCGCGAAGAAGGGCGCAGCCGCCGGGGAGCGCCAGTCGATCAGCAGTCGGCGGCCCTCGCTGTCGGTAAGGCCCAGTCGTCCGACGTACACGGGCTCGGGGTCGTCCGATGGGACCATGTGCCCGAGACACAGGTCCAGGCCGAAGCGGCGCAGGGTACGCAGCCGACTGTTCAGCCGGTGGACCTCGATGTCCCGGTCCATCGCCTCCTGGCCCATACCGGCGGGCGCCCTGAGCTCGGCGTCGAGGCGGTCGGACAGTTCGGCGATCGTCTGCTCGAGGCACTGGGCGATGGCTGCGAAGTGCTGCTCGTCGCGGCCGGTCAGCGCCGGGTCGGCCTTGGCGGAGAGGCGGTCGGGAAGATCGAACGCACTGGTGGTGAGGGGGTTCATGTCATCGGCTCCGATCTGAGGTCGTTCCCGCGGGGTCCTGCGACGCGCACAGGCGCAGCGGCAGCCGCACCGCGGCGCCGGGCGCGCGCGTCCGCGGCGCGAGTCCCGCCCGGGGCTCGACGTCACCGAGCGCCCCATGAACCGACAACAAAACACGCACTTCTTGGATCTCCCGTTTCCGCAGGTTCTGGCCTCGGCCTGCGATTCTGCGCCATGACCGGGGCCTTGCCGCAAGCCCCCCAGTGCGCTATACGTTGAAAGTGGCAAGGAGTGGAGAACTCCTTGCCTTTGCTTTTTCACCGCCCGATACGCCTGACTTGCCCCTGCCCCTGCCCTTGCCCCTGCCCGACATGGCCGACGCGGCGGTGGCGACGGTCGTCGACCGGTTGCCGGCGGGTTGCGTCCGCCGTCCTCGGCGACCGAGTCAGTCCGGCCGGCGTAGCCCCGCGATGAGGAGTTCGACCAGTCGGCGTGCGTCGTAGTGCGGATCGCTGTCCGCGCCCACGCAGAGGTTTCCGACGCCGCGCATGAGCTCGTAGGCCTCCAGGTCGGATCGAATCTCTCCCGACTCGGCTGCCGCGTCGAGGAGTTGGGTGCACACGGGCACGAGGCGGTCGAGGAAGTAGGCGTGCAGCGTGTCGAAGCCGGCGTTGTCGGACCGCAGCACGGCGGCGAGTCCGTGCTTGGTGACCAGGAAGTCCACGAAGAGGTTGATCCATTTCCCCAGAGCGGCGTGGGGGGTCGGACTGCTCGCCAGCAGGGCCGGACCGGCCTCGGCGCAGGCCTCCACCTGGTGCCGGTAGACGGCGATGATGAGGTCCGCTCTGGTCGGGAAGTGGCGGTAGATCGTGCCCAGCCCGACACCGGCCTCGGCCGCGATGTCCCGTACCGGTGCTTCCACGCCGGACGCGACGAAGACCGCGGCGGCCGCGTCGAGCAGGGTCTCCTTGTTGCGCCGGGCGTCCGCCCGCTTGGACCGGGCGGCCTGCCCCGCGCCCTCGCCGCTGTCGTTCATCGCGCCGCTGCCTCCATGCCTGGGCTTGTAAAGCGGAACAGTGTTCCGTATTGTTTCCGGAACGAGGTTCCGTTTGCTCATGATGCCAGAGCAAGGGGCCCGGAAACCACTGCGCGCGCACTGCCACCGCGCGCTGTCACCGCACGCACTGTCACCACGCTTCATCCGCGATGGAGGAACACAGTCATGCAGTACCGCACCTTGGGCCGCACCGGTGTGCAGGTCAGCTCGCTCGCGCTCGGCGCGATGAACTTCGGTGCCATAGGGCGCACCACACAGGACGAGGCCACCGCCATCGTCGACGCCGCCCTCGAAGGCGGGATCAACCTCATCGACACCGCCGACATGTACAGCGACGGCGAGTCGGAGGAGATGGTCGGCAAAGCCATCGCCGGCCGCCGAGACGACATCGTGCTGGCCACGAAGGCGAGCATGCCGATGGGCAATGAGCGCAACCACCAAGGCAGTTCGCGCCGCTGGCTGGTCACCGAACTGGACAACAGCCTGCGCCGTCTCGGTGTCGACCACGTCGATCTCTACCAGATCCACCGGTGGGACCCCGACACCGGCGACGAGGAGACGCTGTCGGCCCTGACCGACCTGCAACGCGCGGGAAAGATCCGCTACTTCGGCTCCTCGACCTTCCCCGCGTACCGCATCGTGCAGGCCCAGTGGGCCGGACGCGAGCACCACCTGAGCCGTTACGTCACCGAACAGCCCAGCTACTCGATGCTGCAGCGCGGGATCGAGGCCCATGTACTGCCCGTTACCCAGGAGTACGGGCTCGGTGTGCTGGTGTGGAGCCCGCTGGCCTCCGGCTGGCTGTCGGGCGCGATACGCGCGGGCCAGGAGATCACCACCAGCCGCTCGACGTTCATGCCGCAACGCTTCGACATCGCCGTCCCCGCCAACCGGGCCAGGCTCGATGCCGTCGAGCGGTTGGCCGAGATCGCCGACGGAGCCGGCCTGACCATGATCCAGCTCGCGCTCGGGTTCGTGACCGCGCACCCCGCCGTGACGAGCGCGCTCATCGGCCCCCGCACGACGGACCACCTGCACGCGCAGCTCGCCGCCGCGGACACCGTGCTCCCCGCCGACGTACTCGACGCGATCGACGCGGTCGTCCCTCCCGGCACCGACCTTGCCGCGCACGAGAAGTTCGACACTCCGCCCGCGCTGCTCGATCCGTCCCTCCGGCGGCGTTGAGCGGCTGCGCGAACCGAGTCCGGCAGCCACCGGATTCCCGGTGGCTGCGCGAACCGAGTCGGGTATCCATCGGACTCCCGGCGGCTGAAAGGAGCCGTAGTGCCATGTCGCCCACCAGCGGTGTGCCAGGCCACGCGTCACCCCTTCGTTTCGGGATCATGACCGCCCCCATGCAGGTCGACTACCAGGACGTCCTGCGCGTGTGGCGCGAGGCGGACGCGATCCCGCAGATCGAGCATGCGTGGCTGTTCGATCACCTCATGCCCATCGGCGGCGACCCGGGCGGACCGGCCTACGAGGGCTGGACACTGCTCTCGGCCCTCGCCGCCCAGACCCGGCGCCTGCGGCTCGGCCTGCTGGTGACCAGCAACCGGTTCAGGCCGCCCGCGATGCTGGCCAAGATCGCCACGACCGTCGACATCGTCTCCGACGGCCGGCTCGACTTCGGCATCGGCGTCGGCTCACGGCCCCATCCTCCCGAGGCCCGCCGTGAGTACGCGGCACACGGACTGCCCTTCCACGACATCGCCCACGCAGTGGGGAGCCTCGCCGAAGCCTGCACGGTGATACGGCGGTTGTGGACCGAGACCGAGCCGTTCGACTTCTCCGGCACCTACGTCCAGCTCACCGGAGCGTTCGGCAACCCCAAACCCGTACAGCGTCCCCACCCGCCGATCCTGATCGGCGGACGCTCCTCCGCGACACTGCGCGTGGCCGCCGAGCATGCCGACCTGTGGAACATCCCGGGCGGCGACATCGACGACGTCGTCCGCCGCAGCGCTCTGCTGGACCGCTACTGCACCGAGATCGGGCGCGACCCCGCCTCCCCCACCCGCTCGATCCACCTGTCCGTCTCCTACGACCGGCCCGGCCTCACACGGGCTGCGATCGGCGAGGCGATCGACGCCGGTTTCCGGCACATCGTCCTCGGCCTCTCGGCGCCCTATCCCGCCGACGTCGCACACTGGGTCGCCGACCAGCTCATCAGCAAGTGGGCCTGATCCTGATTCCTGCGTCAACACCGGGCAGGAGTACGGGACTTGGTCGTCATCGTCCGCGTCGGGTGCGGGTCGACGTCGGTACCGCCAGGTTCTCGGCCCGGTGGACTATGACGTTGAACGCGCCGTGGTCGCGCTCGATGTGCCCGTCGAGCAGGACGGCGGGGGCTTCGAGCAGGGTGCGGCGGCAGCGTTCCCACACGGGTGGTGAGAAGACCAGGTTGACCATGCCGGTCTCGTCCTCCAGGGCGCCGAAGGCAACTCCGTTGGCGGTGGGCGGGCGTTGGAGGTATTTGGCGAGCCCGCCGAGTCGTACGCGGGTCTGGTCGGCCATGGCGCGGACGGCCGCCGCGGGCAGTGCGCCCAAGTGCTCAAGTCGATGAGGGTGGCCAGATTCATGATCGACACGACTCCCGATGCGTGAACGGTGCTCGTCAGGACAGCGAGCACCGCGGGTCCCGGGGCCAGGCCGCCCCTCAGGCAGGAGCGGACTCGGTCACCGGCACCTCGGCGCCCGGCGCGCAGCTCCACGCTGTCGAGGCCTGCGGCGTATGCGCGGGGATCGTCCCGCCCGCCGGGACCTGACCGCGCCGATGATTGGCGGCGTCCCGCCGGGTCTACAGCTCATGGAGACCGGTCAGGATCGTGATCACGGGAGGTCGAAGTGTCCACATCAGTGCTCGACATGTCGATGTCGCTCGACGGGTACATCGCCGACCCCGAGGACTTCCTCGGCGGCGACGACGGGGAGCGACTGCACAAATGGGCCGACACCGACACCGGCTCGGGTCGCCCGTCGGCGCCGGTCGCACAGTTCATGGACGAGTGGACGGCGGCCGGTGCGGTGCTCGTGGGACGGCGCACCGCCGAGCTCATGGATCACTGGGGCGGCGATCACGGGGGTCTTCCCATTTTCGTGCCCAGCCACCGCCTGCCCGGCCCGGCCGCCCGTTGGGGCTATCCGCTGGTGACGTACGTGCTCGACGGGATCGAGAGCGCGATGGCCCAGGCCAAGGCCGCCGCCGGGGACAAGGACGTCCAGGTGCGCGGCGCGTACACGGCGCAACGCGCGCTCGAGGCCGGAGTGCTGGACGAGGTGCAGATCCACCAGATCCCGGTGCTGCTCGGGCGTGGCCGGCGGTTGTTCGACGTCCTGCCGGCGGAGATCGAGTTGGAGATCCTCCGGGTGATCGACACCCCTCAAGCCACCCACATCCGCTACCGCGTCCGCCGGTGAGTGGGGCGGCCGCCAGCCCGGTGGGAAGCGCACGGTCACGCCTGGCCATGGACGCCTGCACCCGGGGAGCGGGCCGGTGTGGCGAGTGGTGTCCTGAACAGATGCGGGTACCTCGGCGGGGCCCTTGCCATGGCGGACTACAGTGCGTTGATCACCGACTCGGCGCCGCGACCAGCCTCGACGCCGACACACAGAAGTGACCGTCCGGACAAAGGAAGAGCCATGACCACCATCGCCGTCATCGGAGCCGGACCGGGTCTGGGCGCCGCGGTCGGCCGCCGCTTCGGCCGTGAGGGCTTCGACGTGGCGCTCGTCTCCCGTAATCACCAGCGGACGAACGCCCTCGCCGCCGACCTGGCCGACGCCGGCGTCACGGCACGCGGCTACGCCGCCGACGTACGCGACCCGAAGTCCCTCGTGGCGGCCCTCGACGCGGCGCACACGGAGCTCGGCCCGATCGAGGTCCTGCAGTACAGCCCGGTCCCGCAGCGGGACTTCATGCTTCCGGTGCTGGAGACCACCCACATCGGCCTCGTCGGACCGATCGAGTTCTCCGTCTACGGGCCCGTAGCAGCCGTCCGGCAGGTGCTGCCCGGCATGCGCGCGCTGGGCCGAGGCACCGTCCTGTTCGTCAACGGCGGCAGCGCGGTCGTCCCGCACCCCGACCGGGCCGGCACGTCCATCGCCTTCGCCGCGGAGAGCGCGTACGGCCATCTTCTGCACGACACGCTGGCCGACGAGGGCATCCACGTCGGCCAGCTGATCATCCCCGGCGCGATCATCCCCGGGCACCACAGGAAGGATCCGGCCGTCCTCGCGGACACGCTCTGGGAGATGCACCACGACCGGCACGGCTTCCGGCACTTCGCCGACGACCTCGACTCCTGACGAGGGAGCCGCTACGCGTCGCGTCCGCGTGACGAGGCCGCTCCTGCTGTGGTGAGTGGACCGGCGGTCTCGGGATGGGGCGCGCCGAGCGCCCAGTCGAGCGGGGAGCGGCCCGTCCCGTGGTCTTCCCGCAGGTTCGGATCGGCGCCGTACGCCGGTAACGCGCGCACCGTCTCGGTGTGCCCCCGGCATGCGGCCGCGCACAATGGCGTGCCCTCGGAGCCGAGTCCGCCGCTCTCGGTGTCAGGGACGGCTCCGGCCGCCATCAGCAGACGGGCGATCTCGGCTTCTCCGTTCACCGATGCCACATACAGGGGCGTGGTGCCCTCGCGGTCGCCCCGCGGGCGGCGGTGGTCGGGCCGGTTACCGGCCGTCAGGCCGAGGAGGCCGCCGACTGCGTGTCCGGCCGCTCCAGGCGGACGATCACGCTCTTCGAGGTCGGCGTGTTGCTGATGTCCGCGACGCTGTCGAGGGGCACCAGGACATTCGTTTCCGGGTAGTACGCGGCGGCCGAACCCGGCGGTGTGGAGTAGCCGACGACGCGGAAGCCGTCCGCGCGGCGCTCCGAACCGTCGGACCAGATGCTGACCAGGTCGACAAGGCTGCCGTCCGCGAGACCGAGGTCGGCGAGGTCCGCCGGGTTCACGAGGACGACGCGGCGGCCTCCCTTGATGCCCCGGTAGCGGTCGTCCATCGCGTAGGGAACCGTGTTCCACTGGTCGTGCGAGCGCAGTGTCTGCAGGACGAGGTGGCCTTTGGGCGCCTGGAGCATCGTGAAGTCGTTGACGCTGAAGACGGCCTTGCCGCTGGGCGTGCGGAACACCTTCTCGTTGACGGGGTTGGGCAGGCGGAAGCCGCCGGGGCGCCGCACCCGCTCGTTGAAGTCCTGGAATCCGTCGACGACTTGGGCGATACGGTCACGGACGAGGTCGTAGTCGGCCTCGAAGTCCGTCCAGGGGATGTCCGGTTCGCAGCCCAGGACCCTGTGGGCGAGGCGGCTGATGATGGACACCTCGCTCAGGAGGTGGGCGGAGGCGGGGGCGAGTCGGCCGCGCGTGGCGTGGACCTCGCTCATGGAGTCCTCGACCGTCATGAACTGCTCGCCGCCCGTCTGCACGTCCCGGTCGCTGCGGCCGAGCGTCGGCAGGATCAGCGCGGTGCGTCCGCACACCGCGTGGGACCGGTTCAGCTTGGTCGAAATGTGCGCGGTCAGACGGCAGTTGCGCATGGCGCGCTCGGTGGCGTCACTGTCCGGCGTGGCCCGGACGAAGTTGCCCGCGACGCCGAGGAAGAGCTTCGCCCGGCCGTCGAGCATGGCCCGGATGGAGTCGACGGAGTCCAGTCCGTGCGCTGTCGGCGCGGTGAAGTGGAACTCCCGGCCCAGCCGGTTGAGGAAGGCCTGGGGCATGCGTTCCCAGATGCCCATGGTGCGGTCGCCCTGGACGTTGCTGTGCCCGCGGACCGGGCACACGCCCGCGCCCGGACGGCCGATGTTGCCGCGCAGCAGAAGGAAGTTGACGACCTCCCTGATGGTCGGCACGCCGTGCTTGTGCTGGGTCAGGCCCATGGCCCAGCAGACGATGACACTGCGGCTGGCCAACACCCGCTCGTGCACCTGCTCGATCTCGTCCCGGCTCAGGCCGGTGGCTTCCAGGACGGCGTCCCAGGACGTTTCGCGGATGTGCTCGACGAAGGCGTCGTAGCCGGTGGTGTGCTCCTCGATGAACTCCCGGTCCAGGACCGTCCCCGGCTCCTTGTCCTCCGCTTCGAGGAGCAGCAGGTTCAGCGCCTGGAACAGGGCCAGGTCGCCGCCGGGCCGTATCTGCAGGAACTGGTCGGCGATGTCGGTGCCGCGGCCGATGACGCCGCGCGCCTTCTGCGGGTGCTTGAAGCGCAGCAGTCCCGCTTCGGGCAGCGGATTGACGGCGACGACCTGGCCGCCGCGGCGCTTGGTCTCCTCCAGCGCGGACAGCATGCGCGGGTGGTTGGTGCCGGGGTTCTGCCCGACGACGAAGACCAGGTCGGCGTTGTACAGGTCGTCGAGGCTGACGCTGCCCTTGCCGATGCCCAGGGTCTCGTTCAGTGCCGAACCGCTGGACTCGTGGCACATGTTGGAGCAGTCCGGCAGGTTGTTGGTGCCGAAGGCGCGCGCGAAGAGCTGGAGCAGGAAGGCCGGTTCGTTGGCCAGCCGCCCGGACGTGTAGAACAGCGCCTCGTCCGGGTGGGCCAGGCCGCGCAGCTCGTCGGCGAGCAGGTCCAGGGCCTCGTCCCAGCCGATCGGCTCGTAGTGGGTCGCGCCCTCGCGCAGCACCATCGGCTCGGTCAGCCGGCCCTGCTGGTTGAGCCAGTAGTCGGACTTTCGGCTCAGCTCGTCGACCGAGTGCTGCCGGAAGAAGTCCGCGGTCACCCGCCGCGAGGTGGCCTCGTCGCTGATGTGCTTCGCGCCGTTCTCGCAGTACTCGTTGCGGTGCCGCTGACCCGGTGCGGGCTCGGGCCAGGCACAGCCCGGGCAGTCGAAGCCCTTCGCCTGGTTGATGTTCAGCAGGGTCAGCGCGGTGCGCTTCGGCGAGGTCTGGCCCAGCGCGTACTTCAGGGCGTGGACGACCGCGGGGGCACCGGTGGCCCACGTCTTGGGAGCCGTCACGGACAGCTCGCCCTCGTCCGGTTCGTCGAAGTCCCGCATCGATGACCACGCCCTCTCCACTCGCAGCACACTCTTCGCCCGCGCGTCGGGCCAGGTCAAAGCGGAAGTTCCTATCGCCTGAGAGGCCACACCGATCACGGCACCGTGACGGAGGCCACCGGTGCCGTACGGGCCGGTGCGGTGGATCATTGGAACGTGCTGCTCCGCCAACTCGAGTACCTCGTCGCCCTCGCCCGCGCCCGCCACTTCGCGAAGGCGGCGGGGGCCTGCTACGTCTCCCAGCCGGCCCTGTCCGAGGGCATCCGGAAACTGGAGGAGGAGCTCGGCATCCCCCTGGTCCGGCGAGGGCGCAGGTTCGACGGATTCACACCGGAGGGCGAGCGTGTCGTCCTGTGGGCGCAGCGCATACTGGCCGACCGGGACGCGATGCAGGGCGAGATCCAGGCACTGCGAGCCGGGCTGAGTGGCCGGCTGCGCATCGGGACCGTCCCGACCGCGTCCACGGCGGTCGCGCTGCTGACCCAGCCGTTCTGCGCGGCCAACCCGCTGGCGACGGTCCAGGTCTTCGCCGACCTGCAGGCCGAGGACATCGTGAACAGGCTCCGGACGTACGAACTCGACGCCGCGGTGACGTACCACAGCTCCGTCGTGGCACACGACTTCAAGTTCGTCCCCCTGTACCGGGAACGCTACGTACTCCTGATGCAGCGCTCCGCCCCCGACGCGGGCCCCGCCGAGATCTCCTGGGAGGAGGCGGCCCGCTATCCCCTGTGCCTGCTGCACCCCATGATGCAGGGGCGCCAGGTCCTCGACGCGGTGTTCGAGGCGGTGGGCGCCGCCGTGACCCCGCGGGTCGAGACCGATTCGATCGCCTCCCTGTTCGCGCAGGTCAGAGCCGGTCAATGGGCGAGCGTCGTGCCGCACGCCTGGCTCCACGTCTTCGGCGTCCCCGCAGGCATGCACGCCGTCCCCCTGGTCAGCCCGGTCCGCACGGAACGCATCGGCCTGGTCCTCCCGGCCCGCGAGCCCGTCTCGGTGATCGGCCAGGCCCTCATCGACGCCATCGGTCAGGCAGGCGTCGCCGCGACACTGGAGAGGTTGCCCGACTGACCAGCCAGGTGCGCCGCCGCCTGCGACCTGGCTTCACAGAATGCCCACACGACCCCAAGCCGAACTTTAAACCTCAAGCGCTAGGCTCGCTTCCCCTCCCACAGGCACATGACCCCCTACATGAGGCGCCAACTCGGCTGCACCACCGCCTGAGAAACCGGCTCGGCCCTGACGGTCGTGCACGCCGGGTGGCCCGGGGCCGCGACACGGCGGGTGCTGTGTCTAGGGTGCGGAGATGACCTCGCAGACCTACCTCTCCGCATTGTTCTCGCTGGACGGCCGAGTCGCCGTGGTGACCGGCGGCAGTTCCGGCATCGGGCGGGCGATCGCCGGGGCCCTCGCCCGTGCCGGGGCGAGCGTCGTGGTGGTGGCGCGCAAGGAGGCGGAACTGGCCGCCACGGTCGATGAGTTGACGGCCGACGGCTGCCGGGCGGCCTGGGTGGGCGGCGACCTCGGCAGCCGCGACGGCGTGCGGGCGGCGGCCGAGAAGGCGGCCGAGGCCTTCGGGGAACCCGACATCCTCGTCAACAGCGCGGGCGTCAACCTGCGGCCGCCGATGGGGGAGTTGGGCGAGGAGGTCTGGGACACCACGATGGCGGTGAACCTGGAGGCGCCCTATCTGCTGGGCCAGCGCTTCGGACCCGGCATGGCCGAACGGGGCTTCGGGCGCATCATCCACATCACCTCCCAGCAGGCGCACCGGGCTTTCGTTCAGAGCGGCGCCTACGGGGTGTCCAAGGGGGCGCTGGAGTCGCTGGCCCGGTCACAGGCCGAGGCCTGGTCGCCGCACGGCGTCACCTGCAACACGCTCGTGCCCGGTTTCGTGATGACGCCGCTCAACGAGCGCCTGTCGTCCGACCCCGAGAAGGTCGCGGCCCTGGCCGCCCGCACGATGGTCGGGCGCAACGGCCTCGCCGAGGACTTCGCGGGCGCAGCCGTGTTCCTGGCGAGCCGCGCCTCCGCGTACGTCACGGGGCAGGCCCTCTTCGTCGACGGTGGATTGTCTGTTCACTGACGCAACTGTGAGCCGATGAGCAGCGCTTTCACCTCGGCCCGGCGCCCAGCTATAGTCAACAATGCGAATAGGCAATTAGTCCTCCCTTGTCGGCGTGACGCCGGCGGGGCGGAAGGCGGACGGTGCTCGTGGCAGACAACGGATATCTGCGGTACGTCGCCCTGGGCGACAGCCACACCGAAGGCGTCGGCGACGGCGACGACGTCCGGGGGCTGCGCGGCTGGGCGGACCGGCTCGCCGAGCACATCGCCGAGGAGAGTCGGGGGCTGCTGTACGCCAACCTCGCCGTGCGGGGGCGGCTGGCCGGGCAGGTGCGCGCCGGGCAGCTGGCGCCCGCCCTGGCGCTGCGGCCCGACCTCGCCACGGTCGTCGCCGGCGTCAATGACGTGCTGCGACCCCGGTTCGACGCGGACGAGGTCGCCGGTCACCTGGAGGCCATGTTCGCCGCGCTCACCGGGCAGGGCGCCCGTGTCGCGACGCTCACCTTCCCCGACATCGGCCGGATCGCCCCCTCGGCCCGGCTGCTCGCACCACGCGTCGTCGCCCTGAACGCCCGCATCCGGGAGGCGGCCCAGCGGCACGGCGTCGTGATGGTCGACTCGGCGCCCCACCCGGCGGTGACCGACGCCCGGATGTGGAGCGCCGACCGACTGCACGCCAGCCCGCGCGGCCACGCCCTCATCGCGGCCGCGGTCGCCCACGCCCTGGACCTCCCGGGCAGCGACGACAGCTGGACACGGCCCCTGCCTCCCGACGCGATGGCGCGCACCGGCCTGCGAGTCATCGGTGCCGAACTGCGCTGGGCCGGCGGCTTCCTGGGCCCCTGGATCGTGCGGCGGGTACGGGGCCGCTCGTCCGGCGACGGGCGCCTGGCCAAGCGGCCCGAGTTGCTCCCGGTGACCGCGTTCACGGAGGGCCTCGATAGTCGCCCTCTTGACTAATCAACAAGCTGATAAATTGGGCGAATGGCTCTGCGTAACGCGGTGATGGCCGCGCTTCTGGAGGGCGAGGCCTCCGGATACGACCTCGCGAAAGGCTTCGAGGCCTCGGTCGCCAACTTCTGGATGGCCACCCCCCAGCAGCTCTACCGCGAGCTGGAGCGCATGGAGAGCGAGGGGCTCGTCTCCGCCCGGGTCGTCCAGCAGGAGCGCCGCCCCAACAAGCGGCTCTTCTCGCTCACCGAGACCGGACTCGGGGTCCTGCGCGACTACGTCGGCGAGACCCCGGTCAAACCGCTGGCCCTGCGCGACGAGCTGATGGTCAAGGTCCAGTGCGTCGACATCGGAGACGTCGCGGAGTTCGACGCCGTACGGGCTGCGGTCGCCGAGCGCCACGAGCGGGCCACCGCCAAGCTGGCCCGCTACCGGCGCATGCAGGAGCGCATGCTGGACGGCCGCAGCGAGGAGGACTACCTCGCCACCGCCGAGCGCATCGGCCCCTACCTCACCCTGCTGGGCGGGATCGCCCTGGAGCAGGCGAACCTCCAGTGGGGCGAGACCGTCCTCGATCGGCTCGAACGGCGTTCCTCGGCACGCGGCGGCCCGGCGCTGGACCGCCCCGGTCTCCGCCGGTGACCTTTTGACCGGTCGACTTCCTGAGCGGTTTGTGCGGCAACCCGCGCAGCTCCAGGACGGCATGGCCGGCTGTCCTGGCATCGCACCTCGCAGGGGGTGATGTGCTACCTGCGCTGCGCCTGCGGAGCCTGGATCGTCGCACTCACCGATCTCGATGACGGCATGCCGGCGACGGAACGCGGACCCGGATGATGACGTACCACCGCCCAGACGGTCTTGCCCTGCCGCCCCCGGGGCCGTACTCCCCAGGTCTGGGCGAGCTGGTCGACGAGGTGCAGACCGCGCCCCTTCTCGTCGTCCGCCGTCGGCACCTCGTGCAGGACGGGCGGCGCGGAACTCTCGTCGGAGACGGCTATGAAACAGGAGCCGTCGGCCCGCGCCGTCACCGCCATCTCGAACTCGCGCTCAAGGATGGGTCCGTGACGGACGACGTTCGCCGCCAGCTCGGAGGCCAGCAGGACGACCCTCTCCGTCATGTCCTCACCCTTGCCGTACCCCCAGGCGGCCAGATGTTGCCGCACCCGGTACCGGGCGAAGCCGACCGAAGCCGGATGGCGGGGAAGCCGGAACGTCTCCCGTCTCAGCACACGCATCCCTCCCGATGACACCGAAAACGCTCGACACTGGAAGAAGCGCACAGTGACAGATGATTGTCACACCGCACACGATGCGCGGCTGAATCTGGCCATATCTGGACCGTCGGTAACGCGGGACGGCTGCCTGGCCCCGCTCGCGTCGAGGCGCCGTGACAGAAGTCCGGGCCGTGTCGAGCCGTCAAGAAGCAAGCAGCTCAAGGCTGGTGGGGGCCGGCGGCTTCGGTACTCCGGGACGCGGGTCCCGGTCACCGTGCCACCCCCGGGTGACCGTCCGGGCAGCTGTTCGTTCTCGGACAGAATGGCTGACGTGCGCGCTTCGGCCGGCGGCCGGCGCCTCCCCAGCCGTCGAACTCGGCGCCCGGACGCGGAACCCGCTGCGAGGTGCCGTGCCAAAATGGACCCGCCGTTCCTCCTGCTCAGCCGTCCCGCCGACACGTCCGCCGAGGTTGATCCGTGACCAAGCCCGCCGCCGCCCGTGAGCCGCTGCGCCGCAACTCGCGGTCGAACAGGGCACGCATCCTGGCCACGGCCCGACAGGAGCTCGGGCGCAATCCCGACGTCACCCTGGAGGAACTCGCGCGAGCCGCAGGTGTCGTACGGCGCACGCTCTTCGGTCATTTCCCCGGCCGCGCGGCCCTGCTGGAGGCACTCACCGAAGAGGCGTCCGAGACGCTGCGGCTGGCGCTCGTGCGCGGGGCACGGCCCGAGGAGCCGGCCGAGAGGGCGCTCGCTTACTTCGTGCTCTCCCTGTGGCCGGTGGGCGACCGCTATCGGATGCTGCTGGGGCTGGCCCGGCGTGACCTGGGTGCGGAGCGCGTGACCGAGGTCCTGGCCCCGGCCCGTGAGGTCGCCACGGCCATCCTGGCGCGAGGACAGCGGGACGGTGTCTTTCACTCGCATCTGCCGCCCGCCGTGCTGAGCGCGGGACTTGAGGGGATGACGGTCGCGCTGCTGGAGGATGTGAACACCGGGGCGCTGGAGGACGACGGGACCCGTACGGCCGTGGCCACGCTCATCGCGGCAGGCGTGCCGGAGAAGCGGGCGACCGCAGTGGTCGAGGAGGTCGCGGCGACCGTGCCGCCCGGGGAGCCCGTCCCGGAGGCGTGAGCCCCGCAGAGGTGAGGGCCCGGCAGAGGTGACGTCCGGTTCCGGGTGATCTCATACCGGGCACGGATCGGTTGCGGCCCGGACTTCTGGCCCTCTCGACGGCGGGGCTGCGGAAGCATGCGACGCATGAGCCGAGACCGCTACGTCGACTTCCTGCGTGCGTGGGCGATCGTCCTGGTCGTGCTCGGCCACTGGCTGATCACCGCCCTGATGCACGGGCCCGACGGCGAACTCACCGCGCCGGAGCTGCTGGCGCGTGTGCCCTGGACCCAGTGGCTGACCCTGCTGTTCCAGATCATGCCGCTGTTCTTCCTGGCCGGAGGTCATGCGGCGGGCGGCTCCTGGGTGCGGACACGCTCGGCGGGCGGTACGGCGGCCGGCTGGGTGGGGCGGCGGGCCGTGCGCCTGCTGCTGCCGACAGCCCTCTACAGCGGCCTGGTCCTGCTCGCCGTCGCGGTCTGCGCGGCGGTCGGCGCGGATCCGGGCACCCTCGCCCTCGTCGGGTGGGCCATGGCCATGCAGTTCTGGTTCCTGCCGGTGTATCTGCTCCTCAGCGCCCTGACGCCGGTGCTGCACGCGGCGCACCGGCGTTGGGGGCTCGCCGTCCCCGTGGCCATGGCCGCCTTCGCCCTGATCGCCGACGCGCTGGTTCTCACGGTGCACGCACCCTACGTCGGCCTGCTCGACCACGTACTCGTCTGGGGCGTCGCCTACCAACTGGGCTTCTGCTGGCGCGACGGCCTGCTGACCGAACACCGGCCGCTGCTGCCGGCGATGATGGCCGCGGGCGGCGCACTCGCCTACGCGGCGCTGGTCGCCGTCGGCCCCTTCCCGGTCAGCCTGATCCTGGTGACCGGTCAGACGCCCAGCAACACCGATCCGCCGTCCGCGGCGATGCTGTCCTGGGCGGTCGCCCAGGTGGGCGCCTGTCTGCTCGCCGCACCGGCGCTGCGGCGCGTCCTGGAACACGAGCGTGTGTGGCGGGTGGTGCGCCGCATGGGCGGCGTCAGCATGACGCTGTACCTGTGGCACATGCTGCCGGTGCTGGTGGCCGCCGCCGCGTTCTACCTCACCGGCCTCGCGCCCGAGCCCGCCCTCGGATCGGCGGACTGGTGGGCCCTGCGAGCGCCCTGGCTCCTGGTGCTCGGCGTCGTCCTGAGCGTCGCGGTGTCGGCGCTACGGCCGTGGGAGGGCAACCTGATCAAGTGGTACGAGCGGGCCCGCCCCGACACCGGCCCGTACCGCGTCTGGCTGCTGTGGCCGGGCCTGGCCTCCGGCGCCCTCGCCCTGACCCGCTTCGCCACGCGCGGCTTCGCCTACGACGGCCGATTCCCCGCGCTGCCCGCACTGGGCCTGGCCGCGGGCACGGCACTGGTACTGCTCCACCGGCGGCCCGCCGACGACAGCACCGAGCACCGCGAAAACGCCGAAGACGCCGAAGACGCGTTGGAGGAGGCGGCCTGACTCGGGCGCTGAGCCCGGCCGCGGTCACCGACCGGTGATATTTGCCCATCGATGAGCAACAAACTAGTCTGCACATCGATGGGCAATTAACTCGACCGCTAGGAGCCACCGATGCCCTCCCTTGCCAACACCCCCGTGGAGAAGATGGCCGGGCCCTACGCGCGGCGCTGGTGGGCCCTGCTGGTCCTGTGTCTGAGCCTGCTGATCGTGGTCATGGCGAACACATCGTTGATCGTGGCGGCGCCGGGCATGACGAAGGACCTCGGGCTGAGCAGCAGCGACCTGCAGTGGGTCATCGACGGCTACACCGTCCCGTACGCGGCGCTGATGCTGCTCCTGGGCTCGATCGGCGACAAGTACAGCCGCCGCGGCGCACTCGTCGCCGGCCTGGTGATCTTCGCCGGCGGTTCCGTGATGGGCAGCCTGGTCCACCAGACCGGCCTGGTCATCACGGCCCGGGCGATCATGGGTGTCGGTGCCGCGGTGGTGATGCCGGCCACGCTGTCACTGCTCGTCGCGATCTTCCCCAGGAGTGAGCGCGCCAAGGCCATCACGGCCTGGACCGCCACCTCCGGGCTCGCGATCGCCGTGGGCCCCCTGGTTGCCGGGTACCTGCTGGGGGACCACGCCTGGGGCTCCACCTTCCTGATCAACGTCCCCATCGCCGTCGCCGCGGTCATCGGCGCCCTGACGCTGGTCCCGCCCTCCAGGGCGGCGACGATGGGCCGTATCGACTACGTGGGCGGTCTGCTCTCCATCGTCTCCGTCGGCAGCCTGGTCTACGCGACCATCGAGGGCCCGCACTTCGGGTGGGGCGCCGGCCCGATCGCCGCCGCCGTGGTGGCAGGGCTTGGCCTGGTGGCCTTCGTCGCCTGGGAGTTGCGCCACCCGCACCCCATGCTGGACGTCCGCAGGTTCCGGCTGCGTCCCTTCAGCGGCTCCATGCTGGCGGTGCTGTTCTTCTTCTTCGGCACCTTCGGTGCGATCTACTACGCCACGCAGTTCCTGCAGTTCGTCCTCGGCTACGACGCCCTGGAGACCGGGGTACGGCTGCTGCCGCTGGCCGGTGCCGTCTTCGTCGGCGCCGCGATCACCGGCCGGCTGACGCCGAAGCTGGGGATGAAGCCGATGGTGGCGGCCGGCATGGCGATCGGCACGTTCGGCGTCTTCCTGCTCACTCAGATCGACAAGAACTCGACGTACACCGACTTCCTGCCGACGATGGCGCTCCTCGGCTTCGCGATCGGTCTGAGCGTGTCCCCGGCCACCGACACGATCATGGGTTCCTTCCCGGAGAGCGAGCTGGGCGTCGGCGGTGGAGCCAACGACACCGCGCTGGAGCTCGGCGGCTCCCTCGGCATCGCGATCCTCGGCTCGCTGCTCGGCACCGCCTACCGCGACAAGCTGACCGAGATGATCGGCGGCCACCTCCCGGCCGCCGCCCTGGACACCGCCAAGGACTCGGTGGGCGGCGGCCTGGCGGTCGCCGAAGAGGTCGCGAAGAACCCCACCGGCGGGGCGCAGCAGGCGCAGGCCCTGGTCGACGCCGTGCACGAGTCGTTCGCCCACGGCGTCGCCCGGACCAGTCTGATCGGCGGGATCATCATGGCCGCCGGAACGCTGATCGTCCTCGCGGTGCTGCCCGGCCGCCGGACGGCCGGCGAGGCCCGTACCGCGGAGCCGTCGGTGTCGGTTGAGGCGAGCCGGGAGCCGGAGTTCACGGACTCCCACTGACCACCGGGCGAACCGTGGCGCCACCGGGTTGAGTGATTGAAGGTTCAAACTAGTGGTCGGTAGAGTGTGCCCATGTCCACGACGCCACGCTGGCTCAACGCCGACGAACGACGGGCCTGGCTGGCCTACGTCGACTTCTCCACCCTGCTCGCCGACCATCTGAACCGGCAGCTGCGGCGTGACGCCGGTATGACGCACGCCGACTACAGCCTGCTCGCCCACCTCTCCTCCACGCCCGACGGTGTTCTCGGCATGTCCGAGCTGGCCCAACGGCTCAAGATCACTCGCAGCCGGCTCACCCACGCCGTGAACCGGTTGCGCGAAGTCGGCCTCGTGGACCGCAGGGAGGACCCTGACGACGGCCGCGGCCAGCTCGCCGTCCTCACCGACGGGGGCAAGGCCCTGCTGGAGCGGGCCGCCCCGGGACATGTCGACGCCGTGCGCCGGGCCGTGTTCGACGCGCTCACCCCGGAACAGGTACGGCAGTTCGCGGAGATCGGTGAAGCCATCAGCGACGCCCTGCACCGGGCCGAGAGTGCCGAGACCGACCCGGCGGTGCTGCCGTGGCGGCGCCGGTAGTGACCGGTAGTGGCAGGTGACAGGCGAGAGGCAACAGGCCTGCAGGAAGCGGCCGTTGGAGGAGCTAGATGTGCTGGCTGTCGAGGCCTGTGCGTGCCGGCTCGGGGCGGTGGACGCCGCGTGGCCGGTAGCCGAGGTCGTCGGAACGGCCCAGCAGGTCAGCGAGATACCAGATGATCGCGAGCCACATCTCGGTCCCTTGAAGACCCGGTTCGGGGCCGGGGCCCGTGGGCCCGAAGCCGAACCCCCGGCCGTCGTGCCAGCGGGGCAGGACGGCGGCCAGCTGCCCCTCGGCCCAGGCCCGGATCTCGGCCGTACGGTAGCCGTCGCCCCCGGAGCCCGCACCGAGCTGTCGGCTGCACAGCCACAAGGGGTGGATTACGTCCAGCACGTTGCAGGCGTTCTCCCGGCCCGCACCGAAGTGGCGGGAGTCGCGGGCGTGGTCCAGAACCGCGTCCACGACCCGCTCCGGATACGGCACCGGCAGCCCGAACTGGGCGAAGGAGCCGCGCGTCAGCCGGTAGTAGCCGTTGACGACCTGCAACCGCCCGTCCTCGGGCGACGCGCTGCCCCACATGCCGGTCCACGGGTCGGCCCGGGTGACCAGCCAGCCGAACAACGCTTCCGGCGCACCGCCGTCCTGGCCGCCGCTCCCGTCCCCGTGCCGCAGATTCCAGTGCACGGCCGTGGCCCAGGCGTCGATCCATGCACCGGCACCCCACACGCCGTCGCGCCACGGCAACTCCTCGACCCGCGTGATGAGTTGACGTGCCGTCATCTCTCGTGCCCCGCGCACCGGATGACGGAAGGAGGCGCCCAGCAGGTCGAGCGCGTAGCCGACCGACAGGATGTGGTAGAGCGCGGCACCCTCACCGATGAAGCCGTCGTCGTCCGCCGCAGGCGCCGGTTCGCCCAGTTCCGGCACCAGACCGGTCTGCGGATCCTGCGCGGTGTGCAGTCGCCGCACATGCTCGTCGGTGGTCAGCTGCTCGGGCGCCGAGCCCAGCAGCAGGCCGGCGATCTCCACGGCGTCGCAGTGCGCCCGCACGGTGGGTGTCCTACCGGGACGGTCGACGTACCGCTCGCCGTCCCAGCAGCGCGCGAGGATGTCGGCCGCCTGCGCGCGGGCGGTGTCGGCGAACCGGGTCAGCGGGCCTTGGGGAGCCGGAGCGGTGGGAGTCGTGGTGGGGGAGTCCCGGCGGTCGCGGAGGGGACGTGCCGGATTCCCGGCCGCCACCGTCCACGCCGGGAGATCCTTGGTGACGACGGCTCCCGCGCCGATGACGCAGTGGTCCCCGATGGTCACCCCGTCCACCACGACCACGTGCGAGCCGATCCACACGTCGTCCCCGACCTTGATCCCCCTGCTGCTGAGCGGCTGTTGGAAGACCGGACGATCGGGTGCCATCGAATGGTTGAAGCCGAGCAGGGACGTGTGCGCGCCGATCCGTACGCCGTCGCCCAGCACGATCGTGCCCCGCACCGTGGTGAACGGGTTCAGCGTGCAGTCCGCTCCGGTGGTCAACTCCCCGGTGACATAGGCGTGCGCGGCGATGTACGAGTGGTCGCCCAGGCGCAACCGGTCCGGGAACACCGCCGCGGAATGGGCGACGTAGCACCGTTCGCCGATCCCGCTGTCCCCGCCGACTGCTTGCTGCCGCGCCCGCTGGGCATGCCGCTGCTCCTCGCTCGCGGCCTCGGCGAACAGCCACGGACAGTGGTCGAAATGCCGTACAGACGCGTCCTGTTGGTGATCCAGATCCATGAGCCGAACGGTAGGCAGCCAGACGCCCGCCGGGAAGGGGCCGTAGTGGGAAGCATGACTGTCAGAGGCTCGCCGTACTCTCCGGCAGATGACCCTGGAGCGGCTGCTGCACCCGCAGGTGGCGCTGAACCCGCCGTTGGCCGCCGAGGTGTGGGTCTTCGACAGCACGCCGACGCAGGTCCTGCTGGTGCGGCACCGCCGGCGGGAATGGGTGCCGCCCGGCGTTCATTGGGCAAGTCGGTTGTCGGGCAATGATGTGTCGGCTGCCCCGAACTCCGCCTCGCGGCCCGCCCGACAGGGATCAGGCCGTCGAGGACGTCGACGACGAACTGGGACGCGGGGCATGGCTTCGAACTCGTCTCGTGAGTCGTCGTTCAGCACCGTGTACGTATCAGGTGACGGATGCTCAGCGATGGCTGGGCCCGCCGGTCAGTCGATGCCTTCGATGATGCGGAAGTCGCGCTCGAAGCCGTCGGGGAGGGCCACCAGCGCCTTCTGGTATGCCTCGCTCTCGTATGCCGCGACGGCCTGTTCAAGGCTGTCGAACTCGATCAGAACGACGCGTTGCGTGATTCCGGCCTCGTGGGCGACGACTCGACCGCCACGGGACAGGACGCGCCCGCCCCCAGCCTGGACAGCCGGACGGGCCAGCTTGCCGTAGGCAGTCAGCGTCTCAGGGTCCGAAATGGCGGGGTAGACACTGACCCAGTAGCCCTTAGCCATGGAAACCTCCTGTGTTCGGCCGGACACGTCCGCCTTCGAAGTGACACTCAGATCGATCGATCCCGGCGACGGGTATTGCGGTCAGTTGGATCGTCATATGCGCAGGTTAGGGCTTGCTGTGCGGTCGAGGGAAAGACCGGTACGGGATAGACTCAGAACGGATCGTTATCAATCGGCAGGGAGGGCATGTGGCGCCGGATACGGTGAGCCTGCGGTACTTCCTGGTGCTGGCGCAGGAGTTGAACTTCACCCGCGCGGCCGCGCAGATCGGTATCGCACAGCCGGCACTCAGCGCCCGGATGCGCCGATTAGAGGCGGAACTCGGTACGGCCCTGCTGGTCCGCAACACGCGTAGCGTCGTATTGACCACGGCCGGTGCGGCTTTGGCGGAGTCCGCGCCGCCCGCGCTGGCGGCACTGGACCGGGCGTGGGACACCGCCCGAAGCGCGGCGGTCGGTGAACTGGGCACGCTGCGCATCGGATACAGCCTCAGCACCGGGGCCGAGACGGTACCGGCCCTGGTGGACAGGCTGATTCGCGGCAACAGCGGACTCGAGGTCGGCGCGGTCCCGATGGCGACACCGGAGATCTCCCCCGCGGTCGCCGACGGCCGCATCGATGCCGGGATCACCCGCGGTGAACAGCCGGGCCGTGGCGTGCGCCGATTCCTGCTGCGGCGTATGCGCATCGGGGTCCAGCTGGCGCAGCACCATCCGCTGGCCGAACACCCGGAGATCGAGATCGCCGACGCGGCCGCGTATCCGCTACGGCTCCCGGACCGTGCGGCCAACCCCGTGATCCACGATCAGCTGTCCGCACTGTTCCGAGACGCCCGACCACACCCCCGATTCCACACGCCCGCAGTCTCTTTCGACATGTCTCAGCGCGACCTGCGCGACGGGGTCACCCTCGCCCCGGCCGGAGAAGCCGCGGCCACGGCATCACCGGCCGGTCTCACCTGGCGACCGCTGCGAGGCGCGCCCAGCCTGACGATCCACCTGGTCCTCCCACGCGAGCAGTCGCCACTGCACCGTCGCATCCGTGCCGTCGCCAAAACCCTGGCGCGCGAGCTGCACTGGCTGCCGGACTGACGCGCAAGAGGTCAAGCGAGACGGACGCCTGCGGTGGCGAGGCCGAAGACCCTGCGCCCGGCGGACTTCGCGGTGATGACGACGACGGTGGTCTTGCTGAATGTCCGACACGACCAGCCGACACCGAACCGGACAAGCACGGGTAACCGGCGGGAACGCCCGCCGTCCACGGCGTCCATGACGTCGGTCAATGCTTAACGCCAACCACTGTTCCATTGCTCTTACCGACGCCAATTGCATCGGATGCGAATAGGCGACACCCGTCCTGGAAGCGGGCTCAGAACCGAATAGAAGCGGTCCCGCGAGGGGTGTTGGCCTCGCAAGTACGGTAGTGGTCTTGTCGGCGGACATCTGCGGGTCTCACTCCATCGAGCGATTGAACTGCGAAGACTCTCCCGAGTTGCAGCTGATGCGAAATTCTCGCGTCAGATGCGATAGACGGAGAGCAATGGCGGATGGGTGGGGATGGTCTCGTTCCAGGGTCTGCTCGGCTGCACCTGATTGACGGTCTGCCGCTGCTGCGGCCGGACGAGCAGACGACGTCACCGACGACGAGACCACCGTCATCGTCCAGTTGGGAGACCCGCCGTCCCTGCTGCCGGAGCCTGTCGCCGACCTGATGCGGGCATACATCCAGTCCACCAGACCTGCCCTACGCCAGCAGCAGAAGTTCACGGTGGCTCTTCCCCGGCCGCCGGCCCGGACAGCCGATGAACCCGGTCAGCCTCCAAGTCCATCTGCGTGAGATCGGCGTTCCTCCACAGCGTGACAGGGCCTCCACGATCCGACAGCTCCTCCTCCAGGCCGCGGCCCCCGTCATCGCGAAGGCACTCGGCACCACGACAAGACCGCCACCCGACTGGTCACCGAAGTCGGCGGCACCTGGAGCCGATACGCCCCCGGCGACCACACACGGTGATTGACTGGCCGATCAATCACCGCCGCGCGGGCCTTGCACGCTGGGTAAGGCGGTCGACGGTCAGGCGACGGCCGGCTGAACCGTCAAGGTTCCTTCGGCGGTGTCGAGCGTGGCCTGAGTGCCGAGCGGGATGGTCGGAGGATGCAGGCCGTGTCCGGCAGGGAGCCCGCCGAGAACAGGAACACCCAGGCGAGTCAGCCGGTCACGCAGGACGTCGGCGATGCCCCATCCCCCCAGGGTTGGATCATCGGCATCCTGGTCGAAGCCGATGAACTGGCCAAGTGCGACACCGCACAGCCCCTCCAGGGCCCCAGTACGGGTCAGCTGGGTCAGTGCGCGGTCGACCTCTCCCAGCCCTGTACCTCTCTGGTGTTCGAGAAAGAGGATCGCCCCCTCAAGGCTCGGCAGACCGGCTCCGGCTTCGGTGCGGATCACGTCAAGGTTGCCGCCGACCAAGACGCCGGTCGCGGTGCCCTCGACGGTGACCGCCGCGCTGGCTTGGCTGGTGTCCCGGTGGATGATCACGGGGTCAGTGGTCATCAGCGCGCGGCGAAGGGCTTCGGCCGACGCCGGCCCGGACCAGTCGTCGCTCCAGTTGGCGAACGGGCCATGCAGCGAGGACAGACCGCATCGCGCCCACAGGGCAAGGTGGAGGTGGGTGATGTCGCTGAAGCCGACCAAGGGTTTTGGGTCGCGCCGCAGGGCGTCGATGTCCAGGTCGTCGACGATGCGGTATGCGCCTTTGCCGCCCCGGGTGGCAATCACCCCGCGGACTCCCGGGTCACCGAACGCGGAGTTCAGGTCGAAGAGGCGATCCTCATCTCGGCCAGCCATATACCCCCATTGGTCGAAGACGTGCTCGCCCAACTCGACCCGCAGCCCCCATGACGTCAGTAGCTCGACGCCACGGGCGACTCCTTCGCGGCTGGGTGGACTGGCTGGAGAGACGATCCGCACTCGATTCCCGGGCCGTAACCGCGGCGATTGCACGGTCTGATGACTGTCGCAGGTGTCCATGCCGGGATCTTCCTACACCCGCCGAGCCGAAGGTGCGCCGTCTACATCAATCACTACCGTCAATGCAGCCAGGCCGCCGTCAGCGAATACGCGACACCTGAACATGCGAGCTCACCAGTCCCGAGGCCGGGCCACTCACCACGGGCTGCCGATTCGGCTACCGTCCGTTGATCCTTCGCGGAGGCTGGTCAGGCGCGGGTGGGGTCGGTGGCGAAGTGTTCGGGGTGGGTGGCGCGGGTGTGGGCGACGGCGGAGATGGCGAACAGGTGCATGAGGTGGAGGGGGTCGGCGGTGTGGCGGGCCTCGTCGAGGATGCGGTCGACGCGCAGCCTGGTGGGGGTCAGGCCGGTGGGGACGATGAGCTCCCGGAGCATTGTTCACGGGCGGTCCGGCGGGGGCCGGCGGCGGTCACCCGGCTGACGATCAGGTGGGGGTTGTGCAGCGGGGCCAGCGCCGGGAGCGTTCGCGCAGCATCGCGTCGATCACCCTCATTCGGGCCGCCCGCGTCGACGTGCAGGGGGAAGACGGGTGACGTTGGCGGAACTGGAGTACGCACGGGTTCATGCATCGTCACCAGGGCTGTGATCGGGCGAAGCCAGCAGGTAGAAGACCAGTGTTCGAGGTGTCCCTCAAGGGTGTGAGATTCCCGCAATCACTCGCAGATTCCGCGAGCGACCTTCGTAATCTGCTGCTTCATGGGGGAATCCGAAACCCGTTCCCTAAGGGCCGTCCCGTAAATGATCTTTAGCGCGAGAGAGTGAGATCGGCTGACTGGCGGACCGCTCTCTATCCGGCGAGGGCGAGGTTGTGCAGGCGGGCGATGCCGCACATGGCGTGGTAGACACCGTCACCTTTGAGACGGCAGTCTCGCAGTATTTTCCAGCCCTTCATGCGCGCGAAGACGTGCTCGACGCGGGCGCGGACTTGTTTGTGAGACTTGTTGTGCTCCTCTTTCCATGCGGTCAACTCCTCGCCCTTGCGGCGACGGTGTGGCATCACCAGGCCGGTACCGGGGTAGTCGCCGTCGGCAATCGTCGTTGTGGCGCCGACAGCAGCCTTTGCACCGGATTCCTCCCACGCCTTGCAGTCGTTGCGGTTGCCGGGCACGGGCCGACCGACCAGGACGACGAGACGGGTATCGGCGTCGATGACGACCTGATGGTTGGTGGAGTACCGATAGTTCTTGGACTGCTCGGCCACCGTGTGGTCGCGGGTCGGCACCAGAGTGCCATCCACGATCAGCACGGCGTCCCTTGCAAACCGCTTGCGCGGCTGCAGCGCGAGCTTCGGCCCCAGGTCGTCGATGATGCGGTCGGCGGCCGACTTCGACACCCCGAACAACAGGGCGAGCTGGCGCATCGTCAAGTTGGTTCGCCAGTACGCCGCGACCAGCAGCGCCCGATCTTCCAGAGACAGGCTCCACGGCCGCCCCCTGCGAACCGCGTCTGCGCCCGCACGCCGCAGCACGGTCACCAGCTTGGCGAACTGGCGCGGGTTGAGCCCGGTGAACGGGGCTATCCAGGACGACTCCGACGCCGTGATCACACCAGCCACACCGTGATCATCCCACTCCGGCTGATCCCTCCAGCCGGGCGAAGGCGAGGTTATCGGGGACCGCTTCGCGCAGGCTCGCGAAGTGACGGTGTACGCCGGCCACCGCAGCCGCGGTGTTGACGCCCCACACCGTCATACCGGCCCGCAGCCCTGCTTCGACTCCGGACGGGGCGTCCTCAATGACCAGGCAGTTCTCGGGCCGGACACCGAGTTGCTCGGCGGCCAACAGGTAGGGCACGGGCGAGGGTTTGCCTTCTTCCACTGCGGCGGCGTCCACGATGACGCGCGGGATGCGCAGGCCCGTCCGAGCAAATCGCCTGCGCACCCGGTGCTCGTAGTTGGAGGTCACGAGCGCCCACGCCCCCGACGGCAGGGTGCCCAGCAGCTGCGACGCGCCGTCGAACGCCGCATAGACGCCGGACCGGACGTCCTCGTCCTCCAGTTCGTGCAGCGCAGCCAGGCACTCCCTTGGGTCCTGGTCCGGAGCCACCTTTGCGAAGGTCTCCATCGGCCGTGTCCGCAGGGCCACCCGATAGACCTCAGTCGCGTCCAGTCCGTATCGCCCCGCCCAACTTGCCCAGACCCGACGCTGGTTGTCCACAGCGTCGATCAACGTGCCGTCGACGTCGAAGAGGACGCACTTCCTGGGGCCGGGCTGCACACGCTCACTGGTCACGCCGTGATCATGCCAGGAGGGCCTGAAGATCATTTACGGGACGGCCCTTAGCCCCTGGACGTGACGCGGTAGGTCTGGCAGAGGTCTTCTCTCTTCACACCTACCGATCGAGCCGCTCGGGACAGCGGGACGAGCAGTCGTACTTCTTCGACACGCTCGCGGAGTATCAGTGGGCGCGGGATGCGGCCGGGCTGATGCCCGCGTCGATCGACCAACTGGTCAAGCCGGTGATCGAACTGTGCGACCACTACGACGTCGTGCCGTGGCAGCTCACGCCGACGGCGTTGGACCGGTACTTCGCCGGGCCGGGCAAGAGGGCACGGTCGACGGTCCTATCAAAGATCAGCAAGATCGATGCATACTTCGCGTTCCTGGAGCAGCGGTATGCCGGAGAGATCCACCGTCTGTTCGGCGCGATCGTGGAGTCGCCCGTCGATCCGTTCAATCGGCCTCGTCACCGTGGGGACTTCGGGCTGCGGGTGCCTCCCTCGCAGCGAGCCATGCGGGAGTTCTTCGCCGCGTGGCAGGATGCTCTGCCGCAATCCCGCAAGGAGGCCGTGGCCTGCCGGGACTACGTGATGGCGAAGATCGCCTATCTGTCCGGGGTGCGGGCGGCGGAGCTGTGTGGCGTCGCGATGGGGGATGTGCACTGGGAGTCGGGGCGTTGGGGCCGGTTCGTCGTGCAGGGCAAGGGCGCTCGCGGGTCCGGGCCGCGGCCGCGGGAGGCCTTCCTTTTCGAGGAGGGCCGCCAGCTGTTGTGGTGGTACGTGGAGGAGGTGCGGGGCACGTTCCGGGACGATCCGGAGCATTCGAGGGCGCCGCTGTTTCCCTCCGAGCGGCTGCCGAAGCCTGTGGTGGCGCTCAACATGCCCATCGCGCCGGTGGTCGTCCCGGCGACATTCCGGCGGGCGCTGAAGACGGCGTCGCGGCTGTTTCTTCCGGGTCCGGTGGCGGAGCTGTTCCCGCATCTGCTGCGGCACGCGTGCGCGACCCACAACTACGAGCGGGGGATGACGTTGTGGGAGGTGCAGCGGTTGCTCGGGCACGTTTGGACGACCACCACGGTCAATTACCTGGCGACGGCTCAGGCCGATCCAGAGCAGGCGGACCGCTGGCGGCAGTCGGCGGCGCGGGCCGGGCAGCGACTGGTCGCGGATAGGGGGAGTTTGCGATGAAGTGGAATCTGCGCTGGGCGGCGGCCAAGCGCGACATCTGGCGGCCGGTCGATCTGCAGGCGGCCTTCGCGACAGTGGGGTTCACGCCGTCACTGAGCAAAGTCGCCGCGTTGTGGGGCGGCACCCCGGTGACGGTGCGGCTGGACGACCTGGACAAGATCTGCGCGTCGCTTCAGTGCACGGTGGCCGATCTGATGGAGGCCGAGCCGGTGGCCACCGCGGCGGGCCATGAGGAACAGGAGCGGGCGGTCGGCGGCGAGACGGGGCCTGTGCGTCCGGTGCCGCGCAAAGAGGGTCCGCGCAGACTGATGCCGCCGAACTGACCTGGAGGGCTCGGGTGGTGGTGCGTCAGTGCGCACTCTGCATGGACTGGGCAGTGCCCCGGCTGCTCAGCGGGCTGTGCTGGAGCTGTTTCGGCTGGCTGGACAACCGTACGGAGACGGCGCGGTGCCCACGGTGCTGCCGGTTCGGGCGTGTGGACGGCGACGGGCTGTGCCGGCCGTGCGTGATCGCGGTGCGCGAGGAGATCCAGGCCGGATTCGAGGCCGTCTTCCCGGCCGCCACCCAGCTGCACCTGTATGTACCCGGCCTTGGGTTGCGGTCGGCCTGGAACTTGCCGAGGCCCCGGGGCGCGGCCGACCCCTCTCTCGGCCCGCGCAAGGCGAGGCAGTTGGTGGACGATCCGCGGATCTGTCCCGCGGTCGTGCGCGGCCAGCAGACGCTGTTTCCCGTCCGACGGCGCTTCGAGCGAAGCGATGCCCTGCGGATCAGTGCCCGGACATGGCCCGAGGAGCCAATCCTGCAGGTGCTTGCCGAGCAGCGGGCGGCGACAAAGGGCCTGTCGGCGTCGTGGTCGAACATGGTGATGCGGCTGGTCCGGTGCGCACTGGCGATCAGGGACGCCGAGGGCGAGGCCATGGTCGCGCCGGAGATGCTCGATCAGGTGCGGTTGCCGCTGAAGGCAGCGGCTGCCGAGATCCTTGCTCAAGCCGGGATGCTGCGGCCACGTATGGCACCGCCGCCCGCGCCGTGGCCGGTGCGATCCTGCGCGGACTGCGGGTGCTGGGGCATCACCAAGGCCCGGTGCCGCGGCTGCGCCGAGTGGCGGCAGAAACCTGGACGCTATCCGCCGGGAAAGTGCCCGCGATGCCGGCGGGACGCTCTGCCCCTCCATGCCGACGAAGACCTGTGCCGCGCATGCCTGGCCTACGTGCGCGAGTCCGGGCTCGAAACGACCAAGCAGTCCTTCTCCCAGCTCGCCTTCGCCGGACCGCTCGCGCACCAGCTCAAACGGCGTCCTGGGGAACTCGGGTTCGTCGTGCACAACCAGTCGGGCCCTCTCATGCGGGCGCGGGCGCGAGCCCGCGAAACAGCCGCCCGGGAAGGCGGTACGGCCAAGTCGGCACCGGTTGCACCGGGGCAGACGACGCTGTTCTCGATGCCCCGCAAGTGGCCGCGGGATCAGATCCTGGACCGCGCCGAGCTGGCGGTCCAGGCGCAGGAGTTGCTGCACGAGTTCACCGCCGACTACCCGCAGGTTTGGGTTACCGACAAGCACAGCGTGCCGGGCAGCGCGACCGTCGTCCTGCACACCCTGCTGGCCCGGCTGGGTCCGCACACGCCGATCCCCGAACGCGACGTACGCTCTTTGGCCGACACCGTGGCGGCCGGTCCCGCCGCCACCCGCCGGGTGATCTCGTTCCTCAGCGAGCACGCCCTGCTGGAGCCGGACGAACTCTCCGAAACGCCCGGGCAGCTCCTGGCTGATGTACGGCGTCCAGCTATGCCACGCGTCCGCGACCTGGACCAGGAGCGACGCGAGCGGCACGATGCACGTGCCCTGAGCACACAGATCACGCAACTGCCCGAGCCTATGGCGGACCAACTCCATGCCTGGGTGCGCGTCATGCGCGGCCACGGCCGCTACCAGCACCCGCCGGCCGACTTCCGGCGCATTCGCCGCTACCTATACGTCGCGTCGCCCGCCCTGACCTCATGGGCGAGGGCCGGGCAGGACCTGCGGCAGATCACTGCCGATCACATACAGGCCGAACTCGCTCGGCACCAGGGAAATGTAGCTCACGGACTCCTCAGCGTGCTGCGGAGCATCTTCCGGGCCCTGAAACAGGAACGGGTGATCTTCCACAACCCCACCGCTGGGATGCGACTGCCCGCTGGCACCCATCTCCCGCTGCCGCTGTCCAGCGACCGGCTGGCCGGGGCGCTGGACCGGCTCGACGGCCCCGCCGCAAGGCTCATCGTCGGCCTGGTCGCCATCCACGCTGTCCGCGCCGTGGAGGTCGCCCGGCTCGACCTGGCCGACGCAGACCTGAGCCGCCGGACCCTAGCAGTGCACCGGGGCGAGCACATCCACGTCGTCTACCTTGACGACCTCAGTACCCACCTCGTCGCCGACTGGCTGCGCGAGCGGCGCCTCCGCTGGCCCCAGGCCACCAACTCGCACCTGCTCATCACCTCCCAGTCCTACCGGCACCCAGCCTCACCGCAGCTCAGCTACTGCGCGCTGCGGGCCGCGTTCGACCAGATCGGGCTGCTGCCACGGCAGGTATGGGCCGACCGCATCCTGGACGAGGCCCGACAGACCGCCGATCCGGTCCACCTCGTGCGCCTCTTCGGCATCCACCCCAGCATCGCCGTGAAGTACGTACACGCCGCGCACCCGGACAAGACCCTGTCCCGGATCCGCTGACCGGGGGACACCGCTCCGCACCCACGGCACGCGGTGGAAGACGTCCACCATGCCTTCGACCTGGTCCCTGCCGGATCCGATGCTCGCCACACCCACCTCCGATCCCATCCTTCCTTCCGATCATGCGGCGGAGCCCAAGTGGGACGGCTACCGGGCACTCGTGGGCCGGTGGGCCGGTGGGCCGATGGCCGCGTGCTCCGTGTGCGACGCCGATCCGGACAGGACGCTGCACGTGAGCAGGCTGATTCTGGACACGCCGGCCCTACTGGCCCGGTTCCTGGAGCGGCAGTCGCAGTGGCAGGCCGAGATGGTCGGCATCCTCGCCCGGCGCACGGGACTCGATCCCGACGCCGGCCTGCGCCCCGCCCTCGCCGCCGGCGTCGCCCTCACCGCGTTCCAGACCGCGCTGCGCCGCTGGGTGGACAGCGACGGCACCAAGCCGATGGACGAGCTGGTCGATCCTCGACGCGGCGACCCGCATCTTGGAGGAGACGGGGCGCGAGGACGCGCTGTCCCTGCGCGGGGTCGCCCGCGAGGTCGGCATTTCCGCGCCCAGCGTCTACCGGCACTTCAAGGACAAGGGCGACCTGGTCTCCACCGTCCTCGATGCCGCCTACCGCGCACTGGCCGTCGCGATGAGCGAGGCCGGCGAGTCGGCCGCCGCCGCAGGCGCGGACCCGTGGGCGCGCGTGCGGGCCACCGTCACGGCCTACCGCAGGTTCGCCATCGACAAGCCCCGCCGCTACCAGCTGATGTTCAGCCTGGAGTACGAGCCCGAGCGTCGGTCCTCCGCCGACCACCCCATCGACACCGTGCTCCAGGCGTGGACCGATACGGCCGACGCCTACCTCACCCAAGCAGCCCCGGGCCGCCGGGCGGAGGCGCAGGACTTGGGTATCCACCTGTGGACCGCCCTGCACGGCCAGCTCGTCCTGTGGCGCACCCTGCCGAGCCCCGTCGCCGGCAGCGAAGACGTCCTGATCGAACTGTGAGGAGTCCCTGCTGCGACGCCTCCTCCCGACACCGGAGACTCCGAGCCCACCGAGTGACAGGCCAGGAAGGCTTCCCGCTCCCGGAAGGCATGCGGAAGCACCCGATCACTCGTTGAGCGCGGCCAGTTCGGCGGCGTCTGGGCGCAGAACGCGGCCCACAAGGCCGCGGGCATCGCCGGCGCCAGGGTGCTGCAGGACGTCAAGCTGTCCATCGCCGGTTCCGTGGTCCGTTTCGCCGAGACGCACCCCTCCGACGACGCCGAGGTCGCCACGCAGCTGGTCGAGGTCATCGGTCGGATCCACGGCGAGGCCGCGTCCACCGCCGCCTGATCGATGTACGCATGATCGAGGGCCGAAGCCGCATAGGCTCCGGCCCTTCTTCCGGTTCCCGGCCTCAGCTCGCTCGCTCTTTCCGTTCCCCGGCCTCAGCCCAGCTCGGCCGCGCGCCGCACCGCCGTGGCCACGAACTGCTCGATCCAGGCCGCCTGCTCACCCGTGCGCGGACCCAGCATCACCGTCTCGATGCCGAACTTGGCGTAGCCCTCGATGTCCCGGACGAACGTCTCGACGACGTTCTCGGCCGGAGCGTCGCCCATGCAGATCGGAGTCGAACATCTCCGGCACGTGCTCGGCCGAGGCTCCGGCCAGCGCCTCGTGCCACCACAGGACCGGGCCGCGCAAGACCGCTCCCAGCCCTCGACCACTCTGTTGCTCGGCAGACCGTTGCCTCGCCCGCGAGGCAGAGGCTGGGGCCATCAGCTTGCTCACTGCGCCGTGGCGCGGTCGTCCATGGACAGGAAGGAACTCGCCACAAGACCAGGCTCGGCGGATTCCTGCGCGACGCGAGTAGTACGCCTTCGATTCCCGCGCCGGCCGGATCACCGAAGTCCGCGACTGCTACACCTTCACGCCGCTCCGCGCCGACGGCCGGTCCCAGGTCGAGCTCGAGAACTTCGACTGCGGCGCCTGCTGGGGCTACCGCCCGTCCTGCCCGGTGCATCGCCCGCATGCAGACGCCGAGTACGCCAGGAGCGGTGGTGCACAGGCCACCGGCTGCACAGTGACTCGCCGACAAAGCAGGCCGCTGCAGGAGCCGGCACCCGCGGTCGGCCGTTCTCGGGTCGAGGCCGCACACCTGGTGTCAGTGTGCGGCCCCTGGATGGTTGGCTCGCCGGAAGGACGGACTCAGCCGGCCAGTGCGTGGAAGCCGCGTTGGAAGTAGACGGTCGCCGGGTCCTGTCCGAGTCGGACGTCGTGCACGCGTCCCACCAGGATGGTGTGGTCGCCGGAGACGTGACGGTCGTATGCGGAGACGTGCAGGCGCACCGACGCGTCGGGTAGGTAGGGCACGCCCTCGGGGTCGAGGTGGAACTCGTCGCCGGCGAACTTGTCCGCGCCTCGGGTCGCGAACCGGCGGGCGAGCGGTTGGTGGCCGTCGTTGAGGATGTTGACGGTCCAGTGCGTGGAGCGCTCGAACACCGGGTGGCATTCGGCGGTCCGGGACAGGCACACCAGGACGAGCGGCGGTTCGGCCGAGACCGAGGAGAAGGCGCTCGCGGTGAACCCCCAGGGGCGTCCGTCCTCATCCACCGTGGTCACGATGGTGACGCCGCTGGGAAATGAGGCCATGGCCTCCCGGAAGCGTCCGGCGAGTTCGAGGTCGTCGTCGGGTGCGGACACGGGAGTTTCTCTTCTTGTACCGCGCCGGGCGAGGCGGTCATTGCCGGCGAGCCTGTCAGACACGGACGTAGACCTCCATGCCGGGGACTTCTCCGGCCAGGTGGTAGCCGCCGACGAAGTACTGTGCCGCATCGACCTTGGGGTCGTGCTGGGAGAAGGTGCGGATGTTGCGCCAGAAACGGTCGATGTTGTACTTGGCGGCGGCGCTGCGGGTCCCGGTGAGGTCGACGATCCCGGACGCGACCTCGACGGCGATGCTGGTCGCGGCGGTCTTGGCGGAGAGCGCGTCGATCATGAGCTGGGCGATCTCGGTTTTGTCGTGGGCGTTCTCCACGGCACGGACGAGTTCCATCAGCAGGGCTCGGGCCGCGTCCAGCTTGATGCGGAACTCGCCTATGCGCCGGCGGACGAACGGGTCGGTCTGGATCGAGTCGTAGATCTTCACGGTGGGAGTGGTGGAGGCCCTGACGTAGTCGATCGCCGCGTCCAGTGCCCCGTAGGCAGGGCCGAGAACGATGATCGCCTGGCCGGCCTGTGCCATGGGGAACAGCAGGGGGTCGCGCGTGGCCTGGACGGTGTACCAGCCGTCGGGGACGAAGACGTCGTCGTAGGTGATGCGCTGGCTCTGGGTGCCGCGCATGCCCATGACGTCCCAGTCGCCGTGGAGGCGAACGGCCAGGGCGTCGAGCGGGATCAGGGCGGTGACCAGGGACGTCGAGCCCTCCAGTTGGGCGGAGACGCTCGCGTAGCCCTCGGCTGCGCTGCCGCTGTTGCTGTTGAAGGACTTGGTGCCCTTGACCAGCACGCCGCCGTCGACCTTGCGCGCGGTGGTCGGGCCGGTGGCGACACCGGTCTCGGAGGCGGACGCGACGAAGCGGAACCTCCGGCCGGTGGCGATGTCATCTGCCACCTGACGCTTGGTCGCTTCGGGAAGATCGCTGCTGAAGAGCTCGGCCAGGACGACGGAGCCGACGACGGTGTTGAGCAGGACGGCGGCGTCTCCTCGACCGATAGACAGATAGATCTTGTACAGGGCCTCCAGGCCGAACGCGACGCTGCCGTCGCTGTACCCGCCGTATGCGGCCGGGACCTGCAGACGCCAGAAGCCGGCTTCATTGAGCAGCTTCATCGCCTCCGTCGGGTCCTCACTCAGGCTGTCCGAGCGGTTGCCGATTTCAGCCAGCCTGGGAACGAGTTCCGCAGCTTTGTCAACAAGCTCCTGAATTTCACTGTCCATGATTTTCGACTTCTGTCCCATGGCTTTCTCCTCAGAACGGCGGCACCGGGAAATTCCTCGGGTTGACCGCGCCATGAGCATCACGGTATGAGTGACTATCCATAGAAGCAAATAGCTCTTCTGCGTGCGTGCTATAGAATGCTTCTATGGGTCACGTGAGGAGAAACCGATGAACCTGCGCCAGTACGAATACGCCTTGGCCATGGCCGAAGAGGGCTCTGTCACTGCGGCCGCCGCCCGGCTCGGCGTCGCCCAGCCCACGGTCTCCCATCAGGTCGCGGCGCTGGAGAAGGATCTCGGCGTCCGCATCTTCACCCGGATCCCACGCGGAGTCGCGGTGACCGTCGCCGGGCGGGCCTTCCTCAAAGAGGCCGAGATCGCCGTGAGCGCCGCCCGCCGCGCCCGCGCCGCGGCACGTGCCAGCGGAGGCGATCTGACGGGCGAACTCCTCGTGGTCGCCTCAACCGGCCTGGCGACCAACCAGCTTGCCGCCGCCCTGGGAGAGTTGCGGCGCATCCATCCGCGCCTTCATGTGACTCTCGTGGAAGAACCCACGCCGGTGGAGATGGAACACCTCGACCACCTGGGTACGGTCGATCTGGTGCTGTACCACCACCTCGCACCCGAGTGCGGCTACGACGTCCACGAACTGGGCGAGGAGCCGTATGCCGTGATCCTTCCTCCCCAACACCCCCTGCACCGGGCAGACTCCGTACGACTGGAGGACCTGGCCGGCGAGGGCTGGGTGCGGTTCACCCGTGGCGGCCTCCTGGACGAACAGATCGGCCAGGTTCTCAGGCGCGTCGGGATCACTCCCTCGACCGTGGCACGCGCCTCTCAGATCGCCACGGCGGTACAACTGGTCGCGCATGGCCTGGGTGTGACCATGGTCCCCGCCTCCACCGTCCCGCCCCCCTATACCCAGCTGGCCAGGCCGCTGGCCCCCGCCCTCTCCGAACGGGTCCTGGTCGGCGTGCGTCACGACCCGGGGCCAGCCGAAACCGCCCTGCTGGACCTCCTTCGCCAACAGGACTGGTCAACGCCCGCTGCCTTCAGCAGCGCGCGGGCCCTTGCCGCCTCCTCGGCGTGACGCCGACCGGGCTTCCGTGCGCCGCTGAGGAATATCGAGTGTCTTGTCGTCGCGGGTGGCCAGCCCCCGCCATTCCTTGAACTTGTTGATGGCGCGCTCGACTGTGTTGCGGTCTTTGCAGAGCGTGGCGTCGTGGCTGCTTTACCTGATGCATGTCAGCAGCGAGGACCCGGAGGTGGTCGGGATGTGCGAATGCTTCGCCGACGAGGCGGCATTCGAGCGCGCCGTGTCACTGATGACAAGCGGAGGTCACCAAACGTCTCCACGAACTCTGCATCGCAGGGACGGAGGTGTACCGGCTCGGCCTGGTCGCCGGGAAGGGGCTCCCTCGGCGCCTTGAGACAACGCGCGTGCCGACGGTCAGGCGCCGCAGGCCCCGTTTCCGCCGAGGCTGATCATGGCGCGGTACAGCTGCTCCCCGGTGAGCGGCGGTGCCGGCAGTGGGTGGGCGCGGTCGGTTCGGAAGCCGTCGAGCAGGAGGTAGAGGTGGCGGCGCCAGGCGTTTGGGGCGATGGCGTGGGTGGCCTCGGTGACGCGGCTGTGCGACCAGATGACGAAGGCGAGGTCCTGGGGGGTGAGGTCGGGGCGCAGGCTGCCCTGCTCCTGGGCACGCTCGACGATGTGTACGCCGAGTTCGCGGATGCGGGTCTGGGTGCCTGCCAGGCAGGCGCTCTCCGGCAGTCGTATGGAGGCCAGGTCGTTGAACCCCCGGTCCTGTGACTGGAGTTCGCACATGGTCTCCAGGAAGTGGCACAGCCCCGCCCAGGCGTCGTCCATGGTGACGGCCTTCTCGGCGGCCTCCCGCCAGGCGGCCAGCTTCCCGGCGAAGGTTGCCTGCACCAGGTCCAGCCGGGTGGGGAAGTGCCGGTACAGCGTGCCGATGGCCAGCCCGGCCCGCTTGGCCACCTGCTCCAGGGATGCCTCCAGGCCCTGCTCGGCGAAGCAGGAGCGGGCCGCGGTGAGCAGGGCCTCGCGATTGCGCTGCGCGTCGCGCCGCAGGGGGCGGGCAGGGGCCGGGTTTTCGGCGGAGGCGGACGGACGGTCGATGGCCATGCCACTCAGCCTATCAACCGGAGGGCAGCCTCATGTTCTCTGCTACGCTCCAGAACATGAGGCTACCCTCGACTTTCAGTCCTGACCGCTGTCGTGGCGGGAGGTGCCCCTCATCGATCCGACCCGTCCGACCACAGGAGCACCACCCATGCCCGTCATCGCCGTCATCGGGGCAGGCCCAGGCCTGGGCCTGTCCATCGCCCGCCGCTTCGGAAGGGAGGGTTTCCAGGTCGCCCTGGTCTCCCGGACCCAGGACAAGCTCGACGCGCTCGCCGCACGGCTCGCCGAGGACGGCATCGAGGCCGCAGGCTTCGCCGCGGACGTGACGCGTCCCGACTCGCTGCAGTCGGCGCTCGCCGCGGTCGCCGACCGGTTCGGGGCCGTCGACGTACTGGAGTACTCGCCCGCCGACCCCACGTTCGCCGGCGCCGCCGCCGTCGACGCCACGGCGCAGGACCTCCACAAGCAGCTCGACTACTACCTGTACGGAGCGGTTGCCGCGGTCCGTCAGGTGCTGCCCGCCATGCTCGAACGCGGCAGTGGCACCCTGCTGTTCTCCACGGGTGCCTCCTCCATCCGGCCGATCGGCGGCGCGTTCGGCAGCATCGGCGTCGCGGCGGCGGCCCTGCGCAACTACGCCATGGCCCTGGGCATCGACCTCGCCGAGCACGGGGTGCACGCCGCGCACGTGGCGATCGGGGTGTTCATCGGCAGCGGTCCCGGCACCGAGCCCGAGACCATCGCCGAGCACTACTGGGACGCCTACACCAAGCGCGACCAGGCCGAGATCGTCCACACCGCCCCTGGCGGCATCAGATGAGCACCTCCGGCACACCCGCGGCGAACACGGCCGCGCCACCCTTGGTGAAGATCTTCCGAGCCGCCAACAAGGTCGTACGGCCGCTGCTCGCCTCCCGCTTCCACAAACCGCTGAGCGGACGCCTGATGCTGCTCACGTACAAGGGGCACAAAACGGGTCGCGAATTCACGGTCCCCATCGGCTACTTCGACTGGGATCCCGGCACGGTGCTCGCCATGTCCTCCCAGCTCGGCTGGATCCCCAGCATGCGCCAAGGGGCCACCGTCCGGCTGCGCATCCGGGGCCAGGACCACGACGCCGTCCCCATGGTCGTCGAGGACCCTGAGGAAGTCGCCGCCCTGCTGGGTGAGTTCGGCCGGCGCAAAGGACCCAAGGCCGCCAAGGGGCTGATGCTCGGCCTCCCAAGCGACCGGCAGCCCACCGACGACGAGCTGCGCACGGCCGCCGCGAAGACCCGCTTGGTCTGCTTCCGGATGGAGCCCGAGCGGCCGGGCCGGTAGCACTTGTGAAGCGCCGGTTGCACATCGCCCGGCCCGGGGAAAGCCCCCCCGGCTTCACTAACCCCGTCAAGTTCACCGACGGCAACCCCTACGGAACCTCGCACGTGACCGGTGCCCAGGGAGAGATCCCCGTCGACAGCACGGCCCGCGTCTCTGGCGCCTACCAGGGCAAGCGGATCGCCAACGTCGCCAGGACCCTCAAGGCCGGCCGCGCGGCGTGACGCTCACCCGGGCGGGGCCGGAAAAGAAGTCCCGGGCACCGTGCCACGAGGCGCGGGACCGGAAGTTCGCAACAAAGGAGTTTCTGACATGTCAGTTCCCCAGACACACACGGACCGAGTGGCCGTTGTCACCGGCGCCGGACGCGGCATCGGCCAGGCCATCGCCGTCGACCTCGCCGCACGCGGCGCGAGCGTCGTCGCGGTCGACCTCAACAGCCCCGAGGAAACCGTCGCCTTGCTCGCCGACAAAGGACACCCGGTGCTGGGTCTCACAGGCGACGTGTCCAATCCCGACCAGACCGCGGCCGTGGGCAAGGAGGTCGCCGACCGGTTCGGGCGGGCGGACATCCTGGTCAACAACGCCGGCATTTGCCCCTTCCTCGACATCGAGGAGCTGGACTACGACACCTGGCGGCGCGTCATCGCGGTCAACCTCGACTCGCAGTTCCTCATGGTCAAGGCCCTGCTGCCGACCGTGAAGAAGAGCGGCTGGGGCCGCATCGTCAACGTGACCTCCAACTCAATCGTCACCAACGCGCCCAGCATGTCCCACTATATGGCGAGCAAGATGGGCAACATCGGCTTCAGCCGCGGACTGGCCAACGACCTCGCCCCGTTCGGCATCACCGTCAACGCGGTCGGCGCGACCCTGACCATCACACCCGGCGTCCTGAATGCCCACCCGCAGGAAGCCCTCACGGCGGCCGCACAGTCCCAGGCCATCAAGCGCAACGGGCTGCCGGAAGACTTGACCGGCACCATTGCCTTCCTCACCAGCGACGACGCTGCCTTCGTGACTGGCCAGACCATCATGGCCGATGGCGGCTACGCCCGCTGATCCACGTTGAGCGGCCGTAGGCGCGCTGGTCGCAAGCGCCACCGGACCGAGGCGCGGCTGCGGATCGCGACCTGGATCACCGGCTTCTACAACGGCCGTCGGCTACACAGCGTGTGTGGATATCAGAGCCCGATCGACTACGAGCACGACCACCAGGCCAACTCCGCCTTGGAGCTGGCCGCTAAGAAGATCTCCACAGTTCGAGGGGATTGACATTGGCGCGGTGCGCGCGTATGACGTGATCCGGATGCTGTCGAGGGACGGGCGGCCGACCCCGCTGGGGGACGCGATCGCGCACTACGGGCGGATCGCCAAGTCCCTGCACATCCTGCGGCTGGCCGACGAGCCCGGCTACCGCCGCCAGATCAAGGCGCAGGCCAACCTCTAGGAGGGCCGCCACGCACTCGCCCGGAAGATCTTCCACGGCTGCTCGGGGCAGCTCTACCAGCGCTGCCAGGACGGTGTGGAGGACCAGCTCGGCGCGCTCGGCCTGGTCCTCAACGCCGTCGTCCTCTTCAACACGAGGTACATGGACGCCGCGGTGGACCAGCTGCGGGCGGACGGGTTCGACGTCCGCGACGAGGACGTCGCCCGCCTCTCGCCGTTCGTGCGACGGCACATCAACATGCTGGGCCGGTACTCGTTCAAGCTGCCCGGCGGTATGCGCCCGCTGCGCGACAAGGACGCTGCCGACGACGAGTGAGGTCGTACGGCGGCGCGTCGTGGTCGCCACCATCTTGACCTAGGCGTCCGTGCTGGCCAGAGCCCCGCAGCTGGTTCCGCGAGTCGTCACACCGGCCCGGGGCCGCTACGGCTTCGCGGACCCGCTCGGCGGCCCGTCGGCGGGCCCGGTACGCCTTCTGTCGGCAGGCGGGGCGGTCGTAGAGGGCGTCCCGGCGGTGGCCGCGACGGCGGCGTACCCCCACGGTCGGTCAGCGGGCGGTGAGCCCGGTGAGCAGGAGGGCGAGCCATCGGGCGCGGGCGGTGGGTGGCTGGTCGGCGGGGAGGGTGGAGAGCATCAGGTACAGGTCGTCGAGGGTGAAGTCGGCGCGCAGACCGCCCTGGGCTTGTGCGGTGCGGATGAGTGGACCGAGAGCCTGGGTGACGCGGGTCTCCACCTCCTGCTTGGCGGGGTGGGCTGCGTGGTCGGCGCCGAGCGCGTACGCGGCTGCTTTGACGGCGCGGTTGTGGGCGACGGTGTCCATCACGCGGCTGAGGAAGCCGGTGAGCTCCGCCATGGCGGGTGAACCCTGGCTCTCGCGTTGCAGGCACTCTTCGGCGTCGTCGGCGAGTGTTTCGAACGAGGTGGCGACCACGGCTGTGACCAGGTCGCTCTTGTTCGGGAAGTGCTTGTACAGGGTGCCGACCGCGACGCCCGCGGCAGCGGCGATCTGCTCCATCGACACCTCGGGCCCGTGCTCGGTGATCTGCTCATGCGCCGCGGTCATGATCCGGGTGCGGTTGCGGGCCGCGTCGGCACGCAGCGGTCGGGGTGAGGTCATGGAGCCCTCCGGGACCATTTGACGAAAGGTGAATGGTGCTTCACTCTATCGGCATGGCGATCATGACACGTGCCCTCGGGCACACCGACACGGACGTGACCATCCTCGGCTACGGCGCTATGGAACTGGGCGGGCTGCGCAGGGGGCCAGAACTGACCGACGAGGACGCCGGCCGGCTGCTCAACGCGGTCCTCGACGGCGGCATCAACCTGATCGACACCTCGCCCGACTACGGCCGCAGCGAAGAGCTCATCGGCACGCACCTCGCCCACCGCAGGGACGAGTTCTTTCTCGCCTCCAAGTGTGGCTGCCCGATCGAGCCGCCCGCCGACACGCCGCCGCCCTACCCGCACGACTACAGCCAGGCGAACGTCCGCGCCGATGTCGAGCAGTCGCTGCGCCGGCTCCGGACCGATCGCCTCGACCTGGTCCAGGTGCACATGTCACCGAGCCGGGCCACGCTCGAAGAGAACCGCACCGTCGAGATGCTCAAGGAACTACAGGCCGAGGGCAAGGTCCGCTTCATCGGCATGTCGGGCATCCTGCCCAACCTGCCCGACCACCTTGCGATGAACGTCTTCGACGCTTTTCAGATCCCTTACTCGGCCGTGCAACGCGATCACGAGAACCTCATTACCGAGGCGGCGGACAAGGGCACCGGCACGCTCATCCGCGGCGGGGCCGCTCGCGGCGCGGCGTCGCAGGAGAAGAACTGGACCGTCGGTCCGCTCGCCCAGCAGCCGGGTGTCGGCCAGCGCAACTGGGAGACGTCGGGCATCGAGGACCTCATCGACCAGGCAGGCATCGACAAGCAGGAGTTCATCCTCCGCTTCACGCTCAGCCACCCCGGCCTGTCTACCACGATCGTCGGCACCGCGAACCCGGCCCACCTGGCGGGCAACATCGCCATCGCGGAAAAGGGCCCGCTACCGTCCGACCTCTACGAGGAAGCCAAGAAGCGCCTCCCGATGGGGTAAAACTTGCCGGTGTGAGCGAGTGGGTGCTGCACCTGGACATGGACCAGTTCCTCGCCGCCGTCGAGCAACTGCGTCACCCGGAGCTACGCGGGAAGCCAGTCGTGGTCGGTGGGGACGGCGACCCGACCAAGCGCGGCGTGGTGTCGACCGCGTCTTACGAGGCACGGGTACGTCGTCGTCGTTGCCCTCGTCCCGCTCCTGTTGGAACGCGGTACACCTCACCAGCCAGGCCGCCTGGGCCCTAGGAGGTCCGGTGGGTAGCCCTTTGCACGGAGCCAGGCGTCAAGGGCGAGAGCGACGATGTCACCGTGAGGGATGTCGGTGTCGGCGTTGCAGCGGCGGATCCGGCGCTGGAACTGAAGAACTTCAGGGACGGCGTGGTTGAGCTGCCCTCGTTTGGTGTGCCGGTCTTTGATGACGTTCAGGGTGTCCGGGTGCGGCGTAAGAGCGTCGTCGGTTGGCTGGAACTCGGCGTCGAGGGCGTCGGCGATTTCACGCAGTCGGCGGGCGTAGGGGGAGTGATCAGGCACGAGAGCTGCTCCGGTCGGTCCGGCTAGAAGGCTGCTGAAAATCTTGTTGTGGGGCTGTCCGGCCGGAGGCCGGGCGGCCCTTTTGGCTATGCGGTGGCCGGGGCGAGTTGCCAGGTGGTGTTGGTCCGGGTGAGTCCGAGGGTGATCAGTCGGCGGAGGTTGAGGGCGGCGGCGCGGTGGTGGAGCCAGATGTTGTTGGCGATGATGCCGCGGTGGCGGACTCGGCGGTTGCCCTTGGCGACGAGCCAGGCGATGGCACGTTCGACCGGGGGCCGCCATCGGCGGTATTCGGCCTGCCAGACGGGGTCGGCCGCCTCTCGGCGGGCGGCGGTCAGCAGTTCGTGCTGGGGATGGATGTTGAGGGTGCGTCCGGTCTTGGAGGTGGTGCAGCGCCCGTGCAGGGGGCAGCCGGCGCAGACACTCTTGAACTGGGCGGTGCGGGCGCCGTCCGCTTTGACCTGGCCGAGGTTGGCGGTGCGTCCGGCCGGACAGGTCGCGGTGCCGGCCGCTGGGTCGATACGGAAGTCGTCGATGGTGAAGCCGCCGGGGACGGCCTGCCGCAGCGGCGGTGGCTTGATGACCAGGCTGTGGCCGTCGGCCTGTAAGTGTGCGCGCAGGTCGCCTGTGCCGTAGGCGGAGTCGCCGAGCACGGTTAACTCGCCGTCCTCGTCGGCCAGCAGATCGCAGGCAACGGCGGCCTCGTGGTTGCCGGGACCGTAGCCGCTGGTCAGGGCGACGGCGGTGAACAGACCGCTCTCCGGTTCGAAGGACACATGCCCTTTGAAGCCGTCCTGGTGGCGCGTGCGGTTCTTGTGGATGTGCCGGGCGTCGGGATCGACGGTCGACACGGTCCGGTCCGCCACCGTGCGCCTGGCGATGCGCCAGCGTCCGTCGCGTCCGTCGGAGTCCTCGGCGGGTTCCACGTCCTGGCCCGCGACCAGGGCAAGCAGGCCGACCGCGTTCGCCGCCTTCTCGCCCAGGTTCTGCTCGGGCAGGTGCCCGAGCAGGTTAAGGGCATCCGTGACCAGCGCATCGACCAGCGCGGCGCGGGCGGCCTCGTCGTCCCAGGCGATCTTCGGTTTGCCCGGGTCGGTGTAGTCGTGCGCCCGGCAGTGCTCCGCGGCCGTCTCCCCGGCGCCGGGGACCTCGCGGATCACCCGGCGGACGGCGGAGATGATCTGGGTGACGGTGTCCTGGGTGGCCACCGCGTCATCGAGCACGGTGGAGTCCAGCGCGCGCCGCTGCTTGCCCTTGAGCACGCCGGTCGCGGCCACGACTTCCTTGACCTTGGTGAAGATCCGCGTCGGATCGGCCGAGTGACGCAGGCGGCGCCGAAAGTACGTCAACAGCGAGGGATCAAATGCGGTGTCGTACAGGCCGAGCCCGCAAGCGGCCTTCCACCGCAGGTCACACCGCAGTTCCTGGACCGTCTCGAAGTCCGACAGCCCCTGCAGGCTCTGCAGAACCACCGTCGCGGCCAGCACCTGCGGCGGCAGACTCGGCCGTCCGTTGGACGACGGATACATGTCCGCGAACATCCCCGGCGGGAACAACGCCTCGCGATGCTCGGCCAGGAACGCGAACACACTGCCTGCCGGGATCAACTCCCGGCAGCTTTCCCAGACATCCGGCCCGACCATCTCGCCAGCCCATTCACCCTGCATGCCCATAAGACTGGCCCCGACTCCACCGAGCCGGGGCCAGAACCCGAGATTTTCAGCAGCC
The DNA here is from genome assembly GCF_036013935.1 of Streptomyces sp. NBC_00461. Taxonomy (NCBI): domain Bacteria; kingdom Bacillati; phylum Actinomycetota; class Actinomycetes; order Kitasatosporales; family Streptomycetaceae; genus Streptomyces; species Streptomyces sp. NBC_00461. The sequence continues at coordinate 9,003,790 of NZ_CP107902.1, forward strand.
TTCTAGGCGGATAGCTATCCGCCTACTGGGCTATTGGAATAGTCGGCACGAGGGGCGGCCGCGCCTCGGCGTGGGTTGGCCGCCCCTCGTGCACTGCAGTCCGGCTCAGAAGCCGCGAGCGGTGAGCCACTCGTCCAACGCGACGGAGACGATGTCGCCGATCGGCAGGTGATCGAGTTCGTTGTCCAGTGCGAAGCGTTTGATCCGCCTCTTCAGCTTCAGTGCAGCGGGGACCGACGAGTCGAGGCTCTCGCGCGCGATGATGCGCTGGTTGAGAACGACGGCGGCCTCAGGAATGTCCTTGGGACGGCCGGATCCCTGAGCCCACGGTGTTCCTTCGCTGGCCGCTACTTGCGATTGCACGTCCTGTTCCTGGTGAGCCTGTGGAACATCGGTCCTCACCGGAAACCCGTTGCCGCCTGCCGCCGGAGGAGCTACCGGGCGAAGCGCCACCTCGGCGGCCGAGGCTGCGCCAGGGGCCGCGGACAGACCGTGCTGCGGAACGGGCTCGATCGGCTGCGTGGGCTGGACCGCATGTGCTGCGGGCTCGGGAGCCGGGAGCACACGCGGCACCCGCGTCTCCATTGGCTCCCCAGCGGATTCCATCCTCGCCTCCGGGGCGCCGACGCCCAGCTGGCCAGCGTCTGGCTCCGGCACGAGGCCGCTCCGCGTGACCTCAACGGTCGGCTGGGTGGAGGGCTCCGCCACTTCGGGCGCCGTCTCGGTCCGGCCCCGTGCCGATGCCTCGGCGGGAACGGCGGAAGGTGCGGGCTGCACCTGCGGCTCGCTGGCAGGGGGATGGCCGTCGTCCTGGGGGGTGGCCTGTTCGGCGGCGTACTGCTCGGGGGTGAGCTCGGCGGCCGGGGGAGGGTGCGGCGGGGTCGCCTTCTTGGCCCCTGCGAGGGTGCGGCCGGTGCGGCGGGCCGGGGGTTTCATTGGCTCGGTCATGCCGTGAGCTCCTTCATCAGTTCGGCGTACTCGCTCAGTTCGGTGGGGATCTCGCCGAAGGCCTCCATGTAGTGCACCCAGGAGTGGATGACGGTCTCGGCGAGGGGGAACGGCTCGTCGCGGTCCGGGCCGATGCCCTCGCCCTGGGCGGGCTCCAGCAGCTTGTCCTTGGCCGTGCGGGGCAGGCTTGTGCGGTCGTCGGCCTTGACCAGGACTACGTTGGCGGTGACGTCGCGCTCGTTGCGGGCGGCGGCGCGCTCGGCCTCGTCGAAGGTGGCCACGAGCTTGCGGCGCTCGATCTTGGTGGGGGCGACCGGCACGAGCAGCAGGTTCGCCTCGGTGACCGCCTCGTGGAAGATGCGGGCGCTGCCGCCGCCGGCGTCGACCACGATTGCGCCGAACTCGGCGCGCTTGGCCCGGATGTACTCGGCGATGTCATCGAACGGGTACCGCTCGACGATCAGGTTGGCCGGGATCTCGAAGCCGGCGGCCTGGGGAACCTTGAACCAGTCGTAGGCGGACTGGCTGGTGGCGTCGGCGTCCAGGAGCAGTGTGGGCAGGCCGAGGACACGCGCTTCAGCGCCCCGGGCATCCGTTGGCACCGAGACCCACGGGATCACTGCTGTTGCAGGCTCTGACCGCCGGGAACTCGTCGTAACTCACCGGCTTGCACGAACCCCCGAGGCGGCGATCTTGTAGCGCTCGGGGCGGAGGTCCAGCATCTGGAATTCCAGGGGCTCGGTGGAAGTCCGTCAAGCCGCTGGGCCGTGGCTGCTGTTCAGCGGGCTGCGCGGATCATCACGGTGAGGACGGGCGAGGCCACTGACGGCTGGCTCTGCCCGACGTCCTCGTACCCCCACGACTTGTAGAGCGCGTGGACCTTTCCGTCCCCAGCAGCCGGGTTGACCATGAGGGTTACGAAGGGCTCGTCACGTGTGGCGAGGAGGGCGTCGTGGATACGCCGGGCAGTGCCGGTCTTCCGCCAGGCCGGCCGGACGCCGATCTCCTTCAGGGCTACGACCGGACGCTCGGTGTACTTCTCGGCCGGCGTCGGGCTGGTGCGCTGCCAGTACCGGTCGCCGTGCTCGATGGTGTTGCCGTAGGCGTAGCCGACGGGATGTCTGTCCGCGTACGCGAGGACAGCCGCGAACCCCGGCTCGGTGCTGTGCCGGTCCAGGCGTTCGCCGAACGCGGTGACCGCGTAGTTCGGCAGGTGGAGGAGTGGGGCGCGCACTTCGGCGTACACGTCGAGGAGGTCGCCGCGGGCGGTGTCGAGGTTGGTGAAGGTGCGCAGTTCGATGGCGGGCGCCGTGGTCATGCGGCCATCCTCCAGGTGGCGGAGTGCTCGGTCCAGGTCTGCACGCTGGAGCTTTCCGGCGCGGTGGCGCGCAGGGCGGCACCGAACTCCTGCAGCATGCGGGTGACCCGGGCGTGCTGGGTAGCCGCCTCGGCGGGGACCTTCATCGCGGTGGCCGTGGCGGTGTCGGGGGCGCCCTGTGCGAGCTGGGCGTGCGCGAGCCGGGTCGTGGTGATGGCCCGGGAGCGGATCATGTGGGGCCGGAGGGCGGACAGGCAGCGGTGGGCGTGGTACTCGGCGGTGGAGTAGTCGCCGAGCGCCAAGTGCGCTGACAGTGCCAGGGAGTCCAGTTCAGCCTGGTCGTAGAAGGCGAGCATCCACACCGGCCGGTAGTCGGCGGGGTCTGCGCGCAGCATGGCGTCCTGCGCCTGCTCGAAGGCCCGGCGGGTGCCGGTGCGGTCCTGTGCTGCGCCGTGGATGGCGCCTTGGCGGGCCAGGCCGAGGGATGCGAAGAGAGGGTCTCGGCGGGTGAGGTGCAGGTTGCGGGCGACGTCGTTGGCGGCGAATGCGTCCGCGGGACGGCCCATGTGCCGGTACATGGTGCCTGCGTGGCTCCAGATGCGGAACTTGATCGCCTGGTCGCCGGACATCTCGGCGAGGGCCTGGGCCTCACGCATGTGCGCCTTGGCGATGTCGTAGCGCCGGCCGTCGATGGCGGCCCACATCGCTGAGGAACGGAACGCCGCTGCGGAGGCGTAGAGGCTGCTGCGTACCCGTTGGCTGGCGCTGCCCGCGTTCTGGAGATTCAGGGCCTCGTCGGCGAGCGCGGCGGCCCGCTGCTCGATGCCGAGTTGGCCGCCGTGGCGGTGGTCGCTGGCGATGATCTCGGCGAAGCGCTTCTGTAGACGGTCGACGTCGCTCATGCCGATGCGGCGCGGGGATGCGGTGCCGGGAGCGGCGGCTGCCGCGGCGGCAGCCGCCGCGATGCCTCCGACGAGGGTACGGCGCTTCATGTCGGGGTCCTCCTGCTGCGGTGGGGCTGGGCTGGACGGAGTCCGGCCCCGTGGCACGAACCCTAGAGCGACGGCGGGCAGGCCGCTGACGTCCTCAAGTGCCTTGCGGGTAGCCGATTTGGGCCATGTGACCCGGCCTGCTTTCCAGTCCCGGACCGATGAACCGTCGAGGCCGCCATGTCTCCCGGTCAGTTCCTCTAAGGCCCTGTTCACAGTGTCAGCAAGGCTGTTGGAGCTGTAGCCGTGTTCGGCCATCCACGCCTCGAGAACGGTGTTGCGCGTGGTGTCCATGTCCGCACGGTAGTCCTCACCTCCCTTGCCCCGCCAGGTAAAGAGAAGGTCAAATCGCCCTAGGTTCTTCAGATGGACGGACGGCTGATCACCCTAACCACCGTGCGCAGAAGGGGAGTTGTCTTGGTGTCGGTCGCCCGCTACGCCCACCGTGCGGGCGGCTGTTGACGGCCCGGCCCGCCCCTGAGGTCCCCCGCAGGGGTGGGCTGGGCGCCGAGACGACACGAAGGCTCAACCCCAATGACGAGTCTCATTAAGCCAGTTCAGGCCGCCCCAACCGGCCACCCCGCCTATAGTCAGACCTTCCCGTGCGAGCCGTCCACGGCCCAAATCGGCCGCAAGCTCGTCCATGACGTCCTCGGCGTATGGCACCTCGACAACCTGGCCGACGTCACCGCATTGATCATCTCGGAGCTGATCGCGAATGCCGTCAGGCACACCCCGTGCGACTCGATCCGCCTGATTATTGGGCGACCGAGTGCGACACGGGTTCGCGTTGGGGTGGTGGACCGGGCGCCATCACGTTTGCCGGTGCTCGGGCAGGTCGGGGGAGACGACGAGTCAGGCCGCGGCCTGCTCCTGATCGACGGCATCGCCGACCGCTGGGGCTATGACCTGCACGGCCCGGAGGAGCGCCCACGGTGCAAAGAGGTCTGGGCCGAACTCTTTATGAAGGGCGACGAGTGAAGCCGGTCGTGGCGACCTCGCCCGTGCCGGACGTCGCTCGCCTACGACTCCGCCAGCAGATGGCTATGGAGTGTGCACGCTGCGCCCGGTACCTGGGAGCGAGCGGCGAGATCTTGGGCGAAGTACGTCATCGGGGCCTGCTGTTCCAGCTCTGGGTGTGCGGGCCCACCTGCCGGTCGCCCACCCCTGGACCGCGGACGGGGGCCGAGACATGACCCAGCTCCCCGGCATGCAGGCGCACTGGGTCACCGGTGACTGCTGGCTCGGGTGCGAGCGCACCGGAGTGCCCGTGATCTGGCTCGGCCCACTGCAGTGGGACGGGCAGCACGCCCCGGTCCACGCCTGCGAGCCGTGCCTCGACCGGCTCAAGGCTCAGGCGCTCGCCTACTTCATGGAGCGGAGGCCGGCTGCCGTGTGAGCAGACTCCCGTCTCCGGCCGTGCGGACTGTGTCGTACGGCCGGAGGCGGGCACCACCGCACAACAACATCCCAACCACTCAGAGGAGTTGGCATGACACGCAGCACCGTAGTACCGAGCGGCACTCATGTGAGCCAGCAGACCCCGAGGACGTCGGACGGCTTCGACCTGGACGTGTCCCTCGTCGAGGTCGCCGACCCCGCGGGTCTGGTCAACCTGACCGACGACAACTGCGGGACCACCTGCGGCGCCTGCACCACCAACGTCGCCTGACCCGAGGCTTCACGTCGCTCCGGGCTGGTGCCGCCGCGCCCTGTGGTGTGGCGGCACCAGCCGCCCGTCCCTCACCTACGGAGGTAGTGGTGGCTGCTCCGCGCCCAGCGTTCCGAACCGGCACGATCGCTCTCGTTACGCGCCGTTGCCCGGCCGACACTGCCGTGTCCTCCGCTTCCGGACCTCAACGATCACTCTTCCAACGGGTCCGCCACCCGTGTCGCCTGGCTGCGCGCGGTCTGGGCGAGCGCCGACCTCGCCGAAGCCCTGGAACACGCCAGCCCGGTCCTGGCCGCGCAGGTACGGACCGTGTGCACGGCCGATGAGCCGTCAACGCGCGACGTCCGGCGTGCGGCACTGTCCGTGGCCCGCTACCTATTGCGCTCCCAGCACCGGGCGACGCCGTTCGGGCTCTTCGCCGGTGTGACCGTCGCGGAATTCGGTCCGCAGGCGAGCGCACGCTGGGGTGCGGAGCACGTGGCCGTCGGCCATGCGGGCGCAGAGTGGTTGGCCGCCCTCGTCGAGAGGCTGGAGTCCTACCCCGACCTCCTCGAACGGCTGCCGGTGGTCGTCAACAACACCGTGACGAGCCGCGGGGACCGGCTCATCGTGCCGTTTCAATCCGATGCCCAGGACGATCGGACTCGCGCGGTTGAGGCGTCCCTGGCCCTCACCGAGCCCGTACGCGCGGTCCTCGCCGCAACGCGGGCGCCGGTCCGGGTCGGTGTGCTCGCGCACAAGCTCCAGGCGGAGTTCCCCGAGGCCGGACCGGAGAAGGTGCGCCAGCTGCTGGTAGAGCTCATCCAGCGGCGTGTCCTGATCACGAGCTTGCACACACCCGGCACCGAGACCGACGCCCTCGGGTATCTACTCGACCGACTCGACGCGATCGACACCGACAGCCTCCCCCCGGTCGCGGAGATGCTGCGCGAGCTACGGGCGATCCGGACCGGCCTCAATGAGTGCACTTCGCGGGGCGGGCGGGACAGCGTCGCAGCGCGGATGAGGGCCCTCGTGCCAGGTCTGCGCCGCCACCCTGTCGCGCTCGACCTGCGCCTGGACGCGCAGCTCGTACTGCCGGACGCGGTCGCCCGCGAGATCGAGCGCGCGGCCCTGATCCTGACCCGAGTCAGCGCCCGCCCGTACGGCACCGCGGCGTGGGGCACCTACCACCAGCGATTCTACGAGCGGTACGGCATCGGCACGATGGTGCCGCTCCAGGAAGTCGTCGCGGACAGTGGCACTGGCTACCCCGAGGGCTACCCAGGCACCCCGCCCGGCGCCCGTCGACCTCGCGTCTCCGCTCGGGATGACGCCCTCGTACGGTTGGCGCAGGCTGCCGCGCTCGACGGCCGTGACGAGGTGGTCCTCACCGACGAGTTGATCGAAGCCCTGGACGTAGGGCCCGACGAACCCCGGGTGCCGCCACACCTGGAGGTGGCGGTGCGCGTCCACGCGGCAAGCGTTGGCGAGCTACAGCGCGGGCAGTTCCGGCTGGAGGTCGTGAGCGTGTCTCGCGGCGCCGGCGTCTCCACAGGCCGGTTCCTCAGCGTCCTGGGCACCGCCGACCGTGAGGCCCTGGCCGCCGAGCTGGCTGACCTTCCGAGCGCTGACAGGAACACCGTGCCCGCGCAGCTGTCCTTTCCGCCGCTCCTGCCCGAGAGCGCCCACATCACACGCGCCCCGCGAGTCCTGCCCGTCGTGATCAGCCTCCAGGAACACCGAGCCCTCGCCGACGATGTCCTCACACCTGCGGACCTGGCGGTGGGGTGCGACGGCCGCCGCCTGTACCTGGTCGCCCCCGAGCGCGGCCAGCGCATCGAGGCCGCCGGGATGCACGCGCTTAACCTCCACACGCACACTCCGCCGCTGGTGCGATTCCTCACCGAGTTGTCGCGTGCTCAATGCGCGCAGGTCACCGTCTTCGACTGGGGCGCTGCGGCGTCGATGCCGTTCCTACCGCGCCTGCGGTGCGGGCGCACGGTGTTTGCCCCGGCCCGCTGGCGTCTGGAGGCGACCGAGCAGCCTGGTCGCGCACGCCCTCGGGCCGAATGGGACTCCGCCCTCACCGACTGGCGGGCTCGGCGGCGGCTACCTCGGTGGGTCTACCTCGTGGAGGACGACCGGCGTCTCTTCCTTGACCTCGACGAGGCCGGCCACCGGACGCTGCTGCGCCAGCACCTCGACCGAGTGGGCCTGGCCGTGCTCGTCGAGGCGGCGGAACCGGGGGCGTTCGGTTGGTGCGACGGTCGCGCCCACGAGATAGTGGTGCCGCTCAAGGCCATCCGGCCGCCGGCGTGGCCGGCGCTTCCCGCCCCCACCCCGGCTCGCGCCCTCTCCCCAGCCCAGATGCAGACCCCGGCCGCTTCGTCGGTGTTGCTGGCCACCTTGTATGGAGACGCTCGCCGCCAGGACACCCTGCTCTCCTGCCACTTGCCCGATCTGCTCGAACGGCTCGGTGGCCCGCCGTGGTGGTTCATCCGCTTCCGCGACCCCGAGCAGCACTTGCGTCTGCGCATCGCGCTACCCACGCCGGAGGCGTTCGCCGAGACGACTCGAACCGTGAGCGCGTGGGTCGACGAGCTGCGCGGCGCCGGTCTGCTGGCGGACTTGCGGTACCCCACCTCCTATCGGGAGATGGGCCGTTGGGGATCCGGCCCTGCATGGGACGCGGCCGAGGAAGTGTTCCGGGCGGACTCGCGCGCCATCCTGGCCCAGCTCGCGCAGCCGCGGCGCCCACACGAGCGCACGCTGGTGGCCGCACACACTGTCTCTATCGCCTCCGCCTTCCTCGGCAGCACCCAAGCCGGGATGCGCTGGCTGATCGACCACATCCCGCCCACAGCGCCCGTACCCGTACCGCGCCCGCAGTTCACCGATGCCGTACGCTTCGCTGACCCTGGCGACGCCTGGGCGGCATTGCGCGGCGCCCCCGGAGGAGCGGCGATCGTGTCGGGGTGCGCCGATCGCGACGCGGCGCTCGCCGCGTACCGGCGGCACCTGCCAGGTCCCCACACGCAGGGCATCGCCCTCGATGACGTCCTGACCTCGCTGCTGCACGTTCATTTTGTACGGCACATCGCGGTGAACTTCCCCGAAGAAGAGGTTTGCCTCTACCTCGCTCGCGCTGCCGCCCTGGCCTGGACCGCCCGCACCACTGGGAGGACACGATGACCGCGCAGGCCGGGCTGGACCTGGCCTACGCCGTCGCCGAGCAGCTCGCCGACCCCCACACGGCGTACCTTGGACCAGCGGTCTCTCGTCGGCAGCACCTTGCCTATGGCTTGCCCGGCATCGCGCTCCTGCACATCGAGCGGGCTGCGGCAGACCTGGGGCCGTGGCAGCGCGCCCATGACTGGCTCGCCGCCGCATCCCGCGAACCGCTCACCAGCGGCCACGACAGCCACCCCTTCTACGGGGCGCCCGCCTTCGCGCACGCTCTGGCCTGCGCCGCCGATCACCTGCCCGGCGCCTACCAGCGCTCGCTTGACACTCTCGATCGACAAATGACTGACGACGTGAGCCGCCGCGTCGACGCCGCACACCGCCGCATCGACGCCGGACTCCTCCCAGCGCTCGCGGAGTTCGACACCATTCGAGGCCTGAGCGGATACGGCTCCTACCTCCTGCGCCGCAACCCTGGGAGCGCCGCCCTGCGTGCCGTACTCGACTACTGCGTACGCCTCACCGAACCGATTACACACGACGGCGAGATCTTGCCCGGTTGGTGGACGGACACGGGGCCCTCGGGCCGCCCGGACGACCGTTTTCGAGGCGGACACGCCAACAACGGCATGGCGCACGGCATCGGCGGCGTGCTCGCGCTCCTGGCGCTCGCCGCCACGCAGGGCACCTTCGTCGACGGCCACGACGACGCACTGGGCCGGATCCTGCTGTGGCTGGACCGATGCCGAGAGGACACCGGCCGAGGCCCGGCGTGGCCGTACTGGGTCAGCCGGGACGAGCTGCGCACCGGCCGCCTCACCTCGTCCACGCCGACGCGGCCGTCATGGTGCTACGGCACCGCAGGCCTCGCCCGCGCCCAGCAACTCGCCGCACTCGCCCGCGGCGACGACAGCCGCCAGCTGGACGCCGAGAACGCGCTCGTGGCCGCCCTCACCAACCCCGCTCAGCTCAAGGCCACGACGGACAAGGCCCTGTGCCACGGCTTCGCCGGCATCGCCCACGTCGCCGCCCGTGCGGCCGACGACGCCCACCCCTCGACCGCCGGACAGCTCCGCGCCACGATCCCGGCACTCCTAGCCGCAGTCCACCCGCCGGACACCGACCCCGCACACGCCGCCACGACCCTCATGCAGGACGAGGAGCGCGGACCCGGTCTCCTCGACGGCGCAGCCGGTATCGCACTGGCCGTCCTCGCGCCCAGCACCGCCGAACCGCCCCGATCCACCTGGGACGCCTGCCTACTCATCGCCTGACCCTCGAAACCGAAGGACACCCGCATGCCCCCGGACCGCTCCGACCGCTGGCAACAACACAACATCACCTTCGGCGACCGCGAGAGCGCCCAGCGCGCCATCGTCGAACGCATCGCCCCTGTCCTCCTCGCCGCCGAAAGGGACGGGCAGCTCACCGGCTGGTGGTTCATGAACAAGCAGCCCTGGCCGCTGCGGTACCGCGCGGACGAGCCTTCACCCGCCGTCGAAGCACTGCTGAGCGACCTCGTCCAGGACGGCACGGCCGTGTCATGGCTGCCCTACCTCTACGAACCCGAGACCCACGCCTTCGGCGGGACCCAGGCCATGGGCGTCGCCCACGACCTGTTCCACAAGGACAGCCGCCACCTGCTCACCTACCAACCAGGCCCGAGGCAGCTGGGACACCGGGAAACCACCGTGCTGCTGGCAAGCGTCATGATGCGGGCGGCCGGCCTGGACTGGTTCGAGCAGGGCGACGTATGGGTAAGGGTCGCCGCCCTCCGACCGACCAGCGGCCTTCTGCCCTCTGCGCGAGCCGCCGAACTGGCGCCCGCGATGCGGAAGCTGATGACGGTCGACGCCCAGAGCCTGTGCCGCCCGAACGGCCCGCTCGCCGAGCACAACGAGTGGGTCGCCTCGTTCGAGTGGGCGGGCACCGCGCTCGCCGACCTCGCAGGCCGAGGCGCCCTCACCCGCGGTCTGCGAGCCGTCATTGCCCACCACCTGATCTTTCACGCCAACCGCGCCGGTCTCCTCCGGGTCGACCAAAGCGCCATGTCCAACATCGCACGAGAGGTAATCATGGGAACGAGTGACAACACCGCGTCGACCGACGAGGCAACGTCCGAGGCGGCTAGCGTCAGGGCGGTGAATACCGACACGATCGCCACCCCCACGGCTGACGCCGAACGCCTCCGCAACGCCCTGGTCGACCAGCTTCGCGCGGACGGGCACGCCCGCACGACCGCAGTCGAGAAGGCGCTGCGGACTGTGCCCCGTCACGTGTTCGTGCCGGAGGCGTCGCTTGAAGACGCCTACGCCAACGCACCAGTGCACATCAAGTACGACACCGACGGTACATCGATCTCGTGCGCTTCCCAGCCGGGCGTCGTCGCCCTCATGCTGGACCAACTCGACGCCCAGCCCGGCGAGCGCATCCTCGAACTCGGCGCCGGCACCGGCTACAACGCCGCTCTCCTCGCCCACCTGGTCGGGGAGAGCGGGCACGTGACCACCCTCGATGTCGACGACGACCTTGTGGAGGGCGCTCGCGCACACCTGGCCGACGCCGGTCTCACCAACGTCGATGCCGTGACCCGCGACGGGGCCCTCGGCTACGCCGAAGGAGCACCGTACGACCGGATCATGGCCACCGTGGGCGCTCACGGCGTACCGCACGCCTGGATGCAACAACTCACCCCCGGCGGCCGGCTCCTCGTCCCCCAGCGCCTGAAGGGCACCGTCTCCCGGTCCATCGCCTACGAGCGGCGCGACGGTCGATGGGTGTCTCTCGGTAGCGAGATGAACACCTTCATGCCGCTCCGGCGGGGCATCGCCGACGACGACCGCCGCGTCATCCCGCTCAGCACAGACGGCACCGTCCGGCTTCAGGCCCCCGCCGGGCAGAACATCGACGCCGATGCCCTCGCCGGAGTCCTGGACCAGCCGCGCACCGAGGAGTGGACTGGCATGATGGTCCGCGCCATGGAATCGCCGGAGTGGATGGAACTTTTCGTCACCTGTTCCCTTCCCTCCGGCCTCATCCGGATGTTGTTCCCCCAGAACGCCAAGGGCACTCTGCTCACGGAGGACCCCTACCCCTCGTCGACCGCGGCCGTCGACAAGGGCGCCGTCACCTACCTGGCGCGACGCGTGTCGGAGAAGAAGACCCCCGAGGGCGACAAGCTCTGGGAGTTCGGCGTCATCGGCCACGGCCCCGGCAGCGACGAACTCGCCACGAAGGTCGCCGACGCCATCCGCACCTGGGACCGCGAATACCGCGGCCGCGAGGCCACGTTCGAAATCCAGCCCCTCGACGCCCCCGCCATCGAGCAGCGCCCCGGACTCTTCGCTCTCGACACCCCGCTGAACCGCATCGTCGTCGACTGGCGGTGACGCCCCTTGCGTAGCGGACGGTGCCCGCCGGTGTACGGCTGGCGGGCACCGTCGCCCCAGCACTTCTCACTCACGCCCGGGGAACTCATGGACCCGCACGGACCCATAGCCCAGCGCTTTCCGCTCGTCGCCCGATTCCGGCCCGCCTGTCTTCCCCTGCCCGAACGCGTGGGCGGCCTTGTCGACCTCGCCGAGACGGTGGTGGAGAAGGGCGACCAAGGGCTCGCATCCGCCGTCTACAACCAGGCCGCGCTCATCGCCTCCGATCTCGGCCTGCCCGATCTCGCCCGCGAGATGTGTCACCAGCACGCCGCCGCCTACCTCGACGCGTGCCCCCTGCCCGGCATGAGCGCAATCCGGGGACTGGAACCGGTCGTCAACCTCGCCCGCCTCCAGATCCGCGCCGGCCACACCGACGAGGGACGCCAACACCTACTCGACCTGTACAAGGCCGTCGAGGCAGGCACAGCTGCCCGGTTCGAGGGCGTCGCCGTACCGGCGGACCTCACTGCGACCGACGAGGACCGCCACGAGGTCCGCGCGTGGCTGTGGCGCGTGCTCCTCGCTGATGGGACCCGCACGCTTACCGCCAAGGGACGTTGGGCGGAGGCTCTGAGACACCTCGAGACTCACTGCGGCGTAGGCAAACGGATGCTCGACGGACGCCAAGTTGCCATACTTACTGCCCTCGTTGCAGGTGACACGGCACGGGCAGCTGTTCTCCTTGCTGAAACGATGCCCGGCGATCCGTGGGAGCAGGCCATCACGGCAGGCTTGACCGCCCTGTGCCGCCGCGGCGCCGAGCTGCCGGTCGAAGACCAACTGGCGGCGCTGGCGACCACCTATCTGGAGTGGCCGGCCGAACCTGGGATGACCGTCTTCGACACTCGGCTTGGCCTTACCGTCCTCGACGCGATCGGTTCCGCCGAGGCTCCTACAGCCCACCGCGTCGTCGAGGACCTCCACCGCAGGACGGCCGCCGCCGAAGACGGCTACGCGGCCCGCGAGAACCTGGCGCACCCTCTGTTCACCTCGATCGCCACGGACAGGCAAACCCAGGACTGCCGCGCTCTCGTGCATGCCTGCGCCCTCGGGACAGGGACCATCCCGGACGAACTGCAAGAACAGCTGACGTCGGCTCTAAGCGCCAGCGACATCGTGATCCGGGACAGCCTTGCGCGCCCCTCCAATTCCGGGCGTACAACCCGGTGATCTGCATGAGTGATCAGCCAGGCACCCTCTTCCCTCAGGCAGTCGTGCGCGACCGGGATGTGTGCCCACCTCGGTCAGCTGATCACTGCAGTGCAGCAACGGCACTGGACCATCGGCGTCGCACGCATCGGTGACCGTCCGAGAAGTCGGCCGGATCCACGGCGGGGATCATCAAGGGGCGAGTGGGGCTGTGTGACGAGGCTCCGGCATTCGCCTACGGCAGACGAGAAAATGGCCCACGGGACTGGAACCCCGTCCGCGATCATGTCAACGTACAACGACCCGGAAACACCAGGTCAGCCGTAGGGAGCGGCATTGAACGTCGGTCTGCAAAAGGGGCTGGCCGCTATGGCAGTACGCATCCCGCGCTGCTCGGTCTCACGACCGCGTCCCGCTCCGAGGAGGCCCACCTGTCGAGTCACACCTTCCAATTCGCCCTCATCACGCGCCCTGTCCCGCTCGACGCCGCGAACGCCTGGACTGCTCCGGAGGCGGAGGCTTTGGCGCCATTTCCAAGGCGCTGCCTCTCTGTGTCTGCACGCCAGGATCTTTTGGCGAGGATCTGCTGTAACGCGGACCCCGTCGTGGCCGAGAGGCCCTTACGTACATCGCTGCGCACCGCAGCTCCGCAACGCGCCACGGCGCCTCGGTTGTTGGCGCTGTGAGGTCGTAGGCCGTGACCTCGATCGGTTCACCGGAGGCAGGCTGCCCGTGCTCGTCATGGATGGCGCACCTTCGCCCTCCGCTCGTACCGCCTGGCCTCGTGACCGAGGCGGAAAGGGCGCGATGAGCAGACCTTCGTAGTGCAGGGCGATACATAGCAGAAGATCCCCGGTTACCGAAACCGGGGATCTTCCAGAGCATTGGTGGTGTTCGCATTCGGCTGTGCTTGGCGGTGGAGCCGTGGCGGACGCAGTTGGCAGAGTCGTACGCATCCGAGAGGAGATATTGAGTGGCTGTTGCCAGCTGCTGCTACATCAATGACCAAGCTTTCATGCCCACGGCCACTGTTGCTCGCTACGCAAGGTCTCCTTCCGGACCGCTCGCTTGTGCGCCGAAAGAAAATCATCCGTTGTATCGATGTGTGATACCTGGCTGTGTCTCGTCGTCTGATCCGGGACGGCGGCCGTGCAGAAATGGGATCTCTGCTGCATACGATGCATGCCTGGCTTTCCGGCATGAAGCCTTTCTTAATGTGAAGGTGATATTGCATGGCTCGTCCTCCGGCGCTGAAGCTCACCGAGGTTCTCGCGGAGATTCGTATGAGTCCGTCGGCGTTCTACCGAATGCGCGCTCGCGGGCAGGCGCCCCGCATGATCAAGTTGCCCAATGGTGAACTCCGGTGTCGTCGTGCTGACCTGGATGCCTGGTGGGACATGTGCGAGAGAGATACTGATAATTGGCGATGAGTTACAATGTCCGTTTCTGGGACATACGGGAGCGCCCCGATCGGCGCAAGCCGTTTATGGTCCGGTGGACGGTCAACGGGCGCGAAAAATCAGAGTCATTCATGACCGTCGGGCTCGCCGACAGCAGGCGGTCAAAGCTGATGACCGCGGCGCGCGATGGTGAGCCCTTCGATGAGCGCACAGGGCTGCCAGCGTCCGAGCTGCGAGCTATCAAGCAGCGGACGACATGGTATGACCTTGCGCACGAATACCTCGACCAGCGTTGGGACCGCACGCCGGGAAACACCCGCCGCACACTGGCCGACGCATTCGCCACCATCACGCCTGCCCTTGTGCGTTCTGGCGTGACCTATCCGGAGCCGCGGGTGCTGCGGCGAGCGTTGTACTCCTGGGCGTTCAACAAGAAGGCGTGGGAGAAAGAGCCAGTTGAGGACTGGCGGCAGGCGCTGGACTGGATGAAGCGGAACTCCCTGCCTGTCAGCGCTCTCGCGGAAGCCGATGTGCTGCGACGGGCACTGGACGCCCTGTGCCTCAAGCTGGACGGCAAAGAGGCTGCGGCCAAGACGGCACGGCGCAAGCGGGCTGCGTTCAACGAAGTCCTCAACATCGCTGTGGAGAAAGGTTACTTCACGGAGAATCCCCTCAACGGGCTCAGGTGGCACGCTCCAGCGGTCAACGAGGAAGTGGACCCGGCTGCCGTTCCTAATCCCGCCCAGATTGCCCGGCTGCTCACGGCGGTTGCCCAACAGCGCGGGCGCGGCCCTCACCTGGAGGCCTTCTTCGGCTGCATGTACTACGCGGCGATGCGGCCTGCGGAGGTCATCCATCTCCGGCTCGAACAGTGCCATCTGCCCGAGACCGGCTGGGGGATGCTCAACCTGTCGGGTGGCGTCGTCACATCAGGCAAAGAGTGGACGGACGGCGGTTCGGTGCACGAGGTGCACTCCCTCAAGCGCCGCGCGGCTACCGCGACCCGGCCTGTGCCCATCCCGCCGCAGTTCGTACGCATGCTCCGCGGACACATCGAACGCTTCGGTGTGGCGCCGGACGGCCGACTGTTCCGGAACCAGGCCGGCAACTACGTGGACGCAGCTGCGTACGGCACAACGTGGGCGCGGGCACGGAAGTACGTCCTGACCCGTACAGAACTCGCCTCCAAGCTGGCAAAGCGGCCCTACGATCTCCGGCACGCCGGGATCTCGTTCTGGCTGTACTCCGGTGTGGACCCCGCCGAGTGCGCTCGTCGCGCGGGCCAAAGCATTGAGGTCCTCTTCCGCCACTACGCCAAATTCCTGGACGGCGTCCGAGAACAGGCCAACCGCCTCATCGAGCAGTCCATGCAGGAGTGGGACCGCGTCAGCCAGGGCGCGGAGTCTGAAGGGTGAGTCGGGATTTGGTCCGTGACTGGTCCGGAAGCACTGGTCAGGAGCGGGACAGCAGTGGGAGGAACTGGGAGTTATGGCGTAAGTCGGTCCTTGCCCCGGACGGGTCGAGAGGAAGGCGCCTGACGGGCAAAAGCCCAGGTCAGGCGCCTTTTTTCGTGCCTCTAGAAGAAGCCCAGTTTCTTCGGCGAATACGACACCAGAAGGTTCTTCGTCTGCTGATAGTGCTCCAGCATCATCTTGTGCGTCTCGCGGCCGATTCCGGACTGCTTGTAGCCGCCGAAGGCCGCGTGGGCCGGGTAGGCGTGGTAGCAGTTCGTCCAGACGCGGCCCGCCTGGATCGCCCGGCCCGCGCGGTACGCCGTGTTGATGTCCCGCGTCCACACACCGGCGCCGAGGCCGTACAGCGTGTCGTTGGCGATCTTGATGGCGTCGTCGAAGTCGTCGAAGGACGTCACGGAGACGACCGGACCGAAGATCTCCTCCTGGAAGATCCGCATGCGGTTGCCGCCTTCGAAGATCGTCGGCTGGACGTAGTAGCCGCCCTTCAACTCGCCGTCGTACTCGATGCGTTCGCCGCCCGTGAGGACCTTCGCGCCCTCCTGCCTGCCGATGTCCAGGTAGGAGAGAATCTTCTCCAGCTGGTCGTTGGACGCCTGGGCGCCGATCATCGTGTCGGTGTCCAGGGGGTGGCCCGGCCTGATCAGCTCGGTGCGGGCGACCGCCGCCTGGAGGAACTCGGCGTAGTTGCCGCGCTGGACGAGCGCCCGCGACGGGCAGGTGCACACCTCGCCCTGGTTGAGCGCGAACATGGTGAAGCCTTCGAGGGCCTTGTCGCGGAAGTCGTCGTTCTGCGCCCATACGTCGTCGAAGAAGATGTTGGGCGACTTGCCACCGAGCTCCAGCGTGACCGGCTTGATGTTCTCGGAGGCGTACTGCATGATCAGCCGCCCCGTCGTGGTCTCACCCGTGAACGCCACCTTCGCCACCCGCGGACTGGACGCGAGCGGCTTGCCCGCCTCCACCCCGAAGCCGTTGACGATGTTCACGACGCCGGGCGGCAGCAGGTCGGCGATGAGGCTCATCCAGTAGTGGATGGAGGCCGGGGTCTGCTCGGCGGGCTTGATGATGACCGCATTGCCCGCGGCGAGGGCGGGGGCCAGCTTCCAAGTCGCCATCAGGATCGGGAAGTTCCACGGGATGATCTGGGCGACCACGCCGAGCGGCTCGTGGAAGTGGTACGCCACCGTGTCGTCGTCGACCTCGCCGAGCGAACCCTCCTGCGCGCGGATCACGCCGGCGAAGTAGCGGAAGTGGTCGATTGCCAGCGGGATGTCCGCGGCCAGCGTCTCGCGCACCGGCTTGCCGTTCTCCCAGCTCTCCGCGACGGCGAGCGGTTCGAGGTTCGCCTCCATGCGGTCGGCGATCTTCAGCAGGATGTCGGAGCGCTCGGTCACCGACGTACGGCCCCAGCCCGGAGCTGCCGCGTGCGCCGCGTCGAGCGCCCGCTCCACGTCCTCCGCCGTACCGCGCGCGATCTCCGTGAACGGCTGCCCGTTCACCGGCGACGGGTTCTCGAAGTACTGCCCGCGGGCCGGCGGTACGTACTCGCCCCCGATGAAGTGGTCGTAGCGCGCCTGGTAGGAGACGATCGCGCCCTCGCTGCCGGGCGCCGCGTAACGGGTCATGCTGGCCTGCCTCCTTCGAAGCGCTGCCCGCCGTTGGGCAGCTCCCGTCGGGAGGCTAGGGAAGGCGACGTTGCAACCACGTTGCGTGAATGCCGGGACGGGCCGCGTGCTCTCTACGCCGGCGCGCCTCGTCGCCGACCTGCGGCGGCGGGCCAGTCGGCCGGTGCCGCCAACTCGCCCTCCAGCGCGGTCAGGCGTGCCCGGACGGCCGCTGTCGGGCGCACCGCAGCGAGTGCCCGCCATACGTCGAGGTCGTCCTCGCCCCACGGCGTGTGCGCCCAGTCGGCCAGCAGGTCGGGATCGCGGCGGGCGATCAGCGCCGTACGGAGGCCGTCGGCGAGGCGGTGCCTGAGCCGCACCACCGCCGGGGCCTGGGAACCCGGCAGCAACGGCCCCGCGTACGCCGTCGCGGCACCCGTGACCGCACCGCTCTCCAATCGCCGCTCCACGACAGCGACATCGCACTCGACGGGAACCGTCAGCCGGTAGGGCCGCGAGGACAGCAGACCCGGACCCAGCACCCTGCGCAGCCTGGCCAGTTCGGCGCGCAACGTCACCGGCGTCACCGACTCGTCCTCGTACAGCGCGCACAGCAGCTCGTCGCCGGTCAGCCCCTCGGGGTGACGCGCGAGCAGCACGAGGATCTCGCTGTGCCGGCGGCTGAGCCTGACCCTGCGCCCGCCGCACAGAAGCTGTGCCTCGTCCCGGCCCAGCGCCGTCAGCTCGGGCGTGTCGGCGGCGGGCCGCTCCGGGACGAGCAGCGCCAGCTGGGACTCGGCGGCCCGGGCGACCGCCTGTACGAAGCCCAGACTGTGCGGATGCGCGAGCCCGTCTCCGCCGGTGATGTCCACGGCACCGAGCACCCGCCCGGTGCGCGGATCGTGCACCGGAGCCGCCGCGCACGTCCACGGCTGCACGCGCCGGGCGAAATGCTCGGCCGCGAAGACCTGCACGGGCCGGTCGACGGCGACCGCGGTCCCCGGCGCGTTGGTCCCCATCGCCGTCTCCGCCCACCGGGCACCCGGCACGAAGTTCATCCGCCCCGCATGCCGCCGGGTCGCCGGATGCCCTTCGACCCACAGCAGTCTGCCGTGCGCGTCGCACACCGCCAGCAGATGCTCCCCGTCGGCAGCGAACGTCCCCATCAGCTCACGGAACAACGGCATCACCCGCGCCAGCGGATGCTCGGCCCGGTAGGCGCCGAGGTCACCGTCCGCGAGGTCCACACTCGCCGTGCCGTCGGGCCCCACGCCGGCCCGTGCGGAACGCCGCCACGACTCGGCCACCACCGAACGCACCGGCCGGGCCACCGTGCCCGCCTCGGTGAACGTCTCGTGCGCGCGACGCAGCATCCGCGCGTGCTCGGCAGGATCGGCCCCCGGCTCAAGGGCCACCCACGGATCGGTCAACCCGGCCTCCCCGGAAGGTGATGCGGCTGGGGACATCGTCACTCCGGGTACGCCTACGGACAACCGTTTCGACCACGGTGACCCGAATGACGGTGCTGCCCTCGCGGTCGGCGGAAGAGGTCAGGCGAAGTTGACGAGTCTGATGTAGCGCGTCCAGTCCCAGTTGGGCCCGGGGTCGGTGTGGTCCGTGCCGGGCACCTCGTAGTGTCCGATGATGTGTGCCCGGTCCCTCGGGAGGCCGAATCTGGTGCAGATCGCCGCCGTGAGTCTCGCCGACTGTTCGTACAGTGCGTCGGTGAAGTAGGCGGGCCGGTCGACCCAGCCCTCGTGCTCGATGCCGATGCTGCGCGTGTTGTAGTCCCAGTTGCCCGCGTGCCAGGCGACGTCGGCCTCCCGGACGCACTGCGCGACATGTCCGTCGGCCGAGCGCACCAGGTAGTGCGCGGACACCTGCTTCCGCGGGTTCTGGAAGATGGAGAGTGTGTCGGGGTAGGTCTCCTGTGTGACGTGGATGATCACGCGGTCTACGGGATAGGCCGTGGGGCGGTTCGACACCGTGTAGTTGGAGGTGGTCGCCGGCTGCCACTCGGCGGACGGGTAGTCGACCGCCTGGGCCCGCGCACCGGCCGGCGGGTCGGGAAGCAGCGTGTACGGGACGGCAGCGAGGGCTGCACCCTTTAAGAACCGTCGCCTGGTGGTGCCCGGTCTTGCCCGTTCCATGAAGCCGCGCCTTTCGGTCAGTGGGTGTGGCTCAGCTCGATCCGCGGGTGGGGCTCAGCCCTGCAGGGTCGCCGCGACCTCCCGCAGGTGCGTGTGCACCCCACGGTGAGTCTCGCGCGCGGGCAGCCACTGTTTGCGGATCTTGGCCACGCACGTGTAGTTGGTGTCGCACACGTTGGCCAACGGTGACTCGACCGCCTGGGTCGCGAACTGGTACGCGTCCAGCTCGCTGAAGCCGTAGTCGCGCACCAGCCAATGCACCAGGTCGAGCTGGGATATCCGGAACGCGTCCTCCAACGGGCGTGCCGATCCCGTCGAGATGATGTGCGTGTCCGACTCGATGCGCGGCCATGGTGTGGCGAGCCCCTTGAGCAACTCGACGATCGCCACGGTGTTCATCGCGCACTCGACGGCGACGCCACAGGTCTCGCCCTCACCCTGCCGGGCGTGTCCGTCGCCCAGGCTGAGCAGCGCGCCCTCCACGTTCACCCCGAGGTAGCAGGTGACGCCGGCCCGCATCTCGGGCGTGTCCATGTTGCCGCCGTGCGCGTCGGGCACCAGGGCCGAGCGGACCTCGAGATTGGCAGGGGCCACCCCCACGGTGCCGTGCATGGGGTCCATGGGCAGCTCGGCCTCGATGTCGCTGTCATGGGCCCGGAACAGCGCCGTGCGTCGGGTCCGGTCGAGCTGCCAGATCCACACGGTCTCCGGCAGCGGTGGCTGCAGTGTGGCCGTGGTGTGTGTGGAGGTGAGCGCGCCGAACAGGGGGACCGTGGTGGACGCGGCCCAGTCACGCGCCGGTTCGACCGACACGAAGTGCACCGCGACCGTGTCACCCGGTTCGGCGCCTTCGACGTGGAAGGGGCCGGTCTGCGGATTGAGGAAGGGGAACTCGCATACCTCGGACACCAGGTCCTTCTCGGACCGCACCCGCCCGGCGAAGCAGTCCTCCGTGTACACGTCGAGGACCGTGCCGGGCGCGATGCGCGCCACGGGGGGTGCCCCGCCGAAGGTCCAGGCGTACTCGTTCGGTTCGGGCCGGACGGTCAGGATCCGGGGGTCGCTCATGGGCGCGCTGCTCCGTTCTGCGAAAGGCCGGTGGGGGAGGGGTCGTCGAGGTGGACACGGGCGGTCTCGGCTATACGTCCGGGATGCCGCCGCATCAGCACCAGCAGCACCACGACACCGGCGGCCATCCACACTCCGACGATCGGCCCGGCGTACGACACCGGGGCGGTCAGCTCGGTGACGAAGTCGAAGACGGGCAGGCCCGCCGCGGTGAGCAGCGCGGGTACGAACGCGGCGATGCCGAGCAGGGGCAGCAGCAGCTGCCGTACCGGTTTGAGCAACTCCCGTCTGCGGCGCAGGAAATAGCCGGCGCAGGCGAGGTTCACCACGATGTAGACGCCGATCACGACGGTGACGATCACCGTGGCGAGGAGCAGGAAGGCGGTCACCGGGTCATAGCCCAGCCCCAGTCCCAGCACGGCGCCGACCGCCACCACGCTCTGCACGGCGATTCCGGCGACGGGGGAGCGGTGCTTCGGATGGAGCGTCGCGAACAGGCGGGGCAGGACGTGGATACGGGCCAGGGCGAAGGCCGTGCGCGTGGAGACGGTGGCGCACGCGTTGGCGTTGGCGATCGTGGAGTTCACCACGGCGAGGAAGACCAGCACCCAGAACAGGCCGAACGACGCCCGCGCCACGCCCTCCCAGGACGCCTCGCCGGACGCCCCGAACGTCGCGAACCGGTCCGGCCCGAAGTACACCGTCATGGCGTAGGTCGTGACCACGTAGAAGAGGCCGATCCCGAGGGCCGCGCCGAGGACCGCGCGGTGCATCGTCCGACGCGGGTCGCGCGTCTCCTCGGCGAGCGGTGCCGCCGCCTCGAATCCGGCGAAGGCCAGCACGGTGTACACCGACCCGGCGAAGACCCCGCTGACTCCTTGGTATCCTCCGCCGTGTGTGAAGTGCCGAACACCGAAAGGGTGTTGTCCCCGCCCGCCTTGCCGATCAGCCAGACGGCGAACACAAGGAAGACGAGGACCTCGAAGATTCCGAGGACGGTGCCGAAGCGGGCCGAGGCCCGCACGCCGAAGTACCCCGTCGCCGCGATGATCACGGCACCCGCGAGCGCCCACGGCCACCACAGGTCCGCCGGATACGAGGACCATTCCAAGTGCAGCGTGTCCGCCGTCGTGAAGCCGAGCTGCAGAAGCAGCAGCGGCGGGACCAGCGCCTCCACGAACACGTAGCCCCAGCCGACGAGGAAACCGACAGCAGGGTGCAGCCCCTGCGCCGCATACGTGGACACCGAGCCCGCGGCCGGCAGTTCCCTTGCCAGTTCGGCCACGCACGACGCGGTGAACAGACAGGCCACCAGCGCGATCAGCACGGCGAGTGGCAGGCTCCCGCCGGCGAAGGCCGCACCGGACGGAATGGATGCGGCGACCGCGGCAGCCGGAGCCATGGCGGTGACGCTCTGGAACAGGACCTCGCGCAGCCCGATCGCGTCGCGCCTGAGACCTACCGCCACATCCCCCGACATGTGAATCCCCCTCAATTCACGCCGACATGCCAAGACACCGCCCGACTCGACGGGTGCGTCTCGCGTGATTCACGGTACGGCGCCTGCGAGTTGGGCAGAAGGGCGCGACGTGCTTCGGTGGACGACACCGTCGATGTGGAAAACCTGGCCACCCACATGGGTGAAGCCGGCGCCGGCGGCACCTAGCGCGTGCGGCGCAGGCTCGCCGAGAGATGGTGCTGCAACGGGCGGCCGACCGCGGCCAGATCGAAGGCGAACGTGAGTGTGTCGCCGTCGGTCAGGGTGTAGCGGCGACGGGTGGCGTCGACCTGCTTGGCGGTGGGGGTCAGGGCCACCTCATGGGTGGAGAGGACGACCGACTCCGTCGTCGCACGGCCCACCGCGATCTCCGCGATGCCGGTGGGCTGGGTGATCAGTGCCTCCACCCGGCCGTCGGGCTGAAGCCGCCACCACCCGCTCTCCCGGGCCGCCGGACGCAACGGAGCGTCGTTGGCGTCGAGCAGCCAGGCCCGGGCCTCGTAACGGAGGAAGGGGCGGCCGTCGTGACTGAAGGCCACCTCCTGCGCGTACGCGAAATCCCCGGCGAGCGTCGGATACCCGCCCTGACCACGGCCGTGCCAGGTGCCCAGGAGACCGAGCACCGGCGCGAGCAGCGCGTGCGGTGCGGGAGCCGCGTCCGGCCGGTGACTGTCGGGGTACGGGTGCTCGGGTGCGGGGGCGAAGGGGTCGAACACGGTTGCGCTCCTCGGGTGGTGACGGTGCCGTTGCCGGGCAACGGTTGCGCACCTCGTGTGGTGCCGCTGCCGCTGCCGGGCGAAAGCGTAGAGCGCGCACGGGGCGTCGGTGCGGAAGAACAGGTTCGGCCGATCGAGGCGCGTACGCGATGCCGGTCGGTCCGGGCAACGTGCGGCTGCGCCCGACCCGTCCGCCGTACGGCCTCGCGGGTGTCGGGATCAGGCCCTTTCGGCCACCGCCGCCGGATCGTCAAGGACCGCCCGCACCACCGAGTGCGCCGCCCCCAGCAGCGGTCCCTCGGGGCCCAGCCGCGACACGGACACCGGGCAGGGCGGACCCGCCGTGCGCCGGTCCAACTCGGCCTCCAGTGACGGAAGCAGCCAGGGTGCGAGCCCGGCCAGCGCGCCGCCCAGCACCACGCTCTCGGGGTCCAGCAGATTGACCGCCCCGGTCAGCGCGATGCCCAGCGCGGTACCGGCGACGCGCAGCGCACCCCGTACGTCCTCGTCGCCCTCGGCGGCCCGGCCCGCGAGCAGCCCGACGCGGTCCTCACCCGGTTCCAGGCCGGCGGCACGCAGCACCGCCTCCTCACCGGCGTACTGCTCCAGACAGCCGCGCCCGCCGCACGGGCACGCGGGCCCCTCCGGCTGCACCGGCACATGTCCCAGCTCGCCCGCGAAACCACGCGTCCCGCGAAGCAGCCCCCCGGCCACGACGACCGCCGCGCCGATGCCGATCTCCGCGGACACGTGCAGGAAGTCGCGGGGAGTGCTCTCGCCGAGCCAGAGTTCGGCAAGAGCACCGAAGTTGGCCTCGTTGTCGACGGTCAGCGGGATGCCGGTGGACAGCAGCGCACCGACGTCCGTGTCGTGCCAGTCGAGGTTCGGGGCCCGTACGACGGTACGGGCGTCGCGCGCCACCAGGCCCGGCACGGCCAGCGCGAGCCCCGCGGGCCACAGGCCTTCGCGGTCCGCCTCCGCGACGACCCGGCGCACCAGTCCGGTCAGCTCCTCGATCACCGGCTGAGGGGAGCGGCCACGGTTCGCGCGATGCCGTACGGCTCGCGAACGCACCTGGCCGCGCAGGTCGACAGCGCAGACCGCGAGATGGTCGACGCCGATCTCGGCGCCGATGCCGGCGGGGCCGCGTCCGCTGACGGCGAGCGCCGAGCCGGGACGGCCCACCCGCCCGGGCCGCTCCGGGCCCAGCTCCTCCAGCAGCCCGGTGCGTATGAGCTCGTCGACGAGGGTCGACACCGCCGCCCGGGTCAGCCCGATGCGCGAGGAGACGGCCGCCCGGGAGAGCGGTCCCTCGGCGCTGACGGCGTGCATCACCCGGGCGAGATTGCGGCGGCGCATGCCTTGCTGGGTGTCGGGCAGCACCCGGCCCGGGCCGGCCGGATGCGCCTCGTGCAGCGGTGCGGTCATGCCCCCGTCCTCAAAGGCTCTCGGTGCTCCGCTCCAGCAGCGGGGCCGCGTCGGAGAGTACCCCGGCGATCCTCGCCAGCGTCTCCTCGTCCCGCTCCACCGCCTCCAGCACCGGGCCCGCGGCGGTGTTCCAGCGCCGTGCGACCGCGGCCGGATCCTCGCCGGTCAGCAGGCCCGCTGCCTGCGCCGCCGCGCCGAGCGCGACCAGCTCCTTGGCCTCCGGGACCTGGACCGGGCGGCCCGACAGCCGCCGCACGGTCTGCTGCCATGCCGTGCCCCGGGCGCCACCGCCGATCAGCAGCAGAGGGACCGAGCGGTCCGCGTCCTCGTCGAGGACCAGGTCGAGCGCGCCGAGCAGCGAGTGCACGGCACCGTCGTAGGCGGCCTGCAGCAGCTGTCCTCCGGTGGTGTCGTGGCGCAGGCCGTGCAGCAGACCGGAGGCGCTCGGCAGGTTGGGGGTGCGTTCGCCGTCCAGGTAGGGCAGGAGCGTGACGCCGGAGACGGGTTCCACGGCCTCGCGGTCCAGGCCCAGCAGCGTCGCGACACGGTCGACGGCGAGCGTGCAGTTCAGCGTGCAGGCCAGCGGCAGCCAGTCCCCGTGGGCGTCGGCGAAGCCCGCGACCGTGCCGGTCGGGTCGGCGGGGCGCCGCTTGGAGACGGCGTAGACCGTGCCCGACGTGCCGAGGCTGAGCACCGGCGTCCCCGGACGCAGCCCGAGTCCGAGCGCGGCGGCGGCGTTGTCCCCCGTCCCCGGAGCGACCAGGGTGCCCTTGGAGAACGGCAGGTCGTGGCTGTCGCGCACCGTGCCCGCCATCTCGCCGGGCCGGACCACCCGGGGCAGCAGCGCCGGATCGAGTCCCACATGCGCGAGGATCTCCTCGTCGTACGACTCCGTTCCGGACGCCCACCAGCCCGTCCCTGAGACGTCGCCGCGGTCGGTGGTGCCTTCCCCGGTCAGGCGCTCGGTGAGGTAGTCGTGGGGCAGGCGCACCGCCTTGGCCGCGCGCACCGCGTCCGGTTCGTTCTCCGCCAGCCAGGCCCACTTCGTGACCGTGAAGGACGGGCCGGGCACGCTTCCGGTGCGCTCCGCCCATGCCTTCGGGCCGCCCAGCTCCTCGACGAGACGGCGCGCCTGTGGCGCCGATCGCACGTCGTTCCACAGCAGCGCCGGGCGCACCGGCTCGCCCCGCCCGTCCAGCGTGACGAGGCCGTGCTGCTGACCGCCGATCGACACCGCTGCGGCCTCGTGCGCCGCATCGCCGCACTGGCGCAGGGCCTCGCACAGGGCGTCCCACCACTGGCGCGGGTCGCTCTCGCGGCCGGCCCCGGAGGAGACGGTGTGCGGTGCCTGACCGCTCGCGACGACCTGCCCGGTGGCGGCGTCGACGACGAGCGCCTTGGTGGACTGGGTGGACGTGTCCACGCCGACGACGAGCGGACCCTCGGCTGCTGACATCGGGCTCTCCCTTTTTGCGCGGCTCAACAGGATGTTCCGTGCGACACACCCTGCTCTCTTCCCAGAGATGCGTTCGCATACTAATTTGTAAACCGCCATGACGAAATAGTCGGAGCAAACAAGGAGCCGCGGCATGAACTACCAGCCCACCCCCGAGGACAAGTTCACCTTCGGCCTGTGGACCGTCGGCTGGCAGGGAAGGGACCCGTTCGGCGATGCCACGCGGCGTGCCCTCGACCCGGTCGAGACGGTGCAGCGCCTGGCCGAGCTCGGCGCCCACGGTGTGACCTTCCACGACGACGACCTGATCCCCTTCGGGTCCTCGGACACCGAGCGCGAGTCGCACATCAAGCGATTCCGTCAGGCCCTCGACACGACCGGCATGACCGTGCCGATGGCCACCACCAACCTCTTCACGCACCCCGTCTTCAAGGACGGCGCGTTCACCGCGAACGACCGTGACGTGCGCCGCTACGCCCTGCGCAAGACGATCCGCAACATCGACCTCGCAGCCGAGCTCGGTGCGAAGACCTACGTCGCCTGGGGCGGCCGTGAGGGCGCCGAGTCCGGTGCCGCCAAGGACGTGCGCGTCGCCCTCGACCGCATGAAGGAGGGCTTCGACCTCCTCGGCGAGTACGTGATCTCCCAGGGCTACGACCTGAAGTTCGCGATCGAGCCCAAGCCGAACGAGCCCCGCGGCGACATCCTGCTGCCCACCGTCGGCCACGCGCTCGCGTTCATCGAGCGCCTGGAGCGCCCGGAGCTGTACGGCGTCAACCCCGAGGTCGGCCACGAGCAGATGGCCGGACTGAACTTCCCGCACGGCATCGCGCAGGCCCTGTGGGCGGGCAAGCTCTTCCACATCGACCTCAACGGCCAGTCCGGCATCAAGTACGACCAGGACCTGCGCTTCGGCGCCGGCGACCTGCGCGCCGCGTTCTGGCTGGTCGACCTCCTCGAGAGGGCCGGTTACGACGGCCCGCGCCACTTCGACTTCAAGCCGCCGCGGACCGAGGACCTCGACGGCGTGTGGGCGTCGGCCGCGGGCTGCATGCGCAACTACCTCATCCTCAAGGACCGCGCGGCCGCCTTCCGCGCCGACCCGGAGGTGCAGGAGGCCCTGCGCGCCTCGCGCCTGGACGAGCTCGCCCAGCCGACCGCCGCGGACGGCCTGCAGGCCCTGCTCGCCGACCGCAGCGCCTTCGAGGAGTTCGACGTCGAGGCGACCGCCGCGCGCGGGATGGCCTTCGAGCACCTCGACCAGCTGGCCATGGACCACCTGCTGGGGGCTCGCGGCTGACGGCACGCGCTGCTGGGAGCTCGCGGCCGGGTGCACGCGCGCGTGCGGCGCTGAGCGATCTCCGTGCGGAATACTCCGGAATCATGCGGTCCGTGGCATGAATCCGTATCAAGTTCCGTACGGGGGTCGCCTCATGCCCGATGTGAGGCGACTCTGGACGGTATGGCCATGCCGCCCGTACCGCCCCAGCCGCCCGGGCCGCCGGGTGACACGCCGCCTCAGGGCGGCGGTTTCGGACCGCCCTCCGAAGGATTCGGCCCCGGTTACGGGGCGGGAGGGAGCTATGGCTCTCCTCCGGGCGGCGGCTACGGCCCCCCTCCGGGAGGCGGTGGAAACTACGGCCCCCCTCCTGGCGGCAACGAACCACCCACCTACGGTGGTTGGCAGCCACCGCCAGAACCGCCCAGGAGGCGACGCAGCCCGCTCGTCATCCTCCTGGTCGGCCTCGCGGCGGTCGCGGCCGTGGTCGTCGTCGTCCTCATGGCCTCCGGGAACGACGACTCGCCCAGCAAGAAGTCGCCCGCCGACAGCAGCCAGGGCACCGGCCGCTCGAAAGCACCGTCCCTCAGCATCCCGACCGAAATTCCGAGCGAGCTGCCCAGCGAACTGCCGTCGAAGTTGCCCAGCGAGCTGCCGAGCAGCATCCCGAGCGACCTGGAATCGTTGATCCCTTCCCTGGGGGACGTCGAGTTGCCGTAATGCGAGGTCAGGTGCTGTGCGGCAGGCGCACGTACGTCGCCGTCGTCTCGATCCCGCGTCGACCGTCCACACTCCGCAGGCCGAGCAGCCGCCCTTGCTGCGGCGGATCGCCGGATGGATACGCCCAGGCGGCAGGTTCGTGGCCACCACCGGACACGGCGCCTGGACCGGGACCGATCAGAACTGGCTGGGTGGCGGGGCCCCGATGTGGTGGAGCCACGTGGACGCCGCCACCAACCGCGCCTGGATCACCGAAGCCGGGTTGACCGTGGAACACGAGGAGTTCCTGCCATAGGCGACTCAGGACACGCCCTGTTCTGGGCGCGGCGCCCCGCACAGCCGCTCTGAGTGTTCGCTGCCCTCTTGCCGGTCCTCTTGCCGGTCCCCTTGCGGTGTCCGAGTCACCCGCGGTCCGTTTCAGGCGGGGTCCTCCCCGGGAGCCGGGTCGATCGAGGCAAGAGCCGTCGCGGGGTCCTGGCAGGCGGCTCCGGCGGGGACCCAGCGACCCCGCTCCTTCCGATACGGCCACCAACGCCCGTCCCGCCCCAGGCGCAGCTGGGCCGGTGTGCCGACGACCGTCCACCGGTTGTCCCGCGCCCGTAGCGACGGATGTTCGTCCTCGTCCCAGGCCGACTCCAGAACAGCACGCGCGCGTGCGAGCGTTTCGCCCGTGACGGTCCACGTCTCCTCCAGGACGGACAGCGCGGCCGCCCCTCCGACGCGCCACGCGCGCGTGGCGCGCGTCAGACCCTCCCGGTCACGTCCCGACCCATCGGCCAGCCGGTCCGCCACAGTCCTCTCCGGTGCGCCTGCGGCGAGCCGGACGGCGTCCTGTGCGACCGTCAACTCCGCTTCAGGAACCAATTGTTCCGGCCCGACACGCAGGGCATCGGCGAGCAGGTGATGTGCTTCGACGGCGGTCAGGGCGGCCAGGTATCGCAGGGCGGGCGGGTCCACGCCGGGGCCGGGAGGGGCGTCGGTGTCCAGGGGCGGTGGCATGCCGGGCTCCGGGGGCAGCTCCGGTGGAGTGGGCAGCGGCGGCAGGACGGCGCCGGTCGCGTACGCCTCGGCGGCGTCCACCCCCTCCGGCCCGGAGGGCGCTTCGGACGGCCGGATGCTGCGGGCCTGCAGGGCGTCCAGCACGGCGCGTTCCTCCCGCCCGCGCATCAACAGCAGCACGAACGGATCCTGATCCAGCAGACGCGCCACCTGGTAGCACAGGGCCGCCGTGTGCGCGCAGTGGTCCCAGGCGCCGCAGTCGCACTCCGGCTCCATGTCGCCCATTCCCGGCAGCAGTTCGACACCAGCGGTCGCCGCGTCCTCCACCAGATGCGGCGGCATCTCGCGGTCCAGCAGCGCCGCCACGTGTCCCGCGCGCTCGACCGCCATGTCCAGGAAACGGTCCCACTGGTCGCCGTCCAGCTCCCCCAGCAGAACGTCGGCCCTGTGCACCGTGCGATCGCGGTCGCGGACCACGGCAGTGATGCGTCCCGGGCGCACTGACACCGCTCCCACGGCACCCGCACGCGCGAGACTGCGGCCCGCCTTCAGCTGCTGCAAGTCGAGTGCCCCGTCCTCCAGCGCCCTCAGCCAGGCCAGGCCCCACCACGTGTCCGCGAACCTCCGCCCGTGCGCGGGCGGCAGCGCGGCGAACGTGCGCTCCGTGTCCTTCGCGTGCCGGTTCATCGTGTGCCCCCTCGCAGTTCCACCAAATCGGCCAGCTCCCCGTCCGTGAGCTCCGTGAGCGCGGCCTCGCCGGAGCCCAGCACCGCGTCGGCCAGCTCCCGCTTGCGGGCGAGCATGTCGGCGATACGGTCCTCGATGGTTCCCTCCGCGATCATCCGGTGCACCTGTACGGGCCGGGTCTGCCCGATGCGGTACGCGCGGTCGGTGGCCTGCGCCTCGACGGCGGGATTCCACCAGCGGTCGTAGTGCACGACGTGCTCGGCCCGTGTCAGGTTCAGGCCCGTGCCCGCGGCCTTCAACGACAGCAGGAAGACGGGGACTTCGCCGTCCTGGAAGCGGCGCACCATCGCTTCCCGTTCGCCGACGGGCGTCCCGCCGTGCAGGAACTGCGAGCTGACGCCCCGGGCAGCCAGATGCCGTTCGATGATGCGCGCCATGCGCACGTACTGTGTGAAGACCAGAACGCTCGCACCCTCGGAGAGGATGGTGCCGAGCAATTCGTCCAGCAGCTCCAGCTTCCCTGAACGCCCCACGATCCGTGGCCGCTCCTCCTTGAGGAACTGTGCCGGGTGGTTGCAGATCTGCTTCAGTCCTGTCAGCAGCTTCATGATCAGCCCGCGCCGCGCCATCGTGTCGGAGCCGGAGATCTCCGCGAGCGTCTCGCGCACCACCGCCTCGTACAGGCCCGCCTGTTCCTTCGTCAGGGACACGGCACGGTCGGTCTCGGTCTTCGGCGGCAGCTCCGGGGCGATCCCCGGGTCGGACTTGTGCCGGCGCAGCAGGAACGGCCGTACCAGCCTGGCGAGCCGCTCCGCCGCCGCCGGGTCCTGGCCGCCCTCGACGGCCTGCGCATACCGCGTGCGGAAGGTGCCGAGGTGGCCGAGGAGCCCAGGGGTCGTCCAGTCGAGGATCGCCCACAGCTCCGACAGGTTGTTCTCCACCGGGGTGCCGGTGAGCGCCACACGCGCGCGTGCCCCGATGGAACGCAGCTCCCGCGCGGTCGCCGAGTACGGGTTCTTCACATGCTGTGCCTCGTCCGCCACGACCATGCCCCACGGCACCTCGGCGAGCCTGCGCGCATCGAGGCGCATCGTCCCGTAGGTGGTCAGCACGAACTCCCCGCCGGCCAAGGCGTCCAGGCTGCGCCGCGCCCCGTGGAAGCGGCGTACGGGTGTGCCGGGCGCGAACCTCTCGATCTCGCGCTGCCAGTTGCCCATCAGCGACGTCGGACACACCACGAGCGTGGGACCGGCCGTCGACGGGTCGCTCTGCCGGTGCAGATGGAGCGCGATCAGCGTGATCGTCTTGCCGAGTCCCATGTCGTCGGCCAGGCAGCAACCCAGGCCCAGGGATGTCATCCGGGCCAGCCAACTCAGGCCCCGCCGCTGGTAGTCGCGCAGCGTCGCCGCGAGAGCGGCGGGCTGTGCCACCGGCTCCTGCGCCTCCGGTGCTGCGAGTCGCTCCCGCAGGGCTGCCAGCCACCCCGTGGGGTGTACGTCGATCCGGCGGCCGTCGACCTCGGTGGAGCCCGTCAGCGCGGCACCGAGCGCGTCGATGGGCGTGATCTTGCGGTCCTGCTGGGCGCGGGCGCGGTGCACCTCCTGGGGGTCGATGAGGACCCACTGGTCGCGCAGGCGTACGACGGGGCGGTTGGCCTCGGCTAGCCGGTCCAGCTCCTCCCGCGTGAGCTGTTCGTCGCCCAGCGCGAACCGCCAGTTGAAGGCGAGGAGCGCGTCGGCGGACAGGAACGACGGGGCGTCCGAGGTGCCCCGGCCGGGGTCCGGCTCCCCGTCAGAGGGGCCGATCACCGCGCGGGCGGTGAGGCTACGGGTCAGTTCCCTCGGCCAGTGCACGTCGACGCCGGCCTCGCCGAGGGCTCGGGCGCCTTGTCCGAGGAGCTCGGTGACCTCTTCGTCGGCGAGTTCGACGGCATCCGGCACGCTCGCTGAGAGCAGGGGCGTCAGCGGCGGCCATGACCGTGCCGCCCGACGGAGCGCGAGCAGGGCGTCCATCCGCGCGCGCGGCCCGAACCGTCCGTCCCCGGAACCGGACCAGACCTCGGAACCGGTCCAGACTTCGGAGGCGTCCGCCACGAGCACCGGATGGCTGACGCTGTGCACCTGGAGGACGGCCCGGAAGGCCACCGTGGCGTCGGCCTGCGCCGCATCGGCAAGGCCGGGTGCCTCGATCCGCAACGAGAGCCGTACACCCGCGTCGTGACCCGCGGCGACATCGGCGGCCCACGCGCGCTGTCCGGGCATGTGCTGCGCCTCCTGCGCCGCGTAGGCGGGCCCGCCCGTCACGAGGCGAGCCGCCGGGGAGCGGGGGAGTGTGTCCGCCACCGCGTCCAGGTAGGCGCGCAGCAGCCGCTCCGGGTCGGCCAGCCGCGGCGACCCGGCGCCGTCCGCAGACACTGCCTGCGCCTGCGCCTGCGCCTGCGGTCCGGCGCCGTCCGCAGGCACCGCGTGCGCCTCGGGTGGCATCGCGGCGGCCAGCCGACGGACGCGCTCGATGTCCTCCAGAGACAGAGGGCCGACGCGCCAGGCGTCGTGGTCCCCGGCGGACAGACCCGGCAGCAGCAGTCCGCGCGCCACGAACTGCAGGGCCAGCACGGTGGCCGCACCCCAGAAGATCGCCCCCCTGTGCCCGTGCGGGTCGGTACGCGCACGCGTGAGGACCGGCAACGCCGCCCGTACCGGCAGCAGGACGGCGGGAACCCCGACGCGCTCGACACCGTCGCCGCCGGGCAGGACGACGGTCAGATCCTCGGCGGACCCGGCCGCGAGGAGCGGGGGAGGGGTGCCGTCGGGCCGCCAGAAGGCGACCCGGCCGGCGCGGGCCGGGTCACCGGTGACGAAAACGGCGCAGCAGCGGGCCAGTTCGGAGATCTCGGACGGTGTTGCCGTAGGGATCGACTGCACAGCGAAGCCGCATTCCTCAAATTTGACTACTTGGGCAGGGTCGCCGAGGGTACAGCACTCCGGCGAGCTGTCCGGCACAGCCGCGGGCCATCAGCCCGGACCGTCTCGCTCCGGGGTGTCGACAACCCCCCTACCGGCCACGGGGCTTGCCCCCGCCCCTGGACGGGGGGTGGCGCCATGGCCGGCGAGGGTCGTCGATCCGTACGTTTCAACAGGTCAAACCCATGCCCGAGAGAACCGGAGACCAGTCATGCCCGAGCCCACCACAGCCCTCGCCGAACCCCTGCCGGGAACCCTCGCAGAACCGCTTCCGGGAACCCTCGCCGACCCCCTGCCGGGAGTGCGCGACGCACCGCCTCCCGGAAGCGAGTTCGCGCCCCTCCTGCGCACGGTCAGGGGTCAGGGACTGCTGGAGCGGCGCCAAGCCTGGTACGCGCTCGGCATCGCCACCAACGCACTCGCCCTGGCCGGCATCGTCACGGGCATCGTCCTCACCGGCGACTCCTGGTGGTCGCTGCTGCTGGCCCCGCTGCTGGCCGTCTTCGGCGCCCGCACGGCCTTCATAGGCCACGACGCGGGTCACTCCCAGATCACCGCCGGCAAGAAGGCCGCCCGTGCGATCGGCCTGATCCACGGAAACCTGCTCCTGGGCATGAGCTACGCCTGGTGGAACGACAAGCACAACCGCCACCACGCCAACCCCAACCACATCGACAAGGACCCCGATGTCGTTGCCGACGTCCTTGTCTTCACCGGTGAACAGGCCAAGGAGCGGTCGGGATTCCGGCGCTGGCTGACCCGCAACCAGGCCTGGCTGTTCTTCCCGCTCACCCTCCTGGAAGGCGTCGCCCTGAAGGTGCACGGCTTCCAGGACCTGCGCCGTCAAGCTCCACGGGAGCGCGCCGTGGAGGGCCTGCTCCTCGTGACCCACGTCGCCGCGTACGTGACGCTCCTGGTCAGCTCGATGTCGCCGGGCAAGGCGCTCGCGTTCGCCGCACTTCACCAGGCGCTGTTCGGCCTGCACCTGGGCATGGCCTTCGCCCCCAACCACAAGGGCATGGAGATGCCCGACCCGGGCGGTGAGCGGTGGGGCCATCTGCACCGGCAGGTGCTCACCTCGCGCAACGTCCGCGGCGGCGTCCTGACCGACTGGTTCCTGGGCGGCCTCAACTACCAGATCGAGCACCACCTCTTCCCCAGCATGCCCCGTCCCCATCTCCGGCTCGCCCAGCCCCTGGTGCGCGCCCACTGCAGGGAGTTGGGTATTCCCTATGCGGAGACCGGGCTCGTCGACTCGTATCGGCAGGCCCTGCGGCACCTGCACGAGGTGGGGGAGCCCCTCAGGGCGGAATGACCGAGAGTGGTCTCGGGCGAGACCGTTCACGAACAGGGTGGTCTCAGACGAGAGTGGTCTCGGACGAGGGTGTTCTCGGGCGAGGGTGTTCTCGGACGAGAGTGGTCTCAGGGATGAGTCGGGGTCGTACCTCAGGGACGTCTCAGGGTCGCGGTCCGGAACCGCGGGAGACGCAGGCCCGTTTTCAGGACAGAGAGCGGCAATGGCCGCGAAGGAGGCGACGCAATGTCGAAGAACGCGAAGATCGCCGCGGGAGGTGTGGCGGTCGGGATCATCCTGCTGATCTGGCTGCCCTGGTGGGTATCGCTCCTGATAGTCCTGGGAGTGCCGGCCGCCGCTTACCTCGCGCTGGACCCCTCACAGCGGCGCAGGCTGCGCCGCGCCACCCGCAAGGAGCTCGGCCGCTGACGTACTACCGCATGGGATCGGCCCGGTCGGCCAGCCTGCAGGAGTCGACCACATCGCCGTCCGCGGGCCGTGCGACGGTCTGGTCCGCGGGCGGTCGGGCACCCTGCTCCACCCAGGAGACCAGCACGTCGAACGCCGATCGATAACAGGGCAGGATCGGCCGCAGCCGGTCCGGATACGTGTCGTACAGCCCGTCCACATGTGTCCCGCCCTGGATCGTGTAGTAGCGGTGCAGGGGGCCTCGTCCGCTCGCGTGGACCATGCGCGCGTACACGTCCGAGTCGGCGGCCTTCGGCAGCAGCGTGTCCAGATCGCCGTGCAGCGTGATCAGCGGTCTGCCTATGCGCCCGGTGAGCGACACACGGGCCACTGCCCGGTGGACGGACGCGGGCCGCGACGCATAGTCGTACGCCGCGTCGGTCGCACAGGGCGACAGGATCCGGTCCGGGGTGCTTCCGGCTGACGGGCCGGGACAGCCGGGGTCGTAGGTCGGGTCGAACTCGGCGCGGTAGATCTTCTGCGTGACTCCCCAGTACGCCTTCTCGTGATACGGCCACAGAAACTCGGAGCCACGCGCGAAGCCCACCGCGTACATGTCCTCGTCCCCGGCCGCGCCCCGCATCCGTGCCACCGCGGTGGGCAGGGAGGTGAGCAGGCTCGGCCCGTCAGCGGTCCACAGCGCGCCTTCCCAGTCCACGCCGCCGTCGTACAGTTCCGGGTGGTTCTCCAGCTGCCAGCGGGTGAGATAGCCACCGTTGGAGATGCCGGTCATGTAGGTATGGCGAGGGGCGTGCCCGTAGAGCTGGGCCACGGCGCGCTTCGCCGCGTGGGTGAGCTGGGTGGTGCGTGCGTTCCACTCGGTGACCGCGTCACCAGGGCGGGTTCCGTCGCGGTAGAAGTCGGCGCCGTTGTTGCCCTTGTCGGTCGCCGCGTACGCGTAGCCCTGGGCGAGCACCTGGTCGGAGATCGCGGTGTCCGTCGCGTACTGCTTGCGTGTGCCGGGCGCGCCGGTGACCACCAGGCCGCCGTTCCAGTGGTCGGGCAACCGGATCACGAACTGCGCGTCGTGCCGCCAACCATGGGTGGTGTTGAAGTGCGAGGAGTCCGGGAAATAACCGTCGATCTGCACCCCGGGAACCCCAGAGGGGGTGCGGGTGGCCTTGGCCGTCAGCCCCGCCTGGTCGGCCATGTCGGTGTACGGCGTGCCCGCGAGTCCGGCCGTGGTCAGGTCGGGCAGACAGGTGCTCCGCTGGAAGGCGGCGCCCGGCACGTGCAGCCGCTGCTGGTGGGCGCAGTGATCGCCGCCGAGCACCGAGGCCTCGGCCGGAGCGGGCCCGGCAAGGGCTGCTGCCACCAGCGCGGCGGTGACGAGCGGAGCACCGCGGGACGGACGCATGAGGCCTCCAGGCCAGGACGGGAGGGCAGCGCGACCGCAGGGAGCGGGGCGCCGGGGGGGGCTGCCCCATGGTGTGGTCCGGCCCTCGCGGCAACCATGGGCCGGGACCACATGGAACGCGGCCGCCGTATAGCGGCTTAGTGCGGGGGGCGCGTGTGACGTCCCGTGCGGAGGACGGCGATTGGCGAAGGAGGCCAGGCGAAGGTCAGGCGAAGGTCAGGCGGAGGCCAGGGGGGAGGCCAGGCACTTCTCGGTGAGAGCGCAGGGTGGACCCCGCGTCTCGAACCCCGCCGCGGTACCGCGTGCGGGGCTCGGACCACGGGGTCCTCAGATGGGACGTACCGCCATCTTTTCGAGCGCCTCCAGAAGACCCGGCAGTTCCGGTCCCCGGCCTACCGGCAGCACCTCGCCGGGCTCCGCGTCGAGCAGCACGAACGCGATGTCGTCGGTCCTGGCCACGAGCGACCAGCCCGGACCGTCGGCACGCAGCGTTCGCGCGTCACCCGGAGCGAAGGACGACCGGACCCGGCCGAGAGGCGGCGGCGTGTCCACGTACGCCCGTGCCTCAGCGAGCACGCGCCGCACCCCGCCACGCCCGTTGGGCGCGTCGGCCCGCTCGGCTTGTTCGCCCCGATGGTCCTTCACGGCCTCTGCGCCCTCCGCGCCCTCGGTGGCGGCCGAGACCCCGTTCGGGCTCGCGAAGTCGGCATCGTCGATCTGCTCCCGCCACACCGCCCACTGGAGCGCGATCTCGTCGGCACCCAGGCGTCGCTGCGCGGGCCCCCACGTGCTCGTGTCCGGCGGTGCCAGCGGCGGACCGTCCGCGACCTCGGGGCCGGGATCATGCGGCTCGGGCACGCCGGGAGCGGCGACCGCGACCGCCAGGGGCCAGCCCGGCAGTGCCGCGACGACCGAGCGCTCGCCGGGCGAGAGGTCGTACTCCATCCCGCAGTCCCAGGACGCGATGGCGACCGCGACCAGGGAGACGTCGTCGACCACGACGGTCCACCGGGCGCCGTCGCCGTCCTGGCCGAGCACCAGGCCGTATCCGTCGGCGAGCGGCGCGAGGCCGAGCGCCGCGCAGGCCTCCGGATAGTCGTCGCCCAGCACGCTCGGGAACTTCGCCGGCGTCAGAAGTACCGCTGTGAGCACATAGAGCGCATCGTCCGCGGCGGCGACGGCGTCCTCGTCCGTCCCGGCCATCCCAGCCTCCCCATCGAATCATCCGATCGCGCGCACCCTAGTGCGAGCGGAAGCAGCTTGTCACGACTCACAAGCACACCCGGAGCTGCAGTTTTCCGGCTGGACGGGGCGAATCGACCGCATGTGACGCGGCGCGGTCATGCCGCCGGAAGCCCCAGAAGCTCGCGGGCCACCGTCCCGGGTGACTCGTCGCGCTCCCGCGCGAGCGCGATGACGGCCCTGCAGGCGAGCTCATTGACCCCGAAGGACAGGGCCTCCGGTGACACCCAGCCGGCCGCCTCGTCGATCCGGTCCTGATCGTCCTCCGCGCAGGCCGAGACGTATGCGGCGGCAGCCTCGAAAAGATTGTGTGTACGTTTGTCCCCGCCGCTGTTCACCTCCGCCCGCACGGTGTTGAGGAATCTCGCACAGGACTTGCGCACCCTGCCCCACATGCTGACCACCTTCCCCCTGTGTGGTGTGCCCCGGCAGATCGTTCATCTCCCGCTGTTCAACGTAGAGTTGGAGCTCCGGCTGCAGAAGGGGGACGGGGCGGCGAAGCGCTACCGGCAGCTCGGACAGATCCGGCGGATGGGCCCGTACCGGGACGCTTTTGAGATCTCCCCTGAACTGATCAGCCGTCGAGCGACCTGATCGTGTCGTGCAGCCAGGCGAGTTCGGCCCGGGACGTGGCACGCGCGACGGTCAGCAGCCCGCGGCGGAAGGGGTCGTCCAGCTCCTCGGCGCGCAGGGGCCGGTCACCGTCGTAGAAGAAACTCGCCGGTTCCTCCAGGAAGGCCAGCCTGCGCCGGAGCACGGCCGTTTGTGCTGGGGCGTCGTCGAGGTGGCGGAGGAAGGCGAGCACGGTGAACCACCGGTTCTCGTCGGTGATGTCGCGCTGAGCGGGCTCGGCGAGCCGTCGGCGCAGTTCCTCTCGGCCCTCTTCGGTGAGCGTCAGGACGTGACGTGGAGCGGCCACGGCGCCGGGCTCCGTGGCGCGCTCCAGCAGACCCGCCTTCTCCAGGCGCTTGATCGCCGGGTACAGCGTGCTTTCGGCGACGGGTTTGACGTGGCCGGTCAGCGCGGCGATGCGTTTGCGCAGCTCGTAGCCGTGCAACGGGGCGTCGTACAGGAAACCGAGGATGGCGAGCTCCAGCATGCCCGCATTCTCTCGCACCAGCGCTGTACATCACTTCCTCGATACATCGCTTCCTCCACACCTCGTTTCCTCAATACCCCCTCCCTTCAATACCTCGTATTCTCTATACATCGAAACCGATGTATCCTTCTGGCCGGGCCGAGGACGGCCGCCGTGGTGCCATCAAGCAGGAGGACGCGATGATGCAGGCCGAGTTCGACGGCAAGGGAAGCTGCATCCGGTGGACGGAGACGCCGGGCGACGAACCCGCGCGCGTGTATGTGCACGGACTGGGCTCGGTCTCGGCCGTGTACCACGCGCACATCGCGGCGCGCCCCGAACTCGCGGGCCGGCGCAGTCTGTTCGTCGACCTGCCCGGGCACGGCATCAGCGACCGCCCCGAACACTTCGGCTACGCACTCGAGGAGCACGCCGACGCACTGGCCGCAGTGCTGGACGCGGCGGGTCTGACCGGCTCCGAGCTGGTGGCGCACAGCATGGGCGGCGCCGTCGCCATCGTGCTCGCCCACCGGCGGCCTGAGCTGGTCTCGCGGCTGGTGCTCACGGAGGCCAACCTCGATGCCTTCCCCCCGCCCGCCGCGGGCAGCAGCGGCATCGCCTCCTACGAGGAGGACGCTTTCGTCGACGGCGGCTACGCGCGCGTGCTGGAGAAGATCGGCCCCTTGTGGGCGGCGACCATGCGGCTGGCGGACGCGCGCGCCCTGCACCGCACGGCCGTCGGCCTGAGGCGTGGCTCGGAGCCCGTGATGCGCAGCGTCCTTGAGGAGCTGCCGATCGACCGCGTGTATCTGCAGGGCGAACTCAGCGGTGAACTCGCGGGCAGGGGAGCCCTGGAAGCCTCCGGTGTGCATGTGGTCACGGTGGCCGGGGCGGGCCACAACGTCATGTTCGACAACCCCGACGCCTTCGTGGCGGCGGTGGCAGGCCCGCGCTGAGGCTCAGCCATCCCGTACCGCCAACGCCAGGAAACGGGCGTCCTCGTCGACGTACGAGGTCATGCGCCACCCCGAACCTGCCAGCAAGGGGCCGAGGTTGGCCTCGGCCCGCAGATCGTCCGGGGTGATGCGGCGGCCCTGGCGTGCTGCCAGCGCCGCCCTGCCGATGGGGTGGAACAGTGCCAGCGCGCCTCCGGGACGCACCACGCGGGCCAACTCCCGGAGATTCTCTGTCGGTTGTGGCAGGTGTGCGATGAGCCCTGCGGCGAACACGGCGTCCAGTGACTGCGACCGCAGCGGCAGAGCGGCGACATCGGCGAGCAGCAACTGCCCGTCGCGGTCCCTCCCGGCCCCTACGGCGGCCTGAAGCATGGCCGGGGTCAGATCGGCCCCGACGACCACTCCCGACCGCCCCACGGCGGCACGCAGCGGCGTCAGGGCCCGCCCGGTGCCGCAGCCGGCGTCGAGCACCCGGTCGCCCTCGTGCAGCCCCATGTCCGTGACCGCGGCGGCGTAGGCGGGGCCGTCGTCCGGGAACCGGCTGTCCCAGTCGGCGGCGCGGGCACCGAAGAAATCCTGGACGTGTGTGTGGTCGTCGCTCATGCTCCGCATGGTCCCTCACCGACACGGATGACGCGGCGGTGCACATGTTCGAGCGTGACGCGATCGTTCAGCTACACCTCTGCGCCATATTCCAGCAGCTTTCGAAATGCGCCCCCTTGGTGCGCCCTTGCCCGGACTAGCGTCCCTGGGCCATGGGACACCTGGACCATGCCACCTTCGGCTGGCTGACCCCCGTGCTGTCGTATGTGATGGCTTGCATCGGCGCCGCACTGGGACTGCGCTGTACCGTCCGCGCGCTGGGCGCCACCGGGCGCTCACGCCGCAACTGGCTCGTCACCGCTGCCTCTGCGATCGGCACCGGCATCTGGACCATGCACTTCGTGGCCATGCTCGGCTTCAGCGTCAGCGGCACCGACATCCGTTACGACGTGCCGCTCACCATCCTGAGCCTGCTCGTCGCCATGCTCGTCGTCTGCGCGGGCGTCTTCGCCGTCGGCTACAGCCGGGACCGCACCCGCGCGCTCTTCCTCGGCGGTCTCACCACCGGGCTCGGCGTCGCGAGCATGCACTACCTGGGCATGGCGGCGGTGCGGCTGCACGGCCGTGTCGGCTACGACCCGGCACTCGTCGCACTCTCCGTCGTGATCGCCGTCGTCGCGGCGACGGCGGCCCTGTGGGCGGGCCTCAACATCAAGTCGCCCGTCGCCGTCACCGTCGCCTCGTTGATCATGGGGGCCGCGGTGACCAGCATGCACTACACCGCGATGTTCGCGGTGAGCGTCCGCGTCACACCTTCCGGCCAGGCCCTGCCCGGGGCCACGGCGATGCAGTTCATCTTCCCCCTCGCCGTCGGCCTCGGCTCCTACCTGTTCCTGACCTCGGCCTTCGTCGCGCTGTCGCCGACGACCGGGGAGCGCGAGGCATCCGCCTCGGCCCAGCGGCCGGTCGAGAGCGCCGCCCACTAGCGACGGCCCGCGCGCTGCCGGATCCCTCGGCCCACCCCCGACCCACTCCCGAGCGAGGAGGCCATGCGTACACCGCGTAGGACCCCCAGCCCCGGCGCCGAGGCGCCGCCCCAGCCTCCCGCGCGCGGTCGTCGCGCCCATGCCGGGCCGCCCGCCGACGAGGCCCTGGACGAACCCGCGGGCCAGGCACCGGACGACAGCTACGCGCGCCGGGGCGGCTGGCGCATACGGCCGCGCACCGTGCGAGCGAAGATCGTCTGCCTACTGATGGTTCCGGTCGTCTCCCTGCTGGCCCTGTGGGCGTACGCCACGGTCAGCACGGCACAGGACGTCTCCCGGCTACGGCAGTTGCAGCGCGTCGACTCCAGGATCCGCACCCCCGTCGCCACCGCAGTCGCCGCACTGCAGACCGAGCGCGCGGCCGCCGTGCGCTACGCGACCGACCCGTCGTCCGGACAGAGCGGCGACTACAAGAAGCTCGCGGACCGCACCGACAAGGCCATCGCGAAGCTGCGGCTCGGGGGCGACCACACCGTCGCGGACAGCGAGGAGCTGCCCACCGGGGTGTCCCAGCGGCTCGAGACGTTCGTCGCAGGCGGCGAACGGCTGCGTTCCCTGCGCGCCGCGGTGATCGACCGCCGCGCGGACTGGGATGTCACCTACCGGCAGTACACGAGGACCATCAGCGGCGCCTTCGGGGTGGGCGGCGCACTCACTGGCATCCAGGACTCCGACCTCGGCTCCGACGCGCGCGTGCTGCTCGAGTTCTCCCGCGCGGGCGAGGCATTGGCCCAGGAGGACGCGATGCTGGCCGGTACCCGCCCGAGCGGTGGCCTCAGCGGCGAGCGACTGCGGCTGTTCACCGGCGCCGTCGCCACCCGCCGAGCCCTGACCGAGGCCGCCGTCGCCGATCTGAGCGGCCCGCAGCGGAGCTCCTGGCAGAACCTCGCCGACAGCAGCGGGTACGCGGCCCTGGGCACGGCGGAGGACGCGGTCGTCGACGGCACCCCGGGCCCGCTCACCGCCGCACCCGAGGTCACCTGGGCCACGGCACACACGCGCGTGCAGCACGGTATGCGGACGATCGAGGAGGACGCGGGGCGCGGTGTCGCCGACAGCGCCGCCCCGTTCACGCGCGGCGTGCTCACCCCGGCCGGCGCCGCGGTGCTCTTCGGCCTCGCCGCAGTGGCCGCGTCGCTCGTCATCTCCGTCCGCATCGGACGCGGCCTCGTCGTCGAACTCGTGAACCTGCGCAACAGTGCCCTGGAGATCGCCCGGCGCAACCTCCCCGAGGCCATGCGGAAGCTGCGCGCGGGCGAGGAGATCGACATCCAGGCCGAGGCCCCGCCGGGACCGCCCGCCGAGGACGAGGCCGGACAGGTCGCCGAGGCCCTGGGCACCGTGCACCGCGCCGCCCTGCGGGCCGCCGTCGAGCGCGCCGAACTCGCCAGCGGCATCTCCGGTGTCTTCGTCAACCTCGCCCGCCGCAGCCAGGTCCTCGTCCATCGCCAGCTGAGTCTCCTGGACAGCATGGAACGCCGTTCGGACGACCCCAACGAACTCAGCGACCTCTTTCGGCTCGACCACCTCACCACCCGCATGAGGCGCCACGCCGAGAGCCTGATCATCCTCTCCGGTGCGGCACCCGGCCGGGCCTGGCGCATGCCGGTCTCGCTGACGAACGTGGTGCGCGCGGCCGTGTCCGAGGTCGAGGACTACGCGCGCGTGGAACTACGACAGCTGCCTGAGGCATCGGTCGTCGGCTCGGCCGTCGCCGACCTCACGCACCTCCTGGCCGAGATCGTCGAGAACGCGGCCCAGTTCTCGCCGCCCCACACGCGCGTGCGCGTCATC
Source organism: Streptomyces sp. NBC_00461 (assembly GCF_036013935.1). NCBI lineage: Bacteria > Bacillati > Actinomycetota > Actinomycetes > Kitasatosporales > Streptomycetaceae > Streptomyces > Streptomyces sp. NBC_00461. Next base: position 9,045,680 of record NZ_CP107902.1, read on the forward strand.
GGCGAACCCGTCGGCAACGGCTACGTCATCGAGGTCGAGGACCGCGGCCTGGGCATGGGCACGGACAACCTCGTCGAGGCCAACCGCCGCATCGAACAGTCCGAGGCGCTCGACCTGTTCGACAGCGACCGTCTCGGCCTGTTCGTGGTCAGTAGGCTCGCGGCCCGCCACGGGATCAAGGTGCACCTGCGCACCTCGCCCTACGGCGGCACCACCGCAGTCGTACTGCTGCCCACGGCGCTGCTGCACGGCGGGGCGGCGGAACGTTCTCCCGGCAAGGCGGCGGACGCCCGGCGGCCGGCGGAACGCCGGTACGCGCGCCTGCCCGAGTCCGCACCGCACCAGGAGTCCGTCCCGGCGACGGCAGAGCGGCCCGCGCTGGTGGCACACACACGGGCCGCGGCGGAGACGACGCCCGACACCCCACCTCCCGGAGTGACCACCTTGCGCCTGCACCGTCCCCCGGAGGACGCCGAAGAGTCCGACGACCTGCCTCGTCGCGTACGCCAGGCAAGTCTCGCCCCCCAACTACGCGAGCAGCGGACCGAGGAGCCGGCCCGGACACCGGCCTCTCCCCGCGACGAACCGCGCACCCCCGAGGTCGTGCGCGAGCGCATGGCGGCCTACCGCGACGGCTGGACGCGCGGCGGCGGCAGGCAACCCGGCCGCGGTGCCGGGCCGGATCCCACACCGCGCAGCGACAGCAGCGAAGGAGACCGTGCATGATCCAGGACCCGAGCATGAGGGCCGACCCGCGATCCGGTGAACTCGACTGGCTGTTGGACGACTTGGTCCTGCGGGTGAGCGAGGTGCGGCACGCCGTGGTGCTGTCCAACGACGGACTCGCCGTGGGCGCGTCGACCGACCTGCGTCGTGAGGACGCGGAACATCTCGCCGCCGTGGCGTCCGGATTCCAGAGCCTGGCCAAGGGCGCAGGCCGGCACTTCGGCGCCGGCGGTGTGCGTCAGACCATGGTGGAGATGGACGACGGCTTCCTGTTCGTGGCCGCCGCGGGCGACGGCTCCTGCCTCGCTGTGCTCACCGCCGTGACCGCCGACATCGGCCTGGTGGCGTACGAGATGGCACGACTGGTCAAACGCGTCGGAGAGCACCTGTACACCCCGACGCGTGTCGCCGCGCGGCCGCCCGCCGCCCGATGAGGCGAGAGAGTGACGCGCGCACATGAACGTGGACAGGACCGACGCCCCGGTCGAACCGGGCAGTCAGTGGTACGACAGCGAGGCCGGGCCCCTGGTGCGCCCGTACGCCATGACGGGCGGGCGCACCAGGCCCGGCCCGACCGGGGTCCGCTTCGACCTGATCGCCCTGGTCACCCTGGACGCGGGCGCGCCCGGCGCCGAGGACGACACGGGGCTCGGGCCGGAACACCGGGACCTGATCGAACTGTGCCGCACGGAGACCCAGTCGGTCGCGGAGCTCGCCGCGGGATGCGACCTGCCCGTGGGAGTGGTCCGGGTCCTTCTCGGCGACCTGCTCGAACTCGGCTGCGTCACGGTCAGCCGTCCGGTACCGCCCGCCCAGCTTCCCGACGAACGGATTCTGCGCGAGGTGATCGAAGGATTGCGGGCGCTGTAGATGAGAGTTGTCCAATCCCTCGGAGAGGGGACGCAGTTGTGATGATGCCTACCGACGTCGACCGTTGCCGGCACTCCCGAGAGAAGTGATCGATGGTCTCCGAGCACTCCGATGCACAGGGCGGCGAGACGGCCGCACTGGCGTTGAAGATACTGGTCGCCGGCGGATTCGGCGTGGGCAAGACCACTCTGGTGGGCGCGGTCAGTGAGATCAGGCCGCTGCGCACCGAGGAACTGCTCAGCGAGGCCGGCCAGTTGGTGGACGACACCGACGGCGTGGACCAGAAGGTCACGACGACCGTAGCCATGGACTTCGGGCGTATCACCATCCGGTCCGGCCTCTCGCTCTACCTGTTCGGCACACCGGGACAGGACCGTTTCTGGTTCCTGTGGGACGAACTGTCGCAGGGGGCTCTCGGCGCCGTGGTCCTCGCGGACACCCGACGGCTGGAGGACTGCTTCCCTGCGGTGGACTACTTCGAGCACCGGCGCATCCCGTTCGTGGTGGCCGTCAACTGCTTCACGGGCTCCCGCACCTACGGGGCTCAGGACGTCTCACGCGCCCTCGACCTCGACCGGGGAACGCCGGTGGTGCTCTGCGACGCCCGTGACCGGGACTCGGGGAAGGAGGTGCTGATCCGGCTCGTCGAGTACGCCGGGCGGATGCACACCGCCCGGCTTCTCGACTCGGTCGGCTGACCGGGGTGCCGGCCGGCCGCGCTCAGCTCGCGACGGCCTTCTCGGCCAGGACCTTGTCGATCGCGATGCGGACGAGGAGTTCCCCCGGCACGCCGTTGCGCCGCCCGAACTCCTCGGCCCGCTCCTCACCCATGTACCGGGCCCCGATGCGGGCAGCCCAGTGCCTCAGCTGCCCAAGGTCCTCCGAGATCCGGGCACGGCCCTGCAGGACGACGAAGTCGAAGGGCGGCCGGTCGTCGTCGATACACAGGGCGGCCCGGCCGTCGCGAGCCAGATTCCTTCCTTTCACGCTGGTCTTGGCGGTGTTGAACACCAGTTCGTCACCGTCGAGCACGAACCAGATCGGTGTCACGTGCGGGCTTCCGTCGGCCCTCACGGTCGACAGCTTTGCGGTGCGGGTGCCGTGCGAGACGAACGCCCGCCATTCATCGTCGGTCATCTTCTGCGCCATGCCTCCTATCCTCCTTGCCCGGGGGCCGGTCGTGGTGAAGGCTGGCGTGGAGATCCTCCGGCCAGGGGGAGTCGTCACACGGGGAGACCGGACCATGGCACAGAACCAGGGACTTGACTGGCTTTTGGACGACCTGACCGAGCGTGTCGAACATGTGCGGCACGCATTGGTCCTGTCCAACGACGGGCTGGTGACGGGAGCGAGCACGGGCCTGCGGCGCGAGGACGCCGAGCACCTCGCCGCCGTCTCGTCCGGACTGCACAGCCTGGCCAAGGGGTCGGGACGCCACTTCGGCGCGGGCAGAGTACGCCAGACGATGGTCGAGTTCGACGACGCGGTGCTGTTCGTCACCGCCGCCGGCGCCAGCAGCTGTCTGTGCGTGCTCAGCGGGGCGGAGACCGACATCGGCCAGATCGCCTACGAGATGACCCTGCTCGTCAACCGGGTCGGCGAACACCTCGGCGTGGAGGCGCGACAGCCCGAGCGAACCACGACCACGGACATCTGACCTGCAGGTTCGTCGTCCCGATCGGAGTTATCCACAGGCCCGCCACGTGATCCGCCGAAGCGGCTACGGTTTTTCCCGAGGCCGCGCGCACGGCGCGGGCCACGTACTCCACGGGGGAGATCGAACATGTCCGGCAACACTGTCACGCAACCGAACAGCGCGTCCTGCACGCCGAGCCGTGCGGCCCGCGAACTGGGCCTGAAGCGAGGGGAGTTCGACCTCGCCGTCAATCTCGGACACATCGGCACCGTGCCTGACGAAGGAGGCGGGGGCCTACGAGTCACCCGCACCGAGATCGACCGCCTGCACACCGAGGACGGCTTTCCCGGGACACTGAAGCAACGTGTCGAGGCCGTGGGCACGAAGGACGGCGCTGAACTGCTGGCCGTACCACTCGGCAGGTTCACCCGACTGGCCAGGCTCGGTGTGGTCGTACCGGTGACGTTCTACCTCAACCGCTACCGTGCCGTCGTCTGGCTCTATCTGGCCGAGGAGCTACGGCAGTTCGCGGCCGACGAGAACAACGCGCCGTTGCTGAGGGGCCGTACGTCCGCTGGTCTGCGGCAGCAGCTGGCCGAGGGGCTGGATCTGCGACCGCGGACCTGGCGGGGCCGGCACCTCGGTTTCCTGCGGCGACGAGCGGGCGACCATCCGTGGGCGTGTGCGGCGGCCGTGGCCTCTCAGCTCGACGCCGTACGGATCGCGGAGATCGTCCAGGACCCGTACGAGCGCGCCCACCTGAACCGGTTCCGGCCCAGTCCGCCGGCGCACGGCGCACCCGGATCGCCCGCCGCGCACCTGGCCGAGCGTCTCTCCATGGCGCAGGATCCCGGCGAGATCGGCTGGCTGCGAGCCGATCTCGCGCAGGCGGTGGGCGAGGCGCGCGCACGCCAGCCCGCGCCACGCCCGACTCCCGGGCGCGCGGCTCCCGGGCACGGGCGGCCGGCTTCCGCGCTGGCGCCGACGGAAGCATGGGAACTGACGCACCCCACACTCCAGACGGCTGCGCAGCAGAGCCCACCCGAGTCCGAGGAACCGGGATGCTCACGCGGCTTGTTGAGCCGGCTGATGCGCAGAAGCGCGTGAACTACAGCGCCCGGAACAGCCCTTCCTGGACCACGGACACGAGCAGCCGTCCCTGCCCGTCGTAGATCCGGCCGCGGGCAAGACCCCGGCCGCCCGTCGCGATCGGCGACTCCTGGTCGTAGAGGAACCACTCGTCCGCGCGGAACGGCCGGTGGAACCACATGGCGTGGTCCAGCGACGCCATGTCGAAACTCCGCGGGCCCCACAGGGGTTCGATCGGGATGCGGACAGCGTCCAGGAGGGTCATGTCGCTGGCGTAGGTCAGCGCGCAGGTGTGCACGAGCGGGTCGTCGCCGAGCGGGCCGACCGCACGCATCCACACAGCGCTGCGCGGCTCGGCGTCCTTGATCTCCTCGGGCGTCCAGCGCAGCCGGTCCACATACCGGATGTCGAAGGGCTGACGCCGGGCCATCCGCTCCAACTGCTCGGGCAGCTCGCCGAGATGCTCGCGGACCTCCTGCATCACCGTCGGCAGCGACTCGGGGTCCGGGACCTTGCGGGCCGGCGGCAGCTGGTGCTCGAAGGGTCCTTCCTCAGGCTTGTGAAAGGAGGCGGTGAGATTGAAGATCGTGCGTCCCTGCTGCACGGCCGTGACCCGGCGGGTCGTGAAGGACCTGCCGTCGCGCACCCGCTCCACCTGGTACACGATGGGCACGCCCGGCCGGCCCGGGCGCAGGAAATACGCGTGCAGTGAGTGCACGGGACGGTCGCCGTCCGTGGTGCGGCCGGCGGCGACCAGCGCCTGGCCCGCCACCTGGCCCCCGAAGACCCGCTGCAGGGACTCCTGCGGGCTGCGGCCACGGAAGATGTTGACCTCGATCTGCTCCAGGTCGAGCAGGTCGACGAGTCTCTCGGCCGGGTTCGTCATGCGGGGGTTTCTCCTTGGCTCACAGCTGGCCGACATCGGTGACACGGACGATCGCACGGCCCTCCGCGTCGGAGGCCGCGAGGTCGATCTCCGCGCTGATGCCCCAGTCATGATCGCCGTTCGGGTCGGCGAAGATCTGGCGAGCGCGCCACAGGCCGTGCTCCGGCTCCTCCTCGATGAGCAGCAGCTTGGGGCCTCGGGCATCGGGGCCGGTGCCCAGGTCGTCGTACTCGTCCCAGTACTTGTCCATCGCCTCGCCCCACGCGTCGGCGTCCCAGCCGGACTCGGCGTCCAACTCGCCCAGCTCCTCGACGTGGTCGAGGGCGGCCAGCTCGACGCGGCGGAACATCGCGTTGCGGACCAGGACCCGGAAGGCACGCGCGTTGGAGGTGACCGGCTTGACCTCGTCGGCCTTCTCCTGGGCCTCCTCGGCGGTCATCTCCTCCGGGTTGGCGAGCTGCTCCCACTCGTCCAGCAGGCTGGAGTCGACCTGGCGGACCATCTCGCCGAGCCACTCGATCAGGTCCTGCAGGTCCTCGGACTTGAGGTCGTCCGGGATGTTGTGGTCGAGGGTCTTGTAGGCGCTCGCGAGGTAGCGCAGCACGATGCCCTCGGTGCGGGCCAGCTCGTAGAACGACACCAACTCCGTGAAGGACATCGCCCGTTCGTACATGTCGCGGATGACGGACTTCGGCGACAGCGGATGGTCGCCCACCCAGGGATGGCTCTTGCGGTACGTGTCGTAGGCGTGGAAGAGCAGCTCCTCCAGCGGCTTGGGGTAGCTGATGTCCTGGAGGCGCTCCATGCGCTCCTCGTACTCGACGCCGTCAGCCTTCATCGCGGCCACGGCCTCGCCCTTGGCCTTGTTCAGCTGGGCGACGAGGATCTGCCGCGGGTCGTCCAGCGTCGACTCGACGACGGACACCATGTCCAGCGCGTAGGACGGCGACTCCGGTTCGAGCAGTTCGAACGCGGCGAGCGCGAAGGTGGACAGCGGCTGGTTGAGGGCGAAGTCCTGCTGCAGGTCCACGGTGAGGCGGACGATGCGGCCCGTGGCGTCCGGCTCGTCGAGTTTCTCCACGATGCCGCCGTCCAGCAGCGAGCGGTAGATCGCGATCGCGCGCCGGATGTGCCTCAGCTGCTGCTTGCGCGGCTCGTGGTTGTCCTCCAGGAGGTGCCGCATCGCCTCGAAGGCGTTGCCCGGGCGGGCGATCACCGACAGCAGCATCGTGTGCGTCACCCGGAAGCGGGAGGTCAGCGGCTCCGGATCGGAGGTGATGAGCTTGTCGAAGGTGCTCTCCTGCCAGCCGACGAAGCCCTCCGGCGCCTTCTTGCGGACGACCTTGCGGCGCTTCTTCGGGTCGTCGCCCGCCTTGGCCAGCGCCTTCTCGTTCTCGACGACGTGCTCGGGGGCCTGGGCGATGACGAAGCCCGCCGTGTCGAACCCGGCCCGCCCGGCCCGACCCGCGATCTGATGGAACTCACGGGCCCGCAGCGTGCGGACACGGCTCCCGTCGTACTTGGTCAGGGCTGTGAACAGCACCGTGCGGATGGGCACGTTGACGCCGACGCCCAGGGTGTCCGTGCCGCAGATCACCTTCAGCAGACCGGCCTGGGCGAGCTTCTCCACCAGCCGCCGGTACTTGGGCAGCATGCCGGCGTGATGCACGCCGATGCCGTGCCGCACGTAACGCGAGAGGTTGCGGCCGAACTTGGTGGTGAAGCGGAAGTTGCCGATCAGCTCCGCGATCCGGTCCTTCTCCTCGCGCGTGCACATGTTGATGCTCATCAGCGCCTGCGCCCGCTCCACTGCCTGCGCCTGCGTGAAGTGCACGATGTAGACCGGGGCCTGCCTGGTCTCCAGCAGCTCGGTCAGCGTCTCCGTGAGCGGGGTGAGCCGGTATTCGTAGGAGAGGGGTACCGGGCGGGTCGCCGAGCGGACCACCGACGTGGGGCGCCCGGTGCGCCGCGTGAGGTCCTTCTCGAACATCGAGACGTCGCCGAGCGTGGCGGACATCAGGACGAACTGCGCCTGGGGCAGCTCCAGGATCGGGATCTGCCAGGCCCAGCCGCGGTCCCCCTCCGCGTAGAAGTGGAACTCGTCCATGACGACCTGGCCGACGTCGGCGTTCTTTCCGTCGCGCAGTGCGATCGAGGCGAGCACTTCGGCGGTGCAGCAGATGACGGGCGCATCCGAGTTCACGGACGCGTCGCCGGTCAGCATGCCGACGTTCTCGGTGCCGAAGATCTTGCACAGTTCGAAGAACTTCTCCGACACCAGCGCCTTGATCGGCGCCGTGTAGAAGGTGACCTCGTCCCGGGCCAGGGCGGCGAAGTGGGCGCCCGCAGCGATCATGCTCTTGCCGGAGCCGGTGGGCGTCGACACGATCACGTTCGCCCCGGAGACCGCCTCGATCAGCGCTTCCTCCTGGTGGGAGTAGAGCGTGAGACCGCGCTCCTGGGCCCACGACTCGAAGGCTTCGTAGAGGGCGTCGGGGTCGGCGGTCGGCGGCAGCTGATCGATGAGGGTCACGCCCCCATCTTGCCTGGCGTCCTCCCTCATAGGGGAATCGGTTGTCACCACGAAGATCACGACCAGTACGCTGTGACGCCGACGGAGTGTCAGCACACCCGGTCAACTGGACAGCGGCACAAGACGAATGGGGCGGGCAACGGCCATGATGGGACCAGCACACTCACTGTCGGGCGCCGCCGCCTGGCTCGGCGTCGGTGCGGCGGCCGCGGCGACCGGGCACGCCATGCCCTGGCCCGTCCTCCTGGTCGGTGCCCTGATCTGCGCCGGAGCCGCGCTCGCACCGGACCTGGACCACAAGGCGGCCACCATCTCGAGGGCCTTCGGTCCCCTCTCACGCGGGCTGTGCGAGATCGTCGACAAGCTCTCCTACGCCGTCTACAAGGCGACGAGGAAGCAGGGCGACCCGCGCCGCGCCGGCGGCCACCGCACGCTCACCCACACCTGGCTGTGGGCTGTCCTGCTCGGCGCGGGTACGTCGGTCGCCGCCATCACCGGTGGCCGCTGGGCGGTCCTCGCCATCCTCTTCGTCCACATGGTGCTGGCCATCGAGGGCCTGTTGTGGCGGGCGGCCCGGGGGTCCAGCAGCGACATCCTGGTCTGGCTGCTGGCCGCGACCAGCGCGTGGATCCTCGCGAGCGTCCTGGACAAGCCGGGCAACGGATCGGACTGGCTGTTCACGCAGCCCGGCCAGGCGTACCTGTGGCTGGGTCTGCCGATCGTGCTGGGCGCGATAGTGCACGACATCGGGGACGCGCTGACGGTCTCGGGGTGCCCGATCCTGTGGCCGATCCCGGTGGGCCGCAAGCGCTGGTACCCGATCGGTCCGCCGAAGTTCATGCGGTTCCGGGCGGGCAGCTGGGTCGAGCTCAAGGTGCTGATGCCGGTGTTCATGCTGCTCGGTGGAGTGGGCTGCGCGGCGGCGCTGAACTTCATATAGGGGGCGGCCCCCTCGGGGCGGGGCCCGGCTGCTGCGGCCTCACCCCGGAGGGGTCGCGGAGGTCAGTCCCGCCACTGCTCCGTCGGAGCCACCCCGGGAAGGGGCCTGCCGATGGTGGCGAGGGGGATGAAGAAGAAACCCTGGCCGATCGCGAAGGCCAGCGTTGTCAGAGCCTTCTCGTCGTAGTGCCGGGACACCTCGGCGTACAGGTCGGCGGAGACGCGCTCGCCGTGCGGGTTCGGGGTGAGCACGGCCTCGACCAGCGCCAGTGCGGCACGCTCGGCGTCCGTGAAGTAGGGCGCGTCGTGCCACGACGACACCCCCGTGATCCGCTCCTCGGACTCGCCGGCCCGGCGCAGGCTGCCGGTGTGCATGACGGTCAGGTAGGTGTTGCCGACCAGCTGGCCGGTCCGCAGATGGACCAGGTTGATCGTGGTCTGGGGGACCGAACCGTTGCCGACGGCCTTGAAAAGGGCTTCGGCGACCGGCCCGAACTCGGGGACGGTCTTGAGCGGGTTGGGCAGGCGCGACTCAGTGGTCGTTGCGTCCGTGCTGACTGCGTCAGTGGTCATGGCTTTTCCTCACCGGGGTCTTCGAGATCTTCGAACTGCTTCTGTCTCAGTGACGGATCTCGAAGCCCGGATGTGACCGCCGGACGCCAGGAATTCCCGATCGGCCCCGTGCAGCCGCAGGGGTCAGCCGGTGGAACCCCGTTCGGCCCCGCCCCCGTAGCGCCGCTCGAACTGGGCGATGCGGCCCTCCGTGTCCACCGTCCGCGCCTTGCCGGTGTAGAACGGGTGGCTCTCGGAGGAGATCTCCACGTCCACCACCGGGTAGGTCTCGCCGTCGTCCCACTCGATGGTCTGGTTGCTGGTCGCGGTGGACCGGGTCAGGAAGGCGTAGCCTGCCGCGCGGTCGCGGAAGACCACCTGGTGGTAGTCGGGCTGCTTGTCCTGCTGCATAGGTGCTCCTTGACTGGTGGCGACTGCTCAGCCGGACAGGGCGTCCTCGTCGACGATGTGCATCGCGGCCTCCTCGGCGGACGCCGCCGCGCCGTCGATGCCCACGTCCGTGGCGACCATGGCGCTCTCGTCGTCCTCGTGCGCGCCCTCGTCGGGTGCCACGAGACGGCCGGAGCGGGCGGTGCCGACCTCGTTGTCCAGGAGTTCGCCGTCGGTGCCGTCGCAGTCGCCGATGCCGTCGTCGTCGGGCGTCACGAGGTCCGGCAGTTCCTCGGCGAGCCGCTGGTCCAGCGTCTCCCCGTGCCGTCGTTCCGCCGCCGTCACATCGGCACGCTCCACCGCCCATGGTCTGTCCGGAGGGGACCAGCCCCGGTCGAGGGGGTCGTCGACACCATCGTTGACCAGGGAGTCCTCCGAGTCGAGCAGCCCGGAGTCCTCCTGGATCTCGGATCCGTTGGGCTGGTAGACGTCGTCTCCCCATCCGTCGGCGCTGTTCACGGGAACCTCCAGGTGATGGGGACGGCCCGTCTCACCGCGCTGGGCGTCGGACCGCCGTCACGCGGGGCACAGGCTGCACCCGGCAGAACCCACGGTCCCAGGAGCTTCCCCGAGCCGGTGCCGTTATCCAGCCTTCCACCCCTTTTCGTGACTGCGCAACGGCACGGCACGAGGAGGTACCAGGTGCCGGGGACCGGCCCGTCGGTCGGGTGCGGTCGGTCGGCTCCCGTCGATCATGTCCGGTCGGCGTGCACCGGGACGGGACGTCAGCTCCGCAGAGCGGCCGACGACCAGACGTGCCCGTCGTCCGTCACCAGATCGACGCGGTCGATGGCGCCCGCGGATCCGTAGGCGATCCAGGTGGCCCGGCCGGACGGCGGCATCCACCATTGGCCGACGCTGCGGGTGGAGCCGTCCTTGAGGAGGAGACGGCAGGTGTAGTGGGTGCCGGGCCGTCCGTCCGTGATCTGCATGACCACGACGTGCTCGTCGCCGGCACGGCTCGGTTCCACGGTGCCGACCTTCGCCCCCGAACCCGTGACCAGCAGGGCTCCGTGATCGCTCGCGGCCACCTGGACCGGCGCCGACTCGTGGTGCAGGACAGTGGTGCCGACGGCGCCCAGGCAGAGGCCGGCCGCGGCGGCCGCGGCGACCAGCAGCGGGGTCCGGTGGAACCGGCGCGCGGAGGAGGGGCGGCGCAGTTCCAGGCGGCTGAGGACCCGGGCGTCGAAGCCGGGCGGCGCCGCGACCGCGGGGGCCGCCGGCAGTACCGCGTCGACGGCCGCCGACAGATCGTCGTACGCCGAGCGGCAGGAGGTGCACACGGTGAGATGGCGCAGCAGCTCAGCCGGTTCGCCGGGGAGGGTGCCGAGAGCCAGGGCGGTCAGTTCGTCATCGTCAGGGTGATGTTCCCGGGCGTCTGAGTGACGTTTCATCGCGGCTTCCCTCCTTCAACGCGTCGCGCAGTCTGCGCAGGCCGGTGCGGATGCGGGTCTTGGCTGTGCCCAGGGGGATGTGCTCCTGCCGGCCCACCTCGGCGGCGGTGCATCCGCCCAGCACGGCGAGGGCGACCGCGCGGGCCTGCTCGACGGGCAGGACCCGCAGCCGGGCGAGGGCGCGCTCGCTCTCCAGGGCGGCGAGGGCCTGCCGCGCCGTGCCGTCGGAGTCGGTCTCCGCCCGCAGGGTCACATCCAGCAGCCGCTCCAAGGTCTCCGCGAGGACAGGCGTGGAGTGCCGGGCCCGTACGGCGTCGATCGCGGCGTTACGGGTGATGGTCAGCAGCCAGGTGAGCGCCGAGGCCCGCCGGGGGTCGTAGCTCCCCGCCGCCCGCCAGGCCCGTACGAACACCTCCTGGCTCACGTCCTCGGCCAGCGCCGGATCGCGGGTCACGGACAGTGCCAGACCGTAGACCGCGTCCTGGAACCGGCGGACGAACGCGGCCGCCGCCTGCTCGTCGCCCAGTGCGAAGCCGGCGACGAGCGAGGCGTCGTCGACCCGGTCCGCACGCGGGAACAGTTCCACACCCTTGGGTACGTATGGATGGGCCGAAGGGATTGAACGACTGCCGAAAGAATTGAGCGCGAACCGCCCCAATCCGTCGGTGCCGCTCGTCCGTACAACCTCCGTCAGGAAGGACGGAGACATCATGAGGCGAGAGATCATGGGGCGAAGCGGCATCACCGTGGCGGGGTTCGCCATCGCGGCACTCGCGCTGGCCGGCTGCGGCGGAGGAAGCGGGAGCGGGAGCGGAGCCGGTGGCGCACAGAAGGGCAGCCCGGCAGCGGCAGTCATGGACACCTCCACCATCAAGGCCGGTCACTCGAAGCTGGGCGACATCCTCGTCGACGGCAAGGGACGCACGTTGTACCTGTTCACCGAGGACGGCAAGAACACCAACTCGATGAACTGTGACGCCGCGTGCCTCAAGCTGTGGCCGCGCATGGAAGGCAAGCCGCACGCGGGCTCCGGCGTGGACGCCGGTCTCATCGGCACCACGAAAGGAGCGGTCAAGGCACAGGCGACGTATGCCGGACACCCCCTGTACTACTACGCCAAGGACCGTGCGGCCGGCGATCTCAAGGGGCAGGGCATCGACAAGATCTGGTACGTCATGAACACCAAGGGCGCGGCGATCAAGAAGGCCGTCCCGGCGTCGAACGGCTACGGCAACGGCAGCAGCGGCAGTGGCGGCTACTGATGCCGGCCGGGAGCCGCCGCGGTACGGCAGCCCCCGACCGGCTCGGGACACTCACCCGTGCCACGACCGCCACAGCGCCGCGTACGCGCCCTGCGCCGCGACCAGGTCGTCGTGGCTGCCCAGCTCGCTGATGCGGCCGTTCTCCACGACGGCGATCACGTCCGCGTCGTGGGCGGTGTGCAGCCGGTGGGCGATGGCGACGACCGTGCGGCCGTCGAGGACGCGGGCGAGGGACCGTTCGAGGTGGCGCGCCGCACGTGGGTCGAGCAGCGAGGTCGCCTCGTCCAGGACCAGCGTGTGCGGGTCCGCCAGAACCAGGCGGGCCAGTGCGATCTGCTGGGCCTGGGCCGGGGTGAGGGTCAGCCCGCCCGAGCCGACCTCCGTGTCCAGACCGTCGTCCAGCGCACGGGCCCAGCCGTCGGCGTCGACCGCGCCCAGCGCCGCCCACAGCTCGGCGTCCGCCGCGTCCGTCCGGGCCAGCAGGAGGTTGTCGCGCAGGGAGCCCACGAAGACGTGATGTTCCTGGTTGACGAGGGCCACGTGGGAGCGGACCTGTTCGGCGGACATCCGGGACAGCTCGGCGCCGCCGAGGGTGATGCGGCCCTCCCGGGGCGCGTAGATGCCGGCGAGCAGCCTGCCCAGCGTGGACTTGCCCGCGCCGGAAGGGCCCACCAGGGCCAGCCGGGTACCCGGCGCGACCTTGAGGGACACCTCGCGCAGCACGTCCACGCCCTCGCGGTAGCCGAAGTGCACCCGGTCCGCGTGCACGTCACGTCCGTCGGGCGCCGGGGTCCGGCCACCGGCGTCCGGCTCGATGTCGCGCACGCCGACCAGCCGCGCCAGCGACACCTGCGCCACCTGCAGCTCGTCGTACCAGCGCAGGATCAGGTTCACCGGATCCACGAGCATCTGCGCGATCAGCGCGCCCGTGGTCAGCTGGCCCACGTCGATCCAGCCCCGCAGGACGAACACGCCGCCGATCATCAGCACCGAGGCGAGCACGGTCACATGGGTGAGGTTGATGACGGGGAAGAGCACGGACCGCAGCCACAGCGTGTAGTTCTCCCAGGCAGTCCACTCCTTGACCCGGCGCTCCGACAGTTCGATCCGGCGGTCGCCGAGGCGGTGGGCCTCGACGGTGCGCCCGGCGTCGACGGTCTCGGCGAGGGCGGCGGCCACGGCGGCGTACCCCGCGGCCTCCGAGCGGTAGCCGGACGGCGCCCGTTTGAAGTACCAGCGGCAGCCGACCACCAGGAGGGGAACGGCGATCAGGACGGCGGGCGCCAGTGGCGGCACCGTGACGACGAGCCCGCCGAGCAGCAGCACCACCCACACCACGCCGATCGACAACTGCGGCACGGCCTCACGCATCGCGTTCGCGAGCCGGTCGATGTCCGTCGTGATCCGGGACAGCAGATCGCCCGTGCCGGCCCGCTCCAGGACACCCGGCGGCAGCCCGACCGACCGCACGAGGAAGTCCTCGCGCAGATCGGCCAGCATCCGCTCGCCGAGCATCGCCCCGCGCAACCGCACCTCCCGCACGAACACCGCCTGCACGACCAGGGCGAGCACGAACAGCGAGACGATGAGCGGCAGATGAAGCTCCCGCGCCCCGTCCGACACCCGCTGGACGAGGTCGCCCAGCAGCCACGGGCCCGCCATCGAGGCGATCACGGACACCGTGTTGACGGTGATGAGGATCAGGAAGGCACGCCGGTGCCGCCGGAACAGCTCGGCCACATAGGCGCGTACGGTCGCGGGGGCGCCGACGGGCAGCGTGTTCGCCGTCGTCGGGGCCGCCGGGTCGTACGCCGGTGGCGCCACGCCGATCATGCCGTCTCCTCGATCTCTTCCAGTTCGTCCATGTCCAGTAGGCCGCTCGGGGCGGCCTCTTCCTCGGTCTCCCGGGTCACCACGGCCCGGTAGCGGGGCTCGGTGTGCACCAGCTCGCGGTGCACACCGACCGCCGCGACCTCGCCCTCGTGCACCAGCACGACGCGGTCGGCGTGGTCCAGGAGCAGCGGCGAGGAGGTGAAGACCACCGTCGTCCGTCCTTCCCGCAGGGCCCGCACTCCCTGAGCGATCCGCGCCTCGGTGTGCGAGTCGACGGCCGAGGTCGGCTCGTCCAGGACGAGCACCTCCGGGTCGGTGATCAGCGACCGGGCGAGCGCGAGCCGCTGGCGCTGACCGCCGGACAGCGACCGCCCGCGTTCGGTGATCCGGGCGTCCATCGGGTTCGCGGCGTCCAACGACCCCTGGGCCAGCGCCTCCAGGACGTCCCCGCACTGGGCGGCCGCCAGCGAGTCCCGTGCGGCGACGTCACCCGAAGCGGGTACGTCGAGCAGTTCGCGCAGCGAGCCGGACAGCAGCACCGGGTCCTTGTCCTGGACGAGGACAGCCTTGCGGGCCGTGTCCAGCGGCAGCTCGTCCAGCGGGACGCCGCCGAGCAGGACGGACACGCCCTGCTCGGCCGGGTGGCCGCCCAGCCGTTCGGCCAGGCGCCCCGCCGCGTCCGGGTCGCCGCACACCACGGCGGTCAGCCTGCCGGTCGGCGCGAGCAGTCCGGTCGCCGGGTCGTACAGGTCCCCGGACGGGAGGTCGGCCGCGCGCGAACCGCAGGTGTCCGTGGCGCGTTCCAGCGCCAGCACACCCGCCGCCCGCGTGGCGGAGGGCCGCGAGAAGGAGTACGCCATGGCGATCTCCTCGAAGTGCCGCAGCGGATAGGTGAGGATCATCACCGAGCTGTAGACGGTGACCAGTTCGCCGACGGTGATGCGGCCCTGGTGGGCCAGATGGACGCCGTAGAAGACGACCACCACCATCAGCAGACCCGGCAGCAGCACCTGGATCGCGGAGATCAGGGACCACATGCGGGCACTGCGCACGGCGGCGTGGCGGACCTCCTGGGAGGCACGGCGGTAGCGGTCGAGGAACAGTTCCTCGCCGCCGATACCGCGCAGCACGCGCAGGCCGGCGACGGTGTCCGAGGCCAGCTCGGTGGCCCGCCCCGCCTTCTCGCGCTGGACGTCGGCCCGCCGGGTCGCCCGCGGCAGCAGCGGCAGCACCGCGAGCGCCAGCACGGGCAGGCCCGCGGCGACGACGACGCCGAGCGCCGGCTGGTAGACGACCAGGGCGACGCAGACCAGCACGACCGTGAGGGCCGCCGCGGTGAAACGGGAGACGGCCTCCACGAACCAGCCGATCTTCTCGACGTCACCCGTGGAGACGGCGACGACCTCGCCGGCCGCGACACGCCGCGTCAGCGCCGAGCCCAGCTGGGCCGCCCTGCGGGCGAGCAGCTGCTGCACGCGGGCGGCGGCCGTGATCCAGTTGGTCACCGCGGCCCGGTGCAGGAACGTGTCGCCGAGGGCGACGCCCACGCCGGTCAGCGCCAGCAGCCCTCCCGCAAGGGCGAGTTCTCGGCCCGAGCGGTTGACGACGGCCTGGACGGCCGCGCCCACGCAGAACGGCAGGGCGGAGACCGACACGAAATGCAGCAGCCCCCAGGCCAGCGACTTGAACTGACCACCCAGTTGGTTTCGGCCCAGCCACCACAGGAATCGGGGACCCGAGCGGGCGTCCGGCACGCCCGGGTCGGGATAGGGAAGGTCTTGGATCTGCATGACGGATGACGTCCCGGTGGCTCGTGTCAGGGGGCGGTGGGAACTGCGAACGGCGACAACAAACCGTGAAAGGTTCGCCTCGCAGCGTGGTCGAAGGCAACAGGTTTTCTGTGGCGCCGTACAGAATGGGGCGATGCGAAAGAACGGTGCATGTCGTACGGCGGTCGCGGTGGCGGTCCTGGGAACGCTGGCGGTGATGTCGGTGGCCTGCGGCAGCGAGCGACAGGGCGGCGCAGGTGAGAAGGGCACCACGGGCGGCGCGGCCGGCACCCGCCCGCACATCGGAGACCGCACCCGGACCATCCCTGACGTCGGCGACCGTCTGCAACACCGGATCCCCGCCGACTCCGGCCAGGTCGTGGCGGTGTACGGCGAAGGCAGGGACTCCGCGGACTCCACGGTCGTGCTGTACGGCAAGCGCGGCCCGGCCTGGGACCGGATGCGCAGCTGGCCGGCGCACAACGGCAAGAAGGGCTGGACCGCCGACCATCACGAGGGCGACCGGCGCAGCCCGATCGGCGTGTTCACCCTCACCGACGCGGGCGGCGTCCTCGTCGACCCCGGCGCCCGGCTCCCGTACACCCGCGACGCGTCCCTTGAGGCCCCGCGCTGGTGGGCGCGCTCGCACTGGCACGACTTCGACTACGTCATCGCCATCGACTACAACCGCGTCAAGGGCACCCCGCCCGACGACCCGACGCGCCCCGAGGGTGACGCGAAGGGTGGCAGCATCTGGCTGCACATGGACCACGGCAGCGGTACGTCGGCCTGCGTCAGTGTCTCTCGGGAGGCGATGGAGTATCTGCTGCGCACGCTCGACCCGGACCGGCATCCCGTGGTGGTGATGGGGGACAGGGCGGACCTGAAGTCCTCGTACTTCTGACGGAGGCCTCATTGCCAGGAGGCGCCAACTCGCCGTAGAACACCGGCCATGAAGAGACGGATCGTCATGTCCATGCTCGTCGGAGCGACCCTCCTGGCGAGCACCCTCCTGGGGGCGGCTCCGGCCCAGTCCGCCGACGTCCCCGCCGAGTTCGGCACCGACTGGCACGACCCGGTGACCGCTGCCCCGCCGGTCGAGAAGCCCTCCGGCAAGTCCTGCCGGGTCACCCTGGCCGAGGCCCGGTTCCGGGACTTCACGCCGTACAAGGGCACTTACTCCCCGCCCGAAGGCTGCGGCGACCGCTGGGGCAAGGTGGTGCTGCGCCTCGACGGCAAGGTCAAGGGACGGCAGTTCGACCGGCTCGGCTATCTGCACGTCGGAGGGGTCGAGATCCTCCGTACGTCCACCCCCGAGCCCTCGCCCGACGGCATCGGGTGGTCCGTCGAGAAGGACGTCACGCGCTACAGCGACACGTTCCGCGGCAGCCAGGGCGTCGAGATGCTCATCGGGAACGTCGTCGACGACACGTACACGGGCGTGATCGACGTCAAGGTCACGCTCACCTTCTACCCGGCAAGGACGGGCAAGCCGGCCGCCGCGATCCCGGACCGGGTCCTCACCCTCTTGGACGGCAACACCCTCACCACCCCGCGTAACAGCGAACGCATCCTCGCCGAGGTCTACGCCACCGGATCGGGCGGCGGCTGCGAGGAGTTCTGGTACCTGGCGGTGCCCGACTCCGCGCCCTACTCCTGCCAGGCCGACGGCGGCCCGTACCGCGAGGTGCAGATCAAGGTCGACGGCCAACTGGCCGGAATCGCCGCGCCGTTCCCGCACGTGTGGACCGGGGGATGGTCCAACCCCTTCCTCTGGTACGTCGTTCCGGGCCCGCGCGCCTTCGACGTCAAGCCGATCGAATACGACCTGACCCCCTTCGCCGGCCTGCTCAACGACGGCCGCCCGCACCAGGTCCAGGTGTCGGTCGTCGGTGTGCCGGAGGGGCAGAGCGGCTGGAGCGCTCCGGTCAACGTGCTCGTGTGGCAGGACGCCGGGCGGGCGCACGTGTCCGGGAAGCTCACTGTGGACAGGGCGGGTGACCTCGCCAACTCCTCGACGTACACGGCCGGTTCGCCGCAGCGCGTGGACACCGAGGCAGGTCATCGGCTGACCGTCGCCGGGTACGTGGACACCTCGCACGGGCGCGTGACCACCACCGTCGGCCGCACTCTCGCGAGCACCTCCGTCCACCGGTGGACCGACGGCGAGAACACCGACGGCCTCGACGCCACCTGGAGCGATGACCAGACGGTCACCGTCGACGGACGCGGCCCGGCCCGTACGACGCACACGCACCGGACCTACACGATGAACGGCGCGACCACGATTGGCGACGACGCCCGGCTGCGCACGGTGCTGACCCTCGGCGACCGGGCCGCGGTCGTCGAAACGCGCGGCGGCCGGCGGACGGGCTGGTCGCGGCTCGACGACACCGTCACCGGCGATGCCACGTACACGACCGATGTGCCGCGCGACCAGCGGCACGCCGTCGGCACGACCAGCGAGCGGTACCGGCTGTACGGCTCGGCGGGCTGCCATGACCGCACCCTGACCAGCGTCCAGGGGGTGCTCACGGAGGAACGCGACCGCTGCTGAGGCCAGTTGTGTGTGGCGCGTCACGCGGGGCGGGTTTTACAGGGCTGTAACGCGGAGGTCTTCGGCGGGATCAAGAACGCCCTGAGAGTGATCGTCACGGAAGCCGCTTTCCGTATCGCAGAAGTCCTCCCCGGCTTCTGTGTGGTGACGTCCCCCCTCAAGGAGTGCCCCGTGCCGCCGTCCGTACCGTCCCTCCCGCGACGCGTCGCACGCATACTGCGTACCTCACTCTTCGCGCAGGTCGCCTGCGCGCTGGTGCTCGGCATCGTCGTCGGAAAGCTGTGGCCCGGTGTGGCCACGGATCTCCAGCCGCTCGGTGACGGCTTCACCCGCCTCATCAAGACGATCATCTCGCCGCTGGTGTTCTGCGTGGTCGTCGTCGGCATCGCCAAGGCGGGAGACCTGAAGGCGTTCGGCCGGATCGGGCTCAAGGCCCTGATCTGGTTCGAGGTCGCGAGCACGGCGGCGCTGATCATCGGTCTGGTCGCCGCCAACGTCTTCCAGCCCGGCTCGGGCATGCATGTCGACCCGTCCACGCTGAGCACCAAGGCGGTCGACGCGAAGACGGGCGGCGGCTCGCTGCCCTCGACGACCGAGTTCGTCGTCAACGCCCTGCCCACCAGTTTCATCGGTGCCTTCGCCGAGAACTCCCTGCTCCAAGTGCTCATCCTGGCGTGCCTGGTGGGCGCCGCGCTGCTGCACCTCGGCCACACGAAGGTGCCGCAGGTCCTGCCCGCCGTCGAGCAGGCCCAGGAGATCATCTTCGCGATCGTCGGCTTCGTCATGCGGCTGGCCCCGATCGCGGTGTTCGGCGCGATGGCCGTCCTGATCGGCCAGTACGGGCTCGGCGTGATCGAGACCTACGCCAAGCTGATCATCCTGTGCTACGTCGCCGCCGCGCTGTTCATCGCGTTGCTCGCCGTCGCCCTCCGGATCGTCACAGGGCTCAGCCTCTGGAAGTTCCTCCGCTACATCCGCGAGGAGATGCTCCTCGCACTCGGCACCGCGTCCACTGAGTCCGTGATGCCGCGCGTGATGCAGAAGCTGCGCAAGGCCGGGGCCCGCGACGACGCCGTGGGCCTGGTGCTGCCCACCGGCTACTCCTTCAACCTCGACGGAGCCTCTCTCTACCTCTCCATCGGCACGCTGTTCATCGCCCAGGCCGTCGGAGTGGACCTCAGCCTGGGCCAGCAGATCACCGTGGTGCTCGTGCTGATGCTGACAAGCAAGGGCATGGCGGGCGTCCCCGGTTCGGCCTTCCTCGCGCTGTCCGCGACCGCCTCCTCGCTGGGAGCCATCCCGGCCGGCGCGGTGGCGCTGCTGCTGGGCGTGGACCGGATCATGGACTCGATGCGCGTCGTGACGAACCTGCTCGGCAACTGTGTCGCCGTCTTCGCCGTCTCCCGCTGGGAGGGTGCGCTGGATCTGGAGCGGGCGAAGAAGGTGCTGGACGGGGAGTCCGTCCCCGAGGAGGAGTCGTCGGAAGCGGAAGAGGCGGTGTCTGTCGCCGGCTAGCTCGGGGCCGGCTCGTTCGCGGGCGGCTGCGGGTGCGTGTGGGTCGATCGCGCAGTTCCCCGCGCCCCTTTTGGGTGGGACCACTGGTCCGACCTCAAGGGGCGCGGGGAACTGCGCGATCAGCTCCCACACGCAGCCGCCCGCTTGCCGTAGGCCCGCTACCTGCAGCGAAGCTCCGGCGCCCCGTCCACCAGCGTGTCCAGCAACCCGCCCAGCACCTCGCGCTGCTCGTCCGTCAGCGGCGCCAGGATCTCCACGGCGGCCGACCGTCGCGCCCCCCGCAGCTCGCTCAGCGCCTTGTGTCCGTCGTCCGTGAGCTCGATCCGGATCACCCGGCGGTTGGTCGGATCGGGCACCCGGCGCACCTTGCCGCTCGCCTCCAGCCCGTCCACCAGTGAGGTCACGGCCCGGGGGACCACCTCCAGGCGCTCGGCGAGATCCGCCATGCGCGGCGGTGAGCCGTAGTGCGCCAGCGTGCGCAGCAGCCGGGACTGGGCCGGGGTGACGCCCAGGCCGGCCTGTTCGATATGGCGCTTCTGGATCCGGTGCACGCGCCGCGTGAGCCGCAGCAACTGCTCGGAGAGCAGGCTGTCGGCATCGGGGGTGGTCATGCGGGAACAATATCAGGACCTATTTCATTGTGAGCGTAGGTAACAATGAGCTAAGGTCCGTCAGTCGACGCCGCACCGCGCCGGCCATCGTCGTCCCACCCCGTAGGAGCCCATGCATCCCGACCGTGAACCCGGATGGACTCCACCTGCCGGCTCCGATCCCAAGGAGCAACCCCGGCAGGTGCGCCGCATCCTCGGACTCTTCCGTCCCTACCGCGCCCGTCTCGCCGTCGTCGGCCTGCTGGTCGGCGCCTCGTCCCTGGTCTCCGTCGCCACGCCCTTCCTGCTGAAGGCGACCCTCGACACCGCGATCCCGCAGGGCCGGACCGGCCTGCTCAGCCTACTCGCGCTCGGCATGATCCTCAGCGCCGTCCTGAGCAGCATCTTCGGTGTCCTGCAGACCCTGATCTCGACGACCGTCGGCCAGCGCGTCATGCACGACCTGCGCACCGCCGTCTACGGCCGCCTGCAGCGCATGTCGCTCGCGTTCTTCACCCGCACCCGCACCGGCGAGGTCCAGTCCCGCATCGCCAACGACATCGGCGGCATGCAGGCCACCGTCACCTCCACCGCCACCTCCCTGGTCTCCAATCTGACCAGCGTCGTGGCCACGATCGTCGCGATGGTGGCCCTCGACTGGCGTCTGACCGTCGTCTCGCTGGTCCTGCTCCCGGTCTTCGTGTGGATCAGCCGCCGCGTCGGCAGCGAGCGCAAGAAGATCACCACCCAGCGTCAGAAGCAGATGGCCGAGATGGCCGCCACGGTCACCGAGTCGCTCTCCGTCAGCGGCATCCTGCTCGGCCGCACCATGGGCCGCTCCGACTCGCTCACGAAGTCCTTCGCCGAGGAGTCCGAGGGCCTGGTCGACCTGGAGGTCAGGTCGAACATGGCCGGCCGCTGGCGCATGGCCGTCATCACGATCGTCATGGCAGCCATGCCGGCCGTCATCTACTGGACCGCGGGCATCGCCCTCCAGATGGGCGGCCCCGACGTCTCGATCGGCACGATCGTCGCCTTCGTCTCGCTCCAGCAGGGCCTGTTCCGCCCGGCCGTGAGCCTTCTGTCGACCGGCGTGCAGATCCAGACCTCGCTCGCGCTCTTCCAGCGCATCTTCGAATACCTCGACCTGCCGATCGACATCACCGAGCGGGAGGACTCGGTCCACCTCGACCGGATCAAGGGCGAAGTCCGCTTCGAGGACGTCGAGTTCCGATACGACAGCAACGACAGCAAGGGTGCGCCCATCCTCGACGGCATAGGCATCGACGTCCCCGCGGGCAGCAGCCTCGCGGTCGTCGGCCCGACCGGCGCCGGAAAGTCGACGCTCGGCTATCTCGTCCCGCGGCTGTACGACGTCACCGGCGGCCGCGTCACCCTCGACGGGGTCGACGTCCGCGACCTCGACTTCGACACCCTCGCGCGCGCGGTCGGCGTCGTCTCCCAGGAGACGTACCTCTTCCATGCCTCGGTCGCCGAGAACCTGCGCTTCGCCAAGCCGGACGCCACCGACGAGGAGCTTGAGACAGCGGCGAGGGCGGCCCAGATCCACGAGCACATCGCGTCGCTGCCCGACGGCTACGACACGGTCGTCGGCGAGCGCGGTCACCGGTTCTCCGGTGGCGAGAAGCAGCGCCTGGCCATCGCGCGCACCATCCTGCGCGACCCGCCGGTCCTGATCCTCGACGAGGCGACCAGTGCCCTGGACAACCGCACCGAGGCCGCCGTCCAGGACGCCATCGACGCCCTCTCGGCCAACCGCACCACGCTCACCATCGCCCACCGCCTGTCCACCATCCGCGGGGCCGACCAGATCGTGGTCCTCGACTCCGGGAGCGTCGCCGAACGGGGTACGCACGAGGAACTGCTGGAACGGGACGGGCGGTACGCGGCCCTCGTACGCCGGGATGCCCAACTGGAGCCGACGAGCTGAACATATGCCGGGTTTGTGACGATATGCGGGTTACCGTGCCCGCATGCAGAAGAACACTCCGCCACGGAGCACGATTCGACTGACGCGGCGGGGCCGACTCGTCCTCATCGCGACCGGAGCCGTTGTGGCCGGCACCGCCGTGGCGGTGCCGCTGGTGACGCTGGAACGCGACCGGGATGCCAGGCCCACGTCCCTGGTCATCCCGGAGGGCTGGCGCGCGAGCCAGGTCTACGCCGCCGTCGACAAGGGGCTCACCCTGCCGGCGGGCAGCACCAAGAGGGCGCTCGCGAAGGCCCGGCTGAAGCTGCCGAACGACGCGGAGGGCAACCCTGAGGGCTATCTCTTCCCGGCGACGTATCCGCTCGGCAAGAAGGCGACGCCAGAGTCGGTGCTGTCGTTCATGGTCGACACCGCGAACAAGAAGTTCAACGGTGCCCCGGTCGCGGCCGGCGCGCAGCGCAACGCGATGAACGTCTATCAGGCGGTCACCATCGCCAGCATCGTGCAGGCCGAGGCCGCCTCGAAGGCGGACATGGGCAAGGTGGCACGGGTCGTCTTCAACCGGCTGGAGCGTGGGATGCCGCTGCAGATGGACTCCACCCTCAACTACGCCCTGAAGCGCGCCACACTGAAGACGAGCGCCAACGACACGAAGCTCGACAGCCCCTACAACTCGTACCAGCGCATGGGCCTGCCGCCGACGCCGATCGACAACCCGGGCGAGGAGGCGATGCGCGCCGCGATCAGCCCCACCCCGGGCGACTGGCTCTACTTCGTCACGGTCAAGCCGGGTGACACCCGCTTCACCGCCGACTACCAGGAACACCAGCGCAATGTCGCCGAGTTCAACACCAACCAGAAGACCACCGGCACGAAGCCCACGAAGTAGCTTCCCGGTGGTCCCGTGGCCCCGTGGTCCCGTGGTCCCGTGGCGCTCGGGCCGGGGGTCAGGCGGCGACGGGCTTCGTCGGCTCCTCGGCCAGCAGGTGCCGGATGTCCCGTACGGCCGCTCGGCCCGCCCGGTTGGCGCCGATCGTGCTGGCCGACGGTCCATAGCCGACGAGATGGATGCGGGGATCGGCGACCGCGCGGGTGCCCTCCACGCGGATGCCGCCGCCGGGCTGCCGTAGTCGCAGCGGACGCAGGTGGTCGATGACGGCCCGGAACCCGGTGGCCCACAGGATGACGTCGGCGTCGACCCGCTGACCGTCGGCCCACTCCACCCCTTCGGGCGTTATCCGGTCGAACATGGGCCGACGGTCGAGGATCCCGTCCGCGATGCCCTGCCGGATCGCGTCGTTGAGCGGCAGGCCGGTGACGGAGACGACGCTCATCGGGGGCAGCCCCTGCCGCACCCGCTCCTCGACCAGCGCGACGGCCGACCGACCCACATCCTCGGTGAACGGGCCCTCGCGGAAGACCGGCGGCCGCCTGGTCACCCAGGTGGTGGCAGCGGCGTACGGGGCGATCTCCAGCAGATGCTGCGTACCGGAGGCACCCCCGCCCACCACGACCACCCGCCGCCCGGCGAACTCCTCGGGCCCGGGGTACCGGGCCGTGTGCAACTGCCGCCCACGGAAGGTCTCCTGACCGGGATAGCGCGGCCAGAAGGGCCGGTCCCAGGTGCCGGTCGCGTTGATCAGCGCCCGCGTCGACCAGGCTCCGTCCGAGGTCTCGACCAGCAGTCGGCCGCCCTCGCCCTCCCGCACGGCAAGGACGTCGACGGGCCGCCGTACCCGGAGGTCGAAGGTGCGCTCGTACCTGGCGAAGTACTCGGTGATCACCTCGGACGACGGCCGCGCGGGATCCGCGTCCGTCAACTCCATACCGGGCAGCGAGTGCATGCCGTGCACCTTGCCGTACGTCAGCGACGGCCATCGGAACTGCCACGCTCCGCCCGGACCGGGGGAGTGGTCGAGCACCACGAAGTCGCGCTCCGGCTCGAAGCCGGTGCGCCTCAGGTGGTAGGCGCTGGACAGGCCCGCCTGTCCAGCGCCTATGACGACTACCTCGACCTCGACCGCGTTGTTCACGCTTCCACTAACGGCGTCCAGCTCATGGATCTTCCCGAGACGATCCCGAGGCGACGAGCCTCACCGGCCGCTCGCGACGAGGATTGGCGAGCCGCCCCCGCCTGCCGCACGCTCCAGCAGCCCGCGTGCCGCCAGCAGGGGAATCACTCCCTCCCCGAACCAGTACGCCTCCTCCAGATGCGGATACCCGGACAGCACGAAGTGCTCCACGCCCAGCGCGTGGTACTCCTCGATCAGGTCGGCCACCTCGGCGTGGCTGCCGACCAGCGCCGTACCCGCGCCGCCCCGCACCAGACCCACTCCGGCCCACAGGTTCGGGTGGATCTCCAGCTCGTCACGGGAGCCGCCGTGGAGGGCGAGCATCCGCTGCTGCCCCACCGACTCGCTCTTGCCCAGCGCCGCCTGCGCGGCCGCGATCGTGTCCGCGTCGAGGTCGTCGAGCAGCCGGTTCGCGGTCGCCCAGGCCTCGGCCGAGGAGTCCCTCGAAATCGTGTGCAGGCGGATCCCGAAACGGACGGTCCGGCCCTCCTGCTCCGCGAGCGACCGAATCCAGTCGATCTTCCGCTTCACCTGCGCCGGCGGCTCGCCCCAGGTCAGATAGACGTCCGCGTGCCGCGCCGCGACCGGCCCCGCGGCCTTGGATGACCCGCCGAAGAACAGCTGCGGCAGCGGATCGGGCGGCAGCGCCGTCAGCCCGCCCTCGACCTGGTAGTGCGTGCCGTCGAAGTCGTACGGGTGCCCGCGCCACACTCCTCGTACGACCGACAGGAACTCGTCCGTACGCGCGTACCGCTGGTCGTGGTCGAGCCCGTCGCCGAAACGGCGCTGCTCCGCGGAGTCGCCGCCGGTCACGACATTGAGCAGCAGTCGTCCCCGGGTCACTCGCTGATACGTCGCCGCCATCTGCGCGGCGAGTGTCGGCGAGATCAGTCCGGGCCGGAAGGCCACCAGGAACTTCAGCCGCTCGGTGTGCTGGGCCAGTGCGACCGTCGTCAGCCAGGCGTCCTCGCACCAGGTGCCGGTCGGAGTCAGCACCGCTTCGAAGCCCAACTGCTCGGCCGCCTTGGCGATTTGGGCGAGATACTCGATGTCGGGCGGGCGCACGCCGTTGACCTTGCGAGCGGCACCCAGCTCGTTCTGGGCGTACGCGTGCCGGTCGACGAGCGTACGGCCGTCACCGCCGGTCGGCAGGAACCAGTGCAGATGCACGGTCATGTCTCAGCCCTCCGACGCGCGGGCGGGCGTGGTCGAGGCCGGCAGCCTGCCGTTGTACCGCAGATCCACGAAGTCGGCGAAGTCCACCTTCTTCGGGATGAGCTTCAACTCGGTGAAGGCGTCGGCGATCTGCTGCTCGGACGCGATCAGCGGCTTGTCGACGGCGACCGAGATCCGGGTGGCGTTGGTGCGCTTCACGGAGGCCAGCGCAACGTCGTACGGCAGGCCGGTGTCCTTCGCCCAGACCTTCGCCCACTCCTCCTGGTGGCCGTAGACCCACGCCGTGGCCCGCCGCAGCCGCTCCAGATAGTCCTTGATGGCGGCGGCCTTCTTCTTGTCCTGGAGCGCGGTCGGAGCCGCCACCTGGAAGGTGAGCCCGTTGGTCACGCCGTCGCCGGTCGTGAGAACACGACCCTGCTTGCCCTGCAGGATCTGAGAGGTGTACGGGTCCCACACCGCCCACGCATCGACCTTGCCGGAGGTGAACGCGGCGAGCGCGTCGGCCGGCTGGAGGTACTTGACCTTGACGTCGCTCAGGCTCAGCCCGGCCGCCTTGAGGGAGGCGACCAGCTGGTAGTGCGCGGAGGAACCCTGCGCCACGGCCACCGACTTGCCCTTGAGGTCCTGGGGTTTCGTCAGCTTCGAGCTGTTCGGTACGAGGATGGCGTCGCCCTTGGACGTGCCGTGGAAGGCGGCCACCACCGTGATCTTCGAGCCCGCGCCCGCGGCGAAGACCGGCGGGGTGTTGCCGACGCCGCCGATGTCGACGGCCTTGGCGTTGACGGCCTCCAGCAGCGGCGGGCCGGAGGTGAAGGTGGACCACTTGATCTTGTAGTTCAGGTTCTTCAGCTCCCCGGCGGCGCGCAGGATCGCCTCGGAACCGCCCTTCTGGTCACCGACGTTGAGGGTGAGGGAGCCCTTGCCGTCGGTCGCGCCGCCCACGTCCGTCGACGAGTTCCCGCCGCAGGCAGTGAGCAGGAGGGCGAAGGGGAGGAGGAGTGCGGCGGGGACGAGGCGTCGTCGCATCATGGATCCGTTCTGTGTAACTGGAGGCGGGATAAGGCGAGTTCAGGTGGCGAGAGGGGAGTTCAGGCGGCTTTGGCGGCCGTGTCGACGCCGAGCCGTTCCAGCAGTCCGGCACGGAGCTCGGCGAACCGGGGGTCGGTGATGTCACGGGGGCGGTCGAGGTCGATGTGCCGCTCGTGCGCGATGACGCCGTCGTCCATCACCAGGACGCGGTCCGCGAGCAGGACGGCCTCCTCGACGTCGTGCGTGACCAGCAGCACCGCGCAGCCCCGGCGCTGCCACAACTCGCCCACCAGACGCTGAGCCTTGATACGGGTGAGTGCGTCGAGCGCGCCGAACGGCTCGTCGAGCAGCAGCAGATCCGGCTCGCGCACCAATGCCCTTGCGAGGGAAGCGCGTTGGGCCTCGCCGCCGGAGAGGGTCTTGGGCCAGGCGTCGGAGCGGTGGTCCAGGCCCACCTCTTCGAGGGCCTGTTCGGCGAGGGAGCGTTCGGGCTTGCCGGGCAGACCGAGCACCACATTGCGCCACACCCTCTTCCACGGCATCAGCCGCGGCGCCTGGAAGGCCACCGCCTTGCGGCGCGGTACCAGGACCGTGCCCACGATGTCGCGGTCGAGGCCCGCCAGGATGCGCAGCAGGGTGGACTTGCCGCAGCCACTGCGGCCGAGCAGGGCGACGAACTCGCCGGGCCGGACGTCGAGTTGGAGGTTGTCGATGACGGCGCGGCCGTCGAAGGAGCGGGTCAGCCCGTCGACGCGTACCGCCGTCTGCGGGGTCACCGGCCGGTGAACGTCGGTCGCCATTGCAGCAGCAGCCTTTCGAGGGAGCGGACGATGAAGTCGGCGAGCAGGCCGAGGAAGGCGTAGACGATCAGGCAGACCACGATCACGTCGGTGCGCAGGAAGTCCCGTGCCTGCACCATGAGGAAGCCGATGCCGGAGTCGGCGTTGACCTGCTCGGCGAAGACGAGGGCGAGCCAGGCGACGCCGAGGGAGTAGCGCAGCCCGGTGAGCGCGCCGGGCAGTGCCCCCGGCAGTACGACGTGCCGTACGAGACCCCAGCGCGACAGCCCCAACGACTCGCCCGCCTCGATGAGTTGGGCGTCCACGCCGCGGATGCCGGCGTACACGTTCAGGTAGAGCGGGAACGTCACGCCGAGCGTGATGATGGCGACCTTCGGGGCCTCGCCGATGCCGAACCAGATGATGAACAGCGGGATCAGACCCACGAACGGCACGGTCCGCAGCATCTGCACGGGCGCGTCCACGAGGTCCTCGCCGATCCTGAACAGGCCCGAGGCCAGGGCGAGTCCGGTCCCTACGACGGTGCCCAGCAGCAGCCCGAACGCCACGCGCTGGAGCGAGGTGCCCATGGCGGAGGCCAGAGAGCCGTCGCCGATCAGATCTCCGGCCACCTGGGCGATGCGACCCGGCGGGGCGAGCACGTTCGAGGCCAGCGCGCCGGTGGCGCTGAGGAGTTGCCACAGACCGAGCAACAGGAGGGGTCCCGAGGTGCGGCGCAGCCAGCGCGGGACTCGTGTGCGGCGGGAGGAGGCGGGGACGATGGGGGTCAGGTCGAGGGAGGCCTGGCCGTGGGCGTCGCCCTCCGCTTCCTTGGATGCCGATATAGCCGGAATATCGGGTTTGGAGGAGTCGGGCGGGGCATGACTGATGCTCATGAGTGCTCCACGAGGAGGAGAGCGGCCGGTGAGGGCGGGAGAGCGGGAGAAGGCGTGCGTCAGTGCCGCCACGTCACGACTGGGCGTACGGGCAGGGCGAAGCGCAGGTGGAGCGTGGAGTGAAGGGAGAGAAGCGCGTCAGCAGCCGCGACAACAGGCGGCGGAGGCCACCCGCAGCAGGTCGATGTGACCGCGCGTGGTGAGCATGACTGAACGCAACATGCGGCGAAAGTAGCCAGGCCGCCGATGTACGGTCAATGGTGTCTCGCCAAGTGGACCACTCGTATTGGCCGGTGAGCCGGCGTTGAGCCGCGAAACCCGGCGTATGGGCCAGGATGGGGGCATGTCAGATGCCTTCACCACCCGAGTGCTGAACGTCGCCACCGGCTCCACGGAGAGGGTCGTCGACCTGACCCGTGACTGTGAGGCCTTCCTGCGGGAGGCTGCCGCCGGCCGTGACGGCCTCCTCAACGTCTTCGTCCCCCACGCCACCGCCGGAATCGCGATCATCGAAACGGGCTCCGGCAGCGACGACGACCTGATCGCCGCGCTCCACTCCCTCCTCCCCGCGGACGACCGCTGGCAACACCGCCACGGCAGTCCCGGCCACGGCCGCGACCACGTCCTCCCGGCCGTCGTCCCGCCCCACGCGACGCTGCCGGTGCTGGACGGCAGGCTGGAGTTGGGGACGTGGCAGTCGGTCTGTCTGGTGGATACGAACAGGGATAATGCGGAGCGGAAGGTGCGTTTCTCGTTTCTTGCGGGCTCCTGACTGCAACCTCGGTCTCTGGGCGACTCATTTCCTCCGTACCGGAGCCCAGGTTCAACCCTGAACAACAAGCGCCCAGGGACGGCCTGCGACCTGCCCGCCGTTCTCGGGATCCACCGGTTGGAGCCGGGGCGAGCGGCGTACGCGAGGGACATCGTCGTTGTGGAGAAGGCGCTCGAGGTGACGATCGGCGATGGCGGCGCGGTACTGCTGCGCTCCGGACACGTCCGGCGCCGCGAGGAACTCGGCGCCTGGGACCCCGACACGGCCGGCGCGGGCTTTCATGTGGACGCCCTGCCGCTGCCGGCCGAGCGTGGCATCGCGCTGCTCGGCGGAGACGGCGACAGTGACGTACGGCCCTCACCCGTGGACGGCGTGCACTCGCCGGTCCACGCCCTGGCTGTGGCCGCGATGGGGATGCCACTGCTGGACAACTCCGACCTGGAAGCGCTGTCCGCCGCGACCGCGACGGCGGGGCGCTACGACTTCATGCTCGTCGTGGCGCCGCTGAACGTCCCGGGCGGGACGGGCTCGCCCGTCAACCCGGTCGCGGTCCTGTGACGCCGATCCGGTCCGGTCACCGTGTGTGAGGGGCCTTGTGAACGGTGACTCGCGCCTCTAATACCCGTATCCTCATCCATACCAGACATTTCGGAAGAGTTGACTGTCGAAGGCACGAGTGAGGCGGAGCGTGGTTCGGGCCGGCGAAGATCCGATACCGGCGGGGCGTGCGCCAGGCGGCACGGGGCCCGCCAGTTTCCGTGAGCGGTTCCTGCAGGGTGAGCCGGTCGAGACGGGTGTGCGCACGTCGATCCTGGATTCCTGGCGGCGCTGCCGGACCCTGGGGCTGTCGCCGGACCAGTCCGACCTTCCCTTCCGGGAAGACTTCGAACCGGACGGACGGATCGTCCGCGCGGCCGTTCCGGTGCTCGACCGGCTGCAGGCCACGTTCGCCGGCAGCGCGATGAACATCTCCGTCGCCGATGCGAGCGGGACGGTTCTCCTGCGCCGTTTCGGAGAAGCGTCGCTGGCCAGAATTCTCCCGGCCATCCAGAGTGTCCCCGGGTTCGTGTTCGCCGAGAAGGTCGCAGGTACCAACGGCATCGGTCTCGCCCTGGCCGAGCGCCAACCCATCCGGGTCTACGGTGCCGAGCACTTCGCCGAGCGCTCCCAGGGCAGTGCCTGCCGCGCGCTTCCCGTCCGCGACCCGCTCAGCGGCCGCATCGAGGGCGTCCTGTGCTTCGGCTATCCGCGCAGCGCCGAGGACCCGGCGCTGGACACCGTGATACGCAAGGCGGCCGAGACCATCGAGCGGCGGCTGCTGGGGCAGAGTTCCTCGCCTGAGCGCGCTCTGCTGCGGGCGTACCTGGACAGCGGAGCCGAGGCCGCCGCAGGTTTTCGGCACCGCATAGGGGTGCGGGAACTGGCCGTGGAGATGAGCCCCCGCGACCGGGCGATCCTCATGGAGAAGGCCGCCGAGCTGATCGCCTGCGCGCAGCGGGCCTGTGTCGACGTGCCCCTGTCCGACGGCCGTCGGGTCACGCTCGTGAGCCGGCCGATGACGAGTGCCTCCGGAGTGGAGGGCTTCGCCATCGAGGCCGTTGTCCCCGGTCCCTCACCGCGCGAGCCCCTCGCCTTCCCACATCAGGTCCACGAGCCGCTGGGCCTCCCTGCAGAGCTTGCCGTCGCCACCTCCCTCACGTTCTCCGGGGCTGTTCCCGACGTGGCGCCCGGGCGGCTCCACGTCACCCCGCCGTCTGAGTATCTTCCCGGCGCGGAGCACGGCCCTGTCGCCGTGGGCGTCGAGCGCGTCACGGCCGGCGACGGCACGACGGACGAGCACTCCGACTCCCCGCCCCCGGCGAGACGGCTCATGATGGTGGGGGAGCCGCACGTGGGGACCTACGCCCTGGCCGCGCGCCGCCGCCTGGAATTGTTGTCCGAGGCCGGCGTCCGCATAGGCACCACCCTGGATGTGCGCAGTACCGCCCGGGAGCTCGCCGAGTCGGCGGTGCCGCAACTGGCCGACTTCGTCACCATCGACCTGCCGGAAGCCGTGCTCCGCGGCGAGGAGTCCGCCGATCCCCGCAGTGACCTACGCCGTACGGTGGTCCACGGCATCCATGACGACTGTCCCTTCCAGCCGGTCGGCAAGCAGGTCGACTACGGTCCGACGATGCCGCAGTCACGGTGTCTGACGAGCGGCCAGGCAGTGCTGGAACCGGACCTGAAGGCTGCCGCGGGCTGGTTCGGGCAGGACCCTGAGCACTCCGCACAGCTGCTGAGCCACGTCCACTCTCTCATCGCGGTGCCCCTGGTCGCCCGCGGCGCAGTCCTGGGCGTGGCCGGCTTCTACCGCGCGCAGGACTCGCCACCGTTCGGGGACGACGACCGGTTGCTGGCCCAGGAACTGGCCGCCCGTGCCGCACTGTCCATCGACAACGCCCGGCGGTACACGCGCGAACGCGCCATGGTCCTGGCCCTGCAGCGCAGCCTGCTCCCGCACGGTGTGCCGGACCAGGACGCCGTCGAGGTCGCCCATCGCTACCTGCCCGCCGAATCCGACGTGGGAGGGGACTGGTACGACGTCATACCCCTGTCCGGCAGCCGCATCGGGCTCTTCGTCGGCGACGTCGTCGGCCACGGCATGCTCTCCGCCGCCACCATGGGGAGGCTGCGCACGGCCGCCCGCAGTTTCGCCGAACTCGACTTCCCCCCGGACGAGGTCCTCACCCACCTCGACAAACTCGTGGGACGCCTGGACCGGGAGGACCCCGGCGCCGTGGACGCAGGCATCATCGGCGCGACCTGTCTCTACGCCATCTACGACCCGACCACACAGCAGTGCACCATGGCCCGCGCCGGCCATCCCCCGCCCGCTCTGGTCCGCCCCGACGGCACCGTGTGGTTCCCCGACCTGCCCGCCGGACCGCCGCTCGGCCTCGGCGGTCTGCCGTTCGAAGCCGCCGAGCTCGACCTCCCTGAGAACAGCCAGCTGGTCCTCTACACCGACGGGCTCATCGAGGACCGTCACCGCGACGTCGACGTGGTCCTCGATCAGCTGCGCGCCACGCTGGCCCAAGCGAACGGCACGCCCGACGAGACCTGCGAGGCGGTACTCGACACGGTGGCCCCCGCCCACCCCTGCGACGACATCGCCCTGCTCGTCGCCCGCACCCACGCCCTGGACCCCCAGCGGATAGCCACCTGGGACCTGCCCGCGGATCCGGCCCTGGTCAGCGAGGTCCGCGCCTCCGCCACCCGGCAACTGACCGACTGGGGAATCGACGAGGCCGCGTTCGCCGCCGAACTGGTGCTCAGCGAGCTGGTCACGAACGCCATCCGCCACGGCGCAGGGCCCATCCGGGTACGGCTGCTCCACGACCGCACCCTGATCTGCGAGGTCTCCGACACCAGCAACACCGCCCCGCACCTGCGCCGAGCGGCCAGCACCGACGAGGGCGGCCGCGGCCTGTTCCTCGTCGCGCAGCTGACGCAGAGCTGGGGCACGCGCTACACCCAGCAGGGCAAGGTCATCTGGGCCGAATGCGGGCTCGCGGGGGCCTGAGGCGCCGGCCCCGGCGATTCGCTGCTCCGTTGGGGTCACAGAGAGCGGCCACATGTCGGAAAATGTGCAACATGTGCCGCTAATGTCACTGATGCACATCGGGAAGAACACGACAGGTCCAACCCCGGAGAGGTCCGTGCACGAGGCCCACGACACCTCTGCGCATGCGGTCCCGCCCTTCGGGGCGGAACCTCTGGTCCGTGTCCGCGGACTTGCCAAGCGCTTCGGGGGAACCCTCGCGCTCGCCGGGGTCGACCTCGATGTCCACGCCGGCAGTGTCCTCGCCCTCCTTGGTCCCAACGGAGCCGGGAAGTCCACGCTCATCAAGGTGCTCGCCGGCGTCCACCACGCCGACTCGGGGCAGGTCACCGTGGCCGGGCACCCGCTCGGGAGTCACGCCGCTTCCCGGCACATGTCCTTCATCCATCAGGATCTCGGCCTGGTGGAGTGGATGACGGTAGCCGAGAACATCGCTCTGAGCACCGGGTATCCGCGCCGCGCCGGACTGATCTCCTGGCGGCTCACCCGAGAACACTGCACCGAGGCCCTGCGGGCCGTCGCCGGACATCTCGACCCCGACACGCCGATCTCCCGCCTCGCCCCGGCCGAGCGTTCGCTTGTCGCCGTCGCACGAGCCCTGGCGGCACGGGCGAGACTCATCGTCCTCGACGAGCCGACCGCCCGCCTGCCCGCCGCGGACTGCACCCGGCTGTTCCGGGTGCTGCACACCCTGCGCGACCGGGGGCACGGCATCCTCTACGTCAGCCATCGCCTGGACGAGGTGTACGAGGTCGCCGACACCTTCGCCGTGCTGCGCGACGGACGCGTGGTCAGCCACGGCTCGCCGGCGAGCCACACTCCTGCCCGCCTGGTGCGCGCCATCACCGGCGAGGGGCCGACCGATCACCGCCCCGCCACCAACCCGGCCGGCGGCCCGGCCATCCTGACCCTGGACGGGGTGCGCACCCCCGACGCGGGACCGGTCAGTCTGGAGCTCAGGCGGGGGGAAGTCCTCGGCCTGGTCGGCCTCACGGGCGCCGGACACACGGGCCTCGCCCGAGCCCTTGCGGGCGCCCGGCCGCTCCTCGGCGGACGGGCCCTTCTCGGCGGTCGCCCGTACCATCCCCGTACGGTCGCGGACGCCGTCGGACGGGGTGTCGCCCTCGTACCCGGTGACAGACAGCGGGAGGGTTGCCTCGCCGAGCTGACCGTACGGGAGAACCTCCTGGCCAACCCCCGGGCGGGAGGCATGTCGGCGCTGTGCTGGATCAGCCCCCGCCGCGAACGCGCCGAGGCCGGCACCCTGATCGAACGGTTCTCGGTGCGTCCCGACGACAGCGAGGCTGCCATCGCCACCCTGTCCGGGGGGAACCAGCAGAAGGTCATGATCGGCCGGTGGCTGCGGCTGGCCCTGCGCCTGCTGATCCTCGAGGAACCGACGGCGAGCGTGGACATCGGTGCCAAAGCCGCGATCCACCGCCTGCTCGACGAGGCGCTCGCCGCCGGCCTCGCGGTCCTCCTCATCTCCAGCGACTTCGAGGAGGTCGCGGGCGTGTGTCGGCGCGCCCTGGTCTTCGTCCGCGGATCCGTGACGACCGAGCTGACCGGCCCGGCCCTCACGGTCACCGAACTCACGCGGGCGGCTTCGGCCCTGCCCTCCTCCGGAACCGCGGCGAATCCGTGACTGGCTCCCCCTCCCCGGCTGCGCCCCCGCCACGGCCGCGTCGCTCGGGGCCACCGAGGCGACTCGCCCGACTGCACGGCCGTAGCGGGCAACTCATCGGCGCCTACGGCCTCCTGACCCTTACCGCCCTGCTCTTCCTGATCTTCTCCCTCACTCTGCCGCGTACCTTTCCCACCCGGGACACCGTCGACTCGATCCTGTCCAACCAGTCGATCCCGGCCGTCCTCGCGCTCGCCGCGATGGTCCCCATCGTGACCGGCGCGTTCGACCTCTCCATCGGCTACGGTCTCGGCCTGGCGCACGTCATGGTGATGCAGCTCGTCGTGGGCGACGGATGGCCCTGGCCGCTCGCCTGCCTCACGGTGATCGCCGGAGGGGGTGTCGTGGGCGTCCTCAACGGTGTCGTCGTCGAATTCGGGCGGATCGATTCGTTCATCGCCACGCTCGGAACCGGCAGCATGATGTACGCGGTGACCGGATGGGTCACCGGCGGCGGCCGGATCGTCCCCGGCCCGCAAGGCCTCCCGGCCGCCTTCACCGACATCTACGACTCGACGTTCCTCGGCCTGCCGGTTCCCGCCTTTTACGTGCTCGCGCTCGCGGTCGCCCTCTGGGTGGTTCTGGAGCGGCTGCCGCTCGGCAGGTACCTGTATGTCGTCGGGTCGAACCCGCGCGCCGCCGACCTGGTCGGCATCCCGACCCGCAAGTACACCGTCTACGCCTTCGCCGCGTCGGGACTGATCGTCGGCTTCGACGGAGTGCTGCTCGCGGCCCAGCAGCAGATCGGCAATCCCAGCGTCGGCCTCGACTACCTGCTGCCCGCGTTCGTCGGGGCCCTCCTCGGCTCCACCGCCATCAAACCCGGGCGCCCCAACGCCCTGGGCACCCTCGTCGCCGTCGCCGTCCTCGCCGTCGGCCTCACCGGCATCGCCCAGATGGGCGGCGATTTCTGGACGGTCCCGTTGTTCTACGGCGGCACCCTGCTCCTCGCCGTCGGACTGGCCGGCTACTCCGCTCGTCGCCGACTGCGCACCGGCGCGGTCGTCGCCCGCGATTCGCCCGCCGTGACACAGGACGAAGGCACGCCGGGCAGCCCTCCATGACCCACGCCGCGGGCACCGCCAGAGTGCCCGGGCGGCATCCTCCGCAAGGAGCTTCCGTGCACCGCAACCGCAACACCCCCACCGTCCGCAACGCGCGGTCCACTGCCACCGCCCTGGTGGTCGCGGTCTTCGTGCTGGCCGGCTGTGAACGCGGCTCGTCGAGCGGCCCGGCGCACTCCACCTCGGGTCCGAGCGGCTGCCCCGCGGCCCAGACCAGGGCCCAGGCCGCCGTCAGCCGGGCGGAGCGGACCGACATCCCCTGGAACGGTCCGACCAGCGGTCCCACCGCGGTGGCCGGCAAGAACATCGTCTACGTCGCCCAGACCATGACCAATCCCGGAGTCGCGGGCGCCGCGGACAGCGTGCGGAAAGCCGCGCGCGTCATCGGCTGGCACGTCCGGGTGATCGACGGTGGCGGCACCCCCGCCGGCATCCAGGCGGCGATGAGCGAGGCCGTGGACGTCAGACCCTCGGGCATCGTCATCGGGGGCTTCGACCCGGGCTCGACCTCGCAGCAGCTGGCGCGTGCGAACGCGGCAGGCATCCCGCTCATCGGCTGGCACGCGGTCGCGTCCCCCGGCCCCAGCCGGCGCCCCAGGCTCTTCACCAACGTCACCACCAAAGTCGAGGACGTGGCCAGAGCCAGTGCGCAGTGGGTCATCTCGAGCTCCGACGGCACAGCCGGGGCCGTGGTCTTCACCGATGCCTCGATCCCCTTCGCCAAGTACAAGTCCGACCTGATCAGGAAGGAGCTGGCCACCTGCGCGGGGGTAAAGCTGCTGGCGTACGAGAACATCCCGATCCCGGATGCCAGCAGCCGCACGCCCCGGGAGATCTCCTCACTGCTCTCCCGCTTCCAGGAGAGGTGGACCCACTCCGTCGCCATCAACGACCTGTACTTCGCCGATGCCGCCCCGGCGTTCCGCGCGGCCGGCAAGAAGGGTTCCGGCCCGCCCTTCAACATCGGCGCCGGCGACGGCGACCCCTCCGCCTTCCAGCGCATCAACAGCAAGCAGTACCAGGCGGCCACCGTGCCAGAGCCGCTGTCCCTGCAGGGCTGGCAGATCGTCGACGAGTTCAATCGCGCCTTCTCCGGCCGGCCGGCCAGCGGGTATGTGGCCCCCGTCCACATCAGCACGGCCGACAACAGCCACGGCGCCACGACCTGGGATCCGGCGGGATACCGGGAGGCGTACCGGAAGATCTGGGGCACGTGACAGTGGCGGCAGGGACTGGTCAACGTGGCGGGGCGTACTCGGTGAGCAGGAGCGCGACGTCGTCCGCCCTGTCGGGGGAAGCGTGGCAGGCATCCCGCAGCAGCCCGTCGGCCAGATCGTCCAGGCCACCCCCGCCAAGCCGGGCCAGCGACCCCCGGAGTCGCTCGACGTCGGAGCCGATGTCCGAGTCGCGCCTCTCGATCAACCCGTCCGTATAGAGGGCCAGGACCGTCCCGGGAGCGAGACGCAGCTCCGACTCCGGAAAGCGTGCCGTCGCGTCGATGCCGAGCAGTGGGCCGCCGGGCACATCCAGGATCTTGGTGCGCCCGTCGGGCAGGCGCAGCAGGGGCGGGAGATGGCCCGCGCGGACGATGCGCACGATCCCCGAGCGGGGATGCAATTGGGCGTAGCAGCAGCTGGCGAGGAGCACCGGGTCAAGGTCCATGTGGAGCCGGTTGGTGCCGGCGGCGACGTCGCTCGGTCGGTGGCCGGCGGCGACGAATGCCCGCATGGCGCTGCGCAGTTGTCCCATGGCGGCCGCGGCGGGGACGTTGTGCCCCTCGACGTCCCCGACGATCAGTGCGACTTCGTCGCCGGTGGGGATGACGTCGTACCAGTCGCCGCCGATGTCCATCCCCCTGGTGCCCGGCAGATAACGCCCGGTGACGTGCAGCCCCGGCAGAGTGGGCAGCCGGTGCGGCAGCAGCGCGTCCTGCAGGCCGCGGGCGAGGGCGAATTCGGCGTCGTAGAGTCTGGCGCGTTCCAGCGCCTGGCCGATCAGGCCGCCCAGCGCGGTGAGGACTCCGCGCTCCTCGTCGGGGAACCGGTGGATGTCGTCGAAGCCGAGAATGCAGGCGCCGACCGGGTGGTTCGAGGCGATCAGCGGCAGGAACGCCCAGGAGTTGGTGTGACCCACCATGATCCCGGGGTAGCTCTCGCGGAGCTGCTCCCGGGACTCGACGAACAGCGGGACCCCGGAGGTCAGGGCGTCCGTCACGGGCAGCCGGGCGTGCAGCGGGGTGCCTTCGAACCGGGCGAGAAAGCGTTGCGAGTAGCCGCGCTGAGCGAGCAGGTGCAGGCGCTGTTCCTCCACCACGGCGATCGCCAGCTTCTGGCCGCCGAAGGCCGGCAGCAACTGTTCGGCGACGGCATCGAACACCTCGTCCGCGGTGGCCGCCTCGGTGAGGGCGCTGCCCAGCGTGAGCACCCGGTAGAGGGAACCCACGCGCGGGGCCGCGGGCGGAGGCGCCGAGGAGATGGGCGGCCCCTCCACGGTGACTGGTGCACCGGGTCCGGTGCCGGCCGGTACGGGCTGCCGCACTCGTGAGGCCCATCCCGTCATGCCCTGAGCGCCCGGGTGGAGGGAGAAGACCAGCCACTCGTCCGGCGGGCGGCGGACCAGGAAGGAGACCGGTTGCTGGGAGACGGCGGCGGCCCGGTAGCGGTCCTCGTACACGGGATCGGCCAGCCAAGGCAGGATGTCCCAGGGGCGCCGGCCGAGCAGTTCGTCCTGGCGGACCCGCAGCAGATCCTCCAGGCTGTGGTTGGCGTAGGCGAGGCGTCCGTCGGGAGAGAGCGCGAAGAAACCGTCCGCGAGCCGCTCGATCGCCGCCACGGCGGCCATGCCGCTCCCGGAGTCCAGCACGGCGCCGACCAGGTGGCAAGAGGCCTCCGAGTCGTCGGGGCTCTCCGGTACCCGGCCCCACAGCTCGACGACGCGGTGTCCACCATGGCCGTCCAGGATGCGCAGGCGGTGCGCCAGTAGGTGTCCCTCCTCGACCGCGGCGCGGGCGGCGGATCCAAAACCAGGCAGATCCGCCGGCTCGATGTAGGCCGTCAGTGTGGCCACCCGACCGTCGAACGCGCGGGGCGCAATCCCGAAGATCGCGCACAGCTCGTCGTCGGCAGTGAGGGCTCCGGTGTCGAGGTTCCAGTCGAACAGGCCCACCCGGATCGCCGGAGCGCACGGCAGCGGGACCAGTACCGGAGCCGTTCGCTCGTCGTACTCACCGAGCGTGCCGCGGGCCCGCAGTCCTGCGAGGGCGGTGCCCAGCCGGTCGGCGGCGGAGCGCAACTGCCCGCGCTGCGCCCTCGACAGTCCTGTCCCGTCCGGCCTGGGCGTCCACACCACGGCGATGGCGCCGAAGGTCCGCTCGCCCGCCCGTACGGGGACCGATGCAGAGCCGAACGGGTAGGGCAGGGCGATCGAGAGCTGGGGGAAGCGCCGCATCGTCTCCTCCGCGCCGGCCAGGTGGACCATGCGCCCGGAGCGGCACGCCTCCGCCACCGGCATACGGCTGTTGACCGGGATCCGACGCCACCCGCTGAGCAGGGAGGGCGGTGTCCCGCAGGACGCGGCCACGACGAGCGAGCGATGGTCGCCGGAGAGCAGGAGCACGCTTCCGGTATGTGCTCCGGTGACCTCCACGGCATGGACCACGGCCCTCACCAACGCGTCGTCGCGCTCGGGCGCTTCGCCGACACCCGCGGCGCTGAGCGGGTATGAGCTCGATGCCATACCGTTGGCCGACACGCTGCCCTCGATCGTCCATGGAGTGCTTTTCCCAGTTTAGGGTCATTTGCACCTCTCTGTGGATGGATGTCGGGCTGGTATGGGTGAGCCGATTTTGTCCCCGCAGGCCAGACGGAGCGGGGGAACGTTCGCCAGGTTGCCCGATCATGAGCGAGAGCGAGTCGGCCGCCCCAGCGGAAGCTCCTCTCGCCACGGATGCGGGCGTGCTCGCGCCGTTGGGGCGGCCGGCACCTCGGGGGTCGGGCGTTGGCTGCGTGTCCTGGCGGAGTGCTGGATGCGGCCCGTATTGCAAGAACCGAGCCGTGTGTACTCGCCCTCAGGGGTCGAGCAGAATCTCCTGGAAATGCTGGACGTGGTCCTGTCGTGGATGCAGGGTTCCCGACGAGTTGGAAGCTTCTCTGAGCCAGGGCGCCCTGGAGCCGCCCATGGACTGTCAACTGTGGGCCCTCAAGCTGAACCAGGGGTTGCCCTAACGGAGTTTGGTGGATCCGAACAAGGACAACGCCCATCGAAAGGTGCGTCTGAGCTTCCTCGCGGGCGGCTGACTCCGGAGCGCGCGGCTTGGCTGCCTGTGAACCGAGCGTCGGTTTTAGACAATTGTGGCGCGTGTTTTGCCGGCCCTTGCGTTGTCCGCTTCGCCACACGGACCTAGCCTCCCCTGCGGAACCGTGGGAGGGCCGGCATGCTGAAGACCGTCCGAGAGCAGGCAACAGGTCTTACCAAGGATCAGCGCAACGCCTTCGTCGCCGCCTATCTGGGCTGGGCGATGGATGCCTTCGACTATTTTCTGGTGGTTCTCGTCTACAGCGAGATAGCCGACGACTTCCATGTCTCCCTCACCGACATGGCTTTCCTCACCACCGCGACCCTGGTGATGCGTCCGGTCGGTGCCCTGCTCTTCGGCATGTGGGCGGACCGCAGAGGCCGCCGGCTGCCGCTCATGGTCGACGTGGTCTTCTACTCGATCGTCGGCTTCGCGTGCGCCTTCGCGCCCAACTACGCCGTCCTGCTGGTCCTTCGCCTGCTGTACGGCATCGGGATGGGCGGTGAATGGGGCCTGGGTGCGGCGCTGGCCATGGAGAAGATTCCCGCTGAGCGGCGGGGCTTCTGGTCGGGCCTGCTGCAGAGCGGCTACTCGCTGGGATACCTGCTCGCCGCCGTGGCCTTCTTCGGCATCGAACCCACCTTCGGCTGGCGGGGGTTGTTCGCCTTCAGCCTGGTACCCGCGCTGGTCGCCCTGTGGGTGCGCACCCGGGTGGAGGAGAGCGAGGTGTGGGAGAAGAGCGTCCGGCTCAACCGCACTCCCGCCTACCAGGTGTTCAGGAACCCGGCGGTGCTGCGCCGCTTCGTGTACCTGGTGGCGCTGATGACCGCCTTCAACTGGATGTCGCACGGCACTCAGGACGTCTATCCGACCTTCGTCAAGAAGGGTCTGGGCCTTTCCCCGGACACGGCCATCGCCATCGCGGTGGTCTACAACATCGGCGCCATGATCGGAGGCGCGCTGCTCGGTGCCTTCTCCGAAAGGCTGGGGCGCCGCCGCACGATCATGATCGCGGCGGCCGGGGGCCTGGCGGTGGTGCCGTTCTTCGTTCTGTCCACCGCCGTCGGCTGGTTGATGCTCTCCGCCTTCCTGATGCAGGTGTGCGTACAGGGAGCCTGGGGTGTCATCCCCGCGCACCTGACAGAGATGAGCCCGGACGCGATCCGAGGCTTCTACCCGGGCGTCACCTACCAACTCGGCAACCTGATCGCCGCCCTCAACCTGCCGCTCCAGGAGGCCATCGCGGACCGTCACGGCTATCCCGCGGCGATGACGTGGACCGTGGTGCCCGCCCTGGCCGTGGTGATCGCCCTCAGTGCAGTCGGCAAGGAGGCCAAGGGCATCCGCTTCGGTGGCACGGGCCTCCAGACGCCGAGCACGGCACCGGCCGACACGGTCTAGTTCCGGTGCTCGAATGCTCGAACGACACACCGACGGTGTCGGTACTGCGTGACGTAAGTCGTACGAACTGCCTTCAGATGCCCACGTCTTGCCGGAGTGTCCTCGCGGGGTCCCTTCGGCGCCGGCGGCAGCCGCCGTACCCCCTTCTGCTTCACGCACCGTGGTGAGAATCCACGGAATCACCGTGTGTCACCCGCCAATTGCGAACATTTCGCCCTAACTTCCATGGCTGTCGAAGGCGATCTTTCGCGATCGCATCCACTTCACTCCATCGGAGAGAACATGCACATGCTCCGCAAGGCTGCCGTTCTGGTCGTCGCCCTCGGGACCGTCGGGTTCCTGAACGTCGGCGCAGCGCAGGCCCACGGGGGCCAGGACGGCGGCGGTCAAGGCGGCGTGTTCACCGTCCAGCAGAGCACGACTTGCCGGTCCCACGACCTGAACATCGACATCCTCGGCGCGGTCGGACTGCTCAACGGCGTCCTGGGCGGCGCGCTCAACGGCGAGGGCAACCCGGGCGCCCAGGAGGACCACCTGGGCTCGACCATGGGCTGCAACAACGCCGTGGGGAAGTAGGCGGCAGGTCAGACCTTCCCCGGTGCCCGGCCACAGGCCGGGCACCGGGCTTTCTTGTGTCGCGCCGTCAGATCGGAGTGTCGTTCCTTGCCTTAACGCCTCTCGCCGTACTCAGACCCCGCTCAGATCCGCTTTCCGCACCCATTGGGCTGCCCACCGGGTGACAGGCGGGTGAAGCCTGAGCCGCCGTCCGATTCGCGGGGCATGCATGAGGACCGCGGCCCGATCCGGCCGGTCGCGGACAAAAGACGTGCTGGAGGCGAGAGTGATGAACGAACGAGTCGACCTGGCCGACAACCACACCATCAGGGTCCCGGTCCTCATCGTCGGCGGTTCCCTGGTCGGCCTGTCGACCTCGTTGTTCCTGGGACGGCTGGGGGTGCGCCACGCCCTGGTGGAACGGCACTCCGGCACCTCCATCCACCCGCGCGGCCGCGGCAACAACGTCCGCACGATGGAGGTGTTCCGGGCGGCGGGCGTCGAGTCGGCGATCCATGAGGCCGCCGCCACCCTGGCCGACAACCACGGCATCCTGCAGGCGCCCACCTTGGTCGGCGACGCGGGCGAGTGGCTGTTCCGGGAGATCGACCCCGGCGGTGGACTGGCCCGCTTCAGCCCCAGCGCATGGTGCCTGTGCAGCCAGAACGACCTGGAGCCGGTCCTGCTCGACCACGCCAGGGCCCTCGGCGGCGAGCTGCGGTTCTCCACCGAACTCATGTCGTTCGAGAGCGACCCCACCGGCGTCACCGCCGTGGCCAAGAGCCGCGAGACCGGCGAGCACACCACCATCCGCGCCGACTACCTCGTCGCCGCCGACGGCCCCCGCAGCCCCGTCCGTGAGCAGCTCGGCATCGGTCAGAGCGGTCCGGGCGACCTGTTCCACAACGTCAGCGTCACCTTCCGCTCCCGCCGTCTCGCCGACGTCGTGGGCGACCGCCGCTTCATCGTCTGCTATCTGACCAGCCCGGACGCCGACGGCGCGCTGCTGCCGGTGGACAACCGCGAGAACTGGGTCTTCCACGCCCCCTGGCACCCCGAACACGGCGAAACGCTGGAGGAGTTCACCGACCAGCGGTGCATCGAGCACATCCGCCGCGCGGTCGGGGTGACCGACCTCGACGTGGAGATCACCGGCCGGGCGCCCTGGCACGCCGCCCAGCGCGTCGCCCGCAGCTACCGCTCCGGACGGGTCTTCCTGGCCGGTGACTCGGCCCACGAGATGTCGCCCACCGGTGCCTTCGGCTCCAACACCGGAATCCAGGACGCGCACAACCTCGCATGGAAGCTGGCCGCGGTCCTCGGCGGCTGGGCGGGGGAGGGGCTGCTGAACTCCTACGACGCCGAGCGCCGTCCGGTGGCGGAGGCGACCAGCGCCCGCGCCGCCGACCGTTCGGCCGAACACAGTCACCCCGGATTCACCCCACCGCCGGGTGCGGGCGGCGGCCGCCAGCGAGGCATCCTCAACGTGGCGCTCGGCTACCGGTACCCGCAGGGCGCGGTCGTCGGCGCCGATCCCGCCGCAGCGGTCGTACCGGAGAACCTCGACCTGAGCGGTGCGCCCGGCACCAGGGCGCCCCACCTGTGGGTGAAGCGCGGAGGTGAACGGATCTCCACCCTCGACCTCTACGAACGGACCCCGGTCCTGCTCAGCGACGCCGGTGACCCGAGCGGATGGCACGAGGCCGCCACCCGCCTCGCCGACGAGATGTCG
The DNA here is from genome assembly GCF_036013935.1 of Streptomyces sp. NBC_00461. Classification (NCBI taxonomy): domain Bacteria; kingdom Bacillati; phylum Actinomycetota; class Actinomycetes; order Kitasatosporales; family Streptomycetaceae; genus Streptomyces; species Streptomyces sp. NBC_00461. Next base: position 9,089,290 of record NZ_CP107902.1, read on the forward strand.
GTCCCCGTCCGGTCGTACCGAGTGGGTGCCGGACCCGAGGCCGAACTGGTTCCGGAGGGCGATGTGGACTGGGCGGAGCGCCACGGCACGACACGCGGTGGCGCCGTCCTCGTACGGCCGGACGGGTTCGTCGCGTGGCGGTCGTCCGGGCCGGATCCGGATGCCGGATCGGCGCTGCGCAGGGCCCTGGAAGGCGCTCTGTCACTGGCCTGATCACCCGTTGGGCACAGTCCCGGGTGAGCTGTGCCCGCTTCACCCGGGTGATCGTCCCGACTGGTGGCCGGGCCACGTCTGGCTGACGGTGGATCACGTCGGGGCCCGGTCAAGACAGCTGACCAAGTCCCAGCTGCCGGGCCTGACGGAAGGACCATCAGATGCGCTCTGCTCGCATGATCCTGGCGACAGCGGCGGCCTCGGCCGTCCTCGCCATCGGTGCACCCGGCGCGTACGCCGCCGGGGGCGACTGGGATCACGACGACTCTTCGTACGGCGACGGCTCTTCGCACGGCAAGGAGCACGGCCAGGACACCAAGCACGATTCCCCGCACGGCGGCATGCACACGGGTGGTGGCGCGCTCACCGCGGTGAACGACCGCGACGACTGGGCCACCGCGAAGGACCCGAAGACGGACCCGGAGACCTACAAGGACAAGGACGGCGAGCACGGAAAGGACTCCTGGGGCGGCGACCACGACAGTGACGGTGGCCGCGGCAACGACTCATGGAGTGGCGGACACGAGAAGCCCAGCGGCGGCATGCACACCGGCGGCGGAGGCCTTGCCACACCGTCGGCGACCGCGGGCGGACTGGCGGTACTGGCCGTCGCCGCGACCGGCCTCTATGCGGTGCGCCGCAAAAAGCTGGCCGGAAGCCCGGCCTGATCCATGCCTGATGCGATAGCGCAGCCGCGGCCGCCACCCGTTTGCCCGTGTGGCGGCCCGGCTCGCTGTTCGCATCCCCGGTCCGCCCCGCTGCCGTGCCCGATTGAGGTGATCTCCGATGGCAGCCCCCCCTTCCCCCACCGGTGACGAACCGGTGCCCACCGGCCAGGGATCGTCCCGCTCGGGGGCGATGATGATGTGCGCCGCGGCCGGCCTGCTGCTGGCCGCGAGTTTGATCAGCGGCCAGGGCGAGTCGACCGACGAGTCCAGCCCGCCGGGCGGCCCCCAGTCCGCGGCGACGGCCCCGCAGGCCGCAGATTCGCTGCCGCGGTCGGCCGTGTCGGCACCGCCCGCCGGGCAGCCGGCGGGGAAGCATCTGCCCCGGTCCAGGCCCGTGCGCCTGCGCATTCCGAAGATCTGGGTCGACGCCCCCTTCACCGACCTCTACATCGGCTCGACCGGACAACTGGAGCCACCTCCCGCGGCCGACACCAACCTCGTCGGCTGGCACGTCAAGGGAGCATCCCCAGGCGAGGCCGGAACCGCGATCATCGCCGGTCACGTCGACACCAAGACGTCCGCGGCGGTCTTCGCGAACCTCGGCGAGCTGCGGAAGGGCGACCGGTTCTCCGTCCTGCGGGCCGACGGGCGCACCGCGAACTTCCGGGTCGACGGCGTGGAGACCTTCGACAAGTCGAACTTCCCCAGCGACCGCGTGTACGCCGACACCCCGCAGGCCCAGGTGCGGCTCATCACCTGTGCGGGTGACTACGACCGCTCGGTCCGGGACTACACGGACAACCTGGTGGTCTTCGCCCATCTCGTCTGAGCATCACCCGCGTAGTGCATACGAGTCGCGCTCTTCACGGGACGGGCACACGATCGAGGAACGCTGACGCCGCATCACCGCGGCTCGAACAACCACTTCCGCCTCCGCGAAGGAGATGTGCGCAGGATGACCACCACGTCCGAACGTGTTTCCGGCCCGCTGACCCAGCAGGTGTCGCCACGTGTCTCCCAGTCCGTGTTCGACGGCTCCAGACTCAGGGTCGTCCTGCTGGTGGACGTCTACGACGGAGCCCAGCAGCAGTTCCTGGAGGCGTACGAGCTCCTGTGCAACCAGGTCGCGTCCGTTCCCGGGCACGTCAGCGACCAGCTGTGCCAGTCCATCGAGAACCCCTCCCAATGGCTCATCACCAGTGAGTGGGAGAGCGCCCCGCCGTTCCTCGCATGGGTGAACAGCGAGGAGCACGTGCGGATGGTGGAACCCCTGCACAGCTGCGTGCGGGACACCAGGTCGCTGCGCTTCCACATCGTCCGCGAGACGGGCGGACCGGCCGTGGACACCAAGGCCGGCAAGCGCCGGCTCCAGGCGTCGCCCAGGATCGGCGACGGCATCATCCGCCACGCACTCACCTTCACCGTCAAGCCGGGCAGCGAGGAGACGGTCGCGAAGATCCTCGCCGACTACGCCTCGCCCGACCCCAAGGTCGATGCCGCCACCCGGCTGTGCCGCACGTCGCTGTTCATGCACGGTAACCGGGTGGTGCGGGCCATCGAGGTGCGGGGCGACCTGCTCGCCGCGCTGCGCCACGTGTCCCGGCAGCCCGAGGTGCGCGCGGTCGAGGAGGCCATCAACCCCTACCTGGAGCAGGACCGGGACCTGAACGACCCCGAGTCCGCCCGCGTCTTCTTCACCCGTGCGGCCCTGCCCGCCGTGCACCACGTGACGGCGGAGCAGCAGGACGCGCGGGCCGAGCGGTACGCGCTGTCCTACCCGGCCCGGCCCGGCTGCGGCATGCGCCTGGCCGAGCTGCTGGCCCGGCAGGACGAGGCGGCGGCGGACGACCCGCGCAGCCCGGTCCTGCGCAGCACGATCTTCCAGCGCGATGACGTCGTCGTACGGCTGATCGACGTGCACGGCGGCCTCGACGCCGCCGACCCCGCGCTGGCTCTCGGCCTCCCGGACCCGGGTCAGGCCGCGGAGCTGATGACGTTCACCGGCGACGCGTCCGCACCGAAGGACGGCGAACTCGCGCGCTACGTCGGGCTGGCCCGTATGGACCTCGTCACCGACCGCCGCTCGCCCGACGCCTGATCTGCCGTCACACGCCCGTGGCGGCGGCCACACCCCCACGTCGATGCAGGACCTGAACGGAGGAACGTCGTGATCACATCCCGTCCCAGAATCGTGGATCTCAGCGAGGTCGAGCCCAACCGTCGGCGCGGCGGCGATCTGCGCGCCATGCTCACCCCGGCCACGGTCGGCTCCACCAGCGGATTCATGGGCGTCGCCATCGTCGAGCCCGGCGACCGCATCGGTGAGCACTACCACCCGTACTCCGAAGAGTTCGTGTACGTCGTGTGCGGGGAGCTGGAGGTGGACCTGGACGGCGTGCCGCATACGCTGCGGCCCGAGCAGGGGCTCATGATTCCCGCCCACATGCGCCACCGCTTCCGCAACGTCGGCAACGTGGAGGCCCGCATGGTCTTCCACCTCGGCCCGCTGGCCCCGCGCCCGCAGCTCGGCCATGTCGACACCGAGGAGACCGAGCCCGTCGCCGAGGTGCATTCATGACGAGACGGGTGGCCGTCACCGGCATAGGCATCGTCGCACCGGGCGGCATAGGCGTACCGGCCTTCTGGGACCTCCTGGCGGCCGGGCGCACGGCGACGCGGGGCATCACGTTCTTCGATCCGGCCGGTCTGCGTTCGCGGATCGCCGCCGAGTGCGACTTCGACCCGTCGGAGCACGGGCTGGACGCCGGGCAGACCGAACGGTGCGACCGGTACATCCAGTTCGCCCTGGCCGCCGGGACGGAAGCGGTGCGGGACGCCGGCCTCGAACTCGACCGGGAGGACCCCTGGCGGGTCGGCGTCTCCCTGGGCACCGCGGTCGGCGGCACCACACGACTGGAGCACGACTACGTGCTGGTCAGCCACGGCGGGCAGCGCTGGGACGTCGATGCCCAGCAGGCAGAGCCGTACCTCCACCGCGCGTTCGCACCGAGCACGCTCGCCTCGACCGTGGCGGAGCGGTTCGGGGCGCGCGGGCCGGTGCAGACCGTCTCCACGGGCTGCACCTCGGGGCTCGACGCGGTCGGGTACGCCTTCCACACCGTGGAGGAGGGCCGGGCCGACATCTGCATAGCCGGCGCCTCGGACTCGCCGATCTCCCCGATCACCATGGCCTGCTTCGACGCCATCAAGGCCACCTCCGCGCACAACGACGATCCCGCGCACGCCTCGCGTCCCTTCGACGCCGACCGCGACGGGTTCGTCATGGGCGAGGGCGGCGCGGTACTCGTCCTGGAGGAACTCGAACACGCCCGGGCCCGTGGCGCACACGTGTACTGCGAGCTCGGCGGCTACGCGACCTTCGGGAACGCGTACCACATGACCGGTCTGACCCGTGAGGGCCTGGAGATGGCGAAGGCCATCGAGGCCGCCCTCGACCACGCCAGGCTCGACGGCACGGCGATCGACTACGTCAACGCCCACGGGTCGGGCACCCAGCAGAACGACCGCCACGAGACCGCCGCGGTGAAACGGGCCCTGGGCCCGCACGCCTACGACACGCCGATGAGTTCCATCAAGTCCATGGTGGGCCACTCCCTCGGCGCGATCGGCGCGATCGAACTCGTCGCGTGCGTACTGGCCCTGGCGAAGCAGACCGTCCCGCCGACCGCCAACTACGAAACGCCGGACCCCGAGTGCGACCTGGACTACGTCCCGCGTGAGGCCCGCGCCCGGAAACTGAACAGCGTGCTCTCGGTGGGCAGCGGGTTCGGCGGCTTCCAGTCCGCGGTGGTCCTGTCCCGGCCGAGGGAGAAGACACGATGAGCGAACCCTATCCACGGCGCGCGGCCATCACCGGAATGGGCGTGGTCGCGCCCAACGGCTCCAGCACGGAGACCTTCTGGAAGTCCACCAGGGAGGGCATCAGCGTCCTGGACCGGGTCACCCGCGAGGGCTGCGAGCACCTGCCGCTGCGGGTGGCGGGCGAGGTCCGCGACTTCGACCCGTCGGCCGCGGTGGAGGAACGTTTCCTCGTCCAGACCGACCGGTTCACGCACTTCGCGATGGCCGCTGCCGACCTCGCGTTGGACGACGCCCGTCTCGGCCGGACCGAGACCGACGACTCCCCGTTCTCCGTGGGTGTGGTCACCGCGGCCGGCTCCGGCGGCGGTGCGTTCGGACAGCGGGAACTGCAGCAGCTGTGGAGCAAGGGCAGCCGGTTCGTCGGCCCGTACCAGTCCATCGCCTGGTTCTACGCGGCAAGCACCGGCCAGATATCCATCCGCCGGGGCTTCAAGGGGCCCTGCTCGGTCGTCGCCAGCGACGAGGCCGGCGGTCTGGACGCCCTCGCGCACGCGGCGCGTGCCGTACGGCGCGGCACCGACGTGATCGTGGCCGGCTCGACCGAGGCGCCGCTCGCCCCCTACTCCGTCGTCTGCCAGCTCGGCTACGAGGAGCTCAGCACCGCGGACGACCCGACCCGTGCCTACCGCCCGTTCACCTCCGCGGCCTGCGGATTCGTCCCTGCCGAGGGCGGCGCCATGCTCGTGGTGGAGAACGAGGCGTCGGCCAGGGAACGGGGCGCGCGTGTGCAGACGGTGCTCGCCGGACACGCGGCGACATTCACCGGCGCCTCCCGCTGGGAGCAGTCCCGGGAGGGGCTCGCCCAGGCCATCCGGGGCGCCCTGGACGAGGCCGGCTGTGTCCCCGAGGAGATCGACGTGGTTTTCGCCGACGCCCTCGGAGTGCCGGAGGCGGACCGCGCGGAGGCCCTGGCGATCGCCGACGCGCTCGGCGTGCACGGCACTCGCGTGCCCGTCACGGCGCCGAAGACCGGCATCGGCCGGGGCTACGGCGCGGCGCCCGTGCTGGACGTCGCGGCGGCGGTTCTCGCGATGGAGCACGGCGTGATCCCCCCCACCCCCAACGTCTTCGACATCTGCCACGACCTCGACCTCGTGACCGGCCGGGCCCGTACCGCCGAGTCACGTACGGCGCTGGTCCTGAGCCGGGGACTCATGGGATCGAACTCGGCGCTGGTGCTGCGGCACGGCGCCACCGACGCCTCTAGGTGAGGCGCCGCGCAGCAGTAGAGGAGCAAGCGCATGACTGACCGCATCACCGTGGAAGAGCTGGCCGAACTCATGAAGAAGTCCGCCGGCGTCACCGTCGCCCCGGAGGAACTCCGCGAAGGCGACCCGGGCTTCGACACCCTGGGTGTCGACTCGCTCGGTCTGCTGGGCATCGTCGGCGAACTGGAGAACCGGTACGGCACACCGATGCCGCCCGACGCCGAACGCTCCAAGACGCCCCGTCAGTTCCTCGACCTCGTCAACAGTGCCCTCATGACAGGAGCGTGAAATGACCGGACACACGCAGAACGAGATCACCATCGCGGCGCCCCTGGACCTGGTCTGGGAGATGACCAACGACCTGGAGAACTGGCCGCGGCTGTTCAGCGAGTACGCCTCCGTCGAGGTGCTGTCCCGGGAGGGCCGCAAGACCACCTTCCGGCTGACCATGCACCCGGACGAGAACGGCACCGTGTGGAGCTGGGTCTCGGAGCGCGAACCCGACCGCGACACGCTCAGCGTCAAGGCCCGCCGGGTCGAGACGGGGCCCTTCGCCCACATGAACATCCACTGGCAGTACGAGGAGGTGGCGGCCGGCACGCGGATGGTCTGGACGCAGGACTTCGCGATGAAGCCGGAAGCACCGGTCGACGACGCCTGGATGACCGACAACATCAACCGGAACTCCAAGGTCCAGATGGGCCTGATCCGGGACCGCATCGAGAAGGCCGCCGCCGAGCGCGGGGCCACACCGGGTCTGACCGACTGAGCCGGACGAAGGACGGAGAGCAGTCCCCATGCACCAAGCTCTGATCGTCGCCCGAATGGCTCCGGGATCGGCACCCGACATCGCCAAGGTGTTCGCGGAGTCCGACCGGGGAGAGCTGCCGCACCTCGTCGGGGTGGTCCGTCGCAGCCTCTTCCAGTTCGGCGATGTGTACATGCACCTCATCGAGTCCGAGCGCGAGCCCGGTCCCGCCATCGCCAAGGTCACGCAGCATCCCGACTTCCGGGACGTCAGCGAACGGCTCACCGCGTACGTCAGCGCGTACGACCCCGAGACCTGGCGTTCCCCGAAGGACGCCATGGCGCAGCGCTTCTACCTCTGGGAGCGCGACCCGGCAGGCTGAGCCTGCCGGACATCACCGGTGGCCGGGCCCGCGACGCTGCGGGACCCGGCCACCGGTGGTCTGTGCGGATGCGGTCCGATCACTCCGGGACGTGACAGTCGAAGGCGTGCAGGTAGGGGTTCACCGGTCGGATGTCGTCGATGACCAGGCCCGCCTCGGTCAGCCGGGCCACCATGCTCTGGGTGGTGTGCTTCGCCCCGCCGACGTTCAGGAGCAGCAGCAGGTCCATCCCGGTGCTGAACCGCATCGAGGGCGTGTCGTCGACGAGGTTCTCGATGACCACGACGCGGGCCCCCGGCCCGCCCGCCTCGCGGACGTTGCGCAGCGTCCTGGCCGTGCTCTCGTCGTCCCACTCCAGGATGTTCTTGATGACGTACACGTCGGCTTCGACCGGGACGGCCACCCGGACGTCGCCGGGCACGATGCGCGCGCGGTCGGCGAGGTCGCCTCCCGCACGCAGCCTCGGCACCGCGTTCTCCACCACTCGGGGCAGGTCGAGCAGGGTGCCGTGCATCGAGGGGTACTTGTCGAGCAGGCTCGCCACCACGTGCCCCTGGCCGCCGCCGAGGTCGGCGACCGACGAACTCCCGGACAGATCCAGGAACTCGGCGACGTCCCGGGCCGACTGCACGCTGGAGGTCGTCATGGCGCGGTTGAAGACGTCGGCCGATTCCGGGGCGTCCTCGTTGAGGTAGGGGAAGAACTCCTTGCCGTACAGGTCCTCGACGACGTTGCGCCCGGTGCGCACCGCCTCGTCGAGCCTCGGCCAGGCGTCCCAGGTCCATGGCTCGGTGCACCACAGCGCGATGGCGCGCAGGCTGTTCGGGTCGTCCTCGCGCAGCAGCCTGGAGACGTCGGTGTGCTCGAACGTGCCGTCAGGCAGTTCGGCGAAGATGTCGTAGCAGGACAGCGTGTGCAGCAGCCGGCGCAGGGGCCGGGGCTCGGCCTTCACGGCGGCGGCGAGGTCCTCCACGGTCATGGGGCTGTCGCCGAGGGCGTCGGGGACTCCCAGCCGGGCGGCGGCCCGGAGAGCGGCGGCACATGCCGCCGCGAACGCGAGCTCCCTCAGCCGCATGGACGGCGGTGGGGCGGTCTGTGCAGTCGTCATGTGCCGCTTCCTTCCTCATGGGTTCATCGGGTTGGCCGGGGATCGAGTGGTCAGCACAGTCCCGCGGGCTTGGACGCGCGGCAGTGGTTGTCCTGGAAGGTGTTGCCCACTCCCTGGTCCGTGTTGACGATGTCCGCCGGGGAGTTGCCCCCGAGGACGTTGCCGCTGACGCGGTTGCGGTCACTGGTGACGCCCACGAAGCTCTTGAACAGGACGATGCCGCCGGACAGCGGGGACGCGCCGGCGTTGTCCCGGACCACGTTTCCCGTCACCGTGTTGTCCTCGGCGCCGGTCACGACGATGCCGGAGCCCTGGAGCGCGTCCAGCCGGTCCGTCTTCGGGCACGACTTGTTGTTGCGTACGACGAAGTTGTCGCGCACGGTCACGGCGCCGGCCTTCGGCTTGTTCTCATCACCCACGACGAACACGCCCGCGCAGTTCCCCGAGATGCGGTTCTGCGTGACGGTGAGGTTCCGCAGCCGCCGGACCGTGACGCCGATGCGGTTGCCCTCCAGCCGGTTGCGCTCGATCACCGTGCCCCGGGTGTCGTCGGCGCCGGCCTCCTCCTTGATGGTGTTGGCGAGGAACAGACCCGCGTCGCCGTTGTCCTGGGCGGTGTTGTTCTGGAACACACCACGGACCGAGCGCTCCTGGGCGATGCCCCACACACCGTTCTTCACCGCGGTCACGTTCCGCACCGTCATCCCGTCGGTCGCCATGCCGAACACCCCGGCCCGGGTGAAGCCGGTGACGGTCAGCGAGGCGACGGTGACGCCCTTGACGTTGCGGTCCTTCGTACCCAGCACACAGATGCCGTTGCCGGCCTCGGAGCAGCTGTCCGCGGCCTTCTTGGTGCTCGGCGCGATCACCGTGCCGCGCCCCATGCCCCGCAGGGTCAGCCCGGGCGTGGTCACCTTGACGCTCTCGTGGAACGTGCCGGGGGCCAGCAGCACGGTGTCACCTGACTGGGCGGCGTCCACCGCCTTCTGGATCGACTCGCCGGGCCAGACCACATGGGTCGCATGATGATGTGCGGCCGGCGGAGCGGCACCGAGTCCCGTCCCGACGACCACAGCGGTGCACATCAGGTACGCGCGGTATTTCTTCATATCGCGAACGTTATGACCCGATATGCCGCTCAGTGGCAGGATGGGCCATCCGGCGGCGTGTCACCGTCCGAGTGATTGTTAGCCTGTGGTGTGAACGCCGCCGTCTCCTTCCCGCTCGGTGCCGCGACCACGCTCGCGGAACTCGCCCACGATCCACATCCGCGACTGGCGCTGCTGCGTGCACACGAGCCCGTGTCCTGGCTGCCCGAGCTGGGCGGCTGGCTGGTGACCCGTCGCGACCTCGCGCTGAGCGTGATGCGGGACGCCGAGACCTTCACCGTCGACGACCCCCGGTTCTCCACCGCCCAGGTCGTCGGGCCGAGCATGCTCTCGCTGGACGGCGAGCGGCACACCCGCCACCGCGAACCCTTCAACGCCCCTTTTCGCCCCCGACAGGTGCGGGACGGCTTCGCCTCGTTCATCGAGCGGGAGACCGACCGGCTCGTCACCGCGCTGGAACCGGCGGGTGCCGCCGAGCTGAGGCGCGTCTTCGCCGGACCGCTCGCGGTCGCCGTCGTGACCGAGGCGCTCGGACTGGTGGGCACCAGCGCGGACACGGTCCTGACCTGGTACGACTCCATCGTCCGGTCGGTCTCGGACATCACCGCCGGAAACGAGGCGGGGCCCGCCGGTGCCGCGGCGTACGCGCAGCTGCGTGCCGCGGTGGAAGGCACCGTCGCCGACCGGGGCAGCAGTTCGCTGCTCCTCTCCGCGGCCGGGCGGCTGACGCTGCCCGAAGTGGCGTCCAACGCCGCGGTCATGATGTTCGGCGGCATCGAGACCACCGAGGCGATGATCACCAACGCGCTGCTGCAGCTGCTGGCGAACCCCGGCCAACTCGCCCTGGTCCGCGCCGACTTCGACCTCCTGGACGGCGCGATCGAGGAGTCCCTGCGCCTCGAACCCGGCGCCGTGGTGGTCGACCGATACGCCACCCGGGACATCGAACTGGGCCCCGCCTCGATCCGCCGCGGTGACCCGGTCACCGTCTCCCTCGCGGGCGCCAACCGAGACCCGGCCGTCTTCCCCGATCCCGACCGTTTCGACGTGCGCCGCGCCAACGCCCGTCTCCAACTGGCCTTCGCGCACGGCCCGCACCACTGCATCGCCGCCCACCTGGCCCGCCTGGAGACCCGCATCGCCCTCCAGCACCTGCTCGAACGCCTCCCCGCTCTGCGCCTCGACCCGGACCACCCCACGACTCCGCACGGCCTGGTCTTCCGCAAGCCCTCCACCCTGCACGTGCTGTGGGACAGGCTCGCCTGAGGGCCGGCCGCGGCACGGTCACACAGATCTCCTGACGCCGACATCGTGGCAACGGTCGCCCGCCGCGCGGCGCCGCTCAGGAGCAACTACCCAGCCGGTCAGACGAGTTGAGGCAGTCAATGACTCGGCGCAGGAAGCCTGCCGCCGTGCCGCCGTCGCAGACGCGGTGGTCGAAGGTCAGGGACACGTTGACGACCTTGCGGACCTCGACGCGGCCGTCCGTCACCCAGGGGCGGTCCGTGATGCGGCCAAGGCCGATCATGGCCGCCTGGGGGTGGTTGAGGATCGGGGTGGCGCCGTCGACGTCGAAGCCGCCGTAGTTGTTCAGGGTGAACGTGCCGCCGGTGAGGTGCTCGGCGGGCAGCGAGCCTCGGCGGGCGAGGCCGGTCAGGCGCCGCAGCTCGGCGGCGAGGTCGTCGAGTGCGAGACGGTCGGCGTCGCGGACCACGGGGACGACCAGGCCGTGGTCGGTCTGCGCGGCGAAACCGAGATGCACCTCGGGCAGCCTGAGGAGCTCCTGGCGGCCGGTGTCCACACGGGAGTTGAGCTCCGGGAACGCGGCGAGAGCGTCGAGGCAGGCCCGGGCCATCAGCGGCAGCAGGCCCGTCCCGTGGGTGGTGCGGGCGGCGAGCAGGCGGTCGGCCTCGGTGTCCGCCCAGATGGTCACGGCAGGCGTGTCACGGTGCCCACGGGAGAACTTCTCGGCCGCCGGACCCAGCGGGAGACGGGCGGCGGATCGTTGCGCAGGGACCGGGGCGGCCGACGCGGCGGCGTCTTCGGGCGGCGCGGTCGTGGTCGCCGGCCGCGGCGACTGGTGTCGTCCCGGCCGGGACGACGTGCCGTAGCCGGTCAGGACGGCGCCGGAACCGGCCGTCTCCTGCACGGTGAGCAGCGGCGCGCCCACCCGGACGACCTCACCGGCGAGGCAGTGCAGGGCCGTCACCGTCCCGGCGAACGGACTCGGCAGCGTCACCACGGACTTGGCCGTCTCGACCTCCGCGACGACCTGATCGTGCTCGACGGGGTCGCCCACGGCGACCATCCACTCCAGCACCTCCGCCTCGGCCAGCCCTTCCCCCAGGTCGGGGAGGAGGAACGTCTGCCCGGGTGCGGTGGTGCCGGAGAGCGGCACGGGGCCGCGAGGTCCGCGTACGAAGGCGGGCAGCAGACGGTGGAGGCCGTCGAGCACCCGGCGTACCCCCGGCAGATGGGCGTCCTCAAGCAACGGCGGCGGATACGGGATGTCGAACCCCGTGACCCGCAGCACCGGAGCGCGCAGCGCGTCGAAGCACCGCTCCTGCACCCGCGCCGCGATCTCGGCGCCCACCCCGGCGAAGCCCTGCGCCTCGTGCACCACCAGGCACCGGCCGGTCCTCCGCACCGACGCCTCCAGCGCACGGTCGTCGAGAGGGACGAGGGTGCGCAGGTCCAGCACCTCGACGTCCAGGCCTTCCGCGGCGGCCAGTTGAGCGGCTTCGAGCGCTACGGCGACCGAGGGGCCGTACGCCACGAGCGTGGCGTCACTTCCGGCGCGGCGCACCCCCGCGGTGCCGAACGGCTCGGTGCGGAGCGGGAGTTCGAGCGGCTCCTTGGTCCAGTAGCGGCGCTTCGGCTCCAGGAAGATCACCGGGTCCGGGTCGTCGATCGCCTCCCGCAGCAGGGAGTACGCGTCCGCCGCCGTCGCCGGGGTCACGACCTTCAGGCCCGCCGTGTGCGCGTAGTACGCCTCGCTGGAGTCGCTGTGGTGCTCCACGCCTCCGATGCCGCCGCCGTAGGGGATCCGCACGACCATCGGGAGCGTGAGGGCGCCCCGGGTGCGGTTGCGCATCTTGGCCACGTGGGAGGCGATCTGCTCGAAGGCCGGGTAGGCGAAGGCGTCGAACTGCATCTCCACCACCGGTCGCCAGCCGGCCATCGCCATGCCGACCGAGAGCCCCGCTATGCCGGCCTCGCTGACCGGTGTGTCGAAGCAGCGCCGGTCGCCGAAGGCCTCTCTCAGCCCGTCGGTGACCCGGAAGACGCCGCCGAGGCGGCCGACGTCCTCGCCGAGGACCACGACGCGTTCGTCCGCGCCCAGCGCGTCCCGCAAGGCGGCGTTGAGTGCCTGGGCCATCCCCGTGTCGACCGCGGTCATGTCAGCGTTCCTCCAACTCGGCCCGCAGCAGGGCTTGTTGATCGGTGAGGTGTGGGGGCGGGGAGCCGAAGACGTCGTCGAAGAGGGCCGACGGGTTCAACTCCGGGTCCGCGGCGAGCCGTTCCCGCACATCGGCGGCGTACGCCTCCGCCTCGGCGGTCACGGCCTTCACGTCGGCGTCGGTGAGCAGGCCCTGCTCGCGCAGCGCGGACTCCAGGCGGGCGATCGGGTCGCGCTCCCGCCAGCGGTCGGCCTCCGCGGTGGTGCGGTACCTGGAGGGATCGTCGGCGCTGGTGTGCGGGCCGAGCCGGTAGGTGTGCGCCTCGACGAGCCACGGCCCGCCGCCCGCCCGGGCGTCCTCGACAGCCGTGCCCAGCACGGCGAGTACGGCCGCGGCGTCGTTGCCGTCCACCTGCTCGGAGCGGATGCCGTAACCGATCCCCTTGTACGCCAGGCTCGGTGCGGCGCACTGCTCGGACAGCGGGACGGAGATGGCGTACCCGTTGTTCTGCACCAGGAACACCACCGGCGCCTTCAGCACGCCCGCCAGATTGAGGGCCTCGTGGAAGTCGCCCTCGCTGGTCGCGCCGTCGCCCACGAGCGCGAGGGCGACCGTGTCCGTGCCCTTGAGCCGCTCGCCGTGGGCAAGTCCCGCGGCGTGAGCGGCGTGGGTGGCCAGCGGGGTGCACTGCGGTGCCGTGCGGTGCCGCACCGGGTCGTAGCCGCAGTGCGCGTCACCGCGCAGCAGCGTCAGCGCCTCGACGGGGTCGATCCCGCGGCTGACCAGCGCGACGCAGTCCCGGTAGGTGGGAAACAGCCAGTCCGTGGCGCGCAGCGCGAGCGCGGCACCCACCTGGCAGGCCTCCTGGCCGAGGCTGGAGGGGTGGACCGCGAGCCTGCCCTGCCGGGCGAGCGCGGTCGCCTGCTCGTCGAAGCGGCGCCCCACGACCATCTTCCGGTACGCCGTCAGCAGCGCCTCGGCCGACGGCTCGGGGTAAGTGCGCTCCCGTGAGCCATGCGTGGTGTCGGATTTCGGCACATTGCCATTCGATGACAGAAGGGAAACCGGAACCTGGGACGGAAGCCAGGTCGAGGGATCTGTCCAATCCCCCGCTGTCGTATGCATCGGCGTATCGCCCATGTTCCCGCGACCCCTTTCGTCATGGCTCGTGCGCCTCGGATGCTCTCCGCAGTGAGCGCTTTCTCAACTGCCGGGCGGATACGCCCAAGTGAACCGGAACTGAACAGTCCGCAGGTGGGGGGCTTGGTCGCGGCGACCCGACAGTAAGCGCTTCCCTCGTGTCAACTGCACGTCAGGCAAAGGTAACCCGCAAGTAGCCTGCCCTTCCCGAAGTGCTGGTTCCAATTGATCAGCGAACGCAGCACTGCGGAAGGCAAGCAAAAAATGTCCGGAGTACGCCCGGGAACACGTCATTACACCGTCGTCTGTTCCTCATGCGGAGCCCGATACGAGGACGACGGTCTCCTCCTCGACTGTGACCGTCCCCACGAACCGGCATTCCTGCGCACCGACTACAACAGAACCGGAACCCGGACCGGTGAAAGCGCCGGCCTGTTCCGGCACGCCTCGCTGCTGCCGGTGACTCGCACCTTCCCCGACGTGCCCGGTCCCGTCGTCCACGCCGCCGAACGGCTGGGCCGCCGTATCGGTCTGGACCGGCTGTGGATCGCCTTCAACGGGTACTGGCCGGAGCGCGAGGCGTATCTGCCGACGTGCACGTTCAAGGATCTTGAGGCCTACACGGTGCTGGGCCGGCTGCCCGCCGAGCCGCCCGTGCTCGTGATTCCCTCGGCGGGCAACACCGCCGCCGCCTTCGCCTGGGCGGCCACCCGTCACCAGGTGCCCTGTCTGCTCGTCGTACCCGCCCCCGCCCTGGAGCGGATGCGGTTCCCCGCCCCGCTCGACCCCCGCGTCCGGATCGTCGTCCTCGACGGCACCGCCACCTACAGCGACGCGATCGCCTGCGCCGACCTGCTCTCCGCGTTCCCCGGCCACCACGCCGAGGGCGGCTCGCGCAATGTCGGCCGCCGGGACGGCCTGGGCACCGTCATGCTGGCCGCCGCCGACGCCCTCGGGCGGCTGCCGGAGACCTATGTGCAGGCCGTCGGCAGCGGCACCGGAGCCATCGGCGCCCACGAGGCGGCACGCAGGCTGCGGACGGAGGGCGAGGCTCTGCCCCGTCTGCTGATGTGCCAGAACGCGCCCTTCGCGCCGCTGTACGACGCCTGGCGATGTACCGGCGCGGCACCGGCCGACCCCGCCCCCCGACTCGACCGCGACCGCGCCCCACATTTCGACCGCGACCGTGAGCATGAGCCTCTGGCCCGCGAACTGACCAACAGGCGCCCGCCGTTCACCGTCCGCGGCGGAGTCCGCGACGTGCTCACCGAGAGCGGTGGCGACGTGCTGTGCACCGACAACGTTGCTGCGCTCGACGCCATGGCCCTCTTCGAGGAGGTCGAGGGCATCGACATCGAGCCGGGCGCCGGCGTGGCGCTGGCCGCCCTGGCCGAGGCGGCACGGGCCGGCCGCGTCCGCCGCGACGAACTCGTCCTCCTCAACATCACCGGAGGCGGCCGGGCCCGCCAGGCCCGCGACCTGCCGCTGATACCCGCCGCGCCCTGGCTGCGCGTGCCGTGGCCCGGACGCGACGAGGGCCCGCGGGCCGTCGCCGAACTCGTGGCACGGCAGCTGACCGGCCTCACGGCGGTCACGGAGGCCGCCCGATGACCCTTCCCCACGCCCTGGACGTGTCCGCCGCGCAGCGCTCGATGTGGTTCGGGCAGCGGCTGGACCCCGCCGGGCCCGCCTACAACGTGGGCGAGTACACCGAGATCCACGGACCCGTCGATCCCGTCCGCTTCCGGGCGGCCGTCCAGCAGGTCGTGGCCGCCACCGAGACGCTGCGGGCCCGCTTCACGGCCGACGACGACACCGTCCGCCAGCTCGTCGACACCGACCCCGCCTGGGACCTGCCCGTCGTCGACCTCACGGGCGAAGCCGACCCCCGGTCGGCCGCGGAGGCCTGGACGGCCGCCGACTTCGCCACACCGTTCGACCTCGAACGGTCACCGCTCTTCCGGTACGCCCTGCTGAAGCTCGCCGACGCGCACTGGATCTGGTACCAGCGCTACCACCACATCGCCGTCGACGGCTACAGCTGCTCCCTCGTCGCGGGCCGGGTCGCCGACGCCTACAGCGCCCTCGTCACGGGCACACCGCACACCCCGCCGCCTGCGCCCCTCGCCCCGCTGATCGCCGCGGACGAGGCGTACCGCGCCGGCGAACAGCAGGTGTCGGACCGGGAGTACTGGACGGGTGTGCTCGCCGACCGTCCCGAACCGGTGAGTCTGTCCGCCCGCCCGCCGCACGTCGCCGGGCGGTTCGTCCGCCGTACCGGTCATCTCCCGCACCCCGCGGGGGACTTGGTGCACGCGGCTGCCGAACAGGCGGGCACCCGCTGGTCGCGCGTCCTGCTCGCGGCGACCGCCGCCTATCTGCACCGGCTCACCGGCGCCCAGGACATCGTCCTCGGCCTCGCCGTCACCGCCCGCGCGAGCGAGACCGAACTCGCCACGCCGGGCATGGCCTCCAACGTGCTTCCGCTGCGGCTGACCGTACGACCCGACACCACGGCCCGCGACCTCGTACGACGGACGGCGTCCGCCACTCGCGACCTGCTGGCGCACCAGCGCCACCGCGGCGAGGACCTGCGCCGGGAGCTGGACGGGCCGCAGGACGGGCCGCGGTTCTTCGGCCCCGTCGTCAACATCATGGCGTTCGGGCCGGAGTTGCGGTTCGCCGGGCATGCGACCACCCGCCACAACCTGTCCACGGGGCCTGTCGAGGACCTCGCCGTCAACGTGTACGACCGTGCCGACAGCCACGGCATCCGGGTCGACCTCGACGCCGGCCCCGACCACTACACGGACACCGAACTCGCCGCCCACCACCGTCGTTTCGCACGCTTCGTGGAGCACTTCGCCGCAGCCGTCGTCGCCACCGGCACCCCGGTCGGCCTGGTTGAGGTGACACTGCCGGAGGAGCGCGCCGATGCCCGGCTCGCCGGCACCCCTGCATCCACGGGCGGGGCGACGACCGTGCCGGAGCTCTTCACGGCCCGGGTCGCGGCCACCCCGGACGCCACCGCGATCCGCCACGCCGGAAACGTCGTCACCTACCGGCAGTTGAACGCCCGCGCCAACCGGCTCGCACACCGGCTGATCGCCCTCGGCGTCCGTCCGGAGGACCGCGTGGCGGTCCTGATGGGCCGCTCCGACGGGCTCCTCACCGCGCTGCTCGCCGTACTCAAGGCGGGCGGTGCGTACGTCGGCCTCGACCCGCGCGCACCGGCCGCCCGCACCCGGCAGATCCTGGCGGAGACCGGCGCGAACGTCCTCCTGAGCGACACCGTGCCCAATGAGTCGTACGACAGCCTGGTCATCGTCAGCCCCGAGGACCCGACGCTCGCCGCCGAACCGGACACGGACCCCGCCGTGCTCCCGCACCCGGCGCAACTCGCCTACGTCAGCTACACCTCCGGTTCCACGGGCACCCCCAAGGGCGTCGCCGTCACCCACCGCGACGTGACCGCCCTGGCCGCCGACTCGGCGTTCGGCGACGGCGCGCACACGCGCGTGCTGGTGCACTCGCCGACCGCGTTCGACGCCTCGACGTACGAGATGTGGGTGCCGTTGCTGAACGGCGGAGCCGCCGTGGTCGCCGGGGCGGACGAGGACGTGGACGCCGCTGCCGTCGCACGCCTGACGGAGCGGCATGGACTGACGGCCCTGTGGCTCACCGCCGGGCTGTTCCGGCTGGCCGCCGAGGAGGACCCGGGCTGCTTCGCGGGCCTGCGCCAGGTGTGGACCGGTGGGGAGGCCGTCCCCGCCGACGCCGTGCGCCGGGTACTGGCCGCCTGCCCGGGGCTGACCGTCACCGACGGCTACGGCCCGACCGAGACCACGACGTTCGCCACCTTCCGCCCCTGCGCGGCAGGTGAGCCGGTCCCCGATCCGCTGCCGATCGGCCGCCCCCTGGACGGGATGCGTGCCTACGTCCTCGACGGAGCCCTGCAGCCCCTCCCGCCGGGCACGGTGGGCGAGTTGTACATCGGCGGCCCCGGTGTGGCCCGCGGCTACCTGGGCCGTCCCGGCGCGACCGCCGAGCGCTTCACCGCCGACCCGTACGGCCCGCCCGGCGCCCGCATGTACCGCACCGGCGACCAGGCGCGCGTGACGGCCGACGGCGAGCTGGAGTACCACGGCCGCGGCGACGGCCAGATCAAACTCCGCGGCTTCCGCATCGAGCCCGCCGAGATCGAAGCGCACCTCGCCGCCCACCCCGACGTCACCCAGGCGGTGGCCGCCGTGCGCGAGGACCGGCCCGGCGACCGACGGCTGGTCGCGTACGCGGTGTGCGCGGCCGAGACGCCGGGGGACCGGGGGATCGAGGGTGTCACCTCGGTCTCGGACACCCTGCGCGACCACCTCGCCGCCCGTCTGCCCGACTTCATGGTCCCCTCGGCCGTCGTGCTCCTCGACCGACTGCCGCTGACGCCCAACGGCAAGCTCGACCGGGCAGCGCTCCCCGCCCCGCCCGCCGCTGCCGCCCCGCAGACGCACGCGGCCCCGCGCACCCCGCACGAAGAGGTCCTGTGCGCCCTCTTCGCCGACGTGCTCGGACTGCCCGAACTCGGCCCCCGCGACGGCTTCTTCGCCCTCGGCGGCCACTCGCTGCTCGCCCTGCGTCTGCTGGGCCGCATCCGCACCGCCCTCGGTGTCGAACTGACCCTGCGCGACGTCTTCCAGGAGCCCACGCCGGCGGGGCTGGCCCGGCGGGCGGTCGCCGCCGGGACAGCGGCACGTCCCGCCAGGCGGCCCGCCCCGCGCAAAACGCCGGGCGAGGCCCCGTTGTCGTCCGCACAGCGGCGGCTGTGGTTCCTGCACCGCCTTGAGGGGCCGAGCGCGGCCTACAACATTCCCCTCGCCGTACGGCTGACCGGCACCCGTCTCGACGTGGACGCCCTGCGCGCGGCACTCGCCGACCTGGTCGCCCGGCACGAGATCCTGCGCACTGTCTACCCGGACACCGACGGGCTTCCATGCCAGCGGCTGCTGGAACCGACCACACCGGATCTGCGGGTCGCCGACCACGTCTCCGAGGCAGAACTGGCCGATCGGCTGCGGCAGTTGGCGGGGGAGGGGTTCCGGCTCGACGAGGACGCCCCGTTCCGCGCCCACCTGCTGCCCCTCGGTCCCGAGGAGCACGTTCTTCTCCTCGTCCTGCACCACATCGCCGCTGACGGCTGGTCGCTGGACCCCCTCCTGCTCGACCTGGCGGCCGCCTGTCGCGCCCGGATGGAGGGACGGGAGCCGGGCTGGGCGCCGCTGCCCCTCCAGTACGCCGACTACTGCGCTTGGCAGCACGACCTGCTCGGCGACGCATCGGCCTCCGACCAGGATCGTCAACTCGCCCACTGGCGCGAGGCGCTCGCCGGGCTGCCCGACGAACTCCCCCTCCCCGCCGACCGCCCGCGCCCCGCCCGCGCCACGCACCATGGCGGCGACATCCCCGTCCGCCTGGACGCGGACCTGCACCGGCGGCTGCGCGCGGTGGCCACCGAGACCGGCACGACGGTGTTCATGGTCGTGCAGGCGGGGCTCGCCGCCCTGCTCACGCGCCTGGGTGCCGGGACCGACATTCCCCTCGGCACGCCCGTCGCGGGCCGCGCCGACGAGCTGCTGGACGACCTGGTCGGCTGCTTCGTCAACACCCTCGTGCTGCGCACCGACACCTCGGGCGACCCCAGTTTCCGTGAGCTGCTGAGCCGGGTCCGCGAGACCGATCTGGCGGCCTACGCCCACCAGGAGCTGCCGTTCGAGCACCTGGTGGAGGCCCTCAACCCGCCCCGCTCGCTGGCTCGGCACCCGTTGTTCCAGGTGATGCTCGCCTTCCGCCCGACCGCCGGGCCCCGCCTCGACCTCCCCGGACTGCACGGCCGCACACTGCCCGTGGAGACCGGATCCACCAAGATCGACCTGACGTTCAACCTGGGCGAGCAGCGCACCCCCGACGGCTCTCCGGACGGCATCGAGGGCATCCTCCAGTACAGCGCCGACCTCTTCGACCGGCGTACCGCCGTGGAACTGGCCGCCCGTCTGGAACGCCTGCTGCGGGCCGCGGCCGGTGAACCCGATCGCCCCATCGGTGCCTTCGACATCCTCGGGGACGGCGAACGCCACCGCCTGCTGGCCGAGTTCAACGACACGGCACGGGAGGTACCGGACACCACCTTCCCCCGGCTCTTCGAGGCGCGCGTTGCCGAAGTGCCGGACGCCGTCGCGGCCGAGGACGGCAAGGACTGCCTGACGTATCGTCAACTCGACCTCAGGGCAGAGTGGTTGGCGCGTGTTCTCGTCTCGCACGGTGCCGGTCCGGGACGGATCGTCGCGTTCTCGCTGCCCCGCTCCGTCGATCTCGCGGTCGCCGTGCTCGCCGTCCTCAAGGCGGGCGCCGCGTATCTGCCGCTGGACCCGGAGCACCCGGCGGAGCGCACCGCCCATCTGCTCGCGGACGCCGATCCCGTGTGTCTGATCGCCAGGGACCGGCCCCTCGCCGACCGTCCCACGGGCTGTCCCGTCGTGGATCCCGACACGAGCCCGGACGACCCGGGCCGGCCCCTCCCCGAGGCCCGGCCCGCCGACCCCGCCTACCTGATCTACACCTCCGGCACCACCGGCCGCCCCAAGGGCGTCGTCGTCGAGCACCGCAACCTCACCACCTATGTGGCCCGCTGCGTCGAGGCGTACCCGAGCCTGCGCGGCACCTCGCTGCTGCACGCCACGATGTCGTTCGACGCCACGGTGACCACCCTGCACGGGGCGCTCGCCGCAGGCGGCCGGGTGCACATCGCCGGCTTCCACGACGCGGGCGCGGCACCGGCGAACGGCGGCTACACCTTCCTCAAGGCGACACCCAGCCACCTCCCCCTGCTGCCCGCGCTGTCCCACGACCTGTCGCCGGCCGAGGAGTTCATGCTCGGCGGCGAGGCGCTGGTCGGCGAGGCGCTGCGCCTCTGGCGCCGGGACCACCCCGACGTACGCCTGATCAACCACTACGGCCCGACCGAACTCACCGTCGGCTGCACCGACCACCGCATCGAGCCCGGCGACGACCTGCCGACCGGTCCGGTACCCATCGGCCGCCCCATGTGGAACACCCGGGCGTATGTGCTCGACAGCCGCCTGAACCCCGTACCGGCAGGCGTCGAGGGCGAGTTGTACGTCTCCGGCGACCAGGTGGCCCGCGGCTACTGGAGGCGCCCCGGCCTGACCGCCGAGCGGTTCGTCGCCGACCCCTTCGGGTCGTCCGGCGGGCGCATGTACCGGACCGGCGACCTGGCCGTGTGGCGGGGCGACGGCGCCCTGGAGCTGCGCGGACGGGCCGACGGCCAGCTCAAGATCCGCGGCCTGCGGATCGAGCCCGGCGAGGTCGAGGGCGTGCTCACCGCCCATCCCGGCGTCGCCCAGGCCGCGGTGGTGGTGCGCGAGGACGGGACCGGTGTACGGCGCCTCGTCGGATACGTCGTCGGAGTCGCCGAGGCCGGCTTCCCCGCCCTCCTGGCGCACGCCGCCCGGCAGTTGCCCGCCCACATGGTTCCCGAGGCGCTCGTGGCGCTCGACGCACTGCCGATGACGCCCAACGGCAAGCTGGACCGCGCCGCCCTCCCCGCACCGGCCGCCATCCGTGAGACGACGGGCCGGGCGCCGCGCACTCCCCAGGAGGAGGCCCTCAGGGACCTGTTCGCCGAGGTTCTCGGGGTCCCCGCCGAGGGCGTCGGCGCCGACGACGGCTTCTTCGACCTGGGCGGCGACAGCATCACCTCCATCCACCTGGTGAGCCGTGCGCTCGCCACAGGTCTGCGGCTGACTCCGCGTGACGTGTTCGAGCAGCGTACGGTCGCCGGACTCGCCGCCACGGCGGCTGCGCGACCGGCCACCGGACCCGGCCCGGAACAGGACGCGCCGACCGGCACCCTGCCCCTCACCCCGGCCATGCACCGGCTGCGCGAACGCGGTGGCCCGATCGGGGCGTTCAGCCAGTCCGTCCTGCTCGTCACCCCCGCGGGCGCGGACGAGAAGCGGCTGACGGCCGCGCTGCAGGCCCTGCTCGACCATCACGACGTACTGCGGCTGCGGCTGGAGCCCGACGGCCCGTCGGCGGAGATTCCGCCCCCTGGGAGCGTCGACGCGGCGACCGTGCTGGAACGCATCGGCGAACCGGCCGACTTCGCCGACGTGTTGGACAGATCCGCTTCCCTGCTCAGCCCGCGGACAGGCGAGTTGGTGCGGGCGGTGTGGTGCGATGCCGGCCCGGACCGGCCCGGACGGCTGCTGCTGACCGTTCACCACCTGGCCGTGGACGGTGTGTCCTGGCGCATCCTGTGCTCGGACCTGGCCGCGGCCTGGCGCTCGGAGGAGCTACCCGAGCCGGGGACCTCCTTCCGGCACTGGGCCCGCCTGCTGGAGCGGGAGGCCCGCAGTGCGGCACGGGCGGCCGAACTGGACGTATGGCGCGCCATGTCGGAGTCTCCCGCCCCGCTGCTGGGTGCCCGCCGCCCCGATCCGCAGCGGGACGTCGTCGGCGGGATGCGCCATCTCGCCCGGCAGCTCGCGGCCGACGTCACCACCGAACTGCTCACCACCGTGCCCGCGGCCTTCCACGCGGGACCCGACGACGTCCTGATCGCCGCGCTGGCCGCCGCGTTCGTCCGATGGCGGCGCACCAGGGACGGCCACCCGGCCCTGCTCCTGGACATCGAGCGGCACGGCCGGGAGGACCTCGCCGACGGCGTCGACCTGTCGCGGACGGTCGGCTGGTTCACCAGCATCGTGCCCGCGCGGCTCGACCTGGCCGGAGTCGACCCCGCGGATCCGGCCCAGGTCCTGAAGACCGTGAAGGAACAGCTGAGGTCCGTTCCCGACCACGGCATCGGATACGGCTTGCTCCGTCACCTCGACCCGGAGAACGGGCCGCTCCTCGCGGACCTGCCGGCGGCGGAAGTCGGCTTCAACTACCTGGGCCGAACGGCCCGTTCGGACAACGGCGACCTTCCCCTGGCGCCGGAGACCCTGCGCAACCTGGGCGCCGTGCACGACCCCGCCACACCCGTGGCCCACGGTCTGGAGATCACCGCCATGACCACCGAGGACGGCCGCCTCGACATCACCTGGTCCTGGGCCCCCGGCATCTGGTCCGAGACCGACGTGCACGCCCTCGCGGACGCCTGGCTGACGGAGCTGGCCGCGCAGACCGAAGGCGGCACCGGCGCGGCGGGCGGGCACACCCCGTCCGACCTGCCCCTGGTGTCGCTGTCCCAAGCAGAGATCGACGAACTCGAAGCCGAGTTCGGCAATGAGTGGAGGTAACCCACGGTGACTCGGTCCGGTTCCGGAATAGCCGACATCCTGCCCCTGTCGCCGTTGCAGGAGGGCCTGCTCTTCCACGCCCTGTACGACGACGAGCAGTCCCCCGACCTCTACGCCACCCAGCAGATCCTGGAGCTGACGGGCCCCGTCGACCCCGCCGCCGTACGCGCCGCGGGCCAGGCCCTGCTCGACCGGCACCCCAACCTGCGCGCCTGCTTCCGCCGCCGGGACACCGGGCGGCCCCTGCAGATCGTGCCCACGGACGTCGAACTCCCCTGGGCGGAAGCCGACGTGTCCGCCCTCGGCGAGGACGAGCGCGACAAGGAATGGGAACGGCTGCTGGACGAGGAGCGCGCCCGCCGCTTCGACCTCGCGAGGCCGCCGCTCCTGCGCTACCTGCTGGTCAGGTGGTCCCCGGACCGCTACCGCCTGCTCCTCACCAACCACCACATCCTGCTCGACGGCTGGTCCAAGCAGTTGCTCGTACGCGAGTTCACCGCGCTGCACGCGGGCGAGCACCCCACCGCCCTGCCGTCAGCGCCCGCCTACCGCGACTACCTCGCCTGGCTGGGCCGACAGGACCGCACCGCCGCGGAGACCGCCTGGCGCGACGCGCTGGCGGACGCGGGCGAGCCCACCCTGCTCGCCCCCGGCCGGTCGGGCGCCACCACCGTGCTGCCCCAGGAACTGGTCGTCGAACTCCCAGAGCAGTTGACCAGCGCCGGCGAGGCCACTGCCCGGTCCCTCGGGATCACCCTCAACACGCTCGTCCAGGGGGCCTGGGGCGTACTGCTGGGCCGCCTCACCGGCCGCACCGACATCGTCTTCGGCCAGGCGGTGACCGTCCGCCCGCCCGAGCTGCCCAACATCGCCTCCATGGTGGGCTTCTGCCTCAACACCGTGCCCACGCGCATCCGTTGGGACGAGAACGGCTCCGTCACCGACCTCCTCACCGCACTCCACCACCGGCAGGCGGCCCTGCTGCCCCACCAGCACCTGGGACTCGCCGACATCCGGAGCGCGGCAGGGGGCTCCGGCGAACTCTTCGACACCCTGCTCGCCTTCGAGAACCACCCGGCCACGACCGGCCCGGGAGCGGCCCGCGTCACCCAGCTCACCGGCCGCGACGCCACCCACTACCCCCTCACCCTCGCCGTCCTGCCCGGCCGCCGCCTCGCCCTGCGCCTGTCGTACCGGCCCGACCTGTACGACGAGCCGGGCGCCCGGCGACTCCTCGCCCGCTTCGCCGCCGTCCTGGAGGCCTTCGTGGCGGATCCCGCGCTTCGCGTGCGCGAGGTCGGCATCCTGCTGCCGGGGGAGCGGGAGCGGCTGCTGGGCGGGCCTGCCGGCACGGCCGTACCCTCTTCGGCCACCCTGCCCGAGCTGTTCGCGGACCAGGCGGCCCGCACCCCCGACGCCACGGCCGTGGTGCACGAGGGCACCCGCCTCACGTACGCCGAACTGGACGCGCGGGCCAACCGTCTGGCGCACCTGCTCGCGGCACGCGGCGCGGGCCCGGAACGCCTGGTGGCTCTCGCGCTGCCGCGTTCGCCGGAGCTGGTGGTGGCCGTGCTGGCGGTCCTGAAGACCGGCGCCGCCTACGTGCCGATGGACCCGGAGTACCCGGCGGACCGGCTGGAGTTCATGCTGGCCGACGCCGATCCGGTGCTGTTGGTCACGGCGCCGGACGTGGCAGCCGGCCTGCCCCCGTGCGAGGTCCCCGTGGTCACGCCGGACGAGTCGCTGACGTATCCCGCCACGGCACCCGAGGCACCGTCCCTGAACGGCGACCACATCGCCTACGTCATCTACACCTCGGGCTCGACCGGCCGCCCGAAGGGTGTCGCGATCCCGCACCGGAACGTCGTACGGCTCTTCTCGGCCACCCGGCACTGGTTCGACTTCGGCCCGGACGACGTGTGGACGCTGTTCCACTCCTACGCGTTCGACTTCTCGGTGTGGGAGCTGTGGGGCGCGCTGCTGCACGGCAGCACGCTCGTGGTCGTCCCGTACGCGGTGACCCGTGACCCGGAGGAGTTCCTGCGGCTGCTGGCACGCGAGCGCGTCACGGTGCTCAACCAGACGCCCTCGGCCTTCGGCGAACTCCTGCGCGCGGACGCCGCCCTGCCGGATGTCGGGGGCGAACTGGCCCTGCGGTACGTGGTCTTCGGCGGTGAGGCACTCGACTTCACGCGGGTCGCGGAGTGGTACACCCGGCACCCGCAGGACGCGCCCGTACTGGTCAACATGTACGGCATCACCGAGACGACGGTCCATGTCACTGGCCTGCCGCTGACCGAGGCCGCGGTACGGGACCGGCCGCAGACCAGTGGCATCGGACACGCCATCCCCGACCTGCGCGCCTACGTCCTGGACGCGGGACTGCGGCTGGTCCCGCCGGGCGCGACCGGCGAGCTGTACGTGGCGGGCGCGGGCCTGGCGCGCGGATACCTGGGGCGGCCGGGACTGACGGCCGGGCGCTTCGTCGCCGACCCGTTCGCCGCCGCTTCGGGCCAACTGATGTACCGCACGGGCGACTTGGTCCGGCAGTCGGCCGACGGGGAGCTGGAGTACCAGGGCCGGGCGGACGACCAGGTCAAGATCCGGGGCTTCCGCATCGAACTCGGCGAGGTGGAGGCGGCGCTCGCCGGCCACCCCGGAGTGGCGCAGGCGGTCGTTCTCGTACGGGACGAGCGGCTGGTCGCCTACTGCGTCGGAGGAGACCTCGACCCGGACGCGCTGCGCCGCCATGCGGGGCGCACACTGCCGGACCACATGGTCCCCTCCGCCGTGGTCGTCCTCGACCGGCTGCCACTGACCGCCAACGGCAAGCTGGACCGCGCCGCCCTGCCCGCGCCCTCCCTGCACAGCGGGGGACGCGCCCCGCGCACCCCGCAGGAGGAGATCCTGTGCGGGCTCTTCGCCGACGTCCTCGGCCTGGAACCGCACCGGGTCGGCGCGGACGACGGCTTCTTCGGCCTCGGCGGCGACTCCCTGCTCGCCATGCGGCTCACCGATCGCGTCAGGAGCGCGCTGGGCATCACGCTGCCGGTACGGGCGGTCTTCGAGGCGGCGACCCCCGCCGGACTGGCCGCGCGCCTCAGCGAGAGCGAGGCCGGCGCCGAACGTCCCGAGCTCACGGTGCAGGAACGCGGACACGCCCCGATTCCGCTGCCGTACGCCCAGCAGCGGCTGTGGTTCCTGAGCCGCCTCGACGGCAGCAACACCTACACCGTTCCCTGGGCCCTGCGCCTCACCGGCACCCTCGACCGCCCGGCACTGGAGGCGGCGCTCGCCGACCTCGTGACCCGCCACGAACCGCTGCGCACCCACCACCCCGACTTCCAGGGCACCCCGTACCAGCGGATCCTGGACCCGGAGGCGGGACGTCCGAGCCTCACCGTCGTACCGGTCACCGAGGCGGAACTGCCCGCTCTGCTCACCGCCGCCGCCGGGCACCGCTTCGACCTGTCCGCCGAAGTGCCGCTTCGCGCCACTCTGTTCACGCTCGGACACGACACCCACGTCCTGCTGCTGCTCGCCCACCACATCGCCGTCGACGGCTGGTCCATGGCGCCGCTGATGCGCGACCTGGAGACGGCGTACGCCGCCCGGATCACCGGGGTTGCCCCGGGATGGCGGCCATTGCCCGTCCAGTACGCCGACTTCGCACACTGGCAGCGCGAACTGCTCGGGGCGACGGCGGGAGGAGAGACGGAGAACCTGAGGGGTCGTCAGACCGCCTTTTGGCGTGAGGCGTTGGCTGGCGCCCCGGAGGAACTGCCGCTGCCCGCCGACCGTCCCAGGCCCGACGAGCCCACCGGGCTCGGCGACCGCGCCGAACTCACCCTCGACGCGGAGCTGCACACCGCACTCGCCGACCTCGCCTCGGCCTCCCGGGTCACGCTGTTCATGGTGTTCCAGGCCGGCCTCGCCGCGACGCTGACCAGGCTCGGTTCGGGCACCGACATCACCATGGGCACCCCGGTCGCCGGACGCGCCGACGCCAGGCTGGACGACCTGGTCGGCTTCTTCGTCAACAGCCTCACCCTGCGCACCGACACCTCGGGCAACCCCACCTTCCGTGAACTCCTGGACCGCGTCCGGGACTTCGACCTCGCCGCGTACGCCCACCAGGACGTGCCGTTCGATCTCCTCGTGGATGCCCTCAGCCCGCGGCGCACCCTCGCCCGCCATCCGCTGTTCCAGGTGATGCTGGCCTTCACCGGTCACGCCGCCCACGTCGACCTGTCCCTGCCCGGCCTGGGCGTCGTACGCGAGCCCGTCGAGACCGGCGCGGCCCGCTTCGACCTCTGCCTCTACCTGAGCGAGCGCCGCCACGGCGACGGCACCCCGGCGGGCATCGACGGCATCGCCGAGTACAGCACCGACCTGTTCGACCCGGCCACGGCCCAGCGGCTCACGCGGCGGCTCGTCCGCTTCCTGGCCGCCGTCGCCGCCGACCCCGGCCTGCGTGTCGAGGACGTGGATCTTCCGGGGGACGACGAGCAGCGGCGACCCGGCCGGTGGAACTCGACCGCTGAAGGGATCCCCCCGGTCTCGCCCGCCACTCCGATCCGGGAACAGACACCCGGTAGCCCGGACGCCCCGGCACCGACGAACGACGGACAGCCTGACCGTCAGGCGCCGCCCGCACTCGCGCAGGCACCTGAGGCCGCCGGGGGACAGGAACCGGCGACCCCGGCCGAGCGCATCCTCGCCGGGCTCTTCCGCGAGCTGCTCAAGCTGCCCGAAGTGCCACTCGACGAGGATTTCTTCGCCCTCGGCGGCGACAGCATCACCTCGATCCGGCTCGTGAGCCGGGCAGCGGAGGCCGGAGTCGTGATCAGCGCCCGCGACGTCTTCAAACACCAGACGGTGAAGGAGCTGGCGGCCGTGGCCCGCGGGCCGGTCGGCGCCCGCGCCGACGGTGCCGGCACGGCCGGCGTCCACGCCGCCGACGGTGTGGGGTCGGTTCCGCTCACCCCCATCATGCGGTGGCTGCTCGAACGCGGCGGCCCGATCGGGCGGTTCAGCCAGTCCGTCCTGCTGACGGTCCCGGCTGACGCCGGCCTGCCGCGGCTGACAGACGCCCTGCAGGCGCTGCTCGACCACCACGACATGCTGCGCTCCCGTCTCACCCCGGCCCTGGGACTCGACGTCGCTCCGGCCGGCCGCCTCCGCGCCGCGGACCTGCTCGACCGCAGGGACGTCAGCGGCATCTCCGGCACGGCCGACCTCCACGCGGCCGTGGCCGAGGAGTTCGACCGAGCCCTGGGGCAGCTCGATCCGGAGGCAGGGGCGATGGTCCGGGCGGTGTGGTTCGACGCCGGACCGGACCGGGCCGGACGGCTGCTGCTGGTCGTCCACCACCTGGCCGTGGACGGCGTGTCCTGGCGCATCCTCGTACCCGATCTGAAAGCCGCCTGGGAGGCCGTGGCCGCCGGACGAAGCCCTCAACTGCCGCCCGTCGGCACGTCGTTCCGGCACTGGTCCATGGCGTTGACCCGCCAGGCGCTTGCGCCGTCGCGGGTCGCCGAGGCCGAGCTGTGGCGCCGTATCGCCGACGCCCCGCGCGCCCCGCTGGGCCGGCGCCCGCTGGACCCCGACCGGGACACCGCCGCCACCACGCGCTCGCTGCGGCTCACCCTGCCGCCCGAGACGACGGGACCGCTGCTCACCGGCGTCCCGGCCGCCTTCCACCTCGGTGTCCAGGACGTCCTGCTGACCGGCCTCGCGCTGGCCGTCGCCGACCGGCAGGGCTCCCCGCACGTCCTGCTCGACGTCGAGGGGCACGGCCGCGAGGATCTGGTACCCGGGCTCGAACTGTCGGGCACGGTCGGCTGGTTCACCTCGCTCTACCCGGTCCACCTGGATCTGGGAGGCGTGGACGTGGGCGACGCCCTGGCGGCCGGACCCGCCGCCGACCTCGCCGCCACCCGGGTCGCGGAGCGGCTGCGCGAACTGCCCGACCACGGCGCGGGACACGGCCTCCTGCGCCACCTCAACCCGGACACGGCACGCCAGTTGGCCAAGGCCCCGACACCGGCCATCGGCTTCAACTACCTCGGCCGGTTCAGCGCCCCCGGCACCACCGGCACCGAGCCGTGGGCCTTCGCCCCCGAGTCGTCGGCACTCGGCGTCGGCTGCGACCCCGGCCTCGCCGCCGCCCACGCCCTCGACATCAACGCGGTTGTCCACGACACGGCCACCGGACCGCGGCTGGTGGCCGACTGGGCGTGGCCCGAGGGCGTGCTGACCGAGCAGGAGGTGCGGGCTCTGGCCGAGTCCTGGTTCACGGCGCTCACCGCCCTCGTGTCCCGGGTCGAGGGCGGCGCAGGTCCGTCCGTCGCGGACCTGTCCAGCGACGAGCTCGACGAGCTGACCGCCGGCCTGGACTAGCCGCCCCTCCGAGAAGACCCAGCAGCTTCACCAGCTCCAGCAGAGCCAGAACACAGCGAGACGAGACGACATGACGCAGCCCGGGCCGGTCGACGTACTTCCCCTGACCCCGCTCCAGGAGGGCCTGCTCTTCCACGCTCTGTACGAGCACGAACGGGACGCCTCCGACGTGTACCTCGTGCAACTGGTCTTCGAACTCGAAGGCCCGGTGTACGCCGACCGCCTCCGTGCCTCCGTTCAGGCACTGCTGGACCGCCACCCGAACCTGCGGGCGGCCTTCCGGCGGCGTCGCGGCGGCCAGCCCGTTCAGGTCGTCCCGCACCGGGCGACGCTGCCGTGGACGGAAGTCGACCTGACCGGGCCGGCCCTCGACACCGACATCGACATCGACATCGACATCGACATCGACACTGGCACTGGCACCGACACCGAGAAGGCGTGGGCCGAACTGCTGGACGCGGACCGGGCCCTCGGGTTCGACCCCGCCACGCCTCCCCTTCTGCGCTGCACCCTGGTCCGCACCGGCGAGCGCCGCCACCGGCTGCTCGTCACCCACCACCACATCCTTCTCGACGGCTGGTCGGTCTCCGTACTCCTACGGGAACTGCTCGCCCTGTACGCCGCCGAGGGCGACCCGGCCGTGCTCGCGCCCGTCCCGCCCTACCGCACGTTCCTGGGATGGCTGGAGCGCAGGGACCGTACCGCCGCCGAGGCCGGCTGGCGCGACGCGCTGGCCGATGTGACGGAACCGACCCGACTGGCCCCGACCGCCACGCCGGGCGTCACCGACCCGGCACAGGCCCGCACCGAGCTGTCGGCGGAGACCGGAGCCGCCCTCACGGCACGCGCCCGCAGTCTCGGCGTGACCATGAACACCCTCGTCCAGGGGGCCTGGGCGATGCTGCTCGGCCGGCTGACCGGCCGCGACGACGTCGTCTTCGGCGCCACCGTCTCCGGCCGACCGCCCGAACTCCCCGGGGTCGAGTCGATGGTCGGCCTGTTCATCAACACCATCCCGACGCGGGTCCGGCTGCGGCCCGAGCAGAGCCTGGGCGAACTGCTCCGCGAGGTCCAGGACGGCTACGTCCGCCTCCTCGACCACCATCATCTGGGCCTGGCCGACATCCAGCGGGCCGTGGGCGTCCCGGAACTCTTCGACAGCCTCGTCGTCTTCGAGAACTATCCGGTGGATCCGGAGGCGACCGGCGACGGGCGTGGAGGCGACGGCGGCGCGCTCCGCGTCGTCGGCTCAAGCGGTCGCGACGCCACCCACTACCCCGTGACCCTCGTGGCCCTCCCCGGCACCCGGCCCCGCTTCCGCCTGGCCTACCACCCGGGACTGTTCGAGGCCGGCTGGGCCGACGCCACGCTCGCCCGCCTGGTGCGCATCCTCGAAGCCATGGCGGCCGACCCGGAACTCCCGCAGGGCCGCATGGGGCTCCTGGCGCCCCAGGAACTCCCGCCCCGGACCCAGCTCCCGCCGCCCGCGACCCGTACCCTCACCGACCTCTGGTCGGCCCAGGTCGCGGCCACCCCGAACGCCGACGCCGTACTGGACCGCGGCACCCGGCTCACGTACCGCGAACTGGACGCCCGGGCCGAGCAGTTGGCCGGCCGCCTCACCGCCCTCGGAGCAGGCCCCGAGCGAGTCGTCGGCATCGCTGTGCCCCGTACGGCGGAGCTGATCGTCGCCGTCCTCGCCGTACTGAAGTCCGGTGCCGCCTATCTCCCGCTCGACCCCGCCTACCCGGCCGACCGCCTGGCGTACATCGTCGCCGACGCCCGCCCGGTCGTCGTCCTCGCCACCGCCGAGACGGCGGCGTCGCTGCCGCCGGGCATACCGCTGCTCGATCCCGAAGGTGAGGTGACGGATAGTCAAAGCTGCATCCCCGCAAGCAGATTGACACCGGACAGCCTTGCCTACATCACCTACACCTCCGGCTCCACCGGCCGCCCCAAGGGTGTTCTGGCCACGCACCGCAACGCCGTCGAGTTCGTCAAGTGGACCCATGCGGAGTTCGGCCCCGAGCGGCTGGCGAAGGTGCTGTTCTCGACCTCGCTCAACTTCGACGTGTCGGTGTTCGAGATCTTCTCGCCGCTTCTGTGCGGTGGCCGTGTCGAGATCGTCGAGAACCTCCTCGCACTCACCGGGGGCACCCCTCGGGACGCCGGCCTCATCAGCGGGGTGCCGACGGTCATGGCCACCGTGCTCGCCGAGCGGCCGCCCGTCTCACCGCACACGGTGGCCCTCGGCGGCGAACCGATCCCCGAACAGCTCCGCGCGGACATCGAGGCCGCGTTCCCCGGGGCACGGCTCGTCAACTTCTACGGGCCCACCGAGGCGACCATCTACGCCACGGCCTGGCAGTCCGGCGCCGACCCGGACGACAAGGCGGGTCCGCCCATCGGCCGCCCCCTGGCCCGCAACCTCGTCCACCTCCTCGACCATGCGCTGCATCCCGTGCCCGACGGGGCCGTCGGCGAGGTGTTCGTGGCGGGTGGCGGCCCCGCCCGGGGCTACCTGGGCAGGCCGGCTCTGACGGCCGGGCGGTTCGTGGCCGACCCGTTCGGCGGGCCGGGGGAGCGCATGTACCGCACGGGCGACCTGGCGGTGCGCGGCTCCGACGGACAACTGCGCTTCCTGGGGCGGGCCGACCATCAGGTCAAGCTTCGGGGTTTCCGGATCGAACTGGGCGAGATCGAAGCGGTACTCGCCGCACATGCGGCCGTCACCGAGGCGGCGGCCACGGTGATGGAGCGCGGGCGCGGCGAGAAACAACTGGTCGCATACGTCGTACCCGCCGAGGGGGCGGTGCCGGGAGCCGACGATCTCGGTGACCACCTCGCCCGCACCCTCCCCGCCCACATGATCCCCTCGGCGTTCGTCACGGTCGAATCACTCCCGCACACAGCCAGCGGCAAGCTGGACCGCAAGGCGCTGCCCGCCCCCGACGCGCCGCTCGCCGCGAAGACGGCCCCGCGAACCGAGCGGGAGGAGACCCTGCGCGGAATCTTCGCCGAGGTCCTCGGCCTCGCCCCGGTCCAGGTCGGCATCCACGACGGCTTCCTCGATCTCGGCGGCCACTCCCTGCTGGCCCCACGCCTCACCTCGCGCATCCGTGCCGAACTCGGCGTCGAACTGCCCATGCGCGCCCTCTTCGACACCCCGACCGTGGCGGCGCTGGCCCGACGCATGGCCGAAGGCGATCACCCTGGAGGGCCAGGTCGTTCCGGACATCCCGACCGTGCCGGAGGGTCCGACCGCACCGTTGGGGCCGACCGTTCCGGAGGGTCGGACCGTCTCGGAGGGGCCGACCGCACCGGCGAGTCGAGTGCGGCCCCGGTGGGACCCCTGCTCCCGCTGCGCACCCGAGGCGACCACGAACCGCTGTTCTGCCTTCCCCCGGCCTCCGGCCTGTCCTGGGGCTTCGCCGGGCTGGCCCGCCACATCAACCCCGGCCGCCCGCTGTACGGCCTGCAGTCCCGTGGCCTGATCCCGGGTCAGGACCCGGCCGGCAGCCTGGCCGAGGTGGTCGCCGAGCACACCGCCCTCATCCGCGAGACACAGCCGCACGGCCCGTACCACCTGCTCGGCTACTCCATGGGCGGCCTCGCTGCCTACGAGGTCGCCGTCGGCCTCCAGGCGGCCGGAGAGCAGGTCGCACTCCTCGCGCTGCTCGACTCCTTCCCCGGGGCCTGGATCCGACAGGGCCCCGCCGTGTCCGACCGCCCGGCGCTGCTGCGCAGCCTCCTCACCATCCTCGGGCGGCAGGTGCCCGAGGACGGCACGGAACCGCTCACCGATAGCCGGTTCGCGGAACTGGTCCGCCGCGTACCCGACATGCCCGGCAGCCTCGACGACGCCGAACTGGCCGCCCTGGTCGACGTGACGGCGAACAACCGGCGTCTGCTGGGCGAGTTCGCCCCCACGTCGTACCGCGGGGATCTGCTGTTCTTCACCGCCGCACAGGATCCGGACGCGAGCCCCGACCGGTACCGCACCTGGCAGCCGTACGTCGACGGCCGCATCGACAACCACGACATCCCCTCCACGCACGGAGAGATGACCCGGCCCACAGCACTGGACCGCATCGGCCCGGTACTGGACAGCCGCCTCCGCAAGTAGTCCGCAGTAGTCCGAACCACTGGACGCACCCCCACCACGGAAGGAACCCACGATGACCACCAACCCTTTCGACGACGACAGCATCGAGCACCTGGTCCTGGTGAACGACGAGGGCCAGCACTCCCTGTGGCCCGCCTTCGCCGAGGTCCCGGCGGGCTGGACCGTCGTCCACGGCAGTGCGAGCCGCCAGTCCTGCGTGGACTACGTCGACGAGCACTGGACCGACATGCGCCCCAAGAGCCTGATCAAGGCCATGGGCGAATAGACCCCCGGCCCAGTAAGCCCCCGAACCGGCCCAGTAAGCCCCCCGAAACGATCGCCCCCCCCGCAAGGAGAGACCGGCAGCCATGCCCACGGACAACCCGACCGCCACGACCGCCACGACCAAGCTGGTGTGCCTCCCGTACGCCGGGGCGGGCGCCTCGTTCTACCGCCCCTGGACCGCCCTGGCCGGGGACGCGCTGGAGATCGTGCCGCTCCAACTGCCCGGCCGGGAAAGGCTGATCGACGAGGAGCCCTACCGGGACGTGCACAAGGCCGTCGACGGACTCCTGCCCCAGCTGCGGGAAAAGCTCGGCGACGGCGACCACAGGGTGGCTCTCTTCGGGCACAGCCTCGGTGCCGTGCTCGCCTACGAACTCGCCCACCGCCTGGTCGCCGAGCCAGCCGTCGAGCTCGTCCACCTGTTCGTCAGCGGGTCGCCGCACCCCGGCCAGGGCCGTGAACGGCGGGCCACCGGCCTGTCCGACGACGACTTCCTCGCCCGCGTCGGCGAGTTCGCGGGCTACAGCCATCCCGCGCTCGACGACCCGGAGATGCGCGAGATGCTCCTGCCCACCCTGCGCGCGGACGTCGAGATGCACGAGGCGTACGTACCGAGCACCCACCTTCCGCTGGACGCGCCCGTCACGGTCATTCGGGGCGAGGACGACGCACTGGTCGGTCGCGACGACGCCGCGTCCTGGAACAAGGCGTCCGGCAGCGACTTCGAGCACGTCGAGATCCCCGGAGGCCACATGTATCTGACCGAGTCCGCCCCCGCCCTCGTCCGCGTGATCGTCTCGAAGGCGCTCTAGCCGTCCCCACGCCCCCTTTCGCCCCACGCCCCCTCACCTCCTCATCCCTCGCACTCCTCAACTCAACCCCTTTACGACTCCAGGGAGTTACCCGATGCGGCTGCAAGGCAAGTCGGTCCTCATTACCGGCGCCGCCCGCGGACTCGGCAGAGCAGCTGCGGTCGCCTGTGCGGCCGAGGGCGCGGACCTCACCCTGCTGGACATCTGTGCCGACCTGCCGGGAGTGCCCTACCCGCTGGGCACTGTGGGGCAGTTGGAGCACACCGCCGCTCTGTGCCGGGACACCGGCGCGGCCGTCCTCACCACGGTGGCCGACATCCGCGACAGCCGTGGCATACGGGAGGCGGTCACCCGCGCCGAGGAGCGGTTCGGCCGGATCGACGTCGCCGTCAACAACGCGGGCATCGCCGCGCCCTCGGGCAGACCGGTGCACGAGATCGGAGAGGACGAGTGGTCCCTGATGATCGACGTGGACCTCTCCGGGGCCTGGCGGGTGATCCGTGAGGTCGGTGGGGCGATGAGCGCCCGGCGCGCCGGCAGCATCGTCAACGTCGCCTCCACCGCCGGGCTCGTCGGCTACCGGCACTTCGCCGGTTACGTCGCCGCCAAGCACGCCGTCATCGGTCTCACCAAAGCCGCCGCGCTCGACTTCGCGCCGACGAAGGTGCGTGTGAACGCGGTCTGCCCGGGTTCCGTGCGCGACGACGCGTGGGCCGAGGGCAGGATGCTCGCCGAGATCGCGAGGGCGCTGGAGGTGCCCGTCCACGAGCACGAGAAGACCTTCGTCGAGGCGCAGCCCATGAACGCGCTGATCGAACCCGAGGACGTCGCCGCCGCGATCGTATTCCTCGCCTCGGACGAGTCCCGGCAGATCACCGGGTCGGTCCTGACCGTGGACGGCGGGTTCAGCGCCCGCTGAGACCCCTGCCCCGGACAACGAGATCAACAAGAGCAACAAGAGCAACAAGAACAACAAGAACAACAAGAACAACAAGAACAACAAGAACAACAAGGAGTACGGCCCGTGTCCGCGTTGCTGTCCGATCCCGTCATCCACGCGTCCCACTGCCACGCGCTGCGCGTCAGGTCGGGCCACTCCCCGGACCCCGCGAGCCGAGCGGGGCTGTGGATCGAGGACGTCACCGTGCCGGCGGCGGACCCGCTCGCGGAGCGCCGACGCGCCACCGAACTCGCCCGCCCGAGCCACCGCCCGCGCAGCCTCCTCCTGCGCTACGCCGACGGCCTGTCCGACCTGATCGTCGTCGCACCGCGCGGACGCTGGGACCGTACGGCCCTCGACCGGCTGGCAGCCGGGGAGTCCGTGGCACCGAACGACGCCCCGTCGGCTCCCGAGGCGTCTTCGGCCGCGCCCGCTCCAGCCTGGGGGCTGGGCGGCGACGGCCCCAGCGCCCCTCATGTCGTCGCCCTGGAGGACGGAGGCGACGAGGCGAGCTGGCTCACGGCACTCGCCGTCACCCTGCGCCGCTACGACCCCGACACCCCACCGGTCATCGGCACCGGCCACGGCAGCTTCACCGTCGAACCGGCCGCCACGCTCGGCGAGTCGAAGCCCTCCACCGCGACGGGCTCCGCTCTGCTCACGGGTCTGCTCTTCGACGACGAGGCCGCCGGCTTCGCCGACTCCGACGGATGGGACCACTCGTACGGATCGGACGGTACGTCCCCTGCCTGGGAGGGCGAGACGGAGTACGTGCCCTGCCTCGCGCCGCCGTTCCCGCTCACCGTGTCCGTCCTGAGGGACTCGGGCGGTCTGCGGCTGCGCTGCGACCACCTGAGCAGTCACTTCTCCGCGGAGATCGCGGCCCAGTTCGTACGGCACCTCGCGCATGTACACCAGCAGGTGCTGCACCGTCCGCAGACTCCGCCGGACGACGTCGAGCTGCTCGACGAGGCGGAGCGCGTTCGCACAGCGGCGCTCGGCCGCCCGCCCCGCGACCTCACCACGAGTCCGGTGAGCGTGCCCGGGGCGTTCGCCCGGATCGTGGCGGCGACGCCGGACCGTATCGCCGTGACCGACGGAGACGCCGGCCTGACCTACCGCGAACTCGACGAGCGGGCCGCCCGATTGGCACACGGCCTGCGCGCACGTGGAGTGGGCGCCGGCGATCGGGTGGGCGTGTGTCTGGAACGCTCCGCCGAACTCGTCGTCACCCTGCTCGCCGTGTTGAAGGCCGGCGCGACCTACGTGCCCGTCGACCCCGCCTACCCGGCGGACCGGCTCGTCCACACGGCACAGGACGCGGGTCTGGGCGTGGTGGTCACCCGGCTCCAGGAGTTCCCGGTCGGGGCGGACTGCGTGCAGGTGACCCCAGGCGAACTGATCGACGAGCCGCGTGACGCAGGCCCGGCGCCGGAGGAGAACTCGCGCACTCGGCCCTCCTCACCCGATGACGCCGCCTACGTCATCTACACCTCCGGCTCCACCGGCCGGCCCAAGGGGGTCGTCGTACCGCACCGCAACGTGATCGCCCTGATCGACGCCACGCGCGACGAGTACGCGCTCGGAGAGGCGGACGTGTGGACCTGGTTCCACTCCAGTGCCTTCGACTTCTCGGTGTGGGAGATCTGGGGCTGCCTGCTGACCGGCGGGCGGCTGGTCGTGGTGCCGTACTTCGTGTCGCGTGAACCGGACCACTTCCGTGACCTGCTCGTCGCCGAGAAGGTCACCGTGCTCAGCCAGACCCCGTCGGCCTTCGCCCAGCTCCTGGACGTCGACCACGCCGACGTGTCCGTCCGGCTCGTCGTCTTCGGCGGTGAGCCGCTGGACACGCGGATGCTGCTGCCCTGGTTCGACCGGCATCCCGAGCGGGCCTGCCGGGTGGTGAACATGTTCGGCATCACGGAGACCACCGTCCATGTCACCGAGCAGACCCTCACCCGGAAACTGGCGCTCGCCGCCACCCGCTCCGTCGGGCGCGCGCTGCCCGGCTGGCACCTGTACGTGGTGGACCCGGCCGGCCGGCTGCTGCCGCCCGGGGTGGCGGGCGAGATCTGCGTCGGTGGTGCCGGCGTGGCGCTCGGCTACCTGGGCCAGGAGGAGCTGACCGGCAGGCGGTTCGTACCGGACCCGTTCACCGGCGGCACGATGTACCGCAGCGGCGACCTCGGACGCCTGCGCCCCGACGGGCGGCTCGAACACCTCGGGCGGATCGACAGCCAGGTGAAGATCCGCGGCTTCCGGATCGAGCTCGACGAGATCCGCTCCGTTCTGCTGGAGGACCCCGACGTGCGCACCGCGGCCGTACTGGTGCGCCGCGACGACCCGGCACTCGCCGCCACGGCCAGGATCGACGCCTACGTGACCCTGTCGTCCGGGGGCCACCCCGCCAGGGTCCGCGAGCGGGCCGCCGGCATCCTGCCCGAGTACATGCTCCCTGCCACCGTCACCGCCCTCGACACGCTCCCGCTGACGGCCAACGGCAAACTCGACGCGGCGAAGCTGCCCGCGCCCGCCGTCCCGCGCCCCTCGGGCCGGGACACGGCCCCGGCACCTGCAGGGGCCGACGACGACGACCTCACCGCAAGCCTGACGGAGATCTGGAGCGACGTGCTGGGCGTACCCGTGGCCCCGGACGACGACTTCTTCGAGCTCGGCGGCAACTCCCTGTCCGCCGTCCGGATCGGTGCCGCACTGCGCGCCCGCGGTCTGCCGT